>CBINHN010000004.1:0-221832 GCA_966250485.1 uncultured Sorangium sp. | reverse complement strand
GACGCCGAGAACGGGATCGGTCCAGGTAGAGGCGATCACCATCAGTCGTCGCCATCCGCCGCTGGCGGCACTTCAGTGGGCGGCACGGTCACGCGCTCTAGCCTCACTTCTGCGTTGGCGGTGAGCTGGGACGGCCTCGCGGCGCCTCCGAGCTCGAGGGACAATGCTGCCTCACAGCACCCCCTCGGTGCAGCGAGAATGGCTGGATTTACCATCGCGGAGAGCACGTTCCGGAATGTCGCCTTTTAGTATACCGGCGCGCTGACGGGAAGCTTCCTCGGCTGACGCGCTACACGGCCGGGATTGCTGCGGACGCGGAGCTGTTAGAGTCCGCGAGCGTGACCATCGTCGTCGCACGCTGGTCTCGCCGCGCAACCCAACGAAAGCGAGGTCTCATGTCGTTGTTCGCTATTTTCAAATCAGCGGGGCCGACCGGCTTCGGTTACGGATCCACGGCGGAGCAGGTCAGCGAGGGGCTCTCGCTCGCAGGGCAGACGTTCCTGGTGACGGGCTGCAACTCGGGCATCGGGCAGGAGACCTGTCGCGTGCTGGCGCTGCGTGGCGCTCTGGTGCTGGCAACGGCGCGCACCAAGGAGAAGGCCGACGCTGCCTGCGCGACGTTTCCCGGCAAGGCGATCGGTTACGCCTGTGAGCTCTCGGATCCCTCGTCGGTGCGAGGGTGCGTCGCAGCGGTCAAGGCGGACGGCCACCGGCTCGACGCCATCATCTGCAACGCGGGTATCATGATGCCGCCGAAGCTCGTGAAGGCGCACGGCTATGAGCTGCAGTTCTTCACCAACCACCTCGGCCACTTCATGCTGGTGACGGGCCTGCTCGAGCAGCTCAAGGACGAGGGCCGGGTGGTGGTCGTCAGCAGCGAGGGGCACCGAGCCGCGCCAGCCGAAGGCATCCAGCTCGACAACCTCTCGGGCGACAAGGGTTACAAACCAATCACGGCTTATGGCCAATCGAAGATGGCGAACCTGCTCTTCGCCAAGGAGCTGCAGCGGCGCTTCGGCGGCACCAAGAAAGCCGCCTACGCGGTGCACCCCGGCGTAGTCGCCACCAACCTCGGCCGCTATTTGGGGCCGGTGCTGAGCCGCTTGATGGGCGGACTGGGGCCGCTCTTTTTCAAGTCGGTCGCGGAGGGCGCCGCGACTCAAGTCTTCGCCGCGGTCAACCCAAAGGCGCTGCCCTTGGCAGGCAGTTATCTCTCCGATTCGAATGTGAAGCAGCCGCGCCCAGACGCAGAAGACGCCGCGCTCGCCGGCCGGCTGTGGGCGAAGTCGGACGAGATCGCGCGAGCTCTAAGCTAACCCGGCGCTTTCGGCGCTCTCTCGCCAGCGCTGCGTCACTTCAGCAAGCCGAGCCGCTCTGCCATGTGGTGCAGGTTGCTCCGTGCCATCCCCAAGGCTCGCGCGGCCGCCGCCCAGTTGCCGCCGTTCTCCTCGACGGCGCGCAGTATCATCGCGCGCTTCGTCTCTTCCACGGCGGCTTTGAGGGTCATGTTGCCTACGGAGACCGTCACCGCGCCGGTGTCCGCGCTCGGCGCTTGTTCTCCAGATTTCTTGGTCGGGACCTCTCGCGCGTCGAGATGAAGGTGCTCGGGGCCGATGAGGACCGGCGTGCCGCGCGCGATCTCGGCGCTGGCGCGCAGGACCGCGCGTCCCAGGAGATGATCGAGCTCGCGGACGTTCCCTGGCCAGTCGGCAGCGACCAGCCTGCGCCGTGCCGCCTCGTTGAGCCGCACCGGGCCGAGCCCGAGTCGCCGTCGGTACAGATCCAGGAAGAACCCGGCGAGGAGGGAGATGTCGGAGCGACGATCCCGCAGCGCCGGCACGTGGATCGGATACATGTTCAAGCGGTGGAACAGATCAGCCCGAAACCTGCCCGCGCCGACTTCATGCTCGAGCGCGCGATTGGTAGCGGCCACGACCCGCACGTCGACGCGCAAGGGTTTGTCCGAGCCAACGCGCTGGATTTCGCCTTCTTGCAGCGCGCGCAGGAGCTTCGGTTGAACGGAGAGCGGAAGCTCACCGATCTCATCGAGGAACAGGGTGCCGTGGTTGGCGATCTCGAACTTTCCGGCGCGGTCGTTGGTCGCTCCGGTGTACGCGCCGCGCAGGTGTCCGAAGAGCTCGCTTTCGACGATGGCCTCCGGCAGCGCCGCGCAGTTGACGTAGATGAGCGGTTGCTCCGCGCGCATCGAGTGCTGATGGACCGCGCGCGCGACGAGCTCTTTGCCCACTCCCGTCTCGCCCGTAATCAGGACGGCGAAGTCCGAGCGGGCGACGAGATCGATCTCGTGTCGCACACGTTGTATCGCCTCGCTGGTGCCTAGGATTTGGTTGCCACCGTCGCGCTGCGCAGCGTCGCGCTGCAGCACGCTCGCGAGCTGCTGATGGTGCCGCGACGCCGCTTCGAGGGACTCAATCAGTCGGCTCGTGTGGAGCGCCGCACCCGCGAGCGCCCCGAGCATCCGCAAGAAGTTGTCATCGAGCTCGTCGAAGGCACCCGGCTGCAGCGCATCCGCCGTGAGGACGCCGATCACGCTCCCGCCTTCGAGCAGCGGGCAGCCCAGACAAGCGTGAACGTCCCGCGTCGCGTCGGGATTGACGAGCAGCAGGCCGTCATAGGGATCCGGCAGCCGGCTGTCTGCAGGAAAGCGCACCGGCCCTTTGCGAGCGATGATGACGTCGAGGCGCGGGTGTTCGCGGCGAGCGAGGCGACGACCGAGAATCTCCGGCGCCAACCCATGCGCAGCGAGGGGAATCAGCTCATCACCGCTCAGCGCCAGCACGGCAGCGGCATCGCACGGAATGGCCGCGCGAACCGCGTCCACGAGTCGCTGAAGTCGATCGTGCGAGGCCAGGGACGCCGTGAGGTCGACGGCAATCGACAGCAGCGACTCCAAGCGATCCATCGTTATGAATATAATAACAGTTATGAATTGAGCAACAACGGGTGGTTGTCGAAATAATAGCAGTGTGTGAAAATTACCAATAATTTAAGTAGCTTATTGAAATGGCGCGCAGCTTGCTAGGTGAGGGCAGAAGGAACTCTCGCCATGATAGACGTCAATGAAACCCTCGGTCAGCTCGCAACGGCGCACCCCGCCGCCTCACGCGTCTTCCTGCGCCACCGGCTGGACTTTTGCTGCGGTGGTCGCCGCAAGCTGGCCGAGGCTTGCAATGAGCTGGGTCTCGACGCTGGCGCGATCGTCGCGGAGATCATCGCCGCTGATGCGCCGGCGTCTACGGAGCGGTGGGACACGAAGCCGCTGCCCACGCTCATCGACTTCGTCCTAACCCGATTTCACGAACCGCTGCGCAGAGATCTCCCGGCGCTCATCGAGGCAGCGCGCAGGGTCGAACGCGTGCACAGGAACAAGCCGACGTGCCCTCATGGCCTCGCGCAGCTCCTCGAGCGAGTCCACGACGAAATCTTGCAGCATCTGGCCAAGGAGGAGCAGGTGCTGTTTCCAGCAATTCGGCGTGGCAGTCATGGGGCCCAGCTCCACATGCCGGTCCGAGTGATGATGCAGGAGCACGACGACCACGGCGCGAGCTTGCGTCGACTTCGCGAGCTCGCGACCGACTTCAGCCCTCCACCCGAGGCCTGCGCAACCTGGCGTGCCCTCTACGCCGGGCTCGAGAAGCTCGAGTCGGAGCTGATGGAGCATATCCATCTCGAGAACAATGTCCTGTTTCCCCGAGCGCTGAACGCGTGACGGAGAAAGGAGGTACGCCATGACCGATATTTTGAGAGCTCTCTCCGTAGACGTTCACTGCGACCGGTGCGGTGACTTCAGCATAGGCGCCGACGTGATCGCCGAGAGCCAGCGCTTGCTCGCCGAAGGTTGCCCGGGTTCTCCCCATGAATGCCCGCCGCAGCTCTTCGCGAGGCTTCTGCCGCAGACCGCCCTCGAGTCCTTGCAACGCGCTTGGAACGCGCTCGAGACCGCCGCGTACAGTCCCGTACGGCAGATTGCGCTCGACGATGCCCCGCACGTTGCGACCCGCGTCAGCGACGAGCTGGATTCGCGCACCATCGCTCGCTGGGAGGACGACGGCGGCTACGTTCCCCGCAAGACAAGGGGCGCGTGATGCGCGCCTCAGGAGAGCGTGAGCGCTCCCACCACCAACCACGATCCGAAGGATGAGTCATGAACACCCCAGAAAATCCCAGCCACGGCGTGACCTTTGATCTCGCTACCGTCGCTCGCGAGCTGTTCGGCGAGGAGTCGTACCTTCGCGAAGGCCAGACCGCGCGAACGCTGATCCGCGCTCCGGACTTGCGCATCACCGTCGTCGCGCTTCAGCGCGGCAAGACCATCTCCCAGCACCACGCCAGCGTTACCGCGTCCGTGCAGACGCTCTCCGGTCACCTTCGCCTGCAGCTCCCCGGACGCAGCGTGGACGTCCCGCAGGGCCAGCTCTTGGTGATGGGCGCAGGACTGCCGCATGACGTGTACGCAGAGAGCGACAGCGCGTTCCTGCTGACGCTGGGCTGGCCCGCAACCAAGTAGCAGCTTTCGCGCGCCCCAGGTTCAGCGTCCGGGTATAGGCTCTTGGGGTGACCGCCGACCCCGCGCAAATCAGCGTTACCGCCAAGGTGTCCGCCTACTATCGTAAGTTCTCGGACATCCCCTTCGCGGCCGAAGCGGCGGCGCTGATCGGCGCCGACGAAGCCTTCGCGGAGATCGTGCGGGCTCACGCGTTGGATCCCGACAAGCTCACGTTCTACGCCCCGATGTTCGAGGCGCGCTACAAGAGCATCACCGAGCTCATCCGCGAGCGCGGCGCCACACAGGTTTTGGAGCTTGCCAGCGGCTATTCGCTTCGCGGGCTCGATCTCGCGCGGCAGGGCTCGCTCCGCTACATCGAGACCGACTTGCCCCAAGTGGTCGCCACGAAGCTCGAGTTGCTCGCCGAAGTGAGGCGGCGCCATCGACTCGCGCCGAGCTCGTCGCATGCCGTAAAGGTCGCGGACGTGCTCGAGCTCGAGCAGCTGAGCGCCGCCGTCGCTGGGCTCGAGCGTGCGCAGCCTCTGCTGGTGTTGTGTGAGGGTCTCGTCGGCTATCTCACGCGAGAGCAAACCGAGCGCCTCACCGCGAACGTTCATCGCTTGTTGAGCGAGTTCTCCGGCGGCTGGTGGCTCGTCCCCGATTTCGCGTTCAAGACGGAGATCCGGGGCCTACCAGCGGAGAGGCTCCAACTTCGGGAGGCCATCACCGGGGTGACGCAGCGTCAGCTCGATGCCTCCGCCTTCGAGGACAGCGCCGAGCTCGAAGCCTTTCTACATCGCGCTGGTTTCGATATGCAGGTGCACAGCCAGGTGGACAAGACGCCATCGTTCTCGACGCTCGCCCCCCTCGCGCTGCCGCCCTCCGTGCTCGAGCGCCTGCGAGCGGTCTTGCGCGTATGGGTCATCACGCCGTCGCGCGCAGGACCGGCGTAGCGCGTGTCATGGGCGTTATCCCGAGGCTCGTTCCTGCTTGCGATACCGCGCCGGCGGCAACCCGAACTCGCGCTTGAACGCCCGGTTGAAGGCGGCCTCGGACTCGTATCCGACGGCGAGCGCGATCTGGAGGACGGGCGCGTCGCTCGAGCGCAGCCGCGTGGCAGCGAGCCAAAGTCTCCAGCTCGAGAGATACGCGAGCGGCGTCTGACCGAGCACGTCGCTGAAGCGGCGCGCGAAGACGGTCCGCGACATCCCGGCGTGGCGCGCCAATTGCGCGACGGTCCAGGCGCGTGTCGGCTCACGATGCATCGACGCCAGGGCGCGACGGACGGCTGGATCGCGCGCCGCCGCGAGCCAGCCGGTGTCCTCTGGGCGCAGCTCTGCCATGTGCCGCCGCAGCGTCTCGATGAACAAAGCCTCGGCCAGTTTGGTGAGCAGCGCTCGACTTCCGGGTCGGCTCGCTTCGCTCTCCGAGACGAGATGACGAATCGCGCTCTCTATCCACGTCGCAGCAGAGTCGCTGCGGACTCGGACCTTGAACACAGGGGGAAGGCCCGAGAGGAACAGCTTCGCGGCTTGTCGGTCGCAGCCGATGTAGCCGCAGATGAAGCGCGTCACGGGCCCGTCGCCGCCGCCGTGCTCGCTGAGGAGCGAGCCTTCGAGGATCGCGGGGAGCAGGTCTGAGGTGTCTACCAGCTCAGGGGGAGCGCCGTTCGCGAGGACGTGCGCATCACCGCGCGGCAGGACGACGAGCTCTCCGGGCTCGAGATGCACGGGCTCGCAGCCTGCCAGGCGAACGGTCGCCTCGCCTTCGGTGACGAGATGGAAGGGCACGAGATGCTCCGTGCCAGGAGCCAGGAGCGGGGAAGCGCTGCCAGCCGACGGCGCCTGGAAGCCCCACGGCTCGTTCAGCTCCGCGCGCAGAAAGATCGCGCCGGTCAGGTGCACGGCACGAAGCACCTCGGAGAGCGCGTCGCTATGGCTCATTGCGGCAAAGAATCCCGAACGCCGAGTCAAGGCGCGCGAGCTCGCTCGCTATAGATCCAGAGCATGGAAAACGCTACTCAACGCATCGTCGAGCGCTTCATCGCGGCCTTTCGAGCGCGAGATCCGTCTCTGATCCCCGAGCTCGTCGCCGAGAACTGCGTGATGGAGGGAATGCAGCCGGCGCCGGACGGCGCTCGGATCGAAGGCTACCTCGACAACGTCCGCTGCTGGCAGGCTATGGTGGCCGACACTCGCGGGACCTTCGAGACGGAAGAGACCGTGATCCTCGGCGACCGCGCCGTCAACCGCTGGCGCTATCGCTTCGGTGACCGCAGCTCGCTGCGTGGCGTGACGCTGATCCGAGTAGAGGCTGGAAAGATCGTGGAGGCGCTCGGCTACGCCAAGACGCCTGCGCTCGACCTGGAGACGGCGGAGGTCATTCGCCGCTTCAATGAGGTGTTCCAGCGCCATGACCCCAGCGCCCTCGCGGAGCTCGTCTCCGCTGACTGCGTCATCGAAAACACGACGCCTGCTCCGGACGGCGCGCGATACGTGGGCCGCGATGCGTGCGTGGCCTTGTGGAGCCGCATCGCGACGGTTTCAGCGACGCGCTTCGACCTCGAGGACGTCAGCGTCGCCGGCGAGCGCGCCACCATCCGCTGGCGACTCTCTTGGGGTGAGCGACCCGAAGAGAGCGTTCGCGGTGTCAACCTCATGCGGGTTCGCGATGGCCGCATCTGTGAGGCGCTCGGATACGTAAAGGGCCAGGCCTAAGGAGCGGTGCGTCCGGTCTTGGCTGCGGGGGCGCCGGCGAGCACAGTGCTGTCGCGGGCGCCCCGAGTCGCGCGTTTCGCCGACCTATTCCTTGATTTCTGGCTCCACGAGCTGGGTCAGCAGCGTCAGTGATTCTTGCCAGCCGAGGTAGCAGCCCTCCACCGGAATCGCGCTCGGTATCCCTTCCTGCACGATGGTCACCTCGGTGCCGACCGACACCTTCTTGAAGGTGATGGTCGTCTGCATCTGCCCAGGGAGGTTCGGATCGTCGAACTTATCCGTGTGCCGAATGCGCTCGTTGGGCACGAGCTCGAGGAACTCGCCGCCGAAGGAGTGACTGTTTCCGGTGGTGAGGTTCGTGAACGACATCTTGTAGGTGCCGCCCACCTCGGCCTTGATGCTGTGGACCTTGCCCGTGAATCCATGCGGGGGCAGCCATTTGGCCATTGCCTCGGGATTGAGGAACGCGCGGTAGATGCGCTCGGCTGGTGCACGAATGACGCGGTGAAGCTTGACGGTGTTCTCAGCCATGGTGCTTTCTCCTTGCTGTGCCTGGGCAGGCTGCCAAGTGGCAGTCACTCATCGGCATCTACAACGGCGACGAACGAGGGCAGGCGGGATCGACGGGACCGCGAGTTTTTTTTCGAGCCGGGTTACGCAGCGTCTCGCTCGAATTCCCAGCCGGAGCGGGTCGGGTCATACGGGTCCCGATGAGACATTATTGTCCTTCGCGCCGTCTTCGGGCGAGTCCTGAACATCGGAAGTGCCGACGAGACGCTCGATCGTCTGTACTTGGGAGAGGTCGGTCAGCACGAACAGGACATCGTCTGCGCGGATCACGGTCTGGCCGCCGGGAACGATCACCTCACCACCTCGCATGATCTTGACGACCAGCGAGCCAGGCGGGAACTCCAGCGCCGCGAGTCGCTCGCCGACGACGGGTGACGCTGGCGGGATGCGGATCTCGACGAATCGGGCTGGGGTGGTACCCGGTTCTCCGCGCCGGGCGTCGAAGATCAACGCCTCGGTCTCGATCGCGCTCATCCCGGACGCGAGCAGCATGAAGCGAGCCATCGCATAGGCGAGCTCGACGTCGCCCTGCACGAGCCGGGTTCGGGGTAGGCCCGACAGGGCGCTCAGCAGTGATTCATGCTGCACCCGCGCAACCACCTCGAGCTGCGGGTTCATGCGCTGGGCGTGTTCGATCGCGCGACGCGTGGCCACGGGCTGCGTCGCGGTGACGAGGAACATCTTGGCCTCCGCTATGCCGGCGCGCTCGAGGAGCTTGGGATCCTCTCCAGCACCGTGTAAGACGCGCACGCCCTGAGCGCGTAGAGCGGCCACCGTCATCGCGTCTTGTTCGATGACTATGAACGGGATGTCACGCAGCCGCAGGAAGCGGGTCAGCACACTCCCGACGTCACCGTGGCCGAGGAGCACGACATGACCGCGAAGCGGCTCATCGTCGCCCACCTCCGGGGACTCCGGTGGGTTAGTGTCGACGGGGAGCGTGGCTGGCTCCTCTGGCGCTGCGGGTCGCTCGAACGGCTCGAGCAGCGCTGCGCGGACCTCGGCTTCATCTTTGGCGTGCGCGAGCACGGTGACTTGATCCCAGCCGAGGAGCCTGGTGTTGCCGGTGGGCGCGACGACCTCGTCACCTCGCGTGACGAGCGTGAGGATCGCCCCGGGGGGCAACGTCAGATCTCGAATTCGCGGTCCGGGCCGACCCTTGGGATCTGGTAGATCGACGACGGTGAGCTCGAGCTCGCTGTGCGCCATAGTGACGAGCTCGAGTCCGTAGCGGGGCGGCGGACGTGACGGCGTAGACAGGGCGAAACGTCGCGCCAGCACGCTGAGCGTGGAGCCTTGGATTCCCACGGACAGGATCACCGCGAAGAAGACGAGGTTGAACACGTCCTGTCCGGCGGGGATCCCCGCGGCCATCGGGTAGGTGGCGAGAACGATCGGGACCGCGCCGCGCAGGCCCGCCCAGCTCATGAAGAGGCGTTCCTTGGCCTCGAAGCCCATTCCGAACGTGCCCAACCACACGGCGGCGGGTCGCGCGACGAACGTCAGCGCCGCGAAGAGCACGATGCCGTGGGGCCATAGTGAGCTCCACTGACTGGGGGAGACCAAGAGCCCCATCATCACGAACACGCCGATGTTTGCGATCACCGACAGCGCGGCCGAAAAGTTACGGATGCCCTGCTGGTAAATGAACTTGCGGTTGCCCATGACTACGCCCGCGGTGAATACCGCGAGCATGCCGCTCGCCTTCGCGGCTTCCGCCAAGCCATACGTCAGCAACACCACCGCGAGCAGCAGCACGTAATAGTAGCCGCGGTCCTGCGGATTCAGCCGGTCGAAGATCGCGAGGGCGACCCTGGCGAGAATCCAGCCCACCAGCGGACCTACCACGAACTTCCACAGGAACACGGGTAGCACCGTCCAGCCCAGGCCCGAGCCAGAGGTCAGCGCTTGGACGACGACGAGCGTGAGAAGGATCGCCATTGGATCGTTGGCCGCGCTCTCGATCTCGATCGTCGACGCCAGCCGCGTGCGCAGCGACTGGCGTCGTAGGATCGAGAACGTCGCGGCGGCGTCCGTAGAGGAGATCACCGAGGCGAGCAGCAGTGAGGGCTCGAAGCTCCAACCCAGCACGAAATGCAACAGACCGAACAGCGCAGCGGCGGTCAGCACGACGCCCCAGGTCGCCATTCCACCCGCGGGCAGAGCGACGGCTTTGAGGATGCTGAACTTCGTGACGAGTCCGCCGTTGAACAGGATGAACACGAGGCTCGCGTTCGCGACCTCGTTCGCCAGCTCGACGTCGTCGAAGTGCCAGAGCCCGAGGACATCGCTGCCGGCCAGGAGCCCGAGCCCCAACGCCACGAGGATGACGGGGACGCTGAAGCGATCGAGCCAAACCGCGGCCAGCACGACTCCCAGCAGCAGCAACGGAGTGATGATGTAGATCGTCTGCATCAGCGCTCCGCCGAGGTGGGCTGAACAGCGCAGTCGCCACGTCGCATGCACCGTAAAGTAGCGGAAGGGGTCTCACCCGGTACAGGCTCTACGTCGAATTGTCGGCCGAAGCAGCGCTTCGTCCGTCGTCAATTCCGCCATCCGGTGCAGGTTGGTCACAGCGTGCCGGCTCGCGCGCCTCAAACCGACGAGGGCCCGGGCAGCGGGCCTCGCAGCGCTGCGGAGGGGGTCGTCACCGCGGCGGCCTGGCTCGACGGGTGAACGACGAGGATTGAGAGTGGCGCCTCGGCCAACACCCGGCGCCGCCGCAAGCTGAGCACGCCCTTATCCAAGCCCCAGCGCTCGGGTACGCCGAGCACGATCAGATCGTAGCCGCGCTGGGCCTCTTCTAGGACGGCGTCCGGCGGGGAGTCGTGCTCGACGACGCGCATGCGGACCTTGCCGTTCGTGTCCGGCTCGGAGAAGAGCTCATCGAACTGGCTGCGACCCCGCCCCCGCTGCGCCGCTTCGCCGGCCGGCACTACGTGGAACAGCGTGAGCTCGACGCGCTCCGCCGCCGCGATGCGCCGCGCGAGCTTCAGCGCCGCGAGATCCTCCGGGCCGCCGGCGTACGCGACGAGCACGCGCTCGAGCTTGCGCAGCCCGCGATCGATGAACACGCCGACGGGCACTTTGGCGCGCTCGAGCACGTCGCGCACGCTGCCGCCGAGCTTGCCGCCGAGCAGCAGCGGTTTGTGTGCGCCGATCAACACCAGCGACACGCGCATCTCCTCCGCGGTGCGGCAAATGTCCGCCGCAGGATCTGACGACACGAACGTGAGCGGCTGGACGTCGATGTCGAGCTCGCGCGCGTGGCTCAAGAGCGGCTGCAGCGGGCTCAGCTCGAGCTCCGGCGCTGCGCGGCGTTGCTCGAGAGAGGGACGATCACTGGGCCGCCACAGGTGCACGGCGAACAAGCGCGCGGGCTGCTCGCGGCGTCCGAGCAGCGCCGCGGAGACGGTCGCCAAGCCCGGTCCGGGTGTTGGATCGGAGACGCACATCATGATCGTGAAGGGCGCGGGCAGGCCTGATGAGCGCGTGCTGGCAGGCAGCGAGCGTAACAACAGCTCTTCGTCGCAGTAGATCCGGCGCAGCACCGGCGTCGTGGTGAAGGTGGTGACCAGCGCCATGATGACGAGCATCGTGAACACCGTCGGCGAGACGACGCCGAGGTCCAAGCCGATGTTCAACACGATGAGCTCCATCAAGCCGCGGGTGTTCATCAGCACGCCGATCGCGCTCGCCTCGCGCCAGCCGAGGCCGGTGAGCCGCGCGGCCACGGCGCTGCCGCCGAACTTGCCGAGCGTGGCCAGCAGGATGAGCGCGCCGGTGACGAGCCAGTCGCGCGCGCCGCTGACGAGGCCGATTTCGGTGCGCAAGCCGCTGTACGCGAAGAACAGCGGCAGCAGCAGGATGACCGCGACGGTCTCGAGCTTCTCCGCCAAGCTCTCGGCGAGCTGGCCGTCTTTGGGCAGGATGGCGCCGAATAGAAAGGCGCCGAACAGCGCGTGAATGCCGATCAGCTCCGTCACGATGCTGGAGACGACCAGCAGCAAGAGGACGATGGCAAGGACGCCGCGCGTGAGGCCTTCGCGGCTGGCGACCCGCGCTCCGACGCGCGCGAGGAACGGCCGCACGAGAAAGAGCATGCCGCCGATGAAGACCGCCGCGAACAGCGTCGTCCACAGCGCGTGGGCGATGCCTTGCGCGCGAGCGACGGCCACGACGAAGGCGAGCAGGCACCAGGCCGTGACGTCGTCCACCGCGGCGCAGGCGACGGCGATGGCGCCGACGCGCGAGCTCAGCAGCTGACGCTCCGAGAGAATGCGCGCCAGCACCGGAAACGCGGTCACGCTCATGGACACGCCCAGGAACAGCACGAAGGGGAGCCGCGGCACGCCTGGCTCCGCGTAGCTCGAGTGCAGCCACCAGCCACCGCCAATGCCGAGCGCGAAGGGCACGAAGATGCTGCTATGGCTGATGGCGATCGACGACTGAGCGCGGCCCTTGAGCAGCTTCGGATCGAGCTCGAGGCCGATCAGAAACATGAACAGGACGAGGCCGACCTGGCTCAGCATGCGCAGCACCGGCAGTGAAGGCTCCGGGAACAGCGCCTGGGCCGTCGCTGGCCACAGCCAGCCCAAGAGCGAGGGCCCCAGCACGATGCCCGCCAACACCTCAGCGATGACGAGCGGCTGGCCAAGCCAGCGCGTGACCACGCTCAGCGCCCGCGATACGACGAGGATGGCGGCGATTTGCGCGAGCAGCAGCGTCAGCGGGCTGAAATGGAGGTGCGGCACGCCGCGAGCATGGATACTGTTCGCGCGCGCCGCCCTCAAGCGCGGAGGGCCAGGACGGGCCGACGTCCGTAAAAAGCGCTATTCGAGCGAGAGCACGCCTAGCGGCGCTGCGTCCTCACTGCACTAGCGAGAGCTCGGCGGTGACCTCGATCGTCTGGTCACCGCGACGTAGCTTCACCTTCACTTTGTCGCCCGCCTGGTGAGCGTCGAGCGCGTTGTAAAGGTCGTCATAGTCGTCGATCTTTTGTGAATCGATGCCGATGATTACGTCGCCCAGCGCCAGGCCGCGCGCGGTGCTCTGCACCGGACGAATACCGGCTTTGTCAGCGGGGCCGCCGGGTTGCACCCCGAGCACGATTACGCCGCGCAGCCCGGCTTGACGCTCGAGGCGCTGCTCGCCATCGATGCGAATGCCGAGGCCAACCTGCTCGGCGCGCCCCGTGCGAATGATCTGCGGCACGACACGTTGAATCGAGCTGACCGGCACCGCGAAGCCCACGCCCGCCGAGGCGCCGGATTTCGAGTAGATCGCGGTGTTCATCCCGATCAAGCGGCCGCTCGAATCGAGCAAGGGACCACCGGAGTTGCCGGGGTTGATCGCGGCGTCGGTCTGCACCATGTCGCGGATGGTGACGCCGCCCACGCCCTCCATGGAGCGTCCCAGCGCGCTCACCACCCCCACCGTCAGCGTGTGGTCGAGGCCGAACGGATTGCCGATGGCGATCGCCTTTTGCCCGACTTCGAGCGCAAGCTTCTTGTTCTCCGGTAAGCGAATCGGGCGCAGTTTGTCCGCGGGTACGTTGATCTTGAGGACAGCGATGTCCTTGCGCGGCTCGGCGCCGCGCACCTCCGCGTTGTGCGTCGATTGATCCTGAAGCGTCACGGTGAGGCTGCGCGCGCCTTGAATCACGTGAAAGTTCGTGACGATGTGCCCCTCCTTGTCCCACACGAAGCCCGAACCGGAGCCCGCAGGCACTTCCATGGCCTGCCCGGCCCAATAGTCCACCACCATCCGCTTCTGCGTCACGAACACCGCGCTGGCGGCGGTGTCCCGGAACACGTTGATGGTGTTGCGCTCGTCTTCGAGCGGAGCCTTGCTCGACAACGGCGGGATGTCAGTGGACGGCGCGGGGCTCGAGGCGATGATCGTCGTGTGGCTCGGGATGGCGCTGTCGCCCGGTGCGCCCGCGGAGCGTTTGCAAGCCAAGGCAACCACGGCGGAGATCCCGGTGACGGCAAGGAGGGCGGTGAGGGTGCGCGCAGACGTCATGCGCGCAGCATAGTCCGTGCTGCCCCGGGCACGCCATCCGCGCACATGGAACGAAAACGGGGACGAGCGAGCGTCCCCGTTTTTCGGGCTTCAACGGCTCACTTGACGGTCAAGTGGCACGTTACGTCGCAGTTACCAACGCCGTTGTTCGCGCCGTCGTCGCACTCTTCACCCTGGTCACCGTCCAGCAGAGCGTCGCCGCAGCGATGCGGGATCTTGCAGCCGGCCGTGCAGCCCATCTGGCCGTAGGTTGCGCCGTTGTCGCGTCCGGCGTCGCACTCTTCCTCTCCGCTAGCATCCGTATTGCCATCGCCGCAGAAGGGGCCGAACTTGCACTGCGTGGTGCAGCCGCCGTAGACGCCGTCCACGTTCATCGGGCCCTCGTCGCACTCCTCTGCCGCGGTGACCACGCCGTCGCCGCAACGCGGCGCACAGTTCGAGCGCGAGGTGCTGAAGCCGGAGAGGGTCAGCTGGTAGTTCGACTCACGCGGATGGCGATCTGCGTGGAACACGGCGATCTCGTAGGTCTTGCCCACTTCGAGGCCGAGCGCCGGGGTCATGCCGCTCTTGATCGCCACGTTCATGCCGGTGGTGTTGTTCTTCGCCTGAATGGCCCAGGTCCCCGCGCCGCCGCCGCCGGCGGCCGGCAGCGTGACGGTTCCCTGCAAGCGTTCGTGCGGCGCGCCGAGATCGAGCGCGAGCTGACCGTTGACGAACACCCAGACGTCGTCGTCGCCGTAGAACGAGAGCGTCTCGCCGCCGACGAATCGGAACAGGTAGCGTACCTCGGACGTGAAGTAGAAGTTGCGCTTCACGCCCGTGACCGGCGTGACCGGACCGCCGGTGCCGGCCATTCCCGCCGTAGTCGAGCCGAGCGGATCCCACTGCTGGCTCGGTTGGGCGCCCGTCGCTGCAACGCAGTTGGTGTTGGGTGCCCAATAGGGCCAGAGGTTGCACACCTTGGCGCGTGGTGATTGCTCCAGCACCTCCGGGAAGAAGCCGCTGGTGAGGCTGACGGCGGGGCCCGTCCCCATGAAGATGTCGTGCAGGTCGTCGTACACGGTGCGGCCGTTGCTGCTGCTAAACTGGTATTGATTGCCGCTGAGCAGCGCGAGCTCGAGCTTGTCGACGAACTTCGTGCCGTTCGTGCCGCCCGTCCCGTCGTGGTACCACTGGTTGAAGGTGTCCGCGCTCTTGATCACGGAGACCATGGTTTGGATGCGCTGGCGCGTGCCGTCATCGGGGACGGTGCAGCTCTGACCCATCCCCGCGGGGATGATGTTCGGGGCGTCCCAATCGGTGAAGCGGCAGGCGCACATCTTGGCGGGGCCGAGCGTCGGTTTTCCGTCCGCGCCGAGGGTGGGCTGGAGCAGACCCTGGCAAAGATCCGTAGAGTCCGTGGTCCAGCAGGTGTCGGCCGTGATCGGCGTCGGGTCGGTCTGCCCGCTGGCGTTCGGGACACATTGGCTGAAGCCCGCGCCGAGATAGAAGAAGTCGGGGTGGCCCGTGTTCGCGACGTTCTCCCCGTCGAAGTCACGATAGATGATGGGTAGCACCAGACACTCCCCGGTCCCGGTGCTGCACTGCTGCGTGTCCTTGTGCTCCTCCGCTTGACAGGTAAAGCCCGCTTCGACCTTGCACTCTTTCGAGCAGCCGTCGCCGTCGACCTGGTTGCCGTCGTCACAATCCTCACCAGGATCGATGTTGGAATCGCCGCACGGCGTCTTGCAGGCCTGGGTCTTGCCACCTTCGCGGCAGTTCGGCTCTTGCGTGCAGGTCTTGGAGCAGCCCGTGGCGTCACCAAAGAACAGGCCGTTCTCCATGCCCTTGTCGCACGTCTCACCGGCTTCCGGTATGCCGTTGCCGCATTCGGATTGGGTGCACTTCCCGGTCGCGGGGTCGCAGCTCCAGCCTGGCTCCGTGAGGCAGGTGCTGGAGCAGCCGTCACCGCTCATCGCGTTGCCGTCATCGCAGTCCTCAGTAGCGGTGATCTTGCGGTCACCGCACAGCGGGACGCACTTTTTACCCGGAACACGGCACTGATAGCCATCCTCGACGGCCCCGCAATTCGCGGAGCAACCGTCCCCGGGGTTCGTGTTGCCGTCGTCACAGACTTCAGTGCTCGCCAGGCGACCGTCCCCGCAGACAGCCGTCTTCGTGCAGGGGCCCACTTGCGGGCACTGCCAATCGGTCTCGACGCGGCATGAAGCGGCGCAGCCATCGCCACCCATCTTGTTGCCGTCGTCGCACTCCTCATTGGCGTCTTGCATGTTGTTGCCGCAGCCTGGCGACACCTCCGTCGGGATGCGCACGACCGGGCCGGAGCCCGCCGTGCCGCCGCCGCTGACGCTCGCGCCGCTGCCGTTGCCGCCGACGCTGCTATTGCCGCCATTATTGGTGCCTCCCACCCGATTGGTACCGGCGGGGCTGGCGCAAGCCCCCGTCGCGAGAAGACATAAAACTATCCTAGGAAAGAAAGAGGAGGCCCCGTTCGACATGTACTTGGGCCTATATTCCGCTCAGTAGAGCGATCTGGCAAGGGCACTAACCATTCTTTTTTTCGTCTCTTTACCAAGCTCATCTCAGCGCGTGTTGCGCTCAGGTTCCAAAGTTGCTGTGCCGCGAAAGAGCATCGTTCGCGACGCACGCTGCAGCGCCCGTCGGCGCAGCATCCGCGCGCTCACCGCGGACGTCCCAGCGTGCGTCGCGCTCGCGCAAGCGGAAAGAGGCAGCGACGTTGAACGCCTTCGTCGTCGGCAGCGCTGATGCTCCTTAGTGCTGCGTCAGAGCTGCCGCTGCGGCAGGATCGCGGGAAATCGACGCGCGGAGCTGCAGACGTTGGCGGCGTTCGCCGTCCCGGGCCGGGACTCGTCGCGGAGCGTCAGCGGACGACGTCGGCTGACGCGCGTCGTCGCGAAGCGCGTGGCCGGTGATCGCGAGCTGCGCGAACGAGCGACGCGGTCAATAACACCGGAGGTGAATAAGTGACTCCGCACGCGTGTTGTTGAGTTGTTGTCTTTCAAATATCGATATTGGTGCGACGGTCACGCGGGTTGTCGCGAGTTTGGGAGATCGGTTGTCTCTGAAGCTGCTGCTGGCGCCGCTGCTGCGACCATGTGGCAGCGCCAGCGAGCGTGTCGCGCGCTCGCGCCGCTGCGCGCACCTTTGGCCGCAAATGCGCGGCGAGGCGCGCCGTGAGTTAAGATTTCGGGAACCGAAATCTCGGCAGCGAGCACCTAGGGACTAACAGCTCGAGCGAGCTATCAGTGCTCATCGGCCTCGAGGTTCGGCTCACTTGGCGCTTCCGAAAACCGTCCCCAATAAACCTCGTGAATTCGTGGTTCGCGAAGAGGCGGACCCGACCGTCCCGCGCGCGCACGGCGCGCAGCTCGCCGGCCGCTACGCCTACGGCGTTCCCGAGGCCGTTACGCGGGTCGTCGCCGATGCGACCGTGGCGGACACCGTCTCCAAGAGTCTGCCGCGTCCTGCGAGCGGGCCGCGCGCGGCGGCGCGTGTGCGCTGCAACGCTACAGCGCAGCTCGCGTATCGCGGCGTCGCCGAGCTCCACGTGGGACTGTTGGAGGACGCCAGCGGCGCCGAGCAGGCCGTCGCGGTCAAGCGCCTCGACGGCGTCTTCGCGGAGTCCGGCGCGGCGCTGCCGCGCGCCTGTCCCGACGCGTGGCTAGGCTGCCACCTGGATCATCCGAACCTGTTGCGCACCCACGCGCTGGTGGCCGAAGACGCGGCGACCTGGTGCGCGTTCGAATATCCCGCCGCCGAGACGTTGGCGGGCCTCATGCGCGACGGCGCACGGCCGCCCGTGCGCATCGTCGTCGCGATCATCCAAGACGTGCTGCGCGCGCTCGAGGCGGCGCGACGCGCGGACGATCCCGTCGCTGGCGGGCTCGAGATCGTGCACGGCGGCATCACTCCGGAGTCGGTGTTGGTGGCTGAAGACGGCGTCACTCGTCTCATCCAGTTCGGCCTGGCTCGCCGCCTGGATCCGGGACAGCGAGGGCCATTCGGGCGCCCGGGCTACGCTGCTCCCGAGCAGGTCTTCGACCAGCGCAGTGACGCCAGCAGCGACGTGTTCAACGCGGGCATCCTGCTCTGGGAAGCGCTGACGGGGCGCCGCTTGCTCGAGGGTGAGAGCGCCGTGGAAGCGACGCTCAAGTTCCTCGCCTCCGGCGCGCCGGCGCCCTCCAGCTTGAACCCGCGCGTGTTGCTCAGCCTCGATTCGGTCGTGCAGCGCGCGCTCGAGCCGACGCCCGAGCGGCGCTTCACCTCGGCGCACGAGTTCGCGGCTGCGCTCACGCAAGCGGTGGGGCCGGCGACTGCGCGGGAGGTCGCGCACTACGTGCAGGGCTTGGGCTGGGCCGCGCTCGAGCGCCATCGCTCGCTGATGTTGGACTTGCACAGCGGTCGTCTGCCGTTGCGAAACCAGAGCCGCCCATTCCCGGCGAAGGAGCCTCGCTCTGCCATCTACGGTATCGAGCTCGACGGCGCTGCCGAGCCCGCCCGGCAGGCGTCGACGTCAGCGAGGGCAGAGCTGTTGTCGGCTCGCGACGAGCACACGCGCGTCGATGGTATCGTGCGCGCGCCGCTGTCACCCGATCTCGCTGATGCCGTCGGAGAGGGCGACGCCGACGGCGGCTCGCGGACGGTGTTCGATCGCGCTTGGGCCGAGCCGTCATCGCCGCGACATGAAGCACCGGCGCTCGCGCTCCCCGCGCTGCCCACGGTGCCGCCACAGCGCGAGCGAGATGCCGCGGGTCGCGCCGTGTCGCCGTTCGCGTCCACGGTGCGTCGCACCGCGCCGCAGCCGATTCATCCCCGCCGGCGCCGCACCTCGCGTCTGCTGCTGCTCACCAGCTTGTTCGCGGTGTTTGCTGGCGCCTACGGGGCGGGCCGTGTGCTGCGCGCGCACGACGTCGAGCTCGATTGGCGGCGCTGGCTGGGCGGCGAAGCGCAGGTCGGCTCGACCGCCGCTACGCCGAGCGCGCCAGCTCCGGCAGCCAGCGCTGCGCCGCCCGCGCTGCGCGTCGCGAGCTCGTCAGCCGCGAACACCGCGTCCGCCGCACCACTCCAGCCGAGCGCCAGTCCTTCGGCGAGCGCGCTGCCCGTGCTGAGCCTCGATGACCTACCGCTGGCCGAGCCCGCCAAGACGACGCGGAGCCGCGGGGTGCGCTCGCGTTGAGCAGAGAGCAGCGTCGCGCTTGCTGCCCGCGACTACTTGGGGTCGTCCGCGGGCTCCGGCCGCAGCAGCGTCCACTCCACGAACTCGCGCAGCGCTTCGCTGCGCAGGTCGGGGGAGAGCTGCATGCTCATGATCGTCGCGCGCACCTGCGCGCGGCCGCGCGCGAGCCGGCTCTTCACGGTGCCAGGCCGGATCCCGAGCTCCGCCGCGATCTCTTCGACGGAACGACCCGCCCAATAAAACATCTTGATGACTCTGCGAAATTCGGGCTCGAGCTTGAGCAGCGCCTTGATCAGGATCAGCTGCTCTTCGCGCACGGCCGCGAGCTGGCTGGGGCTGTCGTCGGGGCGCGTGCTGAGCAGCGGAGTCTCGTGAACGGGGCCGGTATCCGAGCGCAGGCTGAGCAACAGCTGATACTGCGCGATGCCGAGCAGGTAACTCTTGAAGCTCGAGCGGCCTTCGAAGCGCTCCACGGCTTGCGTGCAAGCGAGGAGCGTACGCTGTACCAGATCCTCGATGTTGCGGTTCACGCGGCGCGAGAAGAAGCGCGTGAGCACGGGCTCGTAGCGGCGGAGCAGCTTGTCGCCGGCCTTGCGATCCCCGGAGCGCCAGTGCCGGATCAGGCGCATCTCGGTGGTCTCTTCGATCTCCATATTCTAGAACGACAAGCTTAGCGCCGGCCGCTGGGGTTTCCGTGTCGGTCCCGCGGGTCGACGCAAACAAGTCAGAGATTTGTCGACAGCTGGGTGGCGCGCCGCTGCGCACCTCGTCCCTTCGAGTGAGACAGGAGGCGTAGAGCGGCGCTAGCCGAGCATGCTAAGCTGGCTCTCGTGCGCTGGCTGTCATTCGGGCTTTTACTGTTGCTGTCGTGCGGGGCGCGCTCCAGCGACGATTTTTGGAACGAGCCCGTGCTCCCCAGCGGTGGCAGAGCGGCGCAAGGCGGCGTATTGGGCAGTGGCGGCGCTGGCGCGAGCGCGGCCGGTGGCAATCCCGCGCGCGGCGGAGTCACTGGAGCCGGCGGCGTGATTACCCGGGGAGGAGCGCCGACCTTCGGTGGAGCGCCGGCCTTCGGTGGGGCGCCGGTGTTCGGTGGAGCGCCGACCTTCGGTGGAGCGCCGGTGTTCGGTGGAGCGCCGACCTTCGGTGGGGCGCCGGTGTTCGGCGGAGCGCCGGCCTTCGGCGGAGCCAGCACGACAGGCGGCGCGAGCGCCGCCGAGACCTGTCGCTCAGTGTGCCGGACGCTCACGACGGTGTGCGGCGTGCCGCTGGAGCTCGGCGGGCCTGCCTGCCCGAGGCGTTGCGAAGACCAGTTCGGCGCACCCACGCCGCGCTGTGAAGCCGAGCGCGAAGCAGCGCTGAGCTGCGTCTCCAACGGGCTGGCGCGGGGACAGGGTTGCTTCGCGCTGCTCGAAATCCTGAGCGTCGAGTGCGCTGATCTGCTCGCGAAGTCGGCGAGCTGCAGCGGGCGCTGAGCAGCGCGCACCGCTGGGCGCCGCAAATCCAGCGCTGTGCAGCGCGGCGCTGTGATAGACGCGCGGGATGAGCGACCCCGTTCGAGTCGGTGTAGTGGGCCTAGGCGCGATCGCCGAGCGCGCGCACTTGCCACATTTCGCAGCGGCGCGCGGCGCGCGGCTTTCGGCCGTGAGCAGCGCGCGCCGGTCGGCGCAGCGCAAGGCCCAACGACTCTATGGCGTGGAGCACACCTTCTCGGATTGGCGCGAGCTCGTGGCGAGCGCTGCCGTGGACGCTGTCGCGATTTGCACGCCGAACGACAGCCACGCGCTCATCGCCCGCGCTGCGCTCGCGAACGGCAAGCACGTGCTGGTGGAGAAGCCGATCACGACGACCGTCGCGGACGCGGCGCGCCTGCTGCAGCTCGCGGAGCGCCGCAGCCTAGTGCTCGCGGTGCACCATCACCTGCGCTGCGAGCGCGCCGTGCGCGCGGCGCGCCGCCTGCTCGCGCGGGGGGCCCTGGGGGAGGTGTTCGCGTTCGAAGCCGTGATGACGCACGCCGGGCCGCGCGCTTGGGCGCCGCGAGCGCGTTGGTTCTTCGAGCCGGAGCGCGTGGGCGGAGGCGTGCTGATGGATCTCGGCGTGCACAGCGTCGACTTGCTACGTCATTTGCTGCAGGATGAAGTCGCGTGCGTCAGCGCCGCGACGCAGGCAGCCGCGGGCGCGGCCGAGCACCAAGCGCACTGCGTCCTTCGCATGCGGCGTGGCGCGATTGGCAGCGTGAACGTCAGCTGGCGCGATCGGCGTTATCGCAACGCGCTCTATCTCTTCGCTGAGCGCGGCGTGCTGGAGCTCGAGCTCGCGACGCCCGCGCTGCAGCTGCAGAGCCGCGGCGGGCGCCGAAGAGCCATCGCGTTGCCGGCGCGCGTCGACAGCGCACAACAGGATTTCGTCGATCGAATCAGGAATCCGGCGCGGGGGGCGCTCGGCCCGGGTGCCGCGGGCGCTGACGGCCTGGCGGCGCTGCGCGTCGCGCTGGCCGCCGTGCGCGCGGCGCGCAGCGGGCGAGCTGTCGTGCTGCTCGAGCCGGGCAGGGGCGGCTCCCGGCGCGCGCGATGACGCCGAGCGCGCTGCGTTTGCCGTAAAATCAGCGACCCACGCCTGGAGCGGCCGGTTGGTGAGGTAGGCTTTGCCCGTGGCGTCTCACTCCAACAGCTCGATTTGTCCTCGCTGTGGCCAGCGAGCCCCCATCGTGTTGCGCGGCGTCGAGGCGCGCTGCACGGCGTGCGGCGCGCCTCGACCGCCGTTCGCTTCGCGCAGCGTGAACCTCGCCGGCCAGCCTTCGCGCGTGGGCGGCACGCTCGCCGCGGTCTCCGGCTGGATCGTGCTGGTGATGGGGCTCTCGTTCTCGGCGTTCCTCGGCTTGCTGCTGCAGTCGATCTGGCCAGCGAGCTTCGTTGGCTATGCCTTCGCGCTGCCCGTCGCGGTGCTGAGCTTATTCTTTGGTTTGGGGCTGGTGCTCGGTGGCTCGAAGCTGAAAAAGAGCGGCACGCTCGCGCAACAGAAGACGCGCATCGAGGCGATCCGCGCGCTGGTGGCGCACCGGGGCGGCATCATCACCGCGGCGGACGCCGCACGCGCGCTCAATGTCGCCGAGGACGAGTGCGACGCGCTGCTCACGCAGCTCGCCAAGGATCCGTCGCAAAACGTGAGCCTGGACGTCGATGACGACGGGCAGATCCAGTATCTCTTCGGCGTGCCGGAGAAGCGCTGGCGCGTGCTCGAACAACGCGCGGAAGCCGCCGGTGTGCTCGACGAAGCGGATGAACAGCGCGCGCAACGCGCGAAGCGCACGCTGTGACAGGGCCGGCCGCGCCGAGCGCGACGAGCGGCTCATCCTAACCCTCTGTCGGAGTTCCTTTCACGATCAGATAGCGCAGCGGCTCGCTCAGCGAGCCGTTGCGAATCGCCAGCGTGTGTCCGAGCGGCAGCTCGACGACGCTGCCCGGCAGGAACGGGCGCGGCACGCCGTCGACCTCCACTTCACCGCGGCCCGCGATCCCGATCACGAGCTCGGCAAAGTACTGTTGCACGTGAGCGCCCACGCACGAGCTGGGATCCAGCTCGCAGGCGAGCACGGCCGCGAAGGGCGGCAGCGGCTGCGCCGCGAGGCTCCAAACCCGCACCACCCCGTCACCGCCGAACAGCCGCTCGCGCACGTCGTGGCGTCGTTGGCGGTCCCACATGGCGCGCGTCCCGCCGGCACCCGCTAAGCGCGCGCGACCGGCAGCCCGCGCGCCTGCTTGCCGCCGATGATTTCAGCGAAGAAATCGTTGCCCTTGTCGTCCACCACGATGAAGGCCGGAAAGTCCTCGACCTCGATTTTCCAAACGGCTTCCATGCCAAGCTCCGGGTACTCGAGCACCTCGACGCTGCGGATGCAGTCTTTGGCGAGTCGCGCCGCGGGGCCGCCGATCGAGCCGAGATAGAAGCCGCCGTTCTGCTTGCAAGCCTCGGTCACGGCCGGGGAGCGGTTGCCCTTCGCGAGCATGACCTTACTGCCGCCGTTGCGCTGGAAGAGATCCACGTAGGCGTCCATGCGGCCGGCGGTGGTCGGACCGAAGCTCCCCGAGGCGTAGCCCTCGGGCGTCTTGGCCGGACCGGCGTAGTACACCATGTAGTTCTTCATGTACTCCGGCATGCCCTCGCCGCGCTCGAGCCGCTCTTTGATCTTCGCGTGCGCGATGTCACGCGCGACGATCATGGGACCGGTCAGCGACAAGCGGGTCCGGATCGGATAACGAGAGAGCTCCGCCAAGAGCTCGGACATCGGCCGCCGCAGGTCGAGCCGCACGACCTCGCCCGACAGCTCGCCGTCCTTGATCTCGGGCAGGTACTTGGCGGGATCCGTCTCGAGCTGCTCCAGAAATACGCCATCCTTCGTGATCTTTCCGAGCGCCTGCCGGTCGGCGGAGCACGACACGGCGATGCCGACGGGGCAGCTCGCGCCGTGCCGCGGCAAGCGAATCACGCGCACGTCGTGGCAGAAGTACTTGCCCCCGAACTGCGCGCCGATGCCGCTCTGTTGCGCCAGCGCGAGCACCTGCGCCTCCAGATTCACGTCGCGGAAACCGCGGCCGGCCTCGTTGCCGCTTTGCGGCAGCGTATCCAAGTAGCGCGCGGACGCCAGCTTCGCGACCTTGAGCGTGTACTCGGCCGAGGTGCCGCCGATCACGACGGCCAAGTGGTAGGGCGGGCACGCAGCCGTGCCGAGCGTCTTGATCTTCTCAGCGATGAACTTGAGCAGACTCTCCGGATTCAAGAGCGCCTTCGTCTCTTGATAGAGGTAGCTCTTGTTGGCCGAGCCGCCGCCCTTGGCCATGAATAAAAACTTGTACTCGTCGCCGTCGGTCGCAAAGAGCTCGATTTGCGCCGGCAGGTTGTTGCCGGTGTTCTTCTCGCGGTACATGTCGAGCGGGGCGAGCTGCGAGTAACGCAGGTTGGACGTGGCGTACACGTCGTAGACGCCGCGCGCGATCGCCGCTTCGTCGCCGCCGCCGGTGAACACCAGCTGGCCCTTCTTCCCCATCACGATCGCGGTGCCCGTATCCTGGCAGGACGGGAGCACGAAGCCGGCGGCGATGTTGGCGTTCTTCAGGAGCTCGAGCGCTACGAATTTGTCGTTGGGCGTCGCCTCCGGATCTTCGAAGATCCGGCGCAGCTGCGCGAGGTGACCCGGCCGCAGCAAATGCGCGATGTCGCGCATGGCTTCCCGCGTAAGCAGCGTCAGGGCTTCTGGCGCCACCTTCAAGAAGCGCTGACCGGCGCCTTCAAAGGTGGAGACGAAGTCTCCCGTCAATTTGCGGAAGGGCGTCTCGTCGTGACCGAGGGGCAGTAGTTCCTGGAATGCGAAGTCGCTCATCGTGGAGGGTGGCGCAGCGGGGCGCCAGAGTTGAAGGGGGCCATATTATATCCGAGCTTTGCGCGCGACCTCAGGGCGTCGCCGGCTTTTCGATCGCCTGCGCCGTCTTTTCCGCGTCATCCGCGAGCTCGCTCGCAGCGCTGCGCGCTCCGGGATCTTTCAACTGCTTGGCGGCGCGCGCGTAGCGCGCGGAGAGGTCGCGCCAAAACTTCGGGTCAGGGCTGGGCGTGAGCGAGGCCAGGTAAGCCGCGTCGAACTCCGCCTCGGCTGCGTAGCGACCGCGACCGCCGGCCAGCTTCTCCAGCGCTGCGGAGGAGCCGAGCGGCGTTTGCAGGTGGGGGTTCGCGAGCATCAACGCAGCGGCGTCCTTCGGTGCGTCCGCGAGCGCTTGGCCCAGCGCGGCGCTGAGCTCCGCAGCGGCGTCCCCCTTGACGCCTCCGCCGAGCTCCGCGGCGTGAGCGAACGCAGGGGCAGAGAAATAGACGATCCCGCGCCGCAGCTCGATCGCGGCGTAGAGGCTCTGCGCTCCACGCGACAGCGGGCTCACGTCCAGCCGTGCGCGCAGCGTGGCGGGCAAGCCGCGCTCGGCGAAGGCGCGCAACAACTTCTCGTCGCCGGGCTTCGGCACATCCGAGAGCAAGCGCAGCGCGCTGTAGGTGGGCAGACGCGCCGCGAGCTTTTGCTCCACGGTGTCGAGCTCGAGCGGGGGCAGCGCGGCGATGAGCAGGCGATCGAGCGCGTCCACGCGGCGGCCACCGTAGAGCTCCGAGAGCAGCGCGCGGGCGCGCGCGACGCGCGGATCTTGCAGTGCGCCGAGCTCCGCGAACAGCCGCAGGCCGACCAACGCCGCGTCACGGCCGCGTGCCTTGCGCGGCTCGAGCGCCTCGTCCAGCGCCGCGTAGTAGGCGCTGGACACCTCGGGATCCGACGCGAGCTCGGTCGGCAACGGCACTTTGCGGACCGCTTGCACGAAGCGCAGATCGGACAGTCCAGCTTCTACGGCCGCGACGGCCTTGCCGTAGCCATGCAGCTTGGCGCCCTCCAACGACAGCTTCCCGATGGCCAGCGCCTCGGCGACGACCCAGGGCTTGAGCTCGTTCTCGAAGAACTCCTGAAAGTGTGGCTTGTCGAAGGGCGGCGTGAGCGCGGGCGGCGGCCCCACGAGGCGGCTCAAGCGCGCGGCCACCATCATTCCGAGCAGGACGCTCTCGTCATCCTGAGTGACGGCGCCGCTCGGATGTTCGAGGAAGGGCACCACGATGGCGTCGGCGCAGGCGACCGGCGCCAGGTCGGCGCGCAGCGCGCGGATCACCGCGCCGAGATCGCCGGCCTCGAGCTCCGCGCAGGCCAGCTTGCGATCGCGCGTGAGCGACTCGCTCTCGCCGAGCGCTCCCGCGAGCTGTTCGGGGAGCGGCCGCGAAGCGTCGCAGCCCAGCGCTGGCTGAACGTACGCGTTGCAGGCCTCGGGCGGCGGCGGCACCTGCGCGGGTGCGGGCTCGACCGGCTTCGGTGGCGGCGCAGCAGGTGGAGGCGGTGCCGGCGGCGGCGCCGCGGCTGGCGGCGGTGCGCTGGCGCAGGCAGTGGCGAGCAAGAGCGTGACGAGAATTCTGGCGGCAGGCAAGGGGAGTCTCAACGCAGAGCGGGGTCCGAGGTTGGAACGCGAGCCGCCGGGGGGCGGTAAACCAAGACCAAGGTCAGGGCGAACAAGAGCAGCGCGGCGCCGAAAGCGTAGGGGTATTCGGCGTGCGCCTGATACAGGCGGGTCCCGAGCATAGGACCGACGGTGCGCGCGAGACCTTGGCTCGAGCTGTTCAGGCCGGCCGCCACGCTCTGCTCCTGATCCTCCACGCCGAGAGAGACCGCAGCGCTGACGCCCGGCATGGTGAAGGCCTGCCCCATACCTTGCAGGAGCAACGCGACGACTAGCGAGAGCTCGCGCTCGGCGAACACGAACAGCACGAGCCCGAACGCGGCGATCGGTAAGCCGCTGCGCAGCAGCGTGAGCGGCGACCATTTCACGCGCCGTACCAAGCCGCCCTGGATTGCCACAGCGACCAGGCCATAGAGGAGCAGCGCGTAGCCCGCCGTCTCCTGGGTCTCGGCGGCGGACAAGTGCAGTCGATCCTGAATGTAGAATCCAACCGTCTGCTCCATCGAGACCGCGGCGACGCTCGTCGCGAAGCCGACGAGCAAGAAGCTCTTCACCTTGTTCGCGATCGGGAGCCACTCCAGCGTGGGCTCCGGCTCACGGTGTCGTGTCGGCTCCGGCAACCACAGGAAGATGAACAGCGCGTTCAGAAACGCGACCGTGCAAGACACGAACACGGGCACCAGCAGGCCGAAGCCCAAATAGCCGAGCAGGGCGGCGATCCCGGGCCCGAACACGATGCCCAAGCCGAACGCGGCGCCGATCACCGCCATGCCGCGGGTGCGGTTCTCGCGCGGCGTAACGTCGGCGACGTAGATCTGTACGGTGGGCAGCGTCGCCGAGGAGTAGAGCCCGCCGAGCAAGCGCGTGCTCAGCAGGGCGAGGAACAGCGGTTCTCCGCGCAGCGTTCGCGCCAGCCCGAGGTGGGCCAGGATGCCGAACGCGAGGAACGTTACGCCGAACCCCAGCACGCCGCGCAAAATCACCGGCTTCCTGCCGAGGAAGTCGCTCTTGCGCGCCCAGTAGGGACCGCTCACGAGCTGCGCCAGCGCGTAGCTGGTAGACAATGTCCCTACCTGAAACACGCTGAGCCCGAGCTCGCGGCCGAGCGGTGCCATGATCGGGAACAGCAAGCTCAGCCCCAAGATGCTGTTGAACAGCGCCAGAAAAAGGAGGCTGAGTGGCTTCATCGGCGAGCGGGCGTACCTTAGCCGCGTCCGCGTACCCCGACGAGGTCCGTCTTCGGAAAGCGCAGCGCGCGCCGCGCCGGCCGGAGCGTCGAGTAACTTGACAGAGTCACGATTTAGACTAATTCTAATAGCAATGCGCCACGACGAAATCATCGCTTTGCTCCTGCGGCATGGCATTCAGCCCTCCGCTCAGCGCGTCGCCGTGGCGGATTACGTGCTGTTCACGGACGAGCACCCCTCCGCCGACCGCGTGTTCGCGCGGGTTCGCAAGCAGCTGCCCGTGCTGTCGCGCGCCACGGTGTACAACACGCTGAACTTGCTGGTGAAGAAGGGCCTGCTGCGCGAGCTGGTCCTGGCCGAGGGCCGCGTGGTGTTCGATCCCAAGATGGAAAAGCACCACCACTTCGTCGACGAAACCAGCGGCCGTATCCACGACGTCGCCTGGGACGCGCTGGAGGTGAAGAAGGTGGGCGCGCTCGAGGACTTCGAGGTCGACGAATACCAGGTCGTGCTGCGCGGTCGTCGTGCGGCCCGTCGCAAGTGACGCTCGTCAGCGCAGCGGCGCGGCCCTTTTTTTGGTTTTCAGGTTAGACACTGTATAAAGTTAGAGGCTATAAGGAGAACACGATGAAAACGCTCGCCGAGTTGAGGGAGACACTTCCGGAGCCGTTCCGCGACATCAAGCTGAACCTGGAGAACGTCCTCACTCAGCCCTCCGCATTGACCCAGGACCAGCGCTTCGGCTCGGCGATCGCGGCGGCTGCCGCTGCTCGCCACGCGCCGTTGACGCAAGCCGTGATCGAGGCTGCGCGCAGTGAAGTATCGCCCGCGGTGATCGAAGACGCGCTGGCCGCGGCTTCGCTGATGGCGATGAACAACGTTTTTTATCGCTTCCGCCATTTGGTGCAGAAGCCGAGCTACACGAGCCTGCCGGCCCGTCTGCGCATGACGCGCATCGCGCGTCCCGCCACCAACAAGCCGGACTTCGAGCTGTTTTGCCTGGTGGTGAGCGCGATCAACAACTGCGAGAGCTGTGTGCGCTCGCACGAAGAGGCGGTGATCGCGGCCGGCCTCAGCGAGAACCAAGTTCAGGACGCGATCCGCATCGCCGCGACGCTGCACGCCGCGGCCGTCTCGCTCGAGCTCGCAGGGCTCGACGTCGCCACGCAAGAAGCTCCCGTTTGAAGCTAGGAGGAGACATGAAAATGTACAAGAGCCCGAGTCAATTGTCGGAAGAGACGCGCGCGAAGGTGGTCGCCGCGCTGAACGCCCGCCTGGCGGATGGGCTGGACTTACACTCGCAAATCAAGGTCGCGCACTGGAACATCAAGGGTCCGCAGTTTGCCGCGCTGCACCCGCTGTTCGAGACCTTCGCGGTCAGCCTGGCGGAGCACAACGACGCGCTGGCCGAGCGCGCGGTCACCTTGGGCGGCAAGGCGTACGGCACGGCTCGTCACGTCGCCGCCAGCTCGCGCCTGCCCGAGTACCCGCAGGAGACCACGCGCGACATGGAGCACGTGCGACTGCTCGCGGATCGCATCGAGGTCTACCTTCAGGGCTTGCGCGAATCACGCAAGGTAGCGGAGGAAGGCGCCGACACCGACAGCGTGGATCTGCTCACGACGGTGATCACCGAGTTCGAAAAGCACGCCTGGTTCCTGCGCGCTTCGCTGGAGAGCTGAGCGCCGAGGCTGCGACCGCGCCGCGCCGAACGCCCTGCGGGCGCTCGGCGCTCTTTTTTAGGGACTAGCGCCGCTGAGCTGGTTCGCTGCGGTCGCGTCGGGCGGCGCTCGCGAGCGCGGCGCGGAAGAAGGCCGAGCTCTCGGCGAGCTGCTCCACGTAGCCGCGCACGTCTTCACGCGCTCGCGGGCTCAGCTCGGCGAAGCTGACGACGTGCTGCGGCGGGACGTAACGGAACGTGAAGTTGATGCGCCGGGTGGAGAAGCCGGAGATCGCGGGCGGCAGCTCGCGCCGCAGCCGGTGATCGACGCGCTGGACGCGGTGCAGCGCCTTGTCCTTGAAGAGCGGCCCGCCGAACACTTGCAGCGAGCCATCGTCGAGCCACTGCGAGAGCAGCGGCTCGGCGCGCTCGCCCGAGCGGTGCGGGAGCACGAACTGCAGCAACGCTCGCTCGCCGAGCGACAGCGAGGCCACCGGCCCTGGCTCGAAATCACGATGCTCGCCCACGCGAGCGCTGTCGAGCCAGCGCCCGTCCTGCTGGCGGCTGCCATAGAAGTTGACGAGGCAGGTATTGAGCGAGAAGCCGCGCGGCACGTGCGCGCTCGGGAACAGTTTCTTGATGCGCGCTTCTACGTCGCGCACGATGCGCGCGAGCACAGCTGGGAATGGCTCTGCGCGCACGCAGCGATCCTGCGTGCCGCGCGGCGGGCGGTAATAGTCGAGGCAGGCGAACTGCCAGTTGCCCAGCCAATACACCGGTCGCAAGAGACGGCGCTGCTCACGCCCGGCCGGCGGCGGTCGCCCGGTCGCGTAGCGCAGCTCCCACAGCGGACGGATGCCGCTGAGGAAGGCGAACACCTCGGCGCGCTCGCTGTCGCTCAGGTAATTGGGGAAGTAGTAGTGGCCCGCCGTGCCCAGGTCGTGACTGCGGGGCTGCTCGGTGCGAGTAGGTGTGCGGCGGGTGGCGAAGCGGGAAATGTTCGGGTCCTTCGCGGGAGACTAGTGCAAGGTTTTACGCTCGGCGAATCCTCGTGCTAGTCCTGAGCTGATTGAAGCCATTCGTGATTGGGATCGCAGGTGGCACCGGTTCGGGCAAGACCACCATCGCTCAGCGCATCGCCGCTGGGGTCCCCGCCGATCACGTGGCGGTCATCGAACACGACGCTTACTACCGTGATCTTTCTCATCTCGACGCCGAGCAGCGGCAGCTCGTCAACTTCGATCACCCTGATGCGCTGGAAACCGGGCTGTTGGTGCGGCACCTCGAGGCGCTGAGGAGTGGCCAGAGCATCGTGCTGCCGAGCTATGACTTTGCCTCGCACACGCGGCGCGCGGCGGGGCAACCGTTGGCGGCCAAGCCGCTCTTGCTCGTGGAGGGCATTTTAGTGCTCGCGGACGCGCGCCTGCGTGAGCTGTTCGACTTGAAGATCTACGTCGACACCGACGCCGACATCCGCATCTTGCGCCGCTTGCAGCGTGACATCGAAGATCGCGGGCGGAGCTTCGACTCCGTCTGCGAGCAGTACTACGCCACGGTGCGTCCGATGCACCTCATGTTCGTGGAGCCGTCGAAGCGCTGGGCCGACGTAATAGTCCCCGAGGGTGGCGATAATCGCGCGGCGATTGAGCTCGTAGTGGGCCGCGTTCAGAGCGTCGTGGCGGCGCGCTGAGGCGAGCTCGCAAGTCACGGGCGACGCGAAGCATCGCCCGAACATGCGAGAGACCCCCGCGACGAGCAGTGACAAAGCAATTTTCCGTTGCAGTTGCGGCTATTCTTGCCCTTAGGAGTGCGTGGAGCTATGCAATAGGCTGGCCATAACCTACATTTGCTTACCTATTTCGGGTTTTTAAGCCGCGGGCACCTGGGCGTGGCACCTATTTAAGGCTGACGAGGAGACTTTGGAGCGTGCCGAAGGAGTCGTAATCGCTGGGCGTTACCGCCTGGTGCGCAAGCTCGGCGCGGGCGGCATGGGTTCCGTCTGGCTCGCTCACGATATCTCGCTCGACTCCACGTGCGCCCTCAAGCTGATTGACGACGATAAGGCGCAGAGCGACGAAGTTCGACTGCGCTTCGAGCGCGAGGCGAAGGCGGCGGCGCAGCTGCGCGGCGCGCACGTAGTAGACGTGTTCGATCATGGGGAGAGCGAGGGCACGCTCTTCATCGCCATGGAGTACCTCCAGGGGGAGGACCTCGGCGCGCGACTCGACCGCGTCGGCAAGCTCGACGCGGAGAGCACCTATCGAGTGGTGGCGCACGTCTCCCGTGCGTTGGTTCGCGCCCACGCCAACGGCATCGTGCACCGCGACCTCAAGCCCGAGAACATCTTCTTGGTGCAGGGCGACGAAGAGGAAGTCGCCAAGGTGTTGGATTTCGGTATCGCCAAGCACGACGCCTACTCGCTGCAGGGCAAGGCCACGCGCACCGGCTCGTTTCTGGGGACGCCCTTTTACGTGAGCCCCGAGCAGGCGCGCGGAAAGTCGACCGACTATCGCTCGGACTTGTGGTCGCTCGGCATCATCGTGTTCCAGTGTCTGACCGGGCGACCGCCGTTCGAGAGCGAGGCGCTCGGCGAGCTGATGGGGCTGATCTTGTACGAGGATTTGCCGCGGCTCACGCAAAAGAACCCTGATTTGCCGCCGGCCATCGACGCGTGGTGGGAACGCGCCGCCGCGCGCGATCGCGAGCAGCGCTTTCAATCGGCGAAGGAGCTCGCCGACTCGCTGGCGCACGCGCTCGGCATCAACCGACCGGTGGCCGTGCCGTCGATCGCGCCGCGACGTTCGACGCTCGCGGACGCGAGCGGTAATCACTCCGCGTCGACCGGCCCGTTCCCGCCCGCGGCGCCGCTGCCGAACCTGGGCCAATCGCCCGCCGTCGCCATGGAGCTGCCGTCCTTCTCCGATCCGGAGTGGAGCGAGGATCGCGTCGACACCGGCGCGCCGGTGTCGCGCACGCGGCGCTCAGCGCTGCCGTTCATGAGCGCCCACGCGAAGCTCTCGCGCTTGTTTCGCAAGGCGAAACAACGGTTCCGCGGCACGCGTCTCGACGCGGCGCTGGCGCGCGTCCGCGAGCAGCCGAAGCGCAACCTGGTCGCGCTCGCCATCGGCGCGGGGGTGCTGTTCGGCGTCATGCTGACGCTCGTGCTGTCCGCGGCCGAGCCGCCGCGCGTACCGGCCGCGCGCAGCAACGTCCCGCCGCCAGCGCCGCTCGGGCCCAGCGTGGAGCCCGTGCCCACTCCCTCGGTCGCGCCCGTGCCCGCGCCGGAGAGCGTCGTGCCACTTCCGGGAGCAGCGACGGCGTCGGCGCCGACGCCCAGCGCGGCGCCGACGAGCGAGCGGCAGCGCGAGACCGCGCAGCCGCGGCGTCGCGCGGCGCCGGTGCGACGCCGGCCACCGCCCGCGCCGCGCGGGCCGGATTACGGGATCTGAGCGCGCGTTGCCGCGAGCGCGGGCGCTACGGGCTGAGCCCCGCGCGGCGTCGTGCGCTGAGGCACGCTGCGCCGGCGATCTCGAACTCCGCGCACGAGCGCGGCCGGTCTTGGTACACGCGACAGCGGTAGTGCCCGCTCTTGCCGTCGCCGGTCAGCGCGAGGCAGCGTCCGTCCGGGCGAGGAATGAACACGCCGAAGTGATCCTGATGGACGAGCTCGGGATGACGCTTCTTGAGTGGGTCGTTGCGTCGGAGCTCGACGCGGTCGAACCCGGCGTGACAGCAGGCGCCGCAGGTCTTGCAGCTCTCCGCGTCGAGTCGCGGCTCCCAGTGCTCGCACGCCGCGGTGTCGGGCGCGAGCCGCAGCGAGGAGCGCCCCGCGCGTTCGACCTGACGGCAAGCGAGGCGTTTGTTGTGCCTGCGCGACCAGGCGCAGTCCGCGCAACGTAGCTCGCTCTTGGCGTGCGCGAGAAAGCCGCTCGCGTGACGCGGCAGGGTGGTGCTCCAGAGCGAGGTGGAGGGAGCGGCTTGGCGCACGACGTCCGCGATGGCGGCGGTGGCTCTCAGCGCGTCGCTCAGTACCTGGGCGAAGGGCTCGCTCTTGGCGTCTTGGAACGCGCGCAGCGCTAGCGGCAGCGCCGGATCGTCACAGGGCGCCAGCGGATCGACGGGCAGGCTATCCCAGTAGGCGCGCCACTCCGTGGTGACCGCGAAGAAATCGCGCAGACCGAAGGGCGCGGCCAGCGCCGCCTGGACGCGATGACACGCGTGCTCATAAATCAGATGCCGCTCGCCGGTGTTGTCGAGACCCCAGTCGGCGCGCTGCCGGCCCTCGCGGCCGGCCACCAAGGCGTGACACAGCTCGTGGAAAATGAGCTGTGCGAGCGAGTCATCCGCGTCGAAATCGGCGCTGGCGGACAACGTCAGCGTCTGCTCACCGTCGAAGCTGGCGTATACCTCGGCAGAGCGCACCACGTGCAGGCCAAGGCGCTGGGCCGCTCGCAACCAAACCAGATCGAGCGGGTCTTCGTAGCGATGGCGGATGGTACGACCGGGATCGGCGGGCTCGTTCACGGGATATCACGGGTGCGCGCCGCTGCGCGTCTCCGCGGAGGTTGGCGAAATCAGGGTTATAGGCTAGCAGAGCGGTTATCGTTCGCTGTCGAAATGCAAAGCTCCTTGGCCGTATCGCGCCGGCTCGGCCGCTGCGCTCCCGGGCTCGTCATGGCGGCGATGCTGGTGCTGTCAGCGCCGGCCAAGGCACAGCCGCGGGAGCTCCAGCGCGTCGAGCCACTCACTCTGTCGTTGGAGGTGGGCGCTGCGCTCGCGCTCACGGCCGGCGCGCTCGTGCTGCCCACCCCCCAGCGCTGTCGCTGGTGCACTCCGCCAGGCCTCGATGAGAGCCTGGCGCAGCCCGCTTCGGAGCCGCATCGCCGCGGCGTCGCGCTGTTGAGTCACTCGTTCTCGATGGCGCTGGTCCCCGCGCTCGCGCTCTCAACGGTCGTGCTGCCGCCGCTCGCCACGCGCGAGCCCGACGTTCACAGCCTCGAGAACCTCGCGATTTTGGGCGAAGCGGCGCTGCTCGACGAGTTCATTACCACGCTCGTGAAGAAGGCGGTCGCGCGCCAGCGTCCGGCTTTTTACTACGGCCGTCAGGGCAGCGGTGAGTACGCGGACAGCCCGAAGCAAGAGAACGTCTCGTTCTTCTCCGGCGACACCAGCGTGGTGTTCGCGCTGAGCGCCGCGATGAGCACGCTGTCGTTCATGCGCGGCTACCGCTCGGCGCCGTACGTGACGGCGGTTTCGGGTCTGCTCGCCTCCGCGACGGCGTTCCTGCGCGTGCGCGCGGACGTGCACTGGGCTAGCGACGTGGCCACCGGCGCGCTGGTCGGCACCGGAGTGGGCATCGCGGTGCCCTTGTTACTGCATCCGCGCGCGCCGGACGCGCCGGTCGCGAGCGCGAGCGCTTTCTCGACGACGGCGCTGGGCGTGGAGAGCCGCGGCATCCAGCTCGTCGGGCAATTTTAACGCGGGTCTCCGCGCTTGAGATTCTGGCGCGACTCGACCATCGTGCGGACGAATGACGGAGCCGTATCGAGATCCCGAGTTGCCCATCGCCGAGCGCGTCGAGGACCTCATCGCGCGCATGACACTGGCCGAGAAGGTGGGACAGATGCTGCAGCTGGACGGCCGCAGCGAAGCGGTCGAGCAGGTGCAGCGCTACGCGCCCGGCTCGCTGCTCCACATCTTGGACGAGAAGCTCGAGCCGGCGCTGGCCGCCGCAGCCCGCACGCGGCTCGGCATCCCGCTGCTGATCGGCGAAGACGGCATCCACGGTCACTCCTTTCACGCGGGAGCGACGATCTTTCCGACACAGCTCGCGCTGGCGTGCTCGTTCGATCCGGAGCTGCTGCGCGAGGTGGCGCGCGTCACGGCGCGTGAAATGTCCACGACGGGCGCGCACTGGACGTTCTCGCCGGTGCTGTGCATCGCGCGCGAGCTGCGCTGGGGCCGAGTCAACGAGACCTTCGGTGAGGACGCCTTGCTGATCGCCGAGCTCGGAGCGGCGATGATCGAAGGCTACCAGGGCCGCGGGCTCGATGATCCCGAAGGCGTGCTCGCGACCGCCAAGCACTACGCCGGCTACTCCGAGACTCAGGGCGGTCGAGACGCCTCCGAGGGTGATCTCTCGCGCCGCAAGCTGAAGTCGTACTTCTTGCCGCCTTTCGCGCGCGCCGCTGCGGCCGGCTGTCGCGCGTTCATGACGGGTTACAATTCGATCGAAGGGCTGCCCTCCACGGCGAACCGCTGGCTATTGACGGAGGTGCTGCGCGAAGAATGGGGCTTCGAGGGCATCCTCGTCACCGACTGGGACAATGTCGGGCGCCTGCACTGGGGGCAGCGCATCGTGCCTTCGCTGGTGGAGGCAGCGGTCGTCGCGGTGCGCGCCGGCAACGATATGATCATGGTCACGCCCGGGTTCTACGAAGCCGCGCAAGAGGCGGTCGCTCGCGGGCTGCTGGCCGAGGCCGAAATCGACGTGGTGGTGCGCCGCATCTTGCGGCTGAAATTCGAGATGGGCTTGTTCGAGAACCCGCGCGCGCCCGACTACGCCGCTCAAGCGCGCGTGATAGGCTGCGCCGAGCATCGCGCGGTCGCGCTCCGAGCGGCGCGCGAGTCGCTGGTGCTGCTGGAGAACGACGGCACCTTGCCGCTCGCGGCGGCTCAGCTGCGCCGCATCGCGGTGCTGGGACCGAACGCAGACGACGATCTGGCTCAGCTCGGCGATTGGTCGTTGGGCGCGTCACAGTATCCGCCCGAGGCCGGCAAACACCCCCGCGGGTGTACCGTCACGGTGTTGGACGGTATCCGCGCGCAGGCTCCCGACGTGCAGGTCGTGTGGGCGCGCGGCTGCGGCGTCCTGGATGGCGACACGAGCGGCATCCCCGCCGCCATGGAGCTGCTAAAAAGCGCTGATCTCGGCGTGCTGGTGGTGGGCGATACGGTCGAGTGTAACGGCGAGGGTCGGAGCAGCGCCACGCTCGAGCTGCTCGGCGCACAGAACGCGCTGATCGACGCGGCGGCGCAGAGCGGAAAGCCGTTCATCCTGATCTTGCTCAGCGGCAAACCTTTGGTGTTGCCGCCGTCGGCGGCGCGAGCGCGCGCGCTGCTCGCTTGCTTCAACCCCGGGATGTTGGGCGGCACGGCGCTGGCAGAGGTGCTGTTCGGAGCGCAAAATCCCAGCGGTAAGCTGGCCATCACGTTCCCCCGCCACGTGGGCCAGCAGCCCATCTATTACTGTCAGCTGCCGCACCGCCACGGCGGGAGCTACGTGGACATGACGTACGAGCCGGCCTATCCGTTCGGCTTCGGCCTGTCCTACACGCGCTTCGAATATTCCGATTTGCGCCTGGCCAATGAGGTGCTGAGCCCCGGGTGCCCGCTCGAGCTTGAGCTCGAGGTCGCCAACGTCGGGCCGCGAGACGGGGTGGAAATCGTGCAGGTATACGTCTCGGATCTGGTGACCAGCGTCACGTGGCCGTCGCGCCTGCTCGTCGGCTTTTCGCGCGTGGCGCTGCGCCGCGGTGAGCGACGCACGGTCTCCTTCGTGATCCCGTTCGAGCGCCTGAGCCTCGTCGACGCCTTCGAGCAGCGCGTGGTGGAGGCCGGCGAGTTCGAGCTGCTGGTCGGCGGCTCCTCGCGCGACGCGGATTTGTTGCGCGCTACCTTCGAGGTGAGCGGTGAGCTCGCGCCGCTGGCGCGCATCCCCGGCATCTTGCCCGCGCCCGGCGCGTGAGGCGCACGGTGCCGCTGGCTACAGCTCATAGCTGACGTCGAAGTAGATGCCGCTCAGCTTGATGCGATAGTCGCCGGCGGCGCCGCAGAACGCGCAGTCTTTGCGGCCGGGCGCCGTGAGATCGTCGTTCGTCACGCTGGCCGAGCCAGCGCGATAAGCGAACGCGGCGTTCAGCTCGAGCGCCCCGAAATCATAACCGCCGCCCACCGTGAAGACATGGGTCGCCCCCGGCGGGGTGCCGAAGGCGGTCGGATACTTCTCGTTCGCCACCTTGCTGTCGAACACGTACCCCGCGCGCAGCGCCGCGCTCTGGCGCGGGTCAGCGGTGATACGCAGCAAGCGATATTCCAAGCCCAGACGCAGCGTGACCGAGTTTTGCCAAGCGAAGATGTTGGGCACGCTGCTCGGCAGCGAGCTGCTCGCGGGCGAGCCCTGCAGCGGCGAGCCCTCATTTTGCGAGTTGAACGCGTACTCGACGTCGCTCGCGATGGCGAGCGGCAACCCGGCGCGGCGCAAATCATAGCGGGCACCCACACCCAGCTTGGAGGGCAGCACGAAGTCGCTCGAGATGTCGCGGTACGAGCTGCGCAGCGCGATGCCCTGCTCATTGGTGACGTGCGTCGTGGTGCGGTGCCGGTAGGCCGCGCCGAGCTCCAAGTCGGGGGTCGCCGTCCACTGGACGCCGAGTCTTACGCCGGCGTAGCTCATGCCGGCGAGCTTGAAATCCAGGAACGGTGTGGAGCCGTCGTTGGTGTTGCCGCTGTAGCGCTCGAGACGCACGAAGGTCGCGCGGTAACCGGCGCCCACGCGCAGCGTCTTGGTGAGGTTCAGCGCCAGCGCGGGCGAGGCTTCGACGAAGAGCAGCGACGTCTTGTCCTCGAAGCCGTCCGCCCCGTAATGGTAGGTAGCGCCCGCGGACGCGACGGGGTAGAGCCCGAGCCCGGCGCTCAACCAGCGATTGATGCGGAACGCGCCGCCCACCAAAAAGAACGGCGCGACGGTGGTCTCCGAGGTGACGCTGCGCGCGGTGACCGCGGGGCTGCCCTGGATGGTGCCGAGCAGCAGCGAGACATCGACCAGCGCGGCGGCGCGCGGGACGTTCGCTAACCCTGCGGGGTTGTGAAACAACGCCGAGGGATCGCGCACGTACCCGATCGCGCTGCCGCCCATGCCCATATGGCGCGCGCTGTAGAGCATGGGCGTGTCGTAGCCGCCCGCGCGGGCCCTGGCGCTCGCGAGGGTGAGCGCCAGGGTCGCGAGCGCCGAGCAGCAGCGAAGCAGCGCACGCGCCGTCACGGCTACCGACTATTGGTTTCCGCCCGCGGCGCCCGCGCCGGCTTCGCCGCCGACTGTCGTCGCGCCTTCGCCACCCGCGCCTGCCGCCGCCGCGCCACCGGCGCCTGCCGCCGCGCCGCCAGCGCCTGCCGCTGCGCCGCTAGCGCCACCACCAGCCTCGCCGCTGCCAGCGCTGCCACCGGCGCCCGCGTCGCTGCCGCCGGCGGCACCACCGCTGCCAGCTACGCCGCCCGTGCCGCCGGTCTCGGGCTCGCCGCCGTTGCCGCCAGCGCCGCCTTTGGCGGGTGCACCGCTGCTGCCGCCGCTGTTCGACATACCGCCTTCGCCGCCGCCCTCGTTGCTCGGGAGCGGTAGCCCGCTGCAGGTGTAGAAGCCGGACGCGCAGCCGTTGTCGTTGCGGCACTCGATACACGCCGCGGACGTGCTGCTCTCGAGACAATCGCTGAGACAGTGCTCGATGGCGCACGTCGCAGACGCGATGTAGCAGCCGAGACAGTCATCGCTGGGCGTCGGCGTCGTGGTGTCTTTCAGACACTTCAGCGTACAGGCCTGCACGCTGCCAGGGTCCATCGACATCGTGATGCACGACTTGGCGCAGGCGGCGGTCGCCGTTACGAGATCGTTGCCGCAGACGCCGGCGGCGTCGTCGGCACACTTACCGCTACTCGCGATCTTCGCGTCCAGCTTGCTCTCGGTGAGGTCCGTGTACGGGCTCTTGCATTGAGCCTCCTTCGGCGGCGGGTTGTCGTCGTCATCTCCGCAGGCGACGGCGAGCGTGATGGCAGCCACGAAGGGGAAAAACTTCAGGATCGCTTTCATGATCTGCTCCGAGCGTCTTGAGTGCCCGAACGCCGGGCACCGCCCCGCCGCGAGCGTGCTCGCTGGCACGTTGGGCCGCGGCGACTATAGTCCAAGGTCGCACGTCGGTGCCAACAAGGCGTTCTAGCGGTGAAAGGCGACACAGCTCGTCACCGGTTCAGCGCCAGAGCGCCGCAGAGGCTACTTCTCGGGCAGACCGCGCTCGAGCTGGCTGGTAGGCAGCGCCGCCCTCCGAACTCCAGTCATTGTGTGGACGGAGGATGTCGTGGCGGCGCCGCGCGGCCACGACGGCAAGCTCGCGTCCTGTGCGCGAGGTCTTCCAGCGCGGCGGTCGACTCGGTCCATGAGCCCCGCGCGCTCGCGAATGCGCCCCCGCGCGCTTGGTGTAGGCTGTTGTGCAATGGATGATATCACTCGCACGGAGATCGAAGCCGCGGCGTTTCGCCGCTTGGTCCAGCACTTTCGCGAGCGCAGCGACGTGCAGAACATCGACGTGATGAACCTGGCGGGTTTTTGCCGCAACTGCTTGGCCAAGTGGTACCGCGCGGCCGCCAGCGAGCGCGGCGTCGAGATCAGCGACAGCGGAGCTCGCGAGGCAATTTACGGGATGCCTTATGAGGAGTGGAAAGCGAAATACCAGAAGTGAAGCGCGGACGCGCTCGCGGCGGACGTCGCGTCGCCCGACGGGGCTGGTGTAGGCAGCCGTAGGGCGCTGCGGACGGGGCGCTGCGAAACTCGTTGCGCGCCGGGCTCCTCCTTTACGTGGCGAAAAGATTGAGCTTTGATGCAGCCTTAGTCATGAGGAACAAGGTCATTCGAACGAGTTGGGCAGTCGTGCTGCTCGCCGGTTGCGGGGGCGCTGCGGTGCCTCAGGAATCGTTGTCGGCGGCGCAAGCCGCCGTAAAGGGCGCGGAGGTGGCTGGGGCTCAGGAAGATCCCAGAGCCGCGCTGTATCTGAAGCTTGCCCGCGAGGAAGTGGAGAAAGCCAAGGCGCTCATAGCCAACGACGACAACGAAGAGGCGGCGCGCTTGATCGATCGCGCGCAAGCCGACGCTGATCTCGCGCTGGTGATGGCCAAGGAAGCGCGCGCCAAGAAAGACGCTGCTGAGACCCGCGAGCAGGTCGACGAACTCAAGCGGAGGATGCAGAAATGATGGGACTAGGTAAAAAGCAGAGCCTTCGCGGCGAGCGCAGTCGCGCGCGGGTCCAGCGCGTCGCGGGTTGGGCCCTGATGCTGGCTGTCGGCTCGTTCGAGGTCGCGTGCGGCGCGGCCGTGCCGCCGAAAGAGCTAGTGGACGCGCGCGCGGCGTACGAGCGCGCGGCGAAGAGTCAGGCTTCGCAGCTCGCGCCCGCGGAGCTCGATACGGCGAAGCAAGCGCTGTCGCGCGCGGAGGGCAGCTTCCGCGATGACGGCGATGAGCCGCCGACGCGTGACCTCGCGTACATCGCCGAGCGCAAGGCGCTCGCGGCCGAAGCTCAGGCCGGGATCGTGCAAGCCGAGCGCGAGCGCGAGGCGACCGACAAGGAGCTCAAGAAGGCGCAGGTCGCCACCATCGACAAGACCAAGGCCGAGCTCGAAGCCGAGCGCCGTCAGAAGGAGCTCACCAGCGCTGAGTTCGCGCGCACCAAGGCGGATCTCGCGGCCGAGAAGAAGGCGCGCGAGGAAGCAGAGAAGCGCGCCGCTGCAGCGATGGCGAGCTTGGCGGAGGTCGCGAAGGTCAAAGAAGAGACCCGCGGCGTCGTCATTACGCTGTCCGGCGCTGTGCTGTTCGCCACCGGCAAGAGCGATCTACTGCCCATCGCGAGAGAGAAGCTCACCGAGGTTGCTCGCGTGGTGAAGGAGCAGGGCTTCAAGGAGATCACCGTCGAAGGCCACACGGACTCGCGTGGCAACGCGGCGAAGAACGAGGAGCTCAGCTACCGTCGCGCAGACTCGGTGCGCCAGCACCTGATCGCGCAGGGCATTCCCGCGGAGAAGATCAAGGCCGTCGGTCTGGGCTCGAGCCGGCCCGTCGCCGACAACGACTCACCGGAAGGTCGCGCGAACAATCGTCGCGTCGAGATCATCGTCACTCCCGAGAAGTGACGGGGTGGGCGGGTGGCGCGCCGCTCGGCCGCCACCCGCACGCGGGCCGCTACTTGCGATCGCTGTAGAGGTCCGCGGTGGAGCGCTTTGGCGGCGGCGGAGCCGGCTCAGCAGGGCGCTCTGAGGTGCTCTTCTTTGGCGGGCGAGCGACGGGTGCAGCCGCCGGGCGCGCCGCTCTTTGAACGACCGGTGCCTTCGCGGCCGGCGACGCGCTTGGCGGCGGAGTCGGCGTGGGCGCTGCGCTGGCCAAGGCCGGCGCGGCGCTCGCGCTCACGAGCGGGGCAGCGCTGAGCGGCGGCGCTGCGCTGAGCGGCGCAGCGCTGAGCGGCGGCGCTGCGCTGACCAGCGAGGCTGCCGGCGCTGCGGCGGCTGGCTTTTCGGGGGTCGCCTCGGCGCCCTTGTCGCGCAAAAGGAAAGCGGCTGCGCCGCCCGCTAGGAGCAAGACGGCGGCGCCCGCCGCGATCCACGTGGCTTTACCGCGGTCCGGCGTGCCGGTCTGGCCCCAAGCCGCTTGCGTCGCTGCCGCGCGCTGCGAGTCCGAATTGGCGGTGAGCTGTAGCTGACCAGCGGAGATCCCGTGTCCGGACATCAAGCGCGAGATGCGCTCCACCGAGGTGCGGCCGGCGCGCGACGAGAAGGGCAGCAGCGCCGCGGCAAACTCAGCCATGTTCGCGAAGCGGCGCGTGGGGTCTTTCTCCAGACAGCGCAGCAGCACCAGCTGTAGCCCTTCGGGCGCGTCGGGTCGCAGGTTGCGCAGCGGCGGCGCCGGCTGCTGCAGGATCATCGCGCAGAGCTGCGGCATCGTATCCGCCGAGAAGGGCACCTGACCGGCGAGCAGCTCGTACAAAATGACGCCGAGCGCCCAGATATCGGTGCGCACGTCGACGTCACGCGACGAGGCCATCTGCTCGGGCGACATGTAGAGCGGCGAGCCCATGACGGTCGTCGTTCGCGTCATGCCCAGATCCGAGCCGGAGCCGGCCAGCCCGGTCATCTTGGAGATGCCGAAATCCAGCACTTTGATGCAGGCGCTGCCGTCCGCGCGCTGCGTGTAAAACAGGTTCGCTGGCTTCAGATCGCGATGGATGATGCCGAGCGAGTGGGCTTCCGCGATCGCCTCGGAGGCCTGCAGCACGTAGTCGACGGCTTCTTCATGTGGCAAGCGCCCGCGCTGCTGGATCAGCGACCCCAGATCCGAGCCGTGCATGTACTCCATCACCATGTACGGGCAGCCGGTTTCGAGCGTGCCGACATCGGTGACGCGCGCCACGTGCTCGCTCTTGATTTTCACGGCTGCGCGCGCCTCGCGCGAGAAGCGCGCGACCGCTTCCTGGTTCTGCAGGGCCGAGGAGAGCAAGAACTTGATAGCGACGCGCTCCTCCAGCTGAAGGTGAGTGGCAGCCACCACGACTCCCATTCCGCCCTGGCCGAGGACGCGATCGATGCGATATTTGCCGGCCAGTACGGCGCCAAGGCTGACTTCAGGGGGGGCGTCCACGCGAATTCCTACGGCCGGCGCGCGGGGCGCGCTGGGTAGCCCCATGTTAGCTCAATCGCGCGCGCCGGACGCGGTTGAGCCTACAGTAAATCCGCGATGATGCCGTCGGCGAGCAGCCAATGCGAGGGCAGAATTCGCAGTCGGCCGTCGGGGTCGAGGCAGAGCGCGCCCCGCGCCGTCCACTTTTCGATGGCGCGGCGGCGCCCGCGGGTCCAGACCAAAGCCCCGCTGTCGCGCTCGGCCGCGGCCAGATTGACGCCTTCCGCGAGCCGCAGGCCCAGCATGATTCGCTCGCTCAGCGCCTGCTCCGCTGTGAGCGGCTCGACGACACTGACCCACGGGCTCACGGCGTCGAGCTCGGGCACGTCACTCGCGCTCGCCCACGTCAGGTAGCGTTCGATGGAGGGCGTATTGCGGTAGCGCACGCGCTCACCGCTCAGCGCGCGCAGCGTACCCCACGCCCCCGCGCCGAGCCCGAGATACGGCAGGCCTCGCCAATAGCCGAGGTTGTGCCGGGCCTCGGCGCCGGGCTGCGCGTAGTTGCTGACCTCGTAGTGAGCGAAGCCGAGGCCTGTCAGCGCCGCTTCGACGGCGGAGTACGAGCTCGCGACGTTATCCTCCGGCAGCAACGGGAGCTTTCCGCGGCGCGCGAGCTCGCCGAATTGCGTGCCAGCTTCGATGGTGAGCGCGTACGCGCTGACGTGCGTGACGCCCGATTCGGCCACGATGCGCGCTTCCAGCGCTGCTTCTTCCGCGCTCTGGCCCGCGACTCCGAAGATCAGATCGGCCGAGACGCGCGGGAAGCCGTGGCGCCGCGCGGTGGCGATGGCGGCGAGCGCGCCCTCGCGGTCGTGCAAGCGTCCGAGAAACGCGAGCCGCTGCGCGTCCAGGCTCTGCACGCCGAGGCTGATGCGGTTGACGCCCGCCTCGCGCAGCCCCGCCGCCGCGCGATCGTCGAAGCTCGAGGGATTGCACTCGGCGGTGACCTCGGCTGAGGTTGCGTCCGGGAACAGCGCTCGTACGGAGCCGAGCACCCGCGCGAGCTGCTGCGGCTGCCAGAGCGAGGGGGTGCCGCCCCCGAAGAAGACGCTGCGCAGGCGCGCGCGCGGCAAGCTCGCGGCGCGACGCTCGAGCTCGGCTAGCACGGCGTCTGCATAGCGAGCATGCGGAATCTCCGCGCGTGCGCTCGGGACGCTCAAAAAGTCGCAGTACGGGCACTTCGCGAGACAGTACGGAAAATGGATGTACACGCCGATGTCGCCGGGGTCGGCGCTCAGCGTTGACGGCGTCAGCTGTGAATCAGCGGCGAGCACTCGGCGGAGCTTGACCGATTCTCCGCCTCGCGACGAGAATCCCGGCACCTTTTGGCATGAAGCGCGTCCACCTCTTCGAGTTCGAGGATCAACCCTGGTTTCCAGGCGTGGTGCGCGAAGCCATGACCGACTACCTGGCGTTCATGGGCGCGCCGGAGAAGCCGTACGTCGGCTTCTCCGAGCGTCTGGCGGCCGCGCTGGAGCGCACGGGGGACGATACGCTGCTCGATCTCTGCTCCGGCGGCGGCGGACCCGCGCTGCCCATCGCGCGGCTGCTCAGTCGGCGCCGTTCACGTCCGCTTCGAGTCGTGCTCTCCGACCTCTATCCCAATCGCCCGCGCTTCGAGCTGGCCCGGCGCGAGAACGGGGGCCTCATCGATTTCGTCGAACAGCCCGTCGACGCCCTGCGCGTGCCCGAGGAGCTCCCGGGGTTTCGGTTGATCAGCAACGCCTTCCATCACCTGCCGCCGGAGCTCGCGCGCTCGTGCCTGCGCGATGCAGCGCAGAAGGGCCGCGGCATCGCCGTCTGTGAGCTCGTCAGCCGCTCACCCGGCAGCGTGCTGCAGGTGAGCGTCGGTTTGCTCACGATGTTCTTGGTGACACCGTTCATCAAGCCGTTTCGCTGGAGCCGCCTGGCGCTCACGTACGCTCTTCCGGTGGTGCCCCTCTGCACGCTATGGGACGGCGTCGTCTCGTGCTTGCGCGCGTATCAGCCCGATGAGCTGCGCGCGCTGGTCGCCGATATCGACGTGCCCGACTATGAATGGGAGATCGGTCAGCTGCCGATCCCGCGGTTGCCTGCCACCGTTACTTACCTGATCGGCGCGCCCGCCCCGCGCGCGCCATAGCGCTGCTCGACGGCGTGCGGGATCGAGGCTAAGCACGAGCCGTGCGATTTTGGAAAGCCCACGGTCTCGGCAATGACTACCTGGTGTTGGAGCGCGCGCTGCGCCTCGAGCCACCGCTCGTGAGAGCCATTTGCGAGCGCCACTCCGGCGTGGGCGGCGATGGCATCCTGGAGCCGTGCGCGCCCACGCTCGGGGCCGAGCACGGCGTCACGATTTGGAACCCTGACGGATCGATCGCCGAAAAGTCCGGCAATGGACTCAGGATCTTTGCGCGCTGGCTCTCCTTCGCCAAGAACGCCGGCTCTGAATTTTCGATTTCGACGGGCGCTTGCAAGGTCAATTGCCGCGTGGGCGCGGACACCATCAGCGTGGAGATGGGCGCGGCGACGTTCGTGCCCGAGGAGGTGCCGGTGCGCGCCGCGCAGGAGCTGATCGAGCAGCCCATCGCTGTCAGCGACGGCGCTCTGCTGGCCACCGCGGTGGGCATGGGGAATCCCCACTGTGTGGTGTTTCGCAGCGAAGCGCTCGACTCCTTACCCTGGCGCCGATGGGGCGCGGAGCTCAGCGAGCACCCGCTATTTCCCAACCGCACCAACGTGCAAATCGCGCGCGTGCGCTCGCGCTCGGAGCTGGAGCTTCGCATCTACGAGCGCGGCGCGGGTGAGACTCAGGCGTCGGGCTCGTCGTCCTGCGCGGCGGCCGCGGCCGGAGTGCGCACCGGGCGGCTCGACGCCGGTCGCATCCGCGTCGTGATGCCGGGCGGCGAGCTGTTCGTTACCGTAGCGGACCAGGGAGTACTGCTCGAAGGACCCGTCGCGGGCGTCGGGCACTTCGAGCTGGACCCGGCCTGGCTCGCCGCGCACACGACCCCGCAGGGTTAGGCCCGCGAATCGCGAAGGGCTCGCGAGCTTCATGGTCCTCGCCCTGCGGCACGGACCACGAAGCTCACGCTCCCTGAATGCAAATCAGGATCTAGTTGCGGCGACCCGCGCGGCCGCCATTGGCGCCGGAGCGTACGCAGGCCCAACGTCCGTTGTCGCCGCACTCACAGTCGATGTTGCGGTACGAGCAGCTGAGCCCCTCAGTGCGGCAGCGCCCGCCGTCGTCTGGCCGCGTACGGGGACAGTTGTCTGCACCGGTCGCGCCGCCGCTATCGGAGCCACCCGCGGCGCCCGCGGCGCCCGCGCTGCCCGCGCTGCCCGCGCTGCCCGCGCTGCCCGCGGCTCCTACCGAGCCCGCTGCTCCCGCTGCTCCGCCAACGTCGCCGGACTCTCCAGCGCTGCCCGCGTCGGCCGCGCCGCCGGCTCCCGCTCGAGAGCTCGCGCCGCCCTGCTCGCTCGAGCCGCCGTCGCCGCCGGCTCCCGCGACGCTCGACGTTCCGCCGCTACCGGGGCTCTCGCCGCCCGTCGTGGAGCTGCTGCTGCCTCCGCTCGTGGTCGAGCCGCCGCTGCTCGACGACGTGCCACCGCTGGTCCCGCTCGCGCCACCGCGCACGGTCGCGCCGCCGCTCGTCGCGCCGCTGCCCATGTCGTCATCATCGCCGCAACCGGCGATGACGATGCATCCGAGCGCCACACAGCCTAGGAGTGAGAGTAGTGTCTTCATTGAGCCTCTCCGCGTCGATCGCTATTGGGCGATCAGATTGGATCGCTTCTAATCAGCACTCAGTACCCGCAGACCGTTAAATCGGGGCAGTCAGGGCTGTAATTGCAAACCGCGGGAGTGCGACGCCCTTCTGATGCAAAAACGCAGCGGAAACCTGGCTGTGAGCACAAGAAAACTGCGGCTCGGAGCGGCAGTGTCAGATTGAGACGAGTCGAGCCTGGCGACACGACGGCGCTGATTGCTAATTTCGATGCACGAGCAGTGAATTTTGCCAAAGGCACTGTCACGTGCCGCGCGGGGTCTGGTCAGCGCTGGATACGGGCCGAAGCGCCGTCAGCGAAAGATTGAACCTCGCTCAGCGTCGTCATCGTGGTGTCGCCGGGGAAGGTCGTCAGCAGCGCACCGTGCGCCCAACCCAGGCGCACCGCGCGCTCGGCGGGTGCGCCGCTGAGCAGGCCGTAGAACAGGCCCGCAGCGAACCCGTCGCCGCCGCCCACGCGATCGAAGACATCGAGCTCAGCGCGGGGCGCGCTGTGTGCTTCACCGGCGATCCAGGCTACGGCGCTCCAGCTGTGCCGGTTGGTGCTGTGCACCTCGCGCAGCGTCGTCGCGACGGCGCGGATCTTCGGGTAGCGGTCGACCACCTGATCGATCATGCCGAGAAAAAGCGCAGGATCGAGCGCGGAGCGCGCGCCGATTTCGGGGCCGCGAATGCCCAGCGCCTTTTGCAGGTCTTCTTCGTTGCCGACCAGCACGTCCACGTGCTCCGCGATGCGGCTGAGCACGCTCGCCGCGCGGCTGGGATCGCCCCACGCGCGCCACAGCTTCTCACGGTAGTTCAAATCGAAGCTGACGATGGCGCCGGCGCGGCGCGCCTCCTGCATCGCCTCGATGATGAGCTCGCCCGTCGTCTGCGACAGCGCCGCGAAGATGCCGCCGCTATGAAACCAGCGCACGCCCTCGGCGAAGATCGCGGTCCAGTCGAAATCGCCAGGCTGGAGCGCGGCCGCAGCTTCGTTGGCTCGGTTGTAAAATACGACGGGCGCGCGCACGCCGTAGCCGCGATCACTGTACACCGTCGCCATGTTGGGGCCGCTCATCCCGTTGTGCTCGAAGCGGCGATAGAAGGGGCGCACGCCCATGGCGCGCACGCGCTCCGCGATGAGCTCTCCGATCGGGTAGTCTACCATCGCGGTCGCGATCGCCGTGCTCATGCGAAAACAATCGGACAGGTTGGCGGCCACGTTGAACTCGCCGCCGCTCACGTGGATGGCGCACTGGCTCGCCTTGCGAAATGGCACGTTGCCGGGGTCCAGGCGGTGCACCAGAGCGCCGAGAGAGAGAAGATCGATGGCGCCGCTGGTCTTGATGGCGAGGGGGGTAGACATGGAAGCTCCTCGTGAGGACGCGGCAGAGTAGCGGTCGCTGCGCGTCGGGCAAGCTGCGCACGAACCGGGCTCAGCGCTTGATCATGATTTGCAGCCGGGCGTCGAAGCCGCCCATGTCGATGCTGGGGCCACTCGCCACGTCGAAACCCGCTGCGTGACCCGCCAGCGCCGTGTGTCGTTCTAGCGGCGAAAGCCAGACGAGGCGCCCGCCGCGCGGCAAGCACCGCCCGGCGTGCGCCACGAACCCGGCGAGCAGCGCTTTGATGGAGCCGTCGCGCGCCACGCGGCGCCCGAACGGCGGATTGCTCAGGATCAGCGTGACGCCCTCGGGCGCCAGGGTCAGCGCGTCGCCCTCGAGCAGCTCCGCGGCGTCGACGCCTGCGCTTTGCAAATTCTCGCGCGCGGCCGCGAGCGCGCGGGGGTCCAGGTCCGAGCCGAGCAAGCGCCGATAGGGACCCAGCCGCGCGCGCTCGATGAGCTCGAGACCACTGCCGACGAACGGATCCCAGATCACGTCGTCCGCTTCGAAGGGCGCGCTGGCCGCGAGCGCCGCCGCGATGGTGGGATGAGAGGCCGCGGGGACGTCGCGCCGACGGTACGCGAAGCGCGGATCGGGCGAGAGGCGCGGGCTCAACAGCAGCTCGCCGAAACCCGTGGGCGGTGCGAGCGCGACCCAGCTGGCGGCGCGCGAGTCATTGCTCAGCGCGGAGCTCAGCGCGCGCACGCGCTCTGCAGTCTTCCACGTCAGCGCGCGGTGGTGCGCGCCGTCGGACCACTCCAGACGGAAGCGCGGCGGGCCGGCGCTCCACGCCGCCAGGGCGGCCAGGCTCTGGGCTTGCGTCAAGGCGCGCGCGATGCGCTCCTCGGGGCTTGCGTCGCTGTCGGCGAGCTGAAGCACGAGCGCGAAGCTCTGCGCCGTGCGCGCGACGAGCAGCTCTTCAATGCTCGCCGCGCACTCCACGTCGACGCGCGTCTCCGTGCGCTGCAGCGGGCGAAACGCCGCGAGCTCGCGGCACAACAGCGGGCCGAGGCCGCGCCGGCAGCTGAACGCGACGCGCATGGGCAGCGGCAATGGGCGAGCGAGCTCGATGCTCGCCGGCAGCTCGCGGCCCAGTCGTCGCGTGATGAGCAGCCGGCTCTCCTCCAGGCGTCGGGCGAGCTCCGCATCGGCGAGCGGAAGCTGCTCGAACGCGCGCAGCGTCGCGTGGCCGCCGACCTTGCCCAGCGCCTCCACCGCGCTGCGCTGCAGGGCGACGTCGTCGCGGCGCAGCGCGCGGAGCAAGAGCGGCTCGGCGCGCGTGTCGCCGAGCTTGCCCAGGGCGCTGGCGGCGGCGCGCCGAGCACGCGCGTCGCCGTCGGCGAGGCCGCGCGCGAGCAGCTCGAAGAAACGGGGATCGTCGTGGCTAGTGGCTAGGCGCCCGAGCAGTGCGTAGAGCGCTCGGCGCTCGCTCTGCTCGGCGTGCGGCAAGCGCGTGACCACCGCGTCCGCGGTGAGCGCGGGGTTGATGCTCAGGGTACGCGCGAGGCGCCGCGCGGATTTGGGGTCCAGCGCTGCCAGGCAAGCGAGCAGTCGCGGTATCTCTTCGCGTGAAGGCGTGTAGCCCGGGTCGTCCAGGCAGCGCGCGAGCAGGGCAGGGGCACTCATGGCGTGCTCGCGCGAGCGTCGGGTGGAGTGCTAGAACGCCGCGCCATGTCCCCCAGCGCCTGGCGCGTGCTGTTCGAGAAGGTCATCGTCGACCGACGCTGGCTGCGCGTGCGAGAGCAGCGTGTGCGTTTGCCGAACGGTCACCACATCGACGAGTTTCATCTCATCGAGGGGCCGGACTGGGCCTCGGTGCTGGCCATGACGCCGAACGGGGAGCTTGTCATGGTGCGCCAATACCGCCACGGCATCGCGCGCGCCTCGCTGGAGCTGCCCGCGGGCGTCATCGAGCCGCATGAGCCGCCGCTGCTCGCTGCCCAGCGCGAGCTGCGCGAAGAGACGGGCTACACGGCGCGGGACTGGCTGCCGCTGATGACGGTGAGCACCGAGCCCGCGCGGCACACGACGCACGCGCACTTCTTCGTCGCGCTGGGCGCGGAGCGGGCCGGCGCGGCGCGCCCCGAGCAGAGCGAGGTGCTCGAGGTGGAGCTGCATCCGGCGGCTGAGCTGCTGGGTCTGGTGGAAGCAGGTGAGGTGTTGCATGGCGTACACGTGGGCGCGATCCTACTCGCTGAGCGCCGGGGTCTTCTCCGCTCGCGAAGCGGCTCTTAAGCTGGTCAGCACGGCTTCCAAGTCCGGCGCCAGCGGGCTTCGCAGCGACAAGCTCTCGGCGCCGCGCGCCAAGCTGATCTCCGCGCAGTGAAGGAACGTCCGATCGAGACCGTGGCGTTGCTCGAAGAAGCGGTTGCTGGCAGGGTCGCCGTAGCGCGCGTCGCCGAGCAGCGGGTGGCCGATGCCGGCGAAATGCCGGCGAATTTGGTGGCGCCGTCCTTGCTGCGGACAGGCGCGGACGAGCGAGTGGGTCCCGACCACGGCTTCCCGGCGATACGACGTCGCCGCGGCGCGCAGCGCGCCAGCGTCGGGGATCGGGCGCTCGCAGCGGCCCTTTTTGTGCACTACGCCGCGCGCCGCGAGGACGTACGTCTTCTCGCCGCGCGCCAGCGCAGCGGCCAGGGCTTGCACGTGCGCGGGGCGCCGCGCGAACAAACACACGCCGCTGGTTCCGACGTCGAGGCGGTGGATGGGCACCGCCTCGGCCGCGTCCGGCAGCGCCCGCACCGCGTCGAGCAGCGAGCGGCTGTGTTCACCCTGCGGGGTTGTTGGAAGATGCGGCGGCTTGTCCACGGCGATGAGCGCGGCGTCCTCGTAGAGCACGCGCGCCGGGGGCGCCGCGCCGCGCTTCAGCAGCGCGAGCGTCTCCACGGACTCTGACAGAGGGATCATGTCCCACGGCGTCGTCGCTTCCACGGCGAAGCCGAGCTCGCGCAGGTGCGAGAGGTCTCGCGCCAGCGTCGCCGGCTCACACGAGACGTAGAGCAGCACGCCCGGCGCGAGGCGGCCCAGCGCGCCGCGAACAGCGGGCGACAAGCCGCGACGCGGCGGATCGACGAGCAGCGCGTCGGGCACCGCGACGCGCGCCAGCGCTTGTTCCGCGCTGGCGGCCAGCGTCGTCACGCGCAGGCCCTGCGAGCGTGCGCTGTGCTCGAGCTGCGCCAGGTTCGGCGCGAAGCTGTCCGCCACGGTCACGTCCGCGCCGCGCGCGGCCAGTCGCAGCGCCAGCGCGCCCTCGCCAGCGTAGAGCTCGAGGATGCGACGCCCGGCGAGCCCGCTCAGGTTCGCGGCCAGCGCCGCTTCGATCGCAGCGTGCAGCGCCGCAGTTTGCCCGCCGTGACTCTGCACGAAGCCGCCCGGCACCGCGCGGTGCCACGGCGCGTTCGCCGCGAAGCGTTGCCGCGCGAAGCCAGCGCCGCACAGCGGCGTCGGCGCGCTGCCGAGCACCTGCGCCGAGCGCGGCGCGCGCTCCGCCAATGCGACGCCCAAGATCTCCGAGCTCTTCGCCATCAGCGCCGCTGCCGCGCGCCGCGCGGCGCCGACGTCGCTGCCGCGCGGCGCGATCAGCGTCAGCAACACGCCGTCATCCGCGGCGCGGACGTCGATGGCCAGCAGCTCGAGCTCGAGCGGCAGCGCCGCGCGCACGATGGCGACGACGCGCGCGACGCTGGGCGCGAGCACCACGCATTGCGGAGTGTCCACGACCTCGTGGCTGCCTTCCGCGAAGAGGCCCAGCGCGCGGCCCGCTACGACTAGCTTGGCGCGCAAGCGATAGCCGGTCACCGGAGCGGCTGGGCGTGTCGCCGCGACCGGGACGTGACTCAGCGCAGGATATGCCGCGAGCGCCTGCCGCAGATGTTCCTGTTTGCGGGCCAGCTGCTCGGGGTAGGGCAGCGCCAGCAGCGGGCAGCCCGGGCAGCGGGCGGCGTGGACACAGGTGAGGGTCGAGGCGGCGGACAAGACGCCCGGAGCCTAGCGTCGACGGGGCGAGCGCGCCGTACTCCCTCGAGTATTTTGGGGCTCACACCGGCGTCGAGGCCGCCTGATATGCTGGCCGCGTGCGGCCAGTTCTTTTGCTGTTTGCCAGTAACTTGTTCATGACCGCGGCTTGGTACGGGCACCTGCGGTTTCGCGGGCTGCCGCTGTGGCAGGCCGTCGCGGTGTCGTGGGGTCTCGCCTTCTTCGAGTATTGCTTGCAAGTTCCCGCCAATCGCTTCGGCTACGGCGCGTTCTCCGCGTACCAGCTGAAGATCATCCAGGAGTGCATCACGCTGGTCGTGTTCGTCGGCTTCGCGCTGCTCTGGCTGCGTGAGCCGCCGCGCTGGAACTACATCTTGGCCTTCTTGCTCATCCTCCTCGCGGCGGCCGTGGCGTTCATTCCGGCGCGCAGCTCAGGCTAGTGACGCACCTCGGGCTACATCGACGACGAGCTCCGTGTTCGCGTCCGGTCACGGCTGCGTCGTCCGCGTGAGGTTCGAGGCTTGTCGCGGCGGCGGAGGTCTGCTTTACGAGAGCAAAAGCATGAACGTCCTCGTCACCGGCGCTGCTGGCTATATCGGATCGCACGCGGTCAAGGTCCTCTTGTCCTCCGGTCACCGCGTCGCCGCGCTCGACAACCTGAGTAGGGGCCACCGCGCCGCGTTGCCGGCTGATTTGCCCTTCATCGAAGCGGACGTGCGAGACACCGCGCGCGTGCTCGCGGCGTTGCAGCAGCACCACGTAGAGTGCGTGATGCACTTTGCCGCGTTCTCCTATGTCGGTGAGTCGGTGGAAAATCCACTGCTCTATTACGACAACAACACCATGGGAACGCTGAGCCTATTGAAAGCGGTCGCTGACAGCGAGTGTCGGCGCTTCGTTTTCAGCTCCACCTGCGCGACGTACGGCGAGCCGGACTCGATGCCCATCCGCGAAGAGACGCCGCAAAATCCGATCAACCCCTACGGCGCCTCCAAGCTGTTCTCCGAGCGCATGCTGCGCGAGCTGGCGCGCAAGCTGCCGAGCTTCTCCTGCGCCATGCTGCGCTATTTCAACGTGGCCGGCGCCGCCGCGGACGGCACGCTGGGCGAGCATCACGAACCGGAGACGCACCTCATCCCGCTGATCTTGCAGACGGTGCTCGGCCTGCGTGAAAAGCTGGTCGTCTTCGGTGACGACTACGCCACGCCGGACGGCACCTGCATCCGCGACTACATCCACGTCGAGGATCTCGCGGAGGCGCACGTCGCGGTGATGGAAGCGCTCCGCCCCGGTGATCAGCGTGTCTACAACCTGGGCATCGGCCGCGGCTACAGCGTCAAAGAGGTGCTCGACGCCGCTCGCTCGACGATCGGGCGGCCCTTTAGCGTCGAACTGGGGCCGCGCCGCCCGGGCGACCCAGCGGTGCTCTACGCCGACGCTAGCAAAATTCAGCGCGAGCTCGGCTGGAGGGCCAAGCGCACCGACATCGGGCAGACCATCGAGAGCGCTTGGAAGTGGTTCCAAACGCACCCCAACGGCTACAGCGAGTGAGCGCCCGCGGCGCTACAGCGTGAGCATGCCGTTGCGCGCTGCGCGGACGACGGCGTCGGTGCGCGTATCGGCCTCGAGCTTGTCGAGGATCGAGTTGACGTGAAATTTCGCGGTGTGCTCGCTGATGTCGAGGCGCAGCGCGATGATCTTGTTCGATAACCCCTCGGCGAGCAGCTCCAGCACCTCGTGCTCACGCGGGGTGAGCAGGGTCGCGACCGGCTCCGCGGGCTTGGGCGACACCAGATCCGAGAGCGTCTTTTCGTCGAGCGTGCAGAGCCCTTGAGCCACCGCGATGGAAGCGGCAGAGAGCCGGTCGCCCGGGGCGTCGCGGCTGATCACGCCGCGCGCTCCTGCGCGCATGAGGTCTCGAGTGTGCTCTGGTGCGCCGACCAGCGCGAGGACTGGGACACCCTTCGGCGCCGCCTCGAGCGCCTGCGCGCCGCTGGTTCCGTCCGGGACGTCGCAGACCACGACATCCACGCCTTCACTTGGGAGATCGCGCGCCTCCGCGGGGGCGGCCTCGGCGACGACGCGGATGGAAGGGGAGCTGGCAAGGATCGCGGACAGTCCGCTGCGGACCAGGGCCGACTCGGCCACGATCGCGGCGGCTAGGGTGAGGGCGAGCATCGTTGGGCCAACGTAAGTCGCTCTCCAGAGCTGTAAAGGCCGCCTCGAAAATCATTCGGCCTAGCCGTTCGGGTAGGCCGCGCTGTCCGATCCGGTGGTGTTGCGAGCGCGGCCGCGCGCTTACGCTTTGCATTCCGGCGTGGGTCCGTGCCGGCAAGGAGCCTCTCTGATGCAAAGCTTGTCCGAAGTTTCAATCGCGTTGCGGGATCTTGTCGCCCGCGCTGGGGCGTCGCTGGTTCACGTTCGCGGACGCCGCGGCTACGGCGCGAGCGGGCTCGTGTGGGCGAGCGATCTGGTGCTGACCTCGGCGCGAGCGTTCGAGCGCGAGGAAGAGCTCGTGATTTCCTACGCCGGAGAGAGCCGCAGCGCGGAGCGGTTGGGCCAGCACCCTGCTACGGACCTGCTGGTGCTGCGCGTGCAGGGTGGCTTGCCGACGCTGCCACGGGCGAGCGCGACGCCAGAGCTCGGTGAGCTGGTGCTCGTGTTGGCGCGACCGACGGAGCGCCTGCGCGCGCGGCTCGGCGTCGTGAGCTCCAGCGCCGGGGAGTGGCGAGTGCCCGGCGGTGCGCGGATGGAGCGCTACATCGAGACGGACATCGCTCCGAGCCCGGCGCTCGCGGTGAGCGCGCTCATCGCGATGGATGGCGCGCTCATCGGGCTCAATCACCCGGGGCTGGCGCGCGGCGCGCTCGTCACGTTGCCGGCGGCGAGCGTGAGCGAGCTGATCGAGCAGCTCTCGTCGCATGGCCGGGTACGCCGCGGTCACCTCGGCGTCATAGTGCACCCCGTGCGCCTTCCGTCGGCAGTCGCGGGCGAGCTCGGGCGCGGTTGCGGCTTGATGGTCATGTCCGTGCGGGAAGACAGCCCGGCCGAGCGCGGCGGCGTGCTGCTCGGTGATGTGCTGCTCGAGCTGGCGGGCGAGCCGCTGTCGCGGCCGGAAGATCTCGAGGCGGGTCTCGGGGCCCCGAGCATCGGCAGCGAGCGCGAGCTGCGCGTGCTGCGCGCGAACACGGTGCAGATGCTCAGCGTGAAGGCTGAGGAGCGCCCGTAGCCGCGTCCGTTTCCGGCGCCGGGGGGGCCCGTTCGCCGAGTTCGATAAGCGCTTGGATAAGCGCACGACCTTTGTGAGCGCTGCGTCACTCGCTGCTTTCCTTGAGCAGGGATCTAGGACCAGAATTCGAGAGCCTAGCCATGCCTGGCCCCAGCTCCCCGTGCCGCCGGCGACTGTTTGCTTCGCTCGCGGCCCTCGCGCTCGCGAGCGTCGCGTCACCCGGCAGCGTTAGCGCCGCGCCGCGCCGGGCCGGGAGCGCGCCGCCGGACGGCCCCAACGTCACGTACACGGGATTCCGTATGTTGCCGGATGGTCGCTCGCTGCTCTTCGTGGAGCTCACTGGCAAGGTGCCAGTGAGCGAGCAGCGGCAGGGCCGCACGGTCACGTACCTGCTCGAAGGGGCGCACGTCGCCGCGCGCAACAACCGGAACCCGCTGCTCACCGCCGGCTTTGCTACAGTGTTGGAGAGCGCGCGCTGGCGCGTTCCCAAGCGGAAGCAGGGAAAAGGCGCTGGCGGCAAGTCACGTGGCGAGGCGGCCCGGGCGCTGGCTCTCGTGCTCACCCTGCGGCAGCCGGTCGAGCCGTCGTACAGCGTGCGTGAGACCAGCTCGGGCGCCGTGCTCGAAATCATGCTGCCCGCGCTGACCGCGAAGTAGCGCGCCCACGCGCGAGCACGCCGGCGTCGGCCATTTTTGCTAAGGTTGGCCGTCTCGGGTCCATGCGGGAACGCCAATCGAGCTCACGCGCCAGCGGCGCCCACCTGCGCTTCGTGTGCGCGGTGGCGGCGCTCGTCGTCGCCGCGTTCACCGCGCCGGCCGGCGCTCAAGTCGACGCCCAGCCCGCGCTGGCTCCGGCCCGTGAGCTGTGGCGCGATGGCGTGGCGCTGTATCGAGCGGGAGACTACCTCGGCGCTGCTGACCGTTTCGACCGAGCGTACGAGCTCGAGCACGTGCCCTCGCTCGGCATCTGGGTAGCGCGCGGGTGGTCGAAGGGCGGCAGCCTATTGGCGGCGCTGGCTCGTTACCGTGAGCTGTCCGAGCAATCGTTGCCGCCCGACGCTCCGCAAAAAGAGTGGGCCGCGAAGCGCGACGCCGCGCTGGAGCTGCGGGAGCTGTTGCCGCGCATCCCGATGCTCGCCATCAGCGTCGATGGTCCGGTGGACGATCGCTTGAGCGTCTCTGTCAACGGCGAGCCGCTCGACCGCGACGCGCTGGGCGCGCCGCGCATGATGGACCCGGGCCGCATCCGCATCTCCGCCGTCGATGGGCTGCGCACCGGCGCGCTCGAGCTACGGCTGGGCGAAGGGGAGGTGCGGCGCGTGGTATTGCGGCTGGCGCTGCCTGCAAGCGCCAGCCCCAGCGGCGCTGCGTCAGCGCGTGCGACCAAGGGCGAGGTGCTGCCGGACGGTAAGGGCACTCACCTCGTCAGCTACGTCTTCATGGGCGTGGGCGGTGCGTCTTTGCTCACCGGTGTCGTGTTTGGCTTCATGGCGCTGCATGACGAGGCGCGCCTGAAGACGCTGTGCACCAAGTCACATTGCCCAGCGGCGCTCGCGTCCGACATCGAGACTTACGAAGCAGAGAAGACGATCGCCACGGCCGGCATTCTCTCGGGCGCGGCGCTCGCGTGCGTGGGTGCCACGCTCTACATCATCGCGCCCTCGGCCGCCAAGAGCGGCGCCCTGGGCGTGATCGTCAATGCCCGTGGAGCAGGGCTCGTGGGGCGTTTCTAGCGTGAAGCGCGCGCTCCGTCCCGCTGCTCTCGCTGCGCTGCTGCCGGCCGCGCTCGCGCTGAGCGGCTGCCCGCTGCAGACGTTCGATACCGATCCCGTCCCGGCTGGCGGCAAGGGCATCGGCGGCGAGGGCGGTATCGCGAACCAGGGCGGCGGCGCGCCGCTGGCGGGCGGAGGTGCCGGCGCCGGCAAGGGCGTGCGCACGAGTCCCCCGCGGCTCGGCGATGATTTCTACGTCGCGCGACAGCACACCGCGTTGTTCGTGCCCACCGAGCTCGGGCTGCTCTCCAACGACATCCCCCTGAACCTCCGCGTCGACAAGGTGGACAACCACGACGACGAGCGGCCGCGCGAGTTCGATGTGGAGCTGAACATGCAAGACGACGGCTCGTTCAGCTTCGCGGCCGCCGGCGAGAGCCGCTTCTTCGGGATTTACCGCTTCCGGTACAGGGTCAAGAGCGCGGACGAGCAGCATTTCGACGTGCGCGCGAACGTGCAGATCCGCGTGATGCCAACGGACATCGATCTCGGAGTGCTGCAGAAGGGAGTCGGCGGCTTCGTCATTCATGGTCCCGAAGGCTCTGCCTTGGGTGCGGCCGTGGAGCGCGGAACCGACATCGATCGCGATGGCCGCAGGGATCTGTTGCTCGGCGCGCCGGGAGCCAACGGCGGTGACGGCGCCGCTTTCGTGGTGTTCGGCAAGACCGACGCTAGCGCCTTGCAGCTCGAGCTGGGAGCGCCCGCAGCCGAAGCCAGTCACTACGTCGCGCTGCACGCCGGCCCGCTGGAGGGCCTCGGTCGCGCCGCGACGTGGGTCGGCGATGTCGATGGTGACGGCGCCGCCGAGGCGGCCATCGCTGCGTCAGCGGGCGGCGGGCGGGTCTATCTCGTGTCGGGCGCGGAACTGGCCGGCTCCGTCGATTTGCGGGCTACCGCGCGCGCGGTGATCGTGCCGGACGCCAACTACGGAGACGTGGGGCGCATCGTGCGCGGCGTCGGCGACATGGACCAAGACGGATTTCCCGACCTGTTGGTCTCCTCGAAGGGCTTGCGGGCGGGTGCGCTCCACGTGCTGCGGGGCGGAGCGACGCTGAGCGGCAGCGTGAAGATCGGCTCCGCCGCCTTGTTCGTGGAGGGGCCAGATGGCGAAGACGGCTTCCCCATCGCCTGCACGGGTGCGGGGGACGTCGACGCTGACGGAGCCACGGAGCTGTTTCTGAGCGCAGAGTCGGAGTTCTTCTTGCTGCGCGGCGGGCAAGCGCAGCTGCCGCGCATCAGCCGCGTCACGACGGATGGCCGCAATGGCGGCTGGCGTGCGGCGCGCACCGGCAGCGGCGCCTCGGCGGTCGCCGCTCTGCTGGACGTCAACGGTGATGGCAACCCCGACCTCGGCTACTGCGACGACGTCGCCGGTGCTGCGGTCTGCTCGGTGGTCTTCGGCCCGCCGTCGGTGTTGGCGCCGAGCTGGACGATGTCGGGCTTTTCGGGGCTGAGCGAGCGCGTCACGATTTCCGGCGGCGGAGACGTCGACGGCGACGGCTTGGCCGACATCCTGCTCAGCGACGGTGCGACGGCCTACGTCGTGTTCGGCAAGCGCGCGGGCCACTCGCCGATCAACCTCTCCGAGCTGGCCCTGAGCGAGGGCTACAGAGTCAGCCACGCTGCGGGCGGCGAGATCAGCTCTGCCGCTATCGTCGGCGACGTCAACGGCGACCGCATCGCCGATCTCGCGTTCGGCGACGCGACCGCCGATGACGGTGCCGGCCGCGTCTACGTCGTCTTCGGCGTGAGCTCACGTTGAGCGGGCGCTGACCGGCTCAGGTCGGCTTCTTCGCGCACTGGCCGGCGGTGCACGGCACGTGATCGACGCAGTCCGCCGAGGTCCGACACTCCACGCAGCGGTGCGGGCTCGCTTCGTCACAGTGCGGCTCGCTCGCCGGGCAGTCGTCATCGACGAGGCACTTCTCGCAGGTCCCTGTGGCGCCTTCGCAATGCGGGGAAGCGGCCGGGCACTGCTCGTCGGAGTCGCACTCCACGCACACGTTGCGCTTCACGTCACAGTACGGCCGCGCGACGCTGTTCTGGCAATCGTCTTCGCTCAGGCAGGTCGGCACGCAGCGGAACACCAAGGGATCACAGACGACGTCGCCGGTCCCGCAATTTCTGGTCGAGAGACACTGCACGCAAGCGCCCGCGGGCGAGCAATACGGTACGTCCGAGGGGCAGTCGACGTCGGTGACGCACTGGACGCAGGTGTTCGTCGTCGTATTGCAGAAGCGAGAGCCGCTGTTCTGGCAATTGACGTGCGACAGGCACTCCACACAATGCCCCAACTTCGTGAGGCAATACGGAGTCGGCGGTCCGCACTCGGCCGAAGCTCGGCAGCTGTCACCGACTTCATGGCCCGAGGGCGTCCCGCCGCTGCTGCTCGGCTCTGTCGCCACCCCGGCGCTGCCGCCAAGCGCGAGGCTCCCGGAACCGCCGCTGCGCGCTCCCGTCGGCGTCCGCTCGTTCGCGCTCTGCGATTGCGCGCAGCCGCTGAACAGAGGCAGAAGCAACGCGAGCGAGGGCGCTGCTCGTGCGAGCCGGCTCAGCGCGGGGAAGGCAGAGAACGACGCCAGATCGTGGACGTGAGGAGCCATGGCCGAGTCGAGATATGCTGTTCGATGCGCCGCCGGCGGCCGCGCATTCATTCGCGCGACACGCACCCTGGCGGCCCCGGACTCTATCTCGAAAGTGGCGTGCGCGCTGTGGCGTGCGAGTGGAGGAAAGTCACCTGATACCGGCGTAGCGCGCAGAAAACTTCAGGCGTGGAGTGTTGTCTTAAAGAAACTTGCGATACCTAGCCAGTGATCGGCGGGAAGCGTTGGCCAGCGATCTCGACTGCGTCGTGCAAAATCAACGCATAGATGAGCGGCTGCTCGGAGGTGACCGCGAAGCTGTGCCGCGAGCCCGCCGGCATCCGCAGCGTGTCCCCGGGGCCTTGGATTTGGCCGCTATCGTAGCGGACGCTGCCTTCCAAAATCAGCGTGCGCTCTTCGCCGAGGTGGCGATGCTCGGGAAAGTGCAGACCGGGCTTCAGCCACACTAGGCCCGCGTCCGCGCCGCCCAGCGCCGGGCCGCCGCTCAGATGCAACAGCCGCACGCCGTCGAGCGGCGCGCTCTCCCACTCTTCGTCCTTCGCTGCGCGCTCACTCAGCGCTGTCAGCGCCGCTCGCGGCAAATCGAAGAAGCGCGCGAGCTTCTCGAACAGCGGCGCCCAGCGCAGCGCGGGCGCGGCGACGGCCGCGAGCAGGCGCGCCCGCGCGCTGGCGCTGACGGGCAGCGGCTCGAGCAGCGTCGCGAGCTCGGCGAGCGCCGCGTGATCCTCCTCCGTGCAGACGAGCTCGGCGAACAGTTCGTCGCGCGTCATGGCGCACCCTCGCTGGCCAGCGCGCTGCGCAGCGCGGCGAGCGCCGCCGCGGTCCGGCTCTTCACCGTCCCGATGGGGATCGAGAGCGCGCTCGCGATTTCGCTCGAGCTCAAGCCCTCGAAATAGCCGAGCAGCAGCACGCTCTGCTGTTCTCGCGGCAGGCTCAGCATCACGGCTCGTATTCTGCCACGATCAGGGGAAATTGCAGCCAGCGCGCTGGGGTCGCTCAGCTCGTCGAGCGCGCTGGCGTCCACCGGAGAGCGGCGCGCGACGCGAGCCGACTTCTTGAGATCTAGGCAGCGGCTGCGAGCGCGCAGCAGCAGCCAGGCTCGTACGCTGGCGCGCTCCGCGTCATAAGAAGCGGCCTTCTGCCACGTCTCCAAGAACACCTCGTGCACCAAATCCTCGGCTTCGGCGCGCGCTCCGACGATGCGCTGGGCCAAGGCGAGGAGCACGGGCGCGTGTCGGTCGTAGAGCACGCCGAGCGCGCTCGCGTCACCGCGAGCCATGGCGCGCACCAGCGCCACGTCGTCGGGCTCGTTCTGCGGGGGGTTCCGCGGCTCCACGCCGCCGGACGATAGCCGCGCGAGACCACATTCGGAAGGCCTTCCGCGCGGCTGTGTGATATCGCCCGCGCATGACTGTGCCGCCCGCAGAGCTCGAGCTGGAGCTCGGCCTCGACGAGGCCGACGACGCCGAGAGCCTGAGACGGCTGGCGGCGCGCCGCTTGGGGCGCCCCGCGAGTGAGCTTCCCAACGTCAGCGTGCGTCGCCGCAGCATCGACGCGCGGCGTGGCGCGGTGCGCTTCCAGCTGTTGCTCTCCATCGGCGACGAGGCTCCGGAGACCGTGCGCCGCCCGCGGCCGGTGAGCGGCGCGCAGCGCGTGATCATCATCGGCGATGGCCCGGCCGGGCTATTCTGCGCGCATGAGCTGGCCTGCTGCGGTGTGCGCAGCATCGTGCTCGACCGCGGCAAGCTGGTCCAGCCGCGCCGTCACGATTTGAAGGCGCTGAACAGCCGCGGACACGTCGATCCCGACAGCAACTACTGCTTCGGGGAGGGCGGAGCTGGGACGTACAGCGATGGCAAGCTCTACACGCGCGCCCACAAGCGCGGCAGCGTGCGCGACGTGTTGTTGGTGTTGGCCGAGCACGGCGCGCCCAATGAGGTGCTCGTCGACGCTCGACCGCACATCGGCAGCAACCGCTTGCCGAAGGTCGTCAGCGCGTTGCGCGAGGAGCTGCTGCGCGCGGGCAGCGAGTTCCGCTTCGGCGCGCGCGTGACGGGGCTGCTCAGCGAAGGGCAGGGCGCGGAGCGCCGCGTGCTCGGCGTGCGGCTCGCGGACGGCAGCGAGGTGCTGGGAGACGCCGTGGTTTGCGCGACGGGTCACTCCGCGCGCGACGTGCTCGAGCTGCTGCTCGCGAACGGGCTCACGCTCGAGCCCAAGGCCTTCGCCCTGGGCGTGCGCATCGAACATCCGCAGCCGCTGATCAATCGCATTCAATACGGCGCCGTGGCCGACCACCCGCGGCTCCCCAACGCCGCCTATCGCATCGCTCATGAGGTCAACGGGCGCGGTGTGTTCAGCTTTTGTATGTGCCCGGGGGGTTGGGTCGTTCCGGCCGCGACCGAGCCCGGCGCGTTGGTCGTGAACGGCATGAGCTTGTCGCGCCGCAGCTCGCCGCACGCAAACTCCGGGCTCGTCGTCGCCGTGGAGCCCGGCGACTGGGAACGCGCCGGCTTCAGCGGCCCGCTCGGCGGCGTGGAGTTTCAGCGCGTCATCGAGCGCGCGGCGTTCGAGGCGGGCGGCGGTGAGCTGCGCGCGCCCGCGGCGCGCCCCGGTGATTTCGTACGCCGCCGCGCGTCGTCGACGGTGCCGGAGTCGAGCTATATCCCCGGCGTAGTAGCGGCAGAGCTGTGGGCCGTCCTCGACGCCGCGCGCGTGCCCATCGCCGCGCGCTTGGCCGCGGCGCTGCAGGTGTTCGCGCGGCGCATGCCCGGCTATCTCACGGACGAAGCGGTGTTGATCGGCGTCGAGTCCCGCACCAGCGCGCCCGTGCGCGTCGTGCGCGACGCGAGCTCGCTGCAGGCGCGCGGCCTGCGCGATTTTTACCCGACGGGCGAGGGCGCGGGCTACGCGGGCGGCATCGTGAGCGCTGCGCTCGACGGCGTGCGCGTCGCTCGCGCCATCCTCGCGAAGCCCGCTTTTCAGCGGGCCGGAACCGGAGCCGCGCTCTAGACGGCGACTTCGGGCGGCGCGAGCAGCACCACCTTGGTCACCTCCGCGGGCGCGCCGAGCCGCATCGGAGGCCCCCAATAGCCGGTGCCGTTGCTCACGTACACCAGCGTGCGCCCGAAGCGCGCCAGCCCGGAGACCACCGGTTGCTGCAGGCGAACCAGCAGATTCCAGGGCCAGATTTGTCCTCCGTGGGTGTGCCCCGATAATTGCAGACCGACGCCGCGCTCGACCGCTTCGAACACCGCCTTCGGCTGATGAGCGAGCAGGACCAGCTCCCGCGTCGCGTCGCGGCCCCGCGTCGCGCGCGCCAGATCGGCGCCGTGCCCGTCGCCGAACCGTGCGCCCTGATAGTCGTCGACGCCGGCCAGGTCGAAGCTCGCGCTGGGCGTACCGATGGCGACGCGTTCGTTGCGCAAGACGCGAACGCCGAGCCTACCGAGCTCCGCGCACCACTCCTCGACGCCCGAGTAGTACTCGTGATTGCCGGTCACGAAGAACACGCCGTAGCGAGCGCGCAGCTCGGCGAGCGGCGCGACGTGCTCGCGCAGCTCTTCCACGGAGCCGTCGACGAGGTCGCCGGTGATGGCGATCACGTCGGGCTTCAACGCATTCGCGGTGCGCACGACCTCGCTGAGAAATTCGCCGCGCAGCGTGGGCCCGATGTGAACGTCCGTGAGCTGAACGATGGTGAAGCCGTCGAGCTCGCTCGGCAGCCGCTCGAGGCGCACCCGCACTTCACGAGCGAGCACGCGCGACAGGCCGGAACGCAGCGCGCTCAACCCGAGCGCCGCCGCCACGACGCTGCCGCCCAGCGCCAGCGCGCGAGCGAGGAAGCGACGCCGCTCCGGATCTGCGGCCGCCGCAGGGTTCGTCGCGCGCAGCGCGAGCTCGACTCCTGCCCGAAACAATTCGAGCCCGCCCAGCACGACGAGCAGGATCAGCACCATGCCCAGCCAGATGAACGCCACCCAGCTCAGCGCGCGACCGACGGCGTTTTCCAGGATTCGCGACAGGATCAAGCCGCCAGGAACGCTCGCGAACAGCGACCAGAGCAACAGCGTCAGCCAGCGCTGCGTCAGCGGCGAAAAGCCCGGATCCCGGATTAATCGCACCCAAATGAAGTAATGCACTCCCGCTACCAAGCTGAGGGCGGTCGTAAAAAAGAGCGCGAAAGCGAGGGGACGGGGCACGCGGAGCGAATAGTGGGCCCGCGCGCACCGACCGCAAGCCCGGCCGAGCGCGGCGGAACTGCGCGGCGTTGTAGTGAGCCGCCACACGCCACCCGACACCCTGCACCAAATCAGCCGTCGACCTTGAATACACGCGCGGTCCGGCATAGGTATTCGGCCCCCCCGAGAGGACCGCAGAGTGGACAGCTACAGGCCTGATTCCGATCGAGACCCACAGGAGACCCGGGAGTGGGTCGAGTCGCTGGACGCCGTCGTCGAGCACGAAGGCCGCGAACGCGCGCGATTTCTGCTCGAGAAGGTGATCGACGCCGGCCGCCGCCGCGGCGTGGAGCCGCTGCTGCCGCTCAACACGGATTACGTGAACACGATCCCTGTCGAGCAGGAGCCGCAGTTCCCCGGTGACGAGCAGCTCGAGCGCCGCATCCGTCGCATCCTGCGCTGGAACGCGGCCGTGATGGTGCACCGCGCGAACCATCACTCCTCGGGCATCGGTGGTCACATCTCGACGTACGCGTCGAGCGCGACGCTGTACGAAGTGGGCTTCAATCATTTCTTCCGTGGCAAGGACGCCCCAGGCCGCGGCGATCAGATTTATTTCCAGGGCCACGCCGTGCCGGGCATTTACGCGCGCTCGTACCTGGAAGGCCGCCTGAGCATGGAGCAGCTGGAGCGCTTCAGGCGCGAGGCGGAGCGTGGCAAGGGGCTCTCGTCCTATCCGCACCCGCGCTTGATGCCTGACTATTGGGAGTTTCCCACGGTCAGCATGGGCCTCGGCCCGATCGGCTCGATTTATCAGGCGCGCTTCAACCGCTACCTGCACGCGCGCGGCATCAAGGACACCTCCGAGCAGCGCGTGTGGTGCTTCGTCGGCGACGGCGAGAGTGACGAGCCGGAGACCCTCGGCGCGCTCAGCATCGCGGCGCGCGAGCGGCTCGACAACCTGTGCTGGGTCGTCAACTGCAACCTGCAGCGCCTGGACGGTCCGGTGCGCGGCAACGGTAAGATCATCCAAGATCTCGAGGCCGTGTTCCGCGGCGCCGGCTGGCACGTCATCAAGGTGATCTGGGGCCCGGAGTGGGACGCCATCTTCGCGCGCGACAGCGAAGGGGTGCTACGCGATCACCTGAACACCGTCGTCGATGGTCAGTGGCAGCGCTTCACGACGGCGAGCGGCCAGGTCGTGCGCGAGCAGTTCTTCGCGAAGGATCCGCGCATGCTCGCGACCGTCAGCCATCTCACGGACGAGCAGATCGGCAAGCTGCGCCGCGGCGGTCACAGCCAGACGAAGGTCTACGCCGCGTATCACCGCGCCGCGCAGCTGCTCGGTCAGGGCCGCCCGGTCGCGATCCTGGCGCACACCGTGAAGGGTTGGATGCTGGGCGAGGGCTTCGAGGGCAGCAACGTCACGCACCAGCGCAAGAAGTTCGAGAGCAACGAGCTGCGCGCGTTCCGCGACATTCTGGAGCTGCCCATCGCCGACTCCGAGCTCGAGGATCCGCCCTATTATCACCCCGGCAAGGACAGCCCCGAGGTGCGCTACCTGATGGAGCGCCGCCGCGCGCTCGGCGGCTGCCTGCCAGAGCGCCGCGTCTCGGTGGACGTCAAGCTCGAGCTGCCCAAGCCGGATCTGTACGAAGAGTTCTACAAGGGCATGGGCAAGGGCGAAGCGTCCACCACGATGGTGTTCGCGCGCCTGCTCTCCAAGCTCATCCGCGACAAGCAGATCGGCAAGCGCATCGTGCCCATCGTGCCCGACGAAGCGCGCACCTTCGGCCTGGACGCGCTCTTCAGCCAGGTGGGCATCTACGCCGCGCAGGGCCAGCTGTACGAGCCCATCGATAAGGGCAAGCTGCTCTATTACCGCGAGACCAAGGACGGCCAGGTGCTGGAAGAGGGCATCACCGAGGCCGGCTCGATGGCGTCGTTCATCGCTGCCGCGACGTCCTACGCGACGCATGGGCAGACGATGATCCCGTTTTACATCTTCTATTCGATGTTCGGGTTTCAGCGCACCGGTGACCAGCTGTGGGCGGCGGGGGATCAGATGGCGCGCGGCTTCGTGCTCGGCGCCACCGCCGGCCGCACCACCCTGAACGGTGAGGGTCTGCAGCACGAGGACGGGCACAGCCTGCTGCACGCCATGACGGTGCCGTCGTGCCGCTCTTATGATGTCGCGTTCGCCTTCGAGCTCGCCGCGATCATCGAGGACGGCCTCGACCGCATGATCAACAAGGACGAGAACGTCTACTATTACATCACGCTGCAGAACGAGAATTACCAGATGCCGCCCATGCCCGAAGGGGCGAAGGCGGGCGTGCTCCAGGGGCTGTATCGCTTCAAGCCCGCCGAGAAGCGGCGCGAACGCCACGTAGAGCTGTTCGGCAGCGGCTCGATCTTGCGCGAGGTGCTGCGCGCGCAGGCGCTGCTCGAGGAGCGTTTCCAGATCTCGTCGGACGTGTGGAGCGTCACCAGCTATCAGCAGCTGCGCAGCGACGCGCTCTCGTGCGAGCGCTGGAACCGCCTGCACCCCGACGCGGAGCCGCGCGTCCCGTACATTACGCGCGCGCTCGAGGGCGTGAAGGGGCCGTTCATCACGGCCTCCGACTACGTCAAGGCCACGGCGGATCTGATCGGGCGTTGGCTCCCGGGGCGGCTCGTGCCGATGGGCACTGACGGCTTCGGCATGAGCGACTCGCGCGAGGCATTGCGCCGGCATTTCGAGGTAGACGCCGAGAACATCGTGATCGGCGCGCTCGACGCGCTGCGCCAGGAAGGCAAAATCAGCTCCTCCGAGCTGGCCAAGGCCATCCACGACCTCGGCGTCGACGCCGGTAAGGTCGAGCCCCTGTCGGTGTGAGCGGCGAGCCGCCGCGCGACGGCCGGCAGCGTCGCGATTGGTTCCCGCCCGCGCTCGCGCTCGCCGCTGCGCTCGCCTGGCTCGCGCCAGGGCCGGGCGCGGCGGGCGGGTTCTTGCATCCAGAGCTCACGAACAAGCTCAGCGTCGCGCTGATCTTCTTCTTCCACGGCGCGCTGCTGTCGACCAGCGCCTTGCGGCGTGGGGTCTTCAACTGGCGCGCGCACCTGGTGACCCAGGCGGCGACGTACCTGGTGTTTCCAGCGCTGGGGCTGCTGGTGTGCTGGGCGCTCGGCGCCTGGCTCGGCGCGCCGCTCGCGCTCGGCGTGTTCTTTTTGTGCGCCTTGCCGTCCACGGTGTCCTCCTCGGTCGCGTTGACCGCCGCGGCGCGCGGCAATGTCCCGACCGCGCTGTTCAACGCCACGCTGTCCAGCGTGCTCGGCGTCTTCGTGACGCCGGCGTGGGTGAGCCTCTTCGCAGGGCAGGGCGGCGGCTCGCTGTCGCTGGCCGGCGTGATCGTGGATCTGCTGCGCTGGTTGATGTTGCCGCTCGCGCTGGGTCAGCTGCTGCGGCGCTGGATCGGCGCGTTCATGGAGCGGCACCGCGCGCGCGTATCGCTGGTGGATCGGCTCGCGATTTTGCTGCTGGTCTACACCTCGTTTTGCGACTCCGTGCGGGCGCGCGTGTGGTCGAGCTACGGCTTGGAGACGCTCGGGTTGGTGTTGCTGCTCGACGTCGCGTTGCTGGCCGTGATGTTGCTCGCGACGGCGGCCGTGACGCGGGCGCTGGGCTTTGCTCTGCCGGAGCGCATCGCCGTGATGTTCTGCGGCTCGAAGAAGACGCTCGCCTCGGGCGTGCCGCTGGCGCGCCTGCTGTTCCCCGGCTCGCCGCAGATCGGGGTGATTTTGCTGCCCATCCTGCTCTATCACTCGCTGCAGTTGTTCGTCGCGAGCTGGCTCGCGGCGCGCTTCGCGAGAGCGCCGGCGTCGTAGGCGCGCGGCGTCGGCAGCGGCGCGCGCCGAGCTTCAACGCCGCGCGGCGAGCGCCTGCGCGAGCCGGCGATGCGCCGCGGGCATGGCCAGCGCGTCGAGCTCGTGCACGCGTCTCCAGGCCAGCGCCTCGACGAGCTGCGGCTTCGCCTCAACCGCGCGCGCGTTCGCCCGCCGCTCGCTGCGGCAGGCGAACGCGGTGAGCGTGATGCGGTAGCGAGTGACGCTGTGCCGCACCGTGGCGAGCTCCTCACGCACCTCCGCGCGCAGCGCGGCGAGCTCGCGCGCCGCGCGAGCTGCGCCCGCTGCGAGCGCCTCACCGTCGCGCAGCTCGACCGCTGGGAACTGCCACATGCCGGCCCAGCGCGGCGCAGCGGGCGGCAGCTTCACGACGGCGACGCGACCCGCGCGCTCGATCAGCGCCGCAGCCATGGCGACGGCGGTGGGCGCGGGCGGCTTCTTCGTCTCTGGGAGGCGCTCCACCAGGCCCCGCTCGCGCGCCTGGCAGCCGCCGCTGAGCGGACACTCGGCGCACGCGGGGCTCTTCACGGTGCACAGCGTGGCGCCGAGCTCCATCAGCGCCTGGTTGAAGTCACCGGGACGTTTGCGCGGCACCAGCTCGCGCGCGGTGGACCACAGCGTTTGCTTCAGCGGCGCGCGGCTGGGATCGCCGAACAGCGCGAAATAGCGGCACAGCACGCGCACGACGTTGCCGTCGACAACCGGGACGCGTTCGGAGAAGGCGATGCTGGCGATCGCGCCGGCGGAATAAGGCCCGATGCCGGGCAGTCCCAACAGCTCCTCGGCGCTGGCGGGCAGCGCGCCCGCGTGGCGTTCCATCACCGCTTGCGCGGCGCGGTGCAGGCTGCGGGCGCGCGAGTAGTACCCGAGCCCCTGGAAAGCGTGCAGAACCTCGTCTTCGTGGGCTCGGGCGAGGTCGCGCACCGTCGGAAAGCGCTGCATCCAACGCTCGTAGTAGGGCAGCATCGTAGCGACCTGCGTTTGCTGCAGCATGATCTCGCTGATCCAGATGGCGTAGGGATCGCGCGTCTTGCGGAACGGCAAATCACGCCGGACGGCGTCGTACCAGGCGAGCAGCGGCTTCGCGATCGCGTCCGCGGCGCCGCTCACGGCCTTTTGACCCCGCGATTGGCCGCCAGCGCGCGCGGGTGCGTCGCTCGCGCGGGGTGTGTGTGCGGCTCGCGCACCAAATCCCGCGCGCGACTATGGGCACCGAAGTCCGCCACCTTCGCCGAGTGGCGCGCAGCGCGCGAGGCTTTTTGTTGTGGGCGTCGCGCAAACCGTGTGAAAATGGGCGCCACGTGATGCAGAAGCCCCTGGTCATCTCGCTCGAAGCGATCCGCACCGACGGCTGGTTCGAGCGCATGGGCGAGGGCATCGGCAGCTTTCAAGCCCTGTGCGACATCGTGGGCGCGCACTTCTTCGCGTACGCGATGATCACCGGCGCGCGCATCACCTCGCTCACGGTCGACCGCAGAAGCCCGGACAACACCCTGGTAGAGTTCGTGGTGGGCGGGGACGACGTGGACCTCGACACTGCAGACGTGCAGCGCCTCTCGCTGTCCGAGTTTCGGCTGCGTCTCGTGAGCGCGCTCGTCACGGAGGAGCCCATCGGGCCGCCGCCGCGGCGCGAGACCGACATCGAAGCGGTGCAATTTCATATCGGAGTGCGCTACCTGCTGCTCGCGCCGCTGTACGGCTATGCGCTGCGCGAGCTCAGCGTTGACGACGAAGGCTCGCGCATCAAGCTGTTTCACGACGGAGTCGAGGAGCTGTACTCGCTCGGCGCGTTCCGCGCGCGGTTGCGCACGCACGTGCGTGAGGAGCTCGAGCGCGTCGCTCGGCCGCAGTCCCGCTCCGCCATCGACCTCACACGTTTCAATGAGGCCGAACAGGCGGCCGCGCGCGGCGACCACGTGCGCGTGCTCGAGCTGCTCGGCAGCTGGCCGGCTCCGCTCGCCATCTTTCTGCGGACTCCCGAGGGGCAGACCATCACCCCGGAGACTCGCGCGCTGATCGCCAACGCGCTCGGGCTGCTGGGCAGCGCCTGCGTATCGCTGGGTGAGATCAGCAAGGGCGAAGAGGTCCTGCGCCTCGCCGTACAATACGCGGGCGACGGCAACGCCGCGGCGACGGCTTACTTCCGGCTCGGCGACGCCATGATGCTCGACGGTCGCGCGGGCGAGGCCATCGCACCGCTGCGGCGCGCGGCGAACCTCGGCGCACCTGGCGAGCAGGTGTGGCCGCTCCTCGCGCAGGCCTTCGTTCAGCGCGGCCGCTTGCTGGCGGCGTACGCTGCGGCGCTGGAAGGTCGCGCGGCGGGCGCCCCCGCGAGCGTGCTCGAGCCAGTGCTGCGCCAGGTGACGCTCGGGCTCGGGAGCCCGTTCGAGCGCGCCCAGTCCAGCATCGAAAGTGGTCTACTGGCCGAAGGCCTCGAGGTCTAACTCGACGTAGCCGGGGAACGAGGGCGCACGCGTGAGATCTGCCTCCAGCAGACTCCACGGCGGTGCGGATTTGATTTCCCGAAAGCCCTCGAACTTGTAGGTCACGTACATCATGCGGTTGCGATCGTTGGCGACGAACTCCGCCTGCAGCCGCACCCCCGAGCGACGCGCCATCGCCATGATGTGGCGCAGCATGATCGTACCTACGCCGCGCGACATCACGCGGCAGGACATCAGCAGAAGCCGTATCTTCCAAATGCCGGCGTGGCGCTCGATCAGTCCGAGCCCGATCTTTCCGTAGCTCCCGTAGCGATCGTCGAGGCTAGCAACGAGCACGGTGTGCTCATCCGAGTGCTGGAGGCGCACGAGCTCGTCATAGCTGTACGTGTAGCCGGTCGTGTTGAGCTGATTGGTGCGCAGCGTGAGCTCTTCGGCGCGCCTGAGGTCCTGCTCCACTGCCCGGTGCACCCGGAAGCGCATTTGCAGCGACGACAAGAATTCCTCGGGGGTACCCGTGAAGGATTGTTCCGCGTTCTTGCGCGCGGCGTCGCCGATGTACATTTGGCGGCGCAGCCGTGACTCCTCGGTGACGAACTTGGGGTTCAGCGCGGCGTGCGTGAACAGCGGTTCTAAGTCGCCAGAGTCCAAGCAAAGCACCTCCGGCAGGGCGAAGCGGACCTCGTCGCGCTCGAACGGCTGATCGTCCAGCAGCGCGAGCGTGTCGAGGCCGATGTTGAGCTCGCGCGCGATGGTGCGCATCGATTCGGACTTGGGTCCCCAATGAATCTGCGGATGAAGAAAGTACTGCTGCAGCTTCAGCTCCTGCAGGCGGCGCCAGGCGAGATCCGCGTCGTTCTTGCTGGCAATCGACTGCAGCACGCCTCGCCGATCCAGCTCCTCGATCAGCGCGACGGCTCCCGGTCGTAGCTCTCGCCCGCCGCCTTCCAGCAGCACGCCGTGCCAGAGCGTTTCGTCCAGATCCCACACCAGGCACTTCACGCGCGAGCGCTCTTCGCGCCCCACGCCCGCATCAGCGAGCTCGGGCCGGTTCATGTCAGCTCCACTCCTCGTCGCTGTCGAGCAGCTCCGAGGCGTGCGCCGCGATCAGCGACTGTTGGATTTGCGTCGAGCCTTCGATGATCTCCATGATCTTCGCGTCGCGGTACCAGCGCTCCACCGCGTAGCGGTCACTGCAACCTCGTGCGCCGTGGACTTGAACCGCGTCGGCGGCGACCCGCGCGGCCGCAGTCGACGCGTAGTACTTGGCGAGCGCCACCTCCAGCAGCGAGTTCGGATGCTTGGCGCTGCGGGCCAGCGCCGCGCTCCAGCACAGGAGGCGCGCCGCCTTGAGCTCCGTCACCATGTTCGTGAGCAGCCGGCGCACGAGCGGCTGATCGACGATTGCCGCGCCGGATTGCCTGCGTTCGTTTGCATACGCGACGCTGGCCTCGACGCAAGCGCGCAGCAGGCCAACACAGCCCCAGGCGATCGAGTAGCGACCGTTGTCCAGCGCGCTTTGTGCGACGTGCGACAATCCAAAGCCAGGCCGGCCGAGCAGCGCGCTCTCGGGGATCTCACAATCATCAAACGTGAGCTCGGCCAACATCGAGGCGCGGCAACCGAGCATTCCGAAGATCGGCTGTCGTGAGAAGCCGGGAGTGTCGCCGGGAACCAGCAGCGCGCACGGAGCACCCTCGAGCTTGGCGAACACGAGGAACACCCCGGCGAGTTGTCCGCACGTGATCCAGGTCTTCTTCCCGTTCAGGCGAAAACCGCCACTCGTGCGTGTGAGATTCGTTTCGATCGCGCTGGTGTCGCTGCCGGCGTTGGGCTCAGTCAGCGCGAACGCGGCGATGCTGTCACCTCGTGCCAACGCCGGCAGCCACGTCGTCCGCTGCTCACGCGTGCCCCAGCGATCGATCGCGAGGCACACCATGGAATGCACGGTGATCAAGCTGCGCGTCGAGGAGCAGGCACGCCCGAGCTCTTCGTGCATCAACCCGTAGCTGACGAAATCCACTGGTTTTCCGCCGAAATCAGCGGGCACCAAGGCCGCGAGGAAGCCGCCGCGCGCGAGCTCCACGATGAGCTCGGGCGCTAGCTTCTGCTCGGAGTCGAAGCGGCTCGCGGCTGGTGTGACGTGTTCCGCCGCGAACTCGCGATAGTGTCTTTGCAGTTCGCGCTGTGCTGCGTTCAATCGAACTCCCATCGGACCTCCCTGCCAGCACTCGTTTACATACGCCTGCTGGGTGACCCGCGTCGACGGAAAACGCGATCGACACAGTGAGCTGACGTATCGCGACATGACAACTGCGGGACGGTGCCTTGACACACAGCACACGGATCATTTAGAAAACGAACCACTGGTGGCCGCGACCGATCTTGGTCGTCGAATTACTATTGGTGATGACGCGCGGGTTGTGGCAGCTGCGAGGCGGCGACGCGCGCAGCTGCTCGAGGGAATATCGTTACGAAGCAGCGGTTGTACGCGTGGGAGTAATGGCAAGAACGGGAGACGACAGATGACGGCGGCCTCTCTCCGCTCGAGGGCTCCGCCTGCGGGCGCTGTGCTCGGCCAGATTTACCTCGATGGTGTCTTCGTCGAGCCAAGCGCCGCGCGCATCAGCGTCCTGGATCGCGGGCATTTACTGGGCGATGGAGTGTTCGATACGCTACGCAGCTACGGCGGGCGGCTGTTTGCAGCGCCGGAGCACGTTCAACGCCTGCTTCACTCGGCGGCGGTGGCCGGTATTCCGCTGCCTCTAAGCAGTGACGCGTTGCTGCGGGCCCTGCAGGAATGCGTGGAACGCGCCAATGAGCCCGAGGTTTACGTGCGCGTGACTCTCACGCGTGGCGTCGGCGGTGCGGGCATCGCCACTTCGCACGCCGGCGCGCCGACCCTGTCGATCGTCGCTCGTCCACTGCCCCGCTATTCTGCAGGCTCGTACAGCGACGGAATTGCTTCGACGTTGCTGACGAAGCGTCGTGTTCCGGCGTGCTGCCTGGATACGAGCATCAAATCAATCAACTATTTGCCGACAATTTTGGCGCGTCGTGAGCTCGAGGAGCAGGGGTTCAGTGAGGGAATCCAACTTTCGCCGACTGGTGAAGTCGTGTCCGGAACCGTGTCCAATTTGTTCGCAGTGATCGGCGGAGACGTCGTGACGCCCGCGCTCGAGTGCGGAGCATTACCGGGAGTGACGCGCGCTGTCGTGCTTCGCCTCGCGCGAGAGCTCGGCGTGACGGCCCGCGAGACCGCGCTCGACGTGCCGACGATGTTAGCGGCCGACGAGCTGTTTTTTACGAGCACGGTGATGGAGCTACTGCCGATTCGAAGCGTCGCAGGGGCGTACGCCGCCCGCGCGCCAGGGCCCGTGTTTCGACGTTTGTCGGCAGCATTCATGGATTTGGTCAGCCGAGCCGGCGCGATGTGAGTGGAAATTTAGGATCGGAGTTTTGCAGATGGAGTCGAGCAAAAAGAGGTGGCTTGATTTCGGGCGCGAGCACGCGAAGCCGTATGGTGAGCCTGCCGACGAGCGCTATTGGGCTCCGCGTTACGAGTGCGCGAGCCCCGCCGAGCTCCGCCGGCTCCAGGGCGAGCGAGTGGCGCTTGCGTATCGTTATCTGTGGGACAGCAGCGCGTTCTATCGAAACAAATTCGAAATGTCCGGCCTCGGTCCGGATAGCGTCCGCGGGATCGCTGATCTCGCGAAGGTGCCGCTCACGCATCGCGAAGAGTGGCTCATCGATCAGCAGCGCTCGCCGCCGTGGGGCACCTTCTCGCCGCTGACGCAAGATGCTTGGCTGAACGACGGGTGGATGATGTTTTCCACGTCCGGCACCACGGCGAAGACGCCGCGCGCGTTCCGCCACACGAATTTCGATCGCGAGCTCTGGAGTTGGCACGGCGCGCGCTCTCTCTACGCCATGGGCGTACGGCGCGGCCGTGACGTGGCCATCAACTGCTTCGGCTATGGCACCTCGGTGGCCTTTTGGGGCCTGCACTACGCGCTCAACCTGATGGGCGTCCCAGTGATCCCCGGCGGCGGCAGCAACTCCGAGCGCCGCATCGCGATGATCGAAAATTACAAGCCGACGCTGCTGTTGTGCACCCCATCTTATGCCTGCTACCTCGCGCGCGTCATGCAGGAGCTGGGACAGGATCCCGCGGCCTCGTCGATTCGCCGGATCGTGGCGGCGGGCGAGCCGGGCGCGTGCGTGCCCGCAACGAAGGCGCGCATCGAACAGCTGTGGGGAGCCAAGGTGCACGACGACTTCGGTTGCACCGAAGTTGCGATGTCTCCGCTGGGCTACACCTGCGAGTACCAAGTCGAGCGGCAGGACGGCGTCGACACGCACCTGACGGAGGACGCTTACTACGCGGAGGTGGTCCACCCGGAGACGTGGCGACCCGTCGAGGACGGCGTTCGCGGCGTGCTCGTGGTCAGCAATTTATTCAGCGAGGCGCAGCCCGTGCTTCGTTACGTGATGGGTGATTGGGCCAGCATCACGCGGGAGCGCTGCGGCTGTGGGCGCACGCACGCGCGAGTCATTGGCGGCTTGCATGGTCGCAGCGATCAGCTGATCAAGGTGCGCGGTCTGACGTTCTATCCCTCGGCCATCGAGGACGCGATCCGCAGCCAGGAGGAGCTGGGAGACGATTTCAAGGTCGAGCTCGTGCGAGAGAACGACATGGATCGTTTGCGCGCGATCGTGGAACCGCGCTCGGAAATTCCCAAGAGTAACTACGCGGAGGTCGGTCAGCAGGTGGCCCGTCGGCTCAAAGGCGCGCTTGGCATCGAGGTGACGGTGGTGGTCGTTCCCTTCGGCTCGCTTCCGCGCACCGAATTCAAGGCCAAGCGCTTCTTCGACCTACGAACTTGAGGCTGTGACGTTTGCCCGGAGCTCGCCTATGACCATCCAGCGAACGACTCAGGCTCCCAACGGTCGGCTGCGTGTCGACGCCGTCTTCGAGCTGAAGCTGCAGCGTGAGTTTTGGAGTTACTTCGAGCTCTATCGCTCCGAGCCGTACGCTGCGCTGCTCGATAGCGCGCGGGACGCCGAGTCGCTCGGCCGCTACTCGTTCTTGATCGGTGAGCCGGAGCGCGTCTTCGAGGCCAGGCGCAGGCCCGGCGCTTCACCGGGCGAGCCAGCGGACGCAGCGTGGATCACGCTGCGCGACGAGAGCGGCGCGCGTTACGAGCGGCCGCTGCGCGCGGAGCTCAGCTGCGAGCCGTTCGAAGCTCTACGGCGTGCGGCGGACGAGCGGCGCGCCCCCGCGTGGACGGACGCGCCGGCGCCGTTCTGCGCGGGCATGGTCGGCTACTTCGCGTACGAGGCGGGCTACCTGATCGAGCGGCTGCCGAATCTCGGTCGCGACGATCTCAACCTGCCGGACGTGACCATGATGATGGCTGACGTGGTGTGGTGCCATGACCACCTCCGCAGCCGCTCGTACCTGTGCGTCAGCGCGTTCGCGGCCGATGAAGCCAGCGCGCGACGACGGATCGAAATGCGCCGGCAGAGCGTGCTCACGCAGATCGCGGGGCTCGAGGCGCGATCCACGGTGAGCCGGGAAGCGCGTGCAGCCTCGGGTACGGCCGGGGACATCGAAGGTCACGCGAGCGAGGCGAGCTACATCGAGACGGTGGAGCAGGCCAAGCGTCATATCCGCGCTGGCGACATCTTCGAAGTCTGCACCACGCATCGGCGTGAGGCGCGCTACGGCGGTGACCCCTGGCTACTCTACGGCGAGCTTCGGCGCATCAACCCGGCTCCGTTCGCGTGCTACCTCAATTTCCCGTGGGGGCAGCTGGTGTCCTCGTCGCCGGAGCGCTTCATTCGTCTGGACGGGGAGCGCGTCGCGGAGAGCCGGCCGATCAAGGGAACGCGTCCGCGCGGCGCTACGCCGGAGCAGGACGCGGAGCTGCGAGCGGACCTGTTCCGATCGGTCAAGGATCGCGCCGAGAACGTGATGATCGTCGACTTGGTGCGCAATGATCTCGGCCGCGTCTGTGAGATCGATACGGTCCACGTGCCGGAGCTCATGGTCATCGAGCAGTACGCGACGGTATTTCAGATGGTCTCGACGATCCGCGGCAAGCTGCGGGCCGATCGCGACGCATTCGATTTGATCCGGGCTTGCTTCCCAGGCGGCTCGATGACGGGCGCGCCGAAGATCGAGGCCATGAAGATCATCGACGCGCTCGAGCCGTACAAGCGCGGCATCTACTCCGGCGCGGTCGGCTATCTGGACGATCGTGGCCTGCTCGACCTGAACATCGTCATTCGCAGCTTCCTCGTGAAAGACGGGCGCTGCTACTTCAGCGTCGGCGGCGCCGTGGTCGCGGACTCGAGCCCGCTCGGCGAGTATCGCGAGACGCTGGACAAGGCGGCAGCCCTAGAGCGAGCGCTGCGCAACGCCATCAGTCTGGGAGCCGAAACATGAGCGGTCTCATCCTCGACAACTACGACTCCTTCACGCACAACCTCTATCAGCTGTTCGGCAGCCTGTCGGCCGCGCCCGCGGTGGTACGCAACGACGCGATTTCACTCGAGCGCGTGCGCCAGCTCGATCCGGATTTCATCGTCATTTCGCCGGGCCCGGGCCGCCCCGACGACGCGGCTTACTTCGGCGTCTGCGCCGACGTAATCCGCTTCCTGGGCGCCACGACTCCCATCTTGGGCGTGTGCTTGGGTCACCAAGGCATCGCGCACGTCCTGGGCGGCAAGGTGGTGCGAGCCGCGGAGACCATGCACGGCAAGACGAGCTACGTCTTTCACGATGGTCACCCGCTGTTCGCGGACGTCCCGCGCGCCTTCGAGGCGATGCGCTATCACTCCTTGATCGCGGATCCGGGGAGCCTCCCGTCGGAGCTCGAGGTTACAGCGAAGACTTGGGACGGCACCATCATGGCCTTCCGTCACCGGCACTGGCCGATGTTCGGCGTGCAGTTTCACCCAGAGTCCATCGGTACCCCGTCGGGCAAGCTCATCGCGCGCAACTTCTTGAACCTGGCCGCTGAGGCCAAGGCCAGCGTCGCGCGCAGCGCGAGCAACTACTGAAGGAACGGCTGATGGAACGCGCGGTCGCGATCGTGGGTATGGCGTGTCGCCTGCCGGGGGCGAACAGCCTGGCAGAGTTCTGGTCGCTCCTCGCGGAAGGCCGCGAAACGGTGGGCGAGATCCCGCGCTCGCGCTTCGACGCGGACGCGCTGTTCGATCGGCGTCCGGGCGTGAGCGGAAAAATCTACACGCGTCGCGGCGGTTTCATCGACGACATCGCCTCGTTCGACAACGCGCTGTTCAACGTGTCCCCGCGGGAGGCGCTGCGCATGGACCCGCAGCAGCGGCTGCTGCTGCAGCTGACGTGGGAAGCCCTGGACGACGCAGGCTGGCGCGGCAGCACGACGGAGGCTCGCCGTACGGGCGTCTTCGTGGGCGCGCACGCCAACGACTACGCCGAGGTGCTGCTCACGCCCGATTTGCTCGACGTCTACGCGACGACCGGCGGCGACCGCAGCTTCCTGGCCGGCAGGGTGGCGTTCGCATTCGGCTTCGAGGGGCCCTGCCTCACGCTGGATGCGGCGTGCGCTTCGTCGCTCAGCGCGGTGCACCTCGCGTTGCAGAGTCTCCGTTCGGGGGAGTGCCGGTTGGCGCTCGCTGCCGGCGTCAATCTGCTGCTGCGTCCGCGCGGCTTCATCTCGCTGTGCCAGGGCGGCATTTTGGCCGCCGACGGTCGCTGCAAATTCGCGGACGATTCAGCGGACGGCTTCGTGCGCAGCGAAGGCGCTGGCGTGGTCGTGCTCAAGCCACTAGCCGATGCGCTCGCGGATCGCGATCGCATCTATGCCGTCGTGCGGGGTTCGGCGCTGAGCTCCAACGGCGCGCGCAGCGCGACGCTGATGACACCGAGCGTGGACGCCTATCGTGAGCTCCTGGCGCGAGCGTTCGAGGACGCCCAGGTAGCGGCGGGGGACGTCGAGTACGTCGAGGTGCACGGCGCCGCCACGCGCGTGGGCGATCCGCTGGAAATTCAGGCGGTGGGCGAGGCCATCGCCGCGACGGGAAGCGCTCGGCGGTGCGCGCTCGGCAGCGTCAAGACCAACATCGGCCACACCGAGGCCGCGTCCGGGATCGCCGGTTTGATGAAGGTGGCGCTAGCGCTGCATCACGGTGTGTTGCCCGCGAGTTTGCATTTCTCGACCCCCAACCGCGCCGTGCCCTGGGACACGTTGCCAGTGCGGGTTCAGACCCGGACCGAGGACTGGCCGGGGCAGCGTCGCATCGCAGGAGTGAGCTCCTACGGGCTATCCGGCGGCAACGCGCACGTGGTGCTAGCCGGCGCGGCGCCGGCACCAGGGGCGCTGACGGCCGAGGGCGAGGAAGGAGCTTGCGTTCTCACTTTGTCTGCCGCTAGCCCGCAAGCTCTGCGGACGACGGCGGAGCGCTTCGTTCACGAGCTCGCTTGCGAGCGCTCGCCGTGGTCGGACGTTTGTTACACTGCGAGCGCGCGCCGGCGTCACTACCGCCATCGTTTAGCGCTTTGCGCGAGCTCCGCCGCGGAAGCCGCGCGAGAGCTCGCGGCGCACCTGGCCGGCGAAGCTAGCCATGCGTTGCACGTCGGCCAAGCAGGCGACAGCCGCCAGGCCGTCTTCGTGTTCTCCGGTCACGGCTCGCAATGGAAGGGCATGGGTCAGCAGCTGCTCCTCGAGCCCGCCAGTCGGGAAGCGCTGCTCGCCTGCGATCGAGCGCTGCGCCCGCACGTCGGCTGGTCCTTGCTCGATGAGCTCGCGCGGCCGGGGCCCGGCTTCCGCAACGACAAGCTAGATTTCGTACAGCCCGCGATCTTCTCCCTGCAGGTGGCGTGCGCGGCGCTGTGGCGCGCCTGGGGCGTGCTGCCGCGAGCCGTCGTGGGCCACAGCATGGGAGAGGTGGCGGCGGCGCACGTCGCGGGCGCGTTGTCGCTCGAGGACGCGGCGCGCGTCATCAGCTTGCGCAGCGCGATCATGCGGCGTGCGCCGGGCGACACGGCCATGGCGGTCGTGGATCTGCCGTTCGCAGCGGCGCGCGAGGCGGTCGCGTCATTCGCCGATCGCGTGGCCGTCGCGGTGGAGAGCGGCCCGGAGTCGTGCGTGCTCTCGGGAGATCGCGCGCTCATCGAAGCGTTCTTGGTGCCGCTGCGCGAACGCGGCGTGTTCTGCCGCTACGTGAACGTGGACGTCGCCGGTCACTCGCCGCAGCTTCGCGCTGTCATTCCGGAGATGCGCGAGGCGCTCGCCGGGATCACTCCGCGTTCGCAAGCCGTGCCCTACTACTCGGCGGTGATGGCAGAGCGCATCGCGCCCGAGCGACTGGACACGGAGTACTGGATTCGAAACGTGGTCGACCCGGTACGCTTCTGGACCGCGATCTCGCGCGCTTGCGACGAGGGTGCCACGTCGTTTCTGGAGATTAGCCCGCACCCCATCACGCTCACCTCCTTGCGCCAGGGCTTTGCGCAGAGCGGCCGCGACGTGGTCACGTTCGGCTCTCTGGTGCGCGAGCAGGACGAGCGCGTGTCCATGCGCCGTACCCTGGCGGCGCTGTACACGAGCGGGCACGACGCCGATTGGGGCGCGCTCGTGCCCGCTGAGAGCCGCGTGGTGAGCTTGCCGGCGTATCCGTTCGAGGGGCGGTCGTTCTGGCCGCAAGGCGCGCAAACCTCGAAGTCTGCGCGCCAGCTCACCTCCGATAGCCTGCTCGGCGAGCGCGTGCCGCTCGCGGGCGCGCAGCCGGTCCAGGTGTTCGAGTCCTTGCTCACGAGCACCTCACCCGCGTTTCTGGAGGGGCATCGCTTCCAGGGCGACGTGCTGCTCTCGAGCTCCGCGTACGTCGAGATGGCTCTGGCCGCGGGACGCGAGCTGCTCGGGGAGGTGAGTACCATCCGCGGCCTGAGCCTGCCATCGCCGTTGGTGTTGGGAGACGAGCCACGGCGGGTGCAGGTGCTGTTCCGCGCCGGCGGGCAACGAGCGCAGGTGCAGGTGTACAGCGCGCTGCCCGAGCCCGACGCGGAGTGGACATTGCACGCCGAGCTGTCGCTGGCTCGCGGTGCGCGGGCGACCCCAGCGTGTCCAGTGGACGCCGTGAGCGACGCGATGCAGGAAATCAGCGAGGCCGAGCACTATGCGCGGCTCGCCGCGCGCGGCCTAGAGCTGACGGGCGCTTACCGCGCCGTGGCGCGCGTCTGGGGCGCGCCTGGGACATCGATCGGCGAGCTCGCGCCCTGTGAGGAGACGCGCGCGCAGGCTTCTCGCTTCGTCGTTCATCCCGCGCTCCTCGACGCCTGTTTTCAGGTCTCAGCGCACGCGCTGCCGGACTCCGACGCGGTGTGGTTGGCGAGCGGCATCGAGGAGCTGGCCATCGATGCGGCGCTGAGCGGCAGCGAGCGCGTCGTCGCCACTGCGCAGATCGAAGGAGACGTCGCTTGCGTGCAGCTCTCGGCGTTCGACGCCGCCGGGCGCGCCGTTCTGCGCGTGCAAGGGCTGCGCTTGACGCGACTGCGAGCGGCCGAGCCGAGGCCCGCGCCTGGCGGCCTCGAGTGCCGCGCGGCGGTGCTCGCTGCCGCGCCAGAACAGCGGGCGGATTTGGCGCGTGAGCGGCTTGCGGACATGGTGGCGCAGGTGCTCGGGCAGCGGCGCTCCGAGCTCCCCCTGGACGTGCCGCTCAACCGTCTCGGGCTCGATTCGCTGATGGCCGTGGAGCTGCGGCGTCGACTGGAGCGCGAGGCTGCGATGGCAATTTCCACGGTCAAATTGCTGCAAGGACCAACCGTCGTGCAGCTCGGCGCCTGGCTGCTGGAGAGCATGGAACGCGACGAGCAGCGTGACGCGCGAGCGGCGTCGGAGCCGGCGCTCGCCGAGGCGGCGCCTGTGCCGCACGGCGCGCTGTCGTGGAATCAACGAGCGCTGGCGTTCATTCACGAGCTCGCGCCCGCGAGCGCCGCTTACCACTACGGGTTTACCGCGCGCGTGTGCGGCAAGCTCGATGTCACGGCGTTCCGCGCCGCGGTAGGGGTGGTCACGGCGCGGCACTCGGCGTTGCACAGCGCGTTCGTCGTGGAGGGCGGCGAAATGAGCGCCGTTGGCAGGTCGAGCTGGACCTTCGAGTGGCGGCTCACTGACGCGCAGGGCTGGAGCGAGTCCGCGCTGCGAGAGGCGCTGGCGCGCGAGTTTCACGAGCCGTTCTCGCTGCGTGAGCCTCCGTTGCGCGTGAGCGTGTTCAGCGGCGCGAGTACTGGCGACGTCATTTCTATCACTCTGCACCACATCATCATCGACTTTGCGTCGCTAGTGGTCGTGCTGGAAGAGCTTGCTCACGCCTACGCCGCGGCCGCCACGGGCGAGCCGCCCCGGCTGCCCGCGGTCACCGCGGACTACCCCGAGTTCGTGGCATGGCAGCAACGCTGGCTCAGCAGCGCCGAAGGAGCGCGGTCACGGGAGTACTGGGTCGCTACGCTGGCCGGCACGGTGCCGCTCGATCTGGCGAGCGACCGTCCGCGTCCGGCGCTCCAGACCTACCGCGGCGACACGCATTTTCGTCCGCTGCCGGCGGAGCTCGTGGCGGCGCTGCAGCAACTGGCACAGGAGTCGGCGACGACCTTGCACACCGTGTTGCTGGCCGGCTTCTTGGCGGCCCTGCACCGTCACTCGGCACAATCCGACATCGTCGTCGGGACGTATTCGTCGGGGCGCTCGCAGGGCCGGTTCGAACGCACCGTGGGCGACCTGGTGAACCCGCTTCCGATTCGGGTGCAGTTCAGCGACATCGCTTCGTTTCGGGCGCTGCTCGCGCGCGTGCGCGAGGCGATGCTGGGGGCGCTGGAGCACGCGGACTATCCGCTGCCGCTCATGATCGACGCCCTGCGCCTGCCGCGCGACGCGAGCCGCTCGCCTCTTTTCCAAACCGTGTTCGTGTTGCAGCAGGCGAGCAGCATGCCCGCGCTGCACCCGTTCACCGACGGCCGCGCGGGGGGTAGGCTGCGGCTGGGACCGCTGGAGCTCGAATCGATCGAGGTGCCGCAGTACAAGGCGCGATTCGACCTCGAGCTGATGGTGCTGGCGGAAGCGTCAGGGCGGTACTCGGCGCTGGCTCAGTACAACAGCGACTTGTTCGACGCGCGCAGCGTGGAGCGGCTGGTAGGCACGTACTTCACGCTGCTCGAAGCCATCGCCGCGCAAGCGGAGGTAGAGCTCGCGGCCTTGCCGGTGATCGGCGCGACCGATTGGGCTGCTGCGGAGCGGGAGCTCAACGCGACGCAGGCGGAGTATCCGCGCGCCACGGTGCCCCAGCTGTTCTCTGCCGCCGCGCAGGAGTTCGCCTCGAAGACGGCCCTCGTCGATGCGCAAGGCGCGATGAGCTACCGCGAGCTCGCGGCAGCCGTGAGTAATGTGTCCGCTCAGCTGCGCGCGCGTGGGATCGCTAGCGGCGCTCACGTGGGCGTTCTGCTCGAGCGCTCGCGCGATCTCGTGGTGACGTTGCTCGCGCTGCTGCGCGCGGGCGCCGTATATGTCCCGCTGGATCCCATTTACCCGCAAGAACGCAGCGCCTTCATCTTACAGGACTCCGGCGCAGCATTCGCGCTTACGAGCGGCGCGCTCGCGGATCAATTCGCTGGTTTCCGCGGACAAGTGCTGCAAATGGAGCAGCTCTACGAGGACTGCGCGCGCTGCGACGAGCCGGAGGCGATCGATTTCGAGGCTGGCGCATACTTGCTCTACACTTCGGGCTCCACGGGGCGCCCGAAGGGCGTGCGCGTCGCGCACCGCTCGCTGACCAACCTGTTGTGGTCGATGAAGGCGACGCCCGGCGCCACGCACGCGGACGTGTGGGTGGCGGTCACGACCGTGTCCTTCGATATTGCGGCGTTGGAGTTGTTCTTACCGTTGATCGTCGGTGCGACGCTGGTGCTGGCGTCACGGGCCACGACGCTCGACGGCGTCGCGCTCGCCGGGCTCCTCGCCGACACTCGCGCGACGGTGCTGCAGGCCACTCCCATCACGTTCCGCATGCTGGTCGATGCAGGCTGGCGCGGCCACCACGACTTCAAGATCTTGTGTGGCGGAGAAGCTCTCCCGCCGGAGCTCGCGGCCGCGCTGCTCGACCGCGGTCGTGTCTTCAACCTGTACGGTCCCACGGAGACCACCATCTGGTCGCTGGTGCACCCGCTGACCCGAAGCGATCTCGGGCAGTCCATCCCGATCGGTCGACCCGTCGCGAATACCCGCGTCTACGTCGTCGACGCTGAGCTGCGGCCGGTTCCGTTGGGCGCAATCGGGGAGCTGCTCATCGCTGGGGACGGCGTCGCGGAGGGCTATCATGGTCGCCCGGAGCTGACGCGGGAGCGCTTCGTCCGCCCGCACTGGCTGGCTGGCGAGCGCGCGTATCGCACAGGGGACCGCGTGCGGCTGCGCGGCGACGGCGTGCTGGAGTTTCTCGGTCGCGCGGACACGCAGGTCAAGATTCGCGGCTATCGCGTGGAGCTCGGAGAAATTGACGCGGCGCTCGGCACGTATCCCGCGTTGCGGGAGAGTGTCACCGTGCTGCACGAGCGGCCCGGCGGCGTTCCGGAGCTGGTCGCCTACGTCGTGAGCGATGTTGCGGTGGACGAGCCAGCGCTGCGCAGCCACCTTCGCCGCTCGCTGCCCGATTACATGATCCCGGGTTGGTTCGAGCAGTTGCCAGCGCTACCGCGCACGCCGAACAACAAGATCGATCGTCGGGCCTTGCCGGCCCCCAGCCACGCTGGACGTACCAGCGACGTCGAGCGCGAGCCTCGCTCCGACGCGGAACGGCTCGTGGCCGACGTTTGGGCGGAGCTCCTCGGCCGGCGCTCATTCGACCTGCACTCCAACTTCTTCGACGTGGGTGGCAGCTCGTTCCTGATTGCTCGGGCTCGCGCGCTGATCGCGGAGCGGAGCGGCAAGGAGCTTCCCCTGGTGGACATGTACCAACATACGACCGTGCAGGGCTTGGCTCGGTTGCTCGCCGAGCCGGCGCGCAACGAACGCGCGGCGCAGGCGCGGCGACGCGCCGAGGCACAGCGGGCGGCGCTGGCGTCCGCTTCAAGGAGGCAGTCATGATGAGCTCGACGGTGGCGAAGAAGTGGCTCTTCCGGTTGCGGCCGGAGAACGACGCCAAGCTTCGCCTATTCTTACTTCCGCACGCTGGGGGGAGCGCCACCTCGTTCCGATCCTGGGCCGAGCACCTACCCGCAGGGGTGGACGCTTGCGCGTTGCAGTTGCCGGGGCGCGGCGAGCGTCTGAACGAGCCCGCCATCGAGTCCATGATGCCGCTCGTCGAAGCCGTGTACACGAACATCGCGCCGCTGCTCGAGACGCCTTATGTGCTGTTCGGCCACAGCTTCGGCGCGCTGCTCGCGTTCGAGCTCGCTCACCGCATCCGCGGCGAGGGACAGCGCCCGCCGCTGCGGTTGGTCGTCTCGGGCCGTCGAGCACCCTCCACTGGTGTCGGCGGCCGCGTGTTGCACCTCTTACCGGACGAGCAAGTCGAGGCCAGGATTCGCCGCTTCGGCGGCACTCCCAGCGTGTTGCTCGATGACCCCGAGCTGCGCGCGCTGTTCATAGGCGTGCTGCGCGCTGACTTCAAAGTGATCGAAACGTACGAGTACGTTCGGCGTCCGCCGCTCGATGTGCCGCTATCCATCTTCCGCGGACAGGAGGACGAAGAGGCGCCGCTCGATCTGGTACTGCCGTGGCAGCAGGAAGCGCGCGAAGCGAGCTCGTTGCGCTCCTTCGCCGGCGGCCATTTCTTTGCGTTGGAGCGCCCTCGTCCGGTCGTGCGCGCCCTGCTCGACGACGTTGCCTTCGCTGGCCTGGAAGTCACCAGCGCGCCCGCGCTCGGCACATGACCCGCGCGACGAGGTATGAAGATGGACGCTGAAGGCGAGCTCGGTAGCATCGCGATCGTCGGCATGGCCGGCCGCTTCCCCGGCGCGCGGAACTTGCGGGATTACTGGAACAACCTGCGCGACGGCGTCGAATCCATCGCGCGGCTCACGGACACCGAGCTGCTCGCCAGCGGCCTGGACGCGGAGCTGATATCACGCCCGAATTACGTCAAGGCCAAGGGGGTGCTGGCCGACTGCGAGTGCTTCGACGCAGCATTCTTCGGCTTCGGTCCGCGCGAGGCGGAGCTGCTCGATCCGCAGCAGCGCGTCTTCCTCGAGTGCGCCTGGGAGGCTCTGGAGGACGCTGGCTATTTTCCCAGCCGGCAGCCGAGCTCCGTCGGCGTGTACGCGGGAGCGGGCCTGAACAGCTACTTGCTCAACAACGTCGTGCCGCGTTTGGGCTTCGAGCTCGGCGGCGCGGCGTCGTATCAAGCGTTCGTCGCCAACGACAAGGATTTCTTGGCGACGCGCGTCTCTTACAAGCTCGATCTGCGTGGCCCGAGTCTCACCGTGCAGACCGCGTGTTCCACGTCGCTCGTCGCAGTGGCGACCGCTTGCCAAGCGCTCCTCGCCTATCAGTGCGATGCCGCGTTGGCGGGCGGCGTCGCCATCGGGTTTCCGCATCGCGCCGGGTACCTGTTCCAGGACGGCATGATCTTGTCCGGCGATGGTCACTGCCGGCCGTTCGACGAGCACGCGGCGGGCACCGTGCTCGGGAACGGCGCGGGCGTGGTGGTGCTGAAGCGTCTCGCAGACGCGCTGCGCGACGGCGACGACATTCGCGCTGTGATTCGCGGCGTGGCCGTGAACAATGACGGCGCCGCGAAGGCCGGCTACACGGCGCCGAGCCCAGACGGACAGCTCGAGGTCATCGCTCAAGCGCAAGCGTTGGCGGGCGTGGAGCCGGAGTCCGTGAGCTACGTCGAGGCGCACGGGACCGGTACGCCGGTTGGGGATCCGATCGAAATCGCGGCGCTCTCGCGTGCGTTCGGCGCGAGCTCGCGGCAACAGTTCTGTGGCATTGGATCCGTCAAGAGCAACATCGGTCACCTCGATGCCGCCGCGGGTATCGCCAGCTTGATCAAGGTCGTGCTCGCGCTCGAGCACGAGCAGCTGCCTCCGACGCTGCATTTCAAGACCGCCGGCGCGCGCATCCGCTTCGAAGACAGCCCGTTCTTCGTGGTCGACGCGCTGCGGCCCTGGCCGCGCACGCGCGCGCCGCGCCGCGCCGGCGTGAGCGCGTTTGGCATCGGCGGGACCAACGCTCACTTGGTTCTGGAGGAAGCGCCGCGTCCAGCGCTGCCGGCTGCGCCCGCCGCGCGGCCGTTCGAGATTCTGACGCTCTCTGCGCGCTCTCGAACGGCGTTGACAGAGCTGGTCAGCCGGTACGCCAGCTTCTTGCGCGACCCGGAGGCGCCGCCGCTCAGCGATGTGTGTTGGACGGCGAACGTGAGCCGCGCCCGTTTTGCATTCCGCGCCTCCATTGTGGCCTCCTCGCGCGAGCACGCGAGCGATGAGCTCACGCGCTGGCTGACGAGCGAGAGCGCCGTGAGCGCGCCGCCTAACAGCGGTTCGGCGCTGAAGGTCGGATTTTTGTGCACGGGACAGGGATCGCAGTACGTGAGGATGGGGCGTGAGCTGTACGAAGCGGAGGGAGTTTTTCGTCGGGAGCTGGAGCGGTGCTTGGGGGAGCTAGGAGACGGTGGAGCGCTGTGGCGAGTGATGAACGGCGAAGGAGGAGAGGAGGAGCTAGAGCGTACGGAGCACGCGCAGCCGGCGTTGTTCGCGATCGGGTACGCGCTGAGCAAGTTATGGCAGTCGTGGGGAGTAGAGCCGGCGGCGGTGCTCGGGCACAGCGTGGGTGAATACGTTGCGGCGACGGTTGCTGGGTGCTTGGAGCCGGAAGCGGCGATGCGGCTGGTGAGTGAGCGAGGGAGGCTGATGCAGCGAGCGAAGAGCGGCGGCGGGATGCTGGCGGTGTTCGGGGAAGAGGAGGAAGTGAGGGAGCTGTGCGTGGAGGAATGGGGGCTGAGCGTGGCAGCGGAGAACGGGGGAGGGGAGTGGGTGTACTCGGGACCGGAGGCTGCGCTCGGGCTGCTTGGTGAGCGCTGCGCGGAGCGAGGTTTGAAGACGCGGAAGGTGAAGACGTCGCATGCGTTCCATTCGGCGGCGCTGGACGAGATACTGGACGAGTTCGAGCGAGCGTGTGGTGGGGTGGAGTCGCGGGCGCCGCGGCTGGCGCTGGTCTCGAACGTGAGCGGTCGCGTGAAGGGAGACGCGCCGGACGGGAAGTACTGGCGGCGGCAGGCTCGGGAGACGGTGCGATTCGGAGCGGGGCTGGCGACGCTGAAGGAGCTGGGCTGCAACGCATTCATCGAGCTCGGTCCGCAGCCGGTGCTGACGAGCCTGGGTCAACGGGCGCTCGGCAGCGCAGGGCTGGATTGGTTGCCGTCGCTGCGGCGCGGGCACAGCGACTGCCGTCAGCTGTTTCAAAGCCTGGGCGCGCTCTTCGTTCGCGGCGCAGAGCTCGATTGGCGCGCGGTTTCGGGCGGCAACGGCCGGCGGCGAAGCTCATTGCCGAGCTATCCCTTCGAGCGCACCCGCCATTTCTTGGAGCCCGTTGCTCGCCGTGAGCACCAGGCCGCGACGCCATCAGCGGGCCAGCGCCTGCTCGGGACGCGGCTCGACCTGGCGCTCGAGGAGACGGTTTACGAAGCGCGCTATCGGGGCGACGAGCTCGAGCTGCTCGCGGATCACCGCTACTTCGGGCGGATCACCATGCCCGCGGTCGGCTACTTGGCGCTCATGCTGGCGGCGGCCGAGGGCGTGTTTCCAGGGAACGCCGCTGAGTTGATCGACATCACGTTCCTGCGACCATTGACGCTCGCGGACGACGAGGAGCGCGTGGTGCAAACGGTCGTGTCCGTAGCAGCGGGCGGCGGCGCCGCGATCCGTGTGGCCAGCCGCGCTCCCGAAGAGCCAAGCTTCACGGTTCACGCCACGTGCTCTGCCCGACATGTGTCCGGGGTCGGTCGCGCGGGCCCGAGCTTCGCGTCGAGTGGAGCGCAGCGCACCATCACTCGCGCTGAATTCTATGGTCGATTGCGACAGAGTGAGGTCGAGTTCGGTCCGCGCTTCCAATGGATCGATCGCCTGCACATCGCGGATGGGCAGAGCGGCGTCGAGCTGGCCCCGGCGCGAGACTTCCGGCCTAGCGCGGAGGAGCTGCTGCCCGGGCTTTGCGAAGCCTGCCTGCAGGCCTTGAGCGCAGCCGCGAACCCAGACTTCATGGATGAGGGCGCGGTCGATATACGCGTGCCCCTTGCCATTGAGCGCTTCTGGTTTCGCCGCGGCGCCGCCGGCCCCTACCGGGCGCACGCTCGCGTGCAAGCCGGCTCGCCCGCCTCGGGCGCCGGCTTCTCGGGTGATGCCGAGCTCGTCGATGGTGACGGGCTGCTCGCCGCCGAGCTGAGTGGCGTTCGCTTCCAGCGCGTGAACCGTGAGACCCTGCAGACGCGCTCTGTCGTGCACGGCGGCCTGCGCCACGAGCTTCATTGGGAGCCCGAGGCGAGCGCCACCAGCACGCGGCCGAGCTGGGGTACGACGCTCGTGCTCTGCCGAGCTCCCGCGAACGCGTTGGTTGCGGAGCTCGAGGCACGCGCAGGCCGTGCAATCCTGGTAACACTTGGGAGTAGTTTCGCGGCGCTTGGGCCGGGCCAGTACCGCACCCGCGCCCAGGCCGACGACATCTTGCGCGTGCTGGAAGAGAGCAGCGCCAGCGCACCGATCGAGCGTGTTCTGTACCTTCACGCGTCGGCGTTGGAGAACGCCGCAGTCGGACGCGAAGAACGCGGCGACTACGAAGAACCCGGTCTCGCCGAACTGCTGGCGTGCGGTCAGGCGCTGGCCCGTTACTCCGGCGGCCCGACGCCCCGGCTTTGGCTCGTCACGCGTTCTGCTCAGGCGGTGAGCGCCGAGGAGCAGCCGAGCCCGGGCCCGGCCGCGCTCTGGGGCCTTGCTCGCGGGCTCGGGGTCGAGCACCCGGAGCTGTTCGTCAGCAGCGTGGATCTCGATATGACGCTCGACCGGGTAGGCTCGAAGCTACTGCTCGACAGCCTCGTCGAGGGCCAGGCGTCGAGCGAAGTCTCGCTGCGCAACGGCGCGCGCCACACACTGCGCCTGCGACGCGCCCAGCCGGTTCGCGCGAGCGGCACCCTCGCGCTGGATCCGAGCGCGACGTATCTGATTACGGGAGGGCTCGGCGGCGTAGGCTCGAACCTTGCTCGATTTTTGGTGGAGCGCGGCGCGCGCCGGCTTTGCTTGATCGGACGACGCGCGAATGAAGCGGCGAAGGCAGAGCTCGCCGGCCTCGCGGAGCTCGGCGTGAACGTGCGCGTCGAAGCCATCGACGTGAGCGACGAAGGCCGCCTGCTGCCGCTCCTGGAGAGCCTGAAGCGTGATGGCAACCTGCGCGGAGTGTTCCACGCCGCGGGCGTGCTCGACGACGGTGTGCTGTTGCAGCAGAGCGCGGAGCGCTTGAACGCCGTCGTTCGCCCGAAGCTCGTCGGCGCCGTGCTGCTCGATTGCCATACGCGCGACGTGCCGCTCGATTATTTCGTCTCCTTCTCCTCGCTATCCGCGATCATCGGCGCGCCTGCGCAAGCGGGCTACGCTGCGGCGAATGCTGCGCTGGAGGCTGTGACGCACGCGCGGCGGGCGCGCGGCCTGCCCGCGCTGTGCGTCGCCTTCGGGCCGTGGCGCGCGACCGGTATGGCGGCTAACGGCGGTGAACGTGCGCGGCGGTTTCGAGACGAGCGCGGCATTTCGGAGCTGGAACCGCGTGAGGCGCTGCTCGAGCTCGAAGCGCTGCTCTGGGGCGACGGCGGCCACGCCGTGGTGGCGCGCGTCGATTGGAATCGCATGGCGTCGTCATCCCCCACGGCGCGGTCCCTGCTTTTCGCACTCGCAGACGAGCGTCCGACAGCGAACCCTGCGACGCGATCGGCAGAGTTCCTCGAGCGTTGGCGGGCCGCCTCCGCCCGCGAGCGGCGCGAGCTGCTCGGTGAGCAATTGCGCGAGCAGGCCGCCCGCGTGATTGGTCTCGCGCCCTCGGCGCCGATCGACCCACGGCAGCCGCTGGGCGAGCTCGGGCTGGATTCGCTCATGGCGGTGGAGCTCAGGAACGCCCTCGGCGCGCTGCTCGGCCGCTCGCTGCCCGCTTCGTTGCTCTTCGATTACCCGTCGCTAGCAGGACTGCAGGACTACCTGATCAAAATTTTGGATACCGAGTCGAGTCCGGCGCGAGCGCCCGCGCCCGCGGAACCGGAGTCGCCTCCCGAGCCGCTGCCGTCCGATATCTCTGACCTATCTCAAGGTGAGCTCGAAGCCCTGCTCGACCAGAAGCTCGCGTCCATCGACGCGCTGCTGGAGACCTCTTGAAATGACGAAGCTCGACCATGATACGAACGGCGCGCCCGACGTGACCGCACGGCTCAAGCGAGCTCTGGTTGCGCTCGAGAAGATGGGCCAGCGATTGGACGCCGTGGAGCGCGAACCGATCGCCGTCATCGGCATCGGGTGCCGCTTTCCCGGAGGCGTCGAAGACGCCGATTCGTTTTGGGCGCTGCTCCGAGACGGCCGGGACCCCATCACCGCGGTGCCGAGCGATCGCTGGGACGTGGACGCCTTTTACGATCCTGATCCGAACGCCGTGGGCAAGATGTACACGCGACGCGGCGGATTTCTCGATCAGGTCCGCGATTTCGACGCGGAGTTCTTCGGCATCTCGCCGCGTGAAGCGGTCAGCATGGACCCGCAGCAGCGGCTGCTCTTGGAGGTCAGCTGGGAAGCATTGGAGGATGCCGGGCAACGCCCGGACGAGCTCGGCGGCAGCAAGACCGGCGTGTTCTTCGGCTTCTTCTCGTTCGACTACTACAACCGCCAGGTCAAAGCCGGCGCCGAGAAGTTGATTGACGCTTACACGGGGACGGGGAACACCGCGAGCGTGGCCGCGGGGCGCGTTTCGTACGTGCTCGGCTTGCAGGGACCCAGCATTGCCGTGGACAGTGCGTGCTCGTCGTCGCTCGTCGCGGTGCACCTCGCTTGCCAAAGTCTGCGCTCGAGAGAGTCGGACCTAGCGCTGGTCGGCGGCGTGAACCTCATTCTGACGCCGGATCGCACGGTTTATTTTTGCAAGCTGAAGGCCATGGCCGCTGACGGGCGCTGCAAGGCCTTCGACGCTGCGGCGGACGGCTACGTGCGCGGCGAAGGCTGCGGCGTCGCCGTGCTGAAGCGCTACTCGGACGCGTTGCGTGACGGGGATCGCATCTTGGCGCTCGTCCGCGGTTCGGCGTGCAACCAGGACGGGCGGAGTAACGGGCTCACGGCGCCGAACGGCCCGGCGCAGGAGGCCGTGATTCGCCGCGCGCTCGCCAACGCTCGCCTGTCGCCGGCGGACGTCACTTACGTCGAAGCGCACGGCTCCGGAACTCCGCTCGGTGATCCGATCGAGCTGCACGCTCTCGGCAGCGCCTACGGCGACGGGCGTCCTGTAGAGCGCACGCTGCTCGTTGGCTCCGTGAAGACCAACTTCGGCCACACCGAGGCAGCGGCGGGCATCGCGGGCTTCATCAAGGCCGTGCTCGCCCTGCATCACGACGCGATTCCCCCGCACCTGCACCTGGCGAACCCAAGCCCGAACATTCGCTGGAACGAGCTGCCGATCGCCGTGCCCACCCAGCTTACGAGCTGGCCCGCAGGAGCGCCACGGCGCGCAGGCGTCAATTCGTTCGGCTTCAGCGGCACCAACGCCCATGTCATCGTCGAAGCGCCGCCGCGCGCGGACCGCGCTGACAGACCGGCGGCGGAGCGGCCGTGGCTGGTCCCGCTGTCTGCACAGGACTCGCGCGCGCTCGAGGCCCTGGCGCGGCGCTGGCGGGCCTTCGTGCCGGTGCTTTCGGACGAAGCGTGGCCCGACGTGGTGCACACGGCGGCTCGCCGCCGCGCTCACCTGGACGAGCGCTTGGCCCTCGTCGCGCGCTCGCCCGCGGAGCTCGCCGAACGGCTCGACGACTACCTGTCCAATGGTTCTGGGGCGGGCGTGGCCGTCGGCACCCGCGTGCCCGGTCTACGCCGCAAGGTCGTGTTCGTATTCCCCGGCCAGGGCTCGCAGTGGCGCGGTATGGGAAGAGCCTTGCTCGAGAGTGAGCCGGCGTTCGCGGACACCATCGCTCGTTGCGAGCGGGCCTTCGCCCCCTACGTCGACTGGTCGCTGCGCGCCGAGCTAACGTCTTCTGCCGCGAACGCATTCGAGCGTATCGACGCTTTGCAGCCGCTGCTCTTGGCGGTGGAGCTCGCGATCGCGGAGACCTGGCGCGCCTATGGAGTAGAGCCAGACGTGGTGATCGGCCACAGCATGGGTGAGGTGGCCGCCGCTTGCTTCGCGGGCGCGTTGACGCTGGACGACGCAGCGCGAATCATCTGCCAACGTAGCCGGCTGCTCGCTGGCATCAGCGGCCGCGGAGCGATGCTCGCCGTGGAGCTTTCGCTCGACGACGCGCGCAGCGCGATTCGCAATCAGGAGGGGCGCGTGTCCGTCGCCGCCTGCAACGGGCCGCGCGCGATCGTCCTGTCCGGTGAGCAGAGCGCGCTCTCGGAGGTCGTGGAGCAGCTCGAGCGCAGCGGCGTGTTTTACCGTTGGGTCAAGGTCGACGTGGCGTCGCACAGCCCGCAGGTCGATCCGCTGCGCGGCGCGCTGTTGGACGCGCTCGCGGCCACCGCGCCGCGCGCGAGTACCATTCGCTTTCATTCGACCGTGGATGAAGGGCCGCTCTCGGGCAGCGAGCTCGACGCGCGGTACTGGGTGCGGAACCTGCGTGAGCCGGTGCTGTTCTGGCCCGCCGTCGAGCGGCTGCTCGCGGCGGATCACGAGGTGTTCGTAGAGATCAGCCCTCACCCGATATTGTTGCCGGCGCTGCGAGACGGCATTCAGGCCGCGGGTCGCGGCGGTCACGCGTTGCCGTCCTTGCGCCGTGACGAGGACGAGCGCGCGACGATGCTCGAGTCCGTGGGCGCGCTGTTCACGCTCGGTCATCCTTTGGAGTGGCCGAAGCTGGCGCCCGCTGGCGCTCCGGTTTCTCTGCCGAGCTATCCGTGGACGCGCGAACGCTACTGGCTCGAGCTCAGCGCCGAAGCGCCAGCAGCGCCCGCACGCGAGTACGGCCGCGAGTTGATCCCGGGGCGCGCCTTGGAGACGCCGCTGCGCGATCGCATCTTCGAGACGTTCGTCAGCTCCACGCGTGCCCCGTTCCTGGACGACCACCAACTGCACGGCAACGTGGTCGTTCCGGGTGCTTTTCACGCCGCCGCGGTGCTGGCCGCCGCAGAGCAGGCGCTTGCAGCAGAACACTGGCAGCTCGTCGATGCGTTCTTTCCCGAGCCCTGCGTTTTGGCGGCCGGCGAGGAACGCCGAGCGCACGTCGTGCTGGAGAGCGCGGACGCCGCGGGCGCCAAGGCCCGGGTGTACTCCGCGCCCGCCGACGGTGCGACAGGCGAGGGCTGGCGCCAACATTTCGACGGCAGGCTCTCACGCGCTGACCTCGCGCCGCGCTCCGCCAGCGCCGCGCTCGCCGCCGTTCGTCAGCGCTGCGTGGAAGAGCAGAGCGGGGAAGCGTTTTATGAAGCGATGCGCCGCCGGGGTTATCTTTTCGGAGATAGTTTCCGAACGGTCGCGTCGCTGCGTCGCCGTGACGGCGAAGTTCTCTGCGAAGTGCGGCGTCCGCCCGCCGCGAGCGCTTCGCAAGCTCGGGTTAGCTTGCTCGATATCTTGCTGCAGCTGCCGGCGGCGGCCTTCCCGAGCGGTCGCTTCGCGACCACGCTGGTCCCCGTAGCCTTCGAGCGGCTGCGCTGGTCGGAGCCGCTGCCCGACGGCACGCTGTTCGCCCACGCCGAGCTGCGCGCTGACAGCGACGAATCCGTGCCGCTCGTCGACGTACGGCTGCTGGACAGCGACGGGAGAGTGCTCGCAGAGCTGAGCGGATTGAGAGCTCAGGCCGCGGGCGAGGAGCGCTTCTCGGCGCGCGCGCCGTCACGCGATTCGTTGTTCGAGGTCGAGTGGCGCAGGGTCGAGCTTGCTGCGGCGTCGTCGACGAGCGTGGAGCCCGGCGGCTGGCTCGTGTTCGGCGGCGATGACGCGCTCACCGCCGAAGTCGCCGAGCAGGCGCGCGCTGCTGGCGAGGTCGCCATGGTACGCGCTGGGCGGTCGTTCGAGCGCACGTCGAGCGGCTGGCAGCTCGACCCGGACGTTCCGCAGGCCTTCGAGCAACTGCTCTCGCAGCGCGCCGAAAGCAGCGACGTCCCGCTGCGGGGCGTTCTCTTTCTGTGGGATCTAGCGGGCGGCGTAGCGGGGCGAGAGCTGAGCGACGGCGCAGCCTTCGCCCTGCTGAGCCTCGTGCAAGCGCTGGCGCGTCACCGCGCGGACGCCAGCGTCCGTCTCGTCATCGTCACGCGCGCGGCGTACGGGATGGCGGACGAGCCGGTGCGCCCCGCGGGCGCGCTCTCGTGGGGCATCGCTGCGACGCTCGCGCTCGAGCACCCGGAGTTCCGCGTCGCGCTGCTCGACCTGCCGGCGCTGCCGATGACGGGCGAAGCGCGGCAGGTCTGGGACGTGGTGACACGCGGTTCAGCGGAACCGCGTCTACTGCTGCGCGCCGACGGGCTGCGAGGCGAGCGCGTGGTGCCGTTGCGCGCCGAGCTCAGCGCTGCCGCAGCAGCGCCGATCCGAGCCGACGCGAGTTATTTGATCACGGGCGGGTGCGGCGCGATCGGCCTACTCCTTGCGAGGGAGCTCGTCGCGCGTGGCGCACGTCACCTGACGTTGATCGGGCGTAGCGGGTTGAACGATGACGCTGCGCGCGTAGTCAGCGAGCTGCAAGACTCTGGCGCGGACGTGCGCGTGCGACGGGCGGACGTCACGCAGCGGGCCGAAATCGAGGCCTTGTTCGAGGAGCAGGCCGCCACGGCGCCGCCGGTGCGCGGCATCTTCCATGCGGCTGCCGTGTTGGACGACGGCATCCTGCTCGAGCAAAGCCGCGAGCGCTTCCAACGCGTGCTCGCGCCGAAGGTGGAGGGCGTCTGCAATTTGGAGCTGGCGAGCCGTGGCCTCGAGCTGGATTTCTTCGTTCTGTTCTCGTCCACGGCGGCGTGGCTCGGCGCGCAGGCGCAAGCTGCGTACGCCGCAGCGAATCGCTTCCTGGACGCCTTCGCGCAGCAGCGCCGCGCGCGCGGCTTGCCGGCGCTCAGCATCAGCTGGGGGCCTTGGGCGGAAGTGGGGCTCGCTGCGGCACAGTCGAACCGCGGTGAGCGCTTGACCAGACTCGGCATGAAGAGCCTGCGTCCCGAACAGGGCATACGCGTGCTGTTCGAGCTGCTGGCGATTCGAGCGGGGCAGGTCGGGGTCATGGAGCTCGACGCGAGCCGCTGGCTCGCCGCGCAAGGCTCTGCCACACGCGCTCTGTTGAGTGAGCTCGTGGCGCACACGCAGGACTCGCGCGAGGGGTCTCCGCGCGAAGCGGGCTCCTGGCGCGCGTCGCTCCTGGCGTTGCCCGCCGGTCCGACTCGCTTGGAAGCGCTGGAGAGCGGGTTGCGAGAGCTGGTCGCGCGCGTCCTGCGGCTATCGAGCGCGCGGCTGGACGTCAGGAAACCCCTCGGCAGCCTGGGGCTCGACTCGTTGATGGCGCTCGAGCTCAGAAATCGCCTGGAGAGCGGCTTGGGTTTGACGTTGCCGGCGACGGTGGTCTGGACTCACCCCACGGTCGCGCAGCTCGCCACGCATCTCGCCAACGAACTTGGACTGTTGCAGGTGTCCGAGCGCGCCGAGCTCGCTTCGGTATCGCCGGCGCCCGCCGAGCTCGAGCTCGGCGCGCTGTCGGAAGCCGACTTGGCGCTGTTGCTGGCTGACGAGCTGAAGCAGCTCGAGGATCGCAGGCGAGTATGACGACGCAGGAAAAGCCGGATCAGCGCGCGCTGTTGCAGCGCGCATTCGTAGAGTTGAAGCAGCTCAGGGCCGAGCTCGACGCGAGCCAAGGCGAGCCGATCGCCGTAATTGGTCTGGGATGCCGCATGCCCGGCGGGGGGGAGGGCCCGGATGAGTTTTGGAGTTTGCTCCACGACGGCCGCGACGCAGTCCGTGATTTGCCGGCGGATCGCTGGGATCTTGCGCACTTCGAGGCGACCTTGCGGCGCATCCAGCCGCTCGGGCCGACGCGAGTGCGCGGCGGATTTCTCGAGCGCTGCTCCGCCTTCGACCCGACCTTCTTCGGTATCTCGCCGCGTGAAGCGGCCTGCATGGACCCGCAGCAGCGATTGATGCTGGAGGTGACCTGGGAAGCGCTCGAGGACGCCGGGCTGCCCGCGGAGTCACTGTCTGGGAGCCGCACGGCCGTGTTCGCGGGTGTGCACAGCCAAAGCAGCGACTATTTCTTGATGCAGGTCTCGGATCCGAGCTCGCTCGACGCTTACTCCGGGACCGGTACCGCCCACAGCGTCCTGGCTGGGCGCATCTCTTATTGCTTCGATCTGCGCGGTCCGAGCGTGGCGGTGGACACGGCCTGCTCGGCGTCTCTCGTCGCCGCGCACCTGGCCTGCGCGAGCCTACGCGCGAAAGAGAGTGAGCTCGCGATCGCCGGAGGCGTGAACCTGCGGCTCTCGCCAGCGTTCTTCCTCGCCACCTCGCGCATGGGAACGGGCTCGGGGAGCGGCGCCTGTCGCGTGTTCGACGCCCGTGCCGATGGCGTCGTCACCGGGGAAGGCTGCGGAGTCCTGATCTTGAAGCGGCTCTCGGACGCCCTGCGCGACCGTGACGCGATCTGGGCACTGATCCGCGGCTCGGCCGTGAACCAAGACGGCACTTCTGCCGGGCTGACGGCGCCCAACGTGCAGGCGCAGGAAGCCGTTTTGCGTGAAGCGTTGCGGCGCGCGGGCGTCGCGCCGGCGGAGATCGGGTTCGTCGAGACGCACGGCACGGGCACTGTCCTCGGAGATCCCATGGAGGTCGAGGCGCTCACGCGGGTGTTGGGCGCAGAGGGCGACGCGCGCTGCGCGCTGGGCGCAGTGAAGAGCAACATCGGACACCTCGAGGGCGCGGCGGGCGTCGCGGGATTGATCAAGGCGATCCTCGCGCTCCATCACGAAGTGATCCCCCCGAATGTCAACTTCGAGACTCTAAATCCCCATATTCGTCTCGACGATACGCGCTTCGTGATCCCGACCACGCCGCTGCCGTGGCCGGCGAACGGCAAGCCCCGCTTCGCGGGCGTCAGCTCGTTCGGGTGGTCCGGCACCAACGCGCACGTCGTGCTGCAAGAGGCGCCCGCGCCAGCGCGGCCAGCAGGGCAGACGGCGCGGGTTCCGGTCGACAGGAAGCTCGAGCGGCCGCCCGCGTACTTGCTGCCGCTGTCGGCGGCCAGCGAGTCCGGCCTCGTCGCGCGGGCCCGACAATTCGCCGAGTTGTTGCAGGCGGACGGCGCGCTACCGCTTGCGGATCTGTGTTTTACCGCGGCCACGCGGCGCACGCATCACGACCATCGGCTCGCCGCGGTGGGCACCAGCGCGCTCGAGCTCGCGCAGGCGTTGAACGCGCACGTCGCCGGCGAGTCGCACGCCCGCCTTCGCGTCGCCTGCGCCCGCGACCGACGACCGAAGGTGGTGTTCGTCTATCCCGGTCAAGGCTCGCAGTGGCTCGGGATGGCGCGCGAGCTCGCCGCAGACGAGCCCAGCTTTCGCGAGGCGCTCGAGCGCTGCGAGCGCGCGTTTCGACCGTACGTCAGCTGGTCCTTGCTCGAGGAGCTGTCCCACCCGGCCAGCGCACGCTTCGAGCAAATCGACTTCATCCAGCCCTGTCTGTTCGCGATCCAAGTCGCGCTGACGGAGCTCTGGAGCAGGTGGGGCGTTCGTCCGGACGTCGTCGTCGGTCATAGCATGGGCGAGGTCGCGGCGGCGCACGCAGCTGGGGCGCTCACGTTGCAGGACGCGGCGCGCATCATTTGTGTGCGCAGCCGGCTGCTGCGGCGCATCAGTGGTCAAGGCGCGATGGTGCTGGTCGATCTCGGCCTGGACGCCGCGCAACGAGCCATCAGCGGTCTGGAACATCGGATCTCCGTCGCTGTGAGCAACAGCGCGCGGTCGACGGTACTCTCGGGTGATCGCGAGGCGCTCAGCGACGTCGTGCGAGCGCTCGAGCAGCACGAGGTATTCTGCCGCTGGATCAAGGTGGACGTCGCATCTCACAGCCCGCAGGTCGACCCTCTGCGCGCCGAGCTGCTGGCCGAGCTCTCGTCCGTCACGCCCCGGTCTTGCGAACTCCCGATGTTTTCCACGGTGAGCGCCGAGTTGGCGCAAGGCGCGAGCTTGGATGCCGAGTACTGGGTGCGCAACCTGCGCGCGCCGGTGCTGCTCGCTAGCGCGGTGCGCCGGCTGCTCGAAGAGGGCCACGAAGTGTTCGTCGAGGTGAGCCCGCATCCGATCTTGCTGCCCGCGATCGAGCAAGGCGCGAGTGAATGCAATTCGCACGCGCGCGCGGTAGCGTCGCTGCGCCGTGAAGAGCCTGAACGCGAGACGCTGCTCGTGGCGATGGGCGCGCTGTACAGCCTCGGCGTGAGGCCGGATTGGCTCGCGCTCTTGGCGCCGGTGCCCGGGGAACGCCAGCCGCTTCGGCTGCCGACCTACCCCTGGCAGCGCGAAGACTACTCGGCATTCGAAGCCTCGCCGCCGCGGATTCCGGCCGGCGAGACCTCGTCGCACGCCGAGAGCGAAGAACATCCGCTGCTCGGTCTGCGTGTGGAGCCTGCGACGGCGCGGGACACCGTCGTCTGGCAAAGCGCCATCGACGCGACGAAGCTCGACATCGTGCGCGACCATCGCGTCGGCGGCGCGTTCGTGCTGCCGGCAGCCGCGTACATCGACATGGCGCTCGCGGCGGGTCGTCGGGCGCTCGCGGCGTCCGAGCTGCGCCTCGAACGCGTGGCGTTCCAACGGCTCCTGGCGCTCGACGCTGGAGCGCGGATGCATTTGCAATGTGTGGTCGCCGTAGAAGGCGGCGGCGCTGCGAGCTTCCGCATCTGCAGCCGACGGCTCGGCGACGGCGCGCAGAGCGGCGCTTGGACCGAGCACGTGACCGGACGCATCCGGACGGGCGCTGCGACGCGTGAGGCGCCGGAAGCGCTCGATCGAGTGCGAACGCGCTTGCACGACTCGCTGACGCCCGAGCAGCACTACGCCTTTCTCGCTGAGCACGGCGTCGATTACGGCCCGGCATTCAAGGGAGTTCGGACGCTGTTGCGGCGTGATGGGGAGGCCCTGGCGGAGGCGGCGCTGCCTGACGCCGCGTCGGACGCGCTCGTCCACGCGATCCATCCCGCGCTGCTCGACGCGTGCTTTCAAGCTCTCAGCGCCGCTCGCTCGCGAGACGGCGTCGGGGCCAGTGACACCTGGGTGCCCGTCGGGTTCGACCGCTTCGAGCTGCTGAAAACTCCGGGGCGTGAGCTGTTCAGCCATGTCACGCTCGTGGCCGACGAGCAGCGATCGGACGAGGTCCGTTGCGACATCCGGCTCCTGAACGCAGCGGGCGAGCGCGTCGCTGAGGTCTCTGGGCTGCGCACGCGCCGACTAGAGTCGGCAGCCACGGCTCAGCGCGACGTGGTGAGCGGTTGGTTCTACGAGCTCGCTTGGCAGCCGCAGGCGCTGCAGCTGAGCGCCCCCGAGCAGAGCGCGGCCGGCGACTGGCTCGTGCTGCTGGATCGGGGTGGCTTGGGCACGCAGCTCGCGGAACAGCTCGAGTCCAACGGCGCCCGAGTGGTTCGTGTCGAGCTCGCGGCCAGCGACGCGAGCGATAACGCGGCGGAGCTGCGCCGGGTCGTGCAGGGCCGCGCGTTTCGCGGTGTCGTTCACCTGCCGAGCATCGATCTCGGCGCTGCCTTGGCGCCCGACGCCGCACCGACGCGGCTGCAGCTCGGCGCGATGCGGAGCGCCGTCCAGTTGGTTCAGGCGCTAGTGCGCAACAGCGCCGAGCCGCCTCGACTGTGGCTGGTGACAGCTGGCGCTCAGCCGATCGCTACGGACTCCGCGCCGCTTGCCCTCGCTCAGGCGCCATTGTGGGGTCTCGGTCGAACGGTGGCGCTCGAGCATCCCGAGCTCGCTTGCGCACGTATCGATCTCAGCGCCGAGCCGCAGAGGGAGCTCTCCGCCCTCTGCCGCGAGCTGCTCGAGTCGAGCCCCGAGGACCAAGTCGCGCTGCGCGATGAGCGCCGCTACGTGGCGCGTCTGGCTCGCCCGGCGGAACGTCCGGCGCGCGCGCCCGCGAGCGCGGGCGACGCACCATTCCGCGTGACGCTGGAGCGACCGGGCACGCTGGAAGGCCTGGTCTGTTCGGCCATCGAACGCCGGTCACCGGCTGCCGGGGAGGTCGAGATCGAGGTCGAGGCCGCAGGCCTGAACTTCGTCGACGTGCTCGTCGCGCTCGGTGCGATCCCCGATCCGTCGGGGCCGTCCGAGCAGAAGCCGATCGCGTTGGGCGGCGAGTGCGCTGGCCGGATCGTCGCTTTGGGTGCCGGAGTGAGCGAGCTCTCGCTGGGCGACGAGGTCATGGCCATCGCGCCGGCTGCGTTCTCGACGCACGTCATCGCCAGCGCCCAGCTCGTGGTGCGCAAGCCGGCGCGCCTCTCGCTGCTCGAGGCAGCCGGCGTGCCGATCGCCTTCACCACCGCGTATCATGCGTTGCATCGCGTAGCGCGCCTAGCCGCGGGCGAGCGCGTGCTGATTCACGCTGCGACTGGCGGCGTGGGGCTAGCGGCCGTGGCGTTGGCGCAGATCATCGGCGCGGAAGTTTTCGCGAGCGCGGGCAGCGAAGAGAAGCGAGCGTTTTTACGCGAACGCGGCGTGGCGCACGTCGTGAGCTCGCGCTCGCTCGATTTCGCGGACGAGGTCTTGGCCGAGAGTCGAGGCGAGGGTGTCGACGTTGTACTAAACTCGCTCTCCGGTCCGTTCATCGCGGCGAGCCTCGCGCTATTGCGCAGCTATGGCCGGTTCGTCGAGATCGGCAAGCGCGACTACTACGAAGATCGATCGCTCGGTCTACGCCCGTTCCTCAGGAACCTGAGCTTCACGCTCGTGGACCTTTTGGCCGTCGCGCGGGAGCGCCCCGCGCTGCTGCGCGAAGCGTTGAGCGAGGTCGTCGGTCGGCTCGCGGAGGCGCAACTCGCGCCGCTGCCGACACGGGTGTTCCCCGTCGAACGAGCGGCGGACGCGCTGCATTTCATGGCCCAAGCCAAGCACATCGGAAAGGTCGTGCTCTCGTTCGCCGAGCGCCGCACCACTTCGCTCGCTGCTGCCAAAGCCGGCGTTCGGGTGTGCGCCGACGGCAGCTACCTCGTGAGCGGCGGGCTGGGCGGGCTCGGTCTCACGCTAGCGGGTTGGCTGGTCGAGCGCGGAGCACGCAGCCTAGTGTTGCTGGGCCGGCGCGAACCGAACGCCGAGCAGCGCGCCAGCGTAGAAGCGCTGCGCGCGCGCGGAGCGGACGTGCGCACGCTGATGGTGGACGTAGCGAACGGCGCCGAGCTCGAGCGCGCTCTGAGCCTCGTTCGTCGCGAGCTGCCGCCACTGCGCGCCATCTTTCACTGCGCCGTGGTTTTGGATGACGCCACTTTGCTGGAACAAGGAGAGGAGCGGCTCTCCAAGGTCATGACCCCGAAAATCGACGGCGCGTGGAACCTGCACGTCGCGACGCAGCAGGACCCGCTCGACTGGTTCGTCCTGTTCTCATCGGGCGCCTCGCTATTGGGCTCACCGGGTCAGGCCAACTATGCTGCAGCCAACGCCTTTCTCGATGCGCTCGCTCATCACCGTCAGCGGCTGGGACTACCGGGGCTCAGCATCAACTGGGGACCCTGGGCCGAGGTGGGCCTCGCCGCCGCCAGCGCGCGGCGTGGCGAGCGGCTCGCCTATCGCGGGCTCGCCAGCATCACTCCAGAGCAGGGTTTAGAGGCTCTCGAGCGGGCGCTCGATCACGGCGCTGCGCAGCTCGGCGTGCTGCCGCTGAACTTGCGACAATGGCGGCAGTTTTATCCGAAGTCGGCGCAGCTCCCGATCTTCGCGGCGCTACCGGAGCAGGCGGAGGGCGCGGCGGTCGTCGAGCCGGCGTTCGAAAAGACGCTGCGCGCGGCGGCGCCGGGGGCGCGCCGCGGGTTACTGGAGAGCCACCTCATCGCTCAGCTCTCGCAGGTGCTTCGCCTTGCGCGCGGCCGCGTGGAGCGCGACACGCCGTTCGCGAGCTTGGGGCTCGATTCGCTGATGGCGCTCGAGCTGCGCAATCGCATCGAGGCGAGCCTCGGGCTGACTTTACCGGCGACGCTCGTCTGGGCGCACCCCAGCGTAGCGCTGCTCGCCGCGAGCCTGGCGGGACGTCTGGGGCTGGAGCTTGCAGAGACGACAGCGCCGCGCACGGCGCCGCCCGAGCGCGCGGAAGCAGCCCGGCTGGAAGATGCCGCTGCGCTTCGTGGCGCGCTGGAGTCGGTCGCAAACCTCTCGGAACAAGATGCGCTCACGGCGCTGCTGAACGCCTGACGGGAAGCTCATGGCTGGAGAGATGGATCGACCCACGAACCTGTCGCCCGTCCGCGTCGCGCTGATGATCAAGCAGCTGCGCTCGCGCATCGAGGGCGTGGAGTGGCTCGGCCGTGAGCCGATCGCGATCGTCGGCGCGGCGTGTCGCTTTCCCGGCGAGGCCGATGGTCTCGACGGCTTCTTGCATCTGCTCTCCGAGGGCCGCGACGCGGTCTCGTTGATCCCCGAGGCGCGTTGGGATCTCGGCGCCTACTACGATGCCGACCCTGACGCCCCGGGCAAGATGTACAGCCGTCACGCGGCGCTGCTCGCCGATCCCTATCGCTTCGACGCGGAGTTCTTCGGCATCGCGCCGCGCGAGGCGCAGCGCATGGACCCGCAGCAACGGTTGCTGCTGGAGACCGCCTGGTCAGCGCTGGAAGACGCGGCCATATTGCCGTCCAGCCTTGCGGGGAGCTCCAGCGGCGTGTTCGTCGGCGCTTGCGCGAACGACCACACCGTGACCGAGTTCCAGGACCCGACCAGCATCGAGGCGTACTCGAGCTCGGGCGCGGCACACAGCATCATCGCGAACCGCTTTTCGTATCTGCTCGACCTGCGTGGTCCGAGTCTGACGGTGGATACGGCGTGTTCCTCCTCGCTCGTCGCCGTGCACCTCGCTTGCCAGAGCCTGCGCAGCGGGGAGGTCGATCTCGCCATCGCCGCGGGCGTCAACGTGGTGCTGGAGCCCGAGGGCAACATCGCGCTTTCCAAGGCTCGCATGATGGCTGCCGACGGGCGCTGCAAGACGTTCGACGCGCGCGCCGACGGCTATGTTCGCGGCGAGGGCTGCGGGGTCGTCGTGCTCAAGCGGCTCGCGGACGCGCTGCGTGATCGCGACATCATCCATGCGGTGATCCGCGGCTCCGCCGTGAACCAGGATGGCCGCTCCAATGGCTTGACGGCTCCGAACCTTTTGGCGCAAGTGGCGCTGATCCGCGGCGCGCTCGAGAACGCCGGTCTCGACGCAGACCAGGTGGCGTACATCGAGGCGCACGGCACGGGCACGGTGCTCGGCGATCCCATCGAGGTCGACGCGTTGCGCGAGGTCTACGGTCGGGGGTCGCTGCCTTGTGCGCTCGGCTCGGTGAAGACGAACTTCGGTCACCTGGAGGGCGCTGCGGGTATTGCGGGGCTGCTCAAAGCCGTCCTTTCCGTGGAGCACGCGAGGATCTTCCCGCATCTACATTTTCAGCGACTCAACCCGAGCCTCGCGCTGGATGGTTGCCGTTTCTTCGTTCCGCTCGAAGCTGCGCAATGGCCAGCAGGCTCCCGGCGCTGCGCCGCCGTGAGCTCGTTCGGGTTCGGCGGTACGAACGCGCACGTCATCGTGGAGCAGGCCCCCGCCGTGGAGGCTGCGGCGCCCGCCAGCGCGGATCGTTCCGCTTCGTTGCTGCTGCTCTCCGCGCGCAACCCGCGGACGCTGAGCGCGCTCGCTCAGCGCTACGCGAAGTACCTCGCGGAGCACCCAGAGAGCTCACTTGCCGACGTTTGTTTCACCTCCAACACCACGAGGACCGCGTTCCCGACGCGGCTGGCCATCGTCGCGAGCTCCGAGCGGGAAGCTCGGGCGGCGCTGGAGCGCGCGAGCGCCGCGCAGCCGGAGCATTCCCCGCCCAGCGGGTGTGACGCGCTGAAGGTCGGATTTTTGTGCACGGGACAGGGATCGCAGTACGTGAGGATGGGGCGTGAGCTGTACGAAGCGGAGGGAGTTTTTCGTCGGGAGCTGGAGCGGTGCTTGGGGGAGCTAGGAGACGGTGGAGCGCTGTGGCGAGTGATGAACGGCGAAGGAGGAGAGGAGGAGCTAGAGCGTACGGAGCACGCGCAGCCGGCGTTGTTCGCGATCGGGTACGCGCTGAGCAAGTTATGGCAGTCGTGGGGAGTAGAGCCGGCGGCGGTGCTCGGGCACAGCGTGGGTGAATACGTTGCGGCGACGGTTGCTGGGTGCTTGGAGCCGGAAGCGGCGATGCGGCTGGTGAGTGAGCGAGGGAGGCTGATGCAGCGAGCGAAGAGCGGCGGCGGGATGCTGGCGGTGTTCGGGGAAGAGGAGGAAGTGAGGGAGCTGTGCGTGGAGGAATGGGGGCTGAGCGTGGCAGCGGAGAACGGGGGAGGGGAGTGGGTGTACTCGGGACCGGAGGCTGCGCTCGGGCTGCTTGGTGAGCGCTGCGCGGAGCGAGGTTTGAAGACGCGGAAGGTGAAGACGTCGCATGCGTTCCATTCGGCGGCGCTGGACGAGATACTGGACGAGTTCGAGCGAGCGTGTGGTGGGGTGGAGTCGCGGGCGCCGCGGCTGGCGCTGGTCTCGAACGTGAGCGGTCGCGTGAAGGGAGACGCGCCGGACGGGAAGTACTGGCGGCGGCAGGCTCGGGAGACGGTGCGATTCGGAGCGGGGCTGGCGACGCTGAAGGAGCTGGGCTGCAACGCATTCATCGAGCTCGGTCCGCAGCCGGTGCTGACGAGCCTGGGTCAACGGGCGCTCGGCAGCGCAGGGCTGGATTGGTTGCCGTCGCTGCGGCGCGGGCACAGCGACTGCCGTCAGCTGTTTCAAAGCCTGGGCGCGCTCTTCGTTCGCGGCGCAGAGCTCGATTGGAGCCGCATCGACGCGGAACGTCAGCGCCGACGTGTGAGCTTGCCGGCGTATCCGTTTCAGGGCACGAGCCTGCGGCGCAGGACCTCGCGGGTGATAGCCGCGCGCACACCGCCCGCCAAGGAGCGCCAGCACGCGCTGCTCGGTGAACGCCGACGTTCGGCAGCGGGAGACTGCATCTTCGAATCGGAGCTCAGCGCCGGCAGTGAACCCATCCGTGAGCACGTCCTGCGCGGCCAGGTGATCTTCCCCGCCGCAGGGTACCTGGCGATGTGGCTGCTCGCCGCGCGCGCCACGGGGCGTGAGCAGAGCGCGCTGCTAAATATCGTGTTTCGCGAGCCGCTGATCTTGACGGGGACGGACGCTTACGTCGTTCAAACGCTAGAACGCCGCGTCGCCGAGGAACCGACGGTGCTCATCGCCAGCCAGCCGCTGACGAGCGACGCCGATACACCGTGGTACGCGCACATGGAGGCGACGCGTGCCGAGCGGGCGGAGGCGCGTGCTCCCGCGGGGCAGCTTTCGACGCAGAGCGGCGACGCGCCGCAGCCGCTGAGCGGCGACAGCTTCTACGCCGACATGCGCGAGCGCGGCTACGAGCTCGGTCCGAGCTTTCAATGGCTCGCTTCAGTGACGCGAGGCGACTGCGAGGCCCTTGGCGTCGTGCGCGCGCCACGCGCGCGAGACGTCGCCGAAAGCTACGTGCTGCACCCGGGTCTCATCGATGCTTGTTTTCAGCTGTTCGGAGTGGCATGGGAGCGCTTCGCGAAAGCGGATTCGCTGTACGTGCCGCTCGGGATCGAGCGCTTTTGCTTTTATCCGGGCCGCGGCACGCCGCGAACGTGCCGTGCGCGGCTGCGGTCCTCCTCCGCGGCCGAGGCTGGCGAGGTCTTCACCGGGGACGTCGAGCTCTGCGACGAAGCGGGGGAGCTCGTCATCGCCATGGAGGGCCTATGCGTGCGGCGCACGCTCGCGACGGTCGAGCGCGCGGCGCAGCGCTACGTACCCGTTTGGCGCCCCGCGGCAGAGCCACGCCTACCCGCTGCAGCGCCGGGCGCTTGGTTGATCTGCGCTCGCGCTACGGGCTTCGGCCGGAGCCTCGTACAGGCGCTGGAAGCTAGCGGCCAGCGCGCCTGGTTGCTGAGCGCGAGCGACGAAGTCGAAGCGCGCGAGGGGCTGCGCGAAGCCACGGCGGCGGCGCGCTCCGCAGCCTGGCGCGGCGTCGTTCATCTAGCGGAGCCGGAGGATGCGACGGACGAGGAGGACGGAGCCAGGCAGCAGCTTGCCACGCTGCTGACGCAGTTTCGCTGCGCGAGCGAGCTGTTGCCGGACGCGCGCTTCTGGGTCGTAACGCGAGGCGGACAAGCGCTCGAGGTGGGCGACGTCGGCGACGCTGCTGGCCTGTTGGCCCAGGCTCCGCTGTGGGGCTTCGCGCGCAGCGCGGCGCTCGAATATCCGAACTCGTGGGGCGGCCTGATTGACCTGGATCCCCGCTCGCCGGTGGATGCGGCGCGCTTGGCGCGCGTGCTGCTCGCCGGCCAGCCGCAGAGCGAGCTCGCCTTGCGCGGCGGCCAATGCCTGTCGCTCACGTGGCAGCGCGTCCAAGCGGAAGCGCCCGAGGTACGCGCTCTGATCCGTGCCGATGGCGGCTATCTGATCACGGGCGGCCTTGGTGGCGTGGGCATCGCGCTGGCGCGCTGGCTGGCGGAGCGAGGTGCGCGGCACATCGCGCTCGTGCAGCGCAGTGAGCCCTCCCCGGCGGTACGCGAGCAGCTCCGCGCGTTGTCCGCGCTCGGCGCAGAAATCTCGACGTTCAGCGTTGATGTCGCGCAGCGCGACCAGGTCGCCGCGCTGATGCTCAGCCTCAAGTCGAAGTTGCCGCCGCTGCGCGGCATCGTGCACGCCGCCGGCGCGCTCGACGACGGCGTCATCGCGCAGCAAACGATGCAGCGGTTCGAGCGGGTATTTGCGGCGAAGGCCCTCGGCGCTCGCTGGCTGCACGCGGAGAGTGAGGGCCTAGCGCTCGATTTCTTCGTCATGTGCTCGTCCATAGCGTCCGTCCTGGGCTCGGTTGGGCAGAGCAACTACGCAGCAGCCAACGCGTTCCTCGACGCCTTTGCGTTCGTACGGCGAGCCCGCGGCTTGCCGGCGTTGTCCGTGAATTTTGGCCCGTTCGCGCAGCTCGGGATGACCGCCCGCTTGAGCGCCCGCGACGGCGAGCGGCTCTCGGCGCTCGGCCTGCGCGCGATGCAGAAAGACAGTGCGCTCGCCGCGCTCGCGGGTGCTCTCGACCCCGAGCAGCCGAGCCCTGAGGTCGCGATCCTGCACGGCGAGTGGCCGCGCGCCCGTCTCAGCGAAGCCGCAGACGAGTCATCGCTCTTGCTCGATCGTTTGCAGAGTGCGCGCGGCGCCGAGCGTCGCGATATCGTGCGGCGCTTCGTGCAAGAGCAGTCCGCGCTGGTGCTCGGTCATGCCGAAGCAGGGCAGCTCGATCCGCGTGTGCCGCTGCGCAACTTCGGCCTCGACTCGTTGATGGCGCTGAGCCTCTCGAAGGCGCTCGCGCGCGGCGTCGGGCGCGCCTTGCCACCGGCGTTGCTGTTCAATTATCCGAGCATCGAGGAGGTCAGCGATTACCTGCTGAACCAGCTCGCGTGCGATGGCCCGACATCGACCTCGGCGCCGGCCTCGGCGCCAGCGGTGGTGTCAGGCATCTCGCTCGCCGAGATTACACGGCTCTCCGAGCAAGAGCTCGGCGCGGCCGTCGACGAAGAGATCGCGCGTCTCGCGCGCGGCACGTGATGATGCGCTTCGCCGAAGCGGTGACGATAAAGCGAGCCCAACCATGACCGAGCCTTCACGAGAACTTCAGGACCTTTCGCCGCTGCAGCGCTCCGTCCTGGCGCTGAAGGAGCTGCGCGCCCAGCTCGACGCGCTGCGCGGCCGCGACGCCGAGCCGCTCGCCCTCGTCGGGATGAGCTGCCGTTTCCCGGGCGGCGCGACGGACCCCGAGGCCTTCTGGCGCCTGCTGTGCGCTGGGGTCGACGCCACCGCGGATGTCCCGGCGGGTCGTTGGGACAGCGCCGCCTTCTACGACGCCAGCCCGGGCACGCCCGGTAAGACCTACACGGAGCGCGGCGGCTTCTTGGGCGATGTGTCGCAGTTCGACGCGGAGTTTTTCGGTATCGCCCCGCGCGAGGCGCAGAGTCTGGATCCGCAGCAACGCCTGCTGCTGGAAGTCACCTGGGAAGCGCTGGAGGACGCGGGGATACGCAAGGATCAGCTCGGCGGCAGCGCGAGCGGAGTGTTCGTCGGCATGAGCTCGAATGACTACCTCGAGCTCTTGCCGAACGACCCGAAAGAGATGGATGCCTACTTCGGCACGGGGACCGCCGCGAGCGTCGCGGCCGGTCGTCTGTCGTACGTCCTGGGCCTGCAGGGGCCATCGATCGCGATCGATACGGCGTGCTCGTCCTCGCTGGTTGCGCTCCACCTCGCCTGCCAGAGCTTGCGCAGTCAGGAGTGCGCGCTGGCCATCGTCGCGGGCGTAAACCTGATCCTCAGCCCCGAGTCGTTCGTCTACTTCTCGACCGTGAAGGCGCTGGCTCCCGACGGTCGCTGCAAGACGTTCGACGCGCGCGCCGACGGCTATGCGCGCGGGGAAGGCTGCGGCGTGCTCGTGCTGAAGCGCCTCAGTGACGCGCAGCGCGATCGTGACAAGATTTACTGCTTGGTGCGCGGCTCCGCGACCAACCACGACGGGCGCTCGAACGGGCTCACCGCGCCGAACGGCGTCGCTCAGGAGGCCGTGATTCGCCAGGCGCTCGCCAACGCGCGCGTAGAGCCCGGGCTCGTCGGTTACGTCGAGGCGCACGGCACGGGCACAGCGCTCGGTGATCCCATCGAAGTCGGGGCGCTCGGGCGCGTGCTCGCGCAAGGCCGCCCCGCGGATCAGCCGTTCTGGCTGGGATCCGTGAAGACGAACCTGGGGCACCTAGAGGCTGCTGCGGGCGTCGCCAGCGTGATCAAGACCGCCCTGGCGCTGCAGCACGGCGCGCTGCCTGCCCACCTCCATTTCGAGCAGCCGAGCCCCTTCATCGCGTGGGATCAGCTCCCGCTCCGTGTTCCGACCGAGCTCACGGCGTGGTCTCCCATCGCGGGCCGGCGAATCGCCGGCGTCAGCTCGTTCGGCTTCGGCGGCACCAATGCCCACGCGGTGCTCGAGGCGATGCTCGAGCCGTCGCGTGAGCCGGAGCGCGATCCGACGGAGTCGTCCGGCTCGACTCATCTACTGCCGCTCTCTGCCCACACGCAGGCGGCGCTGAAGAGCTTGGCCGGCGCTTACGCTGCAGCGCTGTCGTCCGGCGTCTCCTTACGCGACTTTTGTTACAGCGCGAGCGTGCGGCGCAGTCACCACGATCAGCGCCTCGTCGTCATCGGCTCGAGCGCGGCGGAGCTCGCTCATGAGCTCGAGCAGTACGCGGGCGGTCAAGGCCGTCCGGGCATACTCAGCGGCGCGCTGAACGCAGCGGCGCGTCCGAAGTTGGTGTTCGTGTTCTCACCGCACGGGTCCCAATGGCTCGGCATGGGCCGTGAGCTGCTCGACGAGCCGCTCTTTCGCGGCACGTTCGAAGCCTGCGCGCAGGCCATCGCCCCGCACGTCAGCTGGTCGCTGCTCGACATGATTCATCGCTCCGACGCGGACTGGCTCGAGCGCATCGAGATCTTCCAACCCGTGCTGTTCGCGTTGCAGCTCTCCGTGGCCGAGTATCTGCGTAGCTTGGGCGTCGAACCCGATGCCGTGGTGGGTCATAGTATGGGAGAGATCGCGGCGGCGTGCTTCGCGGGTGCGCTGACGCGCGCGGAGGGCGCACGGCTGGTTTGCCGGCGATCGGCGCTGCTGGCGGGGGCGAGCGGCGAGGGTGCCATGGCAGTCGTCGAGCTGTCGCTCGCGCAGGCGCGCGAGGCGATCCAATCCCGCGCCGATCGCGTGTTCATCGCCGTCAGCAACGGCCCGCGTTCGACAGTATTGTCGGGTGATCCGGCGAGCCTCGAGGCGTTGCTCGACGAGCTCAGCGAAAAAGGCGTGTTCTGCGGTTGGGGCGTGGCGAACGTGGCGTCGCACAGCCCGCAGATGCGCGAGGTCGCCGCACGGCTCGCGGGCGAGCTGGCCGAGCTGCGGCCGCGACCCGCGACGTTGCCGTTGTACTCGAGCGTGCTCGGCGGTCGCTGCGAGGGCAGCGAGCTGACGAGCGAGTACTGGGTCAAGCACCTCAACGAACCGGTGCTCTTTTCACTCGCCGTCGAGCGCTTGCTCGAGAGCGAGCACGAGCTGTTCCTCGAGCTCGCTCCGCATCCGGTGCTCGCGCCCGCGCTCGAAGACGGCCTGCGGCGTGCCGGGCGTTCCGGGCATGTCCTAGCGTCGCTGCGCCGCGGCGAGGCGCAGACGAGAGCCGTGCTGACGGTGCTCGCCGAGCTTTACGTGCGCGGTCGCACGATCGCCTGGGAAAAGCTTCATCCGCCCGGAGACCTGCTGCCGCTGCCGCGCTATCCGTGGCAGCGCGAGCGCCATTGGGTAGAAGGCGGACGCGCTGCTCCGTCGGCGGCCAGCGTCGATAACGCCACCTTCAGCGGCCATCCGTTGCTCGGGATTCGCGTGGATCACGCCGCTCAGCCAGGCACGGTGCTGTGGAAGTCCGAGCTCAGCCTGGCAAGCTTTCCCTATCTGAATGACCACCGCGTGCAGGGCCTGGCGCTGCTCCCGGCCACCGCTTATCTCGAGATGGCGCTCGCTGCCGCGGAAGACGTGTTCGGCGCGGGCGTGCACGCTATTCACTCGTTCTCCTTTCGGCGCGCCCTGGTGTTGGACGACGCCACGAGTCGGACTCTGGAGCTCGTGTTGGAGAGCGCGGGCGCGGGCCGCGCCAGCGTCCGATTCTTCAGCCGCGAAACCGCTGCGCAGAGCGCGCCGAGCTGGACGCTGCACGCGGAAGGTACGTTGCTACTGGCCGAAGCGGACCCGGATGCCGTCCCCGAGCCGATGCGTCGCCCGCCGAGCGAGGCCTTCGCCGAGGTGGTCTCCGGCGCAGAGTACTACGCCGCGCTGGTCGGCCAAGGTCTAAGCTACGGTCCCGCTTTCCAAGGCATTCACTCGCTGTGGCGTAGCGAACCCGCGGCGCTCGCGGAAATTCACGTGCCCGCGGGAATCCCGGAGCGCGCTGGGTACCGCCTGCACCCGGCGCTCGCCGACGCCGCGTTCCAGGCCCTGGGCGGTTTGTTCGCCGGCCCCGAAGCGCGCGCAGACGACACGTTTTTGCCGACAGAGGTGGGTCGTCTGCGCATCGTGCGACCGTTCGCGCCCGAGCGCGATCGTCGGCTCTGGGCGCTCGCGGAGCGCGTCGGAGCGCCGCGCGAAGGTTCGGTGCTCGTCGACCTCCGCCTGATGAACGACGACGGGGAGCTCCTGCTGGAAGCCAGGGAGCTGCGTGCCGATCGTTTGGAGCGCGCCAAGGCTGCGGACACGATCTCCCGTTGGCTGTTCGAGCGGGCGTGGCAGGCGGAGCCGCTTTCGATGCTCCAGGCGCAGCGCTCCGAAGCAGGCAGCGCTTCGCCGGCGAGCGGCGGCATCGAAGGTGCTTGGTTGCTCCTGGCCGACAGGCGCGGCCTGGCGCGGGGTCTGGCGCGCACGCTAGAGGCTCGCGGCGGGTCGCCCGTGTTGGCCTGGGCCGGGGAGAATTATCGCCAAATCGAGCCAGGGCAGTTCGAGATCGATCCGCTCAATCCGGAACATCATCGTCGGCTGCTGCAGGACGTTCAGTCGTTCGGGCCGCTGCGCGTCGTTCTGCACTGTGCCAGCGTGGATGCGCCGCGCGGGGATGCTCTCGATTGTCCAGGGCTCGAGCGAGCGCAGGACGTGGGGAGCGTCGGTGTGGTTCACATGGTGCAGGCCTTGGCCAAGGCCGGACTGCGCAACCCGCCGCGGATCTGGCTTTGCACGCAAGACGCCATGGGCGTCGTGGACGGCGATGGCGTTGGCGGGCTCGCGCAGGCGCCGCTTTGGGGACTTGCTCGCGTCATCGTGCAAGAGCACCCGGAGTTTCGCTGCTCGTGCTGCGATCTGGGAGCGGTGGAGGACGGCACGCTCGATGCGCGCGACGTCAGCGCCCTGGTCGAGGAGCTCTGCGCCGACGGCGCCGACGATCAAGTTGCCCTGCGACGCGGTGAGCGCCGAGTGGCGCGGCTCACGCGCGCCGAGCTGGAGGACGGCGTAGAGACCACAGCGGCTCTGGGGCATCGCTTTCGCTTGGAAATCGACAAGCCGGGCTTGCTCGAGCGGCTGCAGCTCACGCCCTCGGAAACCCGGAGTCTCGCGGCTGGAGAGGTGGAGATTGAAGTCGCGTATGCCGGATTGAACTTCCTGGACGTGCTGTCGGCGATGGGACTCCGACCCGGCGGCGGCGATCGTTTGCCGCTGGGGTTCGAGTGTTCGGGACGCGTGGTCCGCCTCGGAGACGGAGTGCGCGGGCTGGCCCTGGGCGACGAGGTCATCGCGGTCGCGGAGCACGCCTTCGCCTCCCACGTGATCACGTCCAGCGAGCTGGTCGTGCGCAAGCCAGCGCGGCTGACGTGGGAACAGGCTGCCGGTGTGGCCGGCTGCTTCATGACAGCGTACGCCGCGCTGTGCCAAGCCGGGCGTCTCGGCGCCGGAGAGCGCGTCCTGATCCACTCCGCCGCGGGCGGCACTGGGCTCGCGGCGCTGCGCCTAGCGCAGCGCGTGGGCGCGGAGGTCTTTGCAACCGCCGGCTCCGAGCAGAAGCGTGAATACCTGCGCGCGCTCGGCGTGCGCCACGTCATGGATTCGCGCTCTCTCGATTTCGTCGCGCAGACGCTGCGCGACAGCGCAGGTCAGGGCGTCGACGTCGTGTTGAACGCGCTCACGGATACGGCGATGATCAAGAGCCTGGAGCTGCTCGCGCCGTTCGGGCGCTTCCTCGAGATCGGAAAGAAGGAGATCTTCGAGAACTCGCGGCTGCCCCTCGCGCCGTTCAAGCGTGGACTGTCTTACGTCGCCATCGACATCGCGACGCTCACCGCGGAGCGGCCGGCCGCGGCGGGCGCGTTGCTCCGCGAGGTAGTCTCGTTGTTCGAGGAGGAGAGCTTCGAGCCGCTCCCCACCACGAGCTTCCCGATCTCCCGTGTCAGCGACGCGTTTCGGTTCATGGCCAACGCTCAGCACATCGGAAAGATCGTGCTGAACGTGCGCGATCCAGAGGCACGCCTGCGGCGGCCATCGACGGCCTCCGCCTTGTCCTCGGAGGCGAGCTACCTCATCACGGGCGGTCTGGGCGGGCTCGGTTTGGCGGCCGCGCGCTGGCTGGTGCGGCGCGGCGCTCGCCACCTGGTTCTGGTCGGACGCAGGCAGCCATCTGCCAGCGCGGAGTCCGCCATCGCCAGCTTGAGAGCGGAAGGCGCTCGGGTCGACGTCGAATGCTTCGACGTCGCGTCGGAGCCGGAGCTCACGCGCGTGGTACGGGGCTTGGCAGACAGCGGTCGCTCACTGCGCGGCGTGATTCACGCCGCGGGCGTGCTCGCGGACGCAACGCTGCTCAAGCAGAGCCGCGCTCATTTTCAGAAGGTCAACACCGCCAAGCTCAATGGCGCCTTCGTCTTGGCTCGCGTCACGCGCGCAGCGCCGCTCGATTTTTTCGTGCTGTACTCTTCCGCTGCTGCGCTGCTGGGTTCGGCAGGGCAGGCCAACTACGCCGCAGCCAACGCGTTTCTCGATGCGCTGGCCGCGCAGCGCCGAGCGCGCGCATTGCCCGCGCTCAGCGTCAATTGGGGGCCCTTCTCGGACACTGGTTTGGTCGCTGATGCTAGCCGCAGCGAGCGCTTCGCGGCGCGTGGACTCGCGGCGCTGAGCGCGGCGCAGGGCCTCGCGGCGCTCGAGCGAGCGCTGGCCAGCGAGCGTTCTGGCCTCGCCATCATGGCCTTCGATACGCGGCAGTGGTGTCAGTTCTTTCCCAAGCTCGCCAAGACGCCCTTTCTGCGAGTTCTATTGGCCGACGTCGCGGGGGGCAGCCTCGCCGAATCCGAGGGGCAGGTCCGCAATCGACTACGCAGCAGCGCGGCCACGGAGCGCGTCGCAGCGCTGGAGGGCTACTTGCGCGAGGAGCTCGCGCGCGTGCTGCGCTTGCCGGAGGCACGCATCGCGAATAGCGCGCCGTTCAACACGCTGGGGCTGGACTCGCTAATGGCCCTGGAGCTTAGAAATCGCCTGGAGGTCGGGCTGGCGCTCAGCTTGCCTGCAACTCTGGTGTGGGCTCATCCGACGGTGACGGCGCTCGCTCGCCACCTGCTGGAAAAGCTGGGTTTGGAGGTCGCAGCGGTGCTGGATGACGCGCCCGCGACCAGCGCTGTGGAGGTGGCCGCGGGCGCTGACGCGGCGTTGGCGCGAATCAACGAGCTCAGCGACGAGCAGGTCGAGCAGCTCTTTCTCGCGAACTTCGGGCAGAAGGGTTGATCCTTTGATGGAATCATTTCTCGAACAGGTAACGAAGCTGCCGCCCAAGCGGGTCGCGTTGCTCGCTCTCGATCTCAACAGCCAGCTCGAAGCGCTGAGGCGGCAGCAGTCCGAGCCGATCGCTATCGTCGGGATGGGCTGCCGCTTTCCCGGCAACATCAACGGTCCAGAGGAGTTCTGGGCGGCACTCCGCGACGGACGTGACGCGATCGGCGAGATCCCGCGCGATCGTTGGGATTCCGCGGCGCTCTTCGATCCGGACCCCGAAGCGCCCGGCAAGACGTACACGCGTTGGGGCGGCTTCTTGGATCACATCGATCGTTTCGACGCGACGTTCTTCGGCGTGTCGCCGCGCGAGGCCAGCGCGATGGATCCGCAACAACGCTTGCTGCTCGAGGTCAGCTGGCACGCGCTCGAGAACGCTGGGCTTCCGCCGGAGCGACTGGCGGGCAGCCGCACGGGTGTGTTCGTCGGCATCTGCACCAGCGACTACGCTTGGTTTCAGCTGGGAGATCTCGAAAAAATCGACGTCTACGCCACCGCCGGCAGCGCGTTCAGCATCGTGGCGAACCGGCTCTCTTACCTGCTCGATCTACGCGGCCCGAGCCTCGCCGTGGACACCGCGTGCTCGTCGTCGATGGTCGCGTTGCACCTCGCCTGTCAGAGTTTGCGCGCGGGCGAGTGCGACGCAGCGCTGGCCGGCGGCGTGAACGTCATTCTAATGCCGCAGCCGATGGTCGCGGTCTGCAAATCACGCCTGATGGCGCCCGACGGGCGCTGCAAGACCTTCGACGCGCGGGCGGACGGATACGTCCGGAGTGAGGGCTGCGGCGTCGTCGTTTTGAAGCGGCTGTCGGACGCGCGGCGGGACGGCGATCCAATCTGGGCGGTGATCCGCGGCTCGGCCGTCAACCAAGACGGCCGCTCCAACGGCCTGTCCGCGCCCAATGTCTTGGCGCAGAAGGCCGTGATACGGCAGGCGATCGAGCGCGCGCACGTCGCGCCGTCGCAGATCTCGTACATCGAAGCTCATGGCACGGGCACCTCGTTGGGCGATCCCATCGAGGTCGAGGCGCTGGTCGATCAGTACGGTCGCGGCCGTACCCCGGAGCAGCGCTGCGCGCTCGGTTCGGTGAAGACGAACGTCGGTCACCTGGAGGCCGCAGCGGGCATCGCGGGCGTGATGAAGGTCGCGCTCGCGCTGCGCCACCGTGTGATCCCGCCCCACCTGCATTTTCGCGAGCTCAACCCCAATATCAGCCTAGGTGGCGTCCCGTTCTCGATCCCGACGAGCGCAGAAGACTGGCAGCCTCGCGATCAACCCTTGCTGGCGGCGGTGAGCTCGTTCGGGATGGGCGGGACGAATGGCCACGCGATCCTGCAGGAGGCGCCTGAGGAGAGTGTTGAGGGAGAGGATCGGATAGGGAGTGCGCAGATCTTGTTGATGTCTGGTCGTAGCGAGGGAGCGCTGCGAGAGCTAGGGAAGTGTTATGAGGAGCTGTTGAGGGGAGGGTTGAGCGAGCGAGAGGTGAGGGACGTATGTTACACGTCGGCGCGACGGCGGACGCAGCACGAGAAGCGGAAGGCGGTAGTAGGCTTTAGGGGGGAGGAGCTGCTTGGGAAGCTAGTGAGTTGGCGAGAGGGAGGAGCAGGAGAGGAGAGTGGGGAGAGCGGGAAGTTGGTGTTCGTGTACCCTGGACAAGGGTCGCAATGGGGCGGGATGGGGCGGACGTTGTACGAGAGAGAGGGAGTATTTCGGGAGGCGATCGAGCGTTGTGAAGCGGCGTTTAGGCCGTACGTGGAGTGGTCGCTGAGTGAGGAGCTGAGGAGAGGGAAGTGGGAGGGTATCGACGTCATCCAGCCGGTGTTGTTCGGTCTGGGAGTGAGCCTGACGGAGGTTTGGCGGAGCTATGGAGTGGAGCCGGAAGGTGTAGTTGGCCACAGCATGGGGGAAGTGGCGGCTGCAGTGGTGAGCGGGAAGTTGAGTTTGGAGGATGGTGCGCGAGTGATCTGCGTGAGGAGCCGCTTGCTGAAGCGAGTGAGCGGTCGAGGGAGCATGGCGGTGGTGGAGCAGACGACGGAGGAGCTGTGCGAGCGGTTGAAGGAGTACGGTGGAGCGGTGTCGATTGGAGTCTCGAACAGCCGGCGATCGACGGTGGTATCGGGCGAGAGTGAAGCGATACAGGAGCTGAAGGGACGATTGGAGGAGGAGGGGATATTTTGCCGATTGGTGAAGGTGGACGTTGCGTCACACAGCGGACAGGTGGACGAGCTGCTGGAGGAGCTGGCAGCGGAGCTGAAGGGGGTGGAAGGGAGAGCGGGTCAGGTGCCGTTTTACTCGACGGTAGAAGGGAGGGAGTTGAGAGGAGAGGAGCTGGGAGGGAAGTACTGGGTGAGAAACCTTCGAGAGCCTGTGATGTTCGGTCAGACGGTGGAGCGGCTGTGGGAAGGTGGATATGGGAGCTACGTGGAGGTGAGCGGGCACCCGATATTGCAGGGAGCGATCGAGGAGGTGATCAGGGAACGAGGTGGCAAAGCAGTGGTGGTCGCGTCGATGAGACGAGAAGCGGAGGAGGAGAGTACGATTTTGGAGGGTCTGGGAGCGCTGTATGAAGCCGGGCGAGAGATAAAGTGGGAGAGAGTTTACGGTGGCGGGCGAGTGGTGGAGCTGCCGCGGTACCCGTTTCAGCGCGAGCGGTACTGGGTAGAGACGGAGAGCAAGCCTTGGGAGTCGGCGGGCGGAGCAGGCGTAGCAGCGAGCGGGCACCCGTTATTGGGAGGGAAGCTGGAGTCATCGCTGGAAGGGACGTGTTTTTTCGAGCGGGAGCTGAGCGCGGGGAGCGTGAGGTACCTTTCGGATCACCGAGTGCAGGGCATGGTGGTGGTGCCCGGAGCGGGGTACCTGGAGCTGGGTTTGGCGGCAGGACGGGAAGTATTCGGCGAAGCAGTGGAGCTGGCCGAGGTGAGCTTCGAGCAAGCGCTGGTGCTGAAAGAAGGAGAGCGGCGGCGCGTGCAAGTGGTGGTGACGCGGCGTAGCGAGAGCGCTGGGAGCTTCAGCGTCGCGAGCCGAGAGGCGGGTGAAGCGCGAAGCTGGAGCGTGCACGCGAAGGGCGAGCTGAAGCTGAGCGCGGCGCAGCCTGAGAGCGCCGAGCCGCTATCGGCGGTGCGAGCGCGCTGCGCCGAGGCGCTGGACGTCGAAGAGTATTACGAGCGGCTGTCGCAGCAGGGGTTGGAGTACGGCGTGAGCTTTCGCGGGCTGCAGGAGCTGTATCGAGGAGAGCGCGAGGCGCTCGGCCGGGTGCAGCTGCCGGAGGCGGCCGGCGCAGCGGAGCGCTACGTGCTGCACCCAGCGCTTCTGGACGCAAGCTTTCAAGTAATAGGAGCGGCGCTGGAGCAGGAGAGCAGCGGCGAGCTGCGCCTGCCGGCGCAAGTGGAGAAGGTGATTGCTGCGCGGGCGGCAGGAGGGTCGTGCTGGGCGCACGTGCGAATGGCGGTGAGCGAAGGCGAGGTGGTGCAAGGGACGGTACGACTGCTGGACGACGCCGGCGAGGTGATGGCGGAGGTGCAAGGGCTGGCGTTGAAGCGGCTGAGCGCCGGTACGTTGCCCGGAGTGCGTGACGAGCTGGATAGCTGGCTTTACCGCTTCGAGTGGCAAGAGCGACCGAGGCCTCGCGCGGCGAGCGCGCCGAGCCCCGGGCGCTGGCTGCTCTTCGCCGACGACCTGCTCGCTCCAGCGCTCGCCGAAGAGCTCGGCAGCGCCGGTCCAGCGCCGTGCATCGTCAGCCCTGGATCCCGCTTCCAAATCCTAGACCCCGCTCACTTCACCATCGATCCCGAAGATCCTCGGCAGTACGGTGAGTGCCTGGCGCGCGTCTTTGCCGATCAACACGCGCCGTGCAGCACAATCGTGTTTGCGTGGGGCGCGCGCAACGCCGAGTCGCTGACGCTCGAAGCGGTCGAGCGGGCCCAATCTCGAGGCGTGCTCGCGTTGCTGTTCCTGGTCCAAGCGCTGACGCGACTCGCGCTGCGAAACCCACCGCGCCTCATCGTAGTAACGTGCGGTGCGCAAGCGCTGAACGCCGCGGAGCCGCCCGCCATCGAGTCCGCTCCGCTCTGGGGATTCTGTCGCTCTCTGCTGCACGAGCACCCCGAATTCCAGGTGACGCGTGTCGACACGAGCCGCGTCCCCGACGAGCAGGAGCGCGCCGCGCTGTTCGCGGAACTCTCGGCTGCCACGGAGGAGGACCAAGTCGCGCTGCGCGGCTCGAGGCGATGGGTAGCGCGCCTCGTACCCGCGCCGGTCAGCGACCGCCAGACGCCGCGAGCCTCGTTCCGCGCCGACGCGACGTACCTCATCACCGGTGGGCTCGGCGGCCTCGGGCTCACGCTCGCGCGCTGGATGAATGAGAACGGTGCACAGCACCTCGTGCTGCTCGGACGCGGCGAACCGTCGCCAGCGGCGCGCGCCGCGCTGGCGGAGATCCCCGGCGTGCGCGTCGTGCGCGCCGACGTCGGCGACGCGGAAGCTCTCCGCGGCGCGCTCGCCGAAATCGCCCGTGATTTGCCGCCGCTGCGCGGAGTCGTCCACGCCGCGGTGTCGCTCGATGACGGCATTCTATTGCAGCAAACCGCTGCCCGCTTCGAACACGTGTTCCGCGCCAAGCTGCGCGGCACGTGGAATCTGCACGAGCTTACGGCTGAGCTGCCGCTCGACTTCTTCGTGCTGTTCTCGTCTGCCGTATCGGTCCTCGGCTCGCCCGGGCAGGCCAACTACGCTGCTGCGAGCGCGTTTCTCGACTCTTTCGCGGCGTATCGCCGTAACCTTGGCTTGCCTGCCGTGAGCGTCAATTGGGGACCGTGGTCCGAAGTGGGCCGCGCCGCGACCCGCGGACCCGGCGAACGCTTCGGCAATCGGGGCGTACGAAGCCTGCCTCCCGCGCAGGCGCTCGAAGTCTTCGGGCGCCTGCTTCGTCGCAGCGAGCATCAGATCGCCGTGCTGCCGCTCGATGTGCGCCAGTGGCGCGAATTCTTTTTGAGCGCTTCGCGCACGCCGCTCCTGAGCGCCATGGACGCGAGCAAGCCGAAGCCGCGGTCCAGCGAGCGCGCCGGCGAGCTCCGGCGCCAGCTCGCAGCCGCGAACCCCGAACAACGCCCGGCGCTGCTCGAAGCGTATCTGCGCCGGCAAATCGCTGAGGTGTTGCGGCTCGACGCCGCGCGCCTGGACCGCAAGACGCCCTTCTCCTCGCTCGGCCTGGATTCGCTGATGGGGCTCGAAATCCGAAACCGCCTCGAGGGCTCGCTCGGCCTCAGCCTGCCCGCAATCCTCGTGTGGAGCTACTCGAACGTCGTCAACCTGGCGAGCTACCTGCTGGGCAAGCTGGATTTCGAGCCACGCCAAGCTGAGCCCAGCGCGCCCATCGCCACGCCTACCTCGAGCGCGGCGGAGCGCGTGGACGTGCGCGGCATCTCCGAGACCGACGCCGAGGCGTTGCTGCTTCGCGAGTTGGCGGCGGTGGACGGGCTGGCCTGATGGAAACGCCGACCAACACTCCCGCCCACGACGACGAGTTGTCGCCCATCAAGCGCGCGCTTGTCGCGATTCAAACTCTGAAGGGACAGCTGCGCGCCCTAGAGCAAGCCGGGAACGAGCCGATCGCCGTCGTCGGCGTGAGCTGCCGCTTTCCCGGGGCGCCGGATACCGACGCGTTTTGGCAGCTGCTGCGGGAGGGTCGCGACGCCATTCGAGAAGCTCCGAAGGAGCGCTGGGAGCCGGAGCTCCTTGCCCGGCTCGATCCGGCCAATCCTGTGGCCGCCAGCGCGCGTTGGGGCGGATTCATCGACGGCATCGATCGCTTCGACGCGGCTTTTTTCAATATCTCACCGCGCGAGGCGAGCGCGATGGATCCCCAACAACGCTTGCTGCTCGAGGTTACCTGGGAGGCCCTGGAGAACGCGGGGCAGCGGCCGTACGAGCTCGCCGGTAAGCCCGTTGGGGTGTTCGTCGGCATCTACAACGGAGACTACGCGGCGCTGCAGTTCTCGGACGTGGCTAGCGCCGATGCGTACGCCTGCACCGGCAACAGCAACAGCCTGGCGGCTGGGCGGATCGCGTATTGGTTGGACCTGCAGGGTCCCGCGATGGTCGTGGACACGGTGTGTTCCTCGTCGCTCGTTGCGCTGCATCTCGCGTGCGCGAGCTTGCGGCGCGGCGAGAGCACGCTGGCGATCGCCGCGGGTACCAACGCCATCATTTCCCCGCTGACGAGCCTGGTGATCTCCAAGCTCTACGCGCTGGCGCCCGACGGCCGCTGCAAGAGCTTCGACGCGCAGGCGAACGGCTTCGTTCGTGGCGAAGGCTGCGGCGTCGTCATTTTGAAGCGTCTCTCGGACGCGCAGCGGGACGGAGATCCAATCTGGGGCGTGATCCGCGGCTCGGCCGTGAACCAGGACGGTCGCTCCAACGGTTTGACGGCGCCGAACGCGCTCGCGCAGCAGGCGGTGTTGCGTCAGGCGCTCACGGCCGCGGGCGTTTCGCCAGCGCGCGTATCGTTCATCGAGACACACGGCACGGGCACACCGCTGGGCGATCCCATCGAGTTCTCCGCGCTCTCGGAGGTCTACGGTAGCAGCGACGCCGTTGCGCGCTGCGCGCTCGGCTCGGTGAAGACGAACGTTGGCCACCTCGAGTCGGCGGCTGGCATGGCTGGGCTCATCAAGATCTTGTTAGCGCTGCGCCACGGAGCGATCCCGCCGAATCTACATCTGCGTCAGGTGAATCCGCGCATCACGCTGGAGGGCTCGCGCTTCTTCCTCCCGACGGAGCTCGTGCCTTGGCCGGCAGGCGACGCGCCGCGGATGGCGGCCCTGAGCTCGTTTGGCTTGAGCGGCACCAACGCCCACGTCGTCGTCGAAGAGGCGCCTGAGGAGAGTGTTGAGGGAGAGGATCGGATAGGGAGAGCGCAGATCTTGTTGATGTCTGGTCGTAGCGAGGGAGCGCTGCGAGAGCTAGGGAAGTGTTATGAGGAGCTGTTGAGGGGAGGGTTGAGCGAGCGAGAGGTGAGGGACGTATGTTACACGTCGGCGCGACGGCGGACGCAGCACGAGAAGCGGAAGGCGGTAGTAGGCTTTAGGGGGGAGGAGCTGCTTGGGAAGCTAGTGAGTTGGCGAGAGGGAGGAGCAGGAGAGGAGAGTGGGGAGAGCGGGAAGTTGGTGTTCGTGTACCCTGGACAAGGGTCGCAATGGGGCGGGATGGGGCGGACGTTGTACGAGAGAGAGGGAGTATTTCGGGAGGCGATCGAGCGTTGTGAAGCGGCGTTTAGGCCGTACGTGGAGTGGTCGCTGAGTGAGGAGCTGAGGAGAGGGAAGTGGGAGGGTATCGACGTCATCCAGCCGGTGTTGTTCGGTCTGGGAGTGAGCCTGACGGAGGTTTGGCGGAGCTATGGAGTGGAGCCGGAAGGTGTAGTTGGCCACAGCATGGGGGAAGTGGCGGCTGCAGTGGTGAGCGGGAAGTTGAGTTTGGAGGATGGTGCGCGAGTGATCTGCGTGAGGAGCCGCTTGCTGAAGCGAGTGAGCGGTCGAGGGAGCATGGCGGTGGTGGAGCAGACGACGGAGGAGCTGTGCGAGCGGTTGAAGGAGTACGGTGGAGCGGTGTCGATTGGAGTCTCGAACAGCCGGCGATCGACGGTGGTATCGGGCGAGAGTGAAGCGATACAGGAGCTGAAGGGACGATTGGAGGAGGAGGGGATATTTTGCCGATTGGTGAAGGTGGACGTTGCGTCACACAGCGGACAGGTGGACGAGCTGCTGGAGGAGCTGGCAGCGGAGCTGAAGGGGGTGGAAGGGAGAGCGGGTCAGGTGCCGTTTTACTCGACGGTAGAAGGGAGGGAGTTGAGAGGAGAGGAGCTGGGAGGGAAGTACTGGGTGAGAAACCTTCGAGAGCCTGTGATGTTCGGTCAGACGGTGGAGCGGCTGTGGGAAGGTGGATATGGGAGCTACGTGGAGGTGAGCGGGCACCCGATATTGCAGGGAGCGATCGAGGAGGTGATCAGGGAACGAGGTGGCAAAGCAGTGGTGGTCGCGTCGATGAGACGAGAAGCGGAGGAGGAGAGTACGATTTTGGAGGGTCTGGGAGCGCTGTATGAAGCCGGGCGAGAGATAAAGTGGGAGAGAGTTTACGGTGGCGGGCGAGTGGTGGAGCTGCCGCGGTACCCGTTTCAGCGCGAGCGGTACTGGGTAGAGACGGAGAGCAAGCCTTGGGAGTCGGCGGGCGGAGCAGGCGTAGCAGCGAGCGGGCACCCGTTATTGGGAGGGAAGCTGGAGTCATCGCTGGAAGGGACGTGTTTTTTCGAGCGGGAGCTGAGCGCGGGGAGCGTGAGGTACCTTTCGGATCACCGAGTGCAGGGCATGGTGGTGGTGCCCGGAGCGGGGTACCTGGAGCTGGGTTTGGCGGCAGGACGGGAAGTATTCGGCGAAGCAGTGGAGCTGGCCGAGGTGAGCTTCGAGCAAGCGCTGGTGCTGAAAGAAGGAGAGCGGCGGCGCGTGCAAGTGGTGGTGACGCGGCGTAGCGAGAGCGCTGGGAGCTTCAGCGTCGCGAGCCGAGAGGCGGGTGAAGCGCGAAGCTGGAGCGTGCACGCGAAGGGCGAGCTGAAGCTGAGCGCGGCGCAGCCTGAGAGCGCCGAGCCGCTATCGGCGGTGCGAGCGCGCTGCGCCGAGGCGCTGGACGTCGAAGAGTATTACGAGCGGCTGTCGCAGCAGGGGTTGGAGTACGGCGTGAGCTTTCGCGGGCTGCAGGAGCTGTATCGAGGAGAGCGCGAGGCGCTCGGCCGGGTGCAGCTGCCGGAGGCGGCCGGCGCAGCGGAGCGCTACGTGCTGCACCCAGCGCTTCTGGACGCAAGCTTTCAAGTAATAGGAGCGGCGCTGGAGCAGGAGAGCAGCGGCGAGCTGCGCCTGCCGGCGCAAGTGGAGAAGGTGATTGCTGCGCGGGCGGCAGGAGGGTCGTGCTGGGCGCACGTGCGAATGGCGGTGAGCGAAGGCGAGGTGGTGCAAGGGACGGTACGACTGCTGGACGACGCCGGCGAGGTGATGGCGGAGGTGCAAGGGCTGGCGTTGAAGCGGCTGAGCGCCGGTACGTTGCCCGGAGTGCGTGACGAGCTGGATAGCTGGCTTTACCGCTTCGAGTGGCAAGAGCGACCGAGGCCTCGCGCGGCGAGCGCGCCGAGCCCCGGGCGCTGGCTGCTCTTCGCCGACGACCTGCTCGCTCCAGCGCTCGCCGAAGAGCTCGGCAGCGCCGGTCCAGCGCCGTGCATCGTCAGCCCTGGATCCCGCTTGCAAATCCTAGACCCCGCTCACTTCACCATCGATCCTTCCTCCGTCGAAGACTACGTGCGGTTGCTGCAAACTGTCTTCCCCGGCGGGGGCGGCGACTGCGCCGGCATCGCGTACTTGTGGAGCGTCGAAGCGCCGCCCCTCGAGCTTCGGGAGGCGGATATCGCGGCAGCGCAGCGCCTCGGCACGTTCGCGGTGCTCGCGCTAGTCCAAGCCTTGGCGCAATCAGGATGGCGCCATCGCCCGCGGTTATGGCTGGTCACGGCTGGCAACCAAGCGCCGCCCGCGGCCGCGCCCATCGCGCTCACGCACACGCCGCTCTGGGGCTTCGCGCGCACGCTGAGCCACGAGCATCCAGAGCTTCATTGCACGACGATCGACGTCGACCCAGAGTTTTCCAGCGCGGCGCTGCGCTCCCACGCGGCCGCGCTCCGGCTCGAGCTTTTGGCGGCAAGCGATGATGACCGCGTGCTGCTTCGTTCCGGGGCCCGCTGGGTCGGGCGCCTGGGCGTCGCGCCCGCGACCCCTCAGGCCGCACGAGACGCGAGGCAGCTCGACTTTCGCGAGCACGGCACTTACGTCATCACGGGCGGCCTGGGCGGCCTGGGTCTGACCGTCGCGCGCTGGATGGTCTCGCGCGGCGCGCGGCATTTGGTCTTGGTGTCCCGCAGCGAGCCGAGCGCCGCGGCGCAGCGTGTTCTGGCCGAGCTCGCGGCCCGCGGCGCAGACGTTCGCGCCTTGCGGGCCGACGTCAGCTCGCGCGCTGAGCTGGCAGCGCTGCTCGCGGAGGTCCGCGCCTCGCGGCCGCCGCTGCGCGGAGTGATGCACGCCGCCGTCGTGTTGGATGACGGCATCGCGCTGCGCCAAACCCCGGAGCGCTTCGCGCGCGTGTTCGCGCCGAAGATCGCGGGGGCGCTGCACCTGCACGAGCTCACGCAGGAGGACGCGCTCGATTTCTTCGTGATGTTCTCCTCGGCCGCCTCGCTGTTTGGTTCACCTGGCCAGAGCAACTACGCCGCCGCGAACGCGTTCCTGGACGCGCTCGCGAGCTACCGCAAGAGCCGAGGCCTATGCGCCACCAGCGTCAACTTCGGACCCTGGTCGCAGATTGGCCAGGCCGCCCGCGACGACATCGGCGCGCGCGTTCAGGATCGCGGAGTGGGCAGCCTCTCTCCCGAGCAAGGCGTGTCAGTGCTGGCGCGTCTGCTTCGCCGCGGCGACACGACCGTCGCCGTCCTGCCGCTCGACGTGCGACGCTGGCAAGAGGCCAACCCCGGCGCTCCGGCCGCGGCCTTCGTCGATGGGCTGCGGGTGCGCCCGGGTGCCAAGCCGCCGGTGACCGCCTTCCGGAAGCAACTCCAGGCCGCTCCGCAGGAGAACCGGCTCGCTTTGCTGGCGAGCCACCTGCAGGCGCAACTCTCCGCCGTCCTGCGCCTGCCCGCGGAGCGCCTCGACGCCAAAACCCCGTTTTCGTCGCTCGGTCTCGACTCGTTGATGGGACTCGAGATTCGCAACCGCCTGGAGCGGTCGTTGGGTGTCCTGCTGCCGGCCACCTTGGTTTGGAGCTACTCGAACGTCGCGGCCCTCGCTCGACACCTGCTGGATCAGCTGCGCTTCTCGCAGGAGGACGCGGCGCCCGCTCCAGCGGCTGAGAAGGCGCCGGCGTCCAACGCGGATCAGCGCGCGCTGAGCGAACCCATCGCGATCATCGGCGTGGGCTGCCGCTTTCCGGGTGGCGTGGCTGACCCTGACGACTTCTGGCAGCTCTTGTTGGCCGGCGGCGACGCGATCACGGCGGTCTCGCCCGAACGTTGGGACGCCACCAGGATCTTGGCGGAAAACCCGCACAGCCCAGAGCTCGTCAGCTCGCGTTGGGGCGGCTTCATCGATCACGTCGACAAGTTCGACGCCAAGTTCTTCGGTATCCCCGAGCGCGAAGCCGCGCTGATGGACCCGCAACAGCGCGTCTTATTGGAGGTCTCCTGGGAGGCGCTGGAGCGCGCGGGGCAAGCCCCGAGACAGCTCGCTGGCAGCAAGACCGGGGTGTTCGTCGGGATTTACAACACCGACTATGCAGCGGCGCAGCTCGCAGATCCGAGCACGGCGGACGCCTACGCGCTCACCGGCTCCGGTAACAGCTTCGCTGCCGGCCGCCTCGCGTACCTCTTGGACTTGCAGGGGCCGGCGCTAGTCGTGGACACGGCTTGCTCGTCTTCGTTGGTGGCGGTGCACCTCGCGTGTCAAAGCCTGCGCCTGGGTGAAGCGAACTTGGCTTTGGCGGCCGGCGTGAGCTTGATGCTGTCGCCCACCGTCAGCCTGCTGATTTCGAAGCTGTCGGTGCTATCGCCGGACGGGCACTGCCGCCCCTTCGACGCCCATGCCAACGGCTTCGTGCGCGGAGAAGGCTGCGGCGTCGTGGTGCTGAAGCGGCTCTCCGACGCGGTTCGCGACGGTGACCTGATTTGGGGCGTCATTCGCGGCTCTGCCGTGGATCAGGACGGCCGCTCCAACGGCATGACAGCGCCCAACGGGCTGGCACAGCAGAAGGTCATTCAGGAGGCGCTAGCGCGCGCCGGCGTGCGCGGCTCTGATATTTCCTACGTCGAGGCGCACGGAACCGGCACCGCGCTGGGAGATCCCATCGAGCTCGATGCGCTGCACACCGCGCTCGGCTCGCGCAGCGCAACCCAGCCGTTACTGCTCGGCTCGGTCAAGGCGAACATCGGACACCTGGAGGCCGCCGCCGGCGTCGCGAGCCTCATCAAGGTGCTGCTCGCGATGCGGCACGGCACCATCCCGCCGCAGGCCAACTTCACCGCGCTCACTCCGCACGTCTCGTTCGAACGTGAGCACATTCGCATTCCGACACAGCCGCTGCCTTGGGGCACCAGCGCTGAGCCGCGGCGCGCGGGAGTCAGCTCCTTCGGTATGAGCGGCACGAACGCTCACGCAGTCGTGGAGGAGTACCAGCCGCCGCCGCCGCGGCAGCCGGGCAGAGAGCGCTCACAGCATCTGCTCTGCCTATCCGCTCGCACGCGACCCGCGCTCGAAGCGTTGTCATCGCGCTTCGCCGCCCAGCTAGAGACCCCTGACGCGTCGCTGCCGGACATCGCCTTCTCGGTGCATTCGCGCGCTGCCAACTTCGAGCATCGCCTGGCCGTGGTCGCGCAGTCCGCGCCCGAAGCCGCGGCGGCGCTGCGGGCCGCGGCACAGGGAGAGACTGCCGCGAGCGTCACCTCAGCGAGAGCCGGCGATTACCGAGGCGTCGCATTCCTGTTTACGGGTCAGGGCTCGCAGTACGTGGGGATGGGACGCGTGCTGTTCGAGACGCTGCCGAGCTTTCGCAAGGATCTCGAGCAATGCGAGGAGATACTGCGCGGGAAGCTGGAGCTGCCGCTGCTCTCGCTGTTGTATTCGGACAACGCCGACTCGCAGCTGCTCGAGCAGACGCGCTACGCGCAGCCCGCGTTGTTCGCGCTTCAGTACGCGCTGGCACGTGTATGGCAACGCCTGGGCGTCGAGCCGAGCGCCGTGATGGGTCACAGCGTCGGCGAATACGCTGCGGCGTGCCTGGCGGGCGTGTTCAGCCTCGAGGACGGCCTCGAGCTGATGGCCGAGCGCGGTCGCGCGATGCAGGCATTGTCCGAGGCTGGCGCGATGCTCTCGGTCTTCGCGCCGCTCGAGCAGGTGCAACCGCTGCTGGCGGGGCGAGAGGCAGAGCTTGCGATCGCGGCCGTCAACGGTCCAGAAAACGTCGTGATTTCCGGGCGCGCTGACAGCGTCAGCACGCTCGCCCGCGAGCTCGAGGCGCGCGGCTCGACCACGCGGCGCTTGAGCGTTTCGCATGCGTTCCATTCACCGCTCATGGATCCCATGCTCGACGCCTTCCAGGGCTTCGCGTCGCGCGTGGCCTACGCTGAGCCGCGACTGCCGTTGATTTCGAATTTGACCGGCGCGGTTTGCGCCCCCGGGCAGCTGAACGCGGCGTATTGGCGCCGCCATGCGCGAGAGCCCGTGCTTTTCGCCGAAGGGCTCGACGCGCTGTGCGCGCGCGGCGTCTCGGCGTGGATCGAAATTGGTCCGAAGCCGACCTTGATCGAGCTGGCGCGGCGCGCCGGCGCTGCTGGTTCGGCCGCGCTGCTTCCGTCGTTACGGAAGTCGCAGGACGACTGGCGTGTGCTGCTCTCGAGCCTCGCTGGCCTATTCGTCGCCGGCGCTGACCTGGAGCTGCGGGCTCTCGACGCGGAGTACCCGCGCCGGAAGCTGCTCGTTCCGTGTTACCCCTTCGAACGCACCCGCTACTGGGTCGATGCGCCCGGCCTCTGCCGGGGTTCGGACAGCACCCCAGCGCAGCTGATCGCGGAGTTCGAATGGCGTCCGGCAGCGCCGGCGGCGCTCGCAGCCGCCTCGCTGGGGTCCTGGTGGATCCTCGAAGATGCGAGCGGGCACGCTGCGCGCTTGGTGCAAGCGTTGGAGGCTGACGGGGAGCGCTGCCGCTGCTTCGCCCACGACACGCCGCTCGACGAGCTCGAGCGCGCGCTCACCACGGCGGACGCGGCAGAGCCCGTCGTTGGCGTCGTGGATCTCCGCGGGCTCACCGCCGACGACGACGGGCCGCTTTCAGTGCGAGCCCTGGCCAGCGCACAGCGGCTGCTCGGGCTGGTGCAGGCCCTAATCAGTCGCTCGGGGCCGAGCACGCCGAAGCTGTGGCTCGTATTGCCGAGCTCCTGGGCAGCGGACGCTGGGGAATCAGCGCTGTGCCAGAGCCCGGCGACGGGCATCGCGCTCACCCTATCGCACGAACATCCGCAGCTATGGGGTGGCATCGTCGAGCTCGATAGGTCCGCCGCCTTCGATCCCGGCGCCCTTGCGAACGAGCTGCGCTGCGCTTCCGGAGAGGCGCGGGTCGCGCTGCACGGCAGTGAGCGTCGCGTGCTGCGCCTTGCGCGCCGTGCCGCCGCCGACACGTTCGCTGGAGTGCGCGCTGACGGCAGCTACATCGTGAGCGGCGGTTTCGGGGCGCTGGGCTCCCGGGCCGCGCGCTGGTTAGTCGAGCGCGGCGCGCGTCATTTGTTGCTGGTAGGCCGCTCCGCGAGCTCGGACGCCAGCCTGACGCTGGTGCGGGAGCTCGAGTCGCGCGGTGCCAGCGTGTGCGCGGTCGCTGCGGATGTCGCGCAGCGAGGTGAGGTCGGGCGTATTCGCCAGCGGCTCGCGGAGCTTCGCTGGCCCCCGCTGCGTGGTGTGCTGCACGCCGCGGGCGTGTTGGCCGATGCGCTGATCGCGGCGCAGGACGACGCGCGAATGGCGCGCGTGTTCGCGCCCAAGGTCGCGGGCACGCTGCACCTGCACGAGCTGACGCTGGATCAGCCGCTGGACTTCTTCGTGCTGTTCTCGTCGGCCGCGTCTCTGTTCGGTTCGCCGGGGCAGGCCGGCTACGCCGCGGCGAACGCCTTCCAGGACGCGTTCGCTCGCTATCGTCGCGGCCTGGGGCTGCCCGCGCTCAGCGTGAATTGGGGTGCGTTTTCGCAGGCCGGCATGGCCGCTGACACGCGCGAGCGCAACGCGGCGCGCCTGGCCAGAGGCGGCTTCGAGACGATGAGCTTCTCGGATGGATTGTCGGCGCTCGACCAGCTGATCGCCGCGCCGGTCACACAAGCGGCCGTGCTCGCGCTCGATTGGCAACGGCTCGGCGAGCGGCTCGAGGCCGACGAGCGGCCGTCTCTGTTCGACGAGCTCGTGCCGGCTCAACGTCGTCGCGCGCGCGCACAAATGCCATCCCTACGTGAGCGCCTCGCGACGTTGCCGCCGAGCGACGCGCAACGCGAGCTGCTCCTCCATGTCGAGGGTGAGGTACGCAAGATCATGGGCCTCGCGGACGCGCGAGCGATCGACGGCAAGCAGGGCTTCTTCGAGCTCGGTATGGATTCGTTGATGGCGCTCGATCTCAAGAACCGACTGCAACAGTCGTTACGGCACCCGCTGCCGCCCACGTTCCTGTTCAACTACCCGAACCTGGATTCACTGCAGAGCTATTTGGCCGCGGAGCTGCTCGGCGTGCGAACGCCGGCTGACGCTGACGCCGCGGATCAGGAGTCGGCCGCCTTGAGCGAGGTGGAACAATTGAGCGAGCTGGAGATGGAACGGCTGATCAACCACGAGCTCGAGCAGCTCGGCGGAGCTTGAAATGGATGACCTGCGCAGCCGCATCGAGCAACTGACGCCCTTGCAGCGGGCGACGCTCGCGATCAAGGAGCTCCGGGGCAAGCTGGACGCGTACGAGCGGGCGCGCGCGGAGCCGATCGCCATCGTAGGCATCGGTTGCCGTTTCCCGTCCGCGTCGGGCCCGCTCGCCTTCTGGCGCTTGTTGCGGGATGGGCGCGACGCCACGTCGGCGGTGCCCGCTACGCGCTGGAACGCCGAAGCGCTGTACGATCCCGATCCCGACGCCCCCGGTAAAGCCTACACGCGCCGCGGGGGGTTCATCGAGGATCCCGATCGCTTCGACGCGGACTTCTTCAACATCACGCCGCGCGAAGCGGCGGCGATGGATCCGCAACAGCGCTTGTTGCTGGAGGTCAGCTGGGAGGCGCTGGAGGACGCGGGCCTACCGCCTGGCAAGCTCGCGAACACTCGCAGTGCGGCGTTCGTCGGTATCGGCAGCAATGACTACACGCTGATGAACTCTGGTGACCCGTCTGGCGTCGACCCGTATCTCGGCACCGGCAACGGCGCCTGTTTCGCCGCCGGGCGGCTGTCGTACCTGCTCGGGCTGCAAGGTCCGAGCGTGGCGCTCGATACGGCCTGCTCGTCGTCGCTCGTGGCGGTGCACCTCGCTTGCATGAACCTGCGCGCCATGGAATGCGATCTGGCCCTCGCGGGCGGCGTGCAGCTGATGCTCGCGCCCGACAGCACGGTCTTTTTGTGTCGAACGCGCGCGCTCTCGCCCGACGGCCGTTGCAAGACGTTCGACGCGGCCGCCGATGGTTACGTGCGCAGTGAAGGTTGCGGTGTGGTGGTGCTCAAGCGGCTCTCCGACGCGCTGCGCGACGCTGACGATATTTACGCGGTGATCCGCGGCTCGAGCGTCAACCACGACGGCCCGAGCGGCGGCCTTACGGTGCCGAACGGGATCGCGCAACAGAAGCTGGTTCGCCAGGCGCTGAAGAACGCCGGCGTTGCCCCGGCGCAGGTGCAGTACGTCGAAGCACACGGCACCGGGACGGCGCTCGGGGATCCAATCGAAGTGGAGGCGCTCGGCGCGGTGTTGGCCGAGGGACGGGCTGCGGATTCGCCGCTCTGGATCGGCTCGCTGAAGACGAACCTCGGCCACCTCGAGGCGGCGGCAGGCGTTGCCAGCCTCATCAAGGTCGCTCTCGCGCTGCGCTTCGGCGCGATCCCGGCGCACCTGCACTTCAACAAGCCGAACCCGCACATTCCCTGGCACGATCTGCCCGTTCGCGTGGCGACCGAGCTCACTGCCTGGCCGGAGCCGCAGCCACGAATCGCCGCGCTCAGCGCGTTCGGACTCAGCGGTACGAACGCGCACATGGTGCTCGCCTCGGCAGACGGCGATGGCGGCGCGCAAGGCCCGGCAGCAGGAGCGCCCGCGCGCAACGCGGACTCGGCCGCCGAAGCGCGGGGGCCGCACCTGCTCTGCCTCTCGGCGAAGAGTGAGCCGGCGCTGGTCGCTCTGGCTGGGCGCTGGATCGAATATCTGAGCGAGGACGTCGACGTGGCGGAAGCCTGCGCCGCCGCTTACCAAACGCGCACGCATTTCTCGCAGCGGCTCGCGGTCTTGGGCGCTGAGCGCGGAGAGCTGGTAGCCGCGCTGGGGGCCTTCCTCGAGCGGCGACCGGCCGCAAATCTGGTGCACGGCGTTGCGGAGCCGAAGTCGCGCTCGGAACGAAGCCCGAGCCAAGAGGCGGCGGCATTGTTGGCGGAACCGTTTCCGGACGGCGCCACGCGCCAGGGTCTGGAGCGTCTGGCTGCGCTCTACGTGCGCGGCGCGGAGTTCGACTGGCTCCGCGTCTCGCGCGCCGGCCATCGCGTGCGCATTCCTACTTACCCGTTCCAGCGCCAACGACATTGGACCGCGCAGGCCGAGCAGCGCCGGGTGCAACAGTGCGCCGGCGCTGGTGTGAGCGCCGAGCAGGTGGCTGCGACAGCCCCGGTCGAACGTCGCGCGCCAGCTTGGCAGCGCTTACGCGCGACGCCCGACCGCGAGCGTCGGCTCCGCGCGTTGAGCGCAGAGGTGGAAGCTCAAGCCAGGGCGGTGCTCGCCTATCCTGAAGACCGCCCACTCGACGCGCGCGCCGGGTTCACGGATCTCGGGATGGACTCCATCATGATGGTGGAGCTGCGCGGCCGCTTGCAGCGCGAGCTCGGGCGTGAGCTCCCGGCGACGATCGCGTTCGACTACCCGTCCGTGGAGGTGCTCACTCGTTACCTTGCCGAGCAGCTCTCCTGCGACGCGGCCGCTCCGGTCGCCGCGGCTCGCCGCCAGGACAGCTCGGAGCCGATCGCCATCGTGGGGATGGCCTGCCGCATCCCCGGGGGCGCCAACGACCCACGTGCCTATTGGGAGCTGCTGCGTGAAGGGCGCAGCGGAATCCGCGAGGTCCCTCGAGAGCGCTGGTCGATCGACGACGTTTACGACCCGGATCCGAACGCGCCGGGCAAGATGTACACGCGCAGCGGGGGCTTCTTGGAGGGCGCGGAGATCGACAAGTTCGACGCGCAATTTTTCGGGATTTCGCCGCGTGAGGCGATCAGCATGGACCCGCAGCAACGCTTGCTGCTCGAGTGCGCCTGGGAAGCGCTGGAGCACGCGGGCGAGCCCGCGCTGGATTTGGTCGGCAGCCGGACGGGAGTCTTCGTCGGCATTTCGAGCAACGATTACGGTCAGCGGCAGGCCGCCAGCGCCCTCGTCGATCCGTACTCCGGGACCGGTAACGCGGCCAGCGTCGCCGCCGGGCGCGTTGCTTACGTGTTCGGATTTCAAGGTCCGACGTTGTCGCTCGATACTTCTTGCTCGTCTTCGCTCGTGTCCATTCACCTCGCTTGTCAAAGCTTACGTAGCGGCGAGGCGGATCTGGCGCTGGCGGGCGGCGTCAACTTGATGCTTTCACCCGAGGCGACGATCTACTTTTGCAAGCTGAGGGCGTTGGCGGCGGATGGCCGCTGCAAGACGTTCGACGCGGCCGCGGATGGCTACAGTCGCGGAGAGGGCTGCGCGCTCGTCGTGCTCAAGCGGCTCTCCGATGCCTTGGCCGCTGGCGACCGAATTTGGGCCGTGATCCGGGGTTCGGCCGTGAATCACGATGGCCGCAGCAGCGGCCTCACCGTGCCCAACGGACCGGCGCAGCAAGCCGTGATCCGCGCCGCGCTCGCGCGCGCGGAGCTGCAGCCTGGCGACGTGAGCTACGTTGAGGCGCACGGCACCGGCACGCCTCTCGGTGATCCCATCGAGATGCAAGCGATCGAAGCCGTCTTCGGTTCGGGCCGCGCGCCAGAGCGACCGCTGCTGGTGGCGTCGGTAAAGGCCAACATTGGCCACCTCGAGGCCGCAGCTGGAGTGGCCGGCGTCATCAAGAGCGCGCTGGCGCTCGCGCAGCGGCAGCTTCCTCCACACGTCGGCCTGCAAACGTTGAACCCGCATCTCCCGCTGGCCGGAGGCAAGATCGAAATCCCACTCGCGCTGCGCGACTGGGACGGGCAGGGGCGTCCGCTGATCGCCGGTATCAGCTCCTTTGGCATCAGCGGCACGAACGCGCACGTCCTGCTGGCACAGGCGCCGGAGCGCGCGCAGCAGGCGCCTGCAGAGAAGCAGCCCGCGGCCGAGCACAACCTGCTCGTTTTTTCTGCGCGCACTCCGGCCGCGCTGGCGGCCGTTGCGAGGGCCTATCGCGAGTTTCTCCAGTCTTCGACCGCGCTGCCGCCGTTGCGCGACATCTGTTACAGCGCGTTCGCTCGGCGCAGCCACCTGGAGCACCGCGTTTCGGTAATGGGGCGGAGCGCCGAGGATCTCTCGGCTGTGCTGGAGCGCTTCGAACGCGGAGAGCGCGTCGAGCTGCCGGCGCTCTATGCCTCCGACGCTCCGGCGCGCGCGCGGAAGGTCGCCTTCGTGTTCTCGGGCGTGGGCTCGCATTGGCTGGGTATGGGCCGCGGCGCCTTGCGCCGTTTTCCAACGTATCGAGCGGCGCTGGAGCGTGTGGACGCCGCGATTCGCCCGCGCGCGGGGTGGTCGGTGTTGGAGCTGCTGGCCGGCGACGACGACGCGGCGCTCGGCGAGCCCGAGCGCGGAGAGCCTTGTATCTTTGCCGTGCAGGTCGCGCTTGCCGAGTTGTTGGCCGAGCTTGGCTTGGTGCCAGACGCGGTAGTCGGTCACAGCCTCGGTGAGGTCGCCGCAGCGCACGTCGCGGGAGCGCTCGAGTTGGACGACGCGGTCGAGCTCGTGCTCGAACGCAGCCGCTTGCGGCAGCTCGCGCGCGGTCAGGCCGGCATGCTGGTCGTCAGCCTCGATGAGCACGAGCTCCAGCCCTTGCTTCGCGAGCGTCCAGGCTTGTGCCTGGCTGCGTTGAACGCGCCGCGATCGCTGGTCGTCGCCGGCGACGACGGTGCGCTCGACGGCCTCATTGCGGAGCTACATCGACGCAACGTGTTTTGCCGTCGCGTCAAGAGTCAGGTCGCGTCTCACAGCCCGGCGATGGACGCGATTCGCCCGCAGCTCGAGCGCGCGCTCGTTCGGCTGGCGCCGCAGCCCACGAGCCTCACGCTGTATTCGTCTGTAACCGCCGCGGTCATCGAGGGCACGGCGCTCGACGCGACCTATTGGGGAAAGAATCTGCGTGAGCCGGTCCGTTTTGCGGATGCCCTGCGCGCTCTCGTGCGGGACGGCCACGACCTGTTCCTCGAGCTGAGCCCGCACCCGCTCCTCCTACAGGCGGTCGAGAGTACGCTCGAAGCGGTGGGGGCTCCGGCAAAGGTACTGCCGACCCTGGCGCGAGGCTGCGATGAGGCCGCAACGATGCTTGGGTTGTTCGGTGCCCTGCACGCGCTCGGCCAACGCCTGGACGGCAGCGCCTTGGGCCTGACCGCGGGCGAACCGGTGGAGCTGCCGGCGTACCCTTGGCAACGCAAACGCTATTGGGTGGAAGCGGCGCCGCGCGCGTCCGCGATCGAAAGAGAAACGAGCGACCCCTTGGCGTCTTGGTTGTACGAGACGCGCTGGGAGCAACGCCCGCTGGAAGCGGCAGCGGCCAGCGAACCCGGCCACTGGATTATCATCGGTGCTGGCCGCGGCATCGCGGCGGAACTGACGCGAGCGCTCGAAGCCCGCGGACACAGCGTCACGCGCGCGGCGTTGGCCCAGGAACCTGCCGATGCAGCAACGCGCCACGTTACCCCGCTGAACGTCGAAGACTACGCGCGCCTGCTGGCCGAGGCGCAGGGGTCTGGTCGACCATTCCGCGGCGTGGTGCACGCGACGAGCCTCGACTGCACGCCGGTCACTGAGCTGACGCTCGAATCGCTGCAGCACGACGAACGCGCCGCCACGATGAGCGCGTTTTGCCTAGCGCAGGCGCTGGCGCGCTTGGGAGGCAGCGCGCGGATGTGGTTTCTGACGCGCGGCGCGCAGCCTGCCGGGGGTACTGCCGTCGAGGTGAGCCAGACCCCGCTGTGGGGGCTCGGGCGCGTGATCGCGCTAGAGAACCCTGATGCGTGGGGTGGGCTCATCGATCTCGATCCCGCGCTCGACGCCGGCTCGAATGGAGAAATCGAGCTGCTGCTGAAGGAGCTCACCGCGGGAGATGGCGAGGATCAACTAGCGTATCGCTCGGGATCCCGCTGGGTTGCTCGCTTGCAACGCGTGGCGCCGCCGCTCACGCGAGCCGCGGAGCTGGTTCTGGAGCCGTCGTCCAGCTATCTCGTCACCGGCGGGCTCGGCGCGCTCGGGCTTCAGGTCGCGGATTGGCTAGTCGAGCGCGGGGCGAGACACCTGGTGCTCCTCGGCAGGAGGGGCGCGCCGGCGGCGGGCGAGGTGAGCGAGCGTCTCGACAAGCTGCGCGCAAAGGGCGTGACCGTGCTCACGTTTGCCGCCGACGTCGCGGATCCGGTTCGCCTGCGCGCGGTGTTGCAGGAGCTGGCCGCCTCTGCTCCACCGCTGCGCGGCATCGTGCACGCTGCGGGTATCTCAGTGCCGCGACCGATCGCGGAGATGGACCTCGAGTGCTTCGAGGCCGTCGTCCGCGCGAAGATCAGCGGCACCTGGGCGCTGCACGAGGCCACGCGGGAGCTGGATTTGACTTTCGTGATCTACTTTTCTTCCTTGGCGGCGACGCTCGGCTCGGCGCTGCTCGCGCCCTACGCCGCGGGCAACCATTTCTTGGACGCCGTCGCGCGTCATCGGCAGTCGCTCGGCCTCCGCGCGTGCAGCATCAATTGGGGTGGCTGGGCCGGCGAGGGCATGACCACGGCCGAAGCCAAGGAATACTTCGAGCAGATGGGGCTGGGGGTCATCCCGGCGCGACCCGCGTTCGACGCCCTCTCTCGCGTCGTGCAGGCGGGGACCCCGCAGGCGGTCGTCGCCGAGATTGACTGGGCTCGTTACAAGCCCGTCTTCGAGGCTCGCCGCCGCCGTCCGCTGATTTCCGCGTTCGCTAGCGTGGGTCCCTCCGCCCAGGGGATCAAGTCCGAGCTCCTGGCCAGCATCGAAGCGGCGTCACCGCGCCGGGCCCGCGCCTTGCTGTCGGAGTTCATCCGCAACGAAGTGGGTGCGGTACTGAAGCTCGAGCCGGAGGCGTTCGAGGCGAGCGACGGCTTCTTTCAGCTGGGCATGGACTCACTCATGAGCGTGGCGCTGCGAGGCCGGCTCGAGACGGTGTTGAGCTGTAGTTTGCCCGCGACGGTGGCGTTCGAGCACCCCAGCGTGCAGCGCCTGAGCGATTTCATTGCCGACGATGTACTGCGACTGGTCGAGCCGACCAGCGCGGCGCCTGTGTCAGCGACGCAGCCGAGCGACGCCGCGCTGGACGACTTGTCGGAGACGGAGCTCGCCGCGTTGCTGGCTGCGGAGCTCGGCCCCGCGCTGGAACCGAGGAGCAAAGCGTGAGCGCGCAAGATTTGGATCCCAAGCTGGTGCTCAAGCGGGCGTTGCTCGAGCTGAAGGAGCTCAAGGCTCGCCTGGCGGCGGTGGAGGGAAGTGCGCTGGAGCCCGTCGCCGTCGTGGGCATCGGCTGCCGCTTTCCCGGCGGCGCGGATACCCCCGAGCGCTTCTGGGAGCTGCTGCGCGCCGGCAGCGACGCCACGCGCGAAATCCCGCCGCAGCGCTGGGACGTCGACGCATTCTACGATCCCGATCCGGACGCGCCCGGTAAGATGTACACGCGTCGCGGCGGCTTTCTCGAGACCGTCGACCAGTTTGCGGCAAGCTTCTTCGGCATCTCTCCGCGTGAGGCGGTGGGCATCGATCCGCAGCAGCGCCTCCTTCTCGAAGTCGCCTGGGAGGCGCTGGAGGACGCTTGCATCCCTCCGGACGGCTTGGTGGGCAGCCGCACCGGCGTCTTCCTGGGTATCACCAACACGGATTACATGGCGCTGCAGGCGCAGCACATCGCGCTGGATGAAGCTGACATCTATGCCGCGAGCGGCGGCGCGCTGAATTTTGCCGCGGGCCGGCTGTCGTTCGCCTTCGGCTTGCAAGGGCCTTCGCTCGCGGTGGACACCGCGTGTTCGTCGTCGCTCGTGGCCGTACACTTGGCGTGTCACAGCTTGCGCGCCAAGGAGTCCGAGCTCGCGCTCGCAGCGGGGGTGAACCTGATCCTGACGCCGGCGCCCAACGTCGTTCTCAGCCGCGCGCGTATGCTGGCGGCCGATGGGCGCTGCAAAACGTTCGACGCGGCAGCGGACGGGTACGGACGCGGCGAAGGCTGTGGCGTCGTCGTGCTCAAGCGCGCGAGCGACGCGGTGCGCGACGGCGATCGTATCCTCGCGCTGATCCGCGGCTCCGCCGTCAACCAGGACGGGCCCGGCAGCGGCTTGACGGTCCCAAACGGCGCGGCACAGCAGGAGGTCGTGCGGGCCGCGCTGAAGAGCGCCGGCATCGAACCCGATGAGCTCGGCTACGTGGAGGCGCACGGGACCGGAACCGCGCTGGGAGACCCGATCGAGCTGCGCGCGCTGGCCGCGGTGCTGGATCGAAGGCCGCGCGATCGTCCGCTGGCGATTGGGTCCGTGAAGACCAATATCGGCCATCTCGAGGCCGCGGCGGGCATCGCGGGGCTGATCAAGGTGGTGCTCGCGCTCGAGCACCGCGAGCTGCCTGCCCACGTCGGCTTGAAGCAGAGAAATACCCATTTGGACTGGCACGCGCTCCCGCTCTGGATTCCCACGGCGCATACAGGCTGGAATCAGGGATCCGCTCGGCGCGTCGCGGGCGTGAGCTCGTTCGGGATCAGCGGGACCAACGCGCACGTGGTGCTCGAGGAGGCGCCCGAGCGAGCAGCGCCGCGCCCCGCGTCGACCAGCCCGGGCGCCCAGCTGCTGGTGCTATCCGCCAAGAGCGAGCGCGCGCTCGCGATGCTCGCGCAGCGTCATGCCGAACGACTGCGGGGCGACGTCAGCTGCGACCTGCGGTCGCTGTGCTTCTCGCTGAACACCGGCCGAGCGCAGATGCCGCACCGGCTCGCGATTGTGGGCGACTCGGCTGAGGAAATCGCCGACAAGCTCGCGGCGTACGCCGAGCAGGGCGCGATCAGCGGCGCTCGCGTACGGTCCGGACGCGCTCCGCGCTCTGGCCCGCCGCGCGTCGCGTTCTTGTTCACGGGGCAGGGCTCCTTGTACGCGGGCGCTGGGCGCGCGCTGTTCGACTCCGAGCCGGTATTTCGCCGAGCCCTGGAGCGCTGTCAGGAGATCCTCGGGCCGGAGCTCGAGGTCCCACTCTGCGACCTGCTCTTTCAGTCGGACAAGGAAGCGCTCGAGCGCACCGACAACGCGCAGCCTGTGCTCTTCGCGCTGCAGTGGGCGTTGGCGGAGCTATGGCGACACTGGGGCGTCACGCCGGACGCCGTGCTCGGCCACAGCGTGGGCGAGCTGAGCGCCGCGTGCATCGCGGGAGTGTTCAGCGTCGAAGACGGGCTGCGCCTGATCGCCGAGCGCGGCCGATTGATGCAGCGGCTCACTGAGCTCGGCAAAATGGTGGCCGTCTTCGCGCCGGTTCACGAAGTGGAGGCGGAGCTCGAGAACGCCGCGGAGCCGGCGTCCCTTGCCGCGCTCAATGGCCCCGAGGAAGCCGTCATTTCCGGTGCCCCACGGGCCGTCACGAGCATCGCCGAGCGCTTTGCCGCGCGCGGGTTCAAGACGAAGGCGCTTTCCGTCTCGCGCGGCTTTCATTCCCCGCTGATGCTGCCGATGCTCGAAGCCTTTGCGCAAGCGGCCTCGCGCGTCGCTTACGCCGAGCCGTGCGTCGAGATCATTTCGAACGTCACGGGCAAGCCGATCGGGAGTGCGATGGCCTCGGCCGAGTACTGGCGCGAGCACGTGCTGGCGCCGGTCAGGTTCCTCGACGGCATTCGTAGCCTCGACGAGCTGGGCGTCGCTGCCTACCTGGAGCTCGGCGCGAAACCCGTCTTGTTGGGGCTCGCGCGGCGCTGCTTGCCCGATCGCGAAGCGCTGTGGCTGCCGTCGCTGCGCGAGGGCAACGAGCGACGCGAGGCGTTGAACGCCCTAGCCGCGCTCTACGTGCGCGGCAGGACACCGAACTTGCGCGCGGTCGCCGGCGCCGAGCCGGGGCCGAAGCTCAGGCTGCCGCGATATCCGTTCGAGCGTGAACGCTACTGGATCGACACCTCCCGGCGCCTCGCGCCGGAGCCGCACGTGACGCCAGGGGAGACGGATCCAGAGCCGCTCGTGCCGCGGCGTGTCTCCTCACCGTTCTTGAGTGGTGCAGCGGTGTTCGAGAAGGAGCTCTCGCTCGCGGCGCTGCCGCTCTTGCGCGATCACCGCGTGCGCGGCCTCGTCATCGTGTCGGGCGTCGTGCAGCTCGCCATGGTCGAGGCCGCCCTGCAGCAGCTCGGCGTGTCCGGGCGCTTGTGGTTGGAGGACGTCTCGTTCAGCGAGCCTTTGGTGATTCCAGAGCTCGGCGGGGTACTCACGCACATCGAGCTGCGGCTGCGAGAAGACGGTGGCTGGGAGTTCCAGATCTCCAGCCGAGACGCCGCCGATGCACGAGCCAGCTCGCCGCTTCGCAATCACACCCGCGGCCGCGCGCGCAACGCGCCGGCGGACGCGAGCAGCGGCCCGGCGCGCACGCTCGATCTGCAGGCGCTCATCGCCCGCTGCCCGGAGCAGCAGAGCGGCGCGGCTTTTTACGAGCAGCTGAGCAATCTGGAGCGACACGACATCGGCCCCGGCTTCCAGTGCATCGAGCGGCTCTGGCGCGGAGACGGAGAGGCGTTGTGTGAGATCCGGTTGCCCCCCGATACGGCAGAGCTTACCGCGAGCGAGCAGGGCTCCGCTTGGCTGTTGCGCAAGTCACGCCTGGGAGAGGTTTATGGCCAGGTGCTGAAGGCGGCGCTGCCCAGGCTCGCCGCCGAGCAGGTCTACATTGGACTGGGAGTGCGCGAGCTCCGCGAGTACGCACTGCAGCGCAGCGAGCGGCTACTCTGTTATGCCCGGGTACAAGCGGACGCGCTCGATCCCGATCTCGGGATTGGGGACGTCTGCTTGCTGGACGGACATGGGGTGGTGCTCGCCGAGGCCGAAGCGCTGCAGATGCGCCGCGTGGCGAGCGCGGCTTTGGCTGTCGGCGACTCGTCTCCGCGCCGCGCGAGGCAGCGTGCCCGCTGGTCGCCGGCACAGCTGCAAGGCCGACCAACGAGCGAGTATGCTGCCGTGTTGGAGGGCTATGTTCGTGCTCAGCTTGCTCACGTCTTGGATCGCGCAGAAATCGACGACGCCGGCGACGCGTCGCTGCGCGATCTGGGGGTCGACTCGCTGATCGCCGTCGAGCTCAAGGAGAACATAGAAGCCGACCTCGGCGTCGCCCCGGCGCTCGTCGAGCTGATCCAGGGGCCCACGCTGTCTGAGCTCGGCGCTCGCCTGGCTTCACTGCTCGCGGGTGGCGCAGACGCTCGGCCCGGCGCTCAGCCGTTGCGAGCCACGGCCGCGGCAGGCGGCTGGCTCATTCGTCACGGTGCGAGCGCGACCTGCCGGGCGCGGCTGTTGTGCCTACCGTACGGGGGAGGTGGCGCGTCCAGCTATGATTCGTGGGCCGCGCAGCTGGGGCCTGACGTCGAGCTTTGCGCGGTGCAGCTGCCCGGTCGTGAATCGCGCATCCAAGAGGCGCCAATAGCAGAGCTCGAGCCGCTGCTGCATCACGTCGTCGAGCACATCGAGCCGCTGCTCGACCGACCTTTCGCGCTGTTCGGCGCCAGCATGGGCGCCCTGGTCGCGTTCGAGCTCGCGCGCCGCCTGCGCCGCGAGAAGAAGCGCACGCCGGCGCTGCTCTTCGCGGCCGCGTTCCCGGCACCGCACCTGGACGCTCGCGCGCTGGCGGACGTCTTCGCGAAGCTCGCGTTCGGTCCCGACGGCGCGGGCGGCCGCGCTCTGGCAGACTCGTGGCAGCGCTCGCCGGAGCTGCGCGAGGCGCTGCTAGCCGCCTGGCGCGCCGACCACGCCATCGTGGAACGCTATCGATTCCGCGAGGAGCCCGCGTTGCAGTGCCCGATCTTCGCGCTGGCTGGCGTGGAGGACACGGCGATCGCGCGGGACGCGCTGGTCGCGTGGCATCGCCATACCGAGGGCCGTTTCGCCCTGGAGCTCTTTCATGGCGGGCACCTGTTCATCGATCAGGACGGAGACCGCGTTGCTGCCTTCGTCGCGCGAGCGTTGGCACCTTTAACCCAGGCATTACCTAGATGAGCGCCTCAATCGTCTTCCTGTTTCCCGGCCTCGGTAACCATCACGTCGAAATGGGCCTCGGATTGTACCGCAGCGAGCCCGTCTTTCGCGAAGAGCTCGATCGCTGCGCCGCGCTGCTACGCCCGCACTTGGGGCTCGAGCTGACCAGCGTGCTCTACCCTGGCGGCACGAGCAGCGCTGTAGCCCCATCCTCAGCAGCGCCAGCGGGGGCGTTCGATCTGCGGCGCATGCTGGGGCGCGACTCCGCGCAGCCGAGCCCTGCGGCGCAACGACTGAACGAGACCTGGCTGGCTCAGCCCGCGGTCTTTGCCGTGGAGTACGCGCTCGCGCGCTTGCTCATGCGCCGCGGCTTCGTACCGGACAAGCTCATTGGCTACAGCCTCGGTGAGTACGTCGCCGCCTGCGTGGCGGGCGTCATCTCGCTCGAGGACGCGCTCGCCGTGGTGAGCGTGCGTGCGCGTAGGATCCAGGACCTGCCTCCGGGCGCGATGTTGGCGGTGCCGCTCGCTGCGTCGCAAGTCGGCGGGCTGCTCGGGCCCGAGCTCTCGATCTCGGCTATCAACGGCGCGGAGCTCTGCGTGGTGGCCGGGCCGCCGCTGGCCGTGCAGCGGCTGCAGCAACAGCTCGAGGCCGAGCAGGTCGCGTGCCGGCGCATCCCGACGACCCACGCGTTTCACTCGAGCACCATGCGCGTCATCAGCGACGAGCTGGCCGAGCAGATGCTCGGAGTGCGGCTGGCGGCGCCGCGCATCCCGTACGTCTCGAACGTCACCGGCGGCTGGATTTCGCTCGCCGAGGCGAGCGATCCCGGCTACTGGACACGGCACCTGTGCGAGACGGTCCGCTTCAGTGACGGCTTGGCCACGCTGCTCGCCGACGGTCCCGTCACCGTGCTCGAGGTAGGCCCCGGTCAGGCTTTGTCGAGCGTAGTCCAGCAGCACCCCGGCTTCGCGCGCTGGCCAACGTCGCGCGCGGTGCCGACCATGCGCTATGAATACGACGGCAGCTCGGATGAGGCGGTCCTCGCGCGCGCGTTGGAAGCGCTGAGCCCGGGCGCGCCGTCGCAGGCCGGAACGGCGCAAGCTCGCGCCGCCTTGCCCGCGGGCGAAAACGCCGAAAAGCTGGCGGAGATTTGGCGGACGATTCTGAGAGTGGAGCGCGTGGAGCCCGCCGCCAGCTTCTTCGAGAGCGGCGGCAACTCGCTGCTCGCGACGCAGCTTTTGTTTCGAATCCGCAAGACCTTCGGCGCGGATATCTCCCTGCGAGCGGTGTTCTCGAGCCCGAAATTTTGCGATCTACTGGGCATGATCGAGGACGGAGCGAAGCCGCTGACGCCGCGCGGCTCGTCGGCGCCGGCGGCCGCAGCCGCAGCGAGCGCCCCGCTGCTCGTACTGCCAAATGGCCTCGAGATCGCGTACCAGAGCCAGGCCGAGACGCAGCATTTCTACGAGGACATCTTCGAGCATCGCGGCTACCTGCGCTGCGGCGTCGAATTGCCGGAGAAGAGCTGTGTCTTCGACGTCGGCGCCAACATCGGCCTGTTCAGCTTGTTCATCGGGACGCAGTTTCGCGACGCGCGGCTGTTCTCGTTCGAGCCTGCACCCCCGCTGTTCGCGCTGCTGAAAGCCAACGTGGAGCGTCACCGGATCCCCGCGCGGCTGTTCAACTGCGGGATCTCGAGCCGCCCGGGGACGGCGAGATTTACGTTTTATCCGGCCAGCTCCGGGATGTCGTCGTTCTATCCGGACCTCGACGAGGAGAAGCACGTGCTGCGCGCCATCATGCAAAACCAGCTGAGCAGCGGCATGCCAGGCATGTCGGAGGTGATGGCGTACTCCGAGGAGCTGCTGGAGCAACGCTTCGCGAGCCAGGAGTACGAGTGCCCGCTACGCACGCTGTCGGACGTCATCGCCGAGCACGGCGTGGAGCGGGTGGACCTGCTCAAGGTGGACGTGCAGAAGGCCGAGTACGACGTGCTCTGCGGCATCGCGGCTGACGACTGGCCCAAGATCCGTCAGGTAGTGGCCGAGGTTCACGACATCGATGGTCGCGTCGCCGCCACGCGTGATTTGTTGAAGCAACGCGGTTTCTTCGTCGAGGTGATCCAAGACGAGCTCTACCGCGGCTCCAACATCGTCAATCTGTACGCGCTACGTCGCGGGAGGATGCATGTCGAAGCTTGAAGTCATTGGAGTAGTCGGGGCCGGCGTGATGGGTACCGGCCTGGGACAGGCGCTGGCCCAGGTCGGCTATCGCGTGCTGCTGGTCGACGTGAAGAACGAGATCCTGGAGAGCGCGCGTGACGCCATTTTCAACGGCGTGCGCTTGCAGGCCATGCTGGCGAGGAGCGAGCCGAAGCTCGTCCCCGCGGACGTCCTGGCGCGCATCCAGTTTTCGACCGACTATGAGGTCTTCGCGGGCGCCGACTTCGTCATCGAGAACGTGGTGGAGCAGTGGCAGGTGAAGAGCGCCGTTTACGCCAAGCTCGACCAGGTCTGCCCAGAGCGCTGCGTGTTCGCGGCGAACACCTCGGCCATCTCGATCACGAAAATCGCCTCGCGCACTCAGCGCCCAGCTCGAGTGCTGGGCATGCACTTCATGAATCCCGTCCCCCTCAAGCCTGCGGTCGAGGTGATCCGTGGGGTTCACACCTCGGACGCGACCCTCGAGCTCGCGCAGCAGCTCCTGGCCAAGATGGGCAAGCGCGGCATCGTCGTCAACGACGCTCCAGGGTTCGTGTCGAACCGCGTCCTGATGCTCACCATCAACGAGGCGATCTATCTGCTGCATGAGGGCGTCGCGTCGGCAGAGGACGTGGACGCGATATTCAAGAGCTGCTTCGGCCACAAGATGGGGCCGCTGGAGACCGCCGACTTGATCGGCCTCGATACGATCTTGCTCTCGATCGAGGTGCTGTACGAAAGCTTCAACGACAGCAAGTATCGACCCTGCCCGCTGCTGAAGAAGCTGGTCGACGCTGGCTACCACGGGCGCAAGAACGGCCGTGGCTTCTACGAATACGCCTGAAGGAGGACGTCATGGATGAGGAGACGGAGAAGGTAAGAAGTTTCATCACGCGCTCGGTGCGCGCGCGCGAGCTCGGGGACGAGGACGACATCTTCGCGCTCGGTCTCGTAAACTCGATGTTCGCAATGCAGCTGGTTCTCTTCGTGGAGCGCGAGTTTCAGGTGTCGGTCGAGAATGCGGACCTCGACATCGCGAACTTCCGTTCCGTGAGCGCGATCTGCGAGCTCGTGCGTCGTAAGCGCGGAGCTCACGAGCCGCTTCCGGCCGTGTGACCAACCCGAGGCGATATTCTGTCCGGCGTCGGGCGGACGCGGCGGCGCGATCTCGCCTGGACCTGGCGTCTGTTTGTGGCACTATGCGCCCGTTCGCGCCCCGTGCGGCTCGGCTTCGGCGAGCGCGCTGGAGCAAGGAGAAAGCGCCCTCATGGGACAGTTGCAGAGTGCCAGCGACACGGAGGTAATGGAGCTCGGAGCCACGCAGGGCTTTGGGACGACGCGCTTCGAGGCGATCCTGGCCTGGGCACAGAAGTATTCGCTCTTCATGTACCCGTTCGCGACCGCATGCTGTGCGATGGAGTTCATGGCCGTCAGCGGTCCCCGCTACGATCTCTCGCGCTTCGGCGCGGAGGTTCCCCGCTTCACGCCGCGCCAGGCGGATTTGCTTTGGGTGGTCGGCACCATCGTCCAGCGCCAGGCCCCGGTTTTACGCCGAATTTACGAGCAAATGGCGGAGCCGAAATGGGTGCTGGCCTTCGGCACGTGCGCGTCGTGCGGCGGCTTTTACGACAATTACGCCACGGTCGCGGGCATCGATAAGATCATCCCCTGCGACGTGTACATCCCGGGCTGTCCGCCGCGCCCCGAGGCGACGCTGGACGGCTTGATGCTGCTCCAGGACAAGATCCAGTCCGGCGACCGGCGCCCGGCAATCGTCAAGCCGCGCAGCGATCCGGCGACGGACGGCGTCCCCGGGTTGGTTACCCTGCGTCGCTCGCGGGCGTGATTTCCCGGCGCCGTGTCAGTCGCGGGAACTGAATGGTTTCAGATCGTTAAGGTAGGCGCCGCCAGCGGGACCGCCCACCTTGCGCGGCAACGTTCGCGGGCGAGTTGCGGATGTCTCCTGGGAACCTTGCGGAGGTATGGCGACGCAACGGGCCAGCAACGCCGCGCGAGCGTCTGTCACGTTGACACGGAACTTGTGCCGGCACTAGATAGCCGGGCTCCAACGATTTCCGCATATTGAAGGCCCGGTTGCGTGCCAAAGGAACGGCTACGTCATGGTGGAACTGTATCTCCCCATGTTCATAATGTTTACGATCGTGCTCGTCATCTCATCGGTGATGTTCTTCGGTGGCCAGCTGATCGGTCCCAAGAACCCGACGCCTGAGAAGATGACGCCGTTCGAGTGCGGCAATGACACCGCGGGCACTCGCGGCGTTCGAATGAGCGTCAAGTTCTATCTGAGCGCCATCCTCTTCGTCGTCTTCGACATCGAGGTCGTGTTCATGTACCCGTGGTCAGCGCTGTTTCGCAGCCTCGGCTGGACCGGCTTGGTTTCGATGCTGGGTTTCATCTCCGCGCTGGTGATCGCGCTCGCGTACTGCTGGAAAAAGGGCGCTCTCGAGTGGGAGAGCTGAGAAGAATGGCGCGCTGATGGCTAAGCAACTCATCGCTCTCGTCGAACAGCAATTTCCAGGAGCCATAATCGAGAGCGGCTCCTTCCGCGGGGACGACACGATCGTCGTGGAGGCGGCTTCCTGGCATGCGGTCGCCAAGTTCTTGCGCGACGATCCGCGCGCGGCGCTGCAAATGCTGGTCGATCTCACGGCGGTCGATTACTTGGACCGCGATCCTCGCTTCGAAATCGTGGTTCACCTCCTCTCGCTGCAGCATGGCCACCGTTTGCGCATGAAAGCGCGCGTCGGTGATCGGGACGGCGAGCTCGTGCGGATCGATTCGCTCGCGGATCTCTGGGCCAGCGCGAATTGGGCCGAGCGCGAGGCGTTTGACATGTTCGGAGTGCAGTTCGTCGGTCACCCCGATCTCCGGCGAATCCTGCTTTATCCCGAGTTCGAGGGGTTTCCCCTGCGCAAGGACTACCCGGCAAACCAGGTTCAGCCGCTCGTGCCTTACCGCGACGTCCCCAACATCGAGAAATTGCCGCCGTTTGGCGTGGATGAAGGCATGCCGTTCGGTCGGCAGACCTTCTCCTTGGGGTCCTACGGCGAGGGGCACGTCGGCGACGATCGCGATCAGCTGAATCGAGAGAGACGACAGTAATGGAACCGCTTGAAGAAGAGCTGACGCCGTCGGAGCTCGAGCTTCCCGCCGAGCCGATGTTGCTCAACGTGGGTCCCGCTCACCCAGCGATGCACGGCACGGTGCGCTGCGTGATGGAGCTATCCGGCGAGTCGATCGAGCGCATCGACGTGCAGGTCGGGTATCTGCACCGCGGCTTCGAGAAAATGTGCGAACGGGGCAGCTGGACGCAGGCGTTCCCGTACATCGATCGCTGCAACTACGTCTCGCCGATGCTGAACAACGTAGCCTTCGCGCTCACGTGCGAGAAGCTGCTCGGCATCGAAGTTCCGGAGCGCTGCCAGTGGTACCGCATGGCGCTCGGTGAGCTCGCGCGCATCTCCGATCACCTCACGTGCGACGGGGCCATGGCCATGGAGCTCGGCGCCATGACGCCATTCCTGTGGATGGTCAAAGGCCGCGAGATGATCTGGGACTTGATGGAGGAGGAGACGGGGGCGCGCATGACCCACAGCTTCGGGCGTGTGGGTGGGATGGCCCAACCTCCGACGGCAGGGTTCAAGGAAAACGCGCGCGCGGTCGTCCGTCACATTCTGACGATTATCGAGGAGGTAGAGCGTTTACTGCTCGGCAACCGCATCTTCCTCGACCGTTTGGAGAACGTGGGAGTCATCAGCGCCGAGGACGCCATCTCGCTCGGCTGGACCGGACCGTGTCTGCGCGCGGCGGGCGTGCCTTATGACGTGCGGAAGTCACACCCGTACATGAAGTACGGCGAGGTCGATTTCGACGTCCCGGTGGGACAGGCCAGCGACTGCTTCGATCGCTTCATGGTGCGCATCGAAGAGATCAAGCAGAGCGCTCGTATCGTCGAGCAGTGCCTCGAGCGATTGGCAGACTCTGGGCCGGTCAACGTCAGCGATCCGCGCGTGATCCTGCCGCCCAAAGATGAAGTCTACAACACCATCGAAGGCACGATTCAGCACTTCAAGATCGTGATGGAGGGTCTGAAGCTCCCCGCCGGTGAGGTCTACTCGTACACCGAAGGCGGCAACGGCGAGCTCGGCTTCTACATCGTGAGCGACGGTAGCGGCACGCCCTGGCGCGTTCGCATCCGACCGCCGTGTTTTTACGTGACCGCCGGCCTGGCTCGCCTCGTGACGGGCCAGATGATGGCCGACGTCGTGCCGTGCTTCGGCTCACTGAATATGATCGGCGGCGAATGCGATCGCTGAGCGCGAGTAGCTTCGCCCCCACGCCCTGACCGCGCCAAGGAACTTAGATGCCTACTTTCAAGCTGGACGATCGTGAGATCCCGTTCGAGCCCGGCGACACCATCATCCGGGCAGCGCACCGCGTTGGCGTCGACATTCCGCATTATTGTTGGCATCCCGGGCTCAGCGTCGCCGCCAACTGCCGCATGTGCCTGGTCGAGATCATGCCGCCCCCTGGCCGTCCCGCCATGATGCTGGACGTGCTCTCGTGGGACGCGAGCAAGCAGGAGTACGTGCCGCAGCGCAAGCCCAAGCTGCAGCCGGCTTGCCAGTTCTCCGCCGCAGACGGCCTGGTCGTGAAGAGCCAGACGAGCGATCACGTGGCGCGGGCGCGCTCGGCCGTTCAGGAGCTGCTGCTGCTCAATCATCCCGTGGATTGCCCGATCTGCGACCAAGCGGGCGAATGCCGGCTCCAGGACTATTGGCTCGAGCACCAGGCCTCGGCAAAGCGCATGCGCGACGAGCCCGTCCACAAGCCGAAGGCCGTCGTGTTCGGGCCGACCATCGTGTACGACGCCGAGCGCTGTATCGTGTGCACGCGCTGCGTGCGCGTCTCCGAGGAGCTTGCTCGCGATCCCGTTCTCAGCGTGCGCGAGCGCGGCAACCTGAACGAGATCGTGGTCGCGCCGGGTCGCCAGCTCGATCACAACTACACGCTCATGACCGAGTATGTCTGTCCGGTCGGGGCCCTCACGTCGGCAGACTTCCGCTTCAAAGCGCGCGTGTGGTTCCTGCGTTCGGCCCGGACGGTCTGCACCGGTTGCGCGACCGGCTGCAACTCGTTCAGCGACTACGATCCGCGCACCCAGCGGGTCCACCGCTACCGCCCGCGCGAGAATCTCCAGGTCAACAAATATTGGATGTGCGACGACGGGATGCTCGATTATCGGCGCATCCACGAGGGGCGCGTTCTTTCCGCGCAGCTCCGCGGCGAGCCCACCACGCTCGACGCGGCGATCGGTCGCGCGGCGGAGCTGCTGCGCAGCAAACGCACTTCATCGATCGCCGTGGTGCTGAGCGCCGAGCACTCCCAAGAGGACAACATGGCTCTCGTGTGGCTCGCGCGCGAGGTGCTGGGCAGCGCGGACTTCTTCGTCACCGGACGCCCCGAGGGCCGGGGTGACGACATTCTGATTAGCGCGGACAAGAACCCCAACTCGGCCGGCGTGATGGATCAGGTGAGCCGCGTGCCGCTGCGCTCCTTCTCGGAGTTCGAATCCACCGTCGACGGCGGCAAGCTGGAAATCGTGTTGTCATTGGGCTCGCAGGTGCCGCACGGCTCCACGGCCCCCGGCCGTGTGCCCACGCTCATCGCGCTGGCGACGCATCAGGGCCCGTGGGCCGACGCCGCGACGGTGCTCTTGCCCGTGTCGAGCTGGGCCGAGTCGGATGGGACCTTCGTCAACGCCGCGGGCCTGAGCCAAGTCAGCGAGCAGGTGATTCGTCCCTTGGGCGACTCGCGACCTGCCTGGAAAGTCATTGCACAGCTCGCTCGCGCGCTGGATCGCGCGCCGGGCTGGAAGCGGACGGACGACGTACGCCTCGCCGTCTCGAAGCTCGCGCGCACCTCGTCGGTGCCGACGCCGAGCGCAGGAGCCGATCGATGAACCTGTTGCCGCTCGAGATTCTGGTCATCACCGCGAAGGCCTTCGTCGTGGTGATGTTCGCGATGAACGTCGCCGTGCTGCTCACCTGGGCGGATCGTCGTCAGGGCGCGGCGATTCAGGATCGCGTCGGCCCGAACCGCGCCGTGATCTGGCTGCCCACGCGGCTCGCGCAGATCGTAGCCGTGCTGCCGGCGCTGGCGCTGGCGGCGGGAATCGTGTTGCTCACGCGCATCGACTTCGAGCCCGCGACGCGTGGCACCGTCAGCTTCCTGGTGAGCCAGGCCGCCATTTTTTCGGTCTGGTTGACCGGTGTGGCCATCGCTGGGCGCGTCGCCGAGCGCGGCCCGCGCAATGCGTTCGACGTATTCATCCAGTCGCTTGGCGACCCGCGTCGCATCGCGATCGGCGGTCTGCTGGCGCACGCTGTCGCGCTGGGGATCGGTCTCATGTATCGCGGCACCGAGACAGGCGCCGCGCTGGAGCAAGCCGGAATTTCGGCGGGCGCGGGCCTGTTCGCGTTCGGCGTGCTGTTCGGCGCCTGTTACGCCGCGTACTCGATTCGCGCCGAGCCGCGCGTGGGCCTGCGCTTGTTCGGCTTGCTGCACCCGGCTGCTGATGGGCTGAAGACGCTGTTCAAGGAGGACTTCATCCCGCCGAACGCGGACCGCTTCCTGCACAGCATCGCGCCGTTCATCACGTACTTCCCGTCGTTGGTCGTGCTCGGCGTCGTGCCGTTCGGCGACAGCCTATGCTTCGACCTGGACGCGGAGACTGGTCGCATCGCCTTCAGCAAGCTGCTAGCGGCGGTTCCGGCGAGCGGCTGCCCAGCGGAGGTGCCACTCCAGGTCATCCGTTACGACATCGGTATTCTGTATTTCTTCGCCCTCGCCGGCACCGGCGTCGTGGGCGCGGCGCTCGCCGGTTGGGCTAGCGACAATAAGTACAGCCTGCTCGGTGGTCTCCGCGCCGCGAGCCAGATGGTCTCTTACGAAGTGACGCTCGGTCTCACGCTGATCGGCGCGTTCATGATCTACGGCACCCTGCGCGTCGAAGAGATGGTGAAGTGGCAGGCCGCCCACACCTGGGGCATCTTCGTGCAGCCGGTCGCGTTCGTGCTGTTCTTGGCGGCCGCCGTGGCCGAGGCCAAGCGCATCCCGTTCGATCTTCCCGAAGGCGAGAGCGAGATCGTCGCGGGCTACACGACCGAGTACGCCGGCATGAAATTCGCGATGCTGTTCTTCGCGGAGTACATCGCCGTCGTCACGTCCAGCGGGTTGATCGCGGCGCTGTTCCTCGGCGGCTGGGATCTCCCGTTCTTGCACGGTGACGGCCTCCGCGTCGCGATCGGCGACACGGTGCTGCTCACCGAGTCCCTGCCGCGCGTGGTCGTCGTGGTGCTCGGCTTCATTGGGTTCATCCTGAAGACCCTGTTCCTGTGCTGGCTGCAGCTGACGATCCGCTGGACGCTGCCGCGCTTCCGCTATGACCAGCTGATGCGACTCGGCTGGCGCAAGCTACTGCCGGCATCGCTCGCCAACATCGTCGTGACCGGCGCGCTGATTCTCCTGGCGCAGTCGGCTTCTCCGCGTATCGCTCACATGCTGGACGTGCTGGCGGATCTGACGAAGCTGCTGCTCGCCGTCGCTGGGCTGTTCGGTGCCGTCGCCTTCCTGCGCTTCCTGTTGAGCCCGGTGAAGAAGCGCCGTCTGCTCGCGCCCACGTCGGCGCAGTTCGCGGCGGAGCTCGGTGGTACGCGCGCCGCTCGTATGCAAGCTTGAGGGAATCCCGTCAAATGGTCCAATCGAACGCCACCATGCCCCTAGGTCCCCGCAACGTGGTGGGTAAGCCCGTCGCCCGGCCGCAGCGAAATGCGGGCGTGCAGTCCTATGTGCCCGAGGTGGCGAAGGGGCTTCTCATCACGATGAGCCACTTCTTCCGCAACACGAAGGAGATTGCGTTTGGGCAACGCAACGATCCCGTGCTCGAGGCGGTCGAGGACGGCGTGAACACCATCTCGTATCCCGAGCAACGTCGTCCGTATCCGGCGCGCTTCCGCGGTCTGCACCGCCTCACGCACCGCGAGGATGGCTCGCCGCGCTGCGTCGCGTGTCTCTGCTGCTCGACGGCCTGTCCGGCCCAATGCATCTACATCGAAGCTGGCGAGTACCCCGCCGGTGATCCGCGGCGTGGCTACGAGCGGTTCCCGAAGCGCTTCGTCATCGATGAGCTGCGCTGCGTGTTCTGCGGATTTTGCGTGGAAGCTTGCCCGTGCGATGCCATCCGCATGGATACCGGGGTGCACGCGGCCCCTTACGACTCGCGCGAGCAGTTCATCTTCGAAAAGGACTTGCTGATGTCCTTTCCGGGACGCGACGGCTCGCACCTCACGGCCAATCCCCGCCACGAGCCGGGGGAGGCGTCCCATCCGGGCGTCGACCGCGAACACCGTCACTGACGAGGCGCACGGACGCCAGACCGGCGCTCCTGGCGTCCCGCACGCTCAGAGCTAAAGAACGCTGGTGCGCGCCGCCCCCACGGCCGCGCGCGGACGCACATGGATTACGAGCCCGTCATCGGTCTGGAGGTTCACGCGCAGCTGCTCACCGAGAGCAAGCTGTTTTGCCGCTGCTCGACCGCATTCGGCTCGGCCCCGAACTCGAACGTTTGCCCGGTGTGTCTCGGCCTGCCTGGCTCATTGCCGGTGTTGAACGAGCGCGCCGTGGAGATGGCCGTGAGCGCGGCCCTCGCCCTCGGTTGCACGATCCGCGAGACCAGCATCTTCGCGCGTAAGAACTACTTCTATCCAGACCTGCCGAAGGGCTACCAGATCAGCCAGTACGAAGAGCCGTTCTCCGAGCACGGCTATCTCGACATCGCGTCTGAGGGCGGCACGCGGCGTGTCGGCATCACGCGCGTGCACATGGAGGAGGACGCGGGGAAGAACGTGCACGGCGTCGGGGGCGACTCCCTCGTCGATCTGAACCGCGCCGGGGTGCCGCTGATAGAGATCGTCGGCGCACCCGAGCTGCGCTCCAGCGCTGAGGCCGCGGCTTATTTGCGCGCGCTGCGCGAGGTGCTGATCTTCCTGGGCGTCAACGACGGCAACCTGGAGGAGGGCAGCTTCCGCTGCGACGCCAACGTTTCCATCCGGCCCTGCGGCAGCGACGTGCTCGGCACCCGCTGCGAGCTGAAGAACATCAACTCATTTCGCTTCGTGCAGCGCGCCATCGACGTCGAAATCGCCCGTCAAACGGCGATCGTCGACGCCGGCGGCAAGGTCGTGCAGGAGACGCGCAGCTTCGACCCGGACACCAGTCAGACGCGGACGCTGCGCTCGAAAGAGGACGCGCACGACTACCGTTACTTCCCGGAGCCTGACTTGCCGCCGCTGCGCCTGGATCAGGCCTTCGTCGCCCGCGCGCGCGCGCGCGTCCCGGAGCTGCCTCAAGCGATCCGCGCGCGGCTGCTCGCGGCGGGCATCCCGGCAGCGTCGGCCGCCACCATCACGCAACACCCAGGTTACGTGCGCTTCTTCGATGCCGTCGTCGAGCGCTACCCGGACCGCTTGAAAGTAGCCAATTTCTTCACGAACGAGGTGCTGCGTGGCGCGAAGAGCCACGGCCTCGACGTGAGCTTCAGCGTCACTCCAGAGCAGGTGGCGGAGCTCCTCACGCTGGTAGAGCGCGGGGACATCTCCGGTAAGCAGGCGAAAGAGGTGTACGCCAGCATCGAGGGCACCGACATCAGCCCCGCGCGCCACGTCGAAGAGCGCGGGTTGAAGGTCGTCTCGGACGAGGGCGCGCTGACGGCGGCTTGCCAGCGCGTCCTGGAGAAGTTTCAAGATCAGGCGGCGCTCTACCGCTCCGGGAAGAAGGGGGTGCTCGGCTTCTTCGTGGGGCAGGTGATGAAGGAGACCGGGGGCTCTGCGAATCCGAAGCTCGTGAGCGCGATGCTGGAACGTCTGCTCGCCGGCTGAGCCGCAAATAGCGCGCCGCGCTAGCGCGCTGCCCGGCTGGCGCCGCGCGTCTCTGGGTCGTAGAGTCGCCACGTGACGGTTGAATCTCCAGTGCGCGCGCAGCGCGAGCCGAAACCCCCTTGGCTCAAGGTGCGCGCTCCGGGCGGCGAGAACTATACGCGGCTCAAGGACACCCTGCGCGAGCTCGATCTCTACACGGTGTGTGAAGAGGCGCGCTGCCCGAACGTTGGCGAGTGTTGGTCGGCGGGCACTGCTACCGTCATGCTGCTCGGCCATACCTGTACGCGCGGCTGCCGATTTTGTGCGGTGACGACGGGCAATCCGCGCGGCGCCTTCGACCCGCGAGAGCCGGAGCACGTGGCGCGCGCGATCGCCAAGCTCGGGCTGAAATACGTGGTCTTGACCATGGTCGACCGCGACGATTTGCTCGACGGCGGCGCCTCGCAGGTGGCGCGCACCGTGAGCGCGCTGCGGCGTGATCTGCCGGAGCTGTTGGTGGAAACGCTGGTCGGTGATTTTGGCGGCCGGCGGCGCGATGTCGCGACGGTGCTCGCGAGTGAGCCGCATGTGTTCGCGCACAATATCGAGGTCGTGCGCCGGCTCACGCCGACGATCCGCGACCAGCGCTGCGACTATGATCGCTCGCTCGCGGTGCTGTCGCAGGCCAAGCGCGAGGCGGGCTCGCGCCTCGTGAAGAGCTCGATCATGGTCGGCATCGGCGAGGAAGACGTCGAGGTGGAGCAAACACTGCGCGACTTGCGCGACGCCGGCGTAGACATCGTCACCCTCGGGCAATACCTGCGACCCACGCCGAAGCACGCGCCCGTCCACCGCTACGTGACGCCCGAGGCGTTCGCACACTACGAGCGCTTCGGCCTGGAGCTCGGCTTCGATTTCGTGGCCTCCGGACCGCTCGTGCGTTCGAGCTATCACGCCGCCGAAGGCTTCGCCGCGGCGCGGCTGCGCCCCGCGGCAACCCCGTCGGATCCCGTAGGCGGCGAGAAGCTGGTTGGCCGGTCAACGGCCCAGACCTCCGGTTTGCCCGAAAATCTGGTGCCGCTCAGCGCGCTCGTCCGGCGCTGACATCGCCACCCGCAGGGAAGGGGCGGGATTCTCATGAATCGTAGTAAGCTGCGCGCGCGTCGGGATCATGGCTGCTGCCGATAACAGTCTCATCACGAAGGTCGCGCGCCGGCTGAGCTCGGCGCCGACTTACGCAGAAACGGGCGTGAAGGGCTCGATTCTGTCGGCCGCGGCTTCGTCCTACGGCTTTCGCGCGGATCTGGACGAGCTCACGCAGCCGACGGGGTTCGATCCCGAGGCCGCGCGCCTGTTCGAGGCGCTCGTGGAGAGCGCGTATCTGGTCGCGACGGCAGACGGCAACTTCGACGCGACCGAGCAGGCTGCGTTCCAGCACGTGGTGCTGGCGGCGTGCGGTGGCTTCGTCGCCGAGCGTCAAATGCAAGCGCTGCTGCTCGATCTCAAGGACTTGCTCGCGGAGGACGGCGTCGAGCAGCGCATCGAAATGATCGGGCGCGCGGTGAGCCGCCCTGAGCACGCGCGCGAGGTGTTGCGCGTCGCGGCGCTGTTGGCGCAGGTATCGGGCGGTGTGAGCGACGCGGAGCGCCAGGTCATGAAACGCCTGACCTCGCGCCTCGGGCTCGCCGAGGGTGCGCTCGACCAAGCGCTGAACGAGGCCCAGACTGCGCTAAACGACTGAGCGCCGCGTCCGCGCCGGAAAGAGAGCCATGACACCCGCCACTCGCACGCGACACGAGTCCCCTCCGCCCGAAGAGTCGATCATTCGCGTCCTGCGCGACGATTTGACGCTGGAGCCGCTGCACGATCCCGGGCTCTCGCAGCAAGAGGTGCTCGAGCTGTACAAGCACATGGTGACCACGCGCGTGCTCGACGAGCGCCTGGTCGGCTTGCAGCGACAAGGCCGTATCGGCTTTCACGTGGGCTCGCTGGGTGAAGAGGCCGCCATCATCGGCTCGGCCTACGCGATGCGGAAGAACGACTTTCTGTTCCCCTGCTATCGCGAGTTCGGCGCCGCGTTGATGCGCGGGCTGGAGCTGCAGGTGTTCGTGCACAACATGTTCGGCAACGCCAAGGACACCGTGCGCGGCCGGCAGATGCCCGACCACTACACCTGCCGCCGCGTCGGCTGGGGCTCGATCAGCTCGCCGGTGGGCACGCAGATCACGCAGGCGGTGGGCTTCGCCTGGGCGGCGAAGATCCGCAAGCAAGACGTGGCCACGCTGGTGTACTTCGGGGACGGCGCCACGAGCTCTTCGGACTTTCACAGCGGGATGAATTTCGCCGGCGTGTTCAAGGTTCCGAGCGTCTTCTTTTGCCGCAACAACGGCTGGGCCATCAGCGTACCGACGGAGCGCCAGACGGCGAGCAAGACCTTCGCGGAGAAGGCCGCGGCTTACGGCATCGCCGGAGTGCGCGTCGACGGCAACGATCTCTTCGCGGTCGTCTCGGTGGTTCGACGGGCGCTCGAGCGCGGCGTGCGCGGTGAGGGGCCGACGCTGATCGAAGCCATCACCTACCGCATGGGCGGCCACTCCACGAACGACGATCCCAACCGCTATCGCGGCAGCGACGCGCTCGAGCCGTGGACGTCACGCGACCCTATCGGCCGCGTGCGCGCTTACCTCGAGCGCCACAATCAGTGGGACGGCGCCCAAGAAGAGCGGCTCATCGCCGATATCTATCAGCGCTTTCGTGACGCGGTGGCAGTGGCGGAGCGCACGCCGCCGCCACCGCTCGAGTCGATGTTCGAAGACGTGTACGAGAAGCCGCCGTGGCACTTGGTCGAGCAGCGCAATCAGCTGCTGGCAGGGCCTCGCGCTCCGAGCGGCCACGGCTAGGATTGGGCGTCATGCCGCAGATGAATATGGTTCAGGCCATCAACGACGCGCTGCGCTCCGCGATGCAGACGGACGAGCGCGTGGTGGTCATGGGAGAGGACGTCGGCAAAGTGGGCGGCGTGTTCCGCGTCACGGCCGGCTTGTTCGACGAGTTCGGCGATGGCCGCGTGATCGACACGCCGCTCAGCGAAAACGGCATCGTCGGTACGGCGGTGGGCATGGCCCTGTACGGCCTAGTGCCCGTCGTCGAGATCCAGTTCGCCGACTTCATCTGGCCAGCTTATGACCAGATCGTCAACGAGCTCGCGAAGTACCGCTACCGCTCGGGCGGCGAATATCCGGCCAAGGTCGTGATCCGCACGCCCGTTGGCGGAGGCATTCGCGGCGGGCACTATCACTCGCAACACCCCGAGGCGGCCTTCATCCACGTTGCGGGGCTGAAGGTCGTCTGTCCTTCGAACCCGCACGACGCCAAAGGCCTGCTGCTCGCGTCGATCGCGGATCCCGATCCCGTCATTTTCTTCGAGCCCAAGCGCGTGTACCGCGCGGCCAAGGGGGAGGTGCCGGCCGGCGGCTACCAGGTGCCGCTCGGCAGCGCCGCGGTCGTGCGGCCCGGGCGTCACGTCACCGTGCTCAGCTACGGCGCGATGCTGTACGAAGCGCTGGACGCCGCTTCCAAGGCCGCCACCAAGGGCGTCGAGGCCGAGGTGATCGATCTTCGCACGCTCTGGCCGGTCGACATCGACACCATCGTGGAGAGCGTCAAGCGCACCGGCCGGGTCGTGATCGTGCACGAGGCGCCGCGCACCTGCGGCTTCGGCGCCGAGCTCCTCAGCCTGGTCACCGAGCGGGCATTTTATCACCTCGAGGCGCCGCCCGTGCGCGTGACCGGCTTCGACACGCCGTTTCCGTACACGCTCGAGATGGAGTACCTGCCGCTTTCGCACCGGATCCTGCCCGCGCTGCTCGACGCCGCCCGCTCCTAGCTCCTCGCGGTTTCTGCGGGGATGGGCTGCGGCAGCGCCCGCCAGAAATATTTCGACACCCTCGCGCGCCCGAAGTTTGACGAGGGGCCTTCTCAAAACTCTTTTCGCGGCCCATAAGATTCGCTACTGGGCAGACCGGCGTAACGAGACGAGAAGATCATGTCGAAGTTCGAGTTCAAGCTTCCGGATATCGGCGAAGGGGTCGCTGAAGGCGAAATCGTAAACTGGCTGGTTCAGGACGGCGACGCGCTGGCCGAGAACCAGGACATGGTCGAGGTCATGACCGACAAGGCCACGGTGACCATCGGCTCACCGAAGACGGGCAAGGTCGTCGAGCGACGCTTCAAGGTCGGCGACACCGTCCCCGTCGGCGAGGTGTTGGTCGTGCTCGATCTCGCGGCAGAAGCGGGCGCTCCCGCTGCGGAGGCCCCTGCCGCAAAGCCGGCCCCGGCGGCGCCAGCAGCGGCCCCGGCGGGACAGAACGGCAGCGTGACCGCCAGCGCGGTCGGAGACATCCGCGAGACCTTGCCAGGCATGAACGACGCGCCTCGGCAGAAGGCGGGCGCCTCGCAGCCGGAGTTCTTCAGCGACAAGCCGCTGGCGGCGCCCGCGACGCGTAAGCTCGCGCGCGAGCTGGGCGTGGATCTGCGCACGGTGGAGCCGTCCGGTTCCGCGGGTCGCGTGACGCGCGAAGACGTAGAGCGCGCCTCGAACCGCGGCGCGCCCGCAGCGAGCGCCCCCGCGGCGGCGCAACCGGCGCAGGCCGCTCCGGCGCCGGAGCTCACGCGCCCGGCCGCTCGCGCGGAAGACGAGCGTCAGCCGATCCGCGGCCTGCGCAAGCGCATCTTCGAGAACATGGCGCGCGCGAAGCGCACCGCGGCGCATTTCAATTACATCGACGAGGTCGACGTCGGCGCGCTCATCGCGCTGCGCGAGCGCTCCAAGCCGCACGCCGAGCGAGCTGGCGCGAAGCTCTCGTTCTTGCCGTTCATCGTGAAGGCGGTGGTGGCCGCGCTGAAGCGTCACCCGCGTCTCAACGCGGTGGTGGACGACGCGCAGCACGAGCTCGTCGTGCGCAAGAACTACGACATCGGCATCGCCGCGGCGACCGAGGCCGGGCTGATGGTCCCCGTCCTGCGCGACGCCGACCGCCTCAGCATGATCGAGATCGCGCGCGAGATTGAGCGGCTCGGCACGCTGGCGCGCAGCGGCAAGATCCAAAAAGAGGATCTCGGCGGCTCGTCGTTCACGGTCAGCTCGCTGGGCAAGCTCGGCGGCTTGGTCGCGCCGCCGATCATCAACTACCCTGAGGTCGGCATCATGGGCGTGCACGCGATCAAGCGAAAGCCCGTCGTGCGCGGCGACGAGATCGTCATCGGCGACGTGATGCTGCTAAGCTTCTCGTTCGATCACCGCATCATCGACGGCGACGTGGGCGCGGCCTTCGCTCAGGACATCATCGCGTTGCTCGAGCAGCCCGACCGGCTCATCGTCGAGATGAGCTAGTTCGCGTCGCCGTGCCGCCGCATGGCTCGGGCGCGGCGGCAGCGTTAATGCGTCAGTGTGATTTGCGCGTGCAGTTGTAAAAGCGCGCGCGCGGAGCGTCAGTGCGCTCACTGCCGCATCGTGTCGTGGCGGGCGCCGTGGCGCGCTCGCCCCGACGAGCGGATCGGAGTAGTCTTTTTGACGAGCCCGGAATGACGCCGCCCGCCACGCTGCCCCGACTCAGTCGAATCGCCCTATTGGCTGTAGGTCTTTGCACGAGTGTTTCGGCCAGTGCGGCTGACGAGCCCACTCCCACCCAGATCCGCGAGGCCGCTGACGCATTCGACCGCGGTAGAGAGGCCTACAAAAATGAAAATTGGGCCGCGGCGGCCGACCAATTCGAGCTCGCCGACCACCGCGCCGGCAGCGCGACCGCGCTCGAGTACGCGATCCGCTCACGCGACAAGGCGGGGCAGCTCGATCGGGCCGCGAACCTGGCCGTGCTGGTGGAGAAGCGGTACCCCGACCAGAGCGCGCTCGTGAAGGTAGCGAACGACGTGCTCGCGCGCGCGAAGGAAGAGCTCTTCGAGGTCGCCGTGTCGTGCTCGGAGCCGTGTGATCTCGCCGTCGCAGGCAAGATCCTGCCCGGCCCGCCCGACCTTCAGCGCACCATCTTCCTCACGCCCGGCCGGCAAACCGTGCGCGCCGGGTTCGGCGTCGATCGAGCAGACTCGCAGCGCGTCGACGCTCAGGCGGGTGGACGCGGGCAACTCATGTTCGATGCTCCGGCGCCGACGGGCCCGACTGAAGAAGAGCTGGCGCGCGATCCCGAGCCGGAGCCGAAAGCGGCGCCCGAGCAGCCGAAGCAAGAGCCCGGCTCCGGCTGGTCACCGGCGGTGTTCTGGGTTGGCGTCGGGCTGACGGCGGCGCTCGCCGGCGCGACGATCTGGAGCGGCGTGGACACGCTGAACAATCCGGGGAAGCTCCGCTTGAAGAACGAGTGCGACGCGGGCGACACCAGCTGCCCCACGTATCGCGAGGCGCTCGCGCATCAGACGCGCACCAATGTGCTGATCGGCGCCACCGCCGGCGCCGGCGTCGCTACCGTCTTGATCGGCGCGCTGGCTACGAACTGGAGCGGCGTCTCCGCAGCGAAAGAGCCGGAGCCCAGCGAGGACTACGACTTCTCGGTGACCAGCCGCCGTCGCACGCCACGGCAGCAGGCTCGGATAGTGCCTTGGGTCGTGCTCGGCCGCGAGGCGCTGCTGGGCGCGCAAGGGAGGTTCTAGCGGTGGTCGCCGCCAAGCTGTTCGACCCCGCCGTCGGCCGCCAGCGCGTCGACCGCTACGAGCTGATCGGTGAGATCGCCTCCGGCGGCATGGCCACCGTGTACCTCGCGCGGCTCACCGGCGTGGGCGGCTTTCAGCGCTTCGTGGCCATGAAGCGGCTGCACCCGCACCTCGCGCACGAAGCCGAGTTCGTCGAGATGTTCCTCGACGAGGCCCGGCTCGCGGCCGGCATTCACCACCCCAACGTGGTGCCCATCCTCGAGGTCGGCGCCAGCCCCGTCGGCTACTACCTGGTGATGGAGTACATCGAGGGCGACACCTTCGCACGGCTGCTCGCGCGCGCCTCGAACCGCGGCGCGCGCATCCCACCAGCGATCACCTTCCGCGTGGCGCTCGACATGCTCGCCGGGCTGCACGCAGCGCACGAGCTGCGCGACGATCGCGGTCAACCGATCAACCTCGTGCACCGCGACGTCTCACCGCAGAACGTGCTGGTGGGTAACGACGGCATCTCGCGCATCACCGATTTCGGCGTCGCGCGCGCGGCGAGCCGGCTCTCGGCGACGCGCGTGGGGCAGCTCAAGGGCAAGCTCGCGTACATGGCGCCAGAACAAGCGCAGGGCGACGTGAGCATCGATCGCCGCGCGGACGTGTTCTCCGCCGGGGTCGTGATCTGGGAGGCGCTGGCCGCGAAGCGGCTGTTCAAGGCGGAGAACGAAGGCGCTACTTTGGCGCGCGTGATGAGCGCGCCGGTGCCTCCGCTGACGCGCGCCGCGCCGCACGTGGGGCAACGCGTGAACGACGTGGTGATGCGCGCGTTGAGCCGCGATCGCAACCAGCGCTTCGCCACCGCGGCGCAGTTCGCTGACGCGCTCGAGGCCAGCGCGGAGAGCCTGCACATCGCGACGGCGCGCGAGCTCGCCGCGTACGTCGAAGAGGTGATGGGCGCCGAGATCGCGCGTCAGCGCGAGGCCGTGCGCGTCTGGCTGGCGCGCACGGAGTCGCTGCCTAGCGCGGCGGCGTTCACCAGCAACACCAACGCCTCCTCCAGCGTGTCCTCGGCCGCGGTGGCGCTGCCGGACGCGGGCTTCGGCTCGCACTCGACGCTCGCGGACGCGCCGCGCCGCTCGCGCTTGCCGCTCGCGATGCTGTTCGTAACGCTGCTCGTCGGCGGCGGGGCCGGCGGCTACTACGGCGTGCAGCTGCTTCGTCACGGGGAGGAGGGCGTGACGGCCTTGCCGCCGCAGCCCGCTTCCGGAGCGGCGATGCCGGCGCATTCCGCGGCGCCGCCTGTGGCGAGCGCGGCGCCGCCCGCGCCCGAGCCCTCGGCGGCGCCCCCAGCCTCGGCTCCGGCGGCGGCGACGCCCACGGCCGCGGCGCCGGCGCCCGCTCCACGCCCGCGCGTGTGGTCAGCGCCCAGGGCCAGCAAAAAGAAGAGCGACAAGGACAGCAGCGCCGGTATCCCCGCGAATCCGTACCGATAGGGCGGGGGCGCGCGCTCTCTCCTGGCTCGCGGACGGGTGGGGGAAGTCGACGCGCGATTGACACGATCCGATACCGCTGCTAGTTCTCCCCCGCTCCAAATGGGCCAGCGGACTGTATCATGAATGATTTCGGTCACTTATGGGTTCGTAGGCCCGGGAAGCTCGCGCTTTTCGTCGGTTGAGGTCAGAGATGGCGATCAGGCGAGTTTGTATCTTGACCGGAAACGCGAACCCCGAGCTCGCGCAGGAGATCTCCCAGGTACTGGACACGCCGCTCGGTGAAGCGCGGGTCTCGCGCTTCAGCGACGGTGAGACGTTCTGTGAGATCCGCGAGAACGTGCGCGGCCTGGACACCTACGTGGTGCAGCCGACGTCATCGCCGGTGAACGACAACCTGATGGAGCTGCTGATCATGTGCGACGCGCTGCGCCGCGCGTCGGCGGCGGGCATCACCGCGGTGATCCCGTACTACGGCTACGCCCGGCAGGATCGCAAGGTCGCTCCGCGCACGCCCATCACGTCCAAGCTCGTCGCGGATCTGCTCGTGGCTGCCGGCGTGACGCGCGTGCTGTGCGTGGACCTACACGCCGGCCAGATTCAGGGTTTCTTCAACATCCCGTTCGATCACCTGCACGCGCTGCCGGTGTTCCTGGACGACTACCTGAAGCTGAATTTCAACGCCGAATCGGTGTTCGTCTCGCCGGACGCGGGCGGCGTGGAGCGCGCGCGCGCTTACTCGAAGCGGCTGGGCGCCTCGCTGGCCATCATCGACAAGCGCCGAGATCGCCCCAACGTGAGCGAGGTGATGCACCTGATCGGGGACGTGAAGGGCCGCGACTGCATCATCATCGACGACATGATCGATACGGCGGGCACGCTGTGCAACGCCGCGCGCGCGGTGATGGACCACGGCGCTCGTCGCGTGGTGGCCTGCGCTACGCACGGCGTATTGAGCGGGCCTGCGGTGCAGCGCATCGAGCAGTCGCCGCTCGACGAGGTGGTGGTCACCAACTCGATTCCCCTGTCCGAGGAAGCTCGGGCTTCGAAGAAGATCCGGGTGCTCTCGATCGCTCGCCTCTTGGGCGAAGCCATCCGCCGCATCCACAACAGCGATTCAGTCAGCTCCCTGTTCGTGTGACCGGGAGCCCGCGAGTTTTAGAGGAGAAACGCCCGATGCAAATCATCAAGATCAGCGCGAGCCCCCGGGTCCAGGGCGGCAAGAGCGCCGCGCGCCGCGTGCGAAGCGGCGGAAAAGTCCCGGTCGTGGCCTACGGCAAGCAGATCGCCGCGCAGTCCCTGGCCGTTCCCCCCGAGCAGCTGATGCAGGTGCTCGCCAGCGAGTACGGCAGAAACTCGGTGATGGAAGTGGACGTCGAGGGACAGAGCAAGTTCACGGCGCTGCTCTGTGACTACCAGTACCACCCCGTCACGCGGAAGTTCCTGCACGCCGATCTGCTGCAGATCTCCCTCGACCAAGAGGTCTACGTGGACGTGGCGCTCGAGCTCACGGGCAAGGCGCAGGGCGTCGTGCTGGGCGGCACGCTGCGTCAGGTGTTCCGCAAGCTGCCGCTGCGCTGCCTGCCGGAGAAGATCCCGGTAAAGATCCAGTACGACGTCACCGCGCTCGGCCTGGATGGTCACGTGGCGGTGCGCGACCTGCAGCTGCCGGAGGGCGTGACCGTGCGCCTGGCTCCCGAGCGCACGCTCGTCGCGATCGTGAAGGAGAAGCAGGCAGCTGAAGAGGAGGCGACCGCGGGTGCTCCGGCTGGCGCCAGCAAGGCTCCCCCGGCTGCCGCTAAGGCCGACGAAAAGAAGGCCGACAAGAAGTGATTTTGGTCGCGGGCCTGGGCAATCCGGGTCCGCGCTATGCGGGCACCCGTCACAACGTCGGCTTCATGGTCGTGGAGCGGCTCGCGGCGCGCGCGGCCGCCGAATTTCGCGAGAAGTTCAGCGGCGAGTTTTCGCGCGCGGAGCTCGGGGGCAAGACATTTGGTTTGCTCAAGCCCACCACGTTCATGAACGAGAGCGGCCGCGCCGTGCGCGCGGCCGCGGACTTCTACCGGGTGCCGCTGGAAGATACCTTCGTGGTGCATGACGAGCTGGACATCGAGTTCGGCGAGGTTCGCTTGAAGATTGGCGGCGGTGACGCCGGCCATCGCGGCGTACGCTCGGTGATCAGCTGCCTGGGGCCGAGCTTCGCGCGCGTTCGCGTCGGCGTGGGGCGTCCCCCCGCCGAGTTTCGCGGATCGCCTGCGGACTTTGTGCTACAAGGCTTCTCCCTTGCGGAGCAGAGCGAGCTCGATGGTGTGCTCGATCGCGCCGCAGACGCGTTGGTGCTCGCGGCCACGCGTGGCATACAGGTCGCGATGAACGCGACCAATCAGCGCGCTCCGCGCTGACTCCTTGCTCCCGCTCGGCGGGGGCCGCTCAGTCCTGAAGGAGAGATCGAATGGCAGAAGCAGCAGTCGCGCTACCCCAGCGGGTGCGCGAGTATGAAACCATTTACGTCCTGCGACCCGACGTCGCGCGTGAAAGCCAAGAGCGCATCGCGACGCGCTTGAGCGAGGTCGTCGCTCGTGAGAACGGCAAGCTCACGTCGCTCGAGAACTGGGGCCGACGCCAGCTGGCGTACACCGTGTCGAAGTACCGGCGCGGCGTCTACGTGTACTTGAAGTACCTGGGCGGCGGCGCGCTGGTGGCCGAGGTCGAGCGCAACCTGCGCATGCTGGACGGCGTGCTCAAGTACCAGACCGTGCAGGTCGGCACCGACATCGATCTCGCCGGCGTGCAGGTCGCGCCCGAGAGCGTGGCGTTCGAAGCCGTCGAGCCGGCGACGCCAGAAGAGCTTGCTGAGCCGATCGAGCGCTTGCTCGGCCTCGAGCAGGTGCCGGAGCGTGAGCGCTCCAGCGAGGATCTGGAGGACGAGTACGACGCCGGCGAAGCGCCCGCCGAAGCCGAAGAAACCGAGGAGAGCCGGTCATGAAGGAAGCAACGCGTGAGCGTCCGAGCGAGCGTCCCGACGCCCGGGGCGCGGGCGACAAAGAGGCGGGCGGAGCCTTCCGGCGGCAGCGTCGCCGCGGCTGCGGCTTCTGCTCCGACGAGACTCTAGCCATCGACTACAAGGATCCGCAGAGCCTGCGGTACTTCGTCACCGAGCGCGGCAAGATCGTGCCGCGCCGCATCTCCGGCACGTGCGCCAAGCATCAGCGCGCCGTGCAGCTCGCGGTCAAGCGCGCGCGCAACATCGCGCTCTTGCCCTTCACCTCGAACGAGTAGGAGGTCCAACGTGGCAACCAACGTCAAGGTGTTGTTGAAGGCCGACATCGACAATCTCGGTAGCGGCGGCGAGGTCGTGAAGGTCCGCTCCGGCTTCGCGCGCAACTACTTGTTGCCGCGCGGCCTGGCGCTGCCGGCGACGGCGGGGAACCTGGGTCGCGTTCAGGAGCTGCAGCGAGCCGCCGCGGCGCGCAAGCAGCAAGAGAAGGCGACGGCCGAGGAGCTCGCCAAGAAGGTGGTCGCGACCTCGGTGACGATCGCTCGCGCGGTCGGCGCTGAGGGCAAGATGTACGGCTCCGTTACCGTGAAGGACATCGCGGACGCCTACGCGCGCGCCGGCGTGGAGCTGGATCGCAAGCGCATCGAGCTGGCCGAGCCGATCAAGCAGCTCGGCACGTTCGAGGTATCGGCCAAGCTCCACGCAGAGGTCACCGTCCCTCTCAAGGTCGAGGTCGTAAAGAGCCCCTGACGCGCAAAGCAGCGAGCTGCGGCGAAGAGCTCCGCCGCAGCTGACATACAGCACGCGGTGTGTTAGTCAGGTCGAGCTCAGCGCGGCGACGTAGCCGCGCGCGAACGCGCCCCGGATGCCCACAGCACCCGGGGCGCGCTGCATTTGCGAGTCTGTTGACAAGCTATGGATGGCCTAGGGACACGTGGTTGGGTTCGAGTGCAGCAGTTGGGGAGAGCGATGAGCCAGCAGCTTAGGACGCGGGAGAGGGGGGCGATCGGAAATATTTTGTCACAGCGGCCGCTGGTGCGTGCGCTGGCGCGCCGCACACTCTGGGCTGGCTGGGCCTACGTTCAGCCCGGCAAGGAGCTCGCGTCGGCATGAGCGCCGCTACTGCCAATCACAATCGCACGGAGGTCCCGCAGCTGGTCCCAGCACCGGGTCGCGTGCCGCCCAATGACCTCGACGCCGAGGCGGCGGTGCTCAGCGCGGTGCTGTTGGACTCGAGCTCCTTCGACCAAGTGCAGGAGTTCTTGCAGCCCGAGCATTTCTACGCGGACGCGAACCGCCGCGTGTACGAGGCGGTCCTCGAGCTCGAGAACGCGGGACGCCCGGTCGACATCATCTCCGTCGCGAGCTTTCTGCGGGACCGCAACCGCCTCGAGCAGATCGGCGGTATGCCGTACCTCGCGCAGCTCGCCGACGCGACGCCGGCCGTTTCGCACATCGTCGCGCATGCGCAGGTCGTGCGCGAAAAGTGGCGGCTCCGGCAGCTCATCGCCACGTGTCAACGCTTCGCGGCGGAGGGCTTCGGCCCGCCGCCGGACGTGCAGAAATTCATCGATCAGGCCGAGCAAGCCGTCTTCGACATCGCGCGCGTGAAGGACGGCAACAACGTCGAGCCCGTGCGGGACGCCGTGGTGCGCGCCTTCAAGATCTTGGAAGAGGCGGAGCGGCGCGGCGGCGGCGTGACCGGCATTCCGACCGGCTTCTCGCGCTTGGACCGGCAATGCTCCGGCATGCACCCTGGTGATCTCTACATCGTCGCGGCGCGCCCGGGCATGGGCAAGACGTCGTTCGTGCTCAACGTCGCGCTGAACGTCGCCGCGGCCAAGGTGCCGAGCTCACGCCCGAGCGGAGAGGAATACTTCGAGGCGCCCGCGGAGGAGCCCGGCTACGGCGTGCTGTTCTGCTCGCTCGAAATGCCGAAGGAGCAGCTCGCGGCCAGGCTCCTCGCCTCCGAAGCTCAGGTGGACATGTCCAACATCCGCAGCGGCCGCATGGCGCGGGAGGACTGGAGCCGAATGACGGAGGCGGCCTCGCGTCTCGCGCGGCTGCCGCTCTGGCTGGACGACACCCCGGCGCTCACGCTGCTGGATCTGCGCGCCAAGATCCGGCGTCTGCAGGCCGAGGTGACGCGCGGCGAGAGCGTCACCCGCGCGCGCGGGCTAGGCCTGGTGGTGATCGACTACCTGCAGCTGATGCAGGGTCGCCGCGACGCCGGCAGCCGTGAGCAGGAGATCAGCGAGCTCTCGCGCGGGCTCAAGCAGCTGGCCAAGGAGATGCGCGTGCCCGTCATCGCGCTGAGCCAGCTGAACCGCGCCGTCGAGACGCGCGCGACGAAGGACAAGCGTCCTCAGCTCAGCGACCTGCGCGAGAGCGGCGCCATCGAGCAGGACGCCGACACGATCATGTTCATCTACCGCGACGAGTACTACTTCAAAGACAGTGAAGCGAAGGGCGTCGCGGAGATCATCGTGGCCAAGCAACGTAACGGCCCCACCGGCACCGTGCTCACCAAGTTCACCTCCGAATTTACGCGCTTCGACAACCTCGAGGCCGAAGAGTTCGAAATCGACCAATTCGACGACTTCGTCGCCGGGCCGTGAGCGCCGAGACGGCGCGCGCGGCTATAGCGCGAGCTTTTCGCTGATGGCGTGGAGCAGCGCGGGGATGCCTTCGTGCGTCACCGCGCTGACCAAGTGAAGATCGACGCCGATGGCCGCGAACTCCGCCTTGGCTTGCTCGTACGCGGCCTGAACGTCGGGCAGATCCGCCTTGGTCATGGCCACGACCTCGGGGAAGCGCGCGAGCTCCGGCTTGAAGGCGCGCAGCTCCTTGCGCAAGACCTGGTAGTCGGCGAGGGGAGCGCGGTTCGGCTCGTCGCTGTGGGTGACGAGGTGGAGCAAGACGCGCGTGCGCTCGAGGTGCCGCAAAAATCGGATGCCGAGGCCTGCGCCGTCGCTCGCGCCCGGGATGAGCCCTGGGATGTCGGCCAGCACGAAGCTCTTGCTGAGCCCGCGCCGGGGATCGCCGAGCGAGACCACCCCGAGGTGCGGCTCGAGCGTCGTGAACGGATAGTCCGCGATCTTCGGCCGCGCGCGGCTCACCGCGCTGATGAAGGTGCTCTTGCCCACGTTCGGGTAGCCGAGCAAGCCGACGTCGGCCATGACCTTGAGCTCGAGGCGAAGGTCGCGGCGCTCGCCCGGCTCGCCGCGCTCGGCGCGCCGCGGTGCGCGATCTGCGGGTGTCGCGAAATGCTTGTTGCCGCGCCCGCCCTTGCCGCCGCGGGCCACGACGACGCGATCGCCGGGCAGCACCAGCTCGCATAGCTTGTCGTTGTTCTCGCGATCATAGGCGATGGTACCCACCGGCACGCGCACCTCGAGATCACGCCCGGAGCGGCCGTAGCAGTCCTTGCCCTCACCGTTGGCGCCGTGCTCGGCGCGCAGCACGCGCTGGTGGACCAGGTCGTAGAGCGTGTTGAGGCCGGTGTCCGCTACCAACACGACGTTCCCGCCGCGCCCGCCGTCGCCGCCGGCGGGACCGCCGAAGGGCACGTATTTCTCGCGGCGGAACGCCACGCAGCCGTTGCCGCCGTTGCCCGCTTCGACGCGGACGTCGCATTCGTCGATGAAACGCACTCGGCGGCAACATTCCCGCGGCGCGCGCCTCCGTCAAGCGCGCTTCTGCCGCGTCGGCGAAAATAGCGCTGCCGCGCCAGGGGCCCGCGCGCGCTAGCGGCCGCGCCCCGGGGGCTTCATTGGGACGCGCTGAGCGCGCTGCGTGGCGTGCTCCAGCGCCTCCATCGCGCTGAGCAGGGCGTCCAGGCCCAGGCTGCGCGCCGCATCTTCGAGGAACACCTCCGGGATGCGGGTCAGGCGCAAGACGAGCTGTCTACCGCCCAGATCCACCTCGCGCTCGACGAACGACTCGAAGGAGGCGTAGCCCTTGGCGTCGAATAGCCGCGCGTCGCGGATCGAGCGCAGCAGCGTGGCCGCTTCGAAGAAGCGCTCCGGCAGCTGCCGCTTCATGGGGCGCAGTCGGTTGAGCGCCTCGTGCAGCTCGCCGATGCGTGCCTTGATGCTCTCCGCGTGGTCCGGCGTGCGCAGCGTGGCGCGCGCGCTGCCCGGACGCGGCGGTTCCTGCATGCGCGCGGCGGCTTCGGCGGCGTGCTTTGCGGCGTGCCGCGCGGCCCAGGGTGCTGAGCCACGCGCTCGTTTGCGCGGCGCGGCCGCGGCCGGGGCGGGAGCCGGGGGGCGTTGTGATGCGCGCGCAGGCGCAGCCGGGCGTACGGACGCGCGCGGCGGCGGGACGCTGCTGCGCGCGGGCGGCGGCTGGCTGCGACGTTCCGCCGCGGGCGGCAGAACGGAGCGCCGCGACGGTGGGGGCGCGATCGATCGGCGCTTTGCGGTGCTCTTGGCCATGAATTCCCTCCCGCGGCGACGCGCGGGGCGCCTCGGCAGGCGCTCGGAAGTACCTTAGTATAACCGCTCGCCAAAACCCCAATATTCATCATGTCCAACACGACCACACCCCGGTCCAGCAACGGCAGCGTTCCTGGCTTCGAGTCCGTCCCGCCCGCCTCCGAGAAGCCGCGCCCGCGGATCGCCGTGGTGGTCAACGGGCGCGCGAAGAACGCGACGGCCGAAGTAATTTCGACGATCCATCAGATCTTGAACGGCGGTGACTTGTTCGTTTCGCGCAGCCTCGAGGACGCGCACGACATCGCCAAGACGCTGGTCACGCGAGGCTACGGCACGGTGCTGACCGGCGGAGGCGACGGCACCTTCACGGTGATGGTTACGGAAGTGGTTCGTGAAGCGCGCCGCAGCCGCCGCCCGCTGCCGCGCTTCGGCCTGCTCAAGCTGGGCACGGGTAACTCGCTCGCGTGGGTGGTCGGCGCCGGTGAGATCAAGGGTGGTGAGCTCGGCGCGGACATCCAGCGTCTCTCGGAGTACGCCGGTAGCCGCTCGCTGCGGTTCATCGAAGTGGAGGAGATCATCTCGCCGTTTTGCGGCTTGGGTGCGGACGCGCGCGTGCTGTCGGACTACAACCGCACCAAAGAGCGGCTGCAGAAGACGCCGCTGCGGCGCGTGGCGGCGGGTCCGCTGAGCTACGCGCTGGCAGCCGGCACTCGCTCGCTGCCCTACCAGCTGTTTCGTAAGATGCCGCGCTGTCGCATCATCAACGCGGGGGAGGACGCGCTGCGGCTCGGTCCCAAGGGCAGCGTCATTGGTGAGCCGATTCGCAAGGGGGAGGTCGTCTACGAGGGGCCGATGCGGCTCACCGCGCTGGGGACGATTCCCTACTACGGCTACGGATTTCGCATGTTCCCCTATGCGGACGAGCGCTCCGATCGCATGCACTTGCGGGTGGCCACCATCTCGGCGCCCTCGTTCATGCTGCATTTCCGCGATATCTGGCGCGGCAGCTTCGAGAACCCGAAATCCGTCTTCGATTTTTTGGTGGAGGCGGTGGACATCGAGGTCGATCCGCCGACGCCCTTTCAAATCGGCGGCGATTTGCAGGGTGAGCGCTCGCAGCTGCACATCGCGTTGTGCAAGACGCCCATCGAGCTCGTGGATTTGTATGCGCCGCCGGCGATCGACGCTTGAGGCCGTCTGCGCGTTGAGCGCAGCGCTGCTGGTGCCGCTCGCGGCCAGCGCTGACACGCCGGCGCTCAGCGCGCAGCTCAGCTGCGAGCCCGCGCTCGGTCCCGGCCGCGTGCGCTGCACCCTGAGCGCGTCGGTCGCTGACGACCAGCGCATCGCTTGGATCGACGCGCTGGTCGTCAGCGCGCCGTCCTTCGCGCAGCCGCTTCGCTCCCGCATCGCACACCGCGGCGCGAGCGAGGCCGCGCGGGCGGAAATCGCGCTGGCGCTGCTCGCCACGCGCGGCGGCGTCGGAGAGCTGGTGGTTCGCGCGCGGGCCGTCGTGTGCGGGCGTACGCCCGCTGACGGGCGCTGCCGCCCGCTGACGAGAGACGCCAGCTTGAAGCTGTCGGTCGGTGACTGAAGGGGCCGAGCTCGCGCTGGAAGCTTGGCCGCAGCGGAAGCCGGCCGCTAAACTCCCGCCGATGAATTTGCCCGGTCGGCTGCAGGCTACGACGCTCGGCGACCTGATAGGGACGCTGCACCGCGCGCAGGTGAGCGGCGTCCTGGAGTTGGAAGAGCCCGGGCTCGGCGCGCGCGTGCATCGCGTGTACTTCGATCGCGGCCTCGTCGATCGCGTGGAGACGAGCCTGCCTGGGCCACGCATCGGAGAGGTGCTGTCGAGCAGCGGCGCGCTCTCCCGCGACGAGCTGCTGCAGCTGTCGCGGCGTCTCGCGGCCGAGCCGCAGCGACGCGCGGGTGAGATTCTGAGCGAGCTCATCGACGCCGGCGCGCTCGCCTCCGGCTTGCGCCGGCAGCTGCGCCTGCGCTTGGAAGCGCTGTTCGACTTGTCGGACGCCCACGTGCGCTTTCACGTTCGTGGGCCGCGCAGCGAGCTGACGGACGCGCCCTTACCGCTGCACCCTGCGGATTTTTTGCGTGGCCGGCCGCGCGCGCGAGAACGCGCGGGCGCGCTCGACGGCAGAGCGGCGGAGCGCGCGCAGGCGCGGCGCCGCGCTTGGGCGGTGCTGGGCGTGCCCGCGGGCGCCGATGCGCAAGCCGTGCAGCGCGCGTTTCGGCGGCTCGCGGCCGAGGCCCATCCGGATCGGCACCCGCAAGCGTCTCCCGAGCAGCGCTCACAGCTGCTGAAGCGCTTCGCCGAGCTCAGCAGCGCTTATCACACTCTTCAGGGTTAGAAGGCGCGCTGCTCGGGCAGCCGCCTCACGCGCTCTCGGCTGGCTCGCGCCGCTACGCGCGCCAGGCCGCGAGCGTCGCCGGTAGCTGCTCCAAGCTGTCCAGCAGCGCCTCGGGCTCGGCCGCGAGCAGCCGCTCGAGCGGCTGAATCCCGCCGCGCAGCCCGATCGTGCGCGCGCCAGCGCGGCGGCCCGCGAGCACGTCTTGTGCGCCGTCGCCCACGACCACCAGCTGCTCCGGTCGCAGCTCGAGGCGCTCGGCGATGTGGGTGATGGGCAGCGGATCGGGTTTGTGGCGCGCCAGGTCGCCGGCGGCGACCACCACGCGAAAGCGCTCGGCGATGCCGAGCCCGGCCAGCACGCGCTCGGTCGTCGCGCGCGGCTTGTTGGTGCAGAGCGCGAGCGCGAGCTCGGGCGAGAGGCTCGCCAGCACGCGCTCCGCGCCGGCGCAGAACACGGTGTGAGCCAACGGGTGCGCCGTGTAGTACTCGAGGAACGTCGCGAGCAGCGCGTCGACGCGCGGGTCATCCGCCGCCAGCGAGGCCGAGCGCGCGAGCAGCGGCCGTGCGCCATCACCCACGTAAGTGAGCAGCTCGGCCGTCGGCAACGGCGGAAAACCGTGCGCAGCGAGCGCGTGCAAGGTGGCGGCGGCGATGTCGGCGCGAGAGTCGATCAGCGTGCCGTCGAGATCGAAGACCACGCCGCGCAGCGGCGCCCGCTCGCTCATGGGGCGCTGCCCGGGTGCTGGAACAGCGCGTGCCCGACGAAGAACGGCCCCATCTGCTCGATGAACTCGGCGGTTTGGCGCGTCGCGCGCATGGCTTGCACCACGTGCGAGAGCGGGTGCAGCTCGGCGCCGATCAGCCCGATGACGAAGTCGTTGTCGTGCCGATCGAGGCCCTGACAGGCGAGCCGTACGTCGTGCGCCAGGCCCGCTTCGCCGTAGCTGCGCCCGATGCTGCCGTGCTCGCGCAGGATGCTGCCCTTCTCGCGCGCATCGAGGCGCTCGAAGCCTCCTTTTCGGCGCAGCGGATACCACACCGCCCAGCGCCAGGCGTCGTTCAGCACCGTCTCGCGCGGGCGCCGCAACAACCAGTACTCCAGGTCTTGCTCGTAGCCGGTGGAGTACGTGCGCCCGAACATGCCGAGCTCCGCGCGCACGGCGAGATCCTGGCTCGTCAGCTCGCTCAGCTCCGGCCGCAGCTTGGTCACGAAATCCGCGGGAGACTCGCTGAACGTGAGCAGCCCGAGGCCGCGCGGGTGGTTGAGATCTTCGTACACGACGCCGCCGACGCCGCTGCGCAGCAGGCGCTCTTTCAGCGCGTCGATGGCGCTGCTCGCGCTGCGCTCGGGTCGGATCTCGAGGCCGACGAACTGCATGAAGAGGCGGCGATCGATGTGAATGGGTTGACCATTCCTGTCGTTACCGCGTTCTCGAACGTCGACGGGCGGGGCATCCTGGTGGCCGGTGCTCATGGGCTGGAAGAATTAACACGTCGTCGGCCGCCTTGGCCTTGCCATCGCGGCTTCTTTGGTACACTCCGCCGGCTGTGCAGCGCCTCTCCAATCCACCCTCGGCCGACCCGGGGCTCGGCCTCTCGCCGGGCGCCTCGGCGCTGGCCCACCCGGTTCCCGCGGGAATGCGCGATCTACTACCGCCGGACGCCTGGCGGCACGCCGAGCTGGGCCGCCGCATCGTGCGCTCGTTCGAGCTCTGCGCGTACGAGCTCGTGACGGTGCCGCTGTTCGAGTTCGCGGAGGTGGTGGAGCGCGGCATGGGCGGCCTGGAAGCGCACGAGGTGCTGCGCTTCGTGGAGCCGGAGAGCGGCGCCGTCGTCTCGTTGCGCCCGGACATGACGCCGCAGGTCGCGCGGCTCATCGCGACGCGCCTCGCGGCGGCGCCGCAGCCCGCGCGGCTCTGCTACCAGGGCTCGGTGCTGCGGCGGCGGCATGAGCGCGCGCGCCGTCATCGGCAGATTCCGCAAGCCGGCATCGAGCTCATCGGCCGCAAAGGCCCAGAAGGAGACTTGGAGGTGCTCAGCACCGCGGTGTCGGCGCTGCGCGCGGCCGGCCTCGAGGACTTCGTCATCGATCTCGGCCACGCCCGCATCGCCGCGACGTTAGTGGCGCCGCTGGCGCCGGAGCACGCGCGCGAAGTGCTCGACGCGCTGGAGGTCAAAGACGAGACCGAGGTCGTGCGCCGCGCCGAGCGCCATGGCCTCGACGGCCCTGCGCTCGCCGCGCTGGCGGCCTTACCGCTCTTGCACGGCGCCGCCGACGTGTGGCCGCGCGCCGAACGCGTGCTGGCTGGTACCGCGGCGGAGCCGGCGCTCGCCGAGCTCAAGCAGCTCTGGGAAGCGGCGCGCAGCAGCGATCTTTCACGCAACATCCTGGTCGATCTCGGCGAGACCCGCGATTTTGCCTATTACTCCGGCGCGTTGTTTCAAATCCACGCCGAGGGGCCCGGGCGGCCGCTGGGCGCTGGTGGACGCTACGACGGCCTGCTAGAGCGTTTCGGCGCGGCACGCCCGGCGGTAGGATTTGCGTTCGGGCTGGATGATGTGGCTTGGGCGCTCGAGCGCGCCGCACGCGCCGCCGCGCCGCCGCCGAAGCTGCTGGTCGCGGGCCGGGCGGCTGAGCTCGTCGCGCTCGCGCGCCAGCTGGGCATCGCGGCCGCTTCGGCGCCGGAAGGTGATGACGTGCTGGCGTACGCTGGAGCTTGGCGCTATTCGCACGTGCTCGAAGCATTGGGCGACGAGCTCTACCTCACCGAGGTAGAAAGCCGTGAGCGACAGCCACTGCCGGCCGAAGCGACGGCACTCGCCGCCACGCTCGCTGCCCGGCTCCGGGCTGAGCGCGGGTGACTCTGGAAAGGACAGCGTATGTCGGCCGTAGTGATCGTGGGCGCTCAGTGGGGCGACGAGGGTAAGGGAAAGATCGTCGATATCTATACCGAGTTCGCGGACGTGGTCGTCCGCTACGCGGGGGGACCCAACGCTGGGCATACGCTGGTCGTCGGTGACGAGAAGCTCGTGGTGCGCTTGCTGCCGAGCGGCATCTTGCGGCGCGGCACGCGCTCGGTGTTGGGCCAGGGCATGGTGGTGGATCCCAAGGTCCTAATCGACGAAATCGACGGGCTGATCCGGCGCGGCCACGCGGACGTGGAGGAGCGCCTGCTGCTCAGCGATCGCGCGCACCTGATTTTGCCCTATCACATCCTGATCGACACGCTGCGCGAGGCCTCCGCGGAGAGCCGCGCGATCGGCACGACGAAGAAGGGCATTGGGCCGGCCTACGAGGACAAGGCGCGCCGCAACGGCGTGCGCGCCGGTGAGCTGCGTGATCTGGCGCGGCTGCGCACGCGCATCGAGGCCGCCATCGAGGCGTGGGCGCCCACGATCCGCGCGCTGGGCGGTGATGCGCCGAGCGTCGAGCCTCTGATGGAGTCACTGGAGAAGGCGGCAGCGCGCATCGTCCCGCTGCTCGCGAACACCTCGGCCGTCGTCGACGGCGCGATTCGCCGGCGCGAGCGCGTGATGTTGGAAGGCGCACAGGGCACCTTGCTGGACATCGACCACGGCACGTATCCGTTCGTGACGTCGAGCTCCGCGGTCGCCGGCGGCGCCTCGATCGGCACCGGCATCGGTCCGAACCGTATCGATACGGTGCTCGGGATCACCAAGGCTTACACCACGCGCGTCGGCGCGGGGCCGTTTCCCACGGAGCTCGACGACGCGGACGGCCGTCACTTGCGCGACGTCGGCGTGGAGTTCGGCTCCGTCACGGGGCGGCCGCGCCGCACCGGCTGGCTCGATCTGCCGGCGCTCCGCTACGCGGCGCGCGTCAACGGTTTGGACGGCTTGGCTCTGACGAAGCTGGACGTGTTGACGGGCATGTCGCGGATCAAGGTGTGCGTCGCCTACGAAACCGCGGCGGGCCGAGTGACGGATCTGCCGATCGATGAGTTCGAGGGCTCCGGGCCAGCGCCGAAGCCCGTCTACGAAGAGCTCGAGGGTTGGACGGAGCGCATCGAGGGGGCGCGCGTGCTCGACGACCTGCCGCGCGCCGCGCGGGCGTACGTCCGCTTCATCGAAGAGCAGAGCCAAGTGCCGCTCTATCTCGTCAGCGTCGGACCGCGCCGCGGCGAGACCATCGTGCTGCACAACCCCTTCGTCGGGCGCGCCGCGGCGCCGTAGCGCGGGCCGCGAGCGGCATTTCGAGTTAAGCTCCCGGCGTGAGCGTCGGGCTCGGATTGTTGCTGGCCGTACTGCCCGCCTCGAGCGAGCTCGCGTCGCTCGGGACGTTCGCGGCGGCCAGTCCACGTCCGGCCTTGTGCCGCCCCGCGCAGCTCAGGGACCAGAGTCACCTCTGGAGCCGCGCGCGCGGGGGGCACACCGAGCGCTACTGCCGGCTGCTCGCGCGCGGTTACGCGCGCCTCGTCCGCGCGCCGCAGGTGGCGCTCGAGCTCGGCACAGAGGCGGCCGCGCTGCTGCCGGGCGAAGTGGAGCCGCTGGTGCTCAGCGGTCGCGCCAAAGTGCGCCTAGGGGACTGGAGCGGAGCCTTCGCGGCGCTCTCGGGTCGTGTGACCGCCAAGGGCCGGCCGCTCGGCGACATCGCGGCGCTGCGGGAGCTCGGTGTCGCCGCGCTGCTCAGCGGTCACGCTGCGGAGGCGGCGGCCGCGTATCGCGCGCTCGTGCCGCGCGTCGCGTTTACGCGCGATCCGGTGTTCGCGCGCTTGGTCGCGCTGGAGGCCGCCGCTACGTTGATGGCGAGCGGCGCCGACGGCCTCGCCGACGCGACGCTGTACCTGTCCGACGCGCGTCGTCAGGCGGCCGTGCCAGGGCTGGACGACTTGTTGAGCGCGCTGCTCGCGCTGGCGCTCGACCGCGCGGGAAAGAGCGAGCAGGCGGCGGTGCTCGTACGAGAGCTGGATGGGCCCTGGGCGCTCGAGCGCTTCGCTTCGGCGCGGGACCGCGAGCGCATGGCGCGCATCAGCTTGCCAAACCCGGCGACGCCGCCGTCCGTGCCGTTGACGTTCAGCGAGCGCAGCCCGCTGCTCGCCGACGGCGAGCTTCACGCGGCAATCGCCGTCGCTGCCATCGTGCGCGATCCACACCTCGCGCGCCTGCACCTCAGCGCTTATCTCGAAGCTGTAGGGCCGAAGGGCGCCTTCCGGGGCTGGGCCAACGAACGGCTCGCGGCGCTGTCTCGCGGAGCGCAGCGCGGGAAATGAAGCGCCGCGCGGCGCTGTCGCTGATCGCGGCGCTGCTGGTTGCGCCAGGGCCGGCGGCGCCGTCCGCGGCCGCGCAGCCCACGATTTGGCAGCGCGCGCAGCAGCCGAGCGCCGCGCGCATCGAGAGTCGGCTCACCGCGCTCGGGCGGCTGCTCGATCGCGCCAATCAGGTGGAGAGCGACGAAGCCACCTTGCAGCAGTTCCGGCTGCGGACGCTGGCCATCGCCGAGCTCAGCGGCGCGCGCGAGCTCGGCGATCCGCGGCTCTTGATCCTGCTTGCTCGCGCCATGCTCGACGCGCAAGACGAGCGCGAGGACGACGCGCGGCAGCTGCTCGAGCGCGCGCTCGGCTTGCTCGGTCGCGACGAGGTCTGGCTCGAGGCTGAGATCCGGGCTCTGTTGGCGCTGGCCGCGCGCTTCGAACCTAAGACGGCCCTGGCCGCCGTCCGGGACGCGCTGCCGCTGGTCTGGGAACCCTCCGCGCGCTCGTCTCTGCTGCGCGAACGCGCGGAAGCGCACATGGCGCTGTTCGACGTCCGTCGCAGCTTGACTGATGCGCGTCGCGCGTTGGCGGCGGCGCGCGAGCCCGTCGCCGCCTCCCTGTGCCGCTTCGAGCTCAGCCTGGCCCTCGAGCGCGCAGGTGATCTGCCCGCGGCGCTCAACGAGAGCCACCTGGCGCGCGTCAGCGCACCAGCGTTGTTCGGCAGCGAGCTCGGGATCTTGGAGCTCGCGGACGCCTTCACCTTCCGTCCGCAAGACTCGGATTACGCGGCGGCGCTGGCGCACATGGCGGCGGCTCGCCGAGCGAGCGAGCCGGAGCGCGCGGAGCACGAGTATCAGCGCGCCGTAGCCGCCTGGAACCGCTACCTGGAGGCCGCGCCGCAGGATCGCTGGGCGCCGAGCGCGCGCGCCCACGCGGCCAACTGCAAGCACAGCCTCGCGCGGCTCGCCGAAAGACTGCGACGTCTACCGCCACCCGAGCTGGAGGACGACGACTGAGCGCGTCAGGCGGCGCGCAGCAGATCCGGCGGTTGGCGCAGAATGCGGCTCACGCTCTCCGCGTCTTCGACGGCTTCGAACACGGGACGCAAGTGCGGGCCGCGCCCCATCTCGCCGAACGCGCCGCTCACCGCGAACGCGCGCGCTCTGGGGCCGTCGAGCACGATGAAGATGTCGCGCAGCCCGTCGCCCGCGGGCGCGTCGATGACGTCGAGGATCTTGGCGCGATCGAGGTGCAGCTCCTCGGTGCGGCGCTGGATCAGGACGCGCTTGTTGGTGACGAGGTAGCGCGTCTCGCGCGCGAGCAGGCCCTGGCGAATGACCGCGTCGTACGCGAGATAAGCGGCCACGCTCACCATCAGCAACATCGCCAGCGACACGCCGAGCGATAAGGCGAAGAACGAGAAGCTCTTCACGGGCAGCACGCTGGTAGCCAGCCGCTCGAACACCGGCACGATGCGCAGCGACATGCGGCCCACGCCGACGAGCAGAAAAGCCGCCACCGCGAGCAGCGCGTACTCGCGCTGTCCGCGCGGCAGGAACGAGCGCAGCTTGGGCCGCGACTGCGCGGTCCAAATCACGCGTTCACCTTGGTCGAGCCGTTGCCCGACGGGGCGCTCGCCCTGACCGGCGGGGGCCACGTCCTCGGCGCCGCGCACGATGGCCCAGACGCGATCGGGCGCAACCAGGCCGGTCAGGCGCAGACGCAGCCGGCGCCTCAGCGCTCCGGTCGGCACCGCCCGCACCACCTCTAAATCACCCGTGTTCGGAAAATCCTCGTTCCAGAAGATGCGCGCGAAGCTGATCGCGCGCCGCTCGATGCTGCGCGAGAAGGGCCCGTACTTGACGATCACGTGGGAGTCCGTGACGACGTAGCGCGCGCGCTCGGACCAACGCCGCGGCAGCACCAACAGGATCACGCCGAGCGCGATGCACCACGTCGCGAACAGCAACGGGCTGGTCGGGAACTCGTGCAGGGCGACGGCGATGACGGCCGCGAAGGAGGCGCTGATGGCGGACGTGACGAACGAGACTGCGGCTAGGGCCCGTATGAAACCAGGAACCCGAATTACCTCGGCACGGCCCTGCCAGATGATGCGCTCACCAAAGAAGGAGTCGCGGGGCACCGGTAACCTCACAGAAAGAATGGACGTCCCAGCACCCCATAAGTTGCGCCCTGGATCGCCCATCGTCCAGCTTCCCACGCGCGACGCGTACGCCAAAGTGGGCGGCCAGAACCAGCGGTTACCGGCGGAGTAGAAGGGCTCGTCCGCTAACCCGAGCGCGGCGCGACGAAGACGATTTCGACGCGCTCATTGCGCTCGGCAGCGCCCGGCCGTGACGGCTCCACGACGGGCGTAGCGGTGCCGCCCCATGCGGAATCGAGGCGCGTCGCCCCCGCCGCTTTCAGGGCTGAAACGACCAGCTCGAGGCGCGGCTGATCCCGCTCCGCGCTGCTCGCCGTCGCGCGGTGAAGTACCACGAGAATAGGGAACTCGGCGTGGCTGGCAGCGACACGGCCTAGCGCCTCCAGGCTCGCGGCAGCGGGCGCGCTCAAGCGGCCATCTTTCGCAAAAACACCGCGCAGCGTGACGACGATGCCGCGCTCATCGCGCACCGGCTCGTACTTGGCCGTGGACAGCTCGGCCAAAAGGGCGTCTTCGGCGCCGCGCGACGGCTCGCTCAGGGTCTTCGGCCGGCGCGCGAGGCCGAGCTCGCTCAGGCAGTGAGAGCGGAGGCGGACGGCCTCATCGATGGGAGCGGGGACCTTGCCTGTGAGGCGCGCGTCGAGGGTACTCTGTTCGGTGGCGAGCGCTTCCAGGCTCTTTCTTCCCGGTTCGAGCAGCCGCGCGGACGCGCAGAGCAGGCGCGCCTGCAGGGCCAGCGCCCGCGCCGCCTCGAGCCGCGCTCGTTCGCGCTCGGGTGCCGGCCGACTCTCGGCGAGGGGGAGGGTATCAGCCACGACGCGCGCCCGGAGCTCCAGGTCCTCGGTCTCGGCGCGCACGCGCTTCTCCTGCGTCTCGAGCGCTTGCAGCTCGCCCTCGGCCTTCGCGAGGCGGGCCTCCGCGTCCCCGCGCCGCACGGCCGCTTGCGTCAAACGCGCGAGGATGGCGGCGCGCTCATAGGCGGCCACGGCCTGCTCCGCCAAGATCTGCGCGCTCGCCGCGTCACCCTTGGCCTGGGCCGCTTCGGCTTGGCGCAACAAGGCGTCAGCGCGGGCGTGGGCTTGCGGCGCGTCGTGCTCCGCGGCCTTCACCGCCGCGCTCTCGCGCGTTCGATCGGCCTCGGCCAAGACCCCGGGGCGCGCCGTGCTCGCCGCGCAGCCCGCGAGCAGCGCCAGCAGGCACAATAGAGAGAGCCTCATTTCGACGCTCCGGGTTTCACTTTGGGCTTGCCGGGTGTGGGGGTCGGTCGCACTGCCGTCTTCTTGTCCGTCGCACCGGGGATCACCGGGCGAGATTTATCGTTGCTCGTCGGCGCGGGAGCCGCGCTGCGCTCGGCTTCGACCTGTCGCAGCCGCTCGGCGGCGCGGCCGCGGCGCGCCGCGGCCTGCTCGAGCAGCGCGCGGGCGCGCACGACGCGCGTCTCGGCGTCGGCGGCCTTGCGCTCGATTTCTCCCACCTCGCGCTCGGTGCGGTGCACGCGGGCGAGGTCGGTAGCGGACTCGGCGAGCTCGACGCTCAGGGCCTCCAGCTCACTGCCGTGGTGGTGGTCGCCGGCGCGGCGGGCGTTCTTCGCGCGCTCGAGCGCCTTGCGCGCGCGGGCGAGCAGCGGGGAGACGACGTCTTTGAGCTCCGCCTGGGCGTCCAGCGCCGCGATCAAGCGCTCGGAGCGAGCGGCGAGGCTCTCCTCGGCGTGGGCCGGGGCTTGGCTCAGCAAGACCGCGAGCGCGACGAGGGCTCGCGCTGCTCCCTGCGGTGTGATGGCTCGCGGCGCGCGTCCGCGTGGCGTAGAGGCTAATCTCACGGCGGAACCAAGCCATGCACTCTCGGCTGGGTCAAGAGCGGGGGGCGCGCCCGGCGCGGTTTCGGGTGAGCCCGGCGTGCCGCGCGGGCGTCGCGCCGCGGCCCGAACGCGCGGGCCCGAAGCCAACGGCCCTCGTGCCCCCGCAGCGACCGCGGTATACGGCGCTTCGGAGAGCTGCATGGCGGAACGCAAACGAGCCAGCTGGGACGAATACTTCATGGCCATCGCTCGTGAGGTGGCCACCCGCTCGACGTGTGACCGCAAGCACGTGGGCGCGGTCATCGTTCGCGAGAAGATCATCCTCGCCACCGGCTACAACGGGTCGATTCGCGGGCTGCCGCACTGCGATGACGTCGGGCACCTGATGGAGGACGGCCACTGCGTGCGCACCGTGCACGCGGAGGCGAACGCGATCGTGCAAGCGGCGCGCAACGGGGTGCGGCTCGAGGCGGCGGATATTTACGTGACCGCGTCGCCGTGCTTCGGCTGCTTCAAGCTGATCGCCAACGCCGGGCTCAAACGCATCGTGTTCGCTGAGTTCTATCGCGATCAGCGCATCTACGAGTTTAGCGGCCAGCTCGGCATCGAGCTGTTTCATCAAAAGCTGGCCGAGGCCGCGCCGTGAGCGCGCTCTCGATCGCGGTCGTCGCGGGCGGTCCCAGCGCCGAAGCGGAGGTCAGCCGCGCCAGCGCGCGCGGTGTCTTGGAGGCGCTGCGCTCCGCGGGTCATCAGGCGCGGCTGCTCGAGCTCGACGAGCAAGTCGCCGCGCAGCTCGCGGCCAGCCGCTACGACGTGGTGTTCCCCGTCACGCACGGCCCGCTCGGTGAAGACGGCTGCTTGCAGGGCCTGCTGGAGGTGCTCGCGCTGCCCTTCGTGGGCTCGGGCGTGCTCGCCAGCGCGCTGGCGGCGAGCAAGCCGCACGCGAAGGTTCAATTGGCCGCCGCCGGTGTCCCGGTCGCGCGCCAGGCGCTGCTCGCGCGCAATGACGATGTGCCGGCCCGCATCGCGGCCATCCGCGCCGAGCTCGGTCGCGCGTTGGTGATCAAGCCCGCCTCCGGCGGCTCCGCCATCGGCGTGGAAATGCTGAGCGCCGAGCTGGGTGACGCGCAAGCCGTCGCGGCCGCGAGGCGCTGCTTCGCCGTGGAGCCGCTGGCGTTGGTGGAGCCGTTCTTGCCCGGCGCGGAGGTGACCTGCGGCGTGCTCGAGTCCGCCGCCGGGCCCGAGGCGCTGCCGCCGACGCTGATCCGTCCGCGCGCGGCGGAGCACTACGATTTCGTGTCGAAGTACCGCGCGGGCGGCAGTGAGCACGTCTGTCCCGCGCCGTTCGACGCCGCGCTGGTGAGCCGCATCCAAGCGCTCGCCGTGCGCGCGCACACGGCGCTCGGTTGCCGCGATTTGTCGCGCGTCGACCTCGTCGTCGACGCGGGCTCGCCAGAGCCGTGCACCGTTTTGGAGGTGAACACGCTGCCGGGCATGACCGCGACCAGCCTGTTCCCGGAGGCGGCTCAAGTGGCGGGCATCGGCTTCAGCGAGCTGTGCGATCGCCTGGTGCGTCGCGCTGCAGCGCGGCCACGACGTGAGCCACAGCGCGCCGTTCCGATGCCCTGAGGAGCGAGCGCGCGGCTCAGCCGTTCTCGGCGTCGCGCTTGGAGCCGTCGCCGGCCGGGTGCTCCGCAGCGAAGCGCGCGCGCAGCCGGCTCAAGAGCTCCTCGCGGTTGGGCGGCGCTTCTACCGGCGTGCCCACGCGGCGGTGAATGCCGCTGCGCTCCAGCCGATCACCCGGCTTGGGCGGGTTCTCTGGCAGAAGAAAGGGTTTGGGGGCGCTGCCTGGCGTTGGCGGCGGCGGACGCGACGAGACGCTGGCCGCGAGCTCCTGCTCCCGCGCCGCGATCGCGCGATCGATGAACAGCTTGGTCTGCGCGCCGAAGCGGCGGAAGCGCACGCGCAGTCCGCCGGGGCGATCGTCGCTGGCGGGCAGATAGCCGGTGACGCGACCCTCCGCGCGGATCACCCTCGCGCCGTTGGCGAGCGTGACGTCGAAGACGACGGCGGTCTCGGGCTCGAGATCCTGCTGCTCGAGCAGCACCATTCCGCGCGCGTCGATGGTCCAGGCCTCTGCGGCGAGGAACTCTTCCTCGCTCGCGTATGGCCTCACGACGCGCAACGTTAGCGGTGTCATCGCACGCTTCAGCTTACGGTCCATGAGCCCTTCGAACAAGCAGCAGCGACCGCTGCGTCGACCGGCGCGAGATCGCCCGCGAGGGTGGTTCGCCGCGAGCGCGGCCGAGCGCCCCAGAATGCCGGCGCCCGCGGCCAGTTGACACGGCGAGTCTGCTGCGGCATCCCACCTGCCCCCGCATGGCCGCTCAGCGCAAAGTCTTGGTCGTTGGCTCTGGAGGCCGCGAGCACGCGCTCGCCCTGCGGCTCTTGGAGTCACCGTCGGTCGCGGAGGTGCTGGTGACACCGGGGAACGCCGGCACCCGCGCCGCTCCGCTGGATTTATCCGCCAAGCGGCTCAGCAACGTGTCGGGCTCGCCGCTCGAGATCGCCCGCCGCGAGCGCCCGGATTTGGTCGTGATCGGTCCCGAGGGCCCGCTCTGCGCGGGGCTCGTCGACGAGCTCACCGCCGCGGGTTTCCTGGCTTACGGCCCCACGCGCGCGGCCGCGATGCTCGAAGGGTCGAAGGCCTTCATGAAGGACTTCGCTAACCGCCACGGCATCCTCACGGCGCGCCACCGCGTGGTGCGCTCGACCGCCGAGGTCGAGGCTGCGCTCATTGATTTTCCGGAGCCGCCCGTCGTCAAAGCGGACGGTCTGTGCTCTGGCAAGGGCGTCGTCGTCCCCGACAGCTACGAAGAGGCGCGCGCTGCGGCGCTCGACATGCTGAACGGCCAACGCTTCGGTGACTCCGGCAAAACGCTCGTGCTGGAACAGCGACTCAGAGGCCCTGAGGCCAGCGTTCACGCCATCTGCGATGGCGAGCGCTTCTTCATGCTGCCCGCAGCGCAGGATCACAAGCGCATCGCCGACGGTGATCGCGGCCCTAATACCGGCGGTATGGGCGCTTACGCCCCGGCGCCGCTGGTCTCGGCCGAGCTCGCGGACACCATCGCGATGCAGGTGTTCGCCCCCACGCTGCGCGGCATGGCCGCGGAGGGCCGGCCATTTCGCGGCACGCTCTACGCGGGCCTGCTCATCGCCGAAGGCCGGCCCTGGCTGATCGAGTTCAATGTGCGGCTCGGCGATCCGGAGACGCAGGCGCTGCTCGCCATCGTGGACGGCGATTGGGGTGAAGCCCTGGCACAAGCCGCGGCGGGTCACTTGGCGCCCGACGCGCTCTCCGTGTCCGGTGACAGCGCGCTGTCTGTGGTGATCGCCGCGGCGGGCTACCCCCAAACCCCTCGCGCAGGGGACGAGATCACCGGCTTGGATCGCGCAGCGAGCGTGCCGGGCGTCCGGGTCCATCACGCCGGGACGCGCGCGGACGGCGAGCGCGTGGTGACCGCCGGGGGCCGCGTGCTCGCGGTCACGGCGCGGGCGCCTTCGTTCGTCGAGGCTCATCGCCGCGCGTATGAAGCCGCGCGTCTCATTCAGTTCTCAGGCATGCAATATCGGTCGGATATCGGAGCGCAAGCGCTGGCGCGCGACGCGCAGCAGCGTTGACGCGATGCGTCATTAGCGCTAATTGTCGCGCTCCTCACAGTGGACTTGCCGCACTACACACGCGGCACTAGCCGGTGGCTAGGTTTGGTAAACGAATTCGGAGGACCATGGCTCGAGTAATGAATTTCAATGCAGGCCCGGCGGCGCTCCCTCTTGCTGCGCTCGAGCGCGCTCAAAAAGAGCTGCTCGACCTGAACGGCTCCGGCATGAGCGTCATGGAGCACAGCCACCGCGGCAAGCAGTACGAAGCAGTGCACAACGAAGCCATCGGCCTGGTTCGTGAGCTGCTCGCCGTTCCGGAGAACTACGACGTCCTGCTTCTGCAGGGCGGTGCCAGCCAACAGTTCGCCGTGGTCCCGATGAACCTCCTGCCCGCGGGCAAGAGCGCGGACTACATCCTGACCGGCTCCTGGTCTCAGAAGGCCTACAAAGAGGCCAAGAACCTGGGCACGGTGCGCGTCGCCGGCACGACCGAGAAGGACAAGAAGTTCGCGCGCGTTCCGAAGCAGTCGGAGCTCGAGCTGGATCCCAACGCGGCCTACGCCCACATCACCAGCAACAACACGATCTTCGGGACGCAGTGGCACGAGTTCCCGAATACCGGCTCGGTGCCGCTCGTCGCGGACATGTCGAGCGACATCATGTGGCGGCCGATCGACGTCTCCAAGTTCGGCCTCATCTACGCGGGCGCGCAGAAGAACCTGGGGCCCAGCGGCCTGGTCGTCGTCATCGTCCGCAAGGAGCTGGTCGCCGCGGGCCGTCAGGACATCCCGGTCATCTTCCAGTACCGGACGCACGCCGACAACAACTCGCTCTACAACACGCCGCCCACCTTCTCCGTGTACATGCTTCGCAACGTGCTCGCCGAGATCAAGCGCAGCGGCGGCCTCGCGGCGGTGGAGAAGCTCAACCGCGAGAAGGGCAAGCTTTTGTACGACGCCATCGAGGAGCGCGGCGATTTCTACAGCTGCCCCGTGGAGAAAGACTCGCGCTCGTACATGAACGTCGTCTTCACCTTGAAGACGCCCGAGCTCGAGGCGGAGTTCCTGGCCGAGGCGCAGAAGCGCGGCATGAGCGGGCTCAAGGGCCACCGCTCGGTCGGCGGCATGCGCGCCTCGATCTACAACGCCGTGCCGCTCGAGGCCGTGCGTTCGCTCGCCGAGTTCATGCGCAGCTTCAAGAAGTAACGGCCAATTCGCACTTGCAGAGACGCCGAGTAGTCCCGCTGCTCGGCGTTTTTTTATGCGCGCCGTCCGCGCGCGTCAGAAGCGCAGCAGGGCGCCAGAGTCAGCGATCAGATCGCCGTGTTCGTTTCGCACGTTGGTGGTCCCGGCGACGAGCAGCGGCAGCGCCGTCAACACCAGCGCCGCGCCGACACCGAGCGAGACCGCGCCGGCGCCGCGCAAGCCGGGGCGATCCTCGAAGCTGCCATAGCCGAAGCCGGCCATGCCGAGCAGCGAGATGGGCACGCCCAACGCGAAGCTGACGCGGCCCCAGCTGCGCAGGCTCGCTGAGCCGCCGCGAACGTCGAGCAACGCGGCGCCGGCGCCAGCTTGGATGCGGAACGGCGCCGAAGGCGTCATCGCCGGAGCGGTGACCCGCGCTTCGACGCCGTCCACGCGCACGGCTGCCCCACAAGGAACCGCACACAAACGCGTCCACGGCTCGTGCGAGCCGAAGGGCCGCGTTTCCAGCCAAGCGCCGGGGAAATCGACGGCAACGCGCACTACAGTGCTGAGCCCCGGCGCTTGCGCGTTGCTGTTGCCGGTCAGTTGCTGCGAGGCATCAGCGGGTACCGCTCCGGGCGTGCTGGCGAGCGTCGCGGGACGCTCCGGGGTGGGCGCTGGTGGGGTAGCGGGCGCCGGGAGGGGTTGAGGAGGAGTCGGGGTCGCAGCCGGTGGCTGCTCCGCTGTGCTCGTCGCTGTGGCCTCGCTTTGCGTTTCATTCGGCGCTGGCTGTGCGGCGGCGTGGCGCGCGAGCGAGAGCGCGCCGGCGAAGGCGGTGAGGCAATAGCGTCGCATGCGCGGGGAGGAACACGAGGTGCGCACACGGAAGAGCAAGGCTCGCTCGTTCATAGGGGTTTTCTTGCGAGTAAGGAGGGGCGTCGGTAACGTTATAGATCAACGGTCCGTTCGGATGGAAACCACCATGCCTCCGCAGCGCCCATGGGCGCCGCGGGGTCGGCCAGTATGAGGTACATCCTCCGCTACAAGCAGCACGACTTCGATCTCGGCAAAGGCGAAGTGGTGCTCGGCCGTGATGTGACGTGTGAGCTTGCCCTCGATGACCCGCTGGTGTCGCGCACGCACGCGCGCCTCAGCATCCAGGGCGAGGAGGTGATCGTGCAGGACCTCGGCAGCCGCAATGGCGTCAAGGTGAACGGCGAGCGGGTGCACGGCTCTCGCAAGCTGAGCCACGGCGACCGCATCCTCGTCGGCAGCCAAGAGTTGATTGTGCTGACGCGCCGTGAAATGGCGGCCGATACCCTGGTGCAGCACCCCGAGCGCAGCGCGGGGTTCGGTCTGCTCGGTGCTTTGGCGGACAAGGCGCTCGGCTTGGGGCGCGGCGATGAAGTCGAGCGGCTGGTTGGCACGCAGCTCGAGCAACTGCTCGCCGAGCTGCAGGCGGGCAGGCCCGTGCCGCCAGAGCTCGTCGAACGCGCCAGCGACTACGCGCTCGGCATCGCGGCATTTACCCTCAATTCACGCTGGATCGACTTCATCTTTCGCGCCTACACCGCGCTACGCCGGCCGTGTCCCGCGCGCGTCGTGGACGAGCTCTATACGGTGGTTCGAAAGGTCCAAAGGCCGGCGCCCGCCGCGCTGCGCGACTACTTGACGGTGCTGCGCGGTGTGGGGCTCGGGCCCGCGGATCGTTTTCTCGTAAACCGCATCGAGGGTCTCGAGCGACTGTTAGGCTCGCGTTGAGGAGTGAAATCCCCGATTGCCGAGCGCGACCCCAACGATTAGCCTTGAACTACGGTGGACGACGACCGTCACTCGAAGGCAACACCACCCGCAGCGGGTGACGTGACTCGTTCGTCGGCGGCGATGCGGTTTTGGCTGGAGCACGGCGCGCGGCGCATCGATTTGCGGCCAGGGCAGGTGCTGATCGGGCGCAGCTCCGCCTGTCAGATCGCGCTCGACGACGCGCTGGTGTCGCGCCGCCACGCCCAGCTGAACGTCACCAGCGACGCCGTGACCGTCGAGGATTTCGGCAGCGTCAACGGCGTCTATGTCAAGGGTAAGCGCATCAACGGCAGCTGCGCGCTGGCGGAGGGCGATCAAGTCCAGGTCGGCACGCAAGTGCTGACCTTCCACGCCGCGCCGGAGAACCATGAGCCGCGCGCTCGCCCGCGCGTACCGGCTGAGACCCTGCGTGGCATCGATCTGCCCACGCCCAGCGCGCAGCCGTTCGGATCCATGTTGCAGGAGAGCGAGGCGACGTTCAGCGCGCACACGTTGGATCTGCTGGCGGGCGTCGCGGACAAAGTGCTGGCGCTCGGTCGCGGTGAAGAAGCGGAGAAGATGCTCTCGCTCACGCTGGCGAACCTGCTCACCGACGTGCGCACGCGCGGCAGCAGCGCGTCGCCCCACGTCTTCGAGAAGGCCGCGAACTACGCGGTCAAGCTCGCGGAGGTGACGGGCAAGGGCCGCTGGATCGACTACGCGATCGAGCTCTACGCGGCCATGCGCCGGCCGTTGCCGAGCGCGATCGTGGATCAATTCTACTCGGCGCTGCGGCGCGTCGACGCCGTCAGCCTGACGATTTTGCGCGCCTATGTCGCGGATCTGCGCTCGCTGCAGCAGACCTTCGGCCCTTCGGATCGCTTCGTCGTTCAGCGCTTGGAAGGCTTCGAGCGGCTCGCTTCGTTGAAGTAGCGCTGCTGGCTTGCTTGGCGCGCTCAGCGCTGGCGAGGCGAGACAGCGCCAGCGCCGCTGCGCCGCCGATCGCCGCGCGTAGCGTGTCGTCTTCGATGCGCCCGAGCCGCGCGTCGAGCTCCGCCGGCAGCGGGCGCGCGGGCGGAGTGACGACCGGTTGTGGCTCCGCAGCGGGGCGTCCCAGCTCGGGCTTGACGCGAAAGCGGACGCGCTCGGCTTTGACCCCGTGGCGCGGCAAACGCTCCAAGATCTCGCGCGTCAACAAGCTGAGCTCCTGCGCCCACGCCGCCGACGCGACATAGATGGTGAGCTCGCCGCTGCGCAGCTGCCCGACCTCGGTGCGCTCGGCGATGCGACGGCCGACGGCGCGGCGCCAGGTTTCGCGATCGAGCGCGGCGCGCGAGCGCTGCAGCGTCGTGCGGCGCGCGCCTTCGAGCACGTCACCGAGCGCGGTGGGGCGGGGTTGAGCGGCAGAGCGACGCGAGCTCATGATGGCCTCGCCGAGTCCATGGCACGGCCGCGCGGCAAAAACGAGCTTGCGTTGCGCGCGGCAACGCTCAACGGAGCTTCGGCTCGGTTGGGGGCGTGCGATTGCGCTCACCGCGCGCGGCCAGGAAGCGAATCACCCAGCCGACGCCTGCCAGCGCTGCCGCGGCGACGCCGGCGAGCACGAGCAAGCTGCTGCCCACGAAGCCAGAGCCGCGCGCGATGGCGACGGCGATGAGCGCGATGGCAACGACGGCCAGCGCGACGAGCGCGGTACCGACCAGCTTCGCATTCTTCGAGCGCGGCCTCACTGACCAAGCTTAGGCCCGCGAATGGCTGAGAGCCGGTCGTCCTATGAGTTCGGACTGAGCGCGCCAAAGCGGCGTGAGCAGGCCAAGGCGCGATGACGTGCGCCGCGCTCTCGAATTGTGCCGAAGGTGGGAGTCGAACCCACACTCCATTTAGTGGAAACGGATTTTGAGTCCGCCGCGTCTGCCGGTTCCGCCACTTCGGCTCGAGGCGGCCAAGGTCAGCTCGGCCGCCTCGGCGCGGGGCCTTCGCCTCGCGCCGTCACAGGTTGCTCAGTTTACGATGAACGCACGCTCGCCGCGCTCGAAAAATCCGACAATTTGTCGGGCTGCGGCCAAGCCGGCGTTCACGTTGGCTTCCTCCGTCTGAGCGCCCATCTTGGCCGGGGTGAAGTACACGCGATCGGCATACTTCTCCTTGATGGCGGTCGCGGTCGCCTCGCTCGGCGCGATGTCCGAGACGAAGCGGAAGTCTTTGCGCGCTTCGAACACCTCGAGCAGCTCCGCCTCGTTGATGACCTCTTTGCGCGCGGTGTTGATCAGCGTGGCGCCGGCCGGCATCAGCGACAGGAGCTTCTTGCCGACGGAGCCCTTGGTCTCCGCCGTGGCGGGGATGTGCAGCGACAGGTACTGCGAGCGGCGGTACAGGTCTTCGAGCGACGTGCAGGGCTCGACCCCGCTCTGCTGAATGGCCTCCGCTTTCACGAACGGATCGTAGGCCAGCACCGTCATGCCGAAGCCCTTCGCGATCGTCGCGACCGCGCGGCTCACGGCGCCGAAGGCGTGCAGCCCGAGCGTCTTGCCGCGCAGCTCAGTGCCGGTCTTGCCGTTGAATTTGCCGCGCGCCATGTACACCAGCATGCCGAACACGAGCTCGGCGACCGCGTTAGCGTTCTGTCCCGGCGTGTTCATGACGGCGATGTTCTTGGCCTTCGCGGTCGCGCAGTCGATGCTGTCGTAGCCGGCGCCGGCGCGCACGACGAGCGCGAGCTTCTTGGCGGCGCCGAGCACCTCAGCGTCGATGATATCGCTGCGCACGATGGCGGCATCGGCGTCGGCGATGGCCTCGATCAACGGAGCCTTGCCTTTGTAGGACTCGAGGACGCGCGCTTTGTAACCGGCCTGTTCGATGATGGCGACCACCTCGTTACGGGCTGCTGCAGAAAACGGCTTCTCGGTTGCGAGTAGGACTGTCTTGGACACGGTGACCTCGAGTCGACTGGACCCCGAACGCCGGGGAGCCATTCCCTAAATCACGGATCGAAATTCGGCAACGGCGAATCTGCGGGCCGCGGAAATTCCCGTACGCCGCGGCGGGAGAGCAACCAGCGACGGTCCGCTATAGACCGGCCCGTCGGGCAGCGAGTTGCGCGGCTTCAGGCATGTTTGCGTGACGCGAGAATCGTCGTGGGTCAGCCGCGCGGCGCGAGAGAATGTCGACGCTCGTCATTGGTTCACGGGGCGCGCGGACACATCACGACGGAGCGCATTCGAAAGCGTGCGCACAACGAGCAGTGGCGCGGCTGCGTCGGGTACCGTTGACGAAGATGCCACGCAGCGTTGCACGTCATGCGCGCATGCTCCGCCGCAAGTGCGTTTTCACCAATGCGCTTTGCGAGTCCACTGCTTGACAGCGTCGTCCTCAAGCTAGAGAGTTTGCCGCGTCACAACAGGAGGAAAACCAATGAACTTCGAGGTAGCGCCGCTGCCGTATGCGAAAAACGCGCTCGAGCCCGTCATGAAACAAGAGACGCTCGAGTTCCACTACGAGAAGCACCACAAGGGCTACATGACGCGCCTCAAGGGGCTGATCGAGGGCAAACCCGACGCGCAGAAATCGCTCGTCGAGCTCATCCGGACGAGCAGCGGCGGCATCTTCAACAACGCCGCTCAGGTCTGGAATCACACCTTCTTCTGGGAAGGGATGAAGCCGTCCGGTGGCGGCGCTCCGCCCGCTGGCGACGTCGCTGATTTGATCTCGGGCCTCGGCGGCTGGGACAAGTTCCGAGCTGATTTCGTCGCCGCTGGCGCGGGCCGCTTCGGCTCGGGCTACGTGTGGCTCGTGCTCGACGGCGGAAAGGGCAAGATCATCGATACGCCCAACGCCGAGACGCCGCTCACCACCAATCAAAAGCCGTTGCTCACGTGCGACGTGTGGGAGCACGCCTACTACTTGGATCACCGCAACAATCGAAACGGCTTCTTGGAGGCCTTCTGCGACAAGCTCATCAATTGGGAGTCCGTCGCGAAGAACCTCAAGAGCTAGCGCCGTTCGCTGCGCGTAGCCCCGCCCGCTGAAGCGTCAGCGGCTCGGCTCACGAAAAAGGGCTCAACTCGGAATCACGGTTCCGAGTTGAACCCGCTTCGTGAACTGCCGGCGGCGGCTCGCGATGTCGCGTGTCGCCGCCGGTGCCTTCACCGCTCAGCTGGCGTTCGCGCGGACCGGTAAGATGGGGGCCCAGACGAGCTTCGCGAGCAGCTCGTCGGTAACGAGCAGACCGCGGTCGCTGAAGTACAGCGCGTTCTCTTGGCCGTCTTCACGCCACTCGCCGACGAACGCGATGCCTTGCCCCTTCTCGTTGTAACCGAGCTGGATGATCGCGTTCTTCACCCAGCGTCCGCCGCCTTCGAACTCGAGCGTCTCGGGCAACGTGTAGAAGCCTTCCGACGGCAACGCTTTGAGCGTTCGCGCCCAGGTCGGCGAGCGCAGGGACGTGACCGGCTCGCGCCAGAACCAACGGTTGCGTCGGTTGTCGGCGGGCCGCACCACGAAGGTGCCGCCGCCGTTCTGCGACTGACCGACGTAGACGAGCGCGCCCGCAGGGAACTCGTCTTCGTGACCAGGCATGGGTTGAGTCGTTCGATAGAGACCGGGTTCGGGGAGGTCGACCATTGGGGTTCTGAGCCTACTGCTTTTTGCCTTTAACTCGAACTAGGAACGCAGACAAGCGACGCTCGGCGCCCGCGAGCAGCGGTCGACTCCGCCACATCGTGATCCGAGCGGCGCGCACTTCGGCTATCTTTGCCCCCGCGGAAGGAAAAAGGAGTCCATGGCGACGAAGAAGAGCAGCACGAAGAAGGCGACGGCGCGCAGCGCTCCCGGCGGCAAAGTCATCGTGAAAAAAGCGTCACGCAGCGGCGCGGCCAAAGCGAAGGCGGCTCCTTCTCGCGGGCGAAAGACGAATCCCGTCGCCCTGCCTACGGCGAGCAAGCCCGCTCGCGGCAGCAAGGCCGTTGCATCGAAGAAGCAGGCCGAGCGCGACGCAGATCCGAGCGGGCGCCCGGATGTGGGCGACGCGGCGCCGAGCTTCGTGCTGCCCGATCACAACGGCACGCTCGTCTCGTCGGAGTCGCTGCGCGGAGCGCCCTACGTCATCTACTTCTATCCCAAAGACGACACCCCGGGCTGCACGCTCCAAGCGTGCGGCTTTCGCGATGCGCTGTCGCGTTTCGTCGCCAAGGGCGTGCACGTGGTCGGGGTCAGCCCGGACAGCAAAGAGAGTCACGCGCGCTTTCGCAAAAAGTACGAGCTTACGTTCCCGTTGCTCTCGGATCCCGAGAAGACGCTGGCCAAGGCCTACGGCGTGTGGGTCAAGAAGCAGAACTACGGCCGCGAGTACATGGGCGTCGAGCGCAGCACGTTCTACGTCGACCGCCACGGAACGATCCGGAAGGTATGGCGTCGCGTGCGCGTCCCCGGGCACGTCGACGAGGTCGTGCACTCGGTGTGAGCCGCGCTGCGGCGGATTCTCAGCCGGCGCCGGCGCGCCGCCGCAGCTCGAGCATTGCTGGGTCGGCGGCGAGCACGCTGCGCGGAGCGGAGGGCGGCCAAGTGACCGCGGGCATCGGGAACGCCGGGCGAGCAAAGAGAAACCCTTGCCCGTAGTGGGCGCCCGTATCCGCCAGCGCCGAGAGCTCGTCTTCCGTCTCGATGCCTTCGGCTACCACGACGGCGTGCAGATCCGTGCACAGGCGGACCACGCTGCTGACGAGCTGACGTTGCCGCGGGCTGCGGTCCAGGCCGTAAACCAGGCCGCGGTCGAGCTTCACGACTTGGGGCGCGAGATCCGAAATTCGCTTCAGGTTCGAATAGCCGGCGCCGAGATCATCCACCACGAGCTGCACCCCGCTGCGATCTCGCACCTCCCGCAGTACGTCGATGCAGAGGTCGTAGTGGGTGAGCGGCACCGACTCCGTGATCTCTAGGAACACGCTGCTGTCGTGTTGGTAGATGGGGTCGTCCGGGCGTACCAGCCACGGCTCTTGGAGCTCCAGCGGGTGCACGTTCAGGAACAGCGGAATGCCGCTGGAGAGCGGCATCGCGATCTCGCGGATCATGCGACCGAGCCGTCCGACGCAGCCGAGCGCGACGGCGCGCTCGAACAGCACGAGCGGGTTCGCGAGCTCCGGCTTGCGGCAGCGCACCAGCGCTTCGTACGCGAACAGCGATCCGGTCGCGAGCACGACGATGGGCTGGAATACGACGCTCAGATCTTCAGCGGAGACGAGCTGCGCCAGGCTATGGAAGGAATCCCGATAGCCGCGCGCCGCGAGCGTCGAAGGTGCGTCGCCGAGGACGGGTGGCGAGCCGGGTTTATTGGAAGATGCCACTGGGCAGCGGCTCGTCGAGTGGAACGCGAGCCAACTTTCAAAGTATCACCCGCTCATCATATCGACAACTGCGATCGACTCACGGCCCCAAGTTTGGTTTTGAAGCTAGGGCGCGTGCCTGCCGTGATTTTCACCGACCGGCACGGGCGCGTGACGATGGGCGATGGGTTGGTGTCCGGATTGGCGCTCGGGCCAGGGGAGCGCGGCGCGCTCATGCTGGCGTCGAGTATGTGCGGGAAGGTGGGTAGCGCGTTTGTCCCTCTCCCATGAGCGCAAAAACACCAAGGCCGGAACCCACAGTGGGGTCTTTGGTATTAGAACGCCGAGTGAATTCGGAAGAGACTCTCGCTTCAGCCCAAGGCCCCGATGACCCACGAATACACACGCTCGACGCCGCGCTCGGCCGCGCTCACCTTCGCGAGACGAGAGCTCTTTGGGTTTTTGGCCTTGGCCGCGCTCGGGTGTAAGCGTTCGAGCGAGCTCAGCGCTCAGAAGTGCCGCGAGCATTTGGCGCTCCTCAGCGGCGCAGCGGCGGAAGATGTCGCGGAGCTACGGCGCGGTTTACCGGCCGGCGCGCAGCACCTGCGCGAGTATTTCGCGGCAGCGAAATTCGATGACGCTGCGGCCGCGCGCGCCGCGCTCGATACGGCGCGCAACAAGGTGCAAGACCTGCGCGTCGCGAAGGCGACCTTCTTCGCGCTGGTCGACAGCGGGGGCATCGTCATTCGCAGTGACCAAGGGTCCGACCTGCTCGCCGGTAAGAACCTGTTTGCGGCCTTCCCGGAGCTGCGCGGCGCGCTTCAGGGCGGTTACCGCGAGACACGCGGCGAGATGGCGGAAGCCGCGCGGGTGAAGGGCAAAGACGGACAGTGGGTGGCCGCGCAGTCCGTGGACGTCGCCGGCGCCGTGAAGGGCCTCTACGTCGCGGGGTGGTCGTGGTCGGCGTATGCGTACCGCCTCGAAAACGCGCTCCGTAGCCACGCGCGCAGTGCGCTGAAAGGCACGGAGCACGAGCCGCTCATCTACGTCTACATGGCGGTCGACAAGGACGTGTTCGGCGCCCCGGCGTCCCCGCTGGTCAACGCGCAGGTGATTCGTGACAAGAACTTCTTCGCGAGCTCCGCGGCGGCTCCGGTCACCGCTGAAGCGGAGATCACCGGACGAGATTTCGGTATCGGATTTCAGCGCGCGCCGATCCTCGGCGAAAACGTCGCGATAGTCGTGCTTCGTAGCGAGACCTGAGTCCGCTCATTCGCGCGAGGCGGAGGGCGTTTCAGCGGGTGGGTCAGCGCCGAGGCGGCCGAAGCGGTGCAGACCGAGGACGAGCACGGCGACTCCGCCGAGCACGAGCCAGCGCGATAGCTCGTCGTCGCCAGCGACGGCGAGCGCGATGCCGACGCACGCGGCGACGGCGCCAGTCGTGATGAGCAGCCGCGCTTTGTGTTCGCGGCTGCTGGGTCGCGTCTCGGCGCTGAGGCTCATTTCAGTCGCTCCCGGTGGGCGATGACGAGAAAGTCGCGGGTATCGCGGCGCAGCTTGAGCTCGGCAGTGAGCGTGCTCTTTTGATGCGCTTCGCCGACCTGATCGTCGTAGAGGTAGTCGCTGTCGTAAAGGACGCAGATGCGCGCGTCGGCGTCCGCGCCGATGCCGGAGACGAGCTGCAGAGCATCACCTTTCGTAGGATCACGCGCCAGCGCTGGCCCCAAGCTGGCGCGCTCGGCGGCGGTCACGTAGGCGACGCCGAAGCGCTTTCCGCTGGCGGCCACGTCGACGTGCAGACGATGTTGCACCGAGAGCGCGAGGTCGCCGCCGGGCACGGGCTGCTCGTGCTCACTGCGGAACACGTCCGCGATCACCTCGAGCGCTCGCCGCTCGTCGAGCGCGCGCGTGGGGTTGGCCGTGCGTGGCGGCGGAGAGCTACAGCCGCTGAACAGCGCTGCCGCGAGCAACGTGCAGGACGCCCGCATCGCGATGAACGGGAGCTCGACGTCACTCCGCATTTTCACGCCGACCTTAGTGGAGAGCCGTATTTTTGGCCAGCCGTGACCACTCCGCCGCGGGCATGCGCAGCAGCGCGGACGTCGCGCTCACTCCGGACGCGGGGCGGAGTTGCCGATCCGGCCGCTCGGACAAGGGGGGCAGCGCGCGTCCCAGTTCGCTCGCGCTGCCCGCTGCGATAGGGTGCGCGTATGCGGTTCGCGTGCCCGAGGTCCTTGCTGGCGGTTGTGCTCGCCACGGGCATGCCGGCCTGTCACGGGCCGCGCGTCGCCGATCCGGGCGCCGTCGTTCGGGCCTACGCGGCGGCGGCAGAGCGCGGGGACGCCGACGCGATCTATGGGCTGTTGTCCGCGCGCTCGAAGCGCGACCTAGGACGTGAGGGCACGCGTCGATTGGTGGCCGACGCGAAGAATGAGCTGCGGGCGCAAGCGCGCTTTTTGCGTAGCTCGGACGCGCTCGCCGACGCCATCGCGGTGGTCCGCTACGACGATGGCGAGCGCGCCGAGCTGGAGCTCGAGGGCGGCCTTTTTTACGTCAGCTCCGCGGCGGCGCTGCCCGCGGTCGCGCGCACGCCCGCTGAAGCGTTGGGCGCCTTGCGCCAGGCGTTGGCCCGCCGCAGCTACGCGGCGCTCGTGCGCTTGCTCAGCGCCGAGACGCAGAGCGCGCTGGAAGCGAACCTGCGCGGCCTCATCGAAGGTCTCGAAGATCCGGAGACGCTGGACGTGGATGTACAAGGAGATGCCGCCGAGGTTTCGGTGCCCGGCGGGCACAGCGTCAAGCTCAAGCGCGAAGCGGGAGCCTGGCGCGTCGAGGATTTCAAATGAACCCGCTCTCGCGTCGGCGCTGCTTGGCGAGCGTCGCCGCCGCTCTCGCGCTGACGCGCGCGCGCTCCGCTTCCGCGTTCGGCGAAGCCGGCGCTTTCAACCCGCGCTTGTTGGTCGCGGGCAACCGGCGCCCCCTGGGCCAACGCGAGAGCGGCGCTTCGCGCTGGGCGTGGGAGCTGGTACGGCGCACCAGCGCGCCGGCACGTCTGCTGCCCGGAAAAGTGGCCGCCGATCGCTCCGAGCTGTGGAGCGAGCCCTTCGCGATTTGGGCCGGCGAGAGCGACGTCGGGACGCTGGCGAGCTCGGAGCTGCTCGGGCTCGAGCGCTTCTTTCGGCTCGGCGGGGTCCTGCTAGTCGACGACGCGGCGCCGGAGTCCGGCGCGTTCGGTCGCGCTGCTCGCCGCGAGATCGCTCGCGTGCTGCCGGAGTCGCCGCCCGTGCGGCTCGATCCGACCCACGTGCTGTTCAAGACGTATTATCTCTTGGATCGTCCGCTCGGTCGCGTCACCGGCTCCGGCCACATCGACGCGGTCGTGCGCGGTCGTAGCGCTCAGGTGATCTTCCTGGACGTCGATCTATTGGGGGCGCTGGCGCGCTCGGGCGAGAGCTGGGCCTTCGAGACGACGCCGGGGCGCGCCGAGCAGCGCGAGCGCGCGGTGCGGCTGTGCGTCAACATCGCGATGTACGTGCTGTGCTCGGACTACAAGGACGACCAGGTGCACGCCGAGTGGTTGATGCGTCGTCGGCGAGCCCAAGCGCGTTGATGGCCTCGCACCTCTCCGTCGCCGAAGATCTCGCGCCCTGGCAAGTGGCCGTGATCGGGGTCGTCGCGCTGCTGTGGCTCGTCGTGCTGTTCTTCGAGCTCGGACAGCAGCGCGGGCCACGGCGCAACGTGGTGGTGAGCGGGCTCGTCGCGATTAGCCTGGTAGTCCTGGCGCTGGTGCGCCCCGTGCGCATCCGCGCGCGGGCCAGCGTCGTCGGACCGCGCGTGGTGGTGCTCGCCGATCGCTCGCGGCGCTTGCTGTTGCCGGCGACGAGCGGCGGGACGCGTGAAGCGCGCCTGCGGCAGGTGATCAGCGATATCGGTAAGGCGCTGCCCGGCGCACGGCTCACGCTGCTCGGCTTCGGGGAGGGGGAGCCGGCCCCGTTCACGCCGAGCGATCGCACGCCTCCGCGGCAGGACGACAGCGACCTGGCGGCGGCCTTGTCAGCCGTCGCGCGCGCCGCTGGCGAGCGGCCGCAGAGCATCGTGATCGTCAGCGATGGCCGCTTCGTGCGGCCCGCCGCCGACAGCAGCGACGCGGAGCTCGAGCGCTTGCTCGGGCAAGTGGGGGTGCCGGTGCACTCCGTCGCGCTGGAGCGTGGCGCGCTGCCCGACGCGCAGGTGCGCGCGGTGAAGAACGCCGGAGTCGCGGTGGCGCACCAGCCGCTCGCGTTGCGCATCGACATCGGCTGCAGCGGCGGGCTACGCTGCGACAACGTGCCGGTCACGGTGCACGAGCTGCGCCAGGGTGAGCCCAAGGCGGTGCTGGCCGAGGGCGTCGCCAAGCTGGACGGCAAGGAGCTGGCGACGTTGGAGCTCGAAATCACGCTCGAGCGCGCCGGCTCACGCATCGTCGAGGTCGAGATCCAAGCTCCGCAGGGGGACCGCGTCCCGGAGAATGATCGGCGCATCCTGACGTTCAACGTCACGCGCGATCGCGTGCGGCTGCTGCACGTCGCCGGGCGCCCCACCTACGACGTGCGGGCCCTGCGCATGTGGCTGAAGAGCAATGAGTCCGTCGATCTGGTGGCGTTCTTCATCCTGCGCACGCGGCAGAGCACGCCCATGACGAGCGACGACTCCGAAGAGCTCGCGTTGATCCCCTTCCCAGTGCACGATTTGTTCACCGAGCACTTGCCGAGCTTCGACGCCGTCGTGCTGCAAGACATCGACGCGGTCACCTACGAGCTCGCGCAGTACCTCCCGGCGCTCGAGCGCTACGTGCGCTCCGGCGGTGGGCTCATCATGGTCGGCGGACCCTCGTCGTTCGCTGGCGGCGGCTACGCGCACTCGTCGCTCGAGCGCGTGCTGCCCACCGAAATCGGCGACAGCGAGCGCCCGTTCGATCTCGCCGAGTTCGCTCCGCGCTACACCGAGGCTGGCCGCGTCGCGCCGGTGCTGGCGCCGCTGCGCGATCTCGTCGCCGAGGACATTCCGCGCATGGTGGGCTCGAACAGCTTGGGTCGCGCGCGCGACGGCGCGATCGTGCTCTGGGAGCACCCGCAGCGCAGGGCGGGCGACGGCGCGATGCCCATCCTCGCGCTGGGCGACGCCGGTGACGGCCGCGCCATCAGCATGGCCATCGACGGCACGCATCAGTTCGCGTTCAGCGAATTCGCGGAGCGCACGGCGGGGCGCGCGTACGGCGCGCTGTGGGACGGGCTGCTCGGCTGGCTCATGCGCGATCCGCGCTATGAAGCGGCGCGCATGGAGCTCTCCGGGCCGTGCATCGCGGGAGAGACGGCGCGGCTCTCGCTCACGCGCCTGCCCGGTACCCCCGGTGACGTGACCCTCGAAGTGGAGCAGCTCGGTCCCGGTGGCGCGAACAAGCTCACGCGCAGCGCGACGGTGCCCGCCTCCGGCGTCGTCGAAATCGAGATCGGGCCGCTCGCTGCCGGTGGCTACACGGCGCGCGCCCGCGTCGGTCAGGCGCCGGCGACGCGCTTCGATTTCGCGTGCGAGCGCGGCGGCAGCGCCTGGAGCGACTCTCGCCCCGACGTCGAGCGCCTAGAGCGCATCGCGCGCGTGAGCGGTGGGAAGGTGGTCGACCCGCAGCGCCTGGCTAGCTTGCCGCTGCCGGCGCCGACCGAGGTCGCGGCGGAGCGCGACGTGAGCCCGCTGCTGCCGCCCTGGGCTTGGGCGCTGTGCGCGGCCGCGGCGCTGGGCTGGCACTGGATCGAGCGCCGCCGCGGCGGGCTGGCCTGAGCCGAGCCCGGGTCGCGTCCACGGCGGCGCGCGTCGCCCGCGCGGTCAGTCGTAGTATTCGTGACCCACGTGGGTGATCAGCTCTTCGCCCATCATCCAGCGCAGCGTGTTCTTGAGCTTCATCGACTGGATGAACAGATCGTGCTCGGGGTACAGGCCCGGCGCGGTCATGGGCGTCTTGAAGTAGAAGCTCAGCCACTCTTGCACGCCGCGGAAGCCGGCGCGTCCGGCCAGATCCATGAACAACGCCAGGTCGAGCACCAGCGGCGCGGCCAAGATCGAGTCGCGGCACAGGAAATCGACCTTGATTTGCATCGGGTAGCCGAGCCAGCCGAAGATATCGATATTGTCCCAACCCTCTTTGGCGTCGCCGCGGGGAGGATAGTAGTTGATGCGCACCTTGTGATAGAGGTCGCCGTACAGCTCGGGGTAGACGTCGGGCTGCAGCACCTGCTCGAGCACGCCGAGCTTGCTGACCTCTTTGGATTTGAAGTTCTCCGGATCGTCCAGCACCTCACCGTCGCGGTTGCCCAGGATGTTGGTGCTAAACCAGCCCTTCACGCCCAGCATGCGCGCCTTGAAGCCCGGCGCGAGGATCGTCTTCATGAGGGTCTGGCCCGTCTTGAAGTCCTTGCCGCAGGTCGGCGTCTGCGTCTCGCGCGCGAGATCGTGCATGGCCTGAAAATCCAGCGTGAGGTTCGGGGCGCCGTTCGCGAAGGGCACGCCCTCCTTGAGCAACGCCCAGGCGTAGATCATCGAGTTGGAGATATACGGATCGTTCTCCAGCAAGCCCTTCTCGAACGCGGCGATCGACTGGTGCACCGCGCGCGGCTCGAGGTAAATCTCGGTCGAGCCGCACCATACCGCGACGGTCCGCGAGCAGCCGTTCTTCTTCGCGAAGTTGCGGATGTCCTCACGCACCGCCTCGACCAGATCCGCCTTCGTCTTGCCGACCTTCACGTTCGACCCGCTCAGGCGCTTGACGTACTCCGGGTAGAACACCGCGCTCATCGGCTTGATCGCGGAGAGCTCGTCGCGGATGGGGTCCAGGTGACGGCTCTCGAGCACGTCCGCCTTGACCGCCGCTTCGTAGGCGTTGTCAGGGAACAAGTCCCAGCCGCCGAAGCAGAGGTCCTCGAGCTTCGCCAGGGGCGCGAAATCCTGGATCCTCGGCACGCGCTGGTCCGTGCGCTTGCCGAGTCGGATGGTTCCAGTCTGCGTCAGCGAGCCGATGGGTCGCGCGAGGCCGCGGCGCGCCAACAGACAACCGGCGATGAACGTCGTGGCTACCGCGCCGAGACCCGGTAACAACACGCCGAGCTTGCCCTGGGGAGATTCGAGCTTTTCAGGTCGTTGCATGACGCGCGGCGTGGTAGCAAGCGCCGTGCCGTAGGGCAACCGAGCGCGACTCGTTTTCGAGTTTCACTCGGGGAATGCACAGCGAAAGATCGAAGATGAGCGCCGCAAGTTCAACACCCCTGAACGACAAAGCCGATACCGCCGTGATCCTCGTCGCGGGCATCGGGACGCGACTCAGACCATTGACGTTGGATCGCCCCAAGGCGCTGGTGGACGTGGGCGGTGAGACGATCCTCGCGCGCGCCCTGCGACTGCTGGGCGGGGCAGGGATTCAGCATTTCGTGCTCGCTACCGGCTACCGTGAAGACGCCATCGCGCGGGAGCTCGAGAGGCTCGGGCTCGACGCCACGCTGTGTCCCAACCCGGAGTACGAGAGCACGCAAAACAGCGTGTCGCTGCTGCGCTGTCGCCCAGCGCTCGCTGGACGAGCCTTTCTCAAATTGGACGGAGACGTGGTGTTCCGCGCGGAGGTGCTCGAGCGCCTCAGCGCGGTGCGCGGGGAGCTCGTCGTAGCAGTGGATTCACACCGCGCGCTCGACGCCGAGGCGATGAAGATCACCGTTGCGGGTGAGCGCATCACGAGCTTCGGCAAGCGCATCACGCTCGCCGAAGCGCACGCCGAGACGATCGGCATCGAACGTCTGAGCGCGGTCGCGGGTGAACGCCTCTTCGAGGTGATGGAGCGCGCCGTCGCGGGTGGCCGCCGTGACGCCTACTATGAGGACTTCTACGCCGAGCTCGTCGCGGGACAGCAGCTTCAGGCGACGCAGGTGGAGGTCGGCGACCTACCCTGGTCCGAGGTCGACAACTTCGAGGACCTCGAGCGCGCTCGCGCGGTGGTTGATTCCGAGCAGGGGCGCGCCGGTGCGTAACGAGTGACGCACCCGTGCGCTGACGCTGAAGGCAGCGTATGGGGTCTATGGCCCCCATTCGCTGTCAGTCAATGTAGGTTCAGGCCTGAAATCAGGGTGCGGCTGCGAGTGGTGGCTGCGGACCGTGTTGTTGCAGGATTGCTACAGTGTGGTGGCCGGCTCACAGCGGCGTTTGGTAGCTAAGTACGCGATTGGAAAAGGATTTGCTCCGTTGTCACGGCGCGTGCTAAGCGGTTGGCGCTTACCCGCGGATTACCGACGAAAGCGAGTCTTCTAGCTATGACCGAACGACGCGTCACCAAGGCAGTCATCCTGGCGGCAGGGACTGGCTCCCGTCTGCGTGAAGGAGAGGCGGCGCTACCGAAGCCACTGCGACCGGTCTCCGGGGTACCCCTGTGTGTACGCGTGCTGCGCACGCTGCAAGCCGCGGGGATTCGCGAAGCGGTCGTCATCATCGGGTTCGAGGGAGAGCTCGTGCGGCGCACGCTGCTCGCGGAGCCGAGCCTGGGCGTCGAGCTCACGTTCGTCGAGAACCCGCGGTACGAGCAGAAGAACGGCGTCTCGCTGCTCGCCGCGCGCGCGCACATCAACGAGGAGTGCATCCTCACGATGTCCGACCACCTCTACTCACCGGAGCTCGTGCGGCGCTTGCTCGCCTGGAACCTGCCGAGCGGCGCGTGCGCGCTGGGCGTCGATCACGATCCGGAGCGCTGCTTCGACATCGACGACGCGACCAAGGTGGCGGTCGAGCACGGCCGCATCGCGCGCATCGGCAAAGAGCTGGAGCGCTACGACGCGCTGGACACCGGCGTGTTCCGCATCGGCCCCGCGCTGCTCGACGAGCTCGCCCGCCTCGACGCCGAGAACGGTGACTGCTCGCTGAGCGACGGCGTCTACGCGCTGGCGCGCCGCGGCCAGTTCTTCGCCGTCGACGTGGCCGACGCGCGTTGGATCGACGTCGATACGCCGGCCGCGCTCGAGCGCGCAGAGGCGATGTTGCGCGTCTTCGGCGACAGCTTGGGCGACGAGCCCGGCGCCACGGCGCCGAGCGCGCTGGATCCCGAGGCGCTCGAGTCGTTCGCGCCGAGCTGGGTGCGCGCCGCGAAGCCGTACAACGAGTCACATTTCGCCCTGGCGGATCGCCAGCTCGGCCTCGTGCGCATGATGTCGAACGAGAGCCCGCACGCGCCGAGCCCGCGCGTCGTCAACGCCATCGTGGAGGCCGCGCTGCGCGGTAACTTGTATCCCGGCGGCACGGAGCGGCTGACGCAGCGCCTGGCAGAGCGGGACGGGCTGCAGTCGGAGAGCGTGCTGTTGGGCGCGGGCTCGACGGAGCTCATCGACGTAGTGATCCGCACCTTCGTCGCGCCGGGCGAGGAGGTCCTGCTCAGCGTACCCACCTTCAGCATGTACGAGGCGCGCACGCGCACGCAGGGCGGCATCCCGGTGCTGGTGCCGATGTCGGACGAGCACGAGCACGACATCGCCGGCCTCATCCGCGCGGTGACCGAGCGCACCAAGGTGTTGTTCCTGTGCACGCCCAACAACCCCACCGGCGGCAGCATCGCCGACGCGGACCTGCGCCGCTTGTTGCGGCTGGGCCTGCCGACGGTGATCGACGAAGCGTACTACGAGTTCGGTGATCGCGAGTCGTTTGCCAGCTGGATCGCGGAGTTTCCGAACGCGATCGTGCTCCGCACCTTCTCCAAGGCGCAAGGGCTCGCGGGCATTCGCTTCGGTTACGCGCTGGCTCACCCGGCGGTGCAGCGCCTGCTCAGCCGCGTGAAGGTGCCGTGGAATCTGCCCGCGGTGACCATCGCCGCCGCGAGCGCGGCGCTCGACGAGGAGGCCGAAACGCGGCAGCAGCTCGCCGATACGCGGCTCGCGCGCGAGGAGCTCCGACGCGCGCTGTCGGCGATCCCGGGGCTGCGGCCGCTGCCGAGCGACGGAAACTTCGTGCTGGTGGACGTGTCGGCTTCAGGCTTGGGCGCCGAGCGCTGGGTGGAGGCATTGCTCGAGGAGAGCGTGCTCGTCCGCTCTCTCGGTGTTCACCACGCCAGCCGCAGCTGGGTGCGGGTCACCGTCGGTACCCGCGAGCAAAACCTGGTGTGTGCAGCCGCGTTCGAGCGCGTCGCCACGCGCTCGCTTCGCGCTCCGCGCCGCGGCTTCGCCGTGGCGGCGGCGAGCGACGCGGAGTGAGCGGTCCAGCGGCGACGAACGGTCGGGCGGCGCCTTCGCCGCCCGTTGGGGCGGCGGGGTGAGCCGTGTCGCTCTGGGAAGCTTATAAGAAGACGCTCAAGCCGCTCGAGGTGGAGGAGCCCATCGACGTCTGGGTTCATCGCCCGTTGGCTTACGTCTTGGCGCTGCTCGCGTACCCGACGCCGATCAGCCCCAACCTGATCACGCTCTGCTCGATCCTGCTCGGCCTCTCGTCGGCGTACTGCATGCTGCACGAGTTTCCGCATCACTTGCAGTACGCGGGTGTGTTGCTGTTCTCGTCCGCGGTGTTCGACTGCGCGGACGGGCAGCTCGCGCGCATGCGCAAGACATCCTCGGCGCTGGGGCGCATGTTGGACGGCTGCGCGGATCTGGTCGTCTCCTGCGCGGCGGTGGCCGGCGGCACCTATGTCGTCTGGCAGCGGTTCCAGGATCCGTGGTGGCACGGCGCGTTGGCGATCGCGCTGTGCGTGCTCACCACCGTCACCGGCTCATTTCACACCGCGATGTACGACCACTACAAGAACCTGTTCTTGCGCTTGACGCACGCGAGCTATCGCGAAGGGGAGGGCTACCAGGCGGCGCTCGCTCGCTACCGAGTCGCGCGCGAGCAGGGCTCGATTCTGAGCCGGACGGCTTGGCCCATCTACATGTTCTACGTGAAGAGCCAGCACGACTATGTCGCGGGCTTCGATCCCGCGACCCGCTCGGAGCTCGGCGCGCTACCCCCCTACAGCGCCGAGCGCGCCGCCATTTACCGCGCTCACGCGGGGCCGCTGATGCGTCACTGGCGGCGCTGGTTCGGCTTCGGCTCGCTGGTGTTCGGCATCAGCCTGACGCTCACGCTCGGGCTGCTCCACTATTATATGCTGTTCCGGCTGCTGCTCTTGAACGCCGGATTTTACGGCTACATGCGGCCGCGCCAGCGTCGCGCCTCCGCCGAGGCGTTCCGCGCCCTCGACGCGCTCTAAGGGCCCTAGCCGTGTTAGCCTTGCTGCCGTGCGCGCGCTCTGCACCCGGTTCAGCTGGCTCGCGGCGGCACTCTGCCTCACGGTTACGCCCGCTTCGGCGCTGATCTGGCCGAGCGCGGTGCGCGCCATCGAGCGCGATCTAGCCGTCGCCGACGTGGGCGTGCGGCGGCGCGCGGCCCATCGGCTGCGGGAGCTGCCGCGCGCGGCGCTGGCGCGAGCGCTGCTGCGCGCCGTGGACGACGGCGACGTGGAGGTGCGGCTCGCCGCCGCGCAGGCCGCGCAGGGCCGCACGATCGAGGGCTTGTCCGAGCGCGTGGTGGCGTGGCTCACCGAGACGGACGTGCGACTGCGCATCGCGGCTGCCGAGCTGCTCACGAGCGCTCCGGTGCCGCGCGCCGTGGCGCCGCTCGCGCGCGCGTTGTCGGACTCGGAGCCCGCCGTGCGGCGCGCGGCCGCCGGTGCGCTCGCCGTGAGCGGCTCCAGTGACGCCGTGATCAGCCTGCTCGGCCGCCTCGACGATTCGGTGGTCGAGGTGCGACAAGCGGTGGTGCGCGCCCTCTCCGATCTCGGCGACGCCCGCGCTGTGGTGCCGCTGATTTCCAAGATCGAGGATAGCCGCCCCGAAATGCGGCGCAGCGTCGCGCGCGCGCTCGGCAACCTCGGCGACGCGCGCGCGACGAGCGCGCTGGTGCTCGCGCTGCGCGATCCGGATCCGAGCGTGCGCGTCGCCGCGCTGGATGCGCTGGGTGTGCTCGGCCAGCCCGGCGCCGCGACGAGCATCGCCGCGCTGCTCGCCTCCGATCCGGTGCCCGCCGTGCGGCGCGCTGCGATCTCGGCGCTCGCGCTGCTCGGCGGTCCCGGCGCCATCACGGCGCTGATCGAGGCGCTGCCGGCGCTGCCCGAGGAGCGCGAGGCGATCGCGGCCGCGTTCGCCCGCATCGGTCCGAGCGCGGCTCCGGCGCTGGCGAGCTGCCTGCGCGCGGGCGGAGACAGTGAGAAGATGGAAGGCTGCGCGCTGGCGCTGGCCGGGACGCGCGCCCCCGAAGCCGGCGCCTTGATCCGCGAAGCCTTGGAGCGCGGCAGCATCGACGCGGAGGTCGGTCTGCGCGCGCTCGCTGGCGTCGCGGATCCCGAGGCGCTGGCCAAGTGCCTCGCGTTTCTGTCTCACCCCGATCCCGGCGTGCGACGCGCAGCGCTCGACGCCGCTGCGCCCTTGCTCGATCCGCGCCAGGCCGACGGGCGAGCGGTGGAGCCGCTCGAGCTCGCCTTCGAGCACGCGCAGGGGCGCAGGAGTGAGCGCCTGGATCTGATCCGCTTGTTGGGGCGCACCGGCTCGCCACGCGCGGCGCGCACGTTGATGCCCATCGCCGAGCACGCTGACGACCTGGCGTTTCGGCTGGCGGCGCTCGCCGCGCTGGCTGAAGTGGGCTCGGACGCGGCGCAGCAGACGTTCCTGAAAGCGCTGTCCGATCCCGAAGCCGCGGTGCGCCTCGCCGCGGCCCTCGCCATCCGTCGCAGCCGTCCGCGCGGCATGGAGCTGGCCTTGCTCGACCTACTCGAGCGCGCCGCGGCACAAGATCGCGTCTCGCTCGCACTCGCGCTCGCAGGCGCGCTGGCGGGCTCGAGCAATGAGCAGGCGGTCGCGCGCGCGGCCGCGCTGATGCTGGGCGCGCGCGGCGCCGAGCGCGACGCGCTGATCGAGGCGCTGGCTCGCGCGCCGTCGGCAGCGGCGCAGGCCGCGCTCGAGCAGCTGAGCGCGGCGCCGGACGCCGCGGATCGCGCCAAGCTGGCGGAGGTGCTCGGCGCTCGTAAGGACGGCGCGAAGCTCCTCGCGCGGCTGCTGGGCGATCAGGATCCGCGCGTGCGCGCCAACGCGGCCTGGTCCCTGGGCGTGGTGGGCGCGCAGCAGCACGTACCGCTGCTGCTGCGCGCCGCGCAGGATCCGGACGTGAGCGTCGCTGCGGACGCCGCGCAAGCCCTCGGGCGCATCGCCGCGCGAGAGCGGCTGTCGCTCGAGGCCGAGCTGTGCGGTCTCGTCGCAGCGCCGCGCGGCGCTGTGCGCGCGGGCGCGCTGTCCTCCCTGCGCATCCTCGGCAAGCGCTGCCCGGATGGTCGCGAGCGCCGCACTTTGAGTACTGACCGCCTCGTCGCGCCACGGCTCGCGGCCGCGCGCTTGCTCGCCGCCACCAGCGCGAGCGCGGAGGATCGCCGCGCCTTGGTACGCTGCGCCAACGAAGATCCCGTCGGCGCCGTAGCAGCGGCTTGCATGGATGCTCGCGAAGCCGTCAAGTCCGGGGATCGTGAGCTCCTGGTGTTCGTCGTCCCCGCCGGAGAGCCACAGCCGGTGCCCGGCGCGGCGTTCGCGCTGGCGCGCCCCGACGGGCTGGTGCGTCACGGCAGCGCTGATCGGCGCGGCGCCGTGCTGGAGCTCGCGCTCCCGGAGGGCGACGTGGAGCTCGGTGTGCCGGCCGCGCTCGGAGAATGACGAGCGATGCTGCCGGTCGCCGTCGAGATCGCTCCGCCCAACGCGCCGCGTGCGCACGTCGCCGTGCTGCTCGCGGCCTGTTCACGGGCGGTCGCGGAAGCGGACTGCGTGCTGGCCGCAGACGCGGCGCCGACGGGCGCGCGCGCGGTCGCCATCGTGACGTGGCACAGCGAGGCGGAGGTGTTGATCGAGGTCGGTCTGCGCGTGGATGGCGCTCCCATTTGGCGCTCGCGTAGCATGACGTTTCGCGCCGGCGACGACACCGCCGAACGCTGGCGCGCCGTGGGCTTCACGCTCGGTACTTTGGCGCGCGGCGCGCAACGCCAAGAGCCGGCTCCCAGCACGGAAGAGCCGCGCGAGTCGTCACGACTCGAAGCGAAGGAGCCCACGCCGGCGCCAGCGCCGAGCAAAGCGAGCCAGAATCGGCGCGCGGACGAGCGGCGAAGCAGCAGCGAGCCCGAAGCAGAGCCTGATACGGCGCAAGGCGAGCCGCGCGAGCTCACACCCGCCGCGCCGGTCGCTGTTTCTCAGTTTGCGCTCGACGTGGGCGTGCGCGGCGGCCCGGTGTGGGACGGCATGCGAGTGGGCGGCGTGGTGCGCGCGCGCTTGCCGCTCTATGGCTGGCTGCGCACCATCGCGGCCGCCAGCTACACCCAGCGCTCGACGCAGGAAATGGGGCTGGGTGGGCAGTGGCTCACCTTCGCGCTCGGCGCGGGAGCGTTCGCCGCGAACCGCCACGGCGAGCTGGGAGCCAGCATCGACGCTCGCCTGGAGTATCTGAACGCGACCGCCAAGAACAGCGCTCGCGAGCAGAGCGGGGTCCTGCGGCGCTTCGGCGCCGGCCTGACGTTATCCGCGGCCTGGACGCCAGCGGCTCCCATCGGCTTGTTCGTCGCGGGGGACTTCGCGTTCGTCGGTTCGCGAACGGACGTGAACGTCAGCGAGCGCGTCGTGCAGAGCGAGCCGGCGTTGCGCGGTGCCCTCGAGGCGGGGGCGCGCCTGCGTTTCTGAGCCGGCTCACACCTGCTCAATTGACGATGCAGTGCTTGTTGGCGCAGTGACAATTGCCAGTGGCGCAATTTCCCGCGGTGCAGTCCGTAGAAAAGATGCAGCCGCAGTGGCTCTCCTGACGGCCAGCGTCGATGCACACCGTGCCGTGCCCAGAGTTCGCGCAATCGTTGCTATTGAAGCAGTGGCAGGTACCGTCCGAGCAGCTCAGCGAGATCGGCGGGTTGAGCGCGCCGCCGCCCGCGCCCGCGAAGCCGAAGCTGCCGCCTGTCGAAAAGGGGTCGCCATTCGGCCCACCGCCGGCGCCGAGCTGCGGGCGGCTGACTGCGGGGCAGCTGACCTCTCCATTGCACTCCACGCAGGCGTGCCACTTCAGGTTGCAGAGGTTCGAGCCACAATGCTCATTGCTGGTGCACTCTACGCAGGCAGAGCGATCGAGGCATTTCGTCAGCGTGCCGGTACAATGATCGTCCACTAGGCAGCCGACGCAGAGGTGGTGATCTCCGCAGTACCCATCTCGGCAGTGAGCGTCCACGAAGCAGGGCACGCAGGCCCCTTCGAAGCAATGTTGTCCAGGCGGGCAGCTCGATTCGCTCGAGCATTTCGCAACACAGCCGTGGCTCGCTTCGTCGCACGCGAGCCCGTTCGCTTCGCAGTCCGCGTCCGAGTCGCAGCGGAAGCAGCGCTGGTCTGGCGGCCCCGGAAACGGGCAATCGGCGTCGCAGGAGATGCACCCCTGAGGCCAACACAGGCAGCCATCCGGCGGCTGCCGCATGCCGCCGCTGCCAAAGGCCCCGGCTCCTGCGGTGCTGGTGCTACCGCCCTTGCTCGGCGTCCCGCCGCTCGTCGACTGGCCGCCGCTCGTCGAACTGCCGCCCGTCGTCGAACTGCCGCCACGGTCGATGGTTGTGCCAGAACTGGAAATGCTGGTGCCGCCCGTGTTGGCTCCACCAGCGGAAAAACCGCCGGATCCTCCTGTATCTTGGAGTAAATACAAGGTTTCCGGCTGACACCGCAGCGAGAGCGCGAAGAGTCCCATGGTACCGGCGAGCACGGTAGCGGGAAGGGAACGCGCCATTCTGGAGCATGGTACCACGCGACCCGTGGTGGCAGGCGTGCCTGCTGTGCCAAGACTGGGTTACCATCAAATCTAGGAACATCAGTGATCTCACGCGCACAAGGATCGACCCGCCCCGCGCTACGCCTGGTCCCGCCCGGGAGCGAGGGCGAGCAACCTCCGACCGACGAGCAGATCATCGAGGCGGTGCAGCGCGGCGAACACCGCGTCGCCGGGCTGCTCTATGATCGCTTGTTCGGCGTCGTCGATCACACTTTGTTTCGCGTGTTCGGGCGCCGCGAGGTGGATCACGACGACCTCGTGCAGACCGTCTTCGAACAGATCGTGGTGACGCTCAGCCGCCGCTCGTACGCGCGGGCTTGCAATTTGAAGACGTGGGCTTCGAGCATCGCGAGCCATGTCGGCTTCAATGCGCTCCGCTCGCGGCGCCGTGAGCGGCGTGTCCTGGACCGCGACGCGACCATCGATGGCAGCGTCGTCCCGGTGCGCTCCGACGCTGAGAGCCTGGCGACCGCGCGCGTCGAGCTCGATCGGGTGCGCCGCCAGCTGCTCTCGATGAAGCCCGACCAGGCTCAGACGGTGTTTCTCCACGACGTGCTCGGTCACGAGCTCGCCGAGATCGCCCTCATGATGCAGGTCTCGGTGGCCGCCGCCCAGTCACGGCTCGTGCGCGGCCGGCGCGAGCTCTACCGACGCCTCGACGCCGAGGCCAAGCGCTTTCAGGGAGGAGGGGCTCAGGCATGAACGCCCCGCGAGAGCCCGAAGCGCTGGTGCGGCGGCTCGCCGAGGAACGTGTACCGCCGGAGGAGCCGGCCGTCATCGCTCAGCGGCGCGAGCGCATGATCTCGAGCGTCTCGATGATGATCCGCGAGTCGCACGCGACGCGCGAGCGGCGGCTGCGCGTGCGGCGCTGGTTCATGCTGGCCGCCGCCGCCGCGGTGCTGGGTCTCACGGCAGGGGCTTCACATCACGTGTTCAAGCGTCCGGTGGCCACCACCGCGGCCCATCAGAGTGAGCGCGCGCACGTCGCCGCAGTTCGCTCGGTGCAAGGCACCGTCGTGGTGAAGCACGCGGGGCATGGTCGCGTCGTCACCACTGAAGATCTTCCGGCGCTGCGCTCGGGCGACGAGCTCGAGACCGCCGCGGATGGCTTCGCGTTCCTGCAGACGGAGCGCAGCGCGATCCGCGTGCAGCCCGCGACACAGATGAGCGTGTTTCCGCCCAGCGTGGCGGAGGAGCGGATTCGTCTCGCGCTCGGTCGCATCGATCTCAAAGTATCCAAGCAACCGCACTCCACGCGCAGCGTCGTAGTGGAGACGCCGGACGCGGAAGTCATCGTGCGCGGCACCGAGTTCGCGGTGATCGTGGCGCCGGAAGGCGGCCAATCGGTGACCCGCGTGCGCGTCACCGAAGGCGCCGTCTGGGTTCTGCACGACAAAGAGCGTGAGCTCGTCAGCATGGGCGAGGAATGGGCGTCGAACGGAGAAGCGCGGCGCGCCCCCGTGATGCCGCCGAGCCCCGTCGTCGCCAACGAGAGCGCGGGCCCGACGCTGCTGCGCAGCACGCCGCGCTCGAAGAGCGGCGCGCCGCGCGCCGTGAGCCGGGCGCTGACGGAAGAGAACCGCATGTATCAGGCGGCGCTCGAGGCGCGCAATCGCGGCGACGAGCGCAAGGCCGTGGAGCTGTTCGGCCAAGTGCTGACCCGCTATCCGAACGGGCACTTGGCGGAGGTCGCGCAGGTCGAGCGCATGCGAGGCTTCAAGAAGCTGGGTGACAGCGGCGCGGCGCAAGCGGTGGCGCGTCGCTACCTCGCTCAGCATCCGAACGGCGCGGTGCGCGATGAAGCGCGCAGCGTCGTCTTGGGCGAGAAATAGCGAGCACGCGCGCGCGAAATACAGCGCTGGCGCTGACGTCGACGCAGCGCGAGCGCGGCTGCGATTTAACGCAACGGCCTCGCGAATGAAGACGTCAACTGGAGTCTGTCAGCGAGCTCGCGTCGTCACGCAATCGTCGTAAAACGCGCACGCGCTTCGCGAGAGCATAAAAGACGCTTGAACTCGCGATGCAATAAAACATCGTGTTTGCGTCGCTTCGCTGCCTGGGATGTGGCGTTACCGAGTCAAGCTGTCGCTCACGCGCTGAAAGAAAGCAGCTGCCATCGCTGTGCGAGCGCGAACCGCGCGCGCTTTGCCTGACCTACGAACACACTGGGTACGAATAAGAACCGAAAGAACAGGGCGTAGGAGAAACTCGGCCGCGTCTCAGCAGCTGCGACGCGCACCGGCTCTGCATTTCGCTTCGTCTCGGGCGTTCGTCGGCGCAGGACTGCGCAGCGATCCGTGAAACGTCGCCAAACGCGAAGTCGGCGCGCGTCATGACGCCAGAGCTCACGCCACAGCAGTCGGAGGAAAGCAACGATGAAGACCCTCAGGTATGGACTCGGAGTAGTGGCGCTCAGCGCGCTCGCGCTGACGGTAGGCTGCGCCGGAAGTGATGACGGCGGCTCGGATGGAGCGACCGGCGGCTCGCTGAGCAGCAGCGGCGGCTCTAGCAGCGGGACCACCGGCGGCTCATTCAGCAACAGCAGCGGCGGCTCGGTCAGTGCCAATACGGGCGGCAGCACGACCACTGGACCCGGTGCGGGCGGCTCGACAGCAGGTCGTGGCGGCGGCATCGGCGGATCCACCCAGGGAGGTCGCTTCGGCGGCGGAGCTGGCACCTCACAAGGCGCGACGAACGGCGGTGGTCGATTGGGCGGTGGAGACGGGGGCCGCCTAGGCGGCGCCGGAGACGGCGGTCGTTTCGGCGGCGGCGGGCGCGCGAGCCGCGGTGGTCGCAACGGCGGCGGCGAGAGCGCCGCCGGGGAAGAGAACGGCGGCGCGTCCCAAGCAGGACGCTCGAACGGTGGACGCAACGCGGGCGGCCGCACGGGACGCGGTGGCCGCAACGGCGGTGGCGCCGGCGGCCGCATGGGCCGCGGCGGTGCGGGCGGAAGCGCTGGCGAAATGGCGGGCGGTAGCGGCGGCGAGTTGCCGGGCAATGGCGGCGCGGAGGCTGGCGGCGAGAGCTCTGACGCCGGAGCCGGCGGAGACTAGCGGCTACGCATGACGAGGGCGTCCATCGCGTCGTCCTCGCGTACAAAAGCGCTGGGCCAGCCGAGAAGGCTGGCCCAGCGCTTTTGTACGGTCCGACGGCAGAGGGCGTGAGCGGTGGCTCAGCCGCCCTTGGTCGAACATTTCATGTTGCAGACGAGATCGGTCGGCGCGCAGCCGCAGGAGCTGCGCTTCGGCGCCGCCGGAGCCGGCTTGCTCTCGCTGCCGCTCGAAGTGGTGCTGCTGCCGGAGCTCGACCCCGAGCTGGACTTCTTGGTGCTACCCCCTCCGCTCGATCGTCGAGAAGGGGCCGCGGTGTGAGGTGCCGGCGCCTTGGCGCTCGGTTCCGGAGTCGCTTCAGCCGTAGCTGGCGCCTTTGCCACGGGCTCGGCCGGCGTCGGTGCTGGTGCCGGCGCCGGCGGCGGCGCTGCAACGATCACGGGCGCCGGCGGCGGTGGCGGCGGCTGCGGCTTGAGCAAAATGGCTGCGGCCACCGCGAGCAAACCAATGGCGAGACCCGCACCGATGTAGATGGGTGCTTTGCTCTTGGCTTGCGGCGCGCCGAGATCGACGGAGCCGCCGAGCGGCATCGTTCCGAAGCCGGGCTGGGCCAAGCCCAGAGGTGGCGCCACGCCGAGCGGGCTGATCGGCGCGACAGCGGCCATGGCCGGCGCCACGGCGGGCGGCGCGCCCGTCGCCTCGTTCTTCATGGCGGCTGCCGTGAGCGCCTTCAAATCGATGAGCCCGGAGTCGTCCCGCGAAGCGCCGTTGCTGGTGCTGGAGCGACCGGGCGTGGGTCGTGGTTGCGCTTGCGCCGCGGAGGTGAGGGCGCTGAGCGAGAAGAGCACCGAGGATTCATTGCGAGCGCCGGTCGCCGAGGCGTTGCTCGGTGTTCCAATGGGCGCATGCGCCTCGGGCGCGCTGGTCGCGACGTCGTCTTCACTGCCCGCGGTGTCGATGCCGCCGAACAGGTCAGCGGTCGCCGAGCGGCTCGCGGTGCGCGCTGCGGCGCGCGGCGTGGAGGCCTGCACCGCGGGTCGGCCAGCAGCGGGCTTATCCCACGGCGACGCACCGCCTGCGCCGTTACCCGCGTTCAGAGCATCGACGATCTCCGGCACCTCGGCGAGCGGCTTCCAATCGGCGAAGCCCTCCGCCCAAACGAACGTTTCGCCGGTGATTTGACCTGAGTTGTACGCTGATACGATCTCTCGCACTGGCAGCGAGCGCTGATCGCCTTCGCCAAAATCGACTGAATATTCCATGCCACCCGTATCCGTCTCTGCCGTATCCGCGGCTTCACCTGCTGACGTGTAAACGTGCGGCGGCTGCGACTTGCCGTCGATCACGATGGTCGCCCCACACTTGCGGCAGCGGATTTTGGCGAGACGGTCCTGAACCTTATCGTCTGCGATCGAGTACTTGGCGGAACACGCGGGGCAGGAAATCTTCACGAGCGGCCTCTCGAATCAGCCGGCGACCCCGTCAAGGTCAAGCCCGGCCGCGATGTCGGAAACTCTACGCCACCCGCTCCAGCGGGGGGCCTCGTTTTATCATTCCTGCAGAATAGCGCCAGGGGGCGGGACGTGCTCATTGCGTGTTGTAAGACGACCACAATCGTGTTCGCGTTTAGACGCGCCGACCGGTTGGAGGTGAGACAATTAGGCTGGTTTGCACCGATGAGGCTCGAACCGGAGTTGGTGTCGTAGGGTGGAAAAATCGCGTGGCGGTAACTCATGAGACCCGCTCACCCTGCTTCGCCTTGGCCGAACGAGCTTGGGCCATCGCCTCAACCGCCTTTGGCAAACAACGCCAGCTCGAGGGCGTCGATCCGCTCGCGCAGCTCTGGGTCGGGCTGCTCCTCGCAGCGCAGGGCGAGCCAGAGCTCTCGCCGGGCGCCGAGCAGATCGCCGTCGGAAATGCAGCGCTCGGCCTTGCTCGCGTGTAGCCGACCGCTCGCGGTGCTGCAGAGCTCGTCGAGTGAGCGTGCACCGGGCTCGCTGCCCGGAGGGATGCTCGGCACCCCCAAGCGCACGTGGCCCTTGGCCAGCGCCAGGTCGTAGTCGGAGCGCAGCGTCTCCGAGGTCAACACTCGATACGCCTCCGCGCCGCGCTGAAACAGCCGGCGCAAGCGCGCCGCCGTGTCGTCGTCTGCTTGGGGATGCACGTCGGGGTGAAACCAGGACGCGAACTCATGAAAGGCGCAGCGAATCGCCGCCTCATCCGCGATTTCGAGCACACCGAGGATTTCGTAGTACGTGGCGACGTCCAGGGTCTCGTCCCACGCCTGGATCCGTTCGCGATCCTGCTGCTCCATGCGCGCCCTCAGGCAGTGTGCCGCCGTTCGTGGCGGAGCGCCATCGCACTCACGTCCTCCGATTCGGGCAAACCGAGCAGGCGCAGTTGCGCTTGTGTGGCGCGGCCGCTCGAGGTCTCGCGCGCCCGCACGTTCAACATCCCGCTGGCATCGAGCGCGAACGTGACAGCGATCTGAATCGTGCCGCGCGGCGCCGCTGGCAGCCCGGGCAGCTCGACCTCGCCGAGCAGCGTATTTTGCTCGAAACGCTTGGAGTCACCCTGCGCCACGCGCACGCGCACGACGGTCTGGCCATCGCTCGCGGTGACGAAATCCCGCGTCTCTTCGCAGGGCACGGGGGTGTTGCGGCGAATGATCGCGTCGCAGTAGCCGCTGACCGTCTCGACCGAAAGCGTGAGCGGAGTGACATCGATCAGCAGCGGGGGCGGCGCGACGGCGGCGATCGCCGCTGGCGGTTCTGCGAGCGGCTGCGTGGCGCGCGTCGAGGGCGCCTGCGGCACCTCCAGCGCGTCGTTCAACGGGCCGAGGCCGAGCACCGTGCTGCCTGCGCCGTAAGTCGCCACGACCGGCGAAGACGGCGGGCTCGAGCGAGAGATGGTCGGCTCGTCTTCGGGCTCGTGAGCGGCGTCCGGCTCCGTATCGAGCTCTGGGGACGACGGGGTCGGGCCGCGGCCCACGGCCGTGATCTCTTCCAGGTCGTTGTCGGTCAGCGTGAAGGCGGCGCTCTCTTCCCGCGCCGAGAGCCGCCGGCGTACGGTGGGCTCTTCGCGCGGCGGTGGTCCTAGCCTGCGCACCGTGGGCTCTTCGTGCGGCGCGTCGAACAAGGGCAACGCCTGCGCTTCCAGCGCCGCCAGCTCCGCCTCCTCCGCTGGCGTCAGCTGCGTCGACGCACGCGGTCGTGCTGCCGCATCGCTCGCGGCGCTCGCCGGGGAGCCGAGCCCCGCGCCCGTCCGGATCTTGCCGCGCGGGCCCAGGCCTTCGAGCGTTTGTGTACCGAGCGGCGCCGTCGCCGCGGGACGGCGCTCAGCTGCCGGCGAGGGCGAGGCGGTCGGCGCGATGCCCGGAGCCGTCGCCGGGCGTTGCCGCGCGGGCGGCTGCGCTGCGGGTTTGCGCAGCGCGGCGGGTGCGGGTGGTATCGTGCCGCGTCGCCGCTCGCTGCCCGTCAGCGCGTTGGCCTGAATCGCCGCTCCGAGGGCCACCACTTCATCAGGGTTGAGGTGCGAGCGCACTTCGCGTCCGAAGAACTCTTCGGCGCGTCGCTTGACGAGCGGCATGCGCGTGGAGCCGCCCACCAGCAGCACTTGATCGAAGTCAGCGGGCGTCAGGCGGGCGATGCCCAGCGCTTCTTGGCACACGTCGAAGGTGCGGTTGAGAATCGGCGCGACCAGGTGCTCGAGCTCGCTGCGCGAGAGTCGGTACTCGAGGTCCAACGCCTTGCCGCCCGTCCCGTGCGCGACGTCGTTGATGGTGACCGTCGCTTCTTGCTCGAAGCTCAGCTGCTGCTTGAGCAGCTCGGCCGCGACGCGCAGCCGCTCGAACGCCTGCGGGTTGCTGCGCGGATCATAGCGGTGGCGAGCGAGGAACTCGCCGGCGATGCGCTCGGCGATGGCGAGGTCGACGTCGTCGCCGCCCAGGAACGAATTGCCCGCCGTGGCGAGCACCTCGAAGACGTTGTCCGAGAGATCGAGCAGCGTCACGTCGAAGGTGCCGCCGCCGAAGTCGTAGACCGCGAGGCGCTCGGCGGTCGAACGACCGAAGCCGTAGGCGAGCGCCGCGGCCGTGGGCTCATTGAGGATGCGCAACACCTCCAGCCCTGCGACGCGGCCGGCCACCTTCGTCGCCGCGCGTTGCAGATCGTTGAAGTTCGCGGGCACGGTGATGACCGCTCGCTCGACCTTCTCACCGAGCGCGGCTTCAGCCACCTGCTTCGCGCGGCGCAGCACGAAGGCGCTGATCTCTGGCAGCGTATAGGTCTCACCGCGACCGACGACCAGCGTGGCGCGCCCGGGACCCTCGCGCATTTGGAAGGCGAAGCGCGTGCGCGCGCGGCGCACCTCTTCACTGTCCCAGCTCCGGCCGATCAGGCGCTTGACCGAGTAAACGGTGTTAGCGGCGTCGACGAGGCGGCGCTCCTTCGCGGGGCGACCCACCAACACCGAGCCGTTCGGATGGAACGAGACGACCGACGGAATCAGCGTCTGGCTCTGCTCGTCCGGGATCGCCGCGGCACGCCCGTCGCGCACCGCCGCGACCACGGTGTTCGTGGTTCCGAGGTCGATGCCGATGACGGGAGCTACCATCTCTGAGAGGCTACTTATTGCCAGCTCGGGGCGGAAAAGTCATTCCGCTTGGCGTAAGTTTTCGAGCGCCGCGTCGTACCAGCGCTCGACCTGCGCCCGGAACGGCCACATCCAGCCGTAGTCTGGGCCAACGAAGCGCGACACGATGCGCTCGCGCAGCCGCGGATCCCGCGCAGCCTCGAGCCCGTGAAGCTCCGCGGTCGCGCGTAGCGTCTCGACGTACGCCTCCCACTCGATGCGCGCTCGGCCATAGGCGAGGCCCAGAGGGAAGAAGGGGAACAGGTACAGAAAGGCCATGCCCAGCGTCCCGTAACGGCGCCGCTGGCGCAGGTGGACCCGCTCGTGCCGCAGCAGAATGACGCGGTCGGGCTCGGCGAGCTCGTCCCATAGCCGAGGCACGTACAAAGTGTCGCCGAGCACCGTGTAGTACCCGTCGAGGAACGCGCGCTGCCCGCCCAACGTCACCGCCACGAGCAGCCAATGCAGCAGCTTACAGAAGCGGCTCTGGCGCTTGTACAACAGGCGAAATCGCGGGAATTCACGGCGAATTTCCGCGATGAAGGCGTCCCCGCTGGCGCTCGTCATCGGCGCTCAGCCGGCTCCGAGCCGCTCGCCGTCCTGCAGCGCGCGTCCGTTCACGAGCTCGAGCGCCGTGAGCTCGCGCTTGCCTTCGAGCTGGGCGCGCACGAGCTCGAGCGCGCCGTCAGCGGTGCCCACCAGGACGCGCGGTCGTTCGACGCGGATCTCTCCGGGCGCGAGCTTGGGGGCGCTCGTGACCCGCCGCGTCTCGGCGACGCGCAGCTGCTTGCCGCGAACCTTGGTGTGCGCTCCGGGGCGCGGCGCTAGCCCGCGCACCAGGTTGTGCAGCTCGGCTGCGCTGCGGGAGAAATCCATCGCTCCGTGAGCGCGCTCGAGCGGCGGCGCGAGCGTGACACCGCTTTCGTCTTGCGGCTCGGCTCTCAGTTCGCCGCTCAGCACGCGCTCCACATCGGAGGCCACGACCTCCGCGGCGAGCTGCGCCAAGCGGGTCGCCAGCTCGCCGCCGGTCTCGTTCGGAGCAATGGGAATCACATGGCGCGAGTACACGGGCCCAGCATCCAGGCTCGCCTCCATTTGCATCAGAGAGATACCGGTCTCGCTCTCTCCGCGTAGGATCGCCCATTGGATTGGGGCCGCGCCGCGATAGCGAGGCAAAATGGAGGCGTGCAGGTTCAAGCAGCCGAACTTCGGCGCATCCAGCACTTCTTGCGGCAAAATCCGACCGTAGGCGAGCACGAGCGCCACGTCGGGTTCGCGCTCGCGGAGCCAACCCAGGAGCTCGCCGGAGCGCACCTTCGAGGGTTGAAAGATCTCCAATCCAAGGCGCAGCGCGGCGCGTTTGACCTCCGGCTGATGCAGCTCCAAGCCTCGGCCTGCTGGCCGATCCGGTTGACAAACAACCCCGGCAACGCTGGCTATTTTGACGAGCGCCTCCAGCGCAGGCACGGCAATGGCCGGGGTTCCGAAGAAGACAGCGCGCATGTCGCTCGCGTATACCATCACCGGCCGCGAGCGAAGCGTCGCGTGCGCGGCGGACTTGCGCTGTAGCGCGCGTGAACGATGCGGCGCGCGCGCGTGCGGTCGCGGGTTCGGCGGAATTTTTGCGGTTGGCGCAAGAGGCCGTGGTGGTTAGGTTCCAGCCATGGTCGCCGTTTGGAACAAGTGTGAGGTCCGAAGAAACGGTGCCAACACGCTCTTTATGGGCAAGCAGCTACCCGCTCTACCGGGTAGGCGTCTGCCTGCATGGGTGACATGATGACGAGGAGATCATGAGCGACAAAAAGAAGCTGCCTGCGCCACAAGTCCCGCCCGTCAACGAAGAGGATATCCGCTTCGGGGATGAGCTACCGGTGCTGCCCATCCGCAACGCAGTGCTGTTTCCCGGAGCGGTTGCGCCCTTCGACGTAGGCCGCGAGAAGTCCGTCGCGCTCGTCGAAGACGTCCACAATCTGCAAAACCCCGTGATCGCGATCTTCGCCCAGCGCGATCCGGCCACGGACGATCCCAGCGCGGACGATCTCTATCCCGTTGGCTGCGCGGCGCGCGTATTGAAGGCGCTCAAGCACAGCTCCGGCAACTACTCGCTGATTCTCCAGGGGCTCACGCGCATTCGCTTCGATGGGATGACGCAGAGCAGCCCGTACATGCGCGCGCGGGTGACGCGCGTGGAGACGCCGGCCACCGAGGACGTGGAGGCGGAAGCGCTGGCGATGAGCCTGCGCGACGTGGCCAAGCAAGTGATTCAGCTGATGCCCGAGCTGCCGCGCGAAGCAGGCTCGCTGATCGACTCGATCCAGGCGCCGGGCGCGCTCTCCGATCTCGTCGCCGCCAACCTCGACGCGCCGGTCGAGGAGAAGGCGCAGCTGATCGAGACCGTCGAGGTGAAGGAGCGCATCCGCAAGGTGTTGAAGCTCCTGACTCGCCAGCTCGAGATCCTCAAGATGCGCGAGCGCATCAACTCCCAAATCAAGGAGGAGATGGGCAAAAATCAGCGCGAGTACGTGCTGCGTCAACAGCTCAAGGCCATCAAGGAGGAGCTGGGGGAGGACGACGGCGACCAGGGCGATCTCGACGGGCTCGAGGAGCGCATCGCCAAGGCCAACCTGCCGAGCGAGGCGGACAGCGTCGCGAAGAAGCAGCTGAAGCGGCTGCGCTCGATGCAGGTCGGCAGCGCCGAGTACACGGTGGTGCGCACGTACCTCGATTGGATTTTGGACCTGCCGTGGTCGCACGCCACCGAGGACAACATGGACATCGCCGAGGTGCGGCGCGTCCTCGACGAAGATCACTACGGCCTCGAGAAGGTGAAGAAGCGCATCGTCGAGTACCTCGCGGTGCGCAAGCTCAAGCGCGACAAAAAAGGCCCGATTTTGTGCCTGATCGGCCCGCCCGGCGTCGGTAAGACGTCGCTCGGGCGCAGCATCGCTCGCGCGCTCGGGCGCAAATTCGTGCGCGTCTCCCTGGGCGGCGTGCACGACGAAGCGGCCATCCGCGGTCACCGCCGCACCTACGTGGGCGCGCTGCCCGGCCAGATCATCCAGGGCATGAAGAAGTCCGGCACGGTGAACCCCGTGTTCATGATGGACGAGGTCGACAAGATCGGTCACGACTTCCGCGGCGACCCCAGCGCCGCGCTGCTCGAGGTGCTCGACCCCGAGCAGAACAACACGTTCGCGGATCACTACCTAGAGATTCCGTATGATCTCTCGAACGTGATGTTCGTGGCCACGGCGAACGTCGCGGATCCCATCCCTCCGCCGCTGCGTGACCGTATGGAGATCCTCGAGATCCCCGGCTACACGCGGCGAGAGAAGCTCGCCATCGCGCGCCAGCACTTGATCCCGAAGCAGCTCGAGGAGCACGGGCTCAAGTCCGAGCAGCTCACGATCACGGACGAAGCGGTCGAAGAGGTGATCGAGCACTACACGCGCGAAGCGGGCGTGCGCAGCCTGGAGCGCACCATCGCCAGCGTGATCCGCGGCGTGGCGGTCAAGGTCGCGGAGGGCGACAACACCGCGCGCGTGATCAAGAGCGAGGACGATCTGCGCGAGTTCCTCGGACCCATCAAGTACACGAGCGAGGTCGCCGAGCGCACTGAGGAGACCGGCGTCGCCACTGGGCTAGCTTGGACCAGCGTGGGTGGTGAGATCCTCTTCATCGAGGTCACGCGCATGTTCGGCACGGGCAAGATGCAGCTCACCGGCCAGCTCGGCGACGTCATGAAGGAGAGCGCGCACGCGGCCCTGAGCTACGTGCGCACCAACGCGGAGAAGTACGGCATCGCCAAGGACTTCCTCGAGAAGAGCGACATCCACATCCACATCCCCGCGGGCGCCATGCCCAAAGACGGCCCCAGCGCGGGCATCACGATGTTCACCGCCATCGTCTCGCTCTTGACGGGCATTCGTGTCCGTCACGACGTGGCCATGACCGGTGAGATCTCGCTACGGGGCCGCGTGCTGCCCATCGGCGGCGTCAAGGAGAAGACCCTTGCCGCCCACCGCGCCGGCATCAAGCGCGTGCTGCTCCCCGAGCGCAACAAGGCCGATCTCGAAGAAGTACCGAAAGAGGTTCGCGACGAGCTCGAGTTCGTCTTCGTGCACAAGCTCGACGAAGTGCTCGAGGCCGCCCTCGAGCGCATGCCCCAACCGTCCCAAGCCTACGTCGACGAGGTCGCCAAGCGAGAGGCCCAGCCCTCCACGAACTGACGGACAAAGTCGCCGCTCTCCTCCGGCGGCAACAGCGTCCCCAGCAAGCGCCGGTCACCCAAAAGGTGACCGGCGCTTTTGTATGTTCGAGCATTCGCGTACCCGTCTCGTCACCGTCCTCCTTCTCCCAAGCCGAGCCTCTGCAAGCAGCGTCCTAGAGGCTCCAAAGCGAAGCAAGGAGCCGCGGTGCCTCGCTGGGGGGCGGGGGTAGAGGTTGAGCTCCCGCGGTGTGCTCATACGCCGGGCGCCCATGAGCGCGCGGAGCGGCGAGCGCCAGCGAAGCCACGCAGCAGCGCGGCGCCTCAGCGAGCCGCATCGTGACGGCCGGAGGCCCCCACGACGCCCACCGGCACCTATC
>CBINHN010000003.1:0-288350 GCA_966250485.1 uncultured Sorangium sp. | reverse complement strand
CGCGGCGAGCGGCGGCAACAGCTCGCCGCGCTCGACGGCGCTCAGCGCGCGGCTCAGCCGCTCGGCGACGCCGGGTTCGCGCGAGAGCCGCGCGCGCAAGGCGTCGTCCAGCGCGCTCTCGAGCCAGGCGCGGCGCTGCGCGACGCGGCGCTGCTCGAGCGCGCCGCTGCGCGACAGGGCCGCAAAGCGAGCCTCCACGGCGCTGAAGAGCTCCGCGACGCCCGCGCCCTCGCGCGCGCTGGCCAGCAGCACGGCGGGCTGATCCTTGCGCAACCAGGAGAACAGCGCGGCGAGCTGCCCGCGCGCGGCCTCGGCGAGCACACGCCCGTCGCCGTCCGCCTTGTTGAACACCAGGACGTCAGCGTGCTCGAGGATGCCGCGCTTGATGCCCTGCACGTCGTCACCGGCGCCCGCGAGCAGCACCAGCACGACGACGTCGACGAGCTCGACGACGCCGAGCTCCGATTGGCCGGTGCCCACCGTCTCCACGATCACGAGGTCATGGCCGCCCGCCTCGAGCGCGATCAGCGCCTCGCGAGCTCGAGGCGCGACGCCGCCCGCCGCCGCCGAGGAAGGGCTGGCCCGTACGAACGCGCGCGGGGAGCGCCCGAGCTCGACCATGCGCGCGCGATCGCCGAGCACGCTGCCGCCGCTCTTCACGCTGCTGGGATCGATGGCGAGCACGCCGACGCTGCGCCCTCTCTCGATCGCGTGTAAGCCGAGCGCCTCCACGAGCGTGCTCTTACCTGCGCCGGGTACGCCGGTAATGCCCAGCCTGAGCGCGCGCCCGGTGCTCGGGTACAGCGCCGCGAGCAGCTCTTCGGCAAGCCGCTGCTCGCTCGGCAGCGTGCTCTCCAGCAAGGTGATGGCGCGCGCCAGCGAACGGCGATCGCCGGCCAGCACGCCGCCCGCGAGCTCGGCCGCGCTCACGCCGGCGCTGCCTCCGGCGGCGCGCCCGCGAGCTCGAGCAGGCGCCGCGCGATGTCCGTTATTTTCGCGCCCGGCCCGAACGTCGCGCGTGCCCCGGCGAGCTGCAACGCCTCGCGATCCGCGCTCGGCACGATGCCGCCGACCACGACCTGCACATCGCTCGCGCCGAGCCGCGCGAGCTCCTGGATCAGCTCGGGCACCAATACGCCGTGCGCGCCCGCCTGCGTGGAGATGCCGACGAAATGCACGTCACCCTCCACGGCTTGACGCGCGACGTCTCGCGGCGTCTGAAACAGCGCGCCGAGCTCGACATCGAAGCCGAGATCGGACAGGCCGGCGGCGACCACCTTCACGCCGCGGTCATGGCCGTCCTGGCCGAGCTTCGCGAGCAGGATGCGCGGTCGACGCCCGCGCTCGCGCGCGAAGCGCTGCACGGCCGCCGTCAGCGTCTGCCACTCCTGATCGTCCCGGAACGCGCTGGAGAACACGCCGCTGGTCGTCATCGTCACCGCCTCGTACCGGCCAAAGACCGTGAGCAGGGCCCGGCTCACCTCCCCCACCGTGGCGCGGGCGCGCATCGCGTCCACGCTCAGCTCGAGCAGGTTCGCGCCCGAGCGCGCGCCCTGCTCGAGCGCGGCGAGCGCGGCCGTGACGCGCGCCGCGTCGCGCTCCCGGCGCACGCGCTCGAGCCGCGCCAGCTGCGCGGAGAGCACCTCACGCGTGTCGATAGCGAACAGCTCGAGCTCCGGCTCGTCCGGCGCCTGAAACGCGTTGACGCCGACGATCTTGTCGTCCCCGCGCTCGATGCGCGCTTGACGCTCCGCGGCGGCGCGCTCGATGCGTCGCTGCGGCACGCCGAGCTCGATGGCGCGCGCCATGCCGCCGATGCGATCGACCTCCTCGATCACGGCGCGCGCGCGCTCGGCCAGCTCATGCGTCAGCCGCTCGACGAAATACGAGCCCGCGAGCGGGTCGATCACGCGCGTCAGGCCGGTCTCGTGCTGCAGGATGAGCTGCGTGTTGCGCGCGATGCGCGCGGAGCGTTCGCTCGGCAACGCCAGCGCTTCATCGTAGGCGTTGGTGTGCAGGCTCTGCGTGCCGCCCAGCACGGCGGCCAAGGCCTCGATCGTGGTGCGGACCACGTTGTTCAACGGGTCCTGGGCGGTGAGGCTGACGCCCGAGGTCTGGCAGTGCGTGCGCAGCATCAGCACGGCCTGCCCGCGCGGTTGAAAGCGCTCCTTGACGAGGCTCGCCCACAACAGCCGGGCCGCGCGCAGCTTGGCGACCTCGGCGAAGAAGTCCAAGCCCACGCCGAAGAAGAACGAGAAATTCTTGCCCACGGCGTCCACGTCGAGGCCGCGCTCGCTGGCTACGCGCAGGTACTCGAGCCCGTCGGCGAGCGTGTAGCCGAGCTCGAGCTCGCTGGACGCGCCCGCCTCCTGCAAGTGATAGCCGGAGATGGACACCGAGTTGAAGCGCGGCAGCTTCTCGGACACGTACTGCATCACGTCCGCCACGATGCGCAGCGAGGGCGCGGGCGGGTAGATGTACGTGTTTCTGACCATGAACTCTTTCAGGATGTCGTTTTGAATCGTGCCGCTCAGGCGCGCGGGGGCGACGCCCTGCTCTTCCGCGGCGACGATGAAGCCGGCGAGCACCGGCAGCACCGCGCCGTTCATCGTCATGGACACGCTCGTCTCGGCGAGCGGGATGTCCGCGAAGACAAGCTTCAAATCCTCGACGGTGTCCACGGCTACGCCCGCCTTTCCTACGTCGCCGGCCACCTCCGGGGCGTCGCTGTCGTAGCCGCGATGCGTCGGTAAATCGAACGCGACGCTCAAGCCGCGCTGGCCCGCGGCGAGCGCCCGGCGAAAAAACGCGTTCGTCGCCTCCGGCGTGGAGAAGCCGGCGTACTGGCGTAGGGTCCAAGGCCGGCCAGCGTATTGCGTCGCGCGCACGCCGCGCACGAACGGGAACTCACCGGGCAGCGCCGCGAGGTGCGCCAGCGCGCGCAAATCCTCGGCCGTGTAGAGCGGCGCGATGGGGATGCCCGCCGCCGACACGCGCGTCAAAGTGGCAGGATCGCGCCCGCGGAGCTCGGCGCGTGCCAGCTCTTCCCAGCGCTGACGCTCTTCTCGATCACTCATCGGCTGCCTCCACGCTTCTTGTTGAGCACGATGCGCTCGAGCGCGCTCGCCGCAGCGCGCAGCAAGCGATCGGCCCGCCGCGTACCGTCGAGCGAGGGGCCGAAGCGAGCCATGAGCAGCACCAACGTTGGCCGGTTATTCACGAGCACCGGCGCCGCATAGACCTCATCGACGGCGCCGGCCGGTAGCAAAGCGCGCAGCTCCGAGTGAACCACCGTGGGCAGCAGCGGGCCGAGATAAAATCCAGCGCGCACCGCGACGTCGAACACCGAATTTTTTCCGGCCGGTAACTTCAACGCGGCAAGCTCTGGCCTGGCCAGCTCGCGACTCGTGGCGCGCACCTCCAACGTGCCGGCGCGCACGGCGACCAGCAGGCTCAAGGCGGGCTCCAGAGCGCGACACAGCGCCTTGGCGACGCGCTCGGCCGAGTCCGCCGCGCCGAGCTCCAGCGTCGCTTCCTCGAGCGGGAGCTCGAAGCTGAAGCGCGGCTCCGGCGGGACGAACTTCGAGCGCGACAGGCTCAGGATGGCTTCTTCCTCACTACCCGTCCGGCTGACGAAGGGCGGCCGCCGCACGAGCGGGATGGGGGCGTCGCTCGGCGGTCGCGGGGGTCGCGCGCTCGCGGAGCCTGCTGCCAGGTACGGTGGAGGCCGGCTCGAGCGGCGCGCTGGGCGCGCCGGCGCTGGCGAGGTCGCCTCCGGCTGCAGCCCGGCGAGCACTTGCCGCAGCGGCGCGAGCGCAGCGCGCAGCACGCGCACCGGGGCCTGCAGATGAAAAGAGAGCTCGCTGGCGACGTGCGGGCCCAAGGTGTCGGCCGCGGCCACGTCGACGCGCCCGCTGGCGACGTCACGATGCACGGGCACCGCCAGCAAACGCTGGCACAGCCCGCGCGGCAGCTGCGCGATGAGCTCGGCGTCGGGCCGCACGAGATGAATCTCCGCGCTGTCGACGCGCGCCAGCTCGCGCTCGACCAGCGGCGTGAGCTCGGGAAAGCGATCCAGCAGCGAGCAGACGAAGGGCCCGTTGCCAGACGCCTCCGCGACGAGGGCAGACTCCAGCGCTAGAACGGGCGCCCCGGCGCCGAGCAGCCGTCGAACCAGCTCAACCGTCACTCGCATATCATAGCAGTCGTGGCGAAGGCCGCGTCAGCGCCGGCGCGGCCGCAGCGGGCGCCTCACTCTTTGAATTGGAAGACGACCTCGGTCTTACGCACCAGGCCGAGCTCGTCGCGCGCCTCGCGCTCGATGAGCGACGGATCCTCTTTGATCCGCGCCACCTGCGCGCGAAGCTCCTGGATTTGCTGCGTCAGGCGCGCAAGCTCTTCGTCCGCCCTGCGCTTCTCGTCCTGCAGGTGAGAGAGCCGCGTCAGCCCCTCGGGCGAGAACACCATCATCGGCACCGAGATGCCCGCGACCGCCAACACCGAGAGCGGCAAGATGCGCTGCAGGACGACGAAGCTTACCGACATCGGCCCGCACTTTGCGCGAGAACGGCCGGTTCGGCCAAGATCACGGCGCGCTCGCTCCCGGCCGAATGACCGAGATTGAAAGCGCGCTGGCGCGCCATTCGGAGCTATGGTTCGACGCCGCCGATTTCGCAATGAACGCCCCCGACTTGCTGAGCGCAGAGCTCCAAAATTTCGAGCTCGAAGAGCTGACCGAGCTGAGCCTGACCGTGCTCGGCGTCGCCCCTGAACCGCTCGCCGGCGACGCTTCGAAGCCGGCCGTCGCCGCCGAGCTGGTGCGGCGCTGTCGCGAGCGCGACGCCCTCGAGGCGCTGTGTGACGCGCTGCGCGCGCTGCGCCCGGACCTGCCCAAGGCCGTGCTCGAGCTCTGGAGCTCTGGCGCGGCGAGCAGCGATGAGCTGCCCAGCCTCGACGGCTTCGCAGGGTTTTCGCGGCTCACGCCGCTCGCGCAAGGTCCGCTGGCCGTCTCCTATCTCGGGGAGCGCGCCGGGCGCCGCTTTCGCATCAAGGTGCTGCGCCGCGAGGTCGCGCGCGACCTTCGAGCGCTGGCCCGCTTCGCCGCCGTCACGCGCCTCGTCGCCCGGGTGCAGCACCCCGGCCTCGCCCGCGGCCTCGAGCTCGGGAGCAGCGAGGAGCGCACCTATGTGGCGCACGAGCTCGCGCCCGGAGCGCCGCTGAGTGAACGACACGGCGTCGGCGGGCTCGGCAGCGCGCCGCTCAGCGAGCGCCACGCTGGCGCGCGCGTGTCTGCACCGCCGCTCAGTGAGCGTCACGGCAGCGCGCGGGCGCGCCGCTTCGAAGAGCTGCAGACCCTGCTCGAGCAGGTCCTGGGCGCGCTGGCAGCGCTGCACGACGCGCGGCTCAGCCACGGCGCTGTGCGACTCGAGAACATCCTCGTCGCTGACGGTCAGGCGGTGCTAGTCGACGCTGGCGGCGACCGGCTGCGCTGGCGGCCGCGCGCGCAGCGCGGCGAAGGCCAAAGCTTCGCGTTCTTACCGCTCGCGCGCGGGCTCTCACCCGAGCAGCTGCGCGGTGAGCCGGCGACCCCAGCGAGTGACGTGTATTGCTTCGGAGCCGTGCTGTACGAGCTGCTCAGCGGCCGCGGGCCGTTCGAGGGCAGCCCGCTGTCGGCCGCGCACGCGCAGCTCAGCGCGGCCCCGGCGCCGGCCAGCAGCTCGGCGCCGGCCGGCTGGATCTGGCCCGAGCTCGATCGCTTCGTGCTCAAGCTGCTCGAGCGCGAGCCCGAGAAGCGCCCAGCGCACGCGCGGCTGGTGCTCGACGAGCTGAAGGCCATCACCGCCAAGCACGCCGAGCCGCGGCGCGGCGTCAGCGACGAGGAGGTCACGCGCGCCATCGCGCGCGTTCGCGAGCATTTGGAGGAGCAGGCGGCAGCGACGCTCGAGGCCGCCGCCGCCGAGCCGCGCCATCGCCAGCGCGTCGCGGAGACCTGGGTCGAGCTCGCGGAGCGGCTCACCAATCACCCGATCCCGGACGAGCAGAAGAGCCTGCTCGCTCGGGCGGCGCGCATCCTCGCGGCGGACGGCGAGCAAGCCGAGCGCGCGGAGGCGATCTACCGCTGCCTGCTCGCCAATTCGCCCGCCGATCTGCCGCTCGAAAACGCGCTGATCGAGCTGCTCGTCGGCGCGAACCAAATCGAAGATGCGGTCGAGCTGCTGCTGGCGCGCGCCGAGCGAGCGCACGACCGCGAGCAGCGCGCGCGCTGCTTCGCGGAGATCGGACAGCTGTACCTGGAGGCGCGCGGCGATCGCGATCAGGCGCTGGTCGCCTTCACGCAGGCGCTGTGCGAGCACCCGCGCGATCCGGCGCTGGCTCGCGCCCTCGAGGAGCTCGCGGGCAGCGACACGCAGGCCTGGGGCGAGCTGCTCGACGCGCTCAGCACCGCCGCGCACGACAACGCCACGCCGCCCGCCGACCGCGCGCTCTTGCTGCTGCAGGCCGGCGATTGGGCGCTCGAGCGCGCGGCGCGGCCGCCGCTGGCTCGCACGCATTTCGAAGCTGTCCTCGCCGACGAACCAGCGAACGCCGCGGCGCTGGCCGGGCTCGCGCGCGTGCTGCGGCAGAGCGAGCAATGGCGCGAGCTCGCCGGCTTGTTGAGACGTCGCGCCACGCTGGCCAGCGCGCCCGGGGACGCCCACGAGCTCTTGATCGAGGCCGCGGAAACGCTCGAGCAGAAGCTCTCCGACGCTGACGCGGCGCGCGCCCTCTATGAGGAAGTGCTGGCCAGCGACGCCGACAACGCGCGCGCTCGCGCGCGCTTGGCGGCGCTCTACGAACGCAGGAGCGACTACCCCGCCATGATCGCGACGCTGGAGGCGGGGCTCGCGCGCCAAGCGCCGGGCGCGCGCGCTACGACGTTCACGCGCATCGCGGAGCTCTGCGAGCAGAAGCTCGGCCAGGACGCGGAGGCGGTGAAATACTACGAGCTCGCGCTGGACAGCGAGCCCCGCTGGCTGCCCGCGCTGCGCGGCTTGGAGCAGCTGCTGACACGCGCCGGCCGCAGCCGAGAGCTGCTCGCCAATTTGCAACGACAGGCGGAGCTGGCGGAGACGCCGCGTCAGAAGGTGCAGCTGCTGGAGCGCGTCGCCGGGCTGCAGCAGGAGGAATTTTTGGACCAGCGCCAAGCCAGCGAGACCTACGCGCGGATCCTGGAGCTGGACGCCGGCTATGAAGCGACGAACCCGCGCGCGCTCGCCGCGCTGCGCGAGGCGCACCTCGCGCGCGGAGACGCGCCGCGCGCCATCCAGCTCCTGGAGCGCGAGCTCGAGCTCACCGAGGGGAGCTCGGCGAAGGCAGCGCTGGAAGGGCGACGCGCGCAGCTGCTGCGCGAACGGCTACGCGACAACGCCGCCGCGGAGGCCAGCGCCAAGCGAGCGCTGGCGCTGGATCCCAGCGAGCTCCGCGCGCTGCGCCTGCTCGCGGAGCTCGCCTTCGAACGGCAGCGCTTTCAAGAGGCGGCGCGCCACTACGCCGCGCTCGTGGAGCGGCGCGCCTTGCCGGAGGAGAGCGCTGTCTGGTGCGCGTACCTCGACGCGCTGCTCGCGAGCGACGCCGGCGCGAGCGCCGCGGCGGCAGCCGAGGCGGCGCTCGTCGCGCTGCCGCAAGACGTGGCCGTGCTTCAGCGCGCGGCCGAGCTGCTGTTTCGCCACGGCGCGCCGGAGCGCGCCGCCGCGCTCCATGACGAGCTGCTGAAGCGCGCCGCCGAGGCGCTCAGCTCGGCGCAGCGCGCAGACGCCACCTATCGCTTGGGGGAGTCGCTGCGACGCGCCGGGCGCCTCGAGGAAGCGCTGCCGCGGCTGCGTGAGGTCGGCGCCGACGCGACGAACAGCGAAGCGGCGCGAGCGCTCGCGAAAGCGCTGGAGCTCCGCGAGCTCTGGCCGGAGCTCGCGGAGCTCCAGCTGCGCCTGGCTCAGCGGGCCCAGGGCGAAGAGCGGCTGCAGCTGCTGCTCGACGCCAGCGAGCTGCGCGCGCGCCTCGGGCAGCGCGAGCAAGCCATTGGCGCGCTGCTCGCGATCCTGGCCGAGCGCCCACAAGAGCGCCGCGCGCTCGGTCGCTTGATGCAGCTCTATGGAGAGAGCAAAGAGTGGGACAAACTGCTGTCGGTCGTGCTGCGGCTCGCGGACTTGGTCGAAGATCGCAAGCAGCGCGCCAAGTACCTGCACACCGCGGCCATCGTCTGCGCGCGCGAGCTCGGCGACGGCGAGCGCGCGCTCGCGCTCTACGAGCAGGTGCTCGAGCTCGAGCCCGAGCTCGAGAAAGCGCTGCAAGAAGCCATCGAGCTGGAGAGCGCGCGCGATAATCACGCCGCGGTCGAGCGGCTGCTCAAGCGCAGACTGGAGCTCGCTACGCGCGCCGCCGACACCGCGGCCATGGTGGCGGCCTTCGATCGACTGGCTGAGCTCTACGAACACAAGCTCGGCTGGCAAGAGCAAGCCGTGGACGCCTATGAAGCGGCGCACACGTTGGCAGCGGACGACGAGCAGCGCGCCGCGCGGCTGCGCGCGCTGTATTTGAGCGCCCCCGCTCAGTACCTCGAGCGCGCCGCCGCCTTCGAGCAAGAGGCGCTGCGCCGTGATCCGTATCGAGCGGATTCGTACCGCGGCCTGCGGCGCATGTACACCGAGACGCAGCGCGCGGACGCGGCGTGGTGCCTGTGCCAAACACTCAGCGTGCTGGGCTTGGCGGAGCCGGACGAGCAGCGCTTCTACGAGCGCATGCGCGCCGAGACGGCCGCCCCCGCGACGAACACGCTCACTGACGATGATTGGCTGCTCGACGTGATGCACGGCGACGCGGACCCCCTGCTCACCAGCCTGTTCGCGCTGATCGAAGCGGCCGTGATCGCGCGCCGCGGTCAGACCTTCGAAGAGCTCGGCTACCAGCCGGCGGCCGAGCTCGAGCTCGCCGAGCACCCGGCGCCGCTGGCGCAGAGCTTGTTTCATGCGGCCTCCGTGCTCAGCGTCGCGTTGCCGCCGGTGTTCGCCAACCCCTCCGACCCAGGCCGCGTCTCCTTCCTCTTCGCGCACACCCCGGCGCTGGTGCTGGGCGCCGGCGGGCTCGAGCGCGAGCTCTCGCTGCAGCAGGCCGCGTTCATCGCCGGGCGCAGCCTGACCTTCCTGCGCCCCGGCATGTATTTGCAGAAGCTGCTCGCGTCGGGGACGGCGCTGAAGGCCTGGCTCTTCGCGGCCATCAAGCTGACGGCTCCGGGCTTCCCGCTGCCGCCCGAGCTCGAGGGCGCGGTGCTCGAGGCGCTCGCTGCGCTGGAAGCCGGCATCCAGGGCCCGCTGCGCGACCACCTGACGCGCGTGGTGAGCAAGCTGCTCGCCGCCGAGACAGCGCTCGATCTCAAGCGCTGGGTCGCGGCCGTCGAGTTCACGGCCGACCGCGCCGGCTTCATCGCCGCGCACGATCTCGAGAGCGCGCTCGTCACCATCCGCGCCGGAGATGCGGGCAGCGCCGCGGCCAGCGAGGAGCGCGTCCGCGAGCTGCTGCTGTACTCGGTCAGCGCATCTTATTTGAAGGTCCGGCGTGCGCTGGGCGTAACGATCGAGGATTGAGGCATCAGCGCTCAGCTCGGCTCCTCGCCGAGCGCAAGGCTTGCCGCACCGCCGCGATCAGCTGCTGCTGGGTGACCGGCTTCTTCAGGTAACCGTCGAGCTGCTCCAGGAACGCGCGCGTGTGCTCGGTCACGCCGCCGCCCGAAATGAACAAAAAGCGCGTCGCGAGCTCTGGCGCGCGCTCGCGCATCCGCGCCTGCAGCTCGATGCCGTTCATGTGCGGCATCATCACGTCACACAGCACGAGATCGACTTGGGACAAGCGACCGACCAGCTCCAGCGCCTCCGCGCCCGAGCAGGCGCAGTGCACGTCGTACTCGTGGCGCAGACCGCGGCACAGCGCCTTGGACAGCACCGGGTCGTCGTCCACGACGATGACCGTCGCGCGCTCGCGAGAACGATCCCGCTGCGGCGGCTCGCTGCTGCTCGGCGGATCGCTCAGCGCTGGCGCCAGCGGCAGCTCCACGAGCACGACGGTGCCGACGCCGAGCTGAGAGCTCACGCTGAGCTCTCCGCCGAGCTCACGCACCGTGGCCAGCGACACCGCCAAGCCGAGCCCGGTGCCCTCATTGACCGGCTTGGTCGTGAAGAACGGCTCGAAGGCGCGCGCGCAGACCTCCTCGCTCATGCCGCGCCCGGTGTCGCGGATGCGAACGCGGACGCGGCCATTGGCGAGCTCCATCGAGATCGACACGACCTGGTTCACCGGATCGCCGGGCTCGATCGCTTGGATTGCGTTCTTGAGCAGGTTCACGAACACCTGCCCCAAGCGCGCCTCATTGGCCCAGATGTACGCTTGCTTGGCCTGCACCACGACCGTGCAGCGCGTGCGCGCCTCGTGATGCAGCAGCCGCACCGCGCCGCGGATGACGCTGTCGAGCGGCACCGGGCCCAGCGTCTGCGGGCGATCGCGCACGAAGATCCGCAGATCGTCGAGCAGCGCGGCGGCGCGCTCGACGCCCTCCAGCGCGGTGCACAAAAGCGGCAGGATCTCTTGCGCGTGCTGGCCCAGACGCGCGGCGTCGCACGCCTCCTGCAAGAACAACAGCGCGGAGGACAGCGGCGTGGCGAGCTCGTGCGCGGCGCCCGCCGCCAGCGCGCCCATGCCCGCCAGGCGCTCGGTCGCGCGCGCGGAGCGCAGCATCGCCACCTCCGCGGCCTGCTCTTCGCGCGTCTTCACGATCAGCGCCAGCTCCTGCGCCGTGTTGTTGAGCAGGAACGCCAGCACGTCACGCACGGAGCCATCGCCGGTGCGCGGCGCGGACCAGTCGAAGCGGCCGGAGACGAGCGCGAGCAGGCCCTCGGACACCATCGTCACGGTGGCCTCCTGCTCGGCTTGATGGCGCTTGGAGTCCTCCCACAAGCTGCTCAGCTCCTCCGCGATGCTGTTGATCAGGAACGCCAGCACGTCCTCGCGGCTGCGATCGCCGGTCCGCGGCAGCCGAACCGAGAAGTCCGCTTCGGCGAGCCGCACCAGCGCGTCGACTACGGCGTCGTGGAGTCGCTCTGACGTAGGCTCGACAGCCATTCCATCGCCTCGGGCATGGACGAGAACACTTTGGTAGGTACCGCGGGCGCGCTCAGCCCCACGAACAGCGAGCTGACCGCGCGACCCAGCATGCTGCTGCTGATCAAGGCGAAGGCGCGGATGAGCTCGTTGTCGGGCTTGCTCTTGTAGTTCTCGCGTGCGGCGCGATCCTGCGTGAGCACCCGGTCCATGAACACGATGCAGCTGCCGCTGCGACCGCGCTCACGCCAATAGCGCTCCTGAAAACGAATCGACTGCAGCGACGTGCGGTCGTTGTCGTCCGAATCCTCGCAGGGCACGATGGCCAGGACATCCTCGGCCACGAGATAGAACGTGGCGTTGTCGGTGCTACCGACGACGGGATATCGACCCCCGAGCAAGGACTCGTCCGACGCCGTCACCGGGGAACCCGCTCCTGATCGAGGATGCTACGACACCACTCGGCGGCGTCCGCCAGCGTCCCGAAGAACTTGGTGCGCGTGGCCGGCTGAGACAGACCCGTGAAGAACGACGCGATGGCGCGCGACAGCGCGGTGCCCCCGACGAGCGCGGTGGCGAGCTGGTTCTCGAACGGGTACGTCGCGTACACGCGGCGCGCCTGCGCGGTTTGGTCGACCAGGTAGTCGAAGAACACGATGCAGGTGCCGCGCTCCCAGCGCTGCACCCAATAGAGCTCCTGAAACTGCGCGTTCTCTCGGGCGCTCTCCGCCGTGTCGGCGCTCATCGGATCGGGCACGCACGCCAAGATCCCCGGCTCCACCGCGAAATACCGTGAATTCATGGTGCGCCCGGCGAGGTGCCAGGCTGAGGTGTCCGGAGGCGTGATCATGGCCGCGCGGCGTTCGCATAGTTTCGCACGGGCGGCGCGGGGCGGCGCGGAAAACGCCTGGGCTCGGCGCGCAGCGCTCACCACCAGAGCACCCTACGTAGGCGCTGGTGGGTGCTCGGCGCTCTGGAGATTACCCGCTCAGCGTCGCGGCTTCGGCCCGGGACCGCCTGCGCTCGGATAAGGCGTGAACTGCGGCTCGTTGAGGACGCCGGTCACTCGCCAGCCGTAGAAGCCATCCGGCCCCTTCGCGCGTTTGTTCTTGGGATCGAGGTCGAACAGACCTGGGACGCTGGAGCCCGGTGCGCCGAACAGGCTCTTGGTCATGTCATTTTTTCCTATGTAGCGATCGGTGAATTTGAAGCGCGCCGAGAGCGTGCACAGGCTCGTGCCGAGCGGATCACGCAGCCGCACGCTGCCGTCGGACGCGAACTGTAGATCTGGCCCGCTCGCCGCGAAATTCGTGATCTTGAGCTGACCCGCCGTCGCCTCACCATCGAGCGTGAGATCTCCGGCTTCGACCTTCGGCAGCGCGATGGTGTTGCGGATCTTCGCCTTCCCGTCGCCCACCGAGAGGCCTTGGATCTTCAGGGCTACCGTGCCGTCGGCCTTGGCCAGCTTGCCCTCGGGCAGCACGAACTCGAGCTTTCCGCCGAGCGTGCCCGCCAGCGGCAAGCCGACGATGTCGGCGAGCAGCGAGGCCTTGTCCAACGCGAGATCCTCGAGCTCGAGCTCGAGCCGGCGGGCGCCGTCCGACTCTGAGGTTTCTCCTGAGACGCTGCCGCCGAAGGCGTCCGCGCCGAAGCTGAGCCGCACGCTCCCGAACAACAACGGCAGGATGCCGACGCGCGCGTGAGCCGAGTCCACGCTGAGCACCGACTGCTTCGGCGCCGGCGCCGTCGCGTCGACGGTGGCCGCGGCCTTCGGCGGCGAGATCAGGCGGATGCCCTCCGCCTCTACCCCGCTCAACCAATAGCCGGAGACGGCGTCGAGCTCCAAGCGCATCGCGTCGGGGCCGGTCTGACGCGCGTTGAACTCGGCGATGATGCGATCGCGCAAGCGCTCATACGGAAACGTCAGGTACACGAACACGAGCAGCGCGAACCAGTAGAACGCGCCGTAGCCGAGGGCGCGCAGCACCTTGCGCAGGCGCGGCGACAGCGGGACTTTCGGGATGCGCATCAGGGGCTCTCCTTGGCGTCCTCGCCGGCGGGCTCTTTGTCCTTGGCCTTGGCGGCCGTCTTGTCCGGCTTGCGCTCGAAGGCGCTCACCACCATGTCGACGTCGTAGGTGTCCGGCTCGATGCCGCGCTTGCGAATCGTCAGCTGCGTGATGGCCACGGGATGCCCGGAGTTCTCGATGCGCTCCATGAAGCGGGCGATCTTCAGCATGCCGATCTTGCGCAGGGTGATCTTGGTCGCCTTCTCTTCGTAGCGCTTGCCGTGCGGCACCGGCTGGCGATCCTGCGTCTCCGGGATTTCTACGTCCGCCTCTTTGGCCAGCCCGGACAGAAACGACGTGAGCGGCGGCGCCGGTCGCGAGTAGCGCTCTTCGATGGCCTTGTGCAGGGCGCGGCTCTTCTCGACCACGCTGCGCGACGACACGATCTCCGCGATCACGTCGCGCAGCTCTTCGTTCTCCGAGCGCGTGCCATGCAGCGTGGCCGTCACCGCGACGGGGATCAGCACCAGGATCACCGCCGCCGCGATCAGCGCGAAGATGCCGAGCAGGCGCCGCTCGCGCTCCTCCAGGCGGCCCAGGCGTTCACGTAAGGTCACGGTTCGCTCCCGCTCGGCTTGTCACCGGTCTTGTCCTTCTTGTCCGTCTTGGCCTTCTTGTCTTCGGGGCAGCGCACGTCCGCGTCGAGCACGTATTTCTGGCGATCACTGTTGATGGCCTGCGTCACCTTGCCGAGCTTGGTCTGCTCCAGACAGCGGTGCTTCGCGAGCTCCGTCGCGATGTTCTGTGCTTCGCTCGCGGTGCCGACGATGGCCTGCATCTTCAGGTGGCCGCGCTGCACGTCGAACTCCTCGATGTCGTGCGTCACGTTGGTGGGCACGATCTTGGACACCTCGACCACCAGGTCGAAGCCGTCCATTTGCGGCAGCGGATCGGCCTCCTCCCCCACGCGCGCCTTCTGCAAGGCGTCAGCGGCGGTCTCGGCGTCATTGGCCTCGACGCCCAAAATTTCCTTGCTCACGCGCGCGAGCTGATCGACGAGCACGGTATTTTCGCGCGCGAGCGCGCGCGTCTCCGCCCAGGTCGCGAAGAAGAAGCTCACCAGCACGGACGCGCCGAGCCCGATCAAGAGCGGCGCCTTCTCCTTCAAAAAGCCGAAGCCGCGCTGGTACGCCAGGGCGCCGCGCCGCAGATCGACGTCGTGACCGCGACCCGCCGCGCCCAGCGCCAGCGCCACGGCCTTCGCGAAGCGCGGCATGGCCTGGAGCAGCTCCGGCGTAACGCCCTCCGCTTCAATCGGAGGCAGCGGCTCGACCGGTACTCCGAGCTCGTAGTTCAAAAAGCGCGCCGCGCCATCGGCGAAGGCGCCACCGCCGGCGAGGTAGACGCACGCGACGTCGCTGTCCCCCTGAGCCGACCACGCCAACAGCGACTGCCGCACCTCCGCGGCCAGCGCCTCAGCGCTGGCCGGCAAGCCCTCCACACCGTAGGACAGCGTCCGCACGAACACCGGCTCTGCGTTGTGCAGCACCGTGACCTCGGTGCGGCGCCCGCCCAGATCGACGATGGCGAGCGGCTCGGGTCGCCGCAGCCCGGGCGTCAGCGAGACCAGGTTCGCGAGCGCGACGGCGCCGCACGCGACGCGTTCGGGCTCGCGACCCAGCGCCTGGCGCACGAGCTCGATGCGCGCCCGCACGTGCTCGCTGCGCGCGGCGGCCACCAGCACGGTGAGCGGCGCTTGGTTGTTGGCGCGCGCGAGCAAGCGATAGTCGTAAACGAGCTCGTCGATGTCGATCGGGATCTGCGCTTCGATCTCGAACGGCAACACCTCGGCGAGCTGCTTGGTCGCCGTGCGCGGCAGCGTCAAGCGATGAACGAACGCTAGATCTCCGTCGATGGCGGTAGCCACGCCATCGATCGGCGAGAGCAAGTGGCTGGCCGCGGTGGTGATGGCCGCGGACAGGTTCTCCGAGTCCGTGATCGGCATTTCCTCCAGCCGCTCCACGCCGATGCGGCGGTAACCGGTGGTGATCACGGCAGCGCGCACATAGCGGGCGCCGATGTCGAGTCCAAGATAGCGGGCCATCGTCTCAGTCCATCCTGTAGTAGATCACGTTTCCGCCCGGGCTGGGCCGCGTGGCGCCGGTGATGCCGGGCATCGCCGCGGCGCCTCCGCTGCCGGTGGCCGCGGCGACGCCCATGGTGCCGCCCGTCGCCGTGGGCAGCGCGGCCGTTCCACCCGTCCCGAGCCCAGCTTGGCCGGGAAATTCCCCCCAGCCATTCACGTTCACCACGCCAGGGGCCGGCGCTCCGCGAAAGTCGACCACCGCGTGGATCCGCGCGTGGGTCTCACGCCGGCCCGACTTCACGATGCCGGTCGCGTAGATGGAGAACACCTTGCTCTCCACGCTGAGCTGCGACAGCGCGTTGGCGTCGAGCGTCACCGGCTCCAGCCCGAGCGTCTGCGCCAGCCCCGCGAAGGCGGAGTTCCCCTTGCCGGACAGGATGCCCGCGAACGCCTGCGGTGAACCGAACGGCGGCACGCCGGGCATCAGCGTCTGGATCAAGCCGAACATCGTGAAGATCTTGGCTTGCTCCATGGGGTCGATGCACATCTTCGGCACCGGCTGGTTCTGCGGCAGCGTGCTGCACACCGTCTTTAGCAGCGTGAGCGGCTGCGCCGTGTTGATGTTGATGGTGTTCTGGCCCCACACCGTGAACAGCCGCTTCTCCGGGTGGTCCGGATCCGGGTCGATGAAGGTGCTCCAGAAATCGTCGCTCACGCCGCGCACGCGCCGGATCTCCTCGAGGCTGTCGAAGGGCGCGTTCTTGCGGTGATACGGCTTGCGCAAGAGCTCGTAGTAGGAGTCCTCGGCGGGCATGTCCTGCGCGTTGTAGTTGGTGCGATCACAGGCCATCGTGTCCTGATTGCCGTCGACCCAGTCGATCAGCGCCGCGCAGATGGCCTGACGATCCGAGAAGTTGCCGTCCGCGTCGCGGTTCTCGAACAGCGGGTCGTACTGCGGCCCCGTCATGCGCTCCATCAGCTGCATCATCAGGCGGCGCTGGGCGAAGGCGCTTCCGGCAGAGTTGATGTTGAGCTTCGAGTCCTCATCCACGATCGCGACCTCGAACGACGCGCCCGGAAAGCCGAGGTTCTTGCCCTTGCTGAGATCGATGCCGGAAAACGAGGAGAAGCTCTCGGCGCCGCTGCTGTCGTTGAAGGGGCCGAGCAGCCGATCCGAGTACACCCACACCGGCAGCTGCGGCAGCTGCCCGCCGAACATCAGCCCCAAGAACGAGACCGATTTTCGGATCGTGGGCTCCGAGGCGATCAGCAGCCGCGAGAGATTGATGGCGCTGCGCGCGGCGTACTCGGCCAGCAGCTGATCGCGCGCCTCGAGCGCGCTCGAGAGCTCGGCCGAGCTCTGATCCTGCACCTCCGTCAGCATCACCGTGAGGATGGTGAGCGCGCCGAGCACCATCACGAACGCCATACCCCGCTCCCGGCGCCGCCGCCGAGCTCGTCGCGCGCGCGCACGCCGCGACCACGGGGGCCGCAGCGGAGCGCGGAGCAGGGCAGAGAGGGACTTCATAGGTTCGCGAAGTTGAGCGGGTTCTGAATCGGCAAATCGACGATCGTCATCAGCCGGATGCGGCCGCGGCCGGAGTCGGAGTGGGAGCGCTGCCCGGCGTTCAACACCAAGGTCACGCGCACCTGCAGCGGCAAGCGATTGGGCTGCCCTGACGCGGCCTGAGTGCTGTCCCAGTTCTCGGTCCACAAACCGCTCTGCGCGTCCAAATATTCGAGCTGGAACAAATCGATATCGGTCGCGAGCACCTCCACGCGACCACCATGGCGCGGATCGAGATCCGGCTTGGTGCTGACGCGCCGCACTAGATCGAGGTTGCTGTTCGCGTCGCGGCTCTCGACGCCGAAATAAGACAGCTCTGCCTGATCCGACTCGTGCGAGTCGCGATCGCGCCGCTGATTGGAGAACGAGTTGAAATCGACGCGATCGGTCGGGGTGCCGCGGTGACCCACGAACGAGGTCTTCTGCGTGATCAGCCGCTGATCCAGCGGCACGTGCAGCGAGAGGTAAGCGCTCGACAGATCGCGCGTGATACGCTGCATCGCCATGCGTCCCTCCCGATAGCGCGTCTGAACGCGCTCGAGCCCCTCCTTGCTCTTTCGCATCGCGGAGAAGGCGCCGTAAATGATCAGCGACACCATCGCGAGGATCGAGATCGCGACCAACAGCTCGAGCAAGGTGAAGCCGCGCGCGCGTCGCTGCATCAGCGCCCCGCTCCGAAGTTGGTGCCCATGCCTGGCAGTCCCAGCCCCGGCATGCCCGGCATGCCGGGCGTACTCGGCATACCCGGAAGCCCCGGAATCGCGCCGGCGCCGCCGCCGGTGCCGCTCATGCCGGGCGGAAGCGGTTGCCCGGTCACGGGATCGAACAGCTGGCCCTGCTGCGGATCCGTCACGTACTGCGTGACCAGCAGCTCGCGCTCTTTGACGCCCTCCTTCCAGCTCACCTTCAGGGTGATCTTGCGGATGCTGGCCTCCAGCATCGGCTTCAATGATGGGTACACCAAGCCCATGGCCATGCTCGCCAGGCCACCGCCCATCGCTTCACCCGCGGTCTGCGTGAACGTAGAGAGGGTCGGCGCTCCCGCCGAGCCGGCGGTCGCGGGGTTACCGAGCTGCGTCAGCTTGGTCAGCGCGTCGAGCGGGCTCTTTCCCGGCTCCAACTCGGCGCTGCCGGCGCCGCCGTCCGGCGCCATCTCGCTGGCCTCGGGCAGCTCGACGCGCTCGATCTTCCAGGCGCAGGTGTAGCCCGGCTCGCCATCGTCACCGCAGCAGCTGCCGTCATCTTTCTGATCGGTGAGCGGATAGCCCTTCTTCAAGAGCTCGAGCTCGACCTCCGACATCTTGCAGCGCGCGAGGTTGGTCGCGATGGTGATGTGCTGGCCGCGGGAGGCGCCCGAGAACAGACCGACCTGTGAGCTCAAGATCATGGTCAGGCCGAGGCCTAGGATGGCGACGGCGACCAGCACCTCGAGCAGCGTAAAGCCGCGTTGACGACTGCCCACAGCGCTCACTCCTCGTCCTCCTTCGACCCGAACATCGAGCCCTCGGGATCCTCGGGTGGCGGGGGGAACTCGGCGTTGCCACGCTCGATCCTGGCGCGGCCCGTCAGCGAGTCGATCAGCACCGTCAGCGCCTCTTCGCTGCTGTCGCTGCGCTTGAGGCGAATCACCGCGCGCTCGGTCAGCCCACCTGGCCAGAAATAGATGTAGGCGCGGCCTTCGGTCACCGGCTCCTCGTCACGGTCGGTCTGCACGGACGCGACCTGAACGCCGGCGCCGAACGGGCGACCCTTGCTGGGCTCGTTCGGATCGGAGACCTCTCGGATCGGCTGAAAGCGCGCGCGCGGCGGCCGCACCCCTTCTTGGATCTTGGCGGCGTCCGCCTTGGCCTTCTTCTCGATCTCGTCGGCGGCCTCGGCGCCGCCGGCGATCGCGTTCTTTTCGCGCGAGAACGCCACCGAGCTGGCCTCCTCCAGCGACAGGCGATGCTCGCCCAGATCGAACACCAGGCGCACCGGGCGCCCGCTCGCGTTGGTGCGATTTTGCGCCAGCCGCACGCTGCTCACGATCAGCGTGGCCGCGCCGCGCATGCGCGAGGAGCGCAGCATGCCCGGGCCCAGCATGGCTCCGCCCGCGAGCAGCGCGATGAGCGCCACCACGATGAGGACCTCGACGAGCGTCAGTCCGCGGGCGTGTCGGCGAGAGCGCACGGTGTTTACGGCTTGCCGTCGTCCTCGGCGCCGGCGGTGGCGCCCTTCGGCACCGAGATGTCGTCTTTGGTGCCCTTCTTCTTGTCGGGGCCGGCCGAGATGACGCTGACCTCCTCGTCCGAGCAGACGAAGGAGTAGGGCTGGCCCCAGGGATCGTTGGTGCTCTGTCCGGGATCGAGGTGCTTCTCCTGCACCAGCTGGCTCACCGTCGGACAGGTGATTTCATTGTTCGCCGCCTGCCATTGCTGCACGGCCGTGCGCATCACGCGCGCGCCCGTCTCCGCTTGCGTCTTCTGCGCTTCGCGGAATTTCGGCAGCGCGAACGCCGCGACGCCGCCGGCGACCATGGCCAGGATGGCCACCACGATCAACACCTCGAATAGGGTCACGCCGCGCGCCAGCCGGCGCCGGCGCGCTCGAAGCCCGCAACCCTCGCCAGCATTGGCGTGTGAAATTCGTCGAATCTGCATGGTTACCTCTCTCATTCGATACGATCCAAGCCGCCCGGTTTCCCGTCGGGGCCATCACTCAAGAGCTCGTAACGCTCGTCCTCGCGCCGCGACGGGCAGACCAGCCGCAGCGGGTTGCCCCAGGCGTCACTCGGAACTTGCTTGAAGGGCGCGTGCGGCAGCACCTGCTCGAGGTTCGCGGGACAGTTGCTGTCGTTCTCGGCCAGGTAGGCGTCCACGGCGTGACGCATCGAGAGCAGCGTGGCGCGCGTCTGACGCACGCCGGCCTGCCGGCGCTCGCGCATGCCCACCATCACCACGAAGCCGACGAGCGAAGCCACGATCAGCGCCGGGCGTACGCGACCCTTGCCCAGCAGCCGCAGTAGGCCGCTCCTGCGCTCCCAGGGGAAAAAGATGCTGGCCGAGGCGCTGCGTTCGCGAGCCATGGCTCACTCCACCAGCTGATTCATTTGAATCAGCGGCATCAGGATGGCGAGCGCGATGAAGCCCACCACGCCGCCGAGCAGCACGATCATCATCGGCTCGAGCAGGCTGGTGAGCGCCTGCACGCGCGTCTCCACGTCGGCCTCGTAGGCGCGGCTCACGTTCTCGAGCATGTTCTCGAGCTGGCCGCTCTTCTCACCGATGGCGATCATGTGCGTTACCATGGGCGGAAACGCCGCGCTGCGCTTCAGCGGCTCGGCGATGCTCTCGCCGCCACGAATGGAGCCGATCGCCTCGGTGATGACCGCCTGCAACCGCGCGTTCTCGAGCACGTGCCGGCCGATCTCCATGGCCTGCAGCAGCTGCACGCCGCTCGCCAGCAGCGTGGACAGCGTGCGCGCGAAGCGAGCGACGGCGACGAGCAGCGTCAGGCGCCCGAAAATGGGCATGTTCAGCCGGATGATGTCCCAGCGCATGTGCCCGCTGGGCGTGCGCTTCCAGCGCTGGAACAGGTACGCCGAGAGCGCGACGCTGCCGAGCATCAGCCACCAGTACGAGCCGACCATCTCCGATACGAAGATGAGCAGGCGCGTGTACCAAGGCAGCGTTTGGCCCAGGTTGTCGAACACGCTGGTGACCTTCGGCACCACGCCGACCATCAGCACGCCCACGAGCAGCGAGCCGACCACGGCCATCAACACGGGATACGCCAGCGCGGCGGTGACCTTGCCCTTCAGGCGCGCCTGACCCTCCATGAAATCCGCCAGGCGCTCCAGCACGGCTTCCAGGGTGCCGGAGGCCTCGCCGGCGGCGATCATGTTGACATACAGCGGCGGAAACACCTTGGGGTGCTGCTCCAGGCTGCGCGCGAAGCTGGTGCCCTCATTGAGGTTCTCGCGCACGGAGGTCATCACGCGCACGAGCTGCTCGTTCTCGACCTGCTCGGTGAGCGCGGCGATCGACTCGACCAGCGGCACGCCGGCGCGCACCAGCGTGGCGAGCTGACGCGTCATGACCGCGACCTCCGAGGTGCTCGGGCGGCGGAAGAACGCGAGCAGATTGAGCTCTCGTTTCTTCGCCTCTTCCTTGGTCTCGTTCTCTTCACTGGCCGCGGTGAGCAGCACGCCGTCGCGGCGCAGCGCCGCGCGCAACGCCTTGGCGTTCTCTGCGTCGCGGTAGCCCTTGACCGGCTTGCCGGACGCGATTTGAATTCCGCGGTACTCGAAGACTGCCAAGCCGTTGCCTCACTCGTCGACGAGCACGTCGTCTTGCGTAGCAGCGACCACCTCTTCGACGGTGGTTCTGCCTTCGAGCACCTTGCGCGCGCCGTCGTCACGCAAGCTGTCCATGCCTTGCTGCTGCGCCGCGCGCTTGATGCTCTGCGCGTCGGAGTTGCCGAGCACCAAGCGGCCCACCGCGTCCTCCGCGACGAGCAGCTCGTAGATGCCGCGCCGGCCGGTGAAGCCCTTGTTGTCGCAGCGCTCGCAGCCCTTGGCGCGATGAAACGTCGGCATGCCCGGACCGCGCCAGCCGACGGGCACGTACTGCACGCCGTGCGCCTCATAGCGCGGCGACATCTTGCGCTCGTCGCGCCGGCGCGTGCGCTCCGGGTCGATGCCGAGCTGTTGCAGCTCGTACGGCGTCGCTTCGTACGGCTCCTTGCAGTAGTCGCACAGCACGCGCACCAGGCGCTGCGCCAGGATGCCGATCACCGTGGAGCGCACCAAGAACGCCTCGATCTCCATCTCGACGAGGCGCGTGAACGCGGAGGCGGCGTCGTTGGTGTGCAGCGTGGAGAGCACGAGGTGGCCCGTCATCGAGGCGTGAATGGCGATTTCGGCCGTCTCACGATCGCGGATCTCACCGACCATGATCACGTCCGGATCCTGACGCAAGAAGGCTCGCATCGCGCTGGCGAAGGTGAGCCCGATCTTCGGCTGCACGTGGACCTGGTGGATGCCGGCGATCTCGTACTCCACCGGATCTTCGGCGGTGAGGATGTTCACGTCCGGTTGGTTGATGCGGTTCAGGCACGCGTACAGCGTCGTCGTCTTGCCGCTGCCGGTGGGACCCGTCACCAGGATGATGCCGTCCGGGCGCGTGATCAGCTGGTGCATCAGGTGGTAGTCGCGCGCGCTGAAGCCGAGCTCGGTCAGATCCAACAGCACGTTCGTCTTGTGCAACAAGCGCATCACGATGCGCTCGTGCTCGCGGCTGGTCGGGATGGTCGAGACGCGCACGTCGATGCTGCGGCCGGCGATCTTGAGCGAGATGCGGCCGTCTTGCGGCAGGCGCTTCTCGGCGATGTTCAGCCCGGCCATGATCTTGATGCGCGCGATGACCGAGCTCATGAACTGACGGCTCGCGCGCCGCGCGACGTACAGCTGACCATCGACGCGGTAACGAACGATGACCTCGCGATCTTCCGGCTCGATGTGGATGTCGCTGGCACGCTCCTTCACGGCCTGCGAAAACAGGCTGTTCACCCAGCGAATGATCGGCGCGTCGTCGTCGGAGTCGAGGATGTCGATCTCGGCGTCCTCTTCCAGGTCTTCATCGGGCTCGAGCTCGCCGAGCGCGGTCTGCCGCTCGTACACGCGGTTGATGGCGTCGACGATCATGTCGCCGGTCGCCACCTTCAGGGCCAGCGGCTTCTGAAACGTCGCGCGCACGTCGTCCAGGCCTTCGGTGTCGAGCGGATCCGCGCAGATCACCTCCACGCGCTCGGGGCCGTCCCCCACCACCAGCAGGCGGTGGCTCTTGGCGTAGCCGATGGGCAGGCGCGTCGCGATATCGGTCGGGATCTCGTCCACGTCCAGCCGCTCCAGGAACGGCAGGCGGCACTCGGCCGCCAACGCGCGCGCGACGTCCTCCTCGCTCGCCAGCTTCGACTCGATCACGGAATCGAGCAGCGTTTTTTCGCGCTCGCGCTGGGCCTCGCCGAGGCCGAGCAGCGCCTCCGGGGTGAGCACCCCGTGCCGGATCAAAATCGCGCCGAGCAAGCGTTCGTTCTGCATGCGTTGGCTACTCCACTCGGTCGTATTCGACGCTGCGCGCCAGCGGGTTCACGCGGAAAGGGACGTCATTCGCGCCCTGCGGGCGGCGCGGCGCGGGCGGCGTCGAGCCGGCGGGGGCCTGACGGCGGTTGCGCCGGGGAGTCGCCGGCGCTGGCGGCTTGGGCGCCGCGGGCGCGGCCGCAGCAGCGCCGCCGGCTCGGACGTCGCCGGGCAGCTCGATGGGCTCGCTCGGCTCGCGCTCGCCGAACTCCTCCACCTTGCTCTCGTTCTCGAGCCGCACCTGCTCCTCGACCTCGTGATACGCCTTGCGCGTGTCTTCCACCAAGCCGCTGGTGCGCGACCAATCTTTGGGCGGCGACCAGTCCTGTCCGCTGAACACGAAGTAGCGATCCAAGAACTCCTGACGCTCCTGCATCTTGCGCTCGAAGATGCGCCGCAGATCGCTCTGATCGCGGATCACGTGGGGCGTGAGGATCAGCAGCAGGTTGGCCTTGCGCTTCGTCGTCTCGTTCTTGCGGAACAGCGCGCCGAGCAGCGGCAGATCACCGAGCACCGGGATCTTCTCGCGCGAGGTGACGTACTCGTCCTTCATCAGGCCGCCGATCACCACCGTCTGCTGATCTTGCACCACGACAGTGGTGTTCGCCGTGCGCTTCTGGATCGGAATCGCGCCCAGCGCGCCCACCGCCGCGCCCGGCGAGCTGCTCTCCTGGTCGATCTCGAGCCGCACCTGATTGGACTCGTTGACGTGCGGCGTGACCTTGATCTTGTTGCCCACGTCCTGGCGCGGCGCGCTGAAGCCGCCGAAGCCGAAGCCGCCCAGCATACCCAGCGGGTTTACCTGACCCGTCTGCCCGCTGAGCCCGGGGATCGCGCTGGGGATGCCGCCCACGTTGGTCTGCAGCGGGATGTTGTCGCCGATGCTGATCTCCGCGGCGACGTTGTCCGTCGCGATCACGTGCGGCGTGGCCAGCACGTTCGACTTGCCGCTGGAGGCGACCGCGGTCAGCACCACGCCGAAGGCGGGGATGCTGAGGCCGGTGCCGAGCAGCTTCTGGCTTCCGGGGATGTCCGGACCGCGCACGCCGGCGGCGAAGCCTTGCAGCAGGTTGGGATCGGCCAAGTTCGGGAAGGTGGCGGACTGACCCGCCTTGAAGCCACCGAGCAGCAAGCTCTGGCCGTCCCCGCTGCCCACCACGTCGCCGCCGTGGAAGGAGACGCCCAGCGTCATCTGATCGCTCACCGCGAGATCCATGATCACGGCTTCGATGAAGACCTGCCGCCGCGGGCGGTCGAGCTTGTCGATGACCAGGCGCAGCGTGGCGTAGTCACGATTCGAAGAGGTGACGAGCAGTGAGTTGGTGCTCTTGTCCGCGGTGACGCGCACGTCCCCCTCGAACATGCCGCCCGCCGTACCGCCCTGCTGTGCGTTCTTGCCGCCACCGCTCAGCATGGTCGAGAGCGTGCTGGACATCTCCTCCGCGATGGCGTGCTGCAGCGGCAGCACGTGGACCTTGCCGCTGTCGCTGCCGTGCGTGTCGAGGCGCTTCAACAGCTCCAGCAAGCGCAGGTAGGAGTCTTCGGTGCCGACCACGATCAGGTTGTTGCTGGGATCGTCGGCCAGCACGCGGCTGAGCCCGCCCGACTTGGCCGACGCCTCACCGGGCTTGCCGCTGCCGAGCTCGAACAGCTCGTTCAAGCGCTTGGCCATCTCCGTCGCCGAGCCGTTGCGCACCGGCTCGATCCACATATGTTGCCCGACGCCGCCCACGTCGATCTCCTCGACGATGCGGATCAGGCGCTGCACCTGGCTCGCGGTGTCCGTGATGATGAGCAGCTTGCCGGGGTTGTACGCGGAAATATCCGCTTCCTTGCTCTTGAACTTGGTGAGCAGCGGCATCACCTCGTCCGGAGACACGTTCTCCAGCCGGTACAGCCGCGTGATGTAGCGGTCAGAGTCCGGCACCGGCTCGCCGCGCGAATACAGCGGCGTGGCGGCGCCGACTACCCCGCCGCTGTCCACGATCTTCAGAAAGCGACCGTGCGGCACCACCGTCATGCCGTTCGCTTCCAAGATCGACAAGAACGCTTGGTATGCCTCTTCCAGCGTCACCGGCTCGGGTGACACCACGGTGGCCTTGACCTGCCGGACCTTGGCGCCGTAGATGAAGCGGCGACCGGTCAAGCCGCTGATGTGATTCACGAGCTCCGCGAGATCGGCGTCCTGCAGGTTGAACTTGACGAGGTGCCCGCCGGGCTTCGGCTTGTACGGCACGTCGGTCGCCTGCGCGATCTTATCCATGTTCGTGGGCAGCGGCCCTGCGGCGCCGGGCGGCTCGCGCTCAGGGACGGCAGCGGCGGCTGGCTGCGCCGAAGCGGCGGCTTGCGCCTGACGCGCCTTCGCGGCCGCGGCGGCGCGCGCCTTACGAATCTGCGCCTTGGTGCGCGCGGTCGGCGCTGCCGCGAGGATTGCGGGCGGCGGCGCGGCAGCGGGGGCATCGGCGGCGGGCGGCTCCTCGGCAGGAGCCGGCTCCTGCGCCAGGGCAAGGCTCGGTAGCCCGAGGATCAGGGTGCAGGGGAGAAGAAAGCGCAGGTGTCTCACGGAGCTCACTTGATGGTGTAACCGATGGTCATGGGCGAGCCGCGGCGATTGACTTTGACGCTCAGGTTGCCGGCCGTGCGCAGCGTTGCGTACGCCTCGAGCGCCTTCTCCGGGCTACCCATGTTGAAGTTGTTGATGGATTCGAGTCGGTCGCCGTTCTGCAGCCCGAGCGTGCCGAGCAGCGTGTCGGGCCGCACACCGAACAGGCGAATGCCGACGACCTTGCCGTCCTTCGACTCGGGCACGATGCGCGCCGACTTCATCAGCTCCGCCTGGTTCTCGAGGATCTTGTCCACGACCTGGCGATCGATGTTGAACTCGGTGTCGCTCACCTTCTGAATCTTCGAGGCGATCTCGGGCGGCACCGGCGGGGCGCCGCGCGTCGGGTGCGGCGGAGTCTCCGGGGCGGCAGGGGGCGGCGTCGGCGCCGCGGCGGTAGCAGCGGGCGGCGGCTCCGTGCGGAACAGCAGCGTCTGGCACAGCTGCGCGGAGCTCGAGAGCCACACCGAGGGCGAGTTCTCGCGCGGGTTGAAGCCGATGAACTCGACCTTCTTGCCGCCGACATCGTCGCCGACACGCCGCATGCGCGGGTGGGGCTCGCCGGAGCCTTGCAATGCGGCGACCGACCACAAGCGATCCGTCGACTCCGTGATGATGAAGGCGGTGATGCCCTCACAGCTCGGCGCCGCGAGCGGATCCGAGAGGTCCGGCTCGGTTGGCTTCGGCACCAGCTCCTCGTCCTGCGGCTTCGGGTGCAGCGGCCCAGTGACGGAGTCGAACGGGTTGCGGTCGATGATCGGCTCGGCGCTGCGCGGCTCACGCTGCGGCACCACGGGCGGCGGGCTCACCCGCGGCGGGGACGACGACGCGATGGGCTCGAGCAGAGCCGCGCCGAAGAGCTGGGTCGCGCCCTTGGCCTCGAAATAGGCGGACAGGGCGATCAGACCGAGGATCACCACGATGAAGTACTTTTTGAGGAGGGCGTCGAAAGCCACGGCTGCGCCCGGCGGTTAAAGCGAGAGCCGTGCCAGGGGTCAAGCGCAAACTCCCGCGAAAATCCGAGAGATTTCGAGCCGAAGCTGGCGATCGCGCCGCCATCCTGGCACGGAAGGCCCGTTCAGGGGGTAAAGCCTGACAACTTGTCAAAAGTCACCCTCCGCCCAGGGGCCGGAGCGCGCATTTGACCACCGGGCCGGCAACGCGACCTCGCTTAGACGAATCGTCATTGCGCTTGTCAAGGTGACGAGCCGATGACATCTTGTCCGAATGGTGGACGAAACGGCAGCGGTGAGCACGGAGGACGCGGAGGAGCGCGTCAGCGAGAACGGCTCCGAAATCACCGTGTTGGTGGTCGACGACGAGGCCGCCAACGTGGCCTCGCTGGAGAAGATCTTCCAGCGCGAGGGCATGCGCACCTTCAGCGCCGACAACGCCCGCGCGGTGCTCGAGATCGTGCGGCGCCACCGCGTGCAGGTCGTGCTCACCGATCTGATGATGCCGGGCACCACCGGCATCGAGCTGCTGCGCGCGCTGAAAGAGGTGTCACCGGACACCGAGGTCGTGCTGATGACCGCGTACGGTACCGTAGAGACCGCGGTGCAAGCCATGCGCGAGGGCGCGTACGACTTCGTCGAGAAGCCGCTCAAGCGCATGTCCATCGTCAAGAGCGTGCGCAAGGCGGCGGAGCGTCACTCGCTCGTGGCGGAGAACCGCTCGCTGCGCCAGGAGATCCGCCTCTTGAAGCATCGCGACATCGTGGGCCAAAGCCCCGCGCTGCGCCGCGTGCTCGACGTCGCGACCCAGGCGGCGCCTTCGACCGCCACGGTGCTGATCCTGGGCGAGAGCGGCACCGGCAAGGAGCTCCTCGCGCGCTACATCCATAGCAAGAGCGCGCGCGCCAACGGCCCGTTTGTAGCGGTGAACTGCGCGGCCATCCCCGAGACCATCTTGGAGGCGGAGCTGTTCGGGCACGAGCGCGGCGCGTTCACCGGCGCGACAGGACGTCGTGAGGGGCGCTTCGCGCGCGCGCGCGGCGGCACGCTGTTCCTCGACGAGATCGGGGAGCTCAGCCAAGCCGTACAGGTCAAGCTGCTGCGCGTGCTGCAGGAAGGCGAGTACGAGCCGGTGGGCGGCCGCACGGAGAAGGCGGACGCCCGCATCGTCGCCGCCACCAACCGCGATCTGTTGGCCGAGGTCGAGGCTGGCCGCTTCCGCGAGGATCTCTACTACCGCTTGAACGTGATCGCGATCACGGCGCCGCCGCTGCGCGCCCGCCGCGAGGACATCCCGCTCATCGTCGATCATTTTCTGGGCGTGTACTGCAAAAAGAATGGTCGCGCGCGGCTCGGCGTCGCGCCCGAGGTGTTACACAAGCTCGCGGACTACTCTTGGCCCGGCAACGTGCGCGAGCTCGAGAACGTGATCGAGCGCGCCGCGGTGCTCTGCCGCGGAGAGAACATCGGCATGGAGGATCTCCCGGAGGCCATCGCCCGCGCTGCCTCCCCTGCCCCCGCCGCGTTGAGCTTCCCGCTCGGTACACCGCTGGCGGAGGTGGAGGAGCGCCTGATCCGCGAGACGATGAAATACACGGGCGGAGACAAGTCGCTCGCCGCGCAGCTACTCGGCATCTCGACGCGGACGATCTACCGAAAGCTCGGTGAGATGGCCTGACGTCGAGGCGAGCAGGGCGGAAGCCCCGCTCGCTCGGCGTGCCGGCGCTAGAGCACGTACAAGAAGGCGCGCAGATCCGACTTCTCGCGCGCGGACAGGCGCGTCCCCAAGATCAGGTTGAAGAACTCGATGGTGTCGTCGATCGTGAGCAGGCGTCCGTCGTGGAAGTACGGCGGTGAGTCCTTCAGGCCGCGCAACGTGAAGGTCTTGATCGGGCCGTCGTCGCTGGCCATGATGCCGTTGATGAGCCGCGGCTCGTAGAAGCGCTCGACCTGGAGGTCGTGCAGCGTGTGATCCGTGTAGTAAGGACCGCTGTGGCAAGAGCCACACTGGGCCTTGCCGAAGAACAGCTCTTGACCGCGCAGCTCCGCGGCGCTGGCCAGCGCCGGATCGAGCTTGCCGTCCAGGCCGAGCTTGGGCGCGGGCGGAAAGTCCAGTATTTTCTGGAACTCGGCCATGACGTGCACCTGCGCGCCGCGGTCCAGGATGTTCATGCCCTTCTTGGTGGCGAGCACCGGATCGCCGTCGAAGTAGGCCGCCCGCTGCTCGAACTCGGTGAAATCTTCCACGCTCATGAGCGCGCGTTGTGAGCCGAACACCTGCTGGACGTTCACGCCGCGCAGCGACACCGTGTCGATGCGGTGCCGGAACTCCTGAGGCCGACTGTCACCGACCAAATGCGTTGCCCCGTTGGTGTGGCCGTTGACGTGACAATCGAAGCACGCAACGCCCAGGCTAGGCCGCTCGGAGCGGCGGTCGTCGATGGGATTGAACTGCTGCTGCGGGAACGGCGTGAGCAGCAGTCGCAGACCGTCGAGCTGCTTGGGGTTCAGGATGCACTTGAACAGCTCGAAGTAGTTGTCCGTGGTGACCAGCTGCCCCTGCGAGACATCGCCGAGCTCCGGCCGCGTGGTGAGGAAGATGGCGGGCGGGAACTCGGCCAAGAACTGCTCCGGAATGTCGAAATCGAGATCGAAGCGGGTAAGATCACGGCCCGTTTGGCGCTTGATCTCGTCGATGCTCGACTGCGGGAACAACATGCCGCCTTCCGGCTGCTTCGGGTGCGGCAGCGGGAAGAAGCCCAGCGGGAACAGATCCCTTTGGCGAATTTCCGCGGGCTCGAGCGTGGCCAGCGTGTCCCACGTGGCGCCCTCGGGCAGCTTCACGCGCACGCCCTCCTGGACGGGTTTGCCGCGCGTCATGGTGACGCTGGCGGAGGGTCGATCGTCGAGCTCGTAGCGCGCCGCCAGCAGCTCGAGCTGGCGATCCATCACCTCGGGCTTCTCCGCGATCTTCGCGGCCATCAACGCCGGGAAGTCGACGTGCTGGTCCCCGCCGCCGTTCATGTCGCCGCAGCTCGCGGGCGGCGGCGGCGAGTTCGGTGGTGAGTCCGGAAACGGGTTGCCCGGCGATTGAATCTCGCCCGTCGCCTTCGCGCCACCCTTCTCCCCGTGCGTACCGCAAGCCAACGTCCAGATCGCGACGAATAGGATCGATCTTCGCATGAACCTTCCTCCTTGCGCGCCTTGCGCAGCCCGCATCGAGCGCGGCCCCGCGCCAATGCGAAGTGCGTGCCGGCGACCGCAGCGAACCCTGCCGCCGCGCGCGCGGAGACTCTGTAGTCCTTGTGCGCAAAGCGGCGATGATGGTCGTGTGAGCAGGGCCCAACGCGACCCAGCGAGGCGCGCTGGTGCGCCCCGTCGAGAATCGCCGCGAGTCCGGCCGCCGAAGCACAAGGCTCTCGACAGCCCGCGTGCTTTCTGATTGAAGACACGGGACGATGAGTGTTTCGAGCCCGCAGCCGGAGACGGCCAGCGCCGTATCCGGTACGCAGCCGAGTCCCGCGATCACCGCCTTTTCCTGCACCATCCGCCTCGCGACGGAGGAGATGTGGGTGGTCGACGCGAACGGCGACGAGCGCTCGCTCGAGGTGCCCGTCATCGCGCTGCTCTTCAACTACGCGGGCACCGAGATTCGCGCTAGCGATCGCCGTGAGCGGTTCTTCGTCGCCAAGGATGGCGGCGTAGCGATGGTGGAGCGAGACCGCGCCGGCGAGGCTCGGGCCCAGTGCCTGCTCGAGAGCTTCGGCGCCGTGGAGCTGGCCTGCGCTGAGGGTTATTGCCCGCCGCTCGACACCCAGGCCGACTACCTCGTCCACGCGGACGGCAACGTGCACGCCTTCTGCTCGTTCACCGCCTACGCGGTGCCGCAGCTGCGCGCGCTAGGCTGGACGGTCGAGGTCGCGGGCGACTACCCCTATCGCGTCGCGTCGGAGGACTTGCCCTGGTACGCGGGTCTGGAAGACACCAACAACGAAGACGACGGAGACTGGTTCAGCCTGGAGCTGGGCGTCGAAATCGAAGGCCGACGCGTGAACCTGCTGCCCGCGCTGGTCGAGCTCATCGATCAGTCCGCCGATGCCGACAGCTTGGAGTCGCTGTTGCGCATGCCGACGCGCTTTCGCGTGCTCTCGATCGGTGATGGTCAGTACCTGCCGGTACCTCCCGAACGGCTGCGCTCCTTGCTCAAGGTCGTGGTCGAGCTCTACCGCGGCGAACGGCTGGAGTCGGGCGCGCTGTGCGTGCCGCAAAGCCGCGGCGCGATGGTGGCCGATCTGGACGCGGCCTTCGCCTCGACCGGCTCGGAGCTGATCTGGCACGGTGATCAGGAGGCGTATCGCCGCGGGCGCTCGCTGGCCGCGCCCGCGCCCGCGACGCCGCCCACCACGCGCGGTCTGCAGGCGGCGCTGCGCCCCTATCAGGCCGAAGGCGTCGCCTGGCTGCAACACCTTCGCGAGCACGACGCCGGCGGCATCCTGGCCGATGACATGGGTCTCGGCAAAACGCTGCAGACCATCGCGCACTTGGTCGTAGAAAAAGAGGCCGGGCGCATGACGGACCCGAGCCTCGTGATCGTGCCGAAGAGCCTGATCGGCAACTGGCAGCGCGAGCTCGCTCGCTTCGCACCCGGCCTGTCCGTGTGCTCGCTCGCCGGTCCTCGGCGCAGCGAACGGCTGCGCGAGATTCAGCGCTTCGACGTGGTGCTCACCACCTACCCGCTGCTGGTGCGCGACCAGGAAGAGCTCGCGGAGCGGCAGTTTCACTACGTGCTGCTCGACGAGGCACAGTACATCAAGAACCCGAAGAGCCTGGCGTTCGCCGCGGTGAAGTCGCTGCAGGCGCGTCATCGCCTGTGCCTATCCGGCACGCCCGTGGAAAATAACCTGGGCGAGCTGTGGGCGCTGTTCGATTTCTTGATGCCGGGTTTCTTGGGCAACCAAGAGCGCTTTCGCATCAAGTATCGCAACCCGATCGAGCGCCTGGGCAACCAAGACGTGCTCGCCTCGCTGCGTCACGTCGTCGCGCCGTTCCTGCTCCGCCGTATGAAGGAGCACGTCGCGCGCGAGCTGCCGCCCAAGACGGAGATCGTGCGGCCCGTGGATTTGGACGGCGATCAGCGCGAGCTGTACGAGAGCATCCGCGTCGCCGCCCACGGCGAGGTGCGCAGCCTGATCCGCAAGAAGGGCATCGCGGGCTCGGCGATTCAAATCCTCGACGCGCTGATGAAGCTGCGCCAGGTGTGCTGCGATCCACGCCTCGTCAGCAGCGAGGCGGCGCGCAGCGTAGGCAACTCGGCGAAGTACAATTTGTTCTTCGAGCTGCTCGAGAACCAGCTCGGCGAAGGGCGCCGCGTGCTGGTCTTCTCGCAGTTCACGCGCATGCTCGCGCTGCTCGCCGCCGGGCTCGGCGAGCGCGGCATCCCCTACGTCGAGATCACCGGCGCCACGGCGGATCGCCAGCGCATGGTGGACCGCTTCCAGCGCGGCGAGGTCGATGTCTTCCTAATCAGCCTCAAAGCTGGCGGGACGGGCTTGAACCTGACGCGCGCCGACACCGTGATTCACTATGACCCGTGGTGGAACGCGGCCGCGCAGAGCCAGGCCACCGACCGCGCGTACCGCATCGGGCAGACCCAGCCGGTGTTCGTGTATCAGCTGCTGGTCTCCGGCAGCGTGGAGGAGAAGATGCTGCGGCTGCAGCAGCGCAAGTCCGAGCTCTCCCGCACCCTGCTCGGCGGGGCGAACCTGGGCCAAAATCTCAGCGAAGACGACCTGGACGACCTGTTCGCGCCGCTCAGCGAGTGAGCGCCGAGCGGGTTGCCGCGTCGGCCGAACGGCACTAAGCGTTGGGTCATGAGCACGACTGCGTTGCCCGGCGTCAGCGGCATGAGCCTTTATTTGCCACCTTTTCGCGTAAAACTCGATGATTGGTGCCAATGGACGGGCAACAACTGGGAGAAGGTCCGCGCTGTCGTCGGCCATAGCTTCCGCGTCTGCGGCCGGCACGAGAACGTGTACACGATGGCCGCCAACGCGGTGCTGCGGCTGATCTTGCAGCACGACATCGATCCTCGGCGCGTCGGCTTTCTGGGGCTCGGCACCGAGTCCAGCACGGATAACGCGGCCGGCGCGGTGATCGTGCGCGGCATGTTGGATCAGGCTCTCGAGGCGCTCGGCCGCCCACGCTTGTCACGGCACCTGGAGGTGCCGGAGTTCAAGCACGCCTGCCTGGGCGGCATCTATGGGCTGAAGAACGCCCTGCGCTATGTGGCGTTCGATGGCCGCGAGCGTCAGGCCATCGTGGTGTCCGCGGACGTGGCCGAGTACGAGCGCGGCAGCACCGGCGAGCAGACGCAGGGCGCCGGCGCCGTGGCCATGTTGATCGAGGCGCAGCCCAAGTTGTTCGCGGTGGACCTGGCGCGCGCGGGCAGCGCCTCCGACTATCGCGGCCCGGACTTCCGCAAGCCGTTCGCGCGGCATTTCAATGAGGGCTACGCCGCGAACACGACGCGACCCAGTGATTTCCCCGTGTTCAGCGGGGAGTACTCGACCTTCTCGTACATCGACGAGACGGTGCACGCGGTCGAGGACATGCTGGCGCGACTCGAGGTCTCCGCTGGGAGCTACTATCGCGGCGTCAAGGCGCTGTTCTTCCATCGGCCGTATCACTTGATGCCGGTGCGCGCGATGTCGTTCCTGTACGTGCGCGGCTTGGCGCGCGGCGATCATCATCATGAAGAGCTGAGGGAGCTCTGCGCCGAAGCCGGCGTCGCGGTGAACGACGTGATGCGCGAGGCCACCTCGTCACCCGATTTGTTCGCGCACGTGCTGCGCGGCGACATCCAGACCGATCCGTACCAAACCACCAGCGCGGTCGCCGCCGTGCTGCGCAAGCGGCCCGGCTTCCGCGAGCTCTTGACGGAGAAGATGAGCCTCGGCAGCGACGCGGTGAAATCCTTCGGGAACCTGTACAGCGCCGCCCTGCCCGCCTGGATCGCGGCCGGCCTGGAGGAGGGCGCCAGCAACGCGCTCCCGCTCGCGGAGACGAACATGGTGGCGGTGGGTTACGGCAGCGGAGACGCCGCCGAAGCGATCCCGATTTCGCCGGTGCGCGGCTTCGAAGCCGCCGCGGCTCGCACCCAAATCAAGCAGGCGCTGGCGGACGCCATCGATCTCACGAAGGAGCAGTACGAAAACCTGCACGACCATCGCAAGCTCGTGAACCTCGACTACCAGCCTCGCGATGAGTTCGTGATCAGCCGCGTGGGCACGGCGTACGAGTCCTCGTTCCAGGACCTGGGCGTCGAATATTACGACTACGTCCGCTGAGACGCCGTCGCGCTTCGCTGCGGGCGGGCGCGCGCTGTCAGTGATACAGCGCCGTAAACAGCAGTGACGCGCCGAAGGTGGAGGCGTGCGCCGTGGGCTCGCTGGCGTTGGTCAGCGCGCCCGAGAAGCGGAGCATTGGGCCGATCGACCATTCGTCGCCCACCCAGAAATCGTGACCGACCCAGAAGGCGCCACCGAGCCCGTTGGTGTGCCGTAAGCCGTCGATGCTCGAATCTTCGATGGTGACCCGCGCGAGGCCGAGCATCGCGCCCAGGTGCCAGCCTTTGTTGGCGATGGGAAATCCATCGATGAACGCGCCGATGGTGCCGACCGAGAGGCTGCGATCGGCGCGCAGCGGGCCGCGCTCGAACTCGATGGAGGCCGAGCCCTCGAACAACAGCGCGCCGCCGACGGCGACGCCGTCGCTCGGCGAGCCGCCGATCATCACGTCACCCACCAACGCGCCGCCCGAGCCCTGCAGATTGAGCCCGCTCGCGTCATCGTCGTCGAAATGCGCGGTGAGCGTGCCGAACCCGACGCTGGCGCGCGCATAGAAGCCGTTGTGCACGTGATAGCTGCGCGGCACCGACGGCGTTGGCGGCGGGGTGGTCAAATCGATTTTACCGCGCGGCAGCGTGAGCGTCGGACCCGCCGCGGCCGGCGACGTCGAGGGTGGCGGCGGAGCGGGTGGTGGCGGCGGTATCTCCGGAGGCGCCGCGGCCGGCTCGGGCGCGGCGTCAGGCGCTGCCGCCGGCGCCTGCGCGAAGGCTGGAGAGGCCTGCGCGACATTGACGAAAGTCACGAGCAAAGCAGCAATGCGAAGTCCCGTCATGACCCACCGAGTGGTAGCACGTTGCAAGCGTCCATCCGACGACCGGCCCGGCGCGTCTATTCATTCGCCCGGCGCCAGCAGCCAGCCGCGCGAGCAGTGTGGCGTGCGCGATGGCGCGGCCGAGGGGCGCTCAGAAGCGCAGATCGGCCGAGATCAGCAGCGTGCGGCCGCTTTGCAGCACGCTGCGTTGCACGAACTCCGCGCTGACCGGGGCCGAATAGCGGTAATTGAAGGCATTATAAACACCGAAGGCGAAATCCAAGCTCGGCGCTGAGCCGCGGCTGGACAGCGCGGTACCGGTCAATACGATGTCCCACAGCGCCACGGCGCGAGTGTGTTCCTGCGGCAGCTCGCTGACCTGATCGTAGCGGTCGAAGCGCCCGCTCTCCAGGGTGAGCCGGGAAGCCGCGCGCAACGCCTCACCAGCGATCGGAAACCAGCCCTTCAAAATGAAGACATGCGTAGGGACGTTCGCGACCTTGCGCAGGCTTCGCTCGCGGTCGAAATCGAACAGCGCGCCGAGCTCGCGGCGCGCCAGATAGCGCGGCAACAACAGCCCATAAGACGCGGAGAGCTGCGCGCCGCGCGAGAGCTCGTGACGGATGAACAGCTCCCCGCCGAAGGTGGCGAGCGGCACGCTGCTGTTGACGTAGCGGAACGGATCCTCTTTCGTCGCCATGCCGCGCGAGACGACCAGATCCAACGTGTAGTTCTCGAAAACGGAGCCGCCCGCGCTCAGCCGCTCACTGAGCGCGTGAGTGTATTCGAGCTCCAGAGAGTAGATCCGCTCGGGCCTGAGTCCCCTGCTCTCGACCTGAGTGTAGCCCCCGTCGTTGTAATAGAGCTCATAGACGCTCGGCGCGCGAAAGGCTTGTCCGCCGACGAGCTTGAAGTTGCCGCTGTCGTACGGGTGATACACCAGCGCAAAACGCGGGCTCAGCGAGGAGCCAAAGGTCGAGTAGCTGTCGAGTCGCGCGCCGGCGTGCAGCGCCAAGCGCTGGCTCGGCCGTGCGTCGACGGTGGCGTAGGCGGCGCCGACCAGAAAGCGGTGCCCGCGCGAGCCCGTCTGATCCAAGAATTTTTCCTGCTCGTTGCTCGCCGATTGATCGACTTGAAAGTGCGACTGCAGCTCGCCACCCACGAACAGCCGGAGCTTCGAGGTCGGCGCCACTTCCACGCGCTGCTCGAGCCCCGCCCACGCGCCACGATAGGTGTCGATCTCCACGCCGCCGTCTTCCGGATCGCGCGCGTACGCGCCGTGGAAGCGATACAGGTTCAGGTGCGCCCTGGACAGCCACGTCACGGAGCGAGAGAGCTGCGGCTCCGCGCGCAGCTCCAGCGCGGCGCGCGAGTCACGCTGCAGCGTGCGCGGGTCACCGAGCAGCGTCTGATAAGCGCCGGTGGGGATCTCCTTCTCGTGCGTCGTCCAGAACCAATGCGCCGACAGGCTCTTGTACGCAGCGCGCCCCTCCAGCGTCGCGGCGGTGAAGTCGTCGGCGCCGCGCGAATAGCCTCCCGAGCGGCCCGACGCGAAATCCGAGAAGAAGAAATCGCGCCCGGAGCCACGCGCCACGGCGGCCGAGGTCCACAGGCTACCGTTTTTTCCGAGCGGCCCCTCGGCGCGCACGCGACCGCGCGCCACGCCGTCTCCTTCGGCGCCGAGCCCGAACTCGAAATGCGGCGTCTTGCTCGCGGGCCGCGTGACGAGGTTGATCACGCCCGAAAACGCGTTGCTGCCGTAGACGACTGAGCCGGGACCGCGCACCACCTCGATGCGCTCGATGTCCGCGAGATCCACGCGCCCTTCGTAGCCGACGTAAGAGGAGCCGATCCAGTTGTCGTTCAGCGGCTGACCGTCGGAGAGCACGAGCACGCGGTTGCCGTAGCTGCCGAGCTGGCTCGCGCCGCGAATACCCACGGTAAGGTACGAGCGGTCGTCCGAGACGTAGACGCCCGGAACCCCGCGCAACGCCTCCGCGATGGTAGGATAATGAAACGCGCGCAGCTCCTCACGCGACAAGATGCTGACCGAGCTCGGCGCCTCGGCGACGTTCTCGCGGGCGCGGGACACGGCGGTGACCTCGGCTTGCTCCAGCATCGCAGCGTTGAAGGTCTGCTCGGCGTCCGCGCTGATGGCGACCGTCTGATCGACGCTGCGGTAGCCCTTGCGCGATATTTTGAGGCGGTGCTGCCCGACGGGCAGCGAGAGCACGCTGGGCGTGAAGCCCGCGGTGCGACCGTCGATCTCGATGTGCGCCAGCGGCTCATCGCTGGTGACCACCAGGCGTCCCTCGAGCGGCTCGAGACGGGGATGCAGCGACACGCTCCCGCTGGCGATGACCTCGACCGAGACCTCGCGCGGGCGGAAGCCCGGCAGCGAAAACGCTAGCGCTCGCCGCCCGGAGGCGAGCCGCAAGCTGCACGGCGCGACACAGCTGTGGCCCTCAGCGCGCGCCTCGGCGCCCGCCGGCCCTTCAATCTGCACCTCCCCTTCGAGCGGCCGCAGCGCGATGCGCACGCTGCGCTCTTCGCCGGCCGCGATCGCCGCGAGCGTCTCTCTCTCGGGCCAGTACCCTGCTCGTTCCAGCAAGATGCTGTGCTCGCCGGGCGCGAGCCCCAGCACGATCGGCGTCGCGCCGCGGACGCCGAGGTTCTTGCGCTCCAGGTACACTGCTGCTCCCGGCGGATCCGATTCGATGCGCAGCACGGCCACGTGCTGCCGGATGACGTCCAGCGCGGCCTGCATGCGAGCGGCCTGCTCGGGATCTCGCTCGCTCGCGAGCGCCTCCGAGAAATAGCGAAACGCCTCGGGATAACGCCCCAGACGCTGATACGCATAACCGATGTTGAAGACGACGTTCTGATTCGGCACCAGGCGATTCGAGGCGAGGAAGCGCTCGAGCGCGCCCTCGTAGTCACCTCGTCGATAAAGCTGCGCGCCGCGTTGAAAGAGCAGGTCGGCTTCATCGGCCAGGCCGTCGGCGTGAGCGGAGCGAGCGAACGCGCCCACGGCGCAAGCGACGCGAAGCGCGTGCGAGGCTCGGCGGCGCAAGCTCTTGGGTTGCATCTCTAGTCGTCGTTCTGCGGCAGGGCCCCGCAAACCAACACGAACGGGAGCGCACGATAGCGGAACTCAGCGGTTCAGCCGAATTTCGGGACCTGGCTCCGCGCTCGCGCTGGGAGCGACTCGCTGGCCAGCGCGCGCGGGAGCGTGCGAATGCCTGGCCGGCGGGGGCGCCGCCGTCGCCGAGGGCTCCGCGGAAGGTGCGGAGCTCGCGGGCGGCGAAGCAGGTTCCGGGGTGAGCTCGACGCGCGCCAGCACCGTCCCTGCGGCCGGCCCCTGCTCCAGGACGTACGGACGGTAACCCGGGAGCCGCAGCAGGAACACCCTGCGCTGTGGAGCGCCGCTCGCGACGGACAGCGGCAACTGCAGGGGGGTAGCGCCCAACAGCAGCGCTCCTTCATGCACGAGCGCGCCGCTCGGGTGCGATTCGATGGTGAGGACAGCCGTGGGCTCGATTTTCGCGGGCTCTACCGAGCTGCGTAACAGGAAGAAGAGGAGCAGCGCGAAGACGGCGAGGCTCGAGCTTGCCAGCAGCGCGCGGCGCAGCAGCGGCGAGCGCGCCGCGGCTTCGCCCGACGACGAGCGCTGCGTGCGCTGCAAGCCGGAGACTACCGCCGCGTCGCGCCGATTCGCGCTGCTCGCGGCCGAGCTCGCGCCGAACGAGAGCTGAGTGTCCGGCGCAGCCGCCGCGTCGCCGCTCGACGCCAGCGGCAGCGTGGGTGCCAGCGCGCCGCCGTCGAGGTCAGCGGCCACGACGCGCTCGTCCAGCAACGGCGCGGGTGAAGAGCGCTCGAGCAGCTGGTCGAACTCTACGCTCCGCAGCGCGAAGGGCGCGAGCAGCTCTGCGAGCTGCTCCGCAGATTGCACGCGCTTCGCCGGATCGCGCTCGAGACAACGGCCGAGCAGCTGCTCGAGCGCGACCGGCGCGTCGGGACGCAAGGACGAGAGTGGCGGCGGCGTATCCGTGACGATCGCTGCATAGACGCCGGAGTGCGTCGCCGCTTGAAACGCGGGGCGGCCGGCGACGAGCTCGTACAAGATCGCGCCGAGCGACCACACGTCGCTGCGGGCGTCGACGGCGTGGGAGTCCCGGATCTGCTCGGGAGACATATAGTGGGCCGTGCCGAGCACCGCGCGCGCACCGGTGAGCGTCTGCGGCTGGACCGGATCTGCGGACTTGGCGATGCCGAAGTCGAGCACCTTGATCGCGGCGCTCCCGTCGGGACGGCGCACCACGAACAAGTTCGAGGGCTTGAGATCACGATGCACGATCCCTGCGCGGTGCGCCTCGGCGACAGCGCTCGCCGCCTGCGCCACCAGCGTCGCCGCCTCCGAGACGGGCAAGCGACCCGCGCTGCTCATCACCTCGGCCAGGTCTCTCCCCTCCAGGTGCTCCATCACGATGAATGGCGCCCCGTCGGGCAGCTCACCGACATCGTACACCCGCACGACGTGCTCACCGCGCAGGGCCGCGGCGGCCCGCGCCTCGCGCAGCAAGCGTTGGATGGCCTCTTGCCGAAAATCCTCGTCACCGATCACGAGGAACTTGATGGCGACGCGCTGGCCGATCGCTTCGTGGCGAGCCGCCAACACCATTCCCATGCCGCCCGCGCCGAGCCGCCCCTCGATGCGGTACTTCCCCGCCACGAGCTCGCCCACCTGCGGGACCTGATCCCCTGGCAGCGAGAGCCCTCGAGTGTAGCCGGAATGCTTGCTCACCGTGAGAGCATGGGTATATCCCGCGCCGCACGATCCGTCACGAGCGCCGGGCTATCCCACATCGATATCGTCGCCGCGCCGGCCGTTGCCGCGCCGCAGCGCCCTAGCGCGGCGTGCGGCCCGCGGCCGAGGTCGTTCAGTGGAAGCGGTGTAGCCGCAGGTAGCGCAGCAAATCGGGATCGCTGCGGGAGAGCGGGCGCATGAATTCGCCCAAGTACTCGCGCTGCCAGTAGCCTGCCTCCCCGGGGCGGGAGAAGCGATAACGGTAGCTGACCGCACGGATGAAGCGCGGAGCGCGCCCCGCGAACGGGTCTTTCGCGAGGAGCGTGGCGACCAAGCGATCGCCGGCCAAGAGCTTGGCCGCCAAATGCACGAACCAAGGCGGCGGCTCGCCCGGCTCGAACTGCAAAAACCACATCTGCCAGTCGAGCCGGTAGTGATACGGGGAGATCAGGCACGGCCGGCGCGTCGGATCACCCGGCTTGCAGGGAAATTCATACTCCAGCCAGCGCGTCTCGGGTCCCAGCCGCTCGTCGTTCGTTCCCTGCAACACCACCTCCAGGCGCTCGCGGCTGACGCTGCCGAAAGCGCCGTAGGTATTTACCAGCAGGAACGGATCGAAGGATGCGTTCATGGCCTGGCGAGGCGAGAGCAGGTTGAGCAGGGGATTGAAGCTGAGCAGTCCCACCACGACGGCGAGGCCGATGATCGTCGCCCGGCGCGCGCGAGAGGGCGGCGCCGCGAGCTCGCTGTGCCGGGCGCGCTCGCGCATGCGCGCAGGGCACAGCCGAGTCAGCACTCCATCGTCGAAGCAGGCCAGCGCGATGACGATGGTGAGCCAGTTCAAGAACGAGAGATTGCCGCTGGCGATCAGCACGATTTGAAAGGCCACGATCAGCGCGCCCGCGAGCAAGCGCACTCGGCGTGGACCGAAGACGCCGAACGGCGCGACCAGCTCGACCAAGTGGTTGAACAGCGCCCCTGCCTGGTGCACCAGCAATGGCAGCCGGTGAAAATAAACGCTGAGCGGGTTGGGGTTCGGCTGTGTCTCATAATGATACACGAGACAGGTGAGCTCGGTCCAGCAGCTGTCACCGCGTATTTTGATGAGGCCAGCGCCGAACATCACTCGGAACAGGAGCCAGCGATACAGCACGATCACCAACTCTGGAGCAGGTGATTTTGTCGGTAGCGGCCGCGGGTCGAGCGGCGGCGCCAGGAAGATCGCGAGAAAGCCGGCCTCGCACAGCAACGATTCCCAACCGTAGCCATAGAAGATCTGACCGACGTGCACGAACGACAAATAAAGGGCCCACAACGCGAGCAGCAGCGGAGCGTTGGCGAGCCCAGCCAACACCAGCAGCGACAAGCACAGCCCGAGCAGCGCGGCGGCGCTCAGCGTCGCGTCGGAGGCGCTCAGCCAAAACAGGCTGGGCAGCCGCAAAAAGCCCTGGGCGCGTGAGCCCAACGCGCCACGCACCCAGTCCAGGAAATCGGCGGCGGGCAGCAGGCCCTGCGCGCCAATCAGCGGCTCTTGCTGAAACACCAGGATCGCGAACGCGACCGCGTAAATGAAGCCGATGCCGCGCAACAGCGCGACGCGCAGCAGCGCATAGCGCGACTGCGCCGCGCCGAACGGCGCGAGCTTGAAATCGCGCAGCAGCGCGGCGGCCTCGGGCAGCGCAGTCGAGCCCTGCGCTGCCTGCGGGTCAGGCGTTGACGACATTGAGCGGCTGCCCGCTTAGGATGCCGCGCACGTTCTGCGCGCTGACCTCCAACAAGCGCCGGCGCGCCGCCAGGCTGGACCACGCGAGGTGCGGCGTGAGAACGCAGCGCGGCGCGGAGAGCAGCGGATTTTCCCTTGCTGGCGGCTCCACGCTGAGCACGTCCAGCGCCGCGCCGGCGATGACGCCCTCGCTCAGCGCGCGCGCCAGGTCCGCCTCACGGATCAGCCCGCCGCGCGCCGTATTGAGCAGCAGCGCCGTCGCCTTCATGCGCGTGAGGCGCTGCCAGCGGATGAGCTCACGCGTTTCCTCCCTGAGCGGGCAGTGCAACGACAGCACATCGACGAGCGGCAACATATCGTCGAGCGCGCTCGTCACGACGCCCGGTTCCACGGGCCGCCGCGACGGCGTCGCGAGCACGCGCATGCCGAGCGCGGCGGCGACGCGCGCGACACCAGCGCCGATCTCACCGTAACCGACGACGCCGAAGGTGCGCCCCGCGAGCTCGAGCTGCGGTGTGAGCCAAAAACAAAAGTCCTCGGCGCGTTGCCAAGCGCCCGCGTGCACCGCGCGGTCGTGCGCGCCGACGGCGCGGGTGAGCTCGAACAGCAACGCGAAGGTGTGCTCCACGACGCTGGCCGTGCTGTAGCTCGGCACATTGCAGACGGGGATGTTGCGCTCGCGCGCCGCTCGCACATCGACCACGTTGTAGCCAGTCGCGAGCACGGCGATGCCCCTCAGCTGCTCGAGCCGAGCGATGCTCTCGGCGCTGAGCAGCGTCTTGTTGGTGAGGACGACGTCGGCGCCTTGCGCGCGCTCTACGACGAGCGCAGGCGGCGTCCGCTCGTAGACGACGAGCTCGCCCAGCGCCGCCAGCGGCGCCCACGAATTGTCCCCTGGATTGATGGTGTATCCGTCGAGAACGACGATGCGCGACATGCCGCTTCCTATCACGGCCGCTCTGGGAGCGAGCCGGACGGCGGCGTGAGGCGTCGTGTCGCTGTGGCGGCGCTGCCGCGGCGCTCAGCGCCGCGCTTCGCTGATGGCCGCGGAGCTCAGGAATTGCTGAAACGCGCTGCGCTGGGCCGACGACGACCGCTCGTAGGTATACGGCCGGCTGATGCCGTGCACGTAAAGGCAGGTCACCGCCTTGTCGAACGCGCGCGCGCCCGGCGCTAGGTCACCGGCTTTCTGACTGTCATCCGCGATACGGCGCACGGCCGACTCGAGCTGCTCGCACCAGCCGACCGTCTCCGGAAGGTTCAGGGGCGCCGCCGCGACGCAGCAGCCCTGGCGAACGATGCCCGCGGCCGGTAGCTCATACCAGCCTAGCTGCGCCGCGCCCTCGAGCTTTTGGCGTTCGCTGGCGGTGGCGCCAGGCGGCACGTTGAGCGGTTGTTGCTTGACGACCGTGAACAGGCGCTTGGTGATGTCGCGAAAATCCTTGTCTTCGCACAGGAACTCGAAGGATTGCTCTTTCGAGATGGTCCGCTCGGGAAAATACGAGCGAACGCAGGTGTCGCGCTTCTCTTCCGGTGAGATGACGCGTTTTTCGGGCGCGCGCGGCTTGCTTGGGACCTGCGCAACCGAGGCGCTGGGCACCGCCGCGGGCGCTGCGGGCGAGCCGCTCGCGCTGAGCAGCAGGTAGACGCCCAGGCCGCCCGCTGACGCCGCGCCGGCTACGATGGGCCACAGCTTCCGCTTGCGCTCGAACGGATTGAAGCTCAATCGTCGCGCGACAGGTCGCGCGGGCGCCCCGATCGGCGGCTTCGGCCCAGGGATCTCGCGCGGCAGCTCTTGGATCAGCGCGCTGAGCGTGCCGTTCGGTGAGGAGCCGACCGCATCGAGGAGCGGAGCGGAGCCGGGAACCGGCGTCGCAGCGGCGTGCGCCGGCGCTGCCGGAGGCGGAGGTGGAATCGCCGCGGGATGTACGGGCGTGGGCAGCGCTGGCGTGATGCTGGACGGTAGCGGCGGAGGCCCACCGCTGACCGCTGGCGCGGGTCGCGGCGCGCCACCCATCGGCAGCGGCGGAGGCCCACCATTGTTGGTAGCGGCGGGCAGCGGCGGCGGTCCACCGCCCGTGAGCGGCAGCGGCGGAGGCCCGCCGTTCGCGGGCAGCGGGGGCGGCCCGCCGCCGAGCAGCGAAGGCGTAACCGGCAATGGCGGCGGCTGACCGCGTCCACCCGGGACCGCCTCCAAACCCAGATCAGCAGGCAGCCCGGCGCTGTCGATGATGATGTCGGGATCGGGAACCGCAGCGGCGAGCGCGGCGATCTCCCCGAGGTTGCGTGACGTCGCGCGCGGCGGCGCGTGCCGGCGCGCCGGCATCGCTCGCGGATCGCGCTCCCAAGCGTCCAGCGCTTTGTGGAGCTCCGCGAGGTCAGTGACGCGCAGCCGCTTCTCCCCCATCAAGCCGCGGCTCAGGATCTCCTGCAGCACGGGCTGCTCGACGCCGTGCTCCGTCAGCGGCTTCGGACGCCCCACCAGCATTTGCTTGGTGAGCGCCTCACGCTGTGTGGCGACGAAGGGAGGCTTGCCCGTGAGCGCGGCGTACAACGTGGCGTGCAGCGCCCAAACATCGTCGCTCGCCGCGGGCTGCGCGCCCTTGAGACGCTCTGGGGGGCAATACGCTCCGACCGGCGGAGCGAGCAACGCGGAGAGAACCGGCGCGATGGCGCGCCCCTCGGGCTCGGCGACGACCGCCCACGGCGAGATCGCCCCGTGAACCGCGCCGCGCGCGTGCAGGGCCTGCACGGCCTCGATCAACCGCAGAATCCAGGCCACCGCCTTGCCCGGCGCCATGGCTTGTTGCTCGATGTGCTGCGCCAACGTGCGCCCAGGCACGAGCTCCGCGACACCCACCATGCCTCCGGCGGGCAGCTCGACGCCGGCAGGGATAGCGCTCTTGTCCGCGCTGCTCACCACCTCCAGCAACGTCGCGAGGTGCGCGTGCTGAACGCCGCATTGCTTCTGCAGCTGCGCGCCGCGCTCGCGCGTGACGACCATAGCGACGACGCGCCGCGCAGCATCCGCCTCGCGCGCGAGCCAGCGCGACGCCTTCCCCTCCGCTTCGACGAGAGAGAGAAAAGCGTAGCGACCTCGGAGCAAGGAGGGAGTCTCGAACATCCTTTCTGCAGGGGCACGCGCAGGTGCGCGTGAATGACTGTCAGAGCCTAGCACTGCCATTCTGAAATAGGCGGCTCAATTCGCGACGAGAATAGCCCCCGCGCGCTGCTCTCCTGCGTGCTCACATACGCCTGCATCGACACCGCTGCTCACCAGCGCACGCGACGCGCACTACCGCAGCGCTCATCCTCGCACTGTGCGCACACGCGCGCGCCGGGCTAGTCTAGAGCCTGGGAGTGTGCGTGGGCGCTCGCGCCGTCCTGCACGAAACGAGAGCTGGCGCCGAGAAGCGATGACGTAGCGCAGGGCGTCACCCGCGGGGCCGCCGGCGGCGCTCCGCTCGCGCTCCTGCGTCGACGCTCGCGCGGCCCTCAAGGCCCTCGCGGAGCCGGTCCGGTAACCTCGAAGCCAGCCCCGCAAACAGGCTCGAGCAGACCAAGGCGCGAAGAGCAACACGTATTGAAGGCCCGCGGCGCGCTCCGCGCTGTGCTGCCGCGCAGCGCTGTGCTTAAGTTGGCGCCGAAAGCGAGACTGAGCCGTGACCGAACCCCTGCTCGTGCGAAACGTGATGAGCCGAGATGTCGTGACCTTGGAGCGCAACGACAAACTCCTGGTCGCCGATGACTTGATGCGTCTCGGTCGGATTCGTCACCTGCCCGTGGTGGACGAGAATGGCAAGCTCGCTGGCATCGTGAGCCAACGCGATCTCTTTCACAGCGGCCTGATCCGCGCGCTGGGCTATGGCTCTCACGCGCAACGTCAAGCCCTCGACATGGTCGTGGTCAAGGAAGCCATGCGTACGGACGTGATCACGACGACTCCCGACACGCCGCTGGAAGAAGCCGCAAAACAAATGCTGGACCGGAAGATCGGCTGCCTCGTCGTCTTGGAGCACGATCAAATCGCCGGCATACTCACGGAGAGCGACTTCGTGAAACTCGCGGCCAAGCGCTGAGCGCCGCCGTCCGACGTCGTCAGTGTCGAGAACCGGCACGAGTGTGGCCGAGTTCCAAATTGAGGCGTTCTGGCGACACGGCCGGCGAGCGGCAATAAATCAATGTTCGAAATGAAATAGCAGAGCAGTCTCTGCGTTGCACAAATCTCGGCGAGCTCGCGCGCCGAGCGCTGATAGGAGTTTTATCCAGCGCGACAGCAGCGCTCCCCCCGCGGTCACCTCGAATGCTCTTTTCGCCGGTGTGCAGTCGCGCAGCGTGGGTCATTCGTGGCAAGCCGCGCGCGGCGCAGCCTCAGCGTCGAGAGGTGGAGCGACTGTCTTTCTGTTTCGGTCGAGCTCGGCGCACCACCTCACGAGCCCATCGCCCTGTTTGACAATCGTGCTGCGGCGGAAGCTCACGTCAGCACCCCTGAACGACTTAACGGCTGCGATTGCCGCGTGTGGAACTTGCAATTCCTGTGGCGTTTGCGAACTAGCGACCAGCGTCGAGTTCGAGTCGCGGAGTCGATAACAGTTTCGCTCGTTGAATCACGCGATTTCGAGTTGACAAGGTCGAGTTTCGCGAATACGTACCGCCTTCATGGCTAACTCCTCTATTTCTGATCAAGTGCGCGCGCGTGTTGAATCGTTCGTTTCGGAGCTCAGTGACCTCATTCGCCACTCGGCAATGGAAACGGTTCAGCAGGCGCTCGCGGGGGGGGAGGTTCCACGTCGTGGTCGCCGCGGGGCAGGAGCGGCTGGGTCACGACGCGCCGCCGTAGCGGCCCCGAAGGCCCCTCGGCTTCGCGCAAAAGGCGCCAAGCGCTCTCCCGATGAGCTCGAAGAGCTCACCGAGCAGCTGCTCGCCTACATCAAGGGCAACCCCGGCCAGCGCATCGAGCAAATCGCCGACGGCATGGGTACCTCGACGAAGGAGCTCAACTTGCCGGCCAAGAAGCTGCTCGGCAACAAGTCGATCAAGACCAAGGGTCACAAGCGCGCGACCCAGTACTTCCCGCGCTGATCGCCCGTCAGGTCCGCGCGCCGGCTCCCCTCTGGTGTCACCGGCGCGCGGGTCGGCGCTGCCGGCCCATACGCGATGCACTAGTGACTTCGATATCCAAGCTTAGGGCCCCGCGAATCAGCGCCGACAAGTTGCTTGGATTTCTAACCCTGGTGGATGAAGGCTGTGCCTTCATCGTTTAGAACGACGCTGCCCTTTGAGGGGGAGTGAGCGTCACGTTTTGGCGATGTTCCCCGCGCGCAATTTGCGCCGCTGCGCTGCGGTCTCAAAAACGGCCGTAGACACCGATTGAGGCGTGATCGGCGGCTCGCTCGATGTGCGGCGCGACTGGCGCGCTCGGCCATAGGGCGAAGGTCAGCGCGGTCGCTGCGGCCCCAACGCCCGCGCCGACGAAGCCGGCGATCGCCCATTTCGTCGAGCGTTGATAGGCCGAGATGGCGTCACCGAGCTCATTGCAGCTCGCGACGACCGCCATGTTCTTGGCGCTCCCACAGCCGCCCCCTCCCCCTCCAGCCTCTTCATCGACTGCACGCTGGGCGCGCGCCACGCGCTCGCCGTCGCTGTCGCGAATCAATAGGAAGCTCGCGCCGACGCCCAAGGCCGCCAACGTGAACGCGGATTCGGCGATCAGCACGGCCGTGCGCGCTGGGCCCGCGCCCTCGCTGGCCGCTGGCGCGCTGTCCGTGTGATGAGCCGCAGCCGGCGTCACGGGGGCGACGTCGGGCAGTGGCTGAAGGTTGATATGCACCGTCCGCCGCTCACCTTCGGCGATGCGGACGTCCTCCACGTAATCCCGATATCCGGTAGCGCGCGCGACGATGTGCTGCAGCGTCGGGTTGACCGGAGCTGGACGGCCCAATACGGACTTGGCTAGGGCGACGCCATTCACTTCCACCTTGATTTGGGGGATTTCGACCGGCGTGACGAGCACGAGATAGGGCATGCGTTTCTCGAGCGCGTCGCGCGTCGCATCCAGCATCGCCTCGACGTCCGGCGCCTTGGCGCCCGCTGCGATCAGCTCCCGAGAGCGATCGTAGTGGAGCATGGCCTCGACCAGGTGCCCCTGTTTGTCCTCACAGTGAGCGAGGTGAAATCGCAAGCCGGGAGTGTCCTTGATCACCACGGCATCGCGGAGCTTCATGGCCGCGAGGTCCCAGCGCTCCGCTCGTTCGAGCTCGACCGCCTCTGCGAACAGGTGTTTGGCGACCGCCAGCTCCGTCGGTGTCGGCTCGGCGGCCCGCGCGTTCGTCGCGGACAAGCTGATCACGGCGCTGACGAATCCCCAGACCCAGCGGTGACCAAAGCTGCGCTGCCCCGGTGTCAGCCAAAGCGTCATCTGATTCTCTTTAGTCCGAATAATGCGCAGAAAGCGAAAAGCGGGCGTCGGCTCGTGGGTTCGGCGGACACCCAACGGCTTGGCGTATCAAGAAACTCGGCGCCAGGGCGCCGGGAATTGCGAACTTTTGTCTAATCCGGCCGTCAATCCGACGACCGCGATGTCGCAGCGTAGGCCCATCCCCCCAATGCTGGATAGAGAATCTAGACTCCTCACGCGCTTCCATTCATGCTCCGCCCCCGTGACCACTAGGACGGCTCTTTTCCTAGCGCTCCTGGCTTTCTCTGCGCCGGCTCACGCCGAGAGCCATCAGCGTACGCACGTCGTTTATAGCGGACAGCGGCTCGGCAGCATCGCGAAACGCTATGGCGTCAGCGTCGAGGCCATCTGTGACGCCAACGATATGAAGCCGACTGAGATATTGAAGCCCGGCGTCCGTCTGGTGATCCCGGCGCGGGGCGAAGTGAGCACGCCGCGCCACGAGTCGAGCCGAGCGCGCATCGATCTCAGCCGCGACGACAAGCGCCGCCGCAACGCTACCGTCAGCGAGCGCTCCGGCTCGCTGCCGCGTACGCATCGCGTGGCTCAGGGTCAGCGCCTCGGGTCGATCGCCAAACGCTACGGCGTTCCAGTGGAGGCCTTGCGCAAGGCGAACGGGATCGGCGTCAAAGGCCTGATTCGCCCCGGACAGGTGCTGAGGATCCCGGATAAAAACGGACACGTCAGCGACGCCGACGCGGAGAGCCGCGGCTACATGCGACCCGCGTCACGGCCCGGCGTCGTGGAGCTGCAGAGCTATAACGAGCGTTACCGCGGCCACTTGTTCGATCGTAAAGGCAAGCTGCTGCCGGCCGGCTATGAGGGAGCCTCGCGCGTGCTCGCCGCGACCGGCAGCCGCCCGCACCTCGACCCTCGCCTGCTGCGCTTGTTGGTGGAGGTGAGCGACACGTTCGGCGGACGTCCGATTCGCGTCGTGAGTGGCTACCGGACCACGTCGTTCTTCCGCGACTCACGTCACAAGCACAGCCAGGCCATCGACTTCAGCATTCCCGGCGTGCCGAACGAGGTGATCCGCGACTACCTGCGCCGCTTCAAGAACGTCGGTGTGGGCTATTATCCAAACTCGTCTTTCGTGCACCTGGACGTCCGCGACTACGCCGCATACTGGGTCGACTACGCTGGCCCGGGTGAGGCGCCGCGCGGCCGTCACCGGCACGCCGATCCCGACGAGGTTCACGAGGAAGAGCCGGCGGATGTGCCGCAAGAGAACAAGCTGGCCGCGACGAGCTCCTCCGGCGACGCGGACTCCAACGCGCAGAGCACGCCGGTCGGCAGCCTGCCCGCCATTCAATCCGGTTTTGGCGCCGGGCTGTCCGCTTCGCAGAGCGTCAGCGCGGGGGCCATGCGACAGCCGACGCTCCCCTAACGTCGCACGGGCCTAACCGCGGAGCGCGAAGACCTCTATAAAAGAAGCATGGAGGCCGCGCTCGCTCCGGGACAGCTCCTCGCCAATCGCTATCGCGTGGATGGGTTGCTCGGCGTCTCCGATCTCGCGCACGTGTACGCGGCGGTGGATCTGCACGGCAACCGCGAGTGCGCGCTGAAGGTGCTGCCCGCCAGCCTGCGCCACGCACCAGCGTGGAACACCTTCGAGAGTCACTCCCGCGCCGTCGCCGCGTTGAACGTGGACCACGTCGCCCGCGTCTTCGATCTCGGCGTGGACAGCGCTTTGGGGCAGCCCTTCGTCAGCAGCGAGCGCGTCACATTTCCCTCATTGGCCGCTTCGCTGTCCGCGCGCGGCGCCCTGCCACCCGAGCTGTGGTGCAAGGCGCTGAGCGCGTTCGCGCGGGCGCTCGACGCGGCAGCGGGCATCCGCGTCGCGCACGGCAGCATCAAACCGGAGAACTTGTTCTTCTCGCCCGAACGACCCGGCTGGGCGCGCATCGCTGACTTCGGCGTCAACGCGCTGCGCGCCGCGCTGCCGGGCGCTACGGCGACGCCGGGCTCGCTCGGCTGGGCCGCGAGCGAACAGCTGCAATCCGGCGTCGCGACCCCAGCGAGCGATATCTTCGCGCTCGGGCTGGTGAGCTATTGCGTGCTCACCGGGCGGCACTATCTCGCGACTCCGTGGCAAGCGAGCCCGAGCCGCGAAGCCGTGCTCGCCGAGCTGCTCGCCGAACAGCGCCCCTCCGCCAGTGAACGAGCGCGCGCGCAAGGCGCGACGCTGCGCCCAGAGCTCGACGCTTGGTTCGCGCGCGCGCTCCATCGCGACCCCGCCGCGCGCTTCGCGAGCGCCGCCGAGGCTGCCGCCGCGTTTGAAGCCGCCCTCGCGGCGCCGCTGCAATCCGTAGACGTGACGGCGCAGCGGGCGGCGAGCCCCGAAGCGCACGGGGTCGCCGCTGCCGTCGCGGCGCCGCTGCTGTTTCAGGAGCTGCCGCGGCCCGTGAGCGCCGCCGCGTACACGCCGAGCGCGCCCGATGCCGCGCTGTCCAGCTTGCCCTTACCTGCGCTCGCGCCGCCGCAGCCGGAGCCAGCGCGGGTCGAGCCCGCTGCGATGGCGCCGCTGCCTGCGCTCGAGCCCGTGCGTCCGTCGTCGCGGCCACCCGGCTATGCCGCGCCGCGCGCGAGCACCACCGAGCACATCCCGGGTCTACCGACACGGCCGCCGGTGGCATTGTTTGCCGCGCTCGGTATCAGCGGGCTCTTGTTCCTTTCATTGGCTGCCTACGCGGTATTGCGCGTGCTTTTGCCCAGCAAGCAGCCAGCGCCCACGGCGCGCTCCGCCCTGCCGAGCGCGGTCAGCGCGACGCCGCTCGCGATGCCAGCGCTCGCCGCGCCGGCGCCCAGCGCGAGCGCGCTGACCGCGGCTTACGCTCATTTCGAGTGCACGCCACGAGCGTGCGAGTGGCTCGTGTGCGACGGCGAGAAGGTGAAGCAGGGCACCATCGACTTGCCGCTCGCGCCGGGCAAACACTCGTGCAGCGGTTCGCGTCACGGCTTTCGCACGGCAGTCACGGAGTTTTCGATTTCGCGAGACGGCGTCACCAACGTGAAGCTCGAGCTCGTGCCGATCAAAGCTACGACGGCGCCCGCTCGCTCGAAGCTGCCCGCGTCGCGTGCGCCACGAAGAGCGGCGCCGGCAAAGCTCAGCAGCAAGAGCAAGCCGCAGCCCGCAACCAAGAGCAGCAGGTAGCGCGAGGAGCAGCGCGGGCGCGATGCGGCCGTGGTCATGCCCGCGCGTTCGATTGTTTCTGCACCAACGAATTTCGCTCCATGCCGAAAACGCCGACTCCCACCTCTATCGGCGCGATTGGCTGAAAACACTTTGTCAATTCGACGCTTTCCATCCGACTCGGTTGAATGATTACACTTTGGTTGTGTATGGCGAGAACGGTGAGCGAGTATGACGATTCCTATGTAGGTCCGGGCTTTGCGGTAGACGACTTAAGGAAGCGTCCCTATAACTAGCGCGAATGCGGATACTTGCGGCTCTCGTGCTCGGTTACTACTTCGTGGTCGGGCGCGTCGGTGCCGAGTTGGGAAGCGGACCGCATGGCGTGGCCGAGCTACCCACCGGCATGACAGCGTCAGCGCGCAGCGAGCTGGATCGCGCTGTTGGCGCGACGCTCGATGTGGCCCCCGTCGCTGGCAGGGACAACGCTCCCTTGCGCCGGGTCACTCATGGCGGCCGCGTGGTGTTCATTCCCGACGGCTGCGCCTCGGTGAAGACGTCCTTCGATCTGGTCGTGCATTTTCATGGAGCGCCCACGTCGCTCGAGCCGACCTTCGATCGCAGCGGGATCGAGGGCGTGCTGGCCATCATCAACCTCGGCATCGGCTCCGGCGCCTATGAAGACGCCTTCCAAGCGAGGGGCTCCTTCAACGAGCTGCTCACGCGGCTGAGCGAGATCGTGCGCGAGATGTGTCCCGGCGCCGCCGCCAAGGTGCGGCGTGTCGCGCTGACGGGCTGGAGCGCGGGCTACGGCGCCGTGTGGCGCATCCTCGATCGCCAGAGCGACGCGGATCGCGTGGACGCCGTGTTGCTCTCGGACGGCATGCACACCGGCTTCGAGCCCGACAAAGAGCGGGAGCGCGTCGTCAACGCGGCGGCCATGGCGCCCTTCGCGCTGTTCGCCGACCGCGCCGTCAGCGGGGAGAAGCTGTTCGCCATCACCCACTCGTCGATCGTGCCGCCGTACGCCAGCACGACCGAGACGGCGACGTTCCTCCTGCAGCAAGAGAACATCCCGCGCATCCCGCAGAACACGCCCGGTCCGCGGCCGAACATGGTGCTGCTCTCGCGCGGGGATCGCGGCAACTTTCACGTGCTCGGGTTCTCCGGCAACGATAAACCGGACCATTGCGATCAGCTGCACGCCATGGGTGACACGCTGTTCCCGTACTTGCGCGAGCGCTGGGCGCGTTAGGCACCGCGCGTTCCAGAGCGCGCGCGTCACGAGCACGCTCAGCGGCCCGCGGCGGGGGCGCTCGTCTCCGGCGCGTCTGGCGCGTGGAACGCGCCGTCTCCATCGGCGTCGATGAAAATCGGGTTCGTGAACGCGAAGGGCAGCACACGACGGCCCAAAAACACCGGGCTCATCGGCTCCTCGCCGTGCGCAACCACCACGAGCCAGCCGTCGACCTTGGCTTCGAGCTCGCGTCGAAGGAGCAGCTTGCCGCCGGGCACCGGCTTGGCGACGGGCGGCGACAGCGCGACCCGGCTGCCGTTCTGCCAGACCTCGATGCGGGTGAGATCGACCCAGCTCGGCGCGCGCGCCTCCACGTTCAACACCACGCGCGGACCGCTCACCATATCCCCGGGGCCCGCCGTGCCATTGGCGACCACGGCCAGGAAGATGCCGTTCGACACGCTCACATGACCGCCGGCCACCGCTCGCGCCACGTCTGCGCCGTTGATGCGCCCGGGCTGCTCGTCCGCGACGCGCACGTACGTCCGCGGGTAGCCGGGCCAGTTGATGATCAGGCGGTGAGAATCTGAGTTGCCAGTCGCTGTGTAGCGCCGGCCGATGTTGAGCAGTGAGAAGTACTCCTTTAGGTTGTCTGCGATCAGCTTGTTATCTTCCAGATCGTAGCCGTTGACCACCTCCAGCGCGTCGAACTCGAACGACGCGCCCTCGGTCTGCGCCGTGCCGGTCCCCGGGTTGAGCTCGATGCGATTGAAGTAGCCGACCCCGGGCATGCGCGGATGATTGACCTGGATCACCGCGCCAGGCGCGCGCGCGCGGATGCTGGCGAAGATCTCGACGGGTGTGACGCCGCTGAACGGCGGCGCCGGCGCGCGCAGCGGGTACGGGTAGGCGTTGAAGTGACCCCAGCCGTTGGTCGTGATTTCGACGCCGGAGGTGGTGGAGAGCTCCTTTTCGGCGCGTCGGGCGGCGATCGCTCGCGAGTAGTCGGTGACGTGGTTGTGATCGGTCGGGACCGCGAACTCCACGCCTTCGGCGATCAGCGACAGCACGCGGTCTTCCAGCGAAATGCTGGAGTCGTGCGAGGGCGCGGAGTGCAGGTGAAAGTCACAGCCGACCCAGCCGCGCGTGTCCACGCTGTGCGTCAGGGCCGCGCGCACCGCCGCGCCGGTGTGCGCGTCCACCTCGATGTCGTGCTGGGAGATTTCGTACTCCGGCCCGTGGCTGATCACGACGTGATAGTGACCCGGCGGCAGCTCCGCGTCGCCGGCTCCGCTGCGCGTGTAAATCACGTTCTTCGAGCCGCTGCCGAGCTCGATCGGACCCAGCTCGGGATCTTTGGTCGGCGGCACTCCGCGCACGATCAGGCGCGCAGGGATGGCCGCGCCGTCGCTGTCCGTGATGACGAAGTCCAGCCGGCCGGGCATCGGCGCGATGAGCTTCACGTTCACGGGCTTACCGGAGGTCACGCTGACGTCGGCGTCGTCCTCGCCGCCGGGCGCCTTCAGCACCAGCCGGTAGTCGCCGACGGGGAGCGGCATACTGAAGCGTCCATCCGCGCGCGCGCGGACGATGAGCGCGGGTTTGCCGTCCGGCGTGCGAGCCTCCACGGTGGCCCAGGCCGGCGCCGGCTCGATGCGGCCCTCCACGTGCCCGAGCTCGCGCCCGAGCGCGGTGAGCGCGATCTCGACCGCGCGCCCCATGTCGCCCGGGGTGACGATCAGCTCACGCTCGTACTCGAGTGTCTCTCCCGACGCAGCGTCGCCCACGGCGGCCAGCGTCTCTTGGCCAACCTGGCCGATACGGTCGAAGAAGAACGCGGCTTGAACCTTCCCCTCGGGAAAGGCGAGCGCGTAGGACAAGCGCGTCCCCTCACGAGCCAGCCACGGCACCTCCGCGCGCGAGGTCAGCTTCGGAAAACCAATGCGCGGAACGAAGGTCGGAGCGCCGGGCCAGCGCGTGCGCTCGCCGAGCTCGACATTGCGCAGCAGCTCCGGCCCTCCGTTGTAGAAGCGCGTCACCAGCTGGATCCAGCTCGCGCCCGGAGCAGCGCGATAATCGGTGGCTAGCCGTAGACGGCGGTCGGGCGTCGCTTGTTCGACGCGCAGATACGGGAACTTGCCGTCGGAGACCAGCGTGATGCCCGCGACGTTCAGCGCGACCGCTTTTCCCCCCACGCGCAGCATCGGACGAAGGTCGACGAGCTCATCCACTCGAAAGTCGTCGAGCGACAGATCCAGCAGCACGCCATAGCGCGCCTGACGCTCGATCCCGGGGGCGTCGGCACCCAGGACGAAGCTGAGGCGCCCGTTTTGAACCCAAAAATCCCCACCCGAACCCTCCGCCATTTCACCGCCGCCGACGCCGCCGGGGGGAACCGCGGAGATCACGATGCCGCGGGAGCGGTAAGGCAGCTTCGGAAGGGGCGCGCGCACCGGGCGCTGGCTACTGCCGAGAACGAGCCAGCCCCCAGCAACCGTCGCGAGGACGGCCAACGTTGCGACCAGGATGCGCCGCCGGGGCACGAGCTCGAGCGTAGCCCGGTTCGCGCGCCGCGCGCGAGCCTGCCGCGCACGGCCGAGCGGTCGAAGCTCGACCAGGCGGGCGGGCGGGCCCAATAAGAAGTAGAACCGCGCCGGAATGACCCCGCTGGAAGCCGCCATCCAACAACGCCGCACGTTCGCGATCATCTCTCACCCCGACGCGGGCAAGACGACCTTGACCGAAAAGCTGCTGCTGTTCGGCGGAGCGATCCAGCTCGCGGGCGCGGTGAAGGCGCGCGGTGAGCAGCGCAGGGCGCGCTCGGATTGGATGAAGGTGGAGCGCGAGCGCGGCATCTCGGTGAGCGCCTCGGCCATGACCTTCGATTTCGCCGGTCACACCTTCAACCTGCTGGACACGCCCGGACACCAGGATTTCAGCGAGGACACGTACCGGACGCTGACCGCGGTGGACTCCGCGATCATGGTGCTCGACGTCGCCAAGGGTATCGAAGCGCAGACGCGCAAGCTGTTCGAGGTGTGCCGCCTGCGCGACGTGCCGATCATCACCTTCGTGAACAAGCTGGATCGCGAGGGTCGCGATCCGTTCGATCTGCTGGACGAGGTCGAGCAAACGCTGGCGCTAGACGTCACGCCAGCGAGCTGGCCGATCGGCATGGGCAAGAGCTTCCTCGGCTGTTACGACCTGTTTCACGACCGACTGATGCTGATGGAGCGCGCGCGCGAGCGCATCGGGGACACGGGCGAGGTGTGTCAAAGCCTGGACGATCCCAAGCTCGCTACGTTGCTGCCGGAGGGCGCGCTGCAGCGACTGCGCGACGAGGTCACGATGGCGCGCGGCTTGTGTCCGGATTTCGATCTCGACGCCTACCGCGCCGGGCACCTGACGCCGGTGTTCTTCGGCAGCGCGATCAGCAGCTTCGGGGTGCGTGAGCTGCTGCAGGGCATCGCGGAGCTCGCGCCCAGCCCGCGCCCGCAGAAATCGCGCGAGCGGCTGATCAAGCCCACCGAACCTCGCGTCAGCGGCTTCGTTTTCAAGGTGCAGGCCAACATGGATCCCAAGCACCGCGATCGCGTAGCGTTCGTACGGCTGTGCTCGGGGCATTTTCGCCGCGGCATGAAGCTGTTCCACCCGCGCTCGGGCAAGGAGCTCAGCGTGCACAACGCCATGCTGTTCCTGGCGCAGGATCGCGACCTGGCCGACGAGGCCTTCGCGGGCGACATCATCGGCATCCCGAACCACGGCAAGCTCGGCATCGGTGACGCGCTGACCGAGGGCGAAGAGCTGCATTTCGTGGGCATCCCGAGCTTTGCGCCGGAGCTGTTGCAGCGCGTGCGTCCCACCGATCCCATGCGCGCGAAGCACCTCGGCCGCGCCCTGGAGCAGCTGGCCGAGGAAGGCGTCGCGCGCATCTTCAAGCCGCGCGTAGGCGGCTATCACATCGTCGGCGTGGTCGGGGCGCTGCAGTTCGACGTGCTCGCCGACCGCATCGCGAGCGAGTACGAGATCCCCGTGGTGTTCGAGAGCGCGGGCCTGTACACGGCGCGCTGGGTGGAGGCAGACGACGCCAAGGAGCTCGAGCGCTTCGTGGCCGAGAACGAGGGTTATCTGGCCGACGACCACACTGGCACACCCGTATTCCTGGCCAGAAACTCCTGGCACCTAGAGACGACCGAGCGCGACTGGCCCAAGATCAGGCTGCTCAAAACGCGCGAGTGAGCGCGCTGATCGCCCGCGAGCTCGGCGCTTATCCGACATCGGCGGCGCGCCGTTCTTGGGTTCGAGCTGCCGCCGGAGCATGGCGGGAGCTCGCACGTGCCCGTAGACTTGGTGGTTGCCAAATGACGAGCCCAACGTCGAGTAAGGTGCACCGCCTCGTCACGCAGACGGCGGAGGCGGCGGACCGCGAGCTCGAACCCTCGGGGCGCCCGCCAGAGCCGAACCCGTACCTCGCGGGTGAAGTGATCGGCGATCGCTATCGCCTACAGCGCGAGCTCGGTCGCGGCGGCATGGGCGTGGTGTGGGTCGCGCACTCGCTCGTCCTCGGCGTCGACGTGGCGGTGAAGCTGATCCGAGCCAGCGCCGCGGGGCCGGCGATCGCCTCGCGCATGGCCCGCGAAGCGCACGCGGCCGCGCGCCTCGGGCACCCAGCGCTGGTGCGGGTGTTCGACTTCGGCTGGACCAGCCGCGGCGATCCGTTCCTGGTCATGGAGCTCGTGCAGGGCGAGACCTTCGCCGCGCTGCTCGCGCGCGAGCTGCGCATCCCGGCGATCCGCGCGGTGCAGATGCTGCTACCGATCGCCGACGGGCTGCGCACCGCGCACGACAAGAACATCGTGCACCGCGACATCAAGCCAGAGAACATCTTTCTGGCGGCCGACACCTTCGGCCGCATGCAGCCCAAGCTGCTGGATTTCGGCATCGCCAAGGTCGATCAAGCGACGCACGAGGGCAAGCTCACGCAGTTCGGCGCGGTGCTCGGCAGCCCGGAGTACATGTCGCCCGAGCAAGCGCTGGGCCTCGACGACATCGACGAGCGCACGGACGTGTGGTCGTTCTGCGTCGTGTTGTACGAGCTTCTCAGCGGCACGATCCCGTTTCGTAAAGCCAACTACAACGCGCTGATGCACGCCATCATCAACGAAGAGCCGCGCCCGGTGACCGACCTCGGCTTCGCCGACGAAGCGCTGTGGCTGGTGCTGGCCCGAGGCCTCGCCAAGGAGCGCAGCGAGCGCTGGTCGAACATGACCGAGCTGGGTGAGGCGCTGGCGCTCTGGCTCTACGAGCACGGCGTGAAAGAGGATCTGTCCGGCAACTCGATTCGCGCCGTGTGGCTGGACGGCGCGCTGAGCGGGGTGCGCGTGGAGGTGCCACGCTCCACGCCGCCGGAGCGAGCCGGCGCTGACTCTGGCGCCGGCCGCGCGTCGCTCGTGAGCCGCGCGGCGCGCACGCTGAAGACGCACGCGAGCGGAGCGAGCCCGCGCGTGCGCGGCTCCGCCAATCGCCGCGCGGTGCTGGTCGCGCTGGCCGTCGGCGTCGCGGGCGGCGTCGCGCTGGCCGCGACGAGCTTCGCGCTGCGCACCCCCACTACGCCTCCGGCAGCGAGCGCGGCGCCCGTCGCCAGCGCCGCGGCCGCGGTCCCCGCGCCGCTCAGCAGCGAGCCCAGCGCGCCGCCGCCGAGCAGCGCGATTGTCCCAGAGCCGACTCCGCCTGCCCCCGCTCCCTCCGCGGCGCCGAGCACCACTCACGCGAGCGCGGCGCGTTCAGCGCCTACGGCGCACCGAGCGGTGCGCTCGAGCGGAGCGGCGAGAGCACCAGCGAAGAAGCGGAGCCATGACTTTGGATTCTGACGGCAGCGGCGCCCGATGGCGCCCCGGCTCGACCCTCGCGCGACGCTTCGCGGCGCTCGCCGCGCTGACGCTGCTGCTGGCGGCGGGCCGCGCGCGCGCACAGGAAGACAGCGACGCCGAGACGCGCACGATCGCGCGTGAGCTCGCGATGCAGGGCGCCGAGGCGCTCGACGCCAAGGACTACGCCACCGCGCTGGATCGCTTCGAGCGCGCTGGCGCGCTGGTGCGCGCTCCCTCGCTCACCGTGATGCAAGCGCGCGCCCTCGTCGCGCTCGGACGCTTCGTGGAGGCGCTCGACAAGTACGAGGAGACGCAGCGCATGCCGCTGCCGCCCGACGCGGCCGAGGCGTTCACCGAGGCCGTGCACGACGCCGCTCGCGAGGCCAGCGAGCTGCGCGCGCGCCTACCCTGGCTGCGCATCTCGCTGCTGCGAGCGGCGGGCGCTTCGCCCGAGGTCGAGGTGTCTTTGGATGGAAAGCCCGTGGCCCCCGCGACGCTCGACGTCGAGCGGCCGATCGATCCCGGCGCCCACGAGGTGGAGCTGCGCGCGCCGGGCAAGGTCCTGGAACGCCACAGCGTGACGCTGCGTGAAGGCGAGCATCGCTCGCTCGAGCTCTCGGCCGCAACGCCGCGACCGCTGACCCCCGTCGCCACGCCGACGCCCGTGAGCTCGCGCCCCCACAGCGGCGGTTGGTCGCGTCAGCACAGCGCGTTCGTCGCGTTCGGCGTGGGCGCGGCGGGGCTCGCGGGCTCGCTGATCACCGGCGTCATGGCGCTGAACCAGCGCGCGGAGCTCGCCAGCGTGTGTCATCCGGGATGTCCGGAGAGCTCGGAGGACGAGCTCTCCGGCTATCGTCGCAACCGCGCGCTCTCCTACGTCGGACTTGGCGTGGGATTGGTGGGCGCGGGCGTGGGCGGCTACTTGTTGCTCAGCGGCAGCCCCGATTCGGCGCACGTCGCCGTCGGCGCGAGTAGCTCGAGCGCCTGGCTACGCGCGAAATTTTAGGGCGCGCCCCGTTACTTGGGCCGCGTGAGCTCTTCGCGGTAACGCCAGGACTCCGCCGCCATCACCTCGTTGACGAGCGAGACGAGCGCGTCGAGCCCGAAGGGCTTCTGCAAGAAGCCGAGCGCTCCGCGCGCGCGCACCGCCGCTTCGCGCTTCGGATCCGCGTGCCCGGAAGCGAAGATGATGCGCACCCAGGGCGCAGCCTTCACCAACTTCGCTTGGGTCTGCTCGCCGTCGAGCCCCGGCATGTCGACGTCGAGCAGCACCAGATCATAGGGGCTCTTGCTGTAGAGCGAGATGGCTTCCATGCCGCTCGCGGCCTCCGTCACCACGAAGCCGGCTTGTCGCAGCAAGCGCGCCATGCTGCGCCGGACGATCTGCTCGTCGTCTACCAGCAGGATGCTGATACCGCTGCGCGCGGCCTTCAGCGGCGCTATCGCCTTCTCTTGCGTGCTCGCGAAGCGGATCAAGTCGCGGTCCATCAGGGGCAGGTACACGCTGATGCAGCTGCCCTTGCCGAGCTCGCTCTCGATGCGCACCTGGCCGCCGTGGATGGCGACGATCTCCCGCACCGTCGCCAAGCCCAGCCCGTAGCCGGCGCCTTCACGCTTGGTCGTGAAGAAGGGCTCGAAGATGCGCGCCTGCGTCTCGGCGTCCATGCCGATGCCGGTGTCCGCGACGCGCAGTAGCGCGGCGTTGCGGCTCCCGTCGAGCGTCATGCCTTCCGGCGGCTGCGTGCGCGAAGCAGAGACGCTGAGCTGCCCGCCGTCCGGCATCGCGTCGCGCGCGTTCAAGCACAGATTGAGCAGCACCTGGTGCAGCTCCGACTCACCGCCGTGCACCATCACGCCCGGCTCCACGCTGCTCTCGATGCGAATGCTCTGATCCAGCGTGTGCTTGAGCATGCGCACCACCTCCTCCAGCAGCGCCGAGACGTCGACGGGAGCCCGCGCGGAGCCGCGCCCGCGCGCGAACGACAGAATCCCGCGCGTGAGCGCGCCCGCGCGTGAGGCCGCCATCGACAAATCGGAGATGCACTCGCGCACCTCTTTCTCGCCCAGCGCCCGCTCGGGCGGCAGATCGCGCAGGAACGAGGCGCCGGCGTCGAGCGCGGCCAGCACGTTGTTGAGATCGTGCGCGATGCCGACGCCAAGCCGACCGATAGCCTCGAAGCGCTGCCGCTGCACGATGATCTCCTCGACGGCGTCGAAGGCGTTGAACTCGAGCAGCGAGCGAGGGCCGAGCCGGATGCGATCGCCGTACGCGAGCAGGCGCCGCTCGATGCGGGTGCCGTTCACGAACGTGCCGTTCTTGCTGCCGAGATCCTCGAGCAGGTAGCCGCCGCTGGGGTCGCGCGACAGGCGCGCGTGCTGGCGCGAGATCTCGGTGTCGTCCAGCATCACCGTAGCGTCCGGTGAGCGACCGATGGTCGCGGGCCCTTCGAGCTTGAAGCGACGACCCGCGTTGCGGCCCTCGACGATCGTGAGCTGCGCCAGCGCTCCGAACGAAGGTTCGAGCGGCGCAATTTTCGTGGGCGGATTGTCGTTCGCCATAGCACCCCGCAAAAACGCGGGATCTCGCAGGTCCTGGAGCAGCCGCCGCAACAGCGCGGCGGTCCAGTAGGGAAACGGCCGGCGAAGCTCGACTGTTTAGGTTACGCGCGGCCTAGGGGCCCTCCAGCACCGGCCGCAGCGCGGGGTCCTTCTCCACGTAGGTCGGCTCGAAGACGTATAGATCCGCGTTGATGGCCTGGCTCAGCACGGCGTTCATCCCCGCGAGTGGACCGCTCGCGAACTCACAGCGAAAACGCGAGGTCGTGCGGCCCTGCGTCGCGGGCACCTGCCAGGTCTTCAGCACCCTGGTCGCGCCGATTTCCTCACAGCTCGTTACATCGGGCAGCTTCACGCTGAACAGGGCGCGCTTGGGCTCCTCTTCCCAGTAGCGCGCGGAGAGCTGGAAGTTGCCGGCCTGGCGCGTCGCCGAGCAGAGCCGCTTCTTGCTCTTGTCCTTCAGCGGATCGTCGGGCGCAGGCGGGTCGCAGGTCGGGGTCGCGGAGGCTCGCTCCGGGGCCGCGCGATTGTCCGCCACCCAAGTCAGAAAGGTCTTGAGCAGCGCCGTCTTGGTGCTCGCGCGCTCCGCGGCCGCGCGCTGCCGCGCCTCGCTCTCACTCCGCTTGTTGACGAGCTCGCGATCGAGCGACTCGAGCGTCGCTCGATCGTCGCACTGCTTCCAGGCGTACTCGCGCCACTGCTGCGCCGCCGAGAAGTTCTCCTGCTCGATCGCCTGGCGCGTCACCTGCACCGCCTGATCGCATTTCTCGGGGTCGCTTCTCTGACAGCCAGATCCGAGAGCCATGAGCACGAAGACCAGTGACCGAGTCGAGCGCATGACTTTCCGTAAACCAGAGTTTGTTGATCGCCGCAATGCGGCGTTCGGAGACGCGCGCCAGCGACCGGCCACCCGGCTCACATTGTCCCCTCACCTCTCCCTGCGTGAGTCGCGGACGGGCTACAAAACGCGAACGCCGCGGGAGAAACTCCCGCGGCGTCGCTGTGCCGCTCGGCGAAGCGGCTCTACCGCTCAGGTCTCGCCGAGGTGGTAGGCGCGCTCGCCGTGATCGCTCAGGTCGAGGCCAGTCTCCTCGTCCTCGAGCGTGGGGCGGAGCCCGACCACCGCCTTGACCGCGTAGGCGAGGATGACCGTCGCAGCGATGCTGATGACGATCGTGAGACCCATCGCCTTCAGCTGCTCCACCCACAACGAGTGACCGACGAGGTCATCGAGGTTGGTCTTCAGGTTGGGGTTCACGTCGCTGGTGGCGAACACGCCGGTGAGCAGCGCGCCGAGCGTGCCGCCCACGCCGTGCACGCCGAAGGTGTCGAGCGCATCGTCGTAGCCGAGCGCGCTCTTCAGCTTGGTGCAGGCGAAGAACGGCACCACGCCGGCCAGGATGCCGATCAGCACCGCGCTCGAGGGCGTGACGAAGCCGGCGCCCGGCGTGATCACGACCAGGCCGCCCACGATGCCCGAGCAGAAGCCGAGCACGGTCGGCTTGCCGCGCGTGATCCACTCCATGGCAGGCCATGCTGCGCCGGCGACCGCTGCGGCGATGGTGGTGGTGGCGAAGGCGTTCGCGGCGATGCCGTCCGCTCCGACCGCGCTGCCCGCGTTGAAGCCGTACCAGCCGACCCACAGCATGCCGGTGCCGATCATGGTCAGCACCAAGCTGTGCGGCGCGAAGTTCTCGTGACCGAAGCCCTTGCGCTTCCCGAGGATGACGGCCAGCGCGATGGCGGACCAACCCGAGCTCATGTGCACGACCGTGCCGCCCGCGAAGTCGATCGCCTTGATGCCGGCTTGGGCGTTCCACACGCCGTTCATCAGGCCGTCGACGCCCCAGACCATGTGAGCGAGCGGGAAGTACACGATGAGCATCCAGCCCGTCAGAAACAGCATGATCGCGCTGTACTTCATGCGCTCCGCGATGGCGCCGACGATGAGGCCGGGCGTGATGATCGCGAACATGAGCTGGAACATCGAGAAGACGTTCTGCGAGACCCAGCCGCCGTAGTCCGTGTTGGGCGTCGAGTCGACGTTCTGGAACAGCGCAAACTTCATGCTGCCGAACGTCGGGGTGCCAGGAGCAAACGCGATGCTGTAACCGACCGCCCACCACAAGATGGTGACGAGGCCAGCGAGGCCGAGGCACTGCGCCATCACGCTGAGCACGTTCTTTTGACGAACCAGGCCGCCGTAGAAGAGCGCCAGGCCCGGCAAGGTCATGAACAGCACGAGCGCCGCGCAGACCATCATCCAGGCGTTGTGACCCGGACCGGCGCCGTTGAGCTTGGACTTGCTGATGTCCGCGTCGACGCGAGCCCCGTTGTTCACGTACGCCTCGAGGTCCGAGAGGCGCTTCTCCACGTCCTCGGCTGTCGCCGCGCTCGGGGCCGCCGCTGCAGCTGCCGGAGCGGGCGCTGCCGCAGGAGCCGCGGCCGCCGCAGGAGCCGGCTCGGCTGCTGCCGGAGCATCCTCCGCTCGGGCGGTCATGGGCGCGAGCGCTAAAGCAAAACCGATAATCGCTAAAAGCCGTTTGAACATCGCGTGCTCCTTGGGGTTCGCGTCGCGGCCCGAGGAGGGCACCAGCGCGTCCCTGAAAACGCGCTGCCGTCGACGTGGAACCCGAGGTAACCCGCGCTTTGTTTCCGGCTTACTTCGTGATTGTTTCTGCTGTTCTGGGGATTATTTCGTAATGATTGCGAGAGCTTGCGCCCTCCATTTTTGTCGCTAGCCAGCGCGGCGTGTCGCGCCAGCTTCCGATTGCTGCGCGCCTGAGCGCCCTCGCTTGGCGTCTGCGAGTGGCTCGACGCTTCGCGTCAAGCCACTCTACCCGCCGGGATGAACACGAACTCAACGCTCAGGGGTAACGAGCGGGAAATTCGTCTCGGCGCCGACCCGGCTGACCTGATGATACGTGTGACGCCGGCCGTGGCGCTCGGAGTGCTGGGCGCACCAAAACTGCTCGCCGTTGCTAGCTCGTCGGGTCTCGACGCAGCGCGGGCAGGGCGGCTCGATCACTGGGCCCGTTTGCTGCTCGGTGATCTTGGGTCGCTCCACCAACACTGGGCAGGGCGCGAGACGGACCACGCCTTCGGCGACCGAGCCGAGGAGCAAGCGGCTGGCACCGCGCCGCCCATGGGTGCCGACCACTACCAGGTCTGCCTCGACGTCTGAAGCCAGCTGCGCGATTTCGTGAGCGGGAGCGTCGAGGCGCAGGTGAGAGACGGCGCGCTCGAAGAGCCGACCCTTGCCGCTGCTGGAGAGTGAGGCCTTGAACTCTTGCAGCTTGCGATCAGCGTACTGCCGCAGCTGCTCCGAAGCCTGAGACAACAACTGGGGCTCGGGACTGGCTAGCCCGACGCTGGCCTCCAGCGGTGTCAGCACGCCGCTGAGCTGCAAAACGTAAACGATGTGCACCTCAGCGGACGGCTTTTCGGCCGCGAGCTCGAACGCTCTATTGAGCGCGAGATCGCCCGTCTTCGAATAATCAATCCCCACGACGATGACGTACGGTCTGGCGCTGGACATGATCGAAACCTCCGCGCTGACGTGAGTGCATCGCGCGTGCCATTCTTGCGGGCGCATCCGCGCGGATTTTGGCGCTATTTCGGCGGGACCCGCGCGATGACGGCCGCGAGCCTGCGCAATTTTTGCGCAGGTGAGGCGCGCTGGCGCGCGATTTACGAGCGCGGCTCGTCGCAGGCCCGATTCATTGCTAGGCGTGGCGCCCATGACTCCTGCTCGAATTCGTCGCGCGACGCTGGCGGACGTGACCGCGATCGCGCGGCTCGCCGCTGAGCTGGTGCAGCTGCACCACGCGGTCGACCCGGACCGCTTCTTTCTGCCCGCGGGCGTGGAGCAGGGTTACGCCTGGTGGCTCGAGCGCGAGATGAAGCGGCGCGAAACGGTCGTGCTGGTCGCCGAGCTGGACGCGGAAATCGTGGGCTACGCTTACGGCACGCTGGAGGGGCGGAATTGGACTTCGCTGCTCGATGAGCACGCGTTCATTCACGACATTCTCGTGCGCCAGAGCGAGCGCGGCGCCGGAGTCGGGCAGCAGCTTCTTTCCGGCATCATCGCGGAGCTCGAAGCCGCTGGGGCGCCGCGCATCGTGCTGCAAACGATGGTGAACAACCACGTGGCCCAGCGCCTGTTCGCAAAGGCCGGCTTCCGGCCCACCCTCTTGGAAATGACGCGCAACCGCGGCGCGCAGGGCAGCGAGAGCCAATGAACGACGCGCAGCCCATGGCGACGCTGGCAGCGGCGGTGAGCGCGTTGAAGCGCGGCGAGGTCGTCGCGTTCCCGACCGAGACGGTCTACGGGCTGGGCGCCGATGCCAGTAACGAGGCCGCCGTGCGCCGCATCTTCGCGCTCAAGGGGCGGCCCCACAGTCATCCGCTGATCGTCCATGTGGATCGCGCCGAGCGGGCGCTCGCGCTCACGCCCGAGCTACCCGAGAGCGCGCAGCGGCTGGCCCGCCGCTTTTGGCCCGGTCCCCTGACGCTCGTCATGAAGCGGGCGGCGAGCGTGCTGCCGATCGTGACGGGCGGACAAGACACCGTCGCCGTGCGTGTCCCCGCGCACCCGCTCGCGCTGGCGCTGCTCGCGGATTTTCCGAGCGGCCTCGCCGCGCCTTCCGCCAATCGCTTCGGCACGGTCAGCCCCACTTCAGCGCAGCATGTTCGCCGAGATCTCGGCGCGGACGCGCCCTTGATCCTCGATGGCGGGCCCTGCGCCGTCGGTGTGGAGTCGACGATCGTCGATTTGTCGCGTGAGCGGCCGCGGCTGCTGCGGCCGGGCGGCGTGCCCGCGGAGGCGATCGAGGCGGAGCTGGGTCAAAAGCTCGTGCGCGAAGCCGCGAGCAGCGTGCGAGTGCCTGGACAGCTGCCGTCGCACTATGCGCCGCGCGCCGAGCTCGTCGTGGTACCCGCCGCCGAGCTCGAAGCGCGGCTCGCCGCGCTTCGAGCTCGCGGCGCGCGGCTCGGCTTGTTGGCGTCCGCAGCGCTCGCTCGAGCTACGGTCAGCGCGCAGGTGTCGATGCCGGACGACGCCGAAGGCTATGCGCGAGCGCTGTACGCCGCGCTGCGCGAGCTCGACGCCGCGGGCGTCGACATCATCGTCGCGGTCGCGCCGAGCCAGCAGGGCCTGGGAGAAGCCGTCATCGATCGCCTCGAGCGCGCGGCCGCGCCGCGCAGCTGAAGCAGCCGCCACGGCGCGCGCGCGTCGAACGCCGCCGACGTCCGCTACGAATTGTCGGGCGCCGCGCTGACGCTCTCTTCGGGCAGCGGGTTATACGGCTGCCCCGCGCGCGCCGGCTCGGTGTGCACCAGCACGTCCGACACGCCGGGGACCTCGCGCTTGATGGCCTCGATGACCCAATGAGTGACGCGATGCGCGGTGACGACGTCCAGGTGCCGCGCGATCTGGATGTGCAAATCGACGTGAATCGCGCCCGGGCCGCCGCGCGTACGGATCTTGTGCGCGCTGGCCACGCCCGCGATCTTCAGCACCACCTTCTCGATGACCTCGGGATCGAGCGCGCGGTAGTCGGACAGGTAGCGCAGGTTGCTGCGCAGCACGCGCAGCCCCGCCCAGGCGATGAAGCCCGCTACGACGAGCGCCGCAGCGATGTCGAGCTGAGGGTAGCCCATCGCGACGAGCGCCATGGTCACCATCACGCCCAGCGTCACCAGCACGTCCGAGCTCGTGTGCGTGGCGTCGCTCAACAGGAACGCGCTGTCGAGCTTCTCGCCCATGCGGCGCTCGTAGCGCGAGACCCAGAGATTGGTACCCAACGTGAGGGCGAGGACCAAGAACACGCGAGCATCGAGCTGCGGCAGGCTCGCGCCGCCACGCAGGCGCTCCAAGGCGTTGTCGACGACGTCGTAGGCCATGCCCAGCAGCGAGAGCCCGACCAGCCCGGACGCCAAGATCTCGAATTTGGCGTGGCCGTAGGGGTGCTCCGCGTCGGCGGGCCGCGCTGCCAAGCGCACGCCGATCAGGCCGACCAAGTTGTTGGTGCCGTCGGTGAGCGAGTGGAAGCCGTCGGCGCGCACGGACAGCGCGTTCGCCGCGCTGCCATACGCGATCTTGGCCAGCGCCACCGCCAGGTTGAGCCCCAACGTGAGCCAGAGCACCTTGCGAACGGACGCGCTGCGCTGTGCTTCGCTCGGCATGGCACGCCCCGTCAGTGGGTGAGCGCCTGTTCGCCCGCGAAGACAGTAACGAAATCCTCGTCGCCGCTGCGGCGCAGCGCCACGACCTCGCTCACCGCGGAGCTGGCCGCGAGGATCGGCGACGCGGTGGTCACGATCCATTGCGCGCCCGGCAGCGCGTCGCGCAGCACGTTGGCCAAGCGCGCCAGCGCCGGCCCGTCCTGATAGAGCTCGATATCATCGATGGCGATCACGCCCTCGGAGTCGCGCGGATCCTGGTCGGGATAGGCCGCCCACAGCACCCGCGTGGCCAGCGCGGCGATGGCGATCAGGTGCTTGGCGCGCGTGGGCAGCGCGTCGAACGGCGCCGTGCGGCCGCGCTGATCGGTGAACATCGGCTCGAACGTCGCCGGCTCGATGCCGCTGTAGCGCACGCCCGCGAGCTCACTCAAGGCGTCGACGGTCGCTTGCATGCTCTCCGCCAAGAGATCGAAGCGCCGCTCTTCCCGCCGCTTCGCGCCGCAGAGCGCGGCGGCGATGGCCGCGTAGGCGAGCGCCTGCTTCGTCTCGCGCGTGAGATCCGCGCGGCTAGCGTCTTCGAAGGGCAGCGGGCTGCGCACGTCATAGCGCGCGACGGTGCGCGCCGGCGCGTTGATGCCGAACGGCTGGCGAGAGAACCAGCGCGTGCTCGGCAACAGCAGGAACGCGAAGCCGCCGTCTTGCGCCAGCTTGTCGAAGTGAGCTTGTTCGCGCCGGCGCAGGCTCTCCTCCCCCTCATCCTGCGACAACCGCACGTTGGGGCTCGCCAGGCGCAGCACGTGCGGGCGCGCCGGCTCATCCGCGCCCAACAGCCACTCGCACACCACGTGCGCGGGCCGCGCGCTGCCCAGCGTGCCGTCGTTGCGCGGCAGCTGCGCCACCACGTTACCGGGCCGCGTCGTCGCGATGGCAGACAACAAAGTGCTCTTGCCGACGCCACCGGAGCCGTGCACCACCGTCAACGAGCGCGGCCTCTGCTGTTCGTCTGCGAACAGCAGCTCGGCCCTCTCGAAGGGCCCCGAGCCTGCGACTACGGCGCGCATCAAGCGCATGGCCGCTCAGGCTACCAAGGTGGTCGGAAACGGCAAGTGGCGGTCGAGCTTCCGCGCCGGCGCGCGCGCACGTATGGTGCTCCGCGATGGAGATCCGCACCGAAGTCCTAATCGAGGCGGAGCCGAGCGCGGTGTGGCAGACGCTGCTCGACTTTCGCCGCTATCCGGAGTGGAACCCGTTCATCATCGGGATCCGCGGCGAAGCAAAGGTCGGCGCGCGCTTGCACGTGACGCTCAGCCTGCCGGATAGCAACCGCGAGCAGACCTTCAGCCCACGCGTGACCAAGTGTGAAGAAGGGGAAGAGCTGCGCTGGCTCGGCCACCTCTGGATGAAGGGGCTGCTCGACGGCGAGCATTTCTTCCGGCTGGAGCCGCGCGGCGGCGGCACCCGCGTGCTGCACGGCGAAGACTTCAGCGGGCTGTTGCTCAAGCCGCTGCTCGCGCGGCTGACCGACGCGACGCGCGGCTTCATCTACATGAACCAGGCCTTGAAGCGTCGAGTCGAGGGCCAGCGCTCGCGCTGACGTGCGCGCGGCGAGCGCCGTGGCTCAGCGCCGTCCGAGCACGCGCGGCTCGCGCTTGCCGCGCACGGCCTTGATCGCGTTGTCGACGTCGTCGCTGCCGCGCAGGCACGCGTTGCAGTCTTGTCGTCGATTGGGCCCGCAGCCGTAGCGGCGCTGCAGCTGCACCAGCAGGTGCAGCGCGCGGCGATCGCCGTCACGCTGCGCGCGCGGTAAAATCGCTTGGTTCTCGGCGCAGGTCTGCGCGATCCGCAAATCGAGCGCCACGCTGAGGGCGGCCGACGCTTTGGGCCGCACGTCCCGGCTGTACAGCAACGTGCGCGCGAGCTCGGTCGTCTCCGTCTTCTCCGCGGTGCCGGTCCAGATTTCGTACAGCAGATCCGCGGCCACCGGCGCGGGCAACGCCGCGACGGCCTCCAGCACGATGCGAGCGGTCTCCGGGTTGTCGGTGAGCCGCCGCAGCTCACCCGCGGTGTGAGCCTCTTCTACCAGGCCCGGATCGCGATCCAGCGCGGCGACCAGCGCGTGCGCCGCCCTCACCTCGCGCTCGGCGCGACGCTTGGCGGCGATCATCACCGCTTTGGATTCGTACTTACCGGGGACGAGCTCCGCGGGCTCGGGCTCGGCGCTGATATCGGGTGTAGCCGCCGGGTCGGCCGCTGCGGACAGCGCAGCGCCCGCGCTCGACGAGGCTGCCAGCGCGGAGCCGGACGCTGCGGTGTTCGCTCCGGAAACGTCGGAGGCGAGCGACGGCTGCGCCGGTGCTTTGCTCACGGCCGAGACGGCGAACGCGGCAGCCAGCGCGGCCAGCGCGATGAGCGGCGCGACGAGACTCCAGAGCGGCACCTCACCGCCCGCGAAGCGCACGCGCATCACCATCGCCGCGCTGAAGCCCGGCACGGAGACGTCGCTCAGCGGACCGGGGATGGACTCCTCGAACGAGCGCGGCGGCAGCAGATGCGAGAACGGCGCAGACGGCGTATCGACGGTGTTGTCCGCGACCATCGCGCGCGCGCGCTCCCGCACGTCGCGATCGATGTGTGTGGACTCGACCGCGAGCGATTCCGGGGCGTAGGGCGCCAGCTCACGCAGCGCTTCATTGACGGCGACGGCCGCGACGGGCGTCGTAGAGGCTGACGCGACCGATGACTCCGGGGCGAGCTGCGCGGCGGCGCGCGGCTCCGCCCCGCCAGTGATGGGCAGCGGCGTCGCCGCGGCCGAGGCAGCACCCGCCGCAGTGGGCAACGGAGTGCGCGTCGCGTTCGGCGCGGGAAACGCACCGCGCGGCGTGCTCGCGGCGAGCGGAGAGGGAGCCGCCAGCGGCTGAGACGGCGCCGGCGGAGGCGGGGGCGGCGGTGGTGCCGCCAGCGGCTGAGACGGCGCCGACGCGGAGGGCGGCGGAGGCGGAGGCGCAGCCAGCGGTTGAGACGGCGCGGCGCTCGTCGCGGAGGGCGGCGGTGGCAGCTCGCTCGTTCGCCCATCGACCCGCTTGGGCTTGGGCGGCGGCTGGCTCATGCGCGCGCCCGGCGGCGGGGTCAGGCGCGGTCCGGCGCTGGGCGGCGGCGTCACGCGCGGAGTCGAGCTCGGCGCTGGCGGCGGATGACTCGCCCGCGCGCCCGACGGCGGCACGGCAGGCGGCGGACTCACGCGCGGCGCCGAACCCGGCAACGCCGGCGGACGGCTCGAGCGCGGCGCTACCGGCGGTAGCGGAGTGCGGAGCGGCTCAGCGCCGGCCAGCGCGTTGGCACCGCGCGCTCTAGGCGGAGCGGCCGAGGCGCGCAGCGGTACCGGCTTCACCCGGATGGGTAGCGGCGGCGCGCTCGGGGTGGACGCCGCAGACGGTGCCGCAGCCGCACCCGGCCGAGCAGCCGACGCTCCGGAGGGCGCTCCGACCAGCTCCACGCGCGACCCGGGCGCGGGATCCTTCGGTTCTGTGGTGGGAGGCGGCGCCGTGGACCAGCCCGAGTCCACGAGAGAAGCTCGGGGGTGTTTTGGATCCCGGCGATCAGCCATCTAACCAGCTCACTATACAACAACGCTGTCGCGGCTCAGCACAGGGTTGAACAGTATTGCTCGAACGGGGGCCGCGGCCCCGACGAACCGGCACTCTATCGCGCCACGGCGCTGCGCGGCGGCTCCGTGGTCGTTTCCTCGATTTCCGGCCCAGTGAGCACCGCCTCCGCCTGCGCCGGAAAGCGCCGCGGAACGTGGTCCTGCCCGACGCAGGCGAGCAGCGTGTAACCCTCCGCAACCAGCTCTTCTTCACGAGCGCTGCCGAGGCTGCGCAGCAGGCGATAGTCGAAGCGAACCTTGACCCGCGTCAGCTCGGTGAGCCGGGTCTCGATCACGAGCAGCTCGTCGAAACGAACGCTCCTACGGTAGCGGACATAGGCCTCGACAACCGGCAGGTGGAAGCCCATTTCCGTCCACGAGTTGTAATTCAAGCCCCGGCGCCGCATGTACTCGACGCGGCCGACCTCGAAGTAACTGATGTACGTGCCATGATGGACGATCCCCATCAGGTCGGTCTCGCCGAATCGAACCCGGATGGGGTGACGCGACGTGCAGTGGGCGGGCAGGACTACCTTCACGGGCGCGCGAAAATAGACGCGCCGCCTGCGCTCCCGCAAGCGGAGCTTTTCGAGGTCGCACGATTTCTGCGCAAGCCGCTGTTTCCGGGCGAACCGCAGCGCCGCCGAGCCCGCCGGCGGCGCCCACGGCTGGCAACTCGCTAGTATTTGAGGACGACGCCCTCGCGAGCGCCGAAAACCGTTAGGGCCGAGCCGTGACCCCGCGCGCGCTCGGCGCCGGCGCGGACCTTCTCGTCGATGGCGTCGTCGGTCTGCATGGGGTCATGGTGGAAGAACGCCAGATTCTCGACGTGGGCGGCCACGGCCAGGTCGACGACGGTGCTGGCCCGCGCGTGACCCCAACCGACCTTCTGCGGGTACTCACGGTCGGTGTACTGCGCGTCCGCGATGAGCAGCGCCGCGCCCTCCACGAAGCGCAGCAGCTCCGCTGGCAGCTCACGCAGCAGCCCCGGCTCGCGATCGGCCGCCTCACGGTTGCTGATCAGCAGGTCCAGCTCGCTGTCCGTGGCATAGACGATTTTGCTGCCGTTCTTCTCGAACGAGTAAGCGTAGCTGCGCCCGGGATGACGCTGCTCGAGGTGGCGAATGCGCACGCCGTCCAGCACGAGCTCCGCGTTGTCGAAATGCCCCGGCTCGATCTTCGCGCCCAGCTCGGAGAAATTCACGGGGAAGTACTCCGAGCGCATCTGCCCGTGCAGCAGGCGCTGCACGCGCGTCTCCGTCGGCGCCGTCTCGTACACGTGGATGTGATTGTTACGCGAGTACGCCGGAACGAAGAACGGGAAGCCCTGGATGTGATCCCAGTGCATGTGGCTGAAGAACATGTGCGCCACCACGCCCGGGGCGCCCGCGAGCAACGCCAGGCCCAGCTCCCGCAAGCCGGTGCCGCCGTCGCAGATGAACAACGCATCATCGATACGCAGCTCCACGCAGGAGGTGTTGCCGCCGTAGCGCTTGGTGGCGTGTCCGGGCGTTGGAATCGAACCGCGCGTGCCCCAGAAGCGCACGAACGTGGTCATGCGACTCAGGCGCCCCCTTCTTGGAACACGAACAAGCAATCACCGATCTGGATGCTGTCCCCGCTGTGCAGGCTCAGCGAGTGAACGCGCACACCGTTCAGATACACGCCGTTCGAGCTGTTGAGATCGGTGAGGCGATACTCGGCGCCGAGCTTTCGTAGCTCGGCGTGGCGGCGCGACAGCAAGTCGCTCTCGATACAAATCGTCGCCTGCAACGAGCGGCCGATGATGGTCTCTTCACCGGCGAGCACGAACTCGCGCGGCGCGCCCGGGCCGCGCACCTGCGTCAGGCGTGGCGCGCTCGCTGGCCGCCCGAGCTCCGTCACGACGCTGTGTTCTCTGACCAGCGTCGGCTCCGCCTCGAAGTTCGGCCCTTTGTTCGACAAGGGAGTACGAGCTTATATCAATCGCTCCTAATCCGCACCTCTTCGTTCCCGCCGTTGCTCCGCCCCGCCGCGCCGATTAGCCTTCGCGACGCCATGGCGTTCCAGCGATTTTTGGTGCCGGTCGACTACTCCGACAACTCACTGCGTGCGCTCGCCGTCGCAGCGGATCTCGCGACACGCCTCGGCGCGACCATCGACGTCGTCCACGTATGGGACCGTCCCACCTACGTGTCGGACTCGGTGCTCGTCGGTCACGGCGAGGGTCAGCGCCCGCTCGGCGAGCTGATCCGCGAGAACGCGGAGCACGAGATGCGGGAGTTCCTGAGCAAGATTCAGCTGCCCGCGGCCGTGCTCGGCAAAGAGCAGCTCCTCTCCGGTGAGCCCGCGCACGCGCTGCTCGAGGCGGCCAAAACCGGCGCCTATGATCTGCTCGTGCTCGGCACGCACGGCCGCAGCGGTCTCGCGCACTTGCTGCTGGGCAGCGTCGCAGAGAAGCTCGTGCGGCACTCGCCAGTGCCGGTGTTGACGGTGCCCAACGCCGCCAGGGCGTGAGCCGCGCCCGCGCGCTTCAGCGCTTGCCGGAGCCGCGCCGCTCTTCGAGCTCCTCCAGCGTGCGCGGCCAATCGTCGTGAAGCAGCCGCGAGAGCGCGCGATCCGCCAGCAGCCGGCCGCCGATTTGACACTCCGCGCAGTAGTTGCACTCGTTCTCCGCGTAGACGATGCGCTGGATCGCTGAGCCGCAGACGGGGCATGGCGCCTTGTATTTGCCGTGCACCGCCATCTCGTCGTGAAAGGCGGTCACCTTCTCGGGGAAGCCATCGCCCACTTGGCGGCGCAGCCGCTCCGTCCACGTCTCGAGCACGCTGCGCACCGCGCTGACCAAGCGCGACGTCTCTTCATCGTCGAGATCGTGAGTGCGCTTGAGCGGCGAGAGCTTGGCGTAAAAGAGTATCTCGTCGGAGTACGCGTTGCCGATGCCGCTGATCAGACGCGGGTCGGTGAGCGCGCGCTTGAGCGTGCGGTTCTCGGAGCGCAGCGCGCGCGCCAGCTCGTCCGCCGTGACGTCGAGCGGCTCGACCCCGCCCCGGCTCTGCTCCAGCGCCTCCGCCCGCGTCTTGAATACGTGCACGCTGGCGCGCTTCTTGGAGCCGGCCTCGGTGAAGAACAGGCTCGTCTCGTCGAAATCGATGGCCAGCAAGCTCAGCTTGTTGAGCGCCGTCGCGGGCGGCTTCAAATGGAAGCGTCCCGCGATCATCAAGTGAAAGACGACATAGAGCTCGGGCTCGAGCTGCATCGCGATGCGCTTGCCGATACGAAAGGTCGACGCGAGCGAGCGGCCCACAATGTCGGATATCGGCGGCTCGTAGGTGCGCACCACGAAAGGGCTCTTGATGCGGACAGCGCGAATCGGTTTATTTTTGAAGAGCGCGCTGAGTCGCTCGACATAGACGGTGACGTCGGGAAGCTCGGGCACGAGCCGAGCGTACGACGAGAATTCGCGCGAGTGAGCGCGGAGCGCCGCCCGTCGCGCGAATTCTCTAGCAGTTGAGAGCAGTTACGGCGCGATGCCGACACCGCGGACAGCGCCTCAGATCCTTCTCGCGAGCAGCGCGTCGATAGCGAGCACGGATCGACGGCCGCGACGAGACTGAAAGCTCGGCGCGCCTCTCCCGTTTAGCAGCGCGAACCCCGAGAGAGCCCACCATGCCGAGTACCCCACCCGCCCCGGAGCCGAGCAACGACAAGAACGAGCCCGCACCCGCTGTGCCGGCGGCCGAGCGCACGCCGCTCTGGCGACGCGAGAGCTTCTGGTTGCTCGCGGGGGTCGTCGGCCTGCTCGGGTTGTTCACGTACCTCGCGGGCAAGGGCACGTCGAGGCCGAGCGGCGCGGCCAGCGACGTGCGCGTGGAGCGCATCGACAGCGAGCTCGGGGGCGGACGGCTGTTCGCTTGTGCTCCCGGAGGCAGCCCCTGCCAGGAGCTCGCGCCCCAGCGCGTGGTGCCCAGAGGGTCGCTGCTCAAGACGGACTTCTCGACGCGTGCCGTCCTCTCGCTCGGCTCCGGCAGCCAGCTGTGGTTGGAGCGCGGCAGCGAGCTCTCGCTCAGCAACGCGAGCAGCGCGAAGCTCGAGCGAGGCTCGCTGCTGGCCGAGATCGCGTCGGGAAGGAGCACGTTGGTGCTGGCGCTGCCGCAGGGCAAGCTCAGCACGCGCGGCGCGAAGCTCGTGGTGCGTGAAAGCGGTGAGGCCAGCAGCGTCGACGTGCTGCGTGGCAACGTAGAGCTGGAGAGCGAGTCGGGTCGTCACGACAGCGCGCGCGCCGGCGAGACCGCGCGCATCACGCGCACGCTGACCGAGGTGGGCCCGGCGCCGCTGCTGGCGCCGCTGGCGTTCGACGACGAGAGCGCTCGCTCGACGGAGCTGGCGCAGACCGCGCGCGGCGTCGGCGAGCTCAAGGCGCGCAAGCCGGGCGCGCGCGATGAGACCAGCGGCGCGGTGCGGCTGGCTTCGCACAGCGTGCGCGTCCGCATCGCGGGCGCCATGGCGCGCACCGAGATCGAAGAGGTGTTCGCCAATAGCAGCGACGAGACGCTGGAGGGCATCTACCGTTTTCCGATCCCGCCGGACGCCAAGCTCGAGCGCCTGGCGCTCGACGTGGATGGCAAGCTCGTGGACGGCGCGTTCGTGGATCGCGATCGCGCCGCGGCGATTTGGCGCGGCGCCATCGTCAACGCGGCGCCGCAGGCCAAGCCGCCGATCGAAGACATCGTGTGGGTGCCGGGGCCGTGGCGCGACCCTGCGCTGCTCGAGTGGCAACGCGGCGGCCGCTTCGAGCTGCGCATCTTCCCCATCCCGCGCCGCGGCCAGCGCCGCGTGGTGCTGAGCTACACGCAGCTGGTGCCGCCCACGGGCACCACGCGCCGCTACAGCTACCCGCTGGGCGGCGTGAAGCAGCCGATCGCGCGCTTTTCGCTGGACGTGGCGGTGCGCGGCAACGACGCCGCCTTCGGCGTGCAAGCCAGCGGCTACCCGCTCACGCGCGGCGTCGACGGCGGCGCGACGACGCTGACCTTGAGCCAGGAAAACGCGACCCCGAGCGGCGACCTGGGCGTCGAATACGCGCTGCCCAACCCGAACGCCGAGCTCCGCGCCTGGGCCTACGCGCCGTCCGAGGCGGAGGCCCAGGGCGACGCGCGTCGCGACCTCGAGGCGTCCGCGAGTGAGCGCGCGCCGTACGCCGCCATCGCGCTGCGGCCAGTGCTGCCGCGCGCGCGCGAGCGCGCGCCGCTCGGCGTGGCCATCGTCGTCGACTCCAGCCGCTCGATGTTCGGAGAGAGCTACGAGCGAGCGAAGGAGCTCGCCGCGCGCTTGATTCGTGAAGTCGACGCCGACACGCGCTTGGCGCTGCTCGCCTGCGACAGCAGCTGCCGCGTTGCGCGCGAGCCGCTGGAGCCGGGCGCGCTGGGCGAGCGCGGCGCGCGCAGCTTCTTGGAGAAGCTCGAAGCGGACGGCGCGTCGGACCCGACGCGCGCCGTGCAGGCCGCCGCGCGCGCGCTCGCAGAGCTCGGACGCGCGGAGGGGCGCATCATCTACATCGGCGACGGCGCGGCGACGATGGGACCGCTGCGGCCTTCGCACATCGAGAGCGAGACCGCGCGCACGCTGAGCTCGTCCGGCGTGCGCCTCACCGCGGTCGCGGTGGGCGGCGAAGCGGACGCCGACAGCTTGCAGGCGCTGGCGCGCGGCGGCAAAGGCGTGATGGTGCGCTACGCGCCGGGCGAGAGCGTCGCGCAAGCGGCCTTCGCGGTGCTCGGCGCGAGCTACGGCCGCGCGCTGAGCGACGTGAGCGTCACCTTGCCGGACGGATTGTACGCGGTCGCGCCGAGCCGGCTCGACGCCATCGCCGCGGGCTCGGAGGCGCTGGTCGTGGCGCGGATGAGCCGGAGCAGCGTGGAAGGCGAGGTCACGCTGCGCGGCCGCGTCGGCGGGGAGCGCTTCGAGCGGCGCTACCCGATCCGGCTGAGCGCCAGCAGCGAGAGCGCAGCGCTGTTCGTCCCGCGGCTGTATGCCGCGCTGCGCATCAGCGACCTCGAGCGCGACGGCAGCGCGGAGGCGAAGCGCGACGCGCTCGCGCTGTCCACGCGCTTCAACGTGGGCAGCCGCTACACCTCGCTGCTGGTGCTCGAGAGCGAGGCCATGTTCAACGCCTTCGGGCTCGCGCGCACGCGCAGCGAGGCGACCTGGAGCGGTGAAGAGGTGGCAGAAGAAGCCGCCAGCGAGAGCGAAGAAGCGCGGCTCGAGCGCGCCGCGCCCGAGCTCGAGCAAGCCGCGCCAATGGGCAACGCGACGTCCGGCTCCGCTCCGGCGAAGAGGGCGGCGCGCGCCCGCACGGACGGCAAGATCGAGATGAGCGAAGACTTCGCGGGCAGCGCAGCGCGCGGAGCGCCCGCGCCCGCGTCGCCGCCCGCCGCCGCGCCCGCGTCGCCGCCCGCCGCCGCGAAGCCCAAGGCGCGCAGCGCGCAGGCGCTCGACGTCGCGTCAGCGTGGCCCGGGGTGGACGAGCCGCTGGAGCCGATCCGCCCGCAGCCGTCATTGCCGCCTCCCCCGCCCGCGCGTCGCATGATCCCGATGCGCCGGATCTGGAAGCGCACGGCCGACATCGCGAGCGAGCGGCTGGTGCCGCGCGCGGCGAGCTTCGATGCGCTAGCCCAAGCCGAGCGGCTCGCGCAGAGCGACGCCGATCGCCGCGATCCGCTGCGCAAGCTGTACGCGCTGCAGCTCAGGGCGTCCGACGACGCGCGCGCGGAGCAGACCGTCGCGCGCTGGCTCAGCCGCGATCCGCTGGACGCCGACGCGCTCACCGCGCGCGCCGATCTCGCGGCGCGCCGCGCGGATCGGGAGCTCGCGATCCGGCTGCTCGGCAGCGTGCTCGACGCGCGTCCGGGTGACGTCGCCGCGGGACGGCGCTTGGAGCGCCTCGAGCGCTGGGCGGGACGCAGTGAGCTCGGCTGCCGCTATTTGATCGCTGCGGCAGAGTCGAAGCCGAGCGACGTCAAGCTCACCGCCGACGCCATCCGCTGCAGCCGCGCGAGCGGTGATGAGCTCAGCGAGCGCGAGCTCGTCGCGGGGCTGTCCGCGAGCCTGCGCGCAACGCTAGAAGCACGCCTGCGCGAGCCCGTAGCAGACGACAGCGTGCTGCAAGGAGACTTCAAGGTGCAGGCCAGCTGGAGCGGCGGCGAGGATCTCGATCTTGGCATCGTGGATCCCGACGGACGGCGCGTTTCGTTCCTGGGCGCGCCGACCCGCGCCGTGATCTCGGCCCGCGACGTCACCGCGCGCGATCGCGAAGGGCTCGCGCTGCGCGGCTCCGCCACTGGCGAGTACGTGGTCGAAATCGTGCGCAGTGAGCCCGGCAGCCAGCCGCAGCACGGCGAGCTGACGATCAGCGTCGCCAATACCTCACGGCGCATCCCGTTTCATCTCAGCGGCGAGCGCGTCAGCGTCGCGCTCGTCAACGTGCGCCAGGTCTCGGAGCTGGTACCCGTGGAGTTCTCTCGGCCGCGCGCCGGCGGCTGAGCGAGCCGGCGTCAGCTGCTCGGCTTGACGCTCATGAGCAGCTTGCGAAAGTCTGCGCGCGCTGCCTTTACGCTCTCGGCTGGCCCGGTGACCTTGAAGAAATAAGCGCCGCTCGGCGCGTCCACGATACCGCCCAGTAAGCCGTACCCGGCCTTGCCCTGCGGGCCACCGGGCATTCCGGAGCTGAACGTGCCGCGCTCGATCTCGACCGTGTGGACCCGCAGGCCGTTGGCGTCCATGTCCTCGCGCCGCACCGCGCCGGGCTTCACGTCCGGGAACTGTTTGACCCAGCGCTCGATGTTGGCCTCGACGCCACCGCCCTGCCCGGGACCAAAATAGAAAACGGCGAGCTCCGGATCTTCTTTGTCGCCTGCGACGCGCGGCAAGCGATACGTCGCCTTGCGCACCGAGCTCGCGCCCGGTACGCGCTTCCAACTCGCGGGATCTTCCCAGGTCAGGGCCAGGGCCGGAGCTGCGCTCGCCGCCGGGCCGGCAGCAGGCGGCGTCGCGACCTGGGGCGCAGCGCTGGGCGGTGGCAGAAAGGGCGACGGCTCAGCCCGTTCTGGCTGCTTCTTGCAAGCTGACCCGAGCGCACACAAGCAGAACAGCGTGATCTGCGGGATTTTCATGCGTGGAGCGTCTAGCACGCCAAGGCCCCGCGTGATAGCAGAGGCGCCTAGCATGCAAGCCGGGACGTACCTGGACTGGGCCGCCTTTTGCGGTGTCGTCCTCGGCGCGCTCGCCGTCGATCGCTTCGCATTCGGCGGCAGCAAGAGCCACATCTCGTTTCGCGAAGCGGTGATCCGCAGCGTCTGGTTCGCCAGCGTCGGCCTGTTGTTCTGCGGTTTTTTGTGGCTGCGGCACGGCAGCGAGCCAGCGCTGACCTATCTCGTCGCCTACCTCGTCGAGGAGTCGCTCTCGGTCGACAACCTGTTCGTGTTCCTCGTCCTGTTCACGTTCTTCCGCGTCGACGAGGGCCGCCAGCAGCGCATCTTGGTCTGGGGCATCTTGGGCGCAGTGCTGATGCGCGGCGTGTTCGTCGTCGCGGGCACGGCGCTGCTCGGCAGGTTCCATTTCATGACCTACGTCTTCGGCGGCTTCCTGCTCGTCACCGGCGCGAAGCTGCTGGTGCGCAAAGAAGACGTGGTGGATCCGGAGGACAACGTCGCGCTGAAGCTGGCTCGCCGCTTCATTCGAACCACGAACGACACCGCGAGCGACCGCTTCTTCGTGGTGAAGGATGGTGTCCGCTACGCGACGCCGTTGTTCCTCGTGCTCGTCGTCGTCGAGTTCACGGATCTTCTGTTCGCGGTGGATTCGGTGCCCGCCGTGCTGGCCATCTCGGACGACGTGTTCATCGTGTACTCGTCGAATATCATGGCCATTTTGGGCCTGCGCGCGCTGTACTTCGTGCTCTCGGGTATGATGGGGCGCTTCCACTACCTGGGCACTGGCCTGGCCGTGATCTTATTGTTCATCGGCGCGAAGATGGTGCTGTCGAGCGTGTTGACGATCAAACCGCTGCTCTCGCTCGGCGTGATCGCAGCGGTGTTGACCGTCTCGATCTGCGCATCGCTCGTGCGACCCGCGAAAGCGCCGAGCCCTGGCGACGGCTAAATTTTCAGACCCTGAGCGCACCATGACAGCTAGTCCTTTCGACCAACGCGCGAGCGGCATTCTGCTGCACCCGAGCAGCCTCCCTGGACGCCATGGCTCCGGCGATCTCGGCCCCATGGCGCATCGCTTCGCCGAGTTTCTCGCGCGCTCGGGCCAGAGCTGGTGGCAGATGCTGCCAGTGGGGCCGCTGGGCGCAGGAGATTCGCCGTACGACAGCCCGTCCTCGTTCGCCGGCAACCCGCTGCTCGTGAGCCTCGATTATCTCGTACGCGACGCTCTGCTCGAGCCCACGGAAATTCAGGCGCCGCGCGCGTTGGCCGAGGTCGGTCGCTGCCATTTCCCGGCGGGGCGCCGCTTTCGCGAAGCGCGCCTGCGGCGCGCGTTCCAGCGCTTCGAGCCGCGCGCCAAGGGCGATTTCGCGCACGAGCTGGAGGCCTTTCGCGAGCGCAACCGGCACTGGCTGAGCGGCTTCACGCTGTTTCGCGCGCTCGGACGCGCGCACGGCGCGCGGACCTGGAGCGAGTGGGAGCCGGACCTCGCGCTGCGACGCCCGCACGCCATCGAGCGTGCCACGCGCGAGCTCGCCCCGGAGCTGGCGTTCGAGGAGTTCGTCCAGTTCATGTTCGATCGCCAGTGGAACGAGCTGCGGCGTCATTGTCACGAGCTCGGCGTCCGCCTGCTCGGCGATGTGCCGATGTTCGTCGCGCACAACGGCGCGGACGTCTGGCAGCATCGTGAGATCTTCCAGCTCGATGAGCGCGGTCACCGCCGCGTGCTCGCCGGCGTGCCCCCCGACTACTTCAGCGCCGACGGGCAGCTGTGGGGAAACCCGCTGTACGACTGGGAGAAGCTCGAGCAGCGCGGCTATGATTGGTGGATCTCGCGGCTGGCCAGCACGCTGTCGCGCTTCGACGCGGTGCGGCTGGATCATTTCATCGCCTTCCACCGCTATTGGGAGGTGCCGAGCGGCGCCAGCTCCGCGCGCGAGGGCCGCTTCGTGCCCGTCCCCGGGCGGGACTTCTTCCGCAAGCTGCGTGACGCGCTCGGCGGGCTGCCCTTCATCGCAGAAGATCTGGGCTTGGTGACGCAAGAGGTGCACGCGCTGCGTGACGAGTTCGAGCTACCCGGCATGCGCGTTCTGGAGTTCGCGTTCGGCAGTGACTTCCGCGACTATCAGCCGCATCGCTTCTCCAAGCGCTGCGTCGTGTACACCGGCACGCACGACAACGACACCATCGTGGGCTGGCTCGGCGCTTGGACGCGCGCCGGCGACCCCGCCGAGAAGGCGCACCTGCTCGCCGAGCGCGAGCGCGCGCTGCGCTACGCCGGCAGCACGGGCCAAGAGCCGCACTGGGACTTCATTCGCCTGGCGCTCGCCTCCGTCGCCAACACCGCGATTTTCCCGCTCCAAGACGTGCTGGGCGAGGGCAGCGCGCAGCGCATGAACATCCCGGGCACGGCGAGCGGAAATTGGGGCTATCGCTGCCGCGCCGAGGGCTGGTCAGCGGACGTGAGCGACCGCTTGCGCGAGCTCTGCGACAGCTACGAACGCATCCCGAAGCGGCCATAAACTACGGCCGGCATTGAGTGAGCGGGGGGCGCTTGCTAGGCTCCCGCTCCGTGCACCGAGAGCACCGCTCTGCATTACTCGTACTCTCGGCGATTTTGCTCTCGAGCCTGGCGCGCGCGCAGAGCGCGCCGGAGCCTCCCGCATCCGAAGCGACGCCCGCGCCCCCCTCGCCCGCTGAGCCGGAAAGCGCCGCGCCCGCGGAGCCGCTGAGCCCGCCCGCGGCGCAGCCGACGAGCGCGCCAGATACGTGGGGTGCCGGCGCGAGCGACGCCGCCGCCCCGCTAGCGCGCCCTGTGAGCGCACCGCCGCCCGCGGCACTCGCCGCCGAGGAAACGCCGCGCGCCAGCGTTGCGGGCGGCGGCAGGCGCGGCGCGCGCCAGCGCCGCCACGACGACAGCACGGTGCGCTACACGCTCGAAGGCGTCGAGGTGCGCGGCAACACGCGCACGAGCTCGCGCGTGATCCTGCGCTACGTGCGCTTCAAGCCGGGGGACGTGCTCGACGTGGACGACCCTGAGGTGGAGCTCACGCGCTTCCGGCTGCTCGGCACCGGCTTCTTCCGCGACGTGCAGTTCTCCCTGCGCCGCGGCTCCGAGCGCGGGCGCGTAGTGCTCGTGATCGAGGTGCGCGAGCGCAACACGATCGTGGTCAACGATGTGTCCATGGGCCTGGCGGCGAACGCGGACACGCACGGCCGACCGAAGCAGCTCTCCGCCTACGCCGGCCTCGATATTTCGGAGACGAACCTGGGCGGGACCGGCATCACCCTGGGCGGCGCCGCGGCCATCGCGGAGCACCAGACCGCGCTGCGCGTGCGCTTTCTGGATCCGGCCTTCCTCGGCAGCCCGCTGATGACGAGCGGCATGCTGCTGTTCAACGACGGCCAGGACGCCTTCGGAAACGCGAAGCCGCTCTGGTACGATCCGGACGGCCAGCGCGCGACCGATCCGGCCATCGTGCGCTACAAGCGCTTCGGCGGCTCCGTCGGCATCGGCCGTGATCTCTCGATCTCCACGCAGCTGTGGGTGAACTACCGCTTGGAGACGATCGAGGCGAGCTTTCCGCAAGGCGCCTCGCACCTGCGCGGCTACCAGCGCGAGCCGATCGATTTTCACGCGGTGCGCGGGCGCAGCGTGCTGTCGACCGTGAGCGGGACGTTGCAGCTCGACACGCGCGATCACCCGTTCTTGCCCACGCAGGGCTGGTTCATCTCCTTCCGCGGCGAGCTCAGCTTGCTACCCGCCGCGATCGACTACGACTACCAGAAATTCGAGCTCGACGCGTCGCATTGGTGGAAGCTCGGCCCGCACCAGCACGTGCTCGCGCTGCGCATGTTCGCGGGCGGCATCTCCGGCAACGCGCCGTTCTTCGAGCGCTTCTACGTCGGTGACTTCAGTGATTTCTTGCCCGATCGCTTGCTGGGCCTCAGCTTCGACCAGCGCCCGGCGCCGAACTTCTTGAGCACCGACATCGTCGAGGTGCGCCGCGGCGACTACGCCTTCCGCGTCGGGCTCGAGTACCGCATCCCGCTCTATCGCGGGCACCGCTCCATTTACGGCATCGACGCCTTCGCAGCGGCGGGCCTGTACGGCGTCGCCGGGCGCCATGATCTGACGAACCCGCCGGTCGGCTACTCCGGGCTCGCGCGCTTGCCGATCGACGTCACCGGAAACCTGGGGCTGCGCATGGACACGAACGCCGGCGGCTTCGTGTTCGCGTTCTCCAACGTGCTGGGCTTCATCCCCGTGCGGGGCGAGGGCTACGCGGGCACCGAGTAGCCGCGGACGGAGCATGGCGTGACGGGCTCGGCGAGAGGCTTTTCGAGGGCGACGCGTGCGCTCCTCGCGCGTCACTGGCTGACGCTGCTGCTCGCGCTGCTGCTCGGCGCGCCGCGCGCCGACGCGCAGCAAGCCGCGGGCAACTCCGGGCTGCGGCCCGCGCTGCTCGAGTGGGACGCGGACGAGCGCTTGCTCTACCTCAGCATCGGCTTTCGCGACGTGCTCGACGAACGCATTCAGGAGAAGCTGAGCCGCGGGCTGCCCACCACGATCGTGCTCACGGCCGCGGTCTATCGCGGTAACAGCACGCGCCCGCTGTCGACGACGGCGCAGACCTGTAAAGTGACCTGGCACGTGTGGGAGGAGGCGTATCGCGTCGAGCTGACGCGACCCCGCAACAGCCAGGTGCGCTGGACCACCACCATCGAGGGCGTGCTGCGCCGCTGCGCGGAGGCGCGCCGGCTGCTCGCCGGCGACCGCACGCAGATCCCGCAACATGCCGAGCTGCGCGTGGCCGGCAAGCTGCAGGTCAACCCGATTAGCCCGGAGCTGCTGAGCAAGATTCAGCGCTGGGTGATGCGCCCGGCCAGCACGGGCACCGCGGCCCCCGGCGACGCGTTGTTCAGCACCTTCACGGGCCTGTTCCTGCAGCGCATCGGCGACGCCGAGCGCGAAGTGAAATTCAGCACGCGGCTCGCGCTGCCGAGCGTGTTCCATTCGCGAGCCGAGGAGAGGTAGGGATGTCTCGAGCTTCGTTCCCAGTGGCGCTGCATCTCGCCGACAAGGGCTGCCTCGTCGTGGGCTCGAACGCGGAGGCCGCCCTGCGCGCCGTCGCGCTCGTCGAAGCTGGCGCGCGCGTGCGCGTGGTCTGCTCGGCGCCGGGCCCCGAGCTGCAACGCGCCGCCAGCGAGCACGGCTTCGAGCTCGCCGTTCGCGCCTTCGACGAGCATGATTTGGACGAGCGCTGGCTCGCGGTGCTGACCGAGCGCGATCTGACGCTCGGCGCGCGCATGGCCAGCGCCGCGCTGGCGCGTCGCGTGTTGTTCTGCGCCGCGGATCAGCCGCAGCAAAACACCTACTCGCACCTGGCGCTGGCGCGAGCCGGCGTCGTCACCGTGGCGATCGGCACGGACGGTCGCGCGCCCGCGCTCGGGCGCCGGCTGAGGGAAGAGCTGGCTCGCGTCTTCGAGGACGCTGGCCTCGCGCAGTTCGCGGAAGCGCTGGCCGAGCTGCGTGAGCGCACCCCCCCGGAAAAGCGCCGCGAGGTGCTGGCAGAGGCCCTCATCGGCCTGCATTTCGACGGTAAATTGGCCTTGCCGGCCGCCCGACCCAAGGCCCCTGAGTGAGCGGCAGGGCTCTGGCCGACGCGCACGAATCTCGTAAGCTCCCGCCCCTTCCTGACCCCTGGAGCACCGTGACCCCACAATCTCCCTCAGCTCGTTCATCCTCCTCCGGCATCACCGTAGAGAAGATCGGCGGCACCTCGATGAGCCGCTTCTCCGAGATCGTGAAGGGGGTGATCCTGCGCGAACCGCAGCGGGTGAACGGGCGAGTCTACGTGGTCTCGGCGTACGGCGGCGTCACCAACCTGCTACTTGAACACAAGAAGAGCGGCGCGCCCGGCATCTACACGCATTTCGCGAACCGCGGCGACTACATCGGCGCGCTGGAGCAGTTGAAGCGCCACCTGGTCTCGCTCAACCATGAGTTCGAGAGCGCTGGCCTGGACGTTCGCGCCGCGGACGACTTCATCATCGAGCGCGTGGACGGCGTGCGGCGCTATCTCACCAGCATGGCCAACGTGCTCGCGTCGGGGTACGTCGCGCGCGCGGAGCTGCTGAGCGCGGCGCGCGAGCTGTTGGCGTCGGTCGGCGAGTCACACAGCGCCTTCAACTCCGGGAACATCCTAAAGAACCTCGGCTATCGCGCCACGGTGGTGGACCTCAGCGGCTGGGGCGACGCGCGCGAGCTCACCATCGATGAGCGCATCGCTGACGCTTTCGGCGAAATCGACGCGCGAGACCAGATCATCTTCGCGACCGGCTACTCGAAGGGCACCGAGGGCATCATGCGCGAGTTCGATCGCGGCTATTCCGAGGTAGTGTTCTCGAAGATCGCCGTCCTGCTCCGCGCGCAAGAAGCCGTAATTCACAAGGAGTATCACCTGAGCTCCGCGGATCCGGCCATCGTCGGCGTGGAGCGCGTGCGCCCGGTGTGCAGCACCAACTTCGACGTCGCGGATCAGCTGGCAGACGTCGGGATGGAAGCGATTCACCCCAAGGCCGCGAAGCCGCTCGAGCTCGCGGGCCTACCGCTGCGCGTCAAGAACGCCTTCGAGCCGAGCCACGACGGAACCCTGATCACGCGCGACTACGTGTGCCCCGAGTCGAAGATCGAGATCATCGCCGGTTCGGAGAAAGTCAGCCTGCTGGAGATCCACGACACGCGCATGGTGGCCGAGGTGGGCTCGGATTATCGCATCATGGAGGTGCTGGTGCGCCACGGCGTCTCGTACATCAGCAAGGCGACGAACGCGAACACCATCGATCTCATCATCTGGGATCGCGAGCTCAGCGACGCGCTGTTGAGCGAGCTGCGCGCGATGTTCGACTCGGTCGAGGCTCGGCCCATCGCCATCGTGTGCGCGATCGGCTCCAACATCGCCAAGCCCGGGATCCTGGCGCGCGCTGCCGGCGCGCTGGCAGAGGCCGGCGTGAACATCATCAATGTCGCGCAGACCGCGCGGCAGACCAACATGCAATTCACGGTCGAGCGCGAGGATTTCGTCGCCGCGCAGCGCGCGCTGCACGCTCGCCTGTGCGAGGGCTGATTCGCGCAAGGTGAGCGGGTCGGCGTCGGTCTTGCGCTAGGACGGCAGCGACCGACGCCGAACCTGCCCCGCGCGGGGCTAGCCCTTCTTCGCGCTCTCGAAGAGGGGCAGCAGCTCTTTGGCGCGCTGGTCGCCCAGCACCTTTTGTCCCTTGGGGAAGTACTCGCCCTCTTCCTCTTTGACGTGCTGCTGCACGAGCTTCACGAGGCGATCGAAGGCAGCGCCCCAGCCCGGATCGCTGTAAGACAGCGCGTCGAGATCCGCGATGGCGGCTTGCAAGGAGCTCGCGTCGCGCGCGTGCGCCGCCGCGAGCGCGCTCGTCTCCGGATACTCGGCCAGGGCCGGGTACACGACGTCGATCTCGCCCTTCTCGTGAGCCAAGAGCTCGCTGCGGATCGTTGGATACAGCTTGGCACGAACCGCTTCGTCGGAGCTCGAGGACACGCGCAAGAGCAGCGCGCTGACCTTCCCGTGCTCTTCCATCAGGTGCATGAAGACGCCGCTCAACCCCTTGAAGCCGGCCTTCACGTCCTTCATCGCGCCCATCGCCCCGGCAGCTACTTTCTCCATTGTCGCCATGGTGATTTTCTCCTTCCTGGGCGCTGCAGCAACGGCTATGCCAGCGACCCCGACGGCGCGCGGCGGCTCGAAATAGGCCGTGATCGCGGCGACAGCGCGCTCCATCGCGGATTCCGGCGTGCTCGCGCGCTCGGCAATGCTGCCGCTGAGGCGATCTAGCCCGCGCCCGGCGCCCGCGCCCTCCCCCGTAGCGTACACGGCCCGGGTCAGCGTCCCGGGCCGTTGTACCAATGCTCAGCCGATCAGCGGACGACTTCGCTCACGCACAGGGGCGAGCAGCCGTCGCCGGAGCGGTTGTTGCCGTCGTCGCACTCTTCGTCGGCGTCGCGGATGCCGTCGCCGCACAGCTCGCGCGTGCAATCCGGGCGGCAGCCGTCGCCGGTGCTCTGGTTGGCGTCGTCGCACTGCTCGCCGCGCGCGGCCTGCGTGATGCCGTCGCCGCAGATCTCCTCCTTGCAGGTGGAGCTGCAGCCGTCGCCGGAGGTGTTGTTGCCGTCATCACACTGCTCGCTGCTCTGGTTCTTCTTGCCGTCGCCGCACCACGCCTCGGTCTTGCACGTGGCGCTGCAACCATCGCCGCTACGCGTGTTGCCGTCGTCACACTGCTCGCCGCGAGAAGCCTGAAGCACGCCGTCGCCGCACGCCTCCAGGCGGCAGGTCGAGCTGCAGCCATCACCGTCCACCTTGTTGCCGTCGTCGCAGGTCTCGACACCTTCGACCGCGCCGTTGCCGCACGCCGTCTCGAGCTTGCAGGTGGCGCTGCAACCATCACCGCTGGTGGTGTTGCCGTCGTCGCACTGCTCGCCCGCGCCGGCTTGCGTGGTGCCGTCGCCGCAGCCCTCGACGCGACAGGATGACGAGCAGCCGTCGCCCGAGCGGTTGTTGCCGTCGTCGCACTGCTCGGCCGCTTCGCGCTTGCCGTTGCCGCACGCCGTCTCGAGGCGGCAGGCGTTGGAGCAGCCGTCGCCGCTCACGGTGTTGCCGTCGTCGCACTCCTCGTTCGGATCCACCACGTTGTTGCCGCAGATCTCGAGCTGACACACGTTCGAGCAGCCGTCACCGCTGAGCAGGTTCTTGTCGTCGCACTGCTCGACGCCTTCGACGACGCCGTTGCCGCAGGCGGTCTCGATGGTGCAGCTGCTGCTGCAGCCGTCGCCGCTCACGGTGTTGCCGTCGTCGCAAGACTCGCCCAGCCCGGGCTGGCGCGTGCCGTCGCCGCACACCTCGGCGCGGCACGTGGAGCTGCAGCCGTCGCCCGACGAGTTGTTGCCGTCGTCGCACTGCTCCGCGCCCTCGCGCTTACCGTTGCCGCAGAAGGTCTCCGAGATGCACAGGTTGGAGCAGCCGTCACCGCTCTTGGTGTTGCCGTCGTCGCAGCCCTCGCTCGGATCGAGCACGCCGTCACCGCACAGCTCGCGCGTGCAGTCGGCGCGACAACCGTCGCCGTTGTTGGTGTTGCCGTCGTCGCAGCCCTCGCTGCCTTCCAAGCGGCCGTTGCCGCACACCGGGGGCTCGAGGCTGCAGGTCGCCGAGCAGCCGTCGCCGCTCTTGGTGTTGCCGTCGTCGCACTGCTCGCCGCGACCGCTCTGCAGCGTACCGTCGCCGCAGAACTCGTCGCGACAAGTCGCGGAGCAGCCGTCGCCCGACACGTTGTTGCCGTCGTCGCACTGCTCGCCGCGACCGCCCTGGACCACGTGGTCGCCGCAGAACTCGACCATGCAGCTGGCGCTGCAGCCGTCACCGGAGACCTTGTTGCCGTCGTCGCACTGCTCGCTGCCCTCGCGCACGGCGTTGCCGCACACGGCCTCCGCGCGGCAGGTGCTGCTGCAGCCGTCGCCGTTCACGGTGTTGTGGTCGTCGCACTCCTCGCTGCCTTCGACCACGCCGTTGCCGCACACCACCTCCGTCTTACAGGTGCTGCTGCAGCCGTCGCCGTTCGTGGTGTTGCCGTCGTCGCACTGCTCGCCGCGACCGCTCTGCGTCGTCCCGTCGCCGCAGAACTCGTTGCGGCAGATGGCCGAGCAGCCGTCGCCGGAGACGTTGTTGCCGTCGTCGCACTGCTCGCTACCTTCGACCTTGGCGTTACCGCAGACGGTCTCCGTCTTGCACAGGTTGGAGCAGCCGTCACCGCTCACGGTGTTGCCGTCGTCGCACGTCTCACCGCGCGCCGGTTGGAGCGCGCCGTCGCCGCAGTACTCCGGCTTGCACAGCGAGCTGCAACCGTCTCCGTTGACGGTGTTGCCGTCGTCGCACTGCTCCGCACCTTCCAAGATGCCGTTGCCGCACACCGTCTCGAGCTTGCACGTCGCGCTGCAGCCGTCGCCCGACACGTTGTTGCCGTCGTCGCAAGCCTCACCAAGCGCACCTTGAGTGATGCCGTCGCCGCAGATCTCGAAGCGGCAGATCGCGCTGCAGCCGTCGCCCGACACGTTGTTGCCGTCGTCGCACTGCTCCGAGCCTTCGCCCTTCCCGTTGCCGCACACGGTCTCGGCCTTGCACAGGTTGGAGCAGCCGTCGCCGCTCACGGTGTTGCCGTCGTCGCACGTCTCACCGAGCGCCGCCTGCACCACGTGATCGCCGCAGAACTCGCGCTGACACGTCGAGGAGCAGCCGTCGCCGGACGCCTTGTTGCCGTCGTCGCACGTCTCACCCGGCTCGACCAGCGCGTTGCCGCACAGCGACTCCGCCTTGCACGTCGCGCTGCAGCCGTCGCCGGACAGCAGGTTACCGTCGTCGCACTCCTCGCCTAGGCTGCCCTGCGTGAGGCCGTCGCCGCACACTTCGAGCTTGCAAGCCGCGCTGCAGCCGTCGCCGCCGCGCACGTTGCCGTCGTCGCACTGCTCGCCGCCGCCCGTGACGCCATCGCCGCACACCGCCTCGAACGTGCAGTTCTTGCTGCAACCGTCGCCGCTGGCGGTGTTGCCGTCGTCGCACTGCTCGCCGAGACCGGCTTGCACCACGCCGTCGCCGCACACCTCCAGGCGGCAGCTCGAGCTGCAGCCGTCGCCGTTAGCGGTGTTGCCGTCGTCGCACTGCTCGGCGCCCTGGACGATCTTGTTGCCGCACACCGTCTCGAGCTTGCAGGTGGCGCTACAGCCGTCGCCGTTCGTGGTGTTGCCGTCGTCGCAGGTCTCGCCGGCGCTCGACTGGACCACACCGTCTCCGCACTTCTCCGTGCGGCAGCGTGAGCTGCAGCCGTCACCGCTCTTGAGGTTGCCGTCGTCGCATTCCTCGGCGCCGGACACCTTGCCGTCGCCGCAGATGGCCTCGGACAGGCAGATGTTGGAGCAGCCGTCACCGCTCGTGGTGTTGCCGTCGTCGCACTCCTCGCCGCGTGAGGACTGCACGGTGCCGTCACCGCAGCGCTCGGCGAGCACGCAGCCCGGCGCGCACTGCGCGGAGCCGTCGTTGACGCCGTCGTCGCACTGCTCGCTGCCGTTCTTGATGCCGTCGCCGCAGAAAGGACCGATCTTGCAGTCGGAGCTGCAACCGCCGTAGCGGCCGTCGTTGACGCCGTCATCGCACGTCTCGCCGAAGGCGCTCTGCACCTTGCCGTCGCCGCACTTGGGGGCCGTGACGCAGCCCGGCGCGCAGCCGCCGCTGTTGTAGCCGCTCTGGTTGAAGCCGTCGTCGCACGCCTCGTTGGCGGCATCCCGGATGCCGTCACCGCAGAACGAGCCGAGCGTGCAGTTGGTCTGGCACTTGCCGTAGGCGTTCGCGTTGGCGCTACCGTCGTCGCACTGCTCGTTGCCGGCGATCACCCCATCTCCGCAGGTCGTCTTGCAGGTGGACGTCGCCTTGACGAAGCCGCCGAGGGTCAGCTGGAAATTCGAGGCGTCGGTGTGGCGCTCGGCGTGGAACAGCGAAATCTCGTAGATCCTGCCGCTCTGGAGCTTGTAGTTGGTCGCCGCCGTGGCGTTCAGCGTGACGCTGCCGGCGGTCTGCGGGTGCAGACCACCCACGTCCACCGCCAGGTATCCGTTCACGAATACCCAGAGATCGTCGTCGCCGTAGAAGTCGAGCTTCTCGTTGCCCTTGTATTCGAACCAGTAGCGAGCTTCGCTGGTGAAGCCGAAGTTGTTGCCGCCGGAGGAGTTCTCTTTACCAGCCGCGACCCAACCCTCCCCAGTGAAGGGGAACAGGCTGTTGCTGCTGTAGCGGTAGGTGCTGCCGGTGAGCTGCGTGAAGGGCAGCTGCACGGCCTTGCTGATGTTCACCCCAGCGGTGTCCTTGTACCACTGGTTGAAATTGCTCGCGTTGGTGAGCTGCTGGCCGTACGGGCAGCCCGTCGTGCTGGAGCTGTCGCAGATCGAAGCCTTCACCGGCTTACGGTTCGCGCCGAGCTGAGCTTGCACCAGGCCGGGGGTCGCCGCGCTGCCGGAGAAGATCTCGAAATCCGGGTGGCGCGTGCTGCCACTCCTCGGCAACGAGATGAAGTCGCGGAACGTGACCGGCACGTTGATGGTGGTCGGCAGCGTGCCGCTCTCGACCGTGCAGCTCCAGCCGGACTCCACTTTACACGTGGAGCTACAGCCGTCGCCGTCCAAGGTGTTGCCGTCGTCGCACTGCTCGTTGACGTCGCCGGCGAGAATGACGCCGTCGCCGCAGGTGGAGGTACAGCCGGTCAGCGTCTTGATTCCCGCGCAGTTCGGCTCGAGCTCACAGAACGGCGTACAGCCATCGCCGGTGTCGTTGTTGCCATCGTCACAGCGCTCGCCGAGCTCGACGGTTCCGTTGTTGTTGCAGGCGGTCGCGCCCAGGACGCAGTTCTTCGCGCCGGCCGTACCGTTCGCCTGACAGGCGTACGCGCGGTTGATCGTGCAGTCCGCGTTGCACGCAGCTTGCGGGCTGGTCAGCAGCGGCTCGCACTCTTCAGCGCCGGCGAGCACGCCGTCGCCGCACTGCGCCGCGAAGCACTTCGAGCCCGGGCGCGGGCAGACCCAGCCCTGGTCGATCTTGCAGTCGCTGCCGCAGCCGTCGCCGCCGTTCGAGATGCAGAGCGCCGCCGGGCGGTAGGGCGCGAACGCCGCGACCGCGTAAGCGATGCGATTGCAGTTGCCGCCGCAGCTCCAGCTCATCGTCTTCGCGCCGGCCGAGGTCTGCGCGAAGGTGGAGGTGGCCGAGGCCGAGCTCGATGCGTTGGCGTCGCTGCGCTCGACCTGACCCGTGCCGGGGACGAAGCCCGCGCTGCCCATCGAGTTGCCGGCCGTGATGACGTCGGTGATCCAGGCGCCCGCGGTGGTCGTCGTGACGCTCGCCGAAATCGTATCGGCGCCGCTGGTGTCCAGCTTGGTCGTCGTCACGTCCGGCAGCGAGTCGGCCACGTTGTCGAGCTGCGTGACGTGGTAGACGACGCCGCCGCTGACCCCGTTCAGCGTCACCGCCAGCGTGTAGGTCCCGCCGGCGCGCGGCAGATCGGTCTCGGTCAGGTAGTAGAGCTGCGAGACGGCGCTGCTCGACGTGTTCGTCGTCTGGGCCAACGTGGCCAGCACCATGTCGACGCCGTTGAATTTGATGGACGTCGGCTGGCCCTCACCGCGGTCGGCCTCGGCGCCGATAGCGACGAGCAGCAAGCGGCTCGGGCTATTGCCGCTCAGCGTGATGCTCTGAGAGAAGCTCGTGTCATTGTCGACGAACGACTCGGTCTTGATGTGCAGGATGCCTGGCGTGAAGGTGCCGCGGCAATCATTCGCCGTCGTGCACGCCTTGCCCTGATCCAAGCCGCCGTAGCACTTGCGCGCTCCGCCCGTGGTGTTCTTGTCATCGCAGGCTTCGTTGCCGCCGAGCGCGCCGTCGCCGCAGGTGACCACCGTCTTGACGCACAGCTGACCGGGCGTGGGACAGGAGTAACCGGGCTCGACCGTCTTGCAGTCGGCGGAGCAGCCGTCGCCGGCGGTCTTGTTGCCGTCGTCGCAGACCTCGCCGCCGGTCTGGATACCGTCGCCGCACGCCGGCAGCTTCTCGCAGGGTTTGCCGACGGTGCGGCAGAAGTAGCCGCTCTCGGTCTTGCAGCTGGAGGAGCAGCCATCGTTGCTCACCGCGTTGCCGTCGTCGCACTGTTCCGTGTCGCCGATGCGGGAGTCGCCGCACTTCACCGTGTAGGTGCACTTGCCGCCGTCCGGGGGGCAGCTGTACCAGGGCTCGACCTTCTGACAGTCGCTGGCGCAGCCATCGCCGCTCACCCGGTTGCCGTCGTCGCAGACCTCGTTCTGCGTGGCGACCCCGTCGCCGCACTGCTCGCAGGCGCGGCCGGGGATGGGACAAATCCAGCCGCCGGACTCGACGTTGCACGTCGCGCTGCAGCCGTCGCCGCTCTTCGCGTTGCCGTCGTCACACGTCTCGGTCGACTCGCGCGCGCCGTTGCCGCATTGCTCGCAGAGCTGGCCCGGCGTCACGCACTTGTACGTCGCCTCCACGGTACGACAGTTGGACGAGCAGCCATCGCCGCTCTGCGCGTTGCCGTCGTCGCAGACCTCACCCGGATCGATCTTGCCGTTGCCGCACTGGTAGCAAACGCCGGACGAGCAATTCCATCCGGCCTCGACCAAGCTACAGTCCGCGCGGCAGCCGTCGCCGCTGACGTTGTTCCCGTCGTCGCACACCTCGGGCGCCTTCACGACGCCATTGCCGCACTTCTCGCACGGCCCGCCTGTCTTGGAGCAGGAGTAGAGCGGCTCGACCTTGGTGCAGTCCGCGGAGCAGCCGTCACCGTTCAGCCGGTTGCCGTCGTCACACGTCTCTGAAGATTCTACGACGCCATTGCCGCATTTCTCGCAGGGCTTACCCGCCACTGGGCAGGCCCAGCCTCCAGTCTCCAGCTTGCACGTCGCGCTGCAGCCGTCGCCGCTGTTGGTGTTGCCGTCGTCGCACGCCTCACTGCTCTCTTTGGCGCCGTTGCCGCACGCTTCGCAGAGCTGGCCCGGCGTCGGACACGCATGGCCCGCTTCGATGGTCTTGCAGTTCGCGCTGCAGCCGTCGCCCGCGGCGGCGTTGCCATCGTCACAGACCTCGCCCGGATCCACCTTGCCGTTACCGCACTGGTAACACTTGCCCGACGAACAATCCCAGCCGCGCTCGACGAGGCTGCAGTCCGCGCGGCAACCGTCGCCGCTCGTGTTGTTTCCGTCGTCGCACACCTCGGGCGCCTTCACGACGCCGTTGCCGCACTTCTCGCACGCGCCGCCCGTCTTGGGGCAGGAGTAGAGCGGCTCGATCACGCTACAGCTCGCGTTACAGCCGTCGCCGCTGACGCGATTGCCATCGTCACAGCTCTCGTTGGCCTCGACGATGCCGTTGCCGCATTTCTCACACGGCTTGCCCGCGACCGGGCAGGCCCAGCCGCCGGACTCCACCGTGCAGCTCGCCGAGCAGCCGTCGCCCGAAGCGCTATTGCCGTCGTCGCAGGCTTCCGGCGCGACCTTGACGCCGTTGCCGCATTTTTCGCAGAGCTGACCCGCCGTCGTACACGAGTAGCTCGGCTCGATGGTCTTGCAGTCTGCGCTGCAGCCGTCTCCGGACTGCCGATTGCCGTCGTCGCACACCTCGGTGCCACCGACGCTCGGGCCTTGCACCTTGCCGTCACCGCAGCGCAGGCACGGTTGGCCGGGGGTCGTGCACAGCGCTCCCGGCTCGATGACGCTACAGCTGAAGTTGCAGCCGTCGCCAGACACGGTGTTGCCGTCGTCACACACCTCGGGCGCGGTCACCACGCCGTCGCCGCACTTCGCGCACTTGGCGCCCGGCACTCCGCAGCGGTAGTTCGGCTCGACCTGCGTACACGTCGCGTTGCAGCCGTCGCCGGAGACCGTGTTGCCGTCGTCGCAGACCTCGACGGACTCGACCTTGCCGTTGCCGCATTTGCCGCAGCCCACGCCGGCGACGGGGCAGACCCAGCCGCTCTCGATCACGCAGGAGCTGGAGCAGCCGTCGCCGTTGGTCTTGTTACCATCGTCGCAGGCCTCGCTGCCCTCTTTGAAGCCGTTGCCGCAGGCGTAGCAGGCCGCGCCCGGGACCTCACAGCGGTAGCCGGCTTCTATCGACCCGCAGTTCGCCGCGCAGCCGTCGCCGCCGTTGCGGTTGCCGTCGTCGCAAACCTCTCCGCTCTCTAGCTTGCCGTTTCCGCAGCTCGTGCAAGCGCCGCCGCTCGGCTTGCAGCTGAAGCCCGCCTCCACGACGCTGCAGTTGTTGCTGCAGCCGTCGCCGCTCAGGACGTTGCCGTCGTCGCACACCTCGGGCGCTTGAACGACGCCGTCACCGCACAGCACGCAGCGCTTGCCGGCGGTCGCGCAGTTGTAGTTCGGCTCGATCGCCGAGCAGTCCGCCGAGCAGCCATCGCCGCCGACCTTGTTGCCGTCGTCGCAGAGCTCGATCGCCTCTTTGATGCCGTTGCCGCACGCGCCGCAGGGCAGCCCGGGGACCGGACACACCCAGCCGCTCTCGACCTTACAGCTCGTGCTGCAACCGTCGCCACCGACGGGCAAGCACTTGCCGCCGGGGCAGCCGCTGTCCTGAGTGCAGGCGGCGCCGTTGCTGCTGCCGCCGGAGCACTTGCCGCCGTCGTCGCAAGCCTCACTGTTCTCGCGCACGCCGTTGCCGCAGCGATCGCAGGGCACGCCCGCCGTGGAGCACGTAAAGGGCGCACCTTCCGCCTGACACAACGCGCTGCAGCCGTCGCCGGAGATGGCGTTGCCGTCATCGCACGTCTCACCGTTGGCGGCGTCGACCACGCCGTTGCCACACAGGTTGCACGCGCCGCCGCCCGGCGGGCAGCTGAAGCCCTCCTCACGAACCTTGCAGTCGGCGCGACAACCGTCGCTGCTGCGGTTGTTGCCGTCGTCGCACGCCTCGTTGGCGTCGACCACTCCGTCGCCGCAGTGCGAGCAGGCGGCGCCCGGCGTGGAGCAGGTATAAAACGGCTCGATCACGTCGCAGGTCGCGCTGCAGCCGTCGCCGGAGATGGCGTTGCCGTCGTCGCACACCTCGTTGGCGTCTACGAAGCCATTGCCGCACTCTTCACAGAGCTCGCCGGGGACGTGGCAGACGTAGCCGATGTCCTCGCTCTGACAGAAGTCCGAGCAGCCGTCGCCGTCGGCGGTGTTGCCGTCGTCGCACGCTTCGCTGCTCTCCAACACCCCGTTGCCGCACTGCTCGCAGGCGGTGCCGGGCAGGACGCAGCTGTAGCCTTCCTCCGTGGCCGAGCAGGTCGCGTTGCAGCCGTCGCCGGCGACGGTGTTACCGTCGTCACAGGCCTCACCGAGCTCCAGCGCGCCGTTGCCGCACTTTGCGCAGTGACCCGCGGCGCAGCTCCAACCGTCCACGATAGCGCGGCAGTCCCAGCGGCAGCCGTCGCCGTTCGCGGTGTTGCCGTCGTCGCAGACCTCGTGCGGATCGACGATGCCGTCGCCGCACAGCTCGCACTTCTGTCCACCCTCCGCGCACTGGTAGCCGGGCTCGACGCTGACGCAGGTCGCGTCACAGCCGTCGCCGCTCACGGTATTGCCGTCGTCGCAAACCTCATTGCTCTCGACCACGCCGTTGCCGCAAAGGCCGCACGACTCGCCCGGCACCGGGCACACCCAGCCGCCCGTTACTGCCGAGCAATCCGCAGCACAGCCGTCGCCATCCTCGTTGTTGCCGTCGTCACAGGCCTCGCTGCTCTCGACGATGCCGTTGCCGCATTCCTCGCAGGGCGCGCCGGCCACCGAGCAATGAAAGCCGGGCTCCTCGGCGCTGCAGTCGTCTGCGCAGCCGTCGCCGCCGCCGGCGCTGCCGTCGTCGCAAATCTCGCCGTCTTCTAAGATGCCGTTACCGCAGCTGGCGCAGCTGCCGTCCCTGCAGGACCAGCCCGCCTCGACCTGACCGCAATCGAAGCGGCAGCCGTCGCCGCTGATCGTGTTGCCGTCGTCGCACTCTTCGTGTTCGCTCTTGATGCCGTCGCCGCACAGCTCGCACACCGCGCCAGGCTCCGCGCATCTATAGTTGGGCTCCTCTGACGCACAGTCGGAGGCACAGCCGTCGCCGTCGTCGCGGTTACCGTCGTCGCAGATCTCGTTTTCGGTCAGGATGCCGTCGCCGCACAGCTCACAGGCTTCACCGGGCGTGACGCAAGAAAAGCCGCCGCCTTCCAGCACGCAGCTGGCGTCGCAGCCGTCACCCGACTCGCGGTTGCCGTCGTCGCACTCCTCGCCGCCTTCTTTTTCCAGGACGCCGTTTCCGCACTCGACGCAATTTGCGCCGTCCGCGTCACATTGAAAGCCGTCCTCGATCTTGCACTCGTCGCTGCAGCCGTCGCCCGAGCTGGAGTTGCCGTCGTCGCACTCCTCGTCGTCGTCGCGCGTCCCGTCTCCGCAGCTCGGCGTGGTCGGGCCGGGGCCACCGCCGCCCGCGCCGCCATCCGGATTCTCGATGATGATGCCGCCATCGGGGCGCGAGGGCTTCATGCCCCCGTCCGGCATCATTCCCGCGTCGGGAAGCGTCGTGCCGGGATCGGTGTTGACGACCTCCGCATCGCTTCCACACGCCACAACGAGTAACAGGGCCCCCAGCCCAGGCCACAGTCGTTTCAGCAGATTATCCTTCACGCAGGTCTCCGAGGCGGTCGTCAAACGGGCCAGGCGTTTGAACGACCCGCGCTCGGAGAGCCTTAAGCGCGACTCACCATTTTATTCCCGATGGTGAGGAATCAACGTTAGCGACATCGTGAGTCGCGCTGAGCTCGCTCAGCGGTTCGCCTTCTCACGAGCTTCGCCCTTGAGCTCCTTGGCCTTGCCTTCGGCCTGCATCTGCTCGTTACCGATGAAGGCACCCACGCGATTCTTCACCGCGCCGGCGAGCTGTTCGGTCTGCCCTTCCGCGCGCTCGGCTGCCTTCGCAGCTTCCTTCCGAGTCTGACCCTCGAGCTTCTTGGCGCGGCCTTCGGCCTCCATCTGCTCATTGCCGATCACGCGGCCAACGCCCTCTTTGAGCTTGCCGCCGAGTTCCTGTGCCGTGCCTTCGCTGCGATTGCTTGCGTTGCTCATTCTCATTGCTCCTTGCTGGATCGACCTGCGTCGATCGGAACGAGTCAACGCATCCAAGAAGCAACGCGCATACCAACCCACAAAGTGCGCTGATCTCCGCTTGAAACGCGCGGCGTGAAACAATCCTGTCGCCGCGCGCCAGCGCCGCCCCAGCGCAGTGCGCAGCGGTAGGCCCGCGCTGCGCGAAATGTACAAAGGCCCGGCGGCCGCGCGCTCAGCGTCTTCACTCCGCCCCAGCACACCGTTCAGACGGCGATCGATCAGCTGCGGCGATTGGTGAGCAGGCTGGCGCGGCGGTTCCAGGACGGCGCGAGCACGAACCGGCACACCAGAAAGTACGCCAGGGTAAGCACGAGTGGGAAGATACCGACGGGCAACGCGGGACGCCCCAGCACGAGCGTGATGAGGCGGAACACGATGCTACCGATCAGGCCCAGGAATACTCCGGGCAGGATGGCGAGCACGAGGCAACGCAAGACAGTGAAGCGTTCGCTGCGTGCGGGCCGCAGAAATAACAGCGGGCCCCATTTGGAGTCCGTGTCGCAGTAGTCGGTGATGATGGCGTCGGAGGGGGTGTAATCGTGCGGGCGCATGGCTCTCCGCGATCGGGAGGACTTTCGAGGGCAACGACCTCCAACCCGATGGGTTAAGGGCCAGCGACTCCGATCGCGCGATGGATCTCATTGTTAGCATGCAGCGCGTGCAGCGACGAGCAGCGCAAGACGCGGCGAGCGACGCACAGCTCGCTTTCACGACGTCCACACTTGTGTGCTCGCGCCGGAAGGCGCTACGCGAGCAGCAACGGCGATCGCCCAGCACACACCTGGGCGCGTCAGCGCGGGTGCGTCGCCCGCTTCGCAATTGACCAGGATCAGCGCGGCCGAGGCTCCGGCTCGCGCTGTTCCCGGGTGCGCTAATGTGCGAGGCTCGAAGCCTCTCTGGAGAACGCCGCTAGTGAGCACGCTCACCGCTTTCAAGACTCTATCGACTCGCGCCAAGTACGGCAGCGCGGCGCCGGTGCTCGCGCTGCTCTCGCTCTGCTCCGCGCTCGGCGGCTGTAAGCGAGACGCCGCTGATTCCTCAGCGTCCGGCTCGAACGGCGCGCCCGCGGCCATGACCCCGAGCGCCGAAGCACGCCAGTTGTTCGCGCGCCGCTGTAGCGTTTGCCACGGCGGCGACGGCCGCGGAAATGGCCCCACCAGCGCCATGCTCAATCCTCGACCCCGCGCTTTCAACGACAAGCAGTGGCAAGCATCCGTCGACGACGCTCACCTGGCCCGCGTGATCGTGCAGGGTGGTTCCGCTGCCAAGCTCAGCGCGAGCATGCCGTCGAACCCGGACCTGGGCGCCAAGCCCGAGGTGCTCGCGGAGCTCATCAAGCTCGTCCGCGGCTTCGCCAAGTAGCCGCGCGACGCGCTTCAGCGCTGCGCGTCGAGGAAGCGCTCCAGGTGCGGCAGCACTTGCTCGGCGCGAGCAAACGCTTCGAGGTGGCCGCAGCCGGGCAGCGAGAAGAACGTCGCTGCGCGAATCTGCGCTGCCGCGCGCTCCACGAGCCGATACCGACGATCTTCGCTGCCGGCGAAGAGCAGACAAGGGACCTCGATGCGAGCCAGCACCGCTTCGAGCGGGACGCGCTGGCTGAGCGACGCCAACACCGCGCGCGGATCGTTGTGCAGCAAGAAGCGCCGCGTCTCGCTCGACACGCGCTCGCCGAGCACGGCTTCCATGGCGCGGATGAAGTCGTCTGGCTCTGACGCGGCGGCGTCCACCTCCGCGATCACGGGATCGAAGAAGGGGTGTGCGCCGCCGATGACGAGCGAGCGCACGCGCTCGGGCGCGAGCTTCGCGAGACCGTAGCCGATCCAGCCGCCCATCGAGTAGCCGACGAAATGCACCCGCGGGACCTGCAATGCGTCGAGCACGGCGATCACGTCCGCGACGCGGTCGGCGAGCGAGTGCGCCGCGAGCTCGTGCGGCTTGTCGCTCTGCCCGTGGCCGCGCGCGTCGAGCAAAATGAGCCGGCAGCGCTCACGCAAGGCCCTGGCGTAGCCGTGGTGGAGCCAGGCCGCCGCGTTACTGCCGCTGCCGTGGTGCAACAGCACGGCCGGTCCCTCCCCCTGCACGGAATAGTGAATGCGAACGTCGCCGTTGACTACCTTGGGCATCAGCGTCGCAAGCTAGTGCAACGCGGAGGAGCAACGCGCAACCCTAGCGAGCGAAGGGTGCCGCTACGCGGGAGAGTGCCCTCGTCTTGGTCCCGCTGGGGCGAGCGGCCAGACCGCGCGGCCGAGCCGCCAAAGGGCGGGCGCCGCTCGCCAGCGAGGCCTACCCCCTCCAGACGAACGAGGTACGCTGCACGCACAACGCAGCGAGATGGAGAAGACGTGCAGGATTTGATCATTCGTCCAGGACGGCTCGAAGACGCAGATACAATCGCGGCGTTCATGTTGCGCTTGGCGTGGGAGACCGAAGCGCTGCGCCTGGACGCGACCACCGTCGCGCGCGGCGTGCACGGCGCGTTCGCGCGCGAGCCCAGCGGCGGCTACTTCGTCGCCGAGGTCCAGGGCAGCGTCGCGGGGTGCCTGATGGTGACGCACGAGTGGTCGGACTGGCGCAACGGAGATCTCTGGTGGATCCAGAGCGTATACGTTGACGAGCCGCACCGCCGTCGCGGCTACTTTCGCGCCCTGTACTTGGCCGTGCGCGAGCGGGCGCGCGCGGCCGGCGCGGTGGGCCTGCGGCTGTACGTGGAGCGGCACAACCATCGCGCCAAGCAGACGTACCTCTCGCTCGGGATGCGCGCGACGGACTACGACATGTTGATGGAGGATCTTCGCTCGAGCTCGAGCTGAGCGCTGCCTCCACCGCGGCGAGCGAAGCCTGAGCGCGCCGTGCTAAATGGCGAAGGCCATGTCATTGAAGGCGCCTATCGTGGTGGTCGGTATCGGCGAGCTCGGCTCGTTCTTCGCGCAGGGTTTCCTGCGCCTCGGGCACCCCGTCGTGCCGGTCCTGCGCGGGATGTCGCCGGCAGAGGTCGCGGCGCAAGCGCCCGACCCCGCCCTCGTGCTGGTGGCGGTGGCCGAGGGCGATCTCGACCACGCGCTCTCGAGCCTGCCCGCGCTCTATCGTGAGCGCGCCGGCTTGCTGCAAAATGAGCTCTTGCCGCGGGACTGGGAGCGCCACTCCTTGCGTGAGCCGACCGTCGCGGTCGTGTGGTTCGAGAAGAAAGCGAAGCGACCCGTCACTTCGTTGTTACCGAGCGCCGTCTTCGGTCCGAACGCGGAGCTGCTGGCTCGCGCCATCGAAGCCAACGGCTTGCCCGCGCGCCGGCTCCAGTCTCGCGACGAGCTCGAGCTCGAGCTCGTCGGCAAGAACCTCTATATCCTCGGCGTCAACGTCGCTGGGTTGCGCACCGGCGGCACAGTGGGCGAGCTCTGCTCGCAACACGGCGCCTTTTTCTACGGCGTCGTGGATGAGGTGCTCGCGCTGCAACAGGCGCTGTTGGGCAAGGAGCTGCCCCGCGCCGAGCTCCTCGCCCGGCTGCAGCAAGCGTTGCAGGCCGACCCGACTCACGTGGCGACCGGGCGCAGCGCGCCCCTGCGGCTGGCTCGCGCCCTCGAGCACGCGCGAGCGCTCGGCGTTCCGGTGCCGAACCTCACGCAGCTCGCGAACGCGAGCTAGCTCCTGCGCTCGGCGCGCTCGCGGCTAGCAGACGCCGCGGCGCGTGGGAAGCATTGAATCGCGCTGCCCGCGCTCACACGACGCCCGACTAGTCGGTATCCAGATCACATGGCGGAGCTCCGCGGCGTGTAGCGGTGCTCGAGCGTGCTCAAGAAATCGCGATTCGATCTGCCACCAATCGCTTATGGCCGGGTTGCGCGAGTCGCTCTGTCCGTCGCCGTGACTAGCACCTTCCGAATCTGTCGTTTCTTCGCCGAGCTGCTCGCGCTCGGCGGCGTCCTGCTCGCGTGTGGGGGAAGTCCCGATGTCACCAATCAGGTGGACCCGGATACGGTGACGGGCGGGGCGACGAGCGCCGGAGGCAGCACCGGCTCCGGTGGGATGCGCGTCGCCTTCGGCGGCAGCGGCAACTCCCCGAACGGCGGACAAGGCGGCGAGACCTCGCAGCCGAGCTGCGGCAACGGCGAGCTCGACGAGGGCGAGGCCTGCGACGACGGCAACGGCGACGTCGGCGACGGCTGCGACAGCGAGTGCCAGCTCGAGAACGGCTTCAATTGCCCCGTGCCCGGCGCCAGCTGCGAACAGTGCGGCAACGGAGTGCGCGAGAGCAGCGAGACCTGTGACGACGGCAACAGCGAGAGCGGTGACGGCTGCGACGCCCAGTGTCAGCTCGAGGAGGGCTATAGCTGCAAAGAGGTGGGCTCCGCTTGTGAGCGCTGCGGCGATGGTGTGGTCGACGCCAACGAGAGCTGCGACGACGGCAACACCGAGGGCGGTGACGGCTGCGCCGCCGACTGCTCCGCGGTCGAGACCAGCTTTCATTGCGATGAGCCCGGCGTCGCCTGCGAGCAGTGTGGCAACGGCATCGTCGAGGCGCACGAGGCCTGCGACGACGGCAACACCGTCTCCGGTGACGGTTGCTTGTTCAACTGCAGCGCGATCGAGGACGGCTTCAAATGCGGCGCGGAAGGAGAGGTTTGCGCGGAGTGCGGCAACGGCGTCCTCGAAAGCAGCGAGATTTGCGACGATGGCAACCTCGACGACGGCGACGGCTGCGCCGCTGATTGCTCCGCGGTCGAAGATGGCTTTCAGTGTCCCGTGGCGGGGGCCAGCTGCGAGCAATGCGGCAACGGCGTCCGGGAGAGCTCCGAGAGCTGCGATGACGGCAACCAGAACGACGGTGACGGCTGCGATAGCCTGTGCGGCGCCGTCACGCCCGGCTTCGTCTGCGCGGTTCCGGGGCAGCCCTGTGAAGAGTGCGGCAACGGCGTCGTCGAGCCGAACGAGACCTGCGACGACGGCAACCTGAACGACGCCGACGGCTGCAACGCGACGTGCAGCGCCATCGCGCCTGGCTACCGCTGTCCCGTGGACGGACAGGCCTGTGAGGCGTGCGGCGACGGCGTCAAAGACGCGCACGAGGCGTGCGACGACGGCAATACGCTGAGCGGCGACGGCTGCCGCTTCGACTGCGCGCTCATCGAGCCAGGCTTCACCTGCCTGACCGGCCTCGGCTGCTACTCGTGCGGCAACGGTATCCAAGAGGGGCCCGAGGCGTGCGACGACGGCAATACGAGCGACGGGGACGGCTGCGCGGCGGACTGCGCTGCGCTGGAGCCGGGCTTCTCTTGCCCGGTCGCCGGCGCGGAGTGCGAACAATGCGGCAACGGTATTCGTGAGAGCAGCGAGCAATGCGATGACGGCAACGGGCTCGGGGACGACGGCTGCTCGGAGTCCTGCACGCTCGAGCCCGACTTCAATTGTCCGCTGCCCGGCCAAGCCTGTGAACGCTGCGGCGATGGCGTGGTTCAAGAGAACGAGTCGTGTGACGACGGCAACACCAACGGCGGCGACGGCTGCAACGCCACGTGCACGGCGCTCGAGCCCAACGCGACCTGCGCGTTGGAGGGGACGCCGTGCTCCATTTGCGGCGACGGCGTGCGCAGCGGGAGCGAGCTCTGCGACGACGGCAACGCGCTGAGCGGCGACGGCTGCCGCTTCGATTGTCTCGCGATCGAGCCCGGCTACTCCTGCGACGGCGCGGGCACGCAGTGCGCGCAGTGCGGCAACGGCGTCGTGGAAGCGGTCGAGCGCTGCGATGACGACAACCGCGTCGGCGGCGACGGCTGCTCCGCCGATTGCAAGACGATCGAGACCGGCTACTCCTGCCCCGTCGCGGGGGCCAGCTGCGAGCAGTGCGGCAACAACATCAAAGAGAGCAGCGAAGCGTGCGACGACGGCAACGGCGCCGGGGGTGATGGCTGCTCCGCCGACTGCAAGACGATCGAGGCCGGTTACACCTGCCTCGTCGCCGGCGTCCCGTGCGGCAAGTGCGGCAATGGCATCCTCGAGGCCATCGAAGTGTGCGACGACGGCAACACGTCGAGCGGCGACGGCTGCGACGCGAGCTGCACGACGATCGAGCCCGACTATCAATGCGCCACGGCGGGGGCGGCTTGCGAAAAGTGCGGCGATGGCGTGAAGAGCAGCCACGAGGCCTGCGACGACGGCAACACGTCGAGCGGCGACGGCTGCCGCTTCGATTGCTTAGCGATCGAGCCCGGCTACTCCTGTACGACGGCCGGCGCGGCCTGCAACACCTGCGGCAATGGTCGCGTGGAGGGCAGCGAGAAGTGCGACGACGGCAACAGCGCCGCGGGTGACGGCTGCACCGCGACGTGCACCATCGAAGCCGGATTCTCCTGTCCCGTCCCCGGCCTGGCCTGCGAAAAATGCGGCAACGGCATCCTGGAGAGCAGCGAGAAGTGTGACGACGGCAACCGCACCGCGGGTGACGGCTGCAGCGCGACGTGCACCATCGAAGCGGGCTACGTCTGCCCGGTGCCTGGCCAGAGCTGCGGCAAATGCGGCGATGGCAAGCTCCAGAGCATCGAGAGCTGCGACGACGGCAACACCGTCTCCGGTGACGGCTGCAACTCGACGTGTACCGCGATCGAGCCCGACTATCAGTGTGGGACGCCCGGCACGGCCTGCCAAAAGTGCGGCGACGGGGTCAAGAGCGCGAACGAGGCGTGTGACGACGGCAACACCACCAGCGGTGACGGCTGCCGCTTCGACTGCAAGCTCGTCGAAGCGGGCTGGACCTGCGGCACCGCGGGCGCCTCCTGCTCCAAGTGCGGCGACGGCAAGATTCAGAACGGCGAGCTGTGCGACGACGGCAACACGCTCAGCGGCGATGGTTGCCGCAACGACTGCAAGCTCGTCGAGGTCGGCTACACCTGCACGCTCGCCGGCACGGCTTGCGAGAAATGCGGCAACGGCATCCTCGAGAGCAGCGAAAAATGTGACGACGCCAACCGCACCGCGGGCGACGGCTGTAGCGCGACCTGCACCATCGAGGCGGGCTTCATCTGCCCCGTCCCGGGCCAGGCCTGCGGTAAATGTGGCGACGGCGTCGTGCAGGCCATCGAGAGCTGTGACGACGGCAACACCGTCGGCGGCGACGGCTGCAACGCGACCTGTACGGCGGTCGAACCCAACTATCAGTGCGTCACGGCTGGCGCAGCGTGCTCCAAGTGCGGCGACGGCAAGGTTCAGAGCGGCGAGCTCTGCGATGACGGGAACACCGTCAGCGGTGACGGCTGCCGCTACGACTGCAAGCTGGTCGAAGCGGGATACAGCTGCGCGACCGCGGGGGGCGGCTGCGCCAAGTGCGGCGACGGCAAGGTTCAGAGCGGCGAGCTCTGCGACGACGGCAACGCCACCAGCGGCGACGGCTGCCGCAACGACTGCAAGCTGGTCGAGGCGGGCTACTCCTGCCCGGTGGCGGGCTCGCTGTGCGAGAAGTGCGGCAACGGCATCCTCGAGAGCAGCGAGAAATGTGACGATGGAAACCGCACGGCGGGCGACGGCTGTAGCGCCACCTGCACGCTCGAGGCCGGCTTCGTTTGCCCGGTGCCCGGCCAGGCCTGCGGCAAGTGCGGCGACGGCATCTTGCAGGCCATCGAGACCTGCGACGACGGCAACACCAAGAGCGGGGACGGCTGCAACTCGAGCTGCACCGCGATCGAGCCGGATTACCAGTGCTTCAGCGCCGGGGCGGCTTGCGAGAAGTGCGGCGACGGCGTGAAGAGCGCGCACGAAGCGTGCGACGACGGCAACACCGCGAGCGGCGACGGCTGCCGCTTTGACTGCAAAGTCGTGGAGAGCGGCTGGACCTGCGCGACGGCCGGCGTCAGCTGCGCGAAGTGCGGCGATGGTAAGCTCCAACCGGGCGAGGTGTGCGACGACGCCAACGCGGTGAGCGGTGACGGTTGCAGCTCCACGTGCAAGACCATCGAGCCGAGCTTCTCCTGCCCGGTCGTCGGCGCCGCCTGCGAGAAATGCGGCAACGGCGTCGTCGAGAGCACGGAGGAGTGCGACGACGGCAACACCGTGAACGGCGACGGCTGCAGCTCCACCTGCAAGACCATCGAAGCCGGCTGGACGTGCCCGGTCGAGGGACTGGCTTGTGCCAAGTGCGGCGACGGCAAGCTACAGCCCGTCGAGACCTGCGACGACGGCAACACCGTGAGCGGCGACGGCTGCAACTCGACGTGCACCGCCGTGGAGCTGCCTTACTCCTGCCCGGTCGTGGGCGTCGCCTGCGAGAAGTGCGGCAACGGCGTCAAGGAAGCGCACGAGCAATGCGATGACGCGAACACCAGGTCGGGTGACGGCTGCCGCTACGACTGCCAGCTCGTGGAGAGCGGCTGGAGCTGCCCGATCGCGGGCGTGAGCTGCGCCCGCTGCGGCGACGCCATCATCCAGGCCGGCGAAACCTGCGACGACGGTAACGAAACCAGCGGAGACGGCTGCAGCAGCGACTGCAAGACGATCGAGACCGGCTACGTCTGCCCCTCGGCCGGCGCGTCTTGCGAGAAGTGCGGCAACTCCATCGTCGAGTCCACGGAGAGCTGCGACGACGGCAACAAGAACGGCGGCGACGGCTGCAGCTCGAGCTGCACGCTCGAGACCGGCTGGACCTGCCCGGTGCCGGGTACGCCCTGCGAGAAGTGCGGCAACTCCGTGGTCGAGAGCAGCGAGAGCTGCGACGACGGCAACCGCGTCTCCGGTGACGGCTGCAGCGCTACGTGTGAAACGGAGCCCGGCTACGACTGTCGTAGCGCTGGTCGAGCCTGCGTCAGCTCGGGCTGCGGCGATGGCGTGGTAGCCGGCAGCGAGACGTGCGATGACGGCAACAAGCTGTCCGGCGACGGCTGCAGCATCAACTGCCAAACGGAGAGTGGCTATGTCTGCCTGGTAGCGGGCAAGGCCTGCCGCCCCGCCGTCTGCGGCGACAAGGCCGTGGAAGCGCAGGAAAAGTGCGACGATGGCAACACCAGCGACGGTGACGGCTGCAGCTCCAGCTGCAACATCGAGCTCGGCTGGCAATGCCCCACTCCCGGCGCGGCTTGCGTCGCCGCGCTGTGCAGCAATTCCAAGCTCGAAGGCGCCGAGCAGTGCGATGACGGGAACAAGGCCGACGCCGACGGCTGCAGCTCCAGCTGCCAGCTCGAGGCCGGTTACTACTGTCCGAGCGTGGGTCAGCCGTGCGCCAAGACCGTATGCGGCGACGGCAAGGTGCAAGGCCTCGAAGAGTGTGACGATGGCAACGCCAACGGCGGCGACGGCTGCAGCTCCAGCTGCACCGTCGAGGGCCTGTACACGTGCGCTGGAGCGCCCAGCACCTGCAAGCCGCTGCAGCAGTGGGCGCAGATTCGTCGCTTCGACGTGGCGAACATCAACCCGAACGCCGTCACCTACGACCCGCGCTCACGCTCCTTCGTCGGCTACAAGGCCTCGGTCACCGCGCAGAAGCCGATCGAGCTGTGCCTGGACGGGACGCTGCTCAACCCGAACGTCGATCCGACGCTGAAGGCGCGCCCCTGGCCGTTCAGCGACGGTCAGCTCGACGGTGCCGTGTTCGACCCCTACACCAACACCAACATCTTCATCCAGAACTCGACGCACGCCATCACTCAGCTGCCGCTCGACTACGACTATCTCGCGAGCGGCGCGATCCCCTTCACCAACATGCGCGAGGTCCTCGGCGGCCTGGGCAAGGGCAGCGCGGTCGCGATCGGCGATGACGGTCTGCTCTACGCGGCCGACGAGCAACAGAAGCGGATTTACGTCTTCTCGCGCGACAACGCCGGCAAGACCGTATTCTCGACCTCGTCGCTACGCTCCTGGACGATCCAGGGCGACACCATCGACTCGCTGTTCAGCCTGCCGGGCTCGAACCTGATCGGGACGCATTTTTCGCCGACCGGACTCTCCGGCTATTACTTCTCATTCTACGACACGACGGGCGGGCTGATCGGCCGTTCGACGGTGCCGGGCACGCTGTTCGTAAACGGCTTCACCTGGAGCAAGCCAGGCGACGCCGCGGGCACGGCGACGGACGGCGCCGCGTTCATCATGTGCCCCGACGACAACTCGCAAGATTGCCAGCTGTTCGCGGCCACGTGCGAAGACGACGACGAATGCTCGAGCCGCTACCCGGGCACCACGTGCAACACGAGCGCGACGCCGCACTACTGCTACGCGCCGGCGATGGCCCGCGACGATCGCGTCCGCGTCGCCACCGGCAGCGCGGCCACGAAGCTCGACGTGCTCGCCAACGACACGCGCAGCGAGAGCACCTGTAAAGACAAGACCGTCGAGATCATCAACACGACGCCGACCAAGCTCGGCGGCACGGTCACCTTCGACGCCGACTTCGTCTACTACACGCCGCCGGCCGGTGTCTGCGGCAGCACTGACGAGTTCGAGTACGACGCCCTGCTCGGGGGCGGCGAGGCCGACACCGCCACGGTCTACGTGCTCATCGCTTGCGTGTGCGGCAACGGCAACGTCGAGCTCGGTGAGCAGTGCGATGACGGCAACACCAGCGCCGGTGACGGCTGTGGCCCGACGTGCCTGAAGGAGCCGGTGTGCGGCAACGGCAACGTCGAAATCGGCGAGCAGTGCGACGACGGCAACAAAACCAGCGGCGACGGCTGCAGCTCGGTTTGCACGCTGGAGACCGTGTGCGGCAACGGCAAGACGGAATCCACCGAGCAATGCGACGACGGCAATAAAGTCTCCGGCGACGGCTGCCGCGCGAACTGCACGCTCGAAAAGTGCGGTGACGGCGTCGTCGACCCGGCCGAGCAGTGCGACGACGGCAACACGGCGTCGGGGGACGGCTGCAGCAATCTCTGCAACATCGAGACACAGTGCGGCAACGGTAAGCTCGAAGGCGTCGAGCAGTGCGACGACGGCAACAGCGTGTCCGGTGACGGCTGCAGCTCGACCTGCCGTAAGGAGGGTGTCTGTGGCGACAACATCGTCACCGCGCCCGAGACGTGCGACGACGGCAACAAGCTCTCCGGCGACGGCTGCGACCCGACCTGCCAGCTCGAAGCCAACTGCGGCAATGGCAAGCTCGAAGGCCTGGAGCAGTGCGACGACGGCAATCAGGTCTCCGGCGACGGCTGCCGCGCGAACTGCACCCTGGAGCGCTGCGGCGACGCCATCAAGGACGCGGCCGAGCAGTGCGACGACGGCAACACCAGCTCCGGTGACGGCTGCAGCAAGACGTGCGTGCTCGAGGCCATCTGCGGCAACGGTGAGGTCGAAGGCGCCGAGCAGTGCGACGACGGCAACAACGTCTCCGGCGACGGCTGTAGCTCTACCTGCGTCAAGGAGAGCGTCTGCGGCGATAAGGTCGTGACCGCGCCGGAGACCTGCGACGACGGCAATAAAGTTTCGGGCGACGGCTGCGACGCGACGTGCCGGCTCGAGGCCAAGTGCGGTAACGCCCTGGTCGAGGCTACCGAGCAGTGCGACGACGGCAACACCAGCTCCGGCGACGGCTGCCGCGCCAATTGCACGGTCGAGCGCTGCGGCGACGGCATCAAGGACGCCGCTGAGCAGTGCGATGACGGCAACACCAGCTCCGGCGACGGCTGCAGCAGGACCTGCACGCTGGAGACCATCTGCGGCAACGCCAAGCTCGAAGGTTCCGAGCAGTGCGACGACGGCAACAACGTCTCGGGCGACGGTTGCAGCTCGACTTGCAGCAAGGAGGCCGTGTGCGGCGACAACCTGGTCAGCGCTCCGGAGACGTGCGATGACGGCAACAAAGTCGCGGGCGACGGCTGCGACGCAACGTGCCGGCTCGAGGCCAAGTGCGGCAACGCGATCGTCGAAAGCGCGGAGCAGTGTGACGATGGCAACACCACCCCCGGCGACGGCTGCCGCGCGAACTGCACCCTCGAGCGCTGCGGCGACGGCATCAAAGACGCGGCCGAGCAGTGCGACGACGGCAACACCACCCCCGCCGACGGCTGCGGCAAGACCTGCGCGCTCGAGACCATCTGCGGCAATGGCAAGCTAGAAGGCGCCGAGCAGTGCGACGACGGCAACAACGTCTCCGGCGACGGTTGCAGCTCGACTTGCGCCAAGGAAGGCGTCTGCGGCGACAAGGTCGTTACAGCCCCCGAGACCTGCGACGACGGCAACGAGCTGTCCGGCGATGGCTGCGACGCCAGCTGTCAGAAGGAGGCGGCCTGCGGCAACTCGATCATCGAAGGCCTCGAGCAATGCGATGACGGCAACACCAGCTCCGGCGACGGCTGCCGCGCGAACTGCACCGTCGAGCGCTGCGGCGACGGCATCAAAGATGCGACCGAGCAGTGCGACGACGGTAACACCGCCTCCGGCGACGGCTGCGGAAAGCTGTGCTTGCTCGAGACCTTCTGTGGCAACGGGACGAGAGAAGGCGCCGAGCAGTGCGATGACGGCAACAACGTCTCCGGCGACGGCTGCAGCTCGAGCTGCCTGAGCGAGGCCGTGTGCGGCGACGGCCGCAAGGGAGGCAACGAGCAGTGTGATGACGGCAACAAGCTGGCCGGTGACGGCTGCGACGCGAGCTGCCGCTTGGAGGCACGCTGCGGCGACGGCACGATCGGCGCCGGCGAGCAATGTGACGACGGCAACACCGTGTCCGGCGACGGCTGCCGCGCGAACTGCACCGTCGAGCGCTGCGGCGACAGCATCAAGGACGCCAGCGAAGAGTGCGATGACGGCAACACCGTGTCCGGCGACGGCTGCAGCAGGTTGTGCACCTTCGAGGTCTTCTGCGGCAACAACGTCAAAGAAGGCAGCGAACAGTGCGACGACGGCAACAACGTCTCCGGCGACGGCTGCTCATCCACCTGCAAGATCGAGGCGCTGTGCGGCAACGGTGTCAAGGAAGGCCTCGAGGAGTGCGACGACGGCAACAAGCTCCTCGGCGACGGCTGTGACGCGAGCTGCCGCGTGGAGGCGGTGTGCGGCGACGCGACCATCAGCGGGCTCGAGACCTGTGACGACGGCAACACCGTGTCCGGCGACGGCTGCCGCTCGAACTGCACCATCGAACGCTGCGGAGACAGCGTAGTCGACGCCAGTGAGCAGTGCGATGACGGGAACACCGTGTCCGGCGACGGCTGCAGCAACCTGTGCCTGCTCGAGACCTTCTGCGGCAATGGCACGCGAGAAGGCGCCGAGCAGTGCGACGACGGCAACAACACCTCCGGCGACGGCTGCTCTTCGGCGTGCCGGCTCGAGGCCAAGTGCGGCAACGGCACGCGAGAAGGCGCCGAGCAGTGCGACGACGGCAACAGCGTCTCGGGCGACGGCTGCAGCAACCTGTGCCGCGTCGAGAACGTCTGCGGCGACGGCGCGATCGGCGGCACGGAGACGTGCGACGACGGCAACAACGCCTCCGGCGACGGCTGCCGCGCCAATTGCCAGCTCGAGATTTGCGGCGACGGCATCAAGGACGCCAAGGAGCAATGCGACGATGGCAACACCGCCTCCGGTGACGGCTGCAGCCGCAGCTGCTCGCTCGAGATCTGGTGCGGCAACGGCAGGGTCGACCAGAGCAGCGAGCAATGCGACGACGGCAACAACGTCTCCGGCGACGGCTGCTCCTCCAGCTGCCAGAAAGAAGCCGTGTGCGGCGACTCCATGGTGGAAGGCAGCGAGCAGTGCGACGACGGCAACCGGACCAGCGGCGACGGCTGCTCCTCCAGCTGCCGCCTGGAGCACGTGTGCGGTGACGGCCGCCTCGACGCCGGCGAGCAGTGCGACGACGGCAACAAGCGCAGCGGGGACGGCTGCGACGCGAACTGCCAGACCGAGGTGCGCTGAGCGCGGCGACGGCGCTGGGGCTCAGGCCTTGGCGCCGCGCTTACGCTTGAGCTTGGGCTTGTTCTCCGGCCCAATCGTCGCAAACCAACGATCGAGGATGGCGCGCGCGGTGTCGAGCGCGGCGGGATCCATCCACTCCCCGACCCTGCGCGACTGCGCCTCCAGCCCGGGACCGAACGTCACCGCCGGCAAGCCCAGCTCGGTGAACCGCGACACGTCGTTGCTCAGCGTTTGATTGGCCTCCACCGCGAGCACGCCCGAGGCGGCCAGCTCGGCCACGAGCCCCTCATTCGGCACCGGCCGCGCCGAGGGCGCGAGCTCCTCGAAGCGCACCATCGCGAGCCCATGCGCCATCACGAGCAGCTTGGTCTGCGACTGCTCCGGATCACAGCTCGGCCCATATTGATGCTGCACGTTGACGTCGAACTCGTCAGGGACGAAGTGCCCCTCGCGGCCGCCGCGGGCCATCGTGGCGCACAAAAACTCGTACCAGGTCAGGCCCTCGACCACGTCGGGGATCGGCTCGAAATCTGCGAGCTGGTTCAGCAGCGGCAAGGCGTTGTGGATCGCGTTCGCGCGCTGCGTCGGGTGCCCGCTGTGCCCCGCGCGACCCTTGAAGCGAAAAATGGCGTGCGTGACCCCGCCGCCGCCGAGCTTCAGCTTGTTGTCCGACGGCTTGAGCACGACCGCGAGATCCTGCTTCAACAGCACGGGATGCAGGCGCAACAACCGGCCGAGCTCGGAGTCGTAGTAAGGCCGCTCACCGCGGGCATGGAGCACCAGCGTGAGGTCGACGCGCGCGTCCGGCGGCCGCTCGGCGAGGTCGAGCGCGACGGCCAAGCCGCTCTTGGAGTCCGAGGCGCCCGGCCCGATGATACGGCCATCCGCGAAGCGCGCCGGCGCATCTGCCTCGGGGCTCGCGACGTCCAGCGCAGCCGTGAGCAGGATCTTGGGGCCGCCGCTGTTCGCCGTGACCGGCACGATCAAGCAGTCCCCATGTCGGCTCAGCGACCCCGCGAGCTCCAGCGGCTCGAGGCGCGCTGCGATCGCGTCGGCGAGCGGTCCCTCCGCCCCGGTCGGCGATGGAATGCTGAGCAACCAGGAGAGGGTTTCTTGAATCGACACGCGAGACCTCGATTGTTAGTCGAACTTCGGCGGCGACGTGGGGCTGACCAGCGCTGACTCCGGTAGGTAGGTGGCGAGAATCGCGATCGAGTAGTAGCGAAATTGGTGCCGAATCGTGTCCCAATCCGGCTTGGGCAGCGCGCGCTGCACGCAGGTGGCGGAGCGGCGCGCTTGCGGCCCATGTAGATCGCCGCTCGCGCCGGCGAACATGTGCAACTTGCGTTTCACGAAATCGATGGTGAGGACGTAGTTGATCGAGCTCGCCTCCTTCACCCGCGGCCCGCACGTTTCATTCTCGCGGATCGCCTTCGCGAGCGCCTCTTCGAACACCATCAGCTGATCGCAGAGCTGACCTTGCTGCGCGCCGCGCGGCCTGGCCCCGCAGCGCACGCGCTGAGGTGACCCCAAGCGCAACCGCTCCGGCGGCTTGTGAACCTCCGCCGAGGCCACTGGTGCCGCCGAGGCCGAGGGCTGCGCGCTCGGCTGCGCCGCGTCGGTGGTCGTCTTCTTGGTCGCGCTCGGGTGCCGCACGAGGTAGAGCGGCACCGCGACGAGCGACAGCGCCACCACCACGGCAACGACGATCTGCGCGCGCACGGGCCGATCGCTGCTACCGTTGCCGACGCCCAGGCGCCGCAACGACGGCTCGCCGGAACCCGACGGGAACGAATGGCGCGACGGCGGTCCCGGCATGAACGCTAGCCGCTAATGGAACACCACGACGGGGTGGTTCGAATCATGAGCCGCGCTCACTCGTCGAGCAGCGCTTGCACGCGCTGCCCCGGCTCGGCGCGCACCAGCGTGGCGCCGAGATCCAGCGACTCCGGCATCGAGCCTTGCACTTGTGAGACGACCTGCTCCACGACGTTGCGGGCCTCTTCCAGGCTCGGGCCGGTCATCACGATCGAGAATTTGAGCGGACCGACGCGGCCGCCGGTGACCGGCACGATGCTGAGCAGCAGCATCTCCGTGAGCTCGACGACGCGTTGCGCCGCGCGTCGCAGCGCGAGCATCTCGAGGATGGTTGGACGATCACTGACGTGCCGGTTCGGGCTGCGCACGTGGTAGCGGGCGACCGCGAGGTGGTTGTTCGACCACTCCGCGAACGTCATCTCTTCTTCGAGCGCACGAATGAGCTGGTCACGCCGCAACAGACCGGTGAGCCCGTCACGGCGACTGAGATAAGCCTTGGCGCGCTCGTGCTGCGGAGAGCTTTCACTGAAGCTCACGAGCTTCACGCGCGACTCACCGAGCTGGACCTCCCCGCCGTGCAGCAGCGCGATGGTCTTCTTTCGGTCGTAGCTGTACTCGGCGTAGGTCCCGTTCGTGCTCCCGGAGTCTTCCATCGTCCAGGAGCCCGATTGCCACTTCAAGACCGCGTGAGCGCCGCTCACGGTGGCCTCCGGCATGACGATGTCTTGCCCCGCGCGGCGCCCAATGGTGATGAGCGGCTTGTTGAGCGGGAACAGCAGCCCCGCGCCCTCGGGCGCGTTGGTGCAATACGTCACGAGCAGCGACTGCGCACCCGGCACGAAGGTCTCGCTGGCGGCGCGGCCCGGAGGCGCGCCGGGCGAGATGCGCTCGCGCGGGATCTGCACCTGGCTCGTCGTGAGCGAGCTCGGGTTGAAGAAGCGCAGGTGCCGCGCCTGCGGGCGCATCGCCGGATCATCGCTCAAGCAGCGGAAGACCTGCTTGACCTCGTCCACCGAGAGCCCGGCGGGCACGTCGAACATGATCTGCGCGCGCATGGGCTTCGAGCGCGGCCGGTAGCCGGGCTCGGGGACGCGGCACGTCCACATTTCCCAGAGCGTCAGGCCCAGCGCATAGATATCGTCCTCGGGACTGGCGCCCCCAGAGCGCAGTCGCTCCGGCGCCATATAGTTCGGCGTACCACCATCAGGCGGCGCGCCGGGGCGGCGCGCGCTGAGCCGTGCGCGTTCCTGCGCGAAGCCGAAGTCCAGGATGATGGCGCGGTCATTGGTGACCATCACGTTGCCAGGCTTGAGATCACCGTGGACCAAGCCCTGCGCGTGAATGGCGGCGAGCCCGGCCGCCGCCTCGCTGGCGATCTTGCGGAACTCATCCGCGGTGTACCCGCCTTGCGCTTTGCGTCGGCGAATATGCGTGTGCAGCGTCTGCCCGGCGATGTGCTCCATCACCAGGATCGGCCCCCAGGGGCTCGGAGCCAGGTCGTGCACACGGCACACGTTGGGGTGACCAACCGAACGCGCGAGCAAGAGCTCTTGGCGAAGGGCCTCGTCATCACCCGGCATCCGCGACTCCTCGCGGACGACCTTCAGCGCCACCGGCTGTTGCGTGCTGCGGTCATAGGCGAGGAAAACCTCACCCATGCCGCCTTTACCGAGGCTTTGACGGATCTCGTACCGTTCGTTGACGAGTGAACCTTGGCCGATGGGGGGGGCGTTGCGAGGAGATTGGGCCATCGTGGCCTGAAAAGTCGGAGCGGGTCGTAGGGTCGTCGATCTGGCGCCACACTGCAATCGGCACCTGACGTCGTAGCGCCTGTCGGCCCGAAAACCGGGCCCGACGGACGTGAGGGCATTTGGCCGGACGTGCGGGAGACTACTGGTAGCTGGACATAATGCTGCTAGTTTTATTACAGTGCGTAACTTTTTTTCCCTGCTCTCGCTGGCGCTGCTGATGGCGATTACAGGGTGCGCCGGTGCGCCGCCACAACCCGCCAAGCCGCGGCCGATCGACCCCGAGACCCGACTGGATCGGCCGCGAAGAGAACACGAGGCATTGCCGCCGATCTGGGCACCACCCCCGGCCTACGGCAACAAGATCGTGATGGCGAAGCATGGCGACGACCGCCACCTCTAGTCCGCCTTCGGCCAGATGACCTACTCGCGCCTCGGCGCCCGGGGTTCGTGTGCGCCGCGCGCTTATCAACGAATCCGAACCTGGGTGCTGGTCCAGTTCACGCCGCCCCGGTTGTCGTGCACCACTGCCCACAGGGTGACGACCCCGCTGCTGCTCGGTGCCCAAAACTGGGTGCCATAGTCCGCGTTCCAGCCGCTGACCGCGTCGTTGAGCAGACGCACGGGTGACTTCGTGGAGCCGCGATCCACGTAGTAGTTGATCCACATCTGCTCGCCCACCGCGCGATTGTAGTAGGTCGCCGAGATCTCGTCCGGCTCGGCGATGTCGGGGCTCAAGATCGGGCGCAGCGAGATGTTCGGGCACTTGCTATCACCGTCCGCGCCGCAGGCGTCGAAGCAACGGTCCGGATCATCATCGCAATTCGCGGGCGCGAGGTAGCTCGCCGCGGGAGCGCCTTCCGAATCCGGCAACGGCCCGGGCCGGCAGGGCTCGCTGCCGTCCTCACCCGGCGCCGCTCCGACGCAGGCCGCGACCTTCTTACCGTTGATCTCGAAGCCCGTGATCACCGGGTTCGCGTTGCGGAAGACCTCCGCGCGCTCTGAATCCCGCGGAAAGACGTAGAGCGAAGTGTAGCCCGCGATGAACTTGTCGGGGCCCACCACCACGTCGCCATTGCGACAAGTGATCGGCAGCGCGCCCTGCTGCGCGGACGGCTCGAAGGCGATCTTCCCCTTGCACACCGCGAAGAACACGAAAATGATGCCGTACTGCGGCTGTCCCGGGTGCGCCTCGCGGCCCGTCACGATATCGTTCCTCACCTTGAACGTGAAGCGATCACCGTGTGCCAGGAGCTGACGCTCCGGCTCCATCATCCCATTCTTCATCTCGTCCGGCTGCGGGTTGAGCCACTTCTCATCGCTGAAGCACGAGTAGTAGAGATCGCCGGCAGGGTTATTGCACTCCCGCCCTATCCAGACGCGCTCCACCGGCGTGCTGTCCGGCTCTACCCGCGCCGAGTCGTCCGGCTGCATGAAGGGGTCGTGCCACAGCATCGTGAGCTCGACCTCCTCGTCTGGCGCGGGGTACGGCTGGCTCTTTTGCACGCCGAGCACGCGCAGGGTGTTCACCTCACTCGGCGGATCGAAGCCGGTGCCGCAACCTGCGGCGAACAACGCGAGCACCAGCGGGAGCGCGGCGAGCTTCGAACGGGTAGCGATGGCCATGCTCAGAACTCCCCTCGCAAGCCCAGACTGGGGATGATGGGAATCCCCGTCTGATAATCTTGCTGGGTGAAGTTGTAGTTGTAGCTCACGCCCTCGACCGCGGCGTTGTTGTACACATTTTGCACGTCGAGGTAGGCGGAGAAGCGCCAGTCGCGAAACTGCCAGCGCTTGTCCAGGCGCAGGTCGAGCTGATGAAACAAGGGCAAACGGCGGCTGAACTGCTTGCCTTGCAGCGGGCTGTAAGAACCCGCGTCGGCGGCGTAGATGGCGGTCAGGTCCGGCGGTGACACCACCGGCGTGTACAAGGGCCCTGAGATCAAGCGGAAGCGCGCGCCGAACTCCCAGCCGCGCCCGAGGCGATAGCTGCCGAGCACGATCAGGTTGTGCCGCTGGTCGAACTCGAAGGGTCGTTCTTCCGCGCCGGGTCGATCGCGGCGCACGCTGCGCATCAGCGTGTACGCGACCCAGCCGAAGAATCTCTTGTCCGGCTTGTACTTGAGCAGCGTCTCCAGGCCGATCACGGAGCCGAGACCGGCGTTATCGTAGCCGAAGCCCGCCATGGCCGGCGCGCGCGACACTTGACGCGTGAGATCCTTGTAAAAGCCCTCGACGCTGATATCGACTTGCTTCGTGAGCTCCTGCTCGATGCCCAGCGCGTAGTGCGTGGCGCGGTTCGACTTCAGGTTCGGCGTGCCGAAGACGGAGTCCGTCTCCTGGAATTGCGGCTGCTGATGATAGAGGCCCACGCCGCCCTTCAAGGTCGTGCGCCGCCGCGTGACGCCGCTGGCGAGCTCTTCCGGATCCGGCGAGGGGATCAAGTCGTAGCGCGCGTTGATGCGCGGGCTGAAATCCGCGTGCCCGTTGTCGCGCGCGTAGTCGACGCGCGCGCCGGGGATGACGCGCAGCCGCGCGTTGGGCTGCAGCTCCATCTCGCCGTACCAGCCCGGGCGAAAGATGGTGCTCTTCTCATGCGTCTCGCGCAGCGGGCGATTCACGAACGGACCCGGATCGGGCTCACCCGGTCGCGGCGGCTCCGGGGCGCGCACGGTGACGTCGTAGGGCACCGTCAAAAAATCCAAGCCCGCGTTGAGCTTGACGCCTTGCGCGAGCTGAAAAGTGAGCTCGCTGCGCCCGTAAATAGGCACGCTATCGATCTTGAACAGCAGATTGCCGAGCGAGAAATCGACGGCGTCCTTGCCGACGCTCAGCATGGCGTCGAGGTTGACGTTGCGCGTGAGCTCGTCGCGATAGACGGCTTGTAGGCGATAAAAGCCGGTTCCGAAGGTCAGGTTACCGCCAAAGCCCGGATCTTGGGCGGCGGGATCCTTGAGCAGCACGCGCAGACGATCGTCGCTGCCGAAGCCACGGATGCTGAGGCGCGACTTCTTGTGCTTGCGCTCCACGATCGCTTGGTAATCGTAATAGACGGGCGCGGTGCTGACGGAGGCACCGGACTCCTTCAGCACCGGCTTCAGCCAGGCGTCGATCCAGCTGCGACGGCCTCCCAGCGCGAAGCTCCACTCCTTGCTGGCGCCGATCGGCCCTTGCACGAGCGCGCGCGCGTCGATCAGGTCGACCTGGAACAAGCCGTGGTAACAGCCGTTCTTCTCGCTGCGCGCGCCGTACGGCCCGTCGCAGTGCGTGTCGGGCGCGCGCAGCCCCACGTCGACGATGCCGCCCTGAACGCGACCGAACTTCGCGCTGAAGTTGCCGGGGTAGAAATCGATGCGCTCGAGCAGCTCCGTGGGCACGACGCTCGAGAGTCCACCGAAGTGGTAGACCAGCGGCGTCAGCGTGCCGTCGATGAAGACGTTGGTGTCCTCCGGCGCGGAGCCGCGGATGATGAGCAGGCCAGCGAGCCCAGGCGGACGCGCGACGCCGGGCAAGCTCTGAATGGAGCGCAGCGCGTCCCCGCTGGTGCCCGGGATGCGCTCGATCTCCCGGCGCTCGATGGTGCGGCGAGTCACCTCGCGCTGCGGCCGCTCCCCTTCGACGATGACCTCGAGGCCGGTGGGCTTGGGGGTCATGCGATAAATGACGTCCACCGCTTCACCGGCGGTGACGTCTTCTTCTTGGTTCAAATCGATGAACGGCTCGAGCCGCACTGAAACGCGATAGTGGCCGGCGGGCGCGGGCTTGATCGCGAAGCGCCCTTGGTCGTCGGTGACCACGCGCCGTTCGCTGCCGTCCGGCAGCGTGATGATCACCTCGGTGCCGGCGAGCGGCGTGTCACCCCCCGTGATGCGCAAGACGCCCGCGAGCTCGCCCGTGTTGGGCGGCGGTGGCGGCGGTACGGTGGCGTCCGGTACGGGGGTGAGCGTGAAATTGTATTGATAGGGAATGATGACGGGGATCGGCTTGCCCGCGCGGAGCGCGGGCTCGAACTTGAACTTCAACGCAGCGTCGCGCGCCGCCTCGTCGAAGCCGTGTCCCGCCGGCTCCGTGACCTCCGCGGACTTCACGTTGCCCTCGCGGTCGATGCTCAACTTCAGCACGACCTTGGCCTCGAGCTTGGCGGCTTGGGCCTCGGGCGGATACGTGGCGTTCTCGAAGTGGATGAGCTTGGGCATCACCACTTCGGCGGCCTTGACTGCGCCCTCGGGCGCGGGCTCGGCCGGGCGAACCACGGCGCCGGCGCCTCCGCGCGGTACGGCGCCCTCACCTTCGCTGCTCTGCGCCAGCGCGGGGGCCGCAAATAAGGTGAGCGCCGGAACCTGTACAGCCCAAAACCAACGCATACGGGCCACCTTCGTAGTGCGACCGCTGGCGCTCCACAAGGGCCTGCTGCAAGCCCTTGCTGCCGGGGTTCGGCTTCCGCTAAGCGAAGAGGGTGCTTCTCGCCAGCTGGAACGTGAATTCGATCCGCATCCGCGAACAACAGCTGCTCGCCTGGTTGCAGCGGGTGGAGCCTGACGTGATCTGCATGCAGGAGACGAAGGTCGTGGACGATGAATTCCCCACGGACGAGCTCATGCGTCTCGGGTATGAGGTCGCCATGGCCGGCCAGCCCTCCTACAACGGGGTGGCCATCGCCGCCCGGCGCCCCATTCGCGACGTGCGCATCGGGCTCTTGGGCGAGTCCAACGCCGAGCAGCGCGCCATCGCCGCCACCATCGACGGCATCCGCATCCTCAACGTCTATGTGCCGAACGGCAAATCAGTCACCTCCCCCTCGTTCCTGGAGAAGCTGAGCTGGCTCGAGCGGCTGCGCCTGACGCTCGACACGAATGAGAGCCCAGAGGCACCGCTGCTGCTGTGCGGCGACTTCAACGTCGCCCGCGACGAGCGCGACGTGCACGCGCCCGAGCTCTACCGCGGCCAGCTGCATTTCCATCCCGATGAGCGGCGCGCGCTCGAGCGCGTGCTCGAGTTCGGGCTCATCGACGCGGTGCGCGAGCGACACGCCGAAGGCGGCCTCTACTCGTTTTGGGATTACCGCAGCGGCGCGTTCCAGCGCAATGAGGGCTTGCGCATCGACTACGCCTTCATCACCAAGGCGCTGCTGCCGCGGCTCGGTCGCGCCGACATCGACGTCACGCCTCGTCAGGGCGAAAAGCCGTCGGATCACGCGCCGCTGTTGCTCGAGCTCGCCGCCGCGTGACGCTCGAGCGCGCCCAGCGCGCTCAGGCTGACGCGTCCGCGCTCGAAGTAACGCTCGAGCTGCGGCTGCCGGCTGAACGCGGCGCGCAGCCGCAGGTAGGCGGGCAAATACACCACCTCGCGGCCGAGGCCGCCGCCGCGCTGCGCACGTAGCGCCAAATCGAGGGCGCGCTCGCCGCGCTCGCCGGCGGCGCACAGCCTGACCACCACCTCGTGCAAGCTAGCGCCTTCGCGAACCGCGAGCGCCGCCACGTGCCGCAGCGCGAGCTCGCGGCGCCGCTCGCCTTGCAGAAAGCCCGCCCGCTCCTCGAGCAGCAGCGCGCGGCCTTCTTCATCGTCGCTCGCGCCGCGCGTCCCGGTCCTGAACACGGCGAGCCGCTCGCGGCGCGCCGCGATGCGCGGCAAGACGTGCGCGAACAGCTCGTGCAGCGCGATGCGCTCGGCGTCGCGCGCAGAGAGCTCAACGTCCGGGCGCAGCGCGACGAAGCCGTCGCCGGCGGCGGCGCCGGCGGCGCGCCCAGCGCGGAGCTCGCGGCGGCGCGCCCGCCGCCGCCTGCCGACCCGCGCCCGCAGCACGTTGATCAGGCTGTGCGGATGGCGCTCGTCGCCGGCCGCTACCCGCTCACCGGCTTGCTGGACGTCGCGCGGCTCGGCGAGCCAGGCGCTGACCAGCGCGTCGAGCGCCGCGGCTTCGGCGGCAGTCGGCGCGGGGAAGCGCCGCGCCGCGAGCGCCGAGAAATCTCGGGCCCCGACCGCGCTCGCGAGCTCGGCCTCGAGCGCCAGCTCCTCGGCGCGGCCAGCGAACAGCTCGCCGAGCGCGCCCGACCCCGCCAGCACCGTCGCAGCTTCGCGCAGCCCGCGCGCGAGCAGCGCCAAATCCGGCGCCGCCGCGTAGCGAAAGCGCGGCAGCAGCGGGCGCTCGGCGAGCAGGGCCGCGAGCAAGCGCGCCCGCTCTTCGCGAAAGTTCAGCGGCAGCGCGCGATCGAGCAAGCGCGCCTGCTGCTCGCCCTCGAGCAGCAGGCGCTCGGCGAGCGCGAAGCGCCGCGCTTCGTCCAGGCCGGCGAGCTCTCCGCCGAAGACGACCCAGGGCGGCGACGGTGCGCGGCTCGACACGGAAACGCGCCGCCCTCGCCCGCTACAGCTTGTTCGCTGCGATGTTGGCGAGCTCGCTGCGCTCGCCCTTGGAGAGCAAGATGTGACCGACGATGCTCTCACCGCGCAGGCGATCCGCCGTCACGCTGAGGCCGTTCGTGGACGAGTCCACGTAGGGGTTGTCGATCTGGTACGGATCGCCGGTGAGCACGATCTTGGAACCCTCACCGCAGCGCGTGATCACGGTCTTGACCTCGTGTGGGGTGAGGTTCTGCGCCTCGTCTACGATCACGAACTGCTGCGGCAAGCTACGGCCACGGATGTACGTGAGCGGCTCGACCTGCAGCTGCCCGCTGTGAAACAGATCGTCATAGCCGCGGACGCCGCGGCGCTTACCGCCGCCCGCCGCCAACAAAAACTCGAGATTATCGTAGATGGGCTGCATCCACGGGTTGAGCTTCTCGTTCACGTCACCCGGCAAAAACCCGATGTCGCGGCCGAGCGGCATCACCGGCCGACTGACGAGCAGCCGCGCGTAGGCGCCGTCTTCGATGGTGCGCTTTAGGCCGGCGGCCAGCGCGAGCAGGGTCTTGCCCGTGCCGGCCTTGCCGAGGATCGTGACCAGCCGCACGTTGTCGTCCAGCAGCAGATCGAGCGCGAAGCTCTGCTCTTTGTTGCGCGGCCTCACGCCCACGACCGGCTCCCGCGGCGTCTTCAGCGCGCGGATCTCGGCGGACTCGCCGTGATAGCGACCGAGCGCCGTGCGCGGGCGCTCCGCGTCGTCGCGCATCAGGACGCTCACGTTGGCGTGCAGCTCTTCGCCCGACGGCGGCTTGATGACGCCCGCCTCGAGGAAGCGGTCGAGCTCGCTCGCGGAGATTTGCAGCTCCACGATGCCGGTCTCGAGCCGCTCCGCGTCGACCGATTGATTCTCGTACGCCTCCGTGACCAGGCCGAGCGCGTCCGCGCGGATGCGCAGGTTCACGTCCATGGTAACGAAGATGGTCGGCTTGGTGGGCGAGGCATCGCGCAGGTCGATGGCCGTCTGCAAGATCGCGTGATCGCCCGAGCCCGGGTTCAGCGCGATCTCGAGCTTGGGGCGCCGCTCGGGCACGTGCACGCGCAGCGAGCCACCGTCGCCGATGGGCACGCCGTGCGACAGCGAGCCGTTTTTGTCGCGCTCGGCGTCGAGCAGGCGCGTCACCGTGCGCGCGTTGCGGCCGCGCTCGTTCGACTCACGCTTGAACTGATCGATCTCCTCGATCACGTAGATCGGGATAATCAGATCGTTGTCCTCGAACTTGAAAATCGCGAAAGGGTCGTGGAGCAGAACGTTGGTGTCGAGGACGTAGTTCTTCTTCATCGTCGGTAGCGCGGCCCTTCGAACCGCAAGCCGGGCTCGCGCCGCGCGGTTCGACGACGGCGGATACCTCGTGAGCCTCGCCCGGGCAATCGGCAAATCCGCCCGGCCGCAGCCAGTTTGCGAATATTCAGGCTTTTCGGGCCCGGCAAAGCCACCGACGTGCGCCGAGCGGCGCCCCGCGCGAGGAGCTTTCGGCGCCCGGCGACGGGTGCGCGGCGCCACCGCGTGTACAATCCGCCCGTGTCGCGCCTGGGTCGAAGCTACTGGCTTTCGGTTCTGGCGGTCGCCTACACCTGCTTCGAGGCTGCGCGATCGCTGCCTGGAGCCTTACCGTGGTTGGCGCTCCTGGTGCTGCCGCTCGCGCTCGGCGAGGTGTTCCGTCGCAGCGAGACGCTGCCGACCGACGAGCGCGCGCGCGCCGAGAGTCGCGCGGGCGTGCGCGCCTGCGCCGTCGGCGCGGCCTTGCTCGTCGCGGCGCGCACGGGCGCCAACGCTCGTCCGGCGCTCGACGCCGCGGCCAATTTTGGCAGCGGCGCCGCCAGCGTGGGCGCGCTGGTCGCGCTCGCGCGCTTGCCCTCGGCCGGCGGCTTGCTGGAGTCGATGCGCTCGGCGCGCTCGCTCGACGCCGCGCTGTTCGTCGGTTTTCTGTGGGGCGTCGCCACGGCGGTTCCGGCCGTGTACGCGCTGGTGCCCGCGCAGAACGTGCGCTTCGATCCGCTCGTCATCGACTACGCGACGACCAGCGCCGGGATCGGGTCGCTGCTGGTGATGGTGGTGGCCACCTTGCGCCTGCGCTTGCTGCGCCGGCTGGAGCTCGGCATCGGTGATCGCGTCCGCTCGGCGTTCGCGCTATGTGTGGCGGCGTTCACGGTGGCCGTGCCCGCGGCGTGGCTCGACGTCGCGCCGCCCGATCGCGTGCTACCGGCCGCTGTCACCGTAGCAGCGGGCGCGTGCGCCTGGGCAGCGGTGACGCCGGAGGCCACGCTGGTCACGCGCTTCTTGCGCGGCCTGCTCGCCCTGACCATTCTCGGCGCGCCGCTGCTCGTGGCCACGACGCTGCTCGCAGAAGCCCGCCCCGAGCTCGCGCCGGCGGTGACGCTGCTCGGCGGGCTCGCGGCGCTCGGCGCGGGTCTCGTCGCGCAGCGCTTGGCGCGGCCGCTCGGGCCCGAACAGTCGCGCTGGCTCTTGGCCTTCGATCGCGCCGCTCGCGACGCGCTGCAGCCCGAGCCGAACGCGGCGCTGCGCGCGACGCTGGTCGCGCTCGGGCAAATCACCGTTACTCCCGAGTCGCGGCCGCAGATTTGGCAGCGCGAGCCCGGTGAGGTGCTGAGCGTGGACGTCGCCGGGTACCTGGAAGTGTCGCGCGGCGAGGCGCCCGACGCCATTTACGAGCTGGGGATGGGCGAGCCGGAGCGCACCTTGCGCAGCGACGTGCTGCGCACGCTGGAGGTGCGGCGCCCGGACATCCGCGGCGTGCTCACCTGGATGCAGGCGCGCGCGGCTTACTCCGCGACGCTCGTGGTCGACGAGGATGGTCCGCTCGGCTTCATCCTGCTGCCGCAGGGCAACCGCCGTTCACCGCTCACGCTGGAAGAGGCGCGCGCGGTGCGGCTGCTCGCCGATCGCGTCAGCTCGCTGCTCGCCGTCGCGGCCGCCCTCTCGCGCTCACGCGAGCGAGAGCTCGCGGCGGTGGCGCGCGCGGACGCGGTGGATGACGAGTGCCGCCGCCTCGAGCACATCATCGCCGGCGCGGCGGATCGCAACCGCGCGGCCAGTGAACGCCTGGCGCGGCCCGCGCGCCGCGCCGCTTACAGCGCCGCCGCGCGCGGCGCGCTGCTCGAGCTCGAGCGGCTCGGTCAGAGCGCGAGCCTGGTCGCGCTGATTGTGCCGCCCGGCTCGAGCGCGCTCGGCTGGGCCGCGCACCTGCACCTCGCGAGCGAGCGCGCTGGCGGCGCGCTAGTGGTGATCGACGCCGCGACGCCGGAAGAGCAGACGCCGAAGCGCTGGGAAGAGAGCGAGCAATCACCGCTCGCCCAGGCCGACGGCGGCACGCTGGTGATCGAAAATTTGCTGGCCTTGCCGCTCGCGCAACAAGAGACGGTCGCGATCGCGCTCTCGCGCCGCGCGGCTCACGCGCCGCGCTCGAGCATCTTGCCGCCGGGCGTCGTGGTACTGCTGCCGAAGCCCGCCGCGGAGCTCGTGGCAGCGGGCGCGCTCAGCGCGAGCCTGGCCCGCTGGTTCAGCGACGCCGAGCTCGCGCTGCCCGCCCTGCGCGAGCGCTCCGAGGACCTGCGCGCGCTGGCGCTCGACGCGGTGGCCAAGCGCTGCATCGAGCTCGGCCGCGAGCCGCTCGGCCTCGACAACAGCGCGCTGCGCATGATCCTCGAGCACGACTGGCCGGGAAATGAGGCGGAGCTCGGCGCGGTCCTCGCGCGCGCGACGAGCTCCGCTCAGGGTCCCGTCCTCAGCGGCCCCGACCTCACGGCCAGCGGTTTTTCTCCGGAGAGCGCGGCGAGCGACGAACCGTTGCCTACAGCCGCGCCTTCGCGCCGACGCGCGTCGCGCCGCCCGGCGCGCGGGCGCTCCGGCCCGCAATGAGGCCGCTCCTCGCGTCGGCGCCGCGCCACTCTGCGCTCGCGATTGGCGAGAACGAAGGGTAGATTTATCGGAAGTGTCCATCGTCGCACCGTCAGGCCACAAGCTCGGAGGCCGCTTCGTCGTGGAGCACGAGGTCGGGCGCGGCGGCGTGGGCATCGTTTATCGCGCGTACGACGTCGCCACTCTACAGCCCGTCGCCCTCAAGGTGATCAACGCCGACGCGGGCGTTGCGCCGCAAGAGGAGGCGCGGCTGATGCGCGAAGGCGAGCTGCTCGCGCGCCTCGATCACCCCGGCATCGTGAAGATCGTGGCCTTCGGCGTGCTGGACGACACTGGGCTGCCCTTCGTCGCCATGGAGTGGCTGGATGGCGAGGATCTCGCCGCGCGCCATCGCCGCCAGCCGCTGAGCATTCCGGAGGCGCTCGAGCTCGCGCTGCGCGTCTCGGAGGCGCTGGAAGCCGCGCACGCCGCCGGCGTCATTCACCGTGACATCAAGCCGGGCAACATCTTCCTGTGTCGGCGCCCCCAGGCCGACGGCGGCGGTCTGCTCCACGCCTGGCCCAAGCTCGTCGATTTCGGGCTGGCCGCGGGTAACGACGTACGCGCGCGCAGCGCGGGCGACTTGATCGGCACTCCTGCGTACATGGCGCCGGAGCAGGCGCGCGCCGACGCGCCAGTGGACGCGCGCTGCGACGTGTACTCGCTGGGAGCCACGCTGTTCGAGCTGATCGCCGGGCGCCCGCCGCACGTCGGCCCGAACGTGATCGCGACGCTCGCGCGCTTGCTCACCACGCCGCCGCCCCGCCTGAGCGAGCTCAGGCGCGACGTCCCCGCCGTGATCGACGCGCTGGTGCACCGCATGTTGGAGACCGATCCGGCGGAGCGCTTCGGCTCGATCAGCGAGCTGCGCGCGATCCTGCAAGACGCCGCGGACGACGTGGCGCGCATCAGCTGGATCGAGGCGGAGCCGCGTTCGTCGCGGCTCGGCTCCAGCGCGTCACGCCTGATCACGTCGATCGTCGCGCTGCGCTTCGAGTCCGGCTCGGCGCGCGAGCGCGCGCTCGAGTCGCTGCGCCAGCGCGGAGCCGACGCGGTGCCGCTCGGTCAAGACGCCATCGTCGCGCACCTCGGCGCGCGCCGCGCGGTGGGCAGCGAGGCCATCGTCGCGCTCGAGCTCGCCCGGCGCTTGGCGCGCGCCGGAGCGCGCGTAGGGCTCGCCAGCGGGCGCGCGTGGGTCAACCTGCTCAGCGACGACGACGTGCAGCCGGTGGGTGAAGTGGTGGACCGGGCGGCGGCGCTGGCCCGCGACGCCGAGCCCGGCGTCGTGCTCGCGGACGTGACCACCAGCGAGCTCGGCCGCGGACGCTACGAGTTCCGCACGCGGGACGACGGCTCGGCCGTGGTCGGTGAGCCCATGCGCCTCGCGCGCGGCGAGCGCGCTGGCGGCGCTCCCTTCGTCGGCCGCGACGCCGAGCTGGCGCAAGTAATGAGCGCCTTCGAGCGCGCGCGCGTGGATCGCGCGCCGATCCTGGTGAGCCTCAGCGGGCCGCCCGGCATCGGCAAGAGCCGCTTACGGCGCGAGGTGATGGCGCGCATCGCGGCGCAAGCCGAGGCACCGCAGATCATCCTGCAGCGCAGCGAGGCCTACGGCCAAGCTCAGCCGCTCGGCGCCGCCGCCGACGTGCTGCGCGCCATCATCGGGCTGCCCAAGGGCGCCACCAGCGCCGAAGCGGCCAGCGCCATCGTGGCGCGACTGGGCCCCTCGACGCGCGATGAGCTCACCGCGCGCACACGCGAGCTGCTGAGCCGCCTGCTCGCCAACGAGCCGTTGCCCGAGGGGCTCGACCCGCGCGGCTCGCGCGACGCGCTGTGGCTCGCGATGACGGATCTGGTGCTGCAAATCGCCAGCGTCGAGCACACGGCGATCCTCGTCGAAGATCTGCAGTGGGCCGACCCGGAGAGCATCGGCTGGCTCGATCACATGCTCGGGCGCGCGAGCGGGCGCTCCCTGCTGGTGATGGCCATGGTGCGGCCGGAGTTCTGGACCGCCAACAGCGACCGCTTCAGCGATCGCGATCACGTGCGCATCGAGCTGCGTCCGATTTCCAAGCGCGCCGCGCGCAACATCGTGCGCTCGGTGTTAGGCGAGAGCGCGCCGGAGACGGTGATCGAGCGCATCGCCGATCGCGCGGGCGGGCTGCCGCTGTTCGCGGAAGAGCTGGCGCGCCTGACCGCCGCCGGCCAAGACACGGTCAACGCACCCACGATCCAAGCCGCGATCCAGGTCAGCCTCGACGCGCTGGACGACGAGTGCCGCGACGCTGTCGGTCGCTTGAGCGTGCTCGGCCTCACCTGCTGGGAGTCGGCGCTGGAGGCGCTGGGCATGGCGTCCACCGAGGGCCTGATGAAGGCGCTCGTCGCCGCCGGGGTCTTGATCGAGCAAAATAGCTCGCGCTTCTCCGGCTCCCGCGAGTGGACGTTCAAGCACGCGCTGGTGCGCGACGTCGCGTACGCGCTGCTCGGCGAGCGCGAGCGCCGCGAGCTGCACGCCCTCGCCGCCGGCTGGCTGGCGTCCATGGGCGAAGACGCGACGGTGGTGGCAGGTCACTATGATCTCGGCGGCGAGCACTCGGCCGCGGCGCATCATTGGGCCCGCGCGGCGCAACGCGCGCTCTCGACCAACGCGCTCACCGAGGCGCTGAACATGGCCGAGCGCGCGCTCGCCTTCGCGGACGACAAGCCGTCCGGCTTCTTGCGCGCCTCGTACCTGGACGAAGCCTGGGGCCGCCTGGATCCGCGCAGCGCCGAGCGCGAGAGCGCGATCTTGGCACTGGAAGCCAACGTGTACGACGAGGCCAGCGCGGTCCGCGCCCGCGGCGCACGCGCGCGCTTCGACGACGCGCGCGGCTCGGGGGAGCGCATCAGCCAGCGGCTCGCGGAGACGCGCGACGAGGCGCAAGCGCTGGGTATCCACGAGGAGGAAGCGCGCTGCTCGGCGGCGCTCGCCGCGCGGCTGGCCTTCGCCGGCCACTTCAGCGAAGCCGAGGCGGAGGTGCGTCGCCTGCTGCAGCTCGCCGAACAGCGCGGCATCTCCGCGGCCGCGGTCGACGCCTACCAGACGCAGGCCATCATCCGCCAAACGCAAGGCGCGGTGGGCGCCGCGCTGGACGCGCGGCGCAACGCCGTCGCTGCGGCGCACAAGGCCGGGCTGCGCGAGCGCGAGGCGATCCTGATGACCAACCTCGGCTTCGCGCTGACGACGATCGGCGCGCGTCAGGAAGCGCGCTCCGCGCTGGACGCCGGCTTGGCGCTGGCGGACGCCATCGGCAGCGTGGGCGGCGTGCGTAACGCGCAAATGAACCTGCTCGGCTGGTGCGCGACCTTCGGCGGCGACAAGTCGCTCGACGCGCACCTGGCGCAAGTGCGCGCGGACGCGGACGCGACGGCGACCGGCGTCTGGGCGGCGCCCGATCGCTCGAACTTGGGCATCCTCTTTTACCGCGGATGCGAGCTGCTGCGGCAAAAGGCCGAGCGCGACTATCGCCGCGCGCTCGGGCTGCTGCGCATGGCCTCGCAGGGCTACCGCCTCACTGGGCACCACGACGTGCTCCCGGTCGCGCTCGGGATGTGGGCGGAAGCCGAGCGGCTCTCGGGCAACCTGGAGCGCTCGGTCGAGCTGGCGCGCGAAGCGGTCACGCTGCTCGAGCAAGGCTCACCCAGCCTGCTCAATGAATCGCCCGTGTATCTCGCGCTGCACGACGCCTACGCCGACATCGGGGACGAAGTCGGCGCGCGCGAGGCGATCCGGCGCGGTATCCCCGCTTTGGTCCGCCGGCTGCAAGGTCTGGTGGGAACGCCGTACGCGCGGCTATTTCTGACCGAGCTGCCCCACAACGCCCGCCTGCTGGCGGCGGCGGAGGACGACGGGCTGATTCCGGACAGCGTTCACCGCGTCATGGAGAGCCCGCGGCCATAACGGCTAGAATAGGAGCGCGATGCTGCGATACGAAGTGCGCGGAGCGCTGAAGAGCGACGAAGAAGAGCTGCTCACGCTGGCGAAGTTCCTGAACACCGTGAACTTGCCGCACGACCGCCCGCACATTCGTCAGCTGCTCGAGCACTCGGAGAAGAGCTTTCTGGGCGAGCTGCCGCGTAACAAGCGAAAGTTCGTGTTCTTGCTGCGCGACCTCGGTCAAGGCGCGGCGGTGGGCACCTCCATGATCGTCGCGCAGCTCGGCCGCCGTGACGCGCCCTACATCTACCTGGACGTGATCAGCGAGGAGAAGTACTCGCACGCCGTCGACCGTCATTTTCTGCACACCGTGCTGAAGATCGGCTTCTCTTATGAGGGCCCGACGGAGATCGGCGGGCTCGTCGTGCACCCGGAGCACCGCCGCGCCAGTGATCGCTTGGGCCTGCTGATTTCGTACGTGCGCTTCCTGTACATCGCGATGCACCGCGAGCTCTTTCGCGATGAGCTCCTGGCCGAGCTCTTGCCGCCGCTCGAGCCCGACGGGACCAGTCACCTGTGGGAGGCGCTCGGTCGGCGCTTCACGGGCATGAGCTACGCGGAGGCGGATCTGTTGTCGAGCACCGACAAGACCTTCATCCGCGATCTGTTTCCGAGCGGCGACATCTACGCGACGCTGCTCAGCCCGGAAGCGCGGGCGGTGATCGGCAAGGTGGGCGCCCAGACGCGCGGCGTGGAGAAGATCCTGCGCCGCATCGGCTTCCGCTACGCGGAGCGCATCGATCCGTTCGACGGCGGGCCCCACTTCGTGGCGCAGGCCGATGAGGTGAGCCTGATCCGCGAGGCGCGCGAGCGGCGCATCTCCGATCTCAAAGAGCCGCCCGCCGGCTCACCGCGCGCGCTGGTGGGCAGAGACTACAACGAGCCGCCGTTTTTTCGCGCGCTGGCCTGCCCGGTCGAGCTCGGCGCGGACGACGCGCTCATCTTCCCGGATGAAGCCGCGCAGCGCCTGGGCGTGGATCTCGGCCAGCGCGTGTGCGTGCTCCCGCTGCGCTGAGCGCAGCGGGAGCACGCGCCCGCTCAGCGCCGAACGCGAGATCGGCTGACGGCGCTGACGCAGCGAGCGCCTTGTCATTACCGACGGCGCGGCACGATACAGTAGCCGGGATGCCCACTGAGGACGTACTGCAGCGCGCTCAGGTCGTCGGGAAAGGCCGCCGCGGTCGCCAGCCGCGCCGCGTAGACGGCGTCCGCGATCGTCGAGCCACTCAAGAGCTCGCGATGCACGCTGATCCCGAACGAGCCGGCGGCGTTGTCGCTCGGCGACGCGAAGCAGCCGATGAATGCGCCGACGCCGGTCGTCGCTGCCAGCCCCGTAAAACCGATGTGCGACGTCGGCGGCATGTCCCCGTTTTGCTGCACGCCGGGCGGCTGAACACCGCGCGGCAAGAAGGCCGTGAAATGCGAGTTCAGGAACAACACCGCGGGCGGTTTGGCGCTGAGCAAGCTCCTGAGCTCGCTGGCGGTAATGTACTCGTCCTGGTTGAACGCCAGATATGATTCGTGGCGGTCGAGCCAGGCGTGGCCCGCGAAATGCACGATGTCGTAGTGCGCTGCGCCGAGCGCATCCACGACGCTGTCGAGGCCGGCCTCATCGCGACACAGCAGCGTGCTGCTAACGCCTCGGGCGCCGCCATAGACGCGCTCAATCTCGACGGCCTCTGCGTAGGCGCCGGGTAGCCGCACGCTGGGCGACGCTCCGGGGTCGCCGATGATCAGGGCGCGCGCCGGCTGTCGCACACCGGGCATACCGCGCGCCGCGGCGGTCTCGGCGATCAAGGCGCGACACACTGGCAGCACCAGCACGAGCGGCTTGTCCGCCGAGTACATCGCCAGCTCCCAAGGGATGTCGGCGAGTTCGCGCGCGACGTTCAACAGCAAGGAGGCGGGGTTCATCGCTTGCAGCTCGCGTAGCGGCAAAAACGCGGCCAGCCGCGCGGACAGCTTGCGCAGCGTGCGTCCGCCCGCCGCTTGCGTGTCGGCCAGCGGCGCCATCAAGCTCGGCAGCGAGCGCCCGAACAATGACCAAGCCGCCATCTCGCTCGCCTGAACGAATTGCTGCTTACCGGCGCGCAGCGTCGCCAGCAACTGTCCCTCGCGGATCGCGAGCTCGAGCTCGACAGCGCTCGAGTCGAGCGGCGCCAGCACGCCGCTCGACGGCTGATCGCCGCTCAGCGGCGCGGCCGCGGGCCCCGGTAGCGGCGCCGCCAAGAGCTCGCCGCGCCCTGGCTGCGAGGGCGCCTCGCTCGCGGCGCCGGGCTCCGCACGAGCCCGGGTCACCGCTTGCGGGGCCAGCTGCACGCCGAAAGAAACGGCCGCCTCCGCGCTCGGCGCGGGCGCCAGGCGCTGCTTGAGCGAGCGCAGGAACGCGAGCAGCTCGTCATGCTGACCCTCCGCGTACGGCAGCACCTTGATGTTCGCGGCGCGTTTCAGGACGTCGCTCTCGACGCTGCCGACGCCGGACATCACCGCGTAACGCTCGGGAATGTTCTCACCGAAGGCGGACAGCTGTCCGTCGAGCAACAGCCGAAAATCGGGATCCGTCAGCGAGTAGCCGATGAACAGGATGCTGCGCGTCATCAAGAGCGCCGAGAACAGCGCGTTGAAGGCTTGGTTGGCGTGAATGATGTCGCGGTAATCGCGCGACGTGAGCACCAGCGAAGCGGCGTCGTCGATGTCGCCGTGGGCCTTCAAGATGAAGAAGCCGCCGGCGAACAGCAGCGAGCCGAGGTTCTTGCGCTCGCGGCCGGTGACGACCTTCGGCAGATCTCCGCGATAGAGCGTGTAGGCGCGCTCGAGCAGCTTGTCGTAGTTGGTCGTGACGAGCGCGCTGAAGGGCAGCTCGGTGATAACGCGGTGCAGCTCCGGAAGCGCGCCCGCACCGCCCCGAAGGTGCTCGGCCAGCACCTCCAGGTAGCGGCGCTCGCCCAGGCGCTCGCGGCAATGATCCGCGACCTCGAGCAGCTTCCCCAATCGGATCAGCCGGCGCAGCTCCTCGCTGGCTCCGCTCGCCCCGTCTTCAGCCTCGACTTCTGCCACCAACAGGCCGAGCAGCTTGGTCCAGCCCGGCAACCCGGCAGCCGCTGAAATACCAGCTCCGACGAATAGCGCGCAGCGGCCCTCTCGCAGATGACGAACCAAAGACGACGGAATCGGCACGGCCATGACGGGGCTCCTCGACGCGAGCAGGTTACTTTTCTTGACCGCCGAGCGGCCAGCGCCGCGCGTTCGTCCCGAAAAAACGCGGCAAGACAGCGAATGCACGGACTTGACGTGCACCAGACGCTCGCGCTGACGGCTTCGACCACCCGCCGCCAAACGTCTCAGACGGTGCGACGTCGGCCGCTGGGCGGAGACGCGACGAGACGCCAGCCAACGCCTCGGTGTTGTCATCACCGCGCGACCGAGCCCGTGTCGAGTCGTCCTGGCCGGCTGCGCTGCCATCCGTTTGCTGAGCACGTCCATTTCGCTCATAGCGTTCTGGCGTCGCCGCGACACACGGCTGCGTCGCAAACTGAGTCGAATTGCCGGTCCATTCTCCACTCGAGGGGTGGCGGACCTCTCAATCGTGTCCTAGACATCGCCCGGACAAGGTCGTTGGTTTGGGCTCGGCGCTGAAAACGTCGTGAAACAGGGCGAGCCCCTCGTCATCGGAAGATTGAATCATGCGTTACGCCGTCGCGATCCTCGGCCTCATTTTGATGGTCGCGTCACTCGCCGGGGTTAAGGCCCTGCAGATCTCCACCCTCATCGGCTTCGGGCAGAAGATGCAGGCCGCGGGCCCGCCGCCCGAGTCCGTCACTACTGCCGTCGCCGAACAACAAACCTGGGAAGATACGATCACGGCTGTCGCCAGCGTGGTCTCTGAAAAAGGCGTCGCCGTCAGCAACGACGCGGCCGGCGTCGTCTCGCGCCTATACTTCGAGTCCGGCGCCCGAGTGAAGCAGGGCCAGCCCCTCGTGGAGCTCGACACCAAGGTCGAGCGCGCGCAGCTGGCCTCTTTGCGCGCCCGGCTCAAGCTCGCGGAGCGTTCGATGGAGCGCTCGCGCGCGCTGTCCACTTCCGGCGCCGTCTCCCGCTCCCAGCTGGACACGGACGAGTCGGCCTTCGAGAGCACGGCCGCTGACGTCAAGGCGCTCGAAGCACAAATCGAGCGCAAGGTGGTGCGAGCTCCCTTCAGCGGGCGCCTCGGCATCCGCGCCGTGAACCTCGGCCAGTATCTCGCCCCCGGCACGCCGCTCACCGTCCTCGAGGCGACGGACGCCGTGTACATCGATTTCACGCTGCCGCAGCAGTACCTGGGCAAGGTCGCGACCGGCATGAAGGTGCGCGCCTTCGCCGAGAAGGACAAGCCGCCGCTCGCGGAGGGCGTGGTCAGCGCGATCGACCCCACCATCGACGCGACCACCCGCTCGCTCAAGGTACGGGCGACGTTGCCGGACAAAGAAGAGCTGCTCCGGCCGGGCATGTTCGTGAACGTCGAGATCGTGCTGCCGCAGCAGCGCACGCTGGTCGTTATCCCGCAGACCGCGGTCGTACATGCTCCCTACGGAGACTCCATATTTGCGACCGAGATCAAGCCGGAAGCCAAGGACAAGAAGTTCGCGCGGCAGAAGTTCGTGCGCCTGGGCCCCTCGCGCGGTGACTTCGTCGCCGTGCTGGACGGGGTCTCCGCCGGCGAGGAGGTGGTCACCGCTGGCGCCTTCAAGCTGAGAAACGGCGCGCCGCTCGCGGTCAGCCGCGACGACAAGCTGCACCCCGCGCTGTCACCGAAGCCGGAAAACCACTGAGGACGAGCGATGAAGCTCACTGATCTTTTCATTCGCCGGCCGGTGCTGGCGATCGTCGTCAACCTGGTGATCATCATCGCCGGGCTGCAGGCGATCCGCACGCTGAACGTGCGGCAGTACCCGCGCCTGGAGAGCGCCACGGTCACCGTGCGAACACCGTATGTCGGTGCCAACGCCGATCTCGTGCGCGGCTTCATCACCACACCGCTCGAGCGAGCGATCGCCGCCGCCGACGGCATCGACTTCATCGAGTCGCAGAGCGTCCAGGGGCTCTCCACCATCAACGTGCGGCTGAAGCTCAACTTCCCGGCCCCGGCCGCCCTCGCGGACATCAGCGCGCGCGTGAACCAAGTGCGCGCTGATTTGCCGCCCGAAGCGGAGATCCCGGCGATCAACATCGAGCCGTCGGACGCGCAAGTCGCGGCCATGTACATGAGCTTCGGCTCCAACATCCTGGAGGAGAACCAGGTCACCGACTATCTCACCCGAGTCGTGCAGCCGCGGCTGTCCGCGATCGCGGGCGTGCAGCGCGCCGATATCCTCGGCGGGCGCTCGTTCGCGGTTCGCGCCTGGCTCAAGCCCGAGAAGATGGCGGCGCTCAACGTGAGCCCGGCCGACGTGCGCCAGGCGCTGGCCGCCAACAACTACCTGGCGGCGGTGGGGCAGACCAAGGGCCAGCTGGTGCAGCTGAACCTGACGGCCAGCACGGATCTGCGCAACATCGACGAGTTCAAGCGGCTGGTCGTGCGCGAGCAAAACGGTCGCCTCGTGCGCTTGGAGGACATCGCCGACGTCGTGCTGGGCGCAGAGACCTACGAGCAAGACGTGCGGCTCTCCGGACAGAAGGCCGTGTTCATGGGCATCTGGGTGCTGCCCAACGCGAACTCTCTCGACGTCATCTCCGCGGTCCGCAAAGAGGTCGAGGCCATCGAGCGCGATTTGCCGGTGGGCATGCGCGTCGCCATCGCCTTCGACTCCACCAACTACATCAAGAACGCCGTCACGGAGGTGACCCGTACGCTGAGCGAGACGGTGCTCATCGTCATCGCCGTCATCTTCCTGTTCCTCGGCTCACTGCGGACGGTGCTGGTGCCGCTGGTCGCCATCCCAGTCTCGCTGATCGGCGCCATCTTCCTGATGCAGGTGATGGGCTTCACCATCAACCTGCTCACGCTGCTCGCCATCGTGCTCGCCGTCGGCTTGGTCGTGGATGACGCCATCGTGGTCGTGGAGAACGTCGAGCGGAACATCCGAGACGGTAAGACACCGCTGCAGGCGGCGCTGCTCGGCGCGCGCGAGCTCGTGGGCCCGATCATCGCCATGACGATCACGCTCGCGGCCGTGTACACGCCGATTGGCTTCCAGGGCGGCCTGACCGGCGCGTTGTTCCGCGAGTTTGCGTTCACCCTGGCCGGCGCGGTGTTCATCTCGGGCGTGGTGGCGCTGACGCTGTCGCCCATGATGTCCTCGCGGCTGCTGCGAGCGCATTCGTCCGAGGGCTGGCTCTCACGGCACATCAACAGCACCTTCGACGCGATACGCCGCGGCTACGAGCGCGCGCTGGCGCTCACGCTGCGCACCCGGCCCGCGGTGTACGCGGTCTGGATCGTGCTGACGCTGTGCACGATTCCGCTCTACATGTTCTCTCCCGGGGAGCTCGCGCCGAACGAAGATCAGGGCGTCGTGTTCGGGGCCATCGACGTCCCCGCCAACGCCACGCTGGAGCAGCTGACCCCGTTCACGGACCAGGTCTACCAAACCTACTCTTCCATTCCGGAGTTCGCGCAGAGCTTCCAAATCACCTTCCCCACCGGCGGCTTCGGCGGCGCGCTGCTAAAGCCGTGGGATCAGCGCAAGCGCAGCGTGTTCCCGATCCAGGGCGAGCTGAGCGGCAAGACGGCTGCGATCGCGGGCATTCGCGCGCCGGTGTTCCTGCCCTCCGCGCTGCCCAGCGCCGGCTTCTTCCCGGTCGAGTTCGTGATCGCGTCGACGGCGGGGCACGAGGAGATTCGGCGCTTCGCGGATCAGCTGGTGGCCGAAGCCGCGAAGAGCGGGCAGTTCGCGTTCCCGCCGATCACGGACGTGCGCATCGATCAGGCCAAGAGCGAGATCATCATCGATCGCGACAAAGTGGCCTCGCTGGGGCTCACGATGCAGTCGGTGGGCGCGGATCTCGCTTCGATGCTGAGCGGTAACTTCGTGAACCGCTTCAGCATCGACGGCAGGAGCTACAAGGTCATCCCCCAGATCGAGCGCGCCGCGCGCCTGACGCCCGAGCAACTGCAGCAAATCTACATCAGCGGGCCGAAGGACACGCTCATCCCGCTGTCCTCGGTCGCCACGCTGCACGAGAGCGTCGAGCCTCGCACGTTGAACCGCTTCCAGCAGCTCAACTCGATCAAGATCTCCGGCGTCGCGACGCGCGGGCTCGATCAAGGCTTGAAGGTGCTGGAGGACACCGCCGCGAAGATACTGCCACCCGGCTATCGCATCGACTACACCGGGGAGTCGCGCCAGCTCCGGCAGGAGGCCGGAAAGTTCCTGCCAGCGATGGGGCTCGCCATCGTGCTCATCTTCCTGGCGCTCGCGGCTCAGTTCAACTCGTTCCGCGATCCCTTGGTGGTCCTCGCCGGCTCGGTGCCACTCGCCATCTTCGGCGCGCTCATCTTCACGTTCCTGAAGTTCGCCGGGCCGCCGGGGCTGGATTTTCCACTCACGAAGGGCTGGACCACCACCCTCAACATCTACTCACAGGTGGGCTTGGTCACGCTGGTCGGTCTGGTCGCGAAGAACGGAATTCTGATCGTCGAGTTCGCGAACGTTCAGCAAGCAGCGGGCTTCAGCAAGCTCGAGGCGGTGAAGGCCGCGGCGGCGACTCGTCTCAGGCCCATCTTGATGACCACCGTCGCGACCGTCGCGGGCCACTTTCCGCTCACGCTCGTCAGCGGCCCGGGCGCGGTGGCGCGAAACTCGATCGGCATCGTGCTGGTCGGCGGCATGACGATCGGCACGCTGTTCACGCTGTTCGTGGTGCCGTCGCTGTACGTGCTCATCGCGCAAGATCACCGCGCGCGCCGAGGCGAGCCAGCGCCGCAGTCGGATCCAGAGCCCGCGCTGGACGGCTTCGCGCCCGGCATCGCCGGCGAGTGAGCTACGGCGCTCCGCGCGCGGCGCCATGCGCCGCGCGCGGACGAGCGTGAACGAGCTCAAGAAACGCTGGCCGCGTCCGCCGTCGCTGCGGGCGCGGCCGTGCGCACGTCGTCGTGCTCCACGCGGCCGTCGCGCAGCCGCACCACGCGCGGCATGCGCTCGGCGAAGGTCGGGTTGTGCGTCACGACGACGATGGTGGTGCCGTGCTCGCGGTTGATCTGAAAGAACAGATCGTGAATCGCGTCGCTGGTCGCGGTGTCCAGGTTGCCGGTCGGCTCGTCGGCGAGCAAGAGCTTGGGATCGAGCGCCAGCGCGCGCGCCACGGCGACGCGCTGCTGCTCACCGCCGGAGAGCTCACCGGGCCGGTGCGTCACGCGCGCCGCGAGCCCCACTTCTTCGAGCAACGCGCGCGCGCGGCGCTCGATCTCCCTGCGCGGGCGACCTTGAATCAGCCCCGGCAGCATCACGTTCTCGAGCGCGTCGAACTCGGGCAACAAATGGTGAAACTGGAACACGAAGCCGATGGTGCGGTTTCTGACCTGCGCCAGCCGGCTCGAGCTCATCGTGGTCAGCTCTTCACCGGCCAAGCGAATACGACCGCTGGTCGGCAGGTCCAGCGTGCCCATGCAGTGCAAGAGCGTGCTCTTGCCAGCGCCGGAAGGCCCCACGATGGCGAGGATTTGCCCAGGGTAGATGTTCAGATCGATGCCCTTGAGCACGTCCAGCGTCTGGCCTTCGTGCTGAAAGCTCTTACGGAGATCGTCGATCAGAACGAGCGCTTCGGCCACGGCATATCCTCGACTTTCGGACTATAGCAAAGCTGAAGCCGCGAATTGGCGCGCCTCATTCGTAGCGAATCCCTTCTACGGGGCGCAGCCGGCTCGCCGCCAGCGCGGGGTACAGCGTCGCGAGCGTCGTGATCGCGAGCGCGGCCAGCGCCACCAGCGTGAACTCACTGCCGTCCACGTTGATGGGCAGGCGATCGACGTAATAGACGTCGGGATCGAGCCGTACACCCCACCAGCGCAGCCCCAGCGCCGCGACCAGGCCAGTGGCGACGCCGAACACGGTGCCGATGCCGCCGATGATGATGCCCTCGGTCATGAAGATGCGCAAAATGCCGCGATCGGTGGCGCCGAGCGCCTTCAGAATGGCAATTTCCTTGCTCTTCTCCGTCACCATCAAGAGCAGCGTGCAGATGATGCAGAAGCTCGCGACCAGGATGGCCAGCGACAGCACGATGAAGGCCGCGATCTTCTCGAGCTTGAGCGCGCTGAACAGGTTCTTGTTCAGCTCTTTCCAGTCGCGCACCCACAGCTGGGGATCGTCGAGCGCCTTCTCCACCAGCGGCCGCACCTCGGCCACGCGCTCCGGCTCGTCCACGCGGATGTCGATGCCGGTGATGGCACCCTTTAGATCCAGAAACTCCTGCGCGGTCTCGAGCGTGACGTACGCCTGGCTGGCGTCGTACTCGTACATCCCGCTGTAAAAGATGGCCGCCACGCGGAAGCGCCGCGCTTTGGGCAACAGCCCCATGGGGCCGAGCTCGCCGAGGGGAGAGACAAGGGTGATCTCGTCTCCGACGTACACGTGCAGCGACTTCGCGAGCTCACGACCGATGATGATCGCGGGGTAGGCGCGCTCCGGGGCGAGCGCTTCATCCACCTGCGGATCCACGTTCTTGAGGAAGCTCTTGACGTCGGGCCCCTTCAAGTAGACTTCGCCGCCGGGGCCGAGGCCGATCGGCTCATCGGGGCTCAGCTTGTCGAGGAGCTCGGGCTGCTCCAGATATTTGAATTTGCCGACCTCGATGTTGGAGATGAGATCGATGACGGTGCCGATGGTGACCGTGTCCACGCCGCGCAGCAGCACGCCGGCCGTGTTGGTCGCGCTCGAGGCCATGGCCTCACCGCCGGCCACCGGCGTCGCCGCGCGCACGCCCTTGGCCAGTCGGACCTCGTCCAACATCGGGCGCCAGTGCTCGAAGCCGCCGCCTTGCCGCCGTTCGACGCGCACGTGCGCGTTGTTTCCCAGGATCTTGCGCTTCAAATCAGCGCCGAAGCCGCCCATGATCGAGACGACCGCGCACAGCGAAAACGCGCTGAGCGCCACGCCCGCGATCGAGAGCAGGCTGATCACCGTGAGGAAGCCGCTCTTGTGCGCCCGCACGTGGCGCGAGGCGATGAACGAGACGTAGCCGCTGCCCTCGATGCGCCGCAACATCCAGGGCACGAGCAAGCCCATGGCGCAGAACACGAAAGCGGTCCCGGACAGCGACGCGCCGATGCGCACCACCTGGTGCCACAGCACGAAATAAGTGCCGCGCGGCTCGGGCAGGCGATGCGCCCAGTAGCCAAAGCCGACCACGCCCACGAACGAGATGGCCATCGCCGTCCGCAGCACGCCGCGCAGCGTGATGGCGTCGAAGCGACGCAGCAGGCGCCAGATCAGGGTCGCGAGCAGCGCGACCACGAACACCACGAGCAGCGTCCGCTCCAGCACGCCGGTGTGCGCCCAGACGCGCTCCAGGAGCGACGGTGCCGCGCCCGTAACCCGCACGCTGGTGCTGCCCGGCTTCATTCCTCCGGCCTGAGCAGCGGGAACGCGATCACATCGCGAATGGAAGGCTGACCGGTGAGCGCCATGGTCAAGCGATCGACGCCCAAGCCGAAGCCCGCTGCCGGGGGCATGCCATGCTCGAGCGCGCGCACGTAGTCGACGTCATAGTCCATCGTCTCTTCGGCCCCGCCCGCCTTGGCCTCCACCTGGGCGCGAAAGCGCGCCGCCTGGTCGTCGGGATCGTTGAGCTCGCTGAAGGCGTTGCACAGCTCGCGGCCGTGAACGAAGAGCTCGAAGCGGTCGGTGAGCGCTGGATCCGAGCTCTTGCGGCGCGCCAGCGGCGACACCTCGAACGGATAGTCCATGATGAACACCGGGCGACTCTTGCCGCCGTCGCTCGCTCGGTAGTCTTCGGGCAAGAACGGCTCCGCCAGGTACTCGTAGGCGATGAACAGGCGCTCGCCATCACTGTTGGCGTGAGCCAGCGCGCGACGCAGGTTCGCCCAATCCACGCGCTGAGCGCGCTCGGAGCGTTGCTTCAGCTCGCTCACCCAGGCGGCCGCGCTGTCCGCGGGCGCGGCCCCGCCGCTCGCGCGCGGCGCGAGCGCGAGCTCGGCCAGACGCTGCAACAGCTCGGCCGGCAGAGCCGCGCGCTCCAGCGCGGACTTCACCGCGTCCAGCATCGTCACGCGCGCGAACGGCTCCTCCAGCGAAAACGGGCGTCCTTCGCGCCAGCGCGAGTAGCTCTCGGCGTGACCGAACGCGGTGAGCCGCTCACCCAAGAAGCCGTCGACGAAGCGGAGCATCTCCTCGGTGGCGGCCATCAGCGTCTCGTACGTCGCGTACGCTTGATAGTACTCGAGCATCGTGAACTCGGGGTTGTGCCGAGTACTGATGCCCTCGTTGCGATAGCAACGGCCGATCTCGTACACGCGCTCGTAGCCGCCCACGAGCAGGCGCTTGAGATAGAGCTCGGGCGCGACGCGCAGATAGAGCTCCAAATCCAGCGTATTGTGGTGGGTCACGAACGGACGCGCGGCGGCGCCGCCGATCAGCGAGTGCAGGGTCGGCGTCTCCACCTCCAAAAACCCGCGCTCGTCCAGGTAGCGGCGCAAGCCCTGGACCAGGATCGAGCGCGCGCGAAACACCAGCGCCACCTCGGGGTTTGCGATCAGATCCACGTAGCGACGGCGGTAGCGCGCGTCGACGTCAGTGAGCCCGTGCCATTTGTCGGGCAGTGGGCGCAGCGCCTTGCCCAGCAAGCGCAGCGAGCGCGCCTCCACGCTGAGCTCGCCCGTGCGCGTCACCATCAGCGGGCCGCGCACCTCCACGTGATCGGCGATGTCGATGTCGTCCAGCGCGGCGAAGTCGTCACCCAGGATGTCTTGCTTGGCGAAAATCTGGATTTCGCCGGTCTCATCGCGCAGCTTGAGGAAGCTCGCCTTGCCGAAGCCGCGGCGCGCCATCAAGCGCCCGAGCACGTGCACGGAGCCGCCCTGCGCGAGCGCGCTCACCTGCTCCGGCGCGTAGCGCAGCTCCGCCTTGGGCTCGAGCAGCGCTGGAGCGCATTTGGCGCGCAGCTCGGCCACGGTGCTGCGATCGCTCGTGTCCACGTCATTGGCGAACGGCTCTTGTCCGCGCTCCCGGCAGCGCAACGCCTTTTCGCGGCGCGCCTGGACCAGCGTATCTTCGCTAGTTTCCATCGGTGTAGAAGGACCGTGTCCTAGCGCGGTGGGCGGGCCCCGTCTACAGCAGGCTGGGTCACGCGCGTGCGGCGGGCGGCTGGTTCTTTTGACCCTGGTCGGCGTGCTGCAACAGGTACGCCTCGATGAAAGGATCGAGATCGCCATCGAGCACGGCCTGGACGTCGCTCGTCTCATGCTCCGTGCGCAGATCCTTCACCAGCTGGTAGGGCTGCAGCACATAGCTGCGAATCTGGTTGCCCCAGGCGATTTGACCCTTCGCGGCTTCGTAGCGCTGCTGCTCCGCGTCGCGCTTGGCCTGCTCCATCTCGAAGAGCCGCGCCTTCAGCATTTTGAGCGCCATGGCGCGGTTTTGGTGCTGGCTGCGCTCCGCGCGGCACACCACCATGATGCCCGTGGGCAGGTGGCGCATGCGGACGGCCGTCTCCACCTTGTTCACGTTCTGGCCGCCTTTGCCGCCAGCGCGCATGGTGGTGACCTCGAGATCGGTGTCCTTGACCTCGATGTCGATCTCGTCCTCCACGTCCGGCGTGACCTCGATGGCCGCGAAGCTCGTCTGGCGCCGCGCGTTGCCGTCGAACGGGCTGATGCGCACCAAGCGATGCACCCCCACCTCCGCCCGTAGATAGCCGAACGCGTTGGGGCCGCTCACCGTGAATGATGCGCCGTCGATGCCGGCCTCGTCGCCCGGCTGCAGATCGATGACCTCGGTCTTGTAGCCGTGCCGCTCACACCAGCGAACGTACATACGCAGCAGCATCTCCGCCCAGTCTTTGGCGTCGGTGCCGCCGGTGCCCGGGTGGATGCTGACGATGGCGTTGGCGTGATCCACCGGGCCCGAGAGCATGCGGCGGAGCTCGGCCGCTCGCACCCGTTGCGTCAGCGACGGCAGCTGCTTCTCGATTTCCGAGACGGTGCTCTCGTCCTGGTCCGCCGCAGCGAGCTCCAGCAACTCGATAGAGTCGTTCACGTCGCGGGCGAGCGTCTCGATCAGCTCCACCTTCTCGACGGCGGCGGCCCGCTTGCGCATGTGCGCCTGAGCCTTGTCTTGGTTGTTCCAGAAGTCGGGCGCGCTCGCGATGCTGTCGAGCTCGTCGATCTCGCGTTTCAGCTGCGGGACGTCAAAGAGACCCCCTTAGCGCATCGACGCGCCTTTGGAGGTCCGTGAGCTCGGTGCGGGTTTCGGACAACATGGCACCCGGGCTTTTACCGCCTTTTTCGAAAATGGCTAGCCCTACCCTGCTCGCCTTGGAGTTTGCCGGCCTGCCTGCGCGCCTAGCGTTTGGGCGGCTCTGGAGCGCCGGAGCCGCTCCGCGGCGCGCTCGCTCGCGGGAGCTCCGCCGGCGCGGGAGCCGCGCGGGCGCTGGCGGCGTTTTCGCGCTCGAGCTCGGTAAAAGCTCCTTCCGTCAAGACGTCGAGGACCGCCGCCGCCTGCGCGGCCTCGAGCTCGGCGCGCAGGCTCTCGTCGGGCAGCAGATCATCGCGTTCGAGCTGCGCCCGCGCCTGCTGCAGCGCGAACAGATACTTGATCACGTCGCTGATCAGTCGCTCGCTGACCCTCAGCTGCTCGGCCCTCAGCTGCTCCACGCGCAGCTCCTGCTCAGCGAACACGAGATGGTCCAGGTGCCAGACGGCCCGCGCCTCGAGCAGCAGGCCGGCGCCGCCGGTTTGCGTATAGTCGTACGCGCTCGCGGTGGTGGGCGAGAGGCGCAGTGTTTGATCGTTCGAGCGCAGGGCGCGCAGCGTCAGCTCGGGCAGCGCCGCGGACGTGCGCGAGCGCGACGCCAAGCCGTCCAAGCGCTCTGCGGTTTGGCCCGCGCCGCGCGCGCGCAACGCCGCTTGCACCACCTTACGAACGAGCTGCGGACGCAGCAGGCCGGGCGAGCGCGCCTCTGCCCGCCGCGGCTTCGCCGGCGCCGCGCGCGCTTCCTCCACTGGACGCAATGGCGCGCTGCCCGCGGGAGCGGCGTCTTCCAAGAGACGCGCCGGCGAGGGCCAAGGCACGCGGGGCCGGGCCATCCGCTCGAGCGGCAGCTCGAGCACCAGCAACGCCGAGGTCGCGCTGCGTCCATCGCTGCGATGCCAGGTAAACGCCGCCCCGACGCTGAACGAGCTCGCCAGCGCGGGCGAGCTCAGGAGACAAACCGCTAGAGCGAACGGCAGACATCGCGCCATGCGCCAGCAATCGGTCGCGGCGTGCTCCGGTTGCGCTGAGCGCCGCGATCTCGGCCGGCCCTCAGCTCGCGAGCTCGCCCACCAGCGCGCGCTCGCGCTCGGTCACGCCGCTGGTCGGCGACAGCGGCGGGCGGAAGCGCACGGCAATGCTGCCGTCCACGACAGCGAGCTCGGAAGCAATGACGAGCGGCACGAAGCTGCCCGCGTCGCGATAGCCGAGCGCCGCGCGCACCAGCGTGCCAGCGTCCAGCTCATTCAGCGCGACGCTGCCGCGCGGCTCCGAGACGGGCAGCGCCAGCTCACGCCGCAGCGGCCCCGTTCGCGTAGCCGAGAACGCCAAGCACTCAATTTCGAGCACCGCGCCCGATGGCGGGGCGAGCGCGGCGCAGTCCCAACACAACAGCGGGTGGGCGTCGCGCGTACGAACGATGAGCAGCGTCGCGGGCGGCTCGCTCTCGAGGCGAGCGGCGGCAGTCACCGGGATCGGCTCAGGGACGACCGCGGGCGTTGCGGGAAGCGACGCCGCTTCGGGCGGAGTCTGCTCCACGGCCGGCTCCACGTGGGGCGCACGGACGGCCAGCGGCACCGGAGTATGGAGCGCTTCGGAGCTCGGCGGCGCGGGCTCGGCCGGCGCGGCGCGCTCCCTCACGACCGCTGCAGGTGGCGCCGACTCGAGGAGCGGTGGCGGCTCCGGCTGAGGCTCGACCAAGGGCGGCGGCAGCGGCTCCGCTTCGCCGCTCTCAGCAACTTCACCCGGCGAATCCAGCAGCATCGCTGGTGGCTCGGAGTCCGCCATCGGCGGCGGCGGCTCGGTGTCGCGCTCCAACAGCGGCGGCTCGGGCGGAGGCGGCAGCGTGCGCGGCGCAGCAGGTTCGCCGCTCGGCGCAGTCGCTTCGACGCTCGGCGCGCTCGGCGCAGTCGCTTCGCCGCTCGGCACGGACGCTTCGCCGTTCGGCGCGTTCGCCGCGGTCGCTTCGCCGCTCGGCGCGGGGACGTCCGGCGCGCGCAGCTTCGAGTCAGCGAGCTCGGGCGTTATCGCGGTCGAGCGACGCCGTGCCGGCTCCGCGCGCAGCCGCTGCAGCAGCGCGACCGCGGCGGGATGATCCGGCTCTCGCGCGAGCACTTCTTCGACCATCTTGATAGCGCGCTCGGTGTGGCCCTGGGTCGCGTAAATTTCGGCCAGCGTCACCGTCGCCACCGGCGCCGGGCCGGCCGCATCCGCGTCGCCGCGTTCGCCGCGAATGATCGCCGCCGCGTCCGGCAAGTTCAGGCCCGACTCCACGACGCTCGCGACCAGGTCTCGCGCCACGCCGAGCCAGCCGCGCGCTTGCCGCTGCGCGCTGGGATCCGACTGGGTACGGCGCACGATCTCGTCGCCGAGCTCGACGCGCGTCATGAGCTCCGGGCGCTCCACGCCGAGCGAGCGCGCCTTGGCGACGAGCTCGTCACGAGGCAGTCGATCGAAGCTGAGAGGGTCCAAACGACGCTATTGAGAGGCCGACGGAGGCTCGCGGTCAAGCCCTGGATCGCGCGGCCGCGCGGTCGAGCCGGCGCGCCTCAGCACCACGCCCCATTGGCGGCAGGATCGGGGCGGCGGGCCGCCAGCACCTCCCGCGCGCTGGCCGCATCGAGCGCGATCTGCGCCTTCAACGCAGCCAGATCCGGGAAACGACGCTCGTCCCGCAGCTTCGCGATCAGGTGCACGCGCAGCGCTGACTCATAGAGATCGCCGGAAAAATCGAACAAATGCGCTTCGACGCTGAAACCCGCCGCCACGGTCGGCCGCACCCCCAAATTGGCGACGCCGCCAGCGAGGGCGCGCCAGCGGCCGCCAGCAGCGCGCTGATCCACCAAGCAAGCGTAGACACCGTGGGGCGGAAGCGCCTCCAAGACACCGCTCAGGTTCGCCGTGGGCACACCGATGGTGCGGCCGCGCGCCTGCCCGTGCACCACCGTTCCGGACAACGCATGCGGTCGGCCGAGACAGCGCTCGAGCCGCGGAAGATCACCGGCTTCCAGCGCCTGTCGCGCGCGCGTCGACGAGAACAAGCCCTCCTCGTCACCCACCAGCGGCTCCGCGTGGGCGTCGAAGCCCAAGCTCTGCCCGAGCGCCGCGAGGGCAGCGAGATCGCCGGCACGCTGGTGACCGAAGCGGAAGTTCGCGCCCACGATCACCACCTTGGCCCGCAGCCGCTCGAGCAGCACCGCTTTCACGAACTGTTCCGGCGTCGACTTGGACAGCGCGAGCGTGAACGGCTCGACCACCACGCCGAGCTCCGCGCCGAAGCGCAGCAGCAGCTCGACTTTACGCTCGAGCGTGGTCAACACCGGTCGCATGCCGTAGCCGAGCACCGCCGCAGGGTGCGGATCGAACGTGAGCACGAGCGGTCGCAGCCGTTGTGCTCGCGCGAGGCCGAGCGCGCGCTCGATCACAGCGGCGTGACCGCGATGCACGCCGTCGAAATTGCCGATCACGACCAGGGAATTACCCGTCGCTGCCTCCAGGCTCTGGCTCCCGGCGTACTGCCGCGCTTGCACGGCGTCGCTACTACTCCGGAGACGGCGCTTCGTCCAATCGCGGCGATTGCCAGCACCTCCGGCCCGAGCTATCGCTGCCGAGGGATGACGCCGGACGAAGCCCTCCGCGAAGCCGAGGCGAAGACGCTGCGCCCCGTCTATCTGCTCGCGGGTGAAGAGAGCTACCTGCAAGGCGTGGTGCTCTCCGCCTTGCGCAGCGCCGCGCTGGAAGGTGCCGTCCCCGGACTGAACGAAGATCAGCTCAGCGCCGCCGAACGCAGCGTGGACGACGCGCTCGCGGCGGCGCGCACGCTGCCGATGATGGCCAAGCGCCGGCTCGTCGTGGTGCAGCGCCTGGAGCGCTGGGAGCCGCGCGCGAACAACGACGACGGTGAGGTCTCGTCCAAGAAGGTCGTCAAAGATCCGTTCGAGCGCCTGCTCGAGTACGCCAAGCAACCCTCGCCGACCACCACGCTGCTCCTCGTCGGCAGCGGGCTCGACAAGCGGCGCAAGCTCCTCGTCACCGCGCGCAACGAGGGCTGGCTGGTGAGCTGCGACCCGCTCGGGCGCGCCGAGCTGCCGGCCTTCGTCGAGCGTGAAGCGCGTCGTTTGGGCGCGCGGCTCGCGCCGGGCATGGCCGATCTCATCGCGGAGCTCTCGGGTCCGGATCTCGGTCCAGTCGCTGACGCGGTGAATCGCTTGAGCCTGTACGCCGGTAACGAGGCCATCAGCGAAGAGATGGTCTCCACGTGTGTCGTGCGCCTGCGCACCGCGACGGTTTGGGAGTTGGTCGGGGCGGTGTCGCGCCGCGATCCCGGAGCCGCGCTCACCGCCCTCAATGACGTCTTCGATCCCAGCGAAGCGGTGCGCTTGCTGGGCCTGCTCGCGTGGTCGGCGCGACAGCTGATTCGCTTCGAAGCAGCGCTGCAGCAAGGCGCGTCGCCCAACGACGCTGCCGTACAGGCCGGCGCTCCTCCCTTCAAGGCGCGCGAGCTCGCGCAGCAGGTTCGCGGTGTCTCGCGCGAGACCTTGGAGGGGTGGCTCGTCAGCCTGATGGAGATGGATCGCGCGTTGAAAGGCGGCTCGAAGCTGCCGTCAAAGGCGATCTTCGAGCGCGGGATCTTGGAGCTGTGCGGGAAAAGAGCGGAGCCGTCCGCCTCGGCCCGTCGACCTGACCGCGCTTGACCCCGCGCAGGCACGGCCTCATCTTCAGATGTGTTACTGAGCTGGTGACCGGATGTACCTCGGCCCAGCGCCCGCTAAGTCGAACCATGTCATCACCTGAGCGCTCAGCTGCAAGGTCCCCACTCGAGCTCCTAGCCAACGCGCCGCTCCCGACCCCGCACGGGATGTTTCAGCTGCGTGTCTACAAATGGGAAGATCCTTCGGCGCACCCGGCGCTCAGTAAGGAGCACTGCGCCCTCGTCTTCGGTGACGTGCGCGGTAAGCGCGGCGTGGCCGTTCGCGTCCACTCGGAGTGCCTCACTGGCGAGGTCTTCAGCTCTCTCAAGTGCGATTGCCGCGAGCAATTCGAGGCCGCTCAAGCCGAGATCGCGCGCCGGGGCGCGGGCGTGCTGCTCTATTTGCGCCAGGAAGGGCGCGGCATCGGCCTCGCCAACAAGATCCGCGCGTACGCGCTGCAAGCGCTGGGCGCCGACACCATCGAGGCCAACGAGCTGCTGCATTTGCCGGTCGACGCGCGGACGTACGACGTCGCCGCCGCCATCCTGCGCGAAATCGGCGTGGAGTCGCTGGAGCTCTTGACCAACAACCCAGAAAAAGTGCGCTCGCTCACGCGCTTGGGGCTGTTGGTCGAAAAGCGCGTCCCCGTGCTGGTGCCGGCCAATCCGTTCTCCGAGGGGTACCTCGAGGTCAAGCGCCGCCGCATGCAGCACGACCTGCCCATCGTCGGGAAGACGAGCAGCGATCTCAAGAGCGCGGAAGAGTCGCGCGCGAGCGGCCGGCCCGTAGAGGGCAACGGCTTCGCGCGGTCGCCGGCGCGCGACTGCGACTGAGCGCGCCCCCGCCGCTACTTCGGCTCTCGGCCAGCCTTGAGCCGCGCCTTCAAGCGCGAGGCGTAGCCGGGCTTATTTTCTTGGCGTACGCGGGCGACGGCGAGCGCGTCCGCGGGCACATCGAGCGTCACCGTGGTCCCGGTAGCGACGTAAGCGCCCTCACCGATGGTGACCGGGGCGACCAGCTGTGAGTCACTGCCGATGAAGGCTTGCGCGCCGATCACCGTCCGGTGCTTGCGGAAGCCGTCGTAGTTGCAAACGATGGTGCCGGCGCCGATGTTGGCGCCCTCTCCGATGTCGGCGTCACCCAAATAAGAGAGGTGGCTCGCCTTCGCGCCCTTGCGCACGCGCGTCTTCTTCGTCTCTACGAAGTTGCCGATGCGAGCGCCCTCTTCGATCAGGGACTCCGGTCGCACGTGCGAAAATGGCCCAATTTCGACGTCTCGGCCGACCTCGCTGCCGCTGATCACGGAGTAGGGCTTCACGTGCGCGCCCTCGCCCACGACCGCGTCCTCCAGCACGCAGCCCACGTCGATGAAGGCGCCGCCGCCGACGCGGGTGCGCCCGCGCAGGCGCGCGCCGGTCTCCACGGTGACGTCCGCCGCGAGCTCGACGGTGTCGTCGATGAGCACCTCACCGCGCGTCGTGACGCCGGCCACCGCGTGGCGCGCGCGGACGCGCTCGAACAGGCGTTGCTCGGCGTCGCGCAGCTGCCGGCGATCGTTGACGCCGACCAGCGCGTCGGCGTGGCCGAGCAGCGCCTCGCAGCGCTCGGGGCCGAGCAGGCGTACGGCGTCGGTGAGGTAGTACTCGCCCTGCGCGTTGTCGGGCGAGAGCCGCTCGAGCACCGCGCGCAGGGTGTCAGCGCGCGCCACGTACATGCCGGCGTTGACCTCGCGCACGGCGCGCTCTGCGTCGCTCTGCAAATCGCGGTGCTCGCGGATTTCGAGCACGCGCCCTCGCGCGTCGCGCAGCACGCGGCCGTAGCCCGCGGGCTCCGCGAGCTCACAGCTCAACAGCAAGAGCTCGCGCGCGCCGAGCGCGGCGACGAGCCGTGACAGCTCCTCGGCGCTCACCAGCGGAGTATCGCCGCACACGAGCAGCACGCGCTCGCTCTTGACCTTGCTCAGCCCGACGCGCGCCGCGTCGCCGGTGCCGCGCGGCACGGCTTGCGTCACGAACGACAGCGCCGCGCCAGGCAGGTGTTGCCTGAGCTGCGCCTCGATCTCGGGGTTGCCGCTGGTGACGATCACCGCCTCGCTGGCGCCCGCGTCGAGCGCGGCCTTGAGCGGGTAATACAGCAGCGGGCGGCCCGCCACGCTGTGCAGCACCTTGGGCACCCGGCTCTTCATGCGCGCGCCCTGTCCGGCGGCGAGGACGACTGCGGTGAGCGAACCCGATGCTGTGCTCTCAGACATGCGCGGGAGACTACCGCGGATCGCCGGTCGAGTCTGCGTCCGCGATGGCAGCGGCCGCGGGCGTGGCCGAGCTCACCTTCGCTTGGCTCGCGCTCCCGCGGCTCGGCGGGCGCGCGCGGGCCTCCGCGTAGAGCTCGTCACCGGGCAGCGGGCGGGTCTTCTCCGTGTAGACCACCACCGCTTCGCCCGCGCTCAGCGCGTCGTTGCGTGAACGGCGGTTGATGCGCTCCATGGAGCCCACGCTGGTGCCGTAGCGCTTGCCGATGCTGGCCAAGGTGTCGTTGGCGCGCGCCTTGACCACGAAGCGACGACGGCCGCTCTGCCCCTCGAAATGCTCGAAAAACTCGGCCGAGCCGGCGACCAAGATCTTAGTGTTCGCCTCGCTCGAGTAGCGCACGGTCGACAGATCACGGCCCTGCTTGACGAACAGCTGCAGCGACATGCCGGGGTATAGTCGCGCGCTCTCGTCGAGCGCGTTCCAGAGCAGGACGTCCGCCCTGGAGACGCCGAACGCCTCCGCGATGCGCGACAAGACGTCACCCGGCAGCACGCGATAAAAGACGCGCCGACGATCGGCGTAGCTGAACGTGCGCGGCGGCACTACCGCGACCGCGTCGAGCGCCTCGTCTTCGCGGACGCGATCGCTGCGCGGGACGAGCAGCACCGCGCCCGGCGCCAACACCTCTTTCGGATCCACGCCGTTGAGCGAGCGTATCTGCGCCTCGGTCGCGCCGCGCGCCTGCGCGATGGACTCCACGGTGTCGCCCACGCGCACCACGTAGGCTACCAACCAGTCCTCGCTCGGCGCTTCACGCGCGAGCGCGTCCCGCACGGAAGCGGCCGTACCAGCGGGGACGCGAACGGGCCAGCTGCGGCCGCGCGCCCCGGGAGCGCTCGGCGGCGTCCGCCCGGCGAGATACTGCGGGTTGAGCGCCTCGATGCTGGCCAGCGGTACGCCCGCGACGCGCGCAATATCCGCGAGCACCACCGCCGCCCCGACCAGCACCGTATCGAAGCGCTCGGCGGGCTCGAGCTCCACGTCATCGACGCCCAGCGCGCGCTTGTTGTTCATCGCGATCGCGGTCGCCAAAATTTTGGGGACGTAGATCGTCGTCTCCCAGGGTAAGCCGGCCTCGTAGCGAGAGAGCTCCCAGAAGTCGTTGGTGTTGTATTTGCGAATGGCGCGGGACAGGCCGCCGTGGCCCATGTTGTAGGCGGCCATGGCGAGCTCCCAGCTACCGAAGCGGCTGTACAGATCGCTCAGGTAGCGGCAGGCCGCTTCGGTGGAGCGAACGGGATCCAAGCGTTCGTCCACCCAGCGGTCGATGACGAGGCCGTAGGCGCGCCCGGCGTCGGGCATGAACTGCCAGAGCCCGGCTGCGCCCGCGGGGGAGACGATGCTCGGGTTGTGGCCGCTCTCGACCAGCGAGAGCCAGAGCAGATCAGTGGGCAACCCCGCGCGCGCGAGCTCCGCCTTGAGCGCGGCGGAGAAGCGGCCACTCTTGCGCACCCACGTGCGCAAGATGGCGCGGCCGCTCGAGGTGTCGCGGTAGAACGACAGATAGCGGCGCACGCGCTCTTCCATGCGCACGGGGATGTTCGGCATGGCGAGCGAGCGCAGCCAACTGGCGTCGTTGCTGCTCTCTTTCGGCAACAGCACGGCGCGCGACGCCGCGGGCGCGCCGGTGATGATCTCGGGCGCCTCCGGCTCCACCGACTTCGGTAAATCCCAAGACCAGCCCGGCGTGAAACCCGGTAATGGCCGCGGAAACAGCACGAGCTCCGCCTCCCGCAGTGAGCGCAGCTCCGCGTCGTCCTTGCCCGCGGCCAGATCCTCCGCGGTCGGCCCCGCCGCGATCGCGCGCCGCTTGTCCATGTCCGGCTCGACGCGCGCGGGCTCTTTGCCCGCTGGGATGCGCTTGGTGCTCTTCGCGGGCTTGGGGGCGCTCACGGGCGCCGCCGGCTTGGCCGGCTTCTCGCTCGTCTCGCCGCCGCGCGGCCGCTCCGCGGGCGGAGGTGTAACGCTGCGCGTGCCACGACCGCGGCTGGGATCGACGCCCGACGCTGGCGTCGAAGCGGCCTCGGCGGCGGGCAAGCTGCCGGCCTTCTCGGCGCTAGCCTGCTTCTTCGGCGCGGCCGGCTCGCTCTTCGCTAAGTGCTTATCGGGCGGCGCCGGCTTCGCACGTTCTTCCGCTCCTGCACCGAGAGGGCAGAGCAGCAGTCCCAAGGCGACCGCGGCGGCGGCATTCCGGTGCATAGCTCCCGCTCCTACCCAGGAGCCGACGATCGGTCAAATCTCTGGCCTCCGCTGCGCCGCGAAAACCGCTGCTGGGAGAATTTGCCACACCTTGGAGCCCCCGTTCGCTGCTGACGCCGCAGCGCGCTGGTCTACGCTTCGACCATGGCCAGCGAGCAGACCCGGCGCGAGCATGATTCGTTCGGCGTTATCGAAGTGCCCGCCGAGCGGCTGTGGGGCGCGCAGACCCAGCGCAGCTTGGAGCACTTCGCCATCGGGCAGCATCGCATGCCGCGCCGCGTGCTGCGCGCGCTCGCGCTGGTGAAGAAGGCGGCGGCGGAGGTCAATCGCGAGCTCGGCGGCCTCGATGCAGACCTCGCGGCGGCCATCATTCGTGCGGCGGACGAGGTGCTCGCGGGCAAGCACGACGGCGAGTTCCCGCTCTCCGTCTGGCAGACGGGCAGCGGCACGCAGACCAACATGAACATGAACGAAGTGCTCGCCAATCGCGCCAGCGAGCTGCTGGGCGGCGTTCGCGGCGAGGCGCGGCGCGTGCATCCGAACGATCACGTCAATCAAAGCCAGTCATCCAACGACACCTTTCCGACCGCGATGTCCATCGCCGCGCTGGACGCGCTGCGCGACGCCGTCACACCGGCGCTGCGCGCGCTGCGCGACACGCTGACCGAGAAGTCCGCCAAGTTCAGCCACGTCATCAAGATCGGTCGCACGCATTTGATGGACGCGACACCGCTCACGCTCGGTCAGGAGATCAGCGGGTGGGTACAGCAGCTGGTGCACGCCGGCGCGCACCTGGAGGCGACGCGTGCGCACCTGTCGGAGTTGGCGTTGGGCGGCACTGCCGTCGGCACCGGCCTGAACGCACCGCCCGGCTTCGCCGAGCGCGTGGCGCAACGACTGGCGGAGCTCAGCGGTCATCCGCTGATCTCGGCGCCGAACAAGTTCGAGGCGCTGGCTGCGCACGACGCGCTCGTCTTCGCGCACGGCGCGCTCAAGACACTGGCCGCGAGCCTCAACAAGATCGCCAATGACGTGCGCTGGCTCGCGTCGGGGCCGCGCGCCGGACTCGGCGAGCTCACCATTCCGGAGAATGAGCCGGGCAGCTCCATCATGCCCGGCAAAGTCAATCCGACCCAAGCCGAGGCGATGGTGATGGTCTGCGCGCGAGTGTTCGGCAACGACGTGGCGCTGAACCTGGGCGGCGCGAACGGCAATTTCCAGCTGAACGTCTATAAGCCGCTCATCATTCACGCCTTCCTCGAGAGCGCTGAGCTCCTCGCGGACAGCATGGATAGCTTTCGCCGCCACTGCGCCGTCGGTCTGGAGCCGAATCTTCAGCGCATCGCGCAACACGTGGAGGAGTCTTTGATGTTGGTGACCGCGCTGTCGCCGCACATCGGTTACGAAGCCGCGGCGCGCGTCGCGCGCAAAGCGCACCTCGAAGGCACGACCTTGCGCCAAGCAGCGCTTGCGTGCGGGGTAAGCGCGGGGGATTTCGACACGTGGGTACAGCCATCAGCGATGCTCGGGCCACGCGGCGGCTGATCCCGCCAGCGCGAAAGCTTGACGAAGCCGAGAGGGCCAGCGTGGTATATTCGTGCTGCGCAAGTCGCGCTGGGAGCCAGCGTTAACGTCGTCGTGTTGGCCGCGCCCGCCGGCGTCCAAAAGGAATTTCAGAATGCTGAAGCACCTGCTCTTTCTGCCTCTGGGCGTTCTTCCGCTCGCCTGTGGACTCAGCAGCAGCGGTGATGACGACGACGCCGCCGGCGCTGCCGCGGGTCGAGGCGGCGCGCTGGGCGCGACTGGTGGAAGCTCTCCCGCTCTCGGCGGCGCGAGCTCGGCTCAGGGAGGCACGACGAGCACGAACACGGGCGGCGGCATCGCGCTCGGCAACGGCGGCAACGCCAGCGCCGGCGCGGGCACGGTCAGCTCGGGGGAGCTCGACGACCTGGAGAGCCGCGCCTGCGCCGGCACGAAGATCGAGCCGGAGAGCCTGCCCGCGGTGCTTCAAATCGTGCTCGACACCAGCCTGTCGATGGACACGCGGACGCGCGCCACGAACGGACAGAGCAAGTGGCAGGTCACTCGCCAGGCGCTGGAGGACACGCTCGATTCGCTGCCCGGCAACGTCGCCATCGGCCTTTTGTATTTCCCCAACATGTCGACCAGCGAGAGCAACTCGCCGCGCGAGGTGCGCGCGTGCGTCAACGTCGACAAAATGATCGACATCGACGTGCTCGGCGCCCCGAGCTCGGCGCAGCGCCAGCGCCTCCTCGCGTCGCTGGAGATGACGTCACCGGCGGGCGCCACGCCGACTCACGACGCCTATAACTACGGTCTCAACAACAGCTTGTTGCTCACGACGGCGCCCGGGCAGCGCTACATGCTGCTGATCACCGACGGCGGTCCGACGCTGTCACTGAGCTGTGTCGGCAGCGGGCAGCTGACGGATCCGCAGCCCACACAGCCCATCATCGACGCGATCCAGGCCGCCCACGCGCAACATGGCATCAAGTCGTTCCTAGTGGGTGTGCCGGGCACCGAGGACATCGGCGATCGCGCTCGCTCCGACGGCCGCCCGTGGATGTCGAAGGCGGCGGTGCTGGGCGGCACCGCGCAGAGCGGCTGCAACATCAACGGACCGAACTGGTGCCACATCGATCTCTCGCAAGCAGCTGACTTCTCGGCGGCGCTGCGGCGCAGCCTGGGCCAAGTCACGAGCAGCATCATCTCGTGCGACTACGAGATCCCGCCCGAGGGCGAGAACGGCGAGCCCATCAACCTGAGCCAGATCAACGTGCTGTATGGTCCTGGAGACGGCAGCGCGCGGCAGACCATCAAGCAGGACAACTCCGCGCAGTGTGATGAGGGCTGGCAGCTCGTCGGTGAAGAAACGGTGCGGCTCTGCCCCGCGACGTGCGCGCGCTTGAAGGACGACCCCGGCGCCAAGCTGGAGCTGCTCTTCGGCTGTGACACCGAGGTCGTTCCGGTGCGCTGAGGCGCCGCGAGCGCGCGCTCGGCGCTGACGCGCCAAGCCGAGGAACGGCTAGGTCGTAGCCGGACCGCGCCGGCGTGAACGTGAAGCGACCCAGGTCGCGAGCGCGACGGTCAGCGCGCACATGAACGTCAGCAGCGCCCACGCCGCGCGCCCGACGCCGCGGCCGTCGCGGTGCACAACCGCTTCGAACACGCTGACGAACAACCAGCCGATGCCGTACGCCGAGGCGCTATACAGCACCGTGCGCCTGAGGCGCGCGCCGTGCTCGATGGCGCGCGGCGTGCTGGGCCACACCTCGCGGCTCACGTAGCGCACCCACAAGATCACCGGAGTCGCCAGCGCCGCGACGGCGCCGATCGGAATCAGGATGGTCTCGGACTGCGTGAGCTCGGCGCCGCGCAGCTGACGAATGATGGCCGTCACGGCGACGACCACGTTGGCTGCGATCCACAGCGAGCCGAGCACCGTGAAGAACGCCAGCGCCGGCCGCGCGAGCCGCGCCGATTGGCCCGATTTGTCCTTGCCCGCGGTCGCGGCGGACAGCGCCGGGTGTGAGATCACGGTCTTGCCGGAGACGTCGATTTTTCCTTCGACCGAGAGCAAGGTCGGCCCGTCGCCGGTACCCGTGTCGAACGGCGCCAGAGCTTCATCGAGCTCCGCCATGGTTTGGAAGCGCTCGGACGGCTCCTTCGCCATCGCGTGCTGAATCACGACCTCGAGCGCCAGCGGTATGGAGGGCTCGATCGAGCTCGGCCGCGGCGGCTCTTGGACCAGCGCCGCGGTGAGCGTCGCCATCGCGTCCAGCCCCTCGAACGGCTTTCGCCCCGTGAGCGCGCGATACAGAATGGCACCGACGGCATAGATATCGGCGCGCGCATCGACGCGATCACCGCGCGCTTGCTCGGGCGCCATATAGTCGGGCGTGCCCATCACCATGCCGGTCTTGGTCAGGTTCGAGGTGCTCTCGCTCAGCTTGGAAATGCCGAAATCCAGCACCTTCACGCCACCCTCGCCGAGCAAGAACACGTTCTCCGGCTTGACGTCGCGGTGCACGATGCCTTGCTCGTGCGCGCGCTCCAGCGCGCGGCACACCTGACGCACGATGGGGATCGCGAGCGGCGCTCCGAGCTTGCCCATGCGATCCAGATAGTCCCCGAGCTGCTCGCCCTGCAGCAGCTCCGCGACGATATAAGGCCGTCCGTCGGGAGCCGTGTTGACGTCGAAGACGCCGACCACGTTGGGGTGCGAGAGCCCGCTCGCCGCCTCTGCTTCGCGCTGAAAGCGCGTCACCACCTCCGGCTGGCGCGCGAGCTCGCCGTGCAGCATTTTCACCGCGAAGCGCTTGTTCGATAAGCGCATGTGGCGCGCCTCATAGACGCGCCCCATGCCGCCCTCACCGATCATGCGCAGGACCTCGTAGGTGCCCGACAGCACCTGGCCGATCACGGGATCATCGGGGTCGGGCGCCGCGTCTTCGAGCCGCGTGGCGTCGCGCGGGCAGACCATGAAGTCCGCGGGATATCGCCCATTGCACGTCGGGCACACGCGGCTGTTCGCGAGCGTGATCGGTCCCGACGGAGGGGTCTCTCCGGAGAGAGAGCCGGGTCGCGCTGGCGACACGAACGAAGGCGTACGCAGCTCGGGCATGCCGAATAATCGTAGCGCTACCGGCCGAGCGCCGCCTACGGGGAGCGCATGCGATTCGCTTTTGGGCGCCTGGCCGGAGGTGGTCGCTCAGGCGCCCAGCACGCACGTCTGCGGCTTTCGACAGTCACGCGTTTGGCGTTTCACTCAGCGGCGCACGACCAGGAACAGCGTGCTGCCGTGACGATGAATCAATAGCAACACCGCGCCTTTACTCTTCGAATAGAGCTCTTGGAATTTCGCCAAGCTGTCGACGGGAGTGCGATTCACCTCCAGCAAAACATCGCCTGGTCTGAGCCCAGCGCGCGCTGCGGGCCCGCGTGGATCGACACGCGTAACGATGACACCGCGCGACACCTCCGCCGGCACCTCGAACGCGCGACGGTTGTCGGCGTTGAGATCCTCCAGCGTCAAACCGTCGAGCCCGCTCTTCTCCGGACTCACGCCGCTGCCCGCGCGCTTGCCGACCTCGTTCGGCATTTCGCCGAGATCGACCATCAGCGCCTGCCGCTTGCCGTCACGGAAATACTCCAGGTTCGCCTTGTGTCCGCCGCCGGCGAGCGCGACCGCGTTGCGAAACTGGGCGGCGGAGCGGATGTCACGGTTGTCGAAGCGAACCACCACGTCACCGCGCTTCATGCCGGCGCGGGCCGCGGGAGCGCCCGGCTTGACGTCGGAGATCAAGACGCCGTACGAGACCGGCAGCTTCATGGCGCTAGCCAGCTCGCTGTCTACGTCCTGGATGCCGACGCCGAGCCAGCCGCGCACGACGTGCCCGCTCTTCTTCAGCTCCTCCATGATCGGCGCGGCCATGTTGGTCGGGATCGCGAAGCCGATGCCCTGGCTGCCGCCGGTGCGGGACAGGATCGCGGTGTTGATGCCGACGAGCTGCCCGTCCATGTTGACCAGCGCGCCGCCGGAGTTACCCGGGTTGATCGCCGCGTCCGTCTGAATGAAGTCTTCGTAGTCGACGATGCCCAGATCTGCGCGGCCCTTGGCGGAGACGATGCCCATCGTGACCGTCTGGCCGACGCCGAATGGATTGCCGATGGCGAGCACGACGTCACCCAAGCGCAGCCGTGACGAGTCGCCGAACTCGATCGGCTTGAGGCCGCTCACGCTGCCCTTGACGCGAATCACCGCGAGATCGGTCTTGGGATCCGTGCCCACCACGGTGGCGTCGAAGACGCGCTTGTCATAGGTGGTGACCTTGATTTCGCTGGCGTCGGAGACGACGTGATTGTTGGTGAGGATGGTGCCGTCGCTGCCGACGATGACGCCGGAGCCCATGCCGCGCTCTTGGCGGTCACCCATCTCCGGCGGCCCGAAGAAGAAGGGAAACGGGAGCTGCCGAGTGTGGACGGTCTTGCTGAGCGAGATGTTGACCACGGACGGCAGCACGCGCTCGGCGATGTCCGCGATGGAGGCGTTGCCGGCTTGTGCCAGCGCTGGCGTCGGCAGCACCTTAACGGGGCCTGCCGCGCGCGGTACTTCCGGGCGCGCCTCGGCGTGCACCGGAGCGGCGCGCGTGCAGCCCGAGGCTGCCAGCGACGACGCGAGAGCGAGAATCGAGAGAGCTGACACCGTCCGCATGGTCCTCTACCCAGCGCTCGCTTGGTCCTCGACCGCTGGCGCCGGGTGTAACCACTCAGCCGCGGCGTCCATTCCCGCAGGTCAGCGGCCCTGGCCCGCGGGTCATTCGCCGCCGGGCCGCGCTCTCGGCGAGCTCACAGACGAGCCAGGAAATCCGCGATGTCGGGCAGCGGGAGCACCATGCTGGTGATGCCTGCCCGCACGGCCGAGCCGGGCATGCCGAACACCACCGCGGTCGAGTCGGACTCGGCGATGACGACGCCGCCAGCGGCCGCGATCGCCTTGGCGCCCTGCACGCCGTCGTCGCCCATGCCCGTCAGGATCACGCCGATGGCGCGCCGCCCGACCGCGGAAGCGACGCTCGTGAGCAGCCGATCCGCGCTCGGGACGTAGCGGTCTTGCTCGACGGGCGGCACGACGCGGAGGCGCAACCCGCGCGTCAAGCTCTCAAGCTCCATGCATTGCCGGCCGGGGCAAACGAAGGCAGCGCCAGCCGAGAGCACGTCCCGATCCTGCGCTTCACCGACGGCCAAGTTGCTGCGCCGATCCAGCCGCTCAGCGAAGGTGCGCGTGAACTTGTCCGGCATGTGCTGCGCGATCACCACGCCGTGGGGGTAGTTCTCCGGAAAGCGCCCGAAGATCTCCATCAGAGCGCTCGGGCCGCCGGTGGACGAGGCGATCGCCACCACGTGCTTCGGCGCGGCTTGCGCGGCCGCGACCGCCGGCTCCGCGTTGCTCGCCGGCACGACCTCCGCACTGCGCCGCGCGGTGATGCCCGCGAGCCGCCGCACGCTCTTGGCCAGCATCACCTTGCGGATCAGCTCGTCACGGATCGCGGCCAGATCGGGATCGCTGTAGCGGTCGGGCTTGGCTACGAAGTCGAGCGCGCCGAGCTCCAGCGCTTTGAAGACGTTCTCCTTCTGGCTGTAGCTCGAGACGACGATCACCGGCGTCGGCATCTTCGTCATCAGGATGCGCAAGAAGGTGAAGCCATCCATCTTGGGCATCTCGAGGTCCAGCGTGATCGCGTCCGGCTGCAGCGCGCGGACGAGCCGCAGCGCCTCTTCGCCGTCGGCGGCTTTGCCGACGACCTCGATACCGGAGCCGGTCGCCAAGATGTCCGAAATGCTGCGACGGTTGAAGACGGAGTCATCCACGACCAGAACGCGGATGGCAGAGTCAGACGCTGACATCGTCATCAGGAGCGACCCTTATCCCAGCGTTCCGCCGTTGGCGGCTTGCGGTACACGAGATCTTCTCGCAGGTGCACTAACTCGAAGGCGGTGGACACGTTCAATAGCGATTCGGAGTGGCCGAGGAGGAGGTGACCGCCGGGCAGCAATCGTTCATAGAGAAGATCGATCACGCGACGGCGGGACTTTACGTCGAAGTAGATCAGAACGTTGCGGCAAAAGACGACGTCCACGCGCCCGACAAAGCCCGCACGGCTGTGATCCAACAGGTTCAGCTGTCCGAAATGGCACAGCTTTTTGACCTCGTCAGCGACGTGAGTGCCGTCCGCTTGCTCCGAGAAGAAGCGGTGGCGGAGCTCGGGCGGGGTGACGCGGAACGAGGCCGGGCGATACACGCCGCGGCGCGCGTGAGCGACCGAGCGCTTGGAGATGTCGCTGCCGATGACGCGCACCTCCCAGCCGCTGAACAGCCCGCTCTGCAGGATCAGCATGGCGATGGTGTAGGTTTCCTCACCAGTCGAACAGCCCGCGCTCCACACATGTAGGCGCCTGTGCTCACGGTTGGTGATCGAGATGCGCGGCAAGAGCTCGTCGCGAAAAGCCCGCAGCTGATACTCTTGCCGGAAAAAATAGGTCTCTTTCGTGCTGAGGCGCTCGATGACCTCTTCCAGCTCGGCGTTGCCCAGCGGGTTGAAGCGTAGGTATTTATAGTATGCGCCGAACTTCGACAGGCCGAGCGCGTTGATGCGATCCGACAGCCGCCGCTCGAAGAGGAGCATGGCGTCCTCTTCGAAGCGCAAGCCGCACTGCTCGTAGATGAGATCCCGGAGCAGCCGAAACTCGTCCGGGCTCAGCGAGAGGCGGCTCTCGTCGGAGCGCTGGCTCATCGCGGCCGTAAGCTCCCCGGTGGGGCGCTGCGACGAATCCCCGCCGCACGCTCGAGCGCTCTGGAGATGGCCGTCTGCACCGGAGGACTATCTTCCACGGCGAGGCGCGCGCGCAGCAAGCCGAGCGCGGGCTCGCCCGAGACGCGACCGAGCAGGTCGGCTGCCAACCGCCGCACGTCCCACGCGTCATGATCCAAGCACGCTCCGAGGTGGGCCACGACGCGCGCATCCGGCGTGTCAGAGAGCGCCAGCAGGGTGGCCTTCACTACCTCCGCGTCGGGATGGGACAGGCCCTCGAGCAGCGCCTCCAAGCGACGCGGACCAGCGAGCTCCGCCAAGGCTTCCACCGCAGAGACGGCGACGAGCGGATGATCCGAGCGCGCGAGCGGCCGCAGCACGCCGAAGGCGTGGGGATCGCGCGCGTCGCCCAGCGCGCGCGCCGCCGCCGCGATGAGCTCCGAGTCCTGCGAGTTTTGCACGAGGTCGAGCAGGTGCGAGACGCCCGGAGCGCTGCCGTCTTCGGCGCGCATGCGTCCGAGCGCGACCACCGCCACGCGCCGCACCTCTGGCTCCTCGTCGGCGAGCGCGAACGCGACCGGATCGACGCCCTCCGCCTTACCCACCTCCGAGAGCGCTTCGATCGCGGCGCGCCGCACCGAGGTCGCTGGGCTCGACAGCGCGTTCGAGAGCAGCTCCAAATCGCCCGCCTGCGGCGCAGCGCCGCGCGAGGCGAGCGCCGCGATCACGACGCAAGCCGCGTGCGTCGCGCCCGGCTCGCTGCGCGCCGAGTCGGCGATGGTGCGCGCGGCCGTGGCGTGCCGCAAGCTGAGCTGGCGCAGCGCGCTCTCCGCGGCTTTCAGCGTGATGGCCGGCGAGTCCGGCACCAGCCAACGCGCGACATGGCCGAGGCAGCGCGCGTCTCCGAAGCGCGACAGCACGGCCAGCGCCTCGGTCTGCACCTGCAGAGACGGATCGTCGAGCGCGTCCAGCGCGGCCTCCAGCGCTGAGCTCGGAGCGTCCTCGAAGCGAGCGATTTGGCTCAAGCAGCTGGCTCGCGTCGCGGAGTCGCCAGAGCGCACAGCGGCCACCAAAGCGGGAGTCGCGACCGGGCCGATCAGGCTCAGCGCTTCGTGCGCCTCGGCGAGGTAACGATCGTCACTCAGCGCGGCGACGGCGGCGTCGGCCGCGCCGTCCAGGGCGAGCGCAGCGGCGACCACGATGCTGGCGCGGCGCACCGACTCGCGCGCGTCGTCGTCCCAGGCGAGCTTCAGCACGCGGCTCGTGGTGTCGCGGCCGATGTCGGAGCGACCTGCGCGCAGCAGCGCGACCGCTTCCGGCTCGCGCACCAAATCACGAACCGCCGAGAGCGCGTCGAACAACAGCGCGCCGCGAGCGGTCGCGAGCGCCTCGAGCAGCAGCGGCACGGCGCGCACGTCCGCGCAGCGCCCGGCGGCGAGCCACGCCGCGCGCCGCAGCGCGGGGATCGCCGCCAGCCGCTCGATGCTCTCCCAGGGCAGAATGACGCCCAGGCCGTTCAACCCTTCCAGCGCGGACAGCGCGATCAGCGGGTCCTTCGAGTCGACGCAGCGCTGCAGCAGCGGAGTCGCCTCCGAGACGCCAGCGACGGCGAGCGAGGCGATGGCCTCTGCGCTCGCCACCCTGACGTTGGGATCCGGGTCGTCGAGCAAGGGCGTGAGCACGGAGAGCGCGCTCGGCTGTCCACCTTTGCCCAGCGCGTCGACCGCGAGCTTGCGCCCGTCCGCGTCGAGCTCGGGCAGCGAGGAGAGCAGCGCTTGCACGGCGGGCTCTCCATAGCCGGCCAGCGCCTCGACCGCGGCGTTACGCAGACCGACGTTCTCGGAGGGGCGGAACGCCGCGACGAGCCGCGCCAACATCACCGGGCTGGGCGCCACCGCGAGCGCGACCGCCACGCCCTCTTTGCGCACGCGCCAATCACTGTCGGCGAGCGCGATGGCCACGAGCTCCGCGACGGCCTCGGGCTCCATGTCGGCGAGCTCGGAGGTCGCGCGGCGGCGCTCCTCGGGATCGGAGGACGATAAGCCGGCGCTGCTCTGGCCCGACATGGTCAATGCATCTCCCGCAGTGAGCCGGCGGCGAGCAGCGGTTGCTCGACCTGCCGCGCGATGACGTCGAAGCAAGTGACGTCGAGCACGAACACCAGCATGCCCTCGTACTTAGTGACGCCGATGATGCCCCGCTCGTCATCACCGCGACCCAGCGTGGGCGCCGGCAAAATTTCGGCGCCGCCGGTGCCGAACACGTCCGTCACGCGATCCACGGCGAGCCCGATGGTGCGGCCCTCCACGTCGATCAGGATCAGCTTGGCGCGGCGCGGATCGTGCGCCGGCGGCAACTTGAAGCGCACCCGCAGGTCGATCACCGGCACTACTTCGCCGCGATGGTCCATCACGCCGGCGATGGTCGGCGGCGCGTGAGGCAGCTCCGTGAGCGGCGCGGGGTTGACGATCTCACGCACCGAGCTGATGCCGACGGCATACAGCACGTCGCCCACCACGAAGCCGACGAGGCTCTTCTGTAGGTCTGGGCGTTGTCTACTCACTGGCATGTCAGTCCTTCAATATCGCCCTCAGATCCAATAGCACCAGGAACATGCCGCCAGGGCGGCCGACGCCGAGCACGTGCTCCGCGACGTCACCGCCGAGCGCGCTGGCCGCGGCTTCGACTTCGTTTTCGGCGAGTCGGACTACCTGGCGGACTTCGTCTACGAGCAGACCGTTCACGTCCCCCGACGCGGCTTGAATCAGCAAGATGCGTGAGCGACGCGTGGTGGGACGCTCTTCGACGCGCAGCCGCCGGCGAAGATCGATGACGGTGACGAGCAGACCGCGCACGCTGCAAACGCCGACCACCTGGCGCCCTGCGCGCGGCACCGGGGTGATCGGCGGCGGACTCAGGATCTCTTTGATGCCCGCCAGCTCGACGCCGTACAAATCCGAGCCCAGCGCGAAGACCAAGAACTCTCGCACCGGACCGCGATCGCTCGCGCGACGCAGCGGCCGCACGTTACCCGCCAGCGACTTCACCAGATCAGCCATAAGCCATCCCCAACGAGCGCTGCACCTCTGCTCCCGCCAGCACCTCTTCGATCAACGCCGCCGCGTCGAGCACCAAGCCCACGCGCTGATCGCCGAGCTCGGTCGCGCCGGCGAAGCCGCGCACCGAGCTCAGCGAGCGACCGAGCGGCTTGATCACGATGTCTTGTTGCCCGAACAGATGATCCACCACCAACCCGAGGCGGCGGCTGCCGAGCGCGACGACCACGACGAAGCCGTGCCGCGCCGGCGAGTTCGGGTCCGGCTCCAGCGCGAGCAAGCGAGACAGTCGGCAGATCGGCAGCGTGGAGCCGCGCAGCGTGACGACCTCGCGGCCGTCCAGCGCGCGCACCGTGGACTCATCCAGGCTGAGCGCCTCCGACACGCTGGCGAGCGGCAGCGCGAAGACCTGCCCCTCGGCGCGCACGATGAGCGCGCTGACGATGGCCAGCGTGATCGGCAACGTAATGGTCATCTTGGTGCCGATGCCCGGCTCGCTGTGCACGTCGATGACGCCGCCCAGCTTGCCGATGTTCGTCTTCACGATGTCCATGCCGACGCCGCGGCCCGAGACATCGTCCGCCGTGGCGCGGGTGGACAGGCCCGGCAAGAAGATCAAACCGAGCACCTCTTCGCGCGCCAGCTCCCCCACCTCGCCGCGCTCGATCTTGCCGAGCTGCACGGCCTTCTCGACCAACGCGCGCTCGTCGATGCCGCGGCCGTCGTCCTCGACCTCGATCATCACGTGGTTGCCCTTCTGATAGGCGTTCAACGCGATGGTGCCCGCCGCCGGCTTGCCGACCTCGGCGCGGCGCTCCGCCGATTCGATGCCGTGATCGATGGCGTTGCGGATCATGTGCATCAGGGGATCGCTGAGCTCTTCGACGATGAGCTTGTCGATCTCCGTCTCCGCGCCGGTGATGACCAGGCGAATCTCTTTGCCCAGCTCGCGGCTGATCTGCCGCACCACGCGCGCAAGGCGTTCGAACACCTGCCCGAGCGGCACCATGCGCACTTCCAAGATGCCGTCCTGCATCTCGCTCAGGCGGCGATCGAAATTGCGGTGCAGGCGCATCAGCTCGGCGGCGAGCTGGCGCTGCCCGTCATTGCGCACCCGCTCCGACAATCGAGACAGCGCGCCGCGCACGATGGCAAGCTCACCGACGATGTTCATCAAGTGATCGAGCTTGCGAATGTCGACGCGCACCGTCTGCGTCAACGAGCGCAGCGAGCGGTCCTTCTCCAACGCGCCCGAGCGCTCGCTGTCGCGCGCCGGCGGCGCCGCCGAGTCGTGAGCTTGCACCGGGCTCGCCGCCGGCATGGCCAGCGCGCCCGAGTCCAGCAGCGAGGCGCGCTGCGGACCTGCCTCGTGCGAGCGGCGGCGGCGCGGGATCTCCTCGATCACGACGTTGTCGGCGCCCAGGGCGCCGATCAGCACGGCCAGCGAGTCACGCGAGGCCATCAGCAGATCGAGCTCGATGCTGTCAGCGCTGGTGGTCTCCCCGGTGGGCAGGTAAGTGATGATCTCGCCGTGACGGCGGGCGCGCTCTTTGATCTGCTCGAGCGCGCGATCGATGGTCGCCAGATCGAACTGCACCCGCAGCCGATAGAGCGACATCTTCTGCTCGATATTGGCCTTGAGCCGGTGCTCTTCGTACTCCGTGAGCACCGCGAGCATGCCGGCGTCGAACTCGTAGTCGCTCACCGGGCTGGTGTCGTTGCTGACGCCGGCGCCCAGCCGATCCAGGCTGACCAGCAGGTTCGCGACCTCGGGCAGCTCCTCATCGCGCCCGGCCTTCTCCAGCTCCAGCACCTTGTTGTAGGCGTCCACCGAGGAGAACAGCACGTCGAGCACGCCGGGGCCGAGCTGCATGCGGCCGAGGCGCAGCGCGTCCAGCAAATCTTCCAGCCGGTGCGACAACATGCCGAGGCGCACGGCGCCGAACAGGCCGGCTAGGCCCTTCAGGGTGTGCACCGCCCGGAAGGCCTCGTTGATCAGCGAAGGGTCGTTGCTGCCCTGCTTGGACGCCGCGTCGAGCGCGAGCAGGTTGCGGGACAGGGTCTCGATGATCTCCTGCGCCTCGGAGAAGAACTCGTCGCGAGCCTTGTCCGTGATCTCAGCCATGGGGGCTGGCTTTCGAGCGGGGCCTTTCCAGCTGCTCCAGGGCGACCTTGCGCAGCGCCTCATCCGTGAACGGCTTGGCCAGGTAGGCGTCCGCGCCGAGCAACAAGCCGCGCTGCCGATCGCGATCGGACGACTGAGTCGATATCAGGATGACGGGCGTGGACTGGTGTTGCTCGCTGCCGCGGATGAAGCGCAGCAGCTCTAGCCCGTTGATATCGGGCATGTTGATGTCACTGATAACGAGCGCGTAGGGGCCGCGCGGCAGCAGGCGAAGGGCGTCGAAGCCGCTCGCAGCCTCCACGACTTCCAGCTCACCGAGCGGAGACGGTTGCTCTTCGAGCACGGAGCGCACAAAGGCGCGCATGCTGGGGGAATCTTCGACGATGAGAATGCGCTGCATGAAGCGAGAACCGGGACGTTCGAACGTGGCCCGCCAGAATCCGTAGAGTAGTCCAGCTGCCAGAGCTTGTCTCCCCGCTCAGTACGGCACGGCGCGGCGAAAGCTGCGTCTCATCAGCGTACGATGTGTGCTCCATGGCGCAGGGCGCGTGGCCGAGTTGCGGGTGGTAGGGGCGCCGCCTACCCTTCGCCCGACGCATGGTCGCGGCCCCGACAGCCCCTCCGACACACGCTAGAACGGCGGCATTTTCGCCACGAACTCCGCGAGTGTGCGTGATCGGCGCGGGCACCTCCGGCCTGGTCGCCTGCAAGGCCCTACGCGATCAGGGGCTCGACTTCGTCTGCTTCGAGAGCAGTGATCGCGTCGGCGGTCTGTGGGTGTTCAAAAACAAGAATGGACGGGGCGGCGCTTACCGCTCGCTCCATATCAATACGTCGCGCGCGCGCATGCAGCTGCGCGATTTCGCGATGCCCGCGCACTTCCCGGACTATCCCGGGCATGCGTTGATCGCGCGCTACCTCGCGGACTACGCGCGCACGTTCGAGCTCGAGCGCTGGATTCGTTTCCAGACCACCGTCCAGCGCGTGACGCCCGCCGCCGGCGGCGGCTACCGCGTGGAGACGACGAGCGGCGAGGAGCACTTCGACGCCGTAGTGGTGGCGAACGGGCACCACTTCACGGCGCGCCGGCCGCCGCCGCTGACGGGTCGCTTCGACGGCGTCGAGCTGCACTCGCACGAGTACGTCTCACCCAGCGAGCCCTACGACCTGCGCGGCAAGCGCGTCGTCGTGGTCGGCTTCGGCAACAGCGCCGTGGACATCGCGGGTGAGCTGGCGCGCGAGAGCGCGTGCGCGCCGACGAGCGACGACGGCGGCCGCGTATTTTTGTCGGTGCGCCGCGGAGCTTGGGTGTTGCCGAAGTACGCGCTCGGCAAGCCGCTCGATCAGGTGACGGGCAGCACCTGGTTTCTGCCGAGCCCGGTGCGCCGCTGGTTGGTCGAGCTCTGGTACCGGGTGGCGGTCGGCGATCCGCGCCGCTTCGGACTGCCGCTACCGGATCATCGCCTCGGTGACGCGCACCCCACCGTCTCGAGCGAGCTGTTCACGCTGCTGGGCTCCGGCGCGATCATCGCCAAGCCGCAGATGGTCGCGCACCACGGGCGCGACATCGAGTTCGCCGACGGCTCCCGCGAAGCGGTCGACGCCATCGTGTACGCCACGGGCTACAACGTATCGTTCCCGTTCTTCGACGCGAGCTTCGTGTCCGCGCCAGACAACGAGCTGCCGCTCTACCGCCGCCTGTTCCATCCGCAGGCCGAGAACCTCTACTTCATCGGACTGTGCCAGCCGCTCGGGCCGATCATGCCCATCGCCGAAGCGCAAGCCAAGCTCGTGGCCGAGCACCTCTCTGGCCGCTATGCGCTGCCCGACGCCGAGTCGATGCGCCGTCACGCGGCTCGAGAGCGGGAGCTGGTGCGGCGGCGCTACGGCGATTCACCGCGCCACACCATGCAGGTCGATTTCGACGAATATCTGGCGGAGCTCGCCCGCGAGCGCCGCGCCGGAACCAAGCGCGCAGCGCGGCGGCGCCGCTGAATCCCCTGCGCGCTGCTCGAGCGCTCGCCGAAGACTTCGGCGGAATCTCGGCGAGCAAAACGTCGCGCCGTCCACGATTTTTTGCGCGGCGCGTGATCTCCTTCGCTCTGCGCGGGCATTGCAGTCGTGCTCAGTTCCGCCCGCCGAGACGTTCGCGACGGGCCGCGCCGTCCCGGCAGGAGATCCCGATGAAACGAGTGCTGTTCCTATGCGCCGCAACCAGCGGCTTTTCCGCTATCTACGGCTGCTCGCAAGCTGACGCCCCGGCCGCGCGCCAGAGCGGAGCGGGCGGCGCGAGCCTCACGAGCGGCGGCAGCACGGCGAGCGGCGGAGCAGGGACCACGGGGGCGAGCGCGACGGCGGGAGGCGGCGGCATCGCGAGCGGCGGCAGCATCGCGGGCGCTGCAGGCGGTTTCTTCGCGACACCGAGCGGCGGCTCGGCGGGGACGACGGCTGGCTCAACCAGTGCTGGCGCGGGCGGCACGGGCAGCGGCGGCAGCGGCGGTGCCAGCGGCGCACTCACCGCAGGCGGAGGGAACGCGAACACCGCTGGCGCGCCCGGCGGCGCAGGCGGAAATGCCGGCGCCGCAGGCGCTCCCGCTAGTGTGGGCGGCGCTACGGCAGGCGCAGCCGCAGGCGGCTCAGGCGGCGCAGCGGCAGGCGGCTCAGGCAGCGGCGAACTCAGCGCGATGGAGCTCGTGCCCGACCTACAGGGCTTCTATTGGGAAGGCTCGTGCGTCGGCGAGCGCATGCCGAACGGCCATAGCTGTCCGCTGGACGACGAAGGCGCCTCCTGCCCTTCGGGCGGCATCACTCGCGAAAAGACGATCCCGGTGAAAGGAGTGAGCGGGCAACTCTACACCATCAACATCGAGGTTCGCGGCGTGGTCGGAACTCGCTGTTACCGGGATGGCAAGCGCGCTTCGACCGCAGCGCTGAGCGAGGACGGCTACAACGATTGGTGGCAGGCCGGCGGCACGCTCTATAACCCCACGGGCTGGTGGAACACCTATGAGCTCCACGTCAGCCCCGCCACGGGTGACCCTTCGGGAGACGTCTACTACTTCAACAGCTCCGGGGAGGGCGGGGGAAATGACTGTGAGCGAGAGGCCTCTTATCTCATCAAATACACGGCCAGCTTCAAGGCCAAAGGCGGCGGCTCGCTCACGTTCAGGCTTCACGATCAGAACTGCCAAGCGCAGCAAAATTGCGGGGCGAACCCGGACGGCAGTCAGCCGTGCATGCCGCGCACGGTCGACCTCAGCGGCATGCCGGCGCAGCCGCCGGCTGGGTTCATGCAGCCGCCCGTCAACGGCACGAAGCCGTGGTGGCCGCAGTGGCTGTTGATCGCGGTGACCTCGATCACCAGCCCGTGAGCGCGCGGGCGCAGCGCTTTGCGAGCTTCTCGCTGCTCGCAGCGCGCGACGCCGGTTACGGCCAAATGGCAGCCCACCCCGCGCGCAACAGCGGCTCGGGTCCGGGCGCCGACTCGAAGTCGCTGAGGCCCTTGCCCAGCGCGGCCAGGTGCGCGTGGCCGGGGAACCAAAACGGCCGCGGAAAGCCCAGCAGGCTGCCCTCCACGACGACCTTCTGCACGCGCTCGAGCAGCAGCGAGTTGTGCCCCCAGCCGATGCCCGACTGCACGTTGTCCAACGTGGCGCCCGGATAGCCACCCCAAGGCGGCGAGACGAGGCCATAGCCCACGGCGGGCCAGACATTGAGGCTCACGGTTCCATAGCGCAGCTCGCGCACGGCGCCGTCGAGCGCGCGCGCGAGCAATGGATCTTTGAAAGCGCTATGGGGAGCGATCAGCATGGCGTTCAGCGTGCCGGAGAGCTCCTCGTTGGCGAAGCGGGTCCCGAGCGCCAAAAACTCTACGGGATCGCTGGTGGCGAGCGGCGTCTCGCTCAGGATCGGGCAGAACGCCTCGCTACGAAACAGGGCGGAGCCGCTGCCCGCGGCCAGAGGCGAGACCAACGTCCACGGCAGCTTGCCCTGCCGGCGCTCACCGATGCGACTCACGATCTCCTCTGGAACGCCGTCGAGCAATGCGGCGTAGCGCTGCTGCGCACCCGGATAATACGCGAAGCGCGTGGGAGTGGCGCTGAGCACGGCGGAGAGCCGCGCCAGGAGCTGCTCGCGTTGACGCCAGCCCTGGGCCGTGACGAGCGCGCGCGCGGCGTTGCAATTGAAGGAGTCGTTGAACACCACCATGCCCGCGATGTTGCGAGCGGCGGCGTCTAGCTCTTGCTCGGAATACGCGGCCGGCAGCACGAGCACGGGGCTGACGTTGCCGAGCTCACTCGTGATCTTCTTGTTGCTGAGCGGCGCTCCTTCTCGGCGGCGGCGCTCACGCTCTGGCCCCGGCGGTCCCCACACGATGGCGTCGTGCGTCTCCACCGAACCGGTGACGTGGATCGCGGAGACCAGGGGATGCCCCGCGAGGTACGCGCCCACTTCGGCGCCGCCCTGCACCACCGCGAAGAAGCCGCGCGCAATGAGCGGAGCGAAGGCGCGCTCGTACAGCGGCCCGAGGTACGCGTTGACCGGGCTCATCTTGAGCAAGCACACGCTACCTTGCGCGAACGAGTGATACAGCACGTCGAGCACCGAGATCGATCCGACGTTACCGGCGCCGAGCACCAGCACCACCTGCCCCTCCGGATCGCGGCGTTGATAAAACTCGGCTTGCGTCGCCGTGACCTCCGCCGCGGACACCTCCGGCTCGAGCCACGCGCTGGTGCGCCAGCCGGGAAACTGCAGACGCTCTTTCAAATCGTGCGGCACCAAGCGCACGCGTGTCTCGCCCTGATCGCCGGTGCTGACGCTATCGAGCCCCAGGCGCGGCGCGCCGCGCTCGGCGATGTCGCGCAGCGACTGCTCGAACAGTCGCAGCGCGCGGATCGAGATCGCGGGCCCGGAGAACCACTCCTCCCCCGCCGCCGATGAGCTCGGCTCGATGCGCTTCGCGGCATTGGCCGCTTCCACCATGCGCGGGCCGAGCTCGCTGAACCGCTGCCGCACCTCGCGAAGGAGCGCCGCCTTGCGACCGGGCTCCAGGCGCGCGAACGCGCGCGCTTGCCCTGCGAGCCGCTCGAGGAGCGCGTCGAGCACCGCCCGCTCGGTCTCGGCGTGCGGCTCACGGCTCGCCTCGGACGGTCCACGCGAAAGAACGTCGCTGCCGTTTCCAGCGGTCATTTCAGTGGCTTGAGTGTGCACCCTTCCCGCGCGCACCGCACCCGCGTTATCCTAGTAAGACTGGGCTGCACATCGCCCCAGAACGTACGAGACACCTCATGCCCACACCTCGTTCACCTGGCATGCCCGCGGATCAGTCGACGGAAACTCTGCGTCCGCCGAGCGGCCAGCCTGACAGCCTCTCGCAGGTCTTCGAGAGCGGGATCGCTCCGGCGCGCGCGACCTCGGGGATGGTGGTGGCGTCTTCGTTCGCCGTGCACGGTGAGGAGCACGCCCAGGCCGCGCTCGCCGCGTGCACGCGCGCCGAGGCCAATTTGGCCACCGTGCTGCGCACGATCCAACACCTCACCGCTGCGGTGGGCAGCGCGCAGGACGCAAAAGCCGAAATCGTGGCTGAGCTCGAGCAGCTGCGCCGAGCGATGGCGAGCGCGGACGAGCAACAGCTGACGTTCAAGCATCGCATCGCGATCCTGGAGCAAGCGCTCGAGCGCAGCGAGCGCGAGGCCGCGCGCGAGCGGGCGTTCCTGTTCGAGCAACAAGACGCTTTCATCGCCGGGCTGTGGGACGAGCACGAGCAGCAGCTCGGCGAGCTGCGGCGCCGGCACGCCACGCTGGAGCAGATGCTGCGCGAGAGCCGCGAAGAGAACCGCGCGCTGTCCAGCACGGCGACGAGCGCCGCGGCGCGCGCGGAGGAGCTGACGCGCAAGCTGAGCCGCGCGGAGACGGATATCGGCCGGCTCGACGCCGACTGCGGCACCGCGCTCGACGCGCTGAGTCGCTGTCAGAACGAGCGCGATCAAGCGCTCGCGCTGCTCACGCAAATGACGCGCGAGCGCGATCAGCTGCGCGCCGATCTGGCGCGACACCTCGGCGGCCAAGCGAGCCGAGCGCAGGCGGAAGCGCTCGTCCTCGGCTCCGCAAGCGCGACGCACGTGACCGGCACTCCTTTCCCCGTGTTGACGCGGTCCGATGCGGGCCGGGCTGCCCTCGCCCAGAGCGACCGGGAGCTGCAGGTGCCCAAGAGCCCTTCGCAAATCGCGGGTGCGGCGCCGATTGGGCGTATTCCAGTGAGCAGCATTCGTTCGGTGCCAGCGGGCAACGCGGCCAGCGCTACGAGCAGTCCAGCGCTCCAGCGTGATTCGCAGCCGCCGGCGCTCGCCGAGGAAGAGCCTGCGCAGGTCATGCGCACGGGCATCAAACACAAGCCGGATCCTTCCACCCGGCCCCTGATCGGCTACTCGCTCACGAGCGAGGAGCTCCACGAAGCCGGGCTGGAGAGCTCGCGGCCCGGCTCGCGCGGCTCGAGCGCCTAGCCCGGAGCCGCGCGGCGCTCTAAATACCGCGCGTGCAAAACGACCTGGCCAAGTCGAGCGAGCCCAGCTACGCGCGTTGGTATTTGCTGCTGCTGGCAGGCGCGGCGCTCAGCCTCGTGCTGTTGAAGCTCGCGCCCTTCCTGCTCGTCGGGTGTTTCATCGCCTACCTGTCGCTGCCACGCGGCGCGCGACGCTCTCGTGGGCTCGTCATTGCCGCCAGCGCGCTGTCGCTGGTCGCCTTCGTACGCTTTTTGGTGGTGGAGGCGATGCCGGGCATCGTGCAGGGCGGCACGCGCGCCACGGAGGACGCGGCGGTCTCTCGCCTGCGGCAAATCTTGTTCGCCGAGGATTCACTGCGAAAAAAAGCGCTGGTCGATCCCGACGGGGACGGCGTCGGCTCGGCGGCGCGCATCGAAGAGCTCACCGGGCGCGTGGGGCTGCGCGGCGGGCTCCCGATGTCGCCGCCGCTGCTCGAGCGCTACCCACAAGCCATCGCGACGCGCAGCGGTCCCGCGATCGAAATGGGAGGCTACCTGTTCCTGGTCTGTGTGCCCAAGCTCGGCGGAGGCCTCACCGCGCGCAATGAGGACGCCGTAGACGAAGAGGCTGCCGAACGTCGCTTCGTCGCATACGCCTGGCCCGCGGCGGATCATCGCGGGCTGCTCGACGCCTTCTTTTTGGACGAGCACGAGCACATCTCGTTCGCGCGCAGCGCGGCTCCGGAGGGCCATCGCGAGCGGATCGGGCCAGAGCGAGCACCGAGCTGTGAGGATGCTATCTCTGGGCCGAGCGCCCAGGCCTGGCAGGTGTGGCGCAACAAGCAGCCGCGCCATGCGCTGCCCGGAGATCGTCCACAGTGAACTCGCAATTGCTTCCCAGCTCGCACTCCACGGCTCGCCCCGGAGAGTTCGGCGCGCTCTCTATTGGCCCACTCCGGGTGTGGCCGCCGGTGGTGCTCGCGCCGATGGCGGGGGTTACGGACTATCCGTTTCGTGCCATCTGTAGAAGCTACGGCGCGGGTCTTTATGTGAGCGAGATGATCACCGCGCGCCCGCTCGTCGAAGGCAACGCGAAGACGCTGAAGTTGGCGAGCTTCGGCCCGGAGGAGACGCCGCGCAGCCTGCAGCTCTACGGTGTGGATCCTCACTACGTCGGTGAAGCGGTGAAGCGCTTGGTCGGCGAAGCCGGCGTCGATCACATCGACATGAACTTCGGCTGTCCCGTGCGCAAGGTGACCGCGCGCGGCGGCGGGGCCGCGGTGCCGGTAAAGCCGCGCTTGCTGGCGTCGATCGTGCGCGCCGCGGTGAGCAACGCTGGCAACGTGCCAGTGACGATCAAGTTTCGGCTCGGCATCGACGAGGAGCTCTTGACCTTTCTCGAGACGGGACGCATCGCCGAGGCCGAGGGCTGCGCAGCGGTCGGGCTGCACGCGCGAACCGCGGCGCAGCTCTACTCCGGTGAAGCGCGCTGGCCCGCGATCTCGGAGCTCAAGCAAAGCCTCAACATCCCCGTGCTCGGCAACGGCGACATCTGGGAAGCGTCGGACGCGCTGCGCATGATGCGAACGACCGGCTGTGACGGCGTCATCGTCGGTCGCGGCTGCCTAGGCCGGCCGTGGCTCTTCAGAGAGCTCGCCGCGGCGTTCGCGGGTGAGCCGCCCCCCGCCCCGCCCCGGCTCGGCGAAATCGCGGACATCATGAGGGAGCACGCCTCCCGGCTCGTCGCCTGGTTCGGCGAGCGTCCCGCCATCCGCGCCTTTCGCCGACACGGGAGCTGGTACACGAAGGGATTTCCGAAAAGCGCGGAAATCCGCGAGCGGCTCATGCGCATGGAAAATTTCGATGACCTCTGCCAAATCCTGGGGGGGTTGGATCGAAACGTCCCATTTCCGGACGTGGCGCTGCGCGTGCCGCGCGGCAAGAGCGGCGGCACGCAAAAGGTGAGCCTGCCACCTGGGTTTCTCGACGACCTGAATGACGCCACTGTGCCCCTTGAGGCGAGTTTGGAAGAGCTGTCGGGCGGCTGAGGTCGCCTCTCGAAAAATCGCGGGACGAGGTCCGGTATGGGAGTGTAGACTTTGCTGACGGGGAACCCCATGCGGGCGCAGAGACTTTGGTCAGAAATCGTAGATTGGCGCTGGTCGCCGACGCTGGCGATTTCGCTCGGTGCCTTGTTCTTCGTCACCGGCTCGATCTTGGTCATCCCTGATCGCCTCGGGGAGACACCGGCAGTGCCAGTCGGTGAGTCATCGAATCTACGAACTACGCGCAGCTCGAGCTCTTTGTTCGGCTCGAGCTCGCCAGCGAGCGCCGCCCACATCGAGGCGGAGACCAGTGAGCCGGAGCCGCAGCGCCCCGCGGTACGCAGCATTCATGGCTCGTCGCCGCAGCACATGGCCCCTGCTGCGTTCCCGCGCCGTGGCTTCACGCCTCCCCTGCCCCGACCCGAGGCGGAACCTCCGCCGCCACCTCCACCCCCTGCAGCGCCGCCTGCGGTGGTGATCCCGCCTCCAGCGCCCCCGGCGGCGAACGAATCCGAGGCGGCCGCACCACCGTCTAACGGCGGAGCGCCGGCAGGAGCCGCTGCGCCGGACGGCGCCAACGCTGCGCCGCCCAATGCCGGGGCGCCCACGCCGCCCACGGACAGCGCAGCACCCACGCCGCCGACCGAGGACGCCGCGCCCACGCCGCCCGCGAACGGCGCCGCACCTCCGCCACCCACGCCGGGCAGCTCAGCTACGCCGCCGAGCGAAGGCGCAGCGCCAGCGGCGCCCGGCCAGGCGCCGTCAGCGCCCGCTCCTTGAGCGCTGAGCGCGGTCCCGCTGCGCCGGTGAGCGTGGCGCAGCCTCGAGGCTTCAGCCTTCTCGCAAGCGCTCGAGCGCGCGCCGCTCCTGTTTCGTCGGCCTGCCAGCGCCGCGAGCGCGCACCGCGACGCGCTCCTCGCGCGGCGGCGGCGGCGGTGAGTGATCTTCGTAGAGCTCCAACGCGGGCTTCGGACCAAGTCGTTTGTCGGCGAGCTTGAGTATTTTCAGGATGACCAAGCCCCGCGGCGCGTGCGCCCGCACTTCGTCCCCCACGCGAACGGGGTGGCTGGAGCGCACGGGGTCGCCGTTCACGCGAACCAAGCCGCCGCCACAGGCGTCATGAGCTTGCGTGCGCGACTTGAAAATGCGCGCTGCGGAGAGCCAGCGATCGATCCGTACTGCCGGTGCCTCGGCCTGCATCGACCGAACAGCTTAGTCCCGCGCAGCCGTGCTTCAACTCGCTCGCCTGCCTCGCGATGCTACGTTGCCGAACACAGTGACGGTTTCGTCCGCTAGCGACGGCTACAAACTACCCGGGCGGATCCGCTTCGCGGCCGAGGGTCGCGGAAAACATTATCACCCGTGGCGCGGCGCGCTGGAGTCGCTGCTACGCCTCGCCTACGCCAAGGACTGGCCGGCGCGGCTGTGGGCGCGCTTTCCGGGCGCGGCTCGGGTCCGCCGCGTGCACCACGAGCTCGAGCTGCTCGGCAGCGCGGGTCGTCGCCTGCGCATCGCGTTCGCGTCCGACTTCCACCTCGGTCCGACGACGCCGCGCGAGACGCTGGATCAGGCGTTTCAAAGCTTGAGCGACGCGAAGCCGGACGTGCTGCTGCTCGGCGGCGACTACGTGTTCTTGGACATTCACCAGCGGCTCGCGGACGAGCTGTGCCAGCGCATCAGCCGCGTTCCGGCGCGGACCAAGCTCGCGGTGCTGGGCAATCATGATCTGTGGACCGATCACGAGCTGATCGAGGCCACCTTGCAGCGCGCGGGCGCGCGCGTGCTCGTCAACCAAGCGGCGCGCTTACCGCAGCCGTTCGAGGACGTCGCCATCGTCGGCCTGGACGACCCCTGGACGGGGCGGCCCGACGCCGAGCGCGCCCTCGCCGAGTGCGGCGACGCGCGGGTGCGGCTCGGGCTGGTGCATTCACCCGACGGCCTCACGTTTCTCGGCGGACACGGCCTCTCGCTCGTGATGTGCGGACACACCCACGGTGGACAGATCGCGTTACCGAGCGGTCCCATCGTACTGCCGCCGGGGCCGCTGTCGCGACGCTACGCCGCGGGGCTGTACCGCGTGGCGGACGCGCAGCTCTACGTCTCGCGCGGGATCGGCGCTACGGAGCTGCCCGTGCGCGCGTACGCGCCGCCCGAAATCGCGATCTTCGATTTATATTGAGCGCGGCGAGCGACATCAGGCGGCGCGCGCGGCCGCTCAGTGCGCCTCGCTGCGCACGCGCGCTTCATTGATACCCAGCGCGAGCAAGCGCGCGACGCAATCGGCGACCATCTCGCGCTTGCCGCACAAGTACACCGCTGGATCGCTCGCGCTCCCGACGATGCTGGCCAGGTGCTGTTGCACGCGGCCAGTGCGGCCGCTCCACGTCGTCTCCGGCCGCGACAGCGTCGGCACGAAGCTGAAATGCGCGTGGGCACGCCCGAGCTGCTCCAGCTCGTCGCGGAACAACAGGTCCGCCTGTGAGCGCGCGCCGAACAGCAGCGTGGTCGGCTCGCCCCCGCCATGCTGCAGCCGCGCGTGCAGCATGGCGCGCAGCGGCGCGATGCCGGTACCGATGCCGATGAAGAGCGAAGGCCCCGGAGCTGGCTGCCAGACGAACTCCCCGCGCGCCGGAGACACCAACACCCGAGCGCCGAGCGCCAAGGCCGCGAGCAGCGCCTGCCCGCCGACTGCCGAGAGCGCGAGCTCGAGCTCGTTCGGCCTGCGCGGGTCCGGGATCGAGGCGATCGAGTACGGCACCTTGAGCTCGGGCGCGGCGAGGATCGCGAGCTCGGTGTGCTGCCCGGGTCGCCAGCTCATGTTCTGCCCCGGATCGAGCCGAAAACGCAGGAGCTCGACCATCGGGGACAGCGCGCGGCGGGCGACGACGGTGGCGAGGTAATGTGGGACGTGCGTGGCGCTCGGCAAATCCTTCTATTTATAGTGCGCGCCGTCGCGAACACCAGCTTCGCGTTCCCGCGCGCCGCGTGTGGCGCTTTCGGGGCGACGCGCGCAAGCTGTCGACCGGTGAATTTCTTCGGACACGCCGCGGTAGCCTCCTGGTACGACCTGAGCCCCGCGTTCGTGCTCGGCGCGATGCTGCCCGATTTCCTGGCCATGCTGCGGCTGAGCCCGCCGCCGCAGGAGCAGCCCGATATCAGCGCGGGCATCGCGCTGCATCACGCGACCGACGCGGTGTTTCACGAGAGCGCTAGCTTCATCGCGCTCACCGCGGCGGCTCGCCAAGAGCTCGCGAAGCTCGGCATCGCGCGCGGGCCCGCGCGCGCCGTCGCGCACGTCGGTGTGGAGCTCTTGCTCGACGACACGCTCGCGACGCCGAAGCAGCATCGCTCCGCGTACCTGTCGGCGCTCGCGCTGGCATCGCGCTAGCCGTGGCCGGTGCTGCTGCGCAGCGCGGCAGACGGCGAGCGTTTGCGCGCGCTGCTCCTACGGCTCGGCGAGCGCGGAGTGCCCGAGCCCGCGCTCGCGAGCGCGGGGCAAGCGCGGCGCATCCACCACATGCTGCGCGGCCGTCCGCGCCTGGAATTTCCGGAGAGCGGCCTGGAGCCGGTGACCGCTTGGTTGGAGACCGCGCGCCCCGAGGTGGCGCGCGAGGCGCCGCGCTTGGTCTCCGAGCTGCGCGCCGCGCTGGACGGCACCTGGCGCGGCCGGCCGCGCGCGAGCGCTACGAAGCTCTAAAACCCATCAACTCGCGCCCGGCGATTTCGAGCGAGCGGCGCGGCGAGCGATGCTAACGTGCTCGGTCGGTGTCGATCGAGGACAAACCCAGCGCGTCATCCAACATCGCGGCGACGATCTTCCGCGATCTCCGGCGTCAAATCTTGAAAGGCGAGCTCGGCTCCGGCGAGCGCTTGCCCGGTGAGCGCGAGCTCGCGCTGCGCTACGAGACGAACCGCAACACGCTGCGCGAGGCCGTGCGCATGCTGGAGCAGGCGCGGCTGGTCACCGTGCGGCACGGTCAGGGCGTCACCATCTCGGACTTCAAGCGCACCGGCACGCTCGAGCTCTTGCCGCCCTTCCTCGAGAACACCAGCGACGTCAGCGAGATCGCTCACCTGCTGGAAGACATCTTGCCGGCGCGCCTGTTGGTGCTCGAATTTGCGACCAAGCTCGCCGTGCGGCGCGCCGATCGCGACGACCTCGCGCGCTTGCGCGATTTCACCGAGCTCATGATCGCCGCCTTCGAGCGCGGCGACCTGGTCGTGATCGCGCACGGCTTTCAGCGCTGGCTCGACGCGCTGATCGACAGCGGCCACTCCGTCGCGGTGCGCTGGATCGCCAATCCATTCTTGGACGCGTATCGCGAGCTGATGGATCGCTTTCCAGCGCTCTGGGTGCTGGAGCCCTCCTTTCCAGCGCATTTACGCGAGCTCATCGACTGCGTCGAGCAGGGCGAAGAGGAGCGCGCCGCGCAGGCCTTGCGCAGCTACTACGAGCGCGTCGACTCGGGCCTGATGCGCACCCTGGCCGGCGTGCTCGACAAGCGCTGAGGGCGGCTCAAGCTTCGAGCTTCAGCGCTGCCGTGGCGCGCGCCATCCAGCGGCGCAGACGCGGCTCGAGCGCAGCGAGCTCCGCCTCGCTGACCGCGGGGAGCGGCGCCGTGGACTTGGTCGACCAGAACAACAGCGGGCGCTCCGGCCGCTGCCGCGCCGCCGCGATGAAGGCCGCGGCGCTCTTCGCACTATACGTGCTGTCCAGCGCGAAGCCGGCGCGCTCGGCGAAGACGCGGCTCGCGGCCCGCCCCGCCGGCGAAGGCCAGCCATAGCCGCGGCCGAGCTCTCCGCCGTCGACGACCAAGCTCGGCGCCAGCTCCTCCACGGTCAGCGCGAGCCGCGGCTGTCCCGCCAAGCTTGCCAAACACGAGGACGTGCGGCGCGCCAAGTCGAGGATGCGATAGCGGCTCGTCACCGGCCACGGCGTCACGCGCACGGCGACCACGCGCGGTGCCCGCGCGAAGCCCAGGCCGAGCCGCGCCGCGTGCGCGAGTCCGACCAACAGCCCTGCGGTCGTGCAGGTCGAGCCCACGCCGACATAGACGCGCTCCGGGCACGGGAGCTCCCCGCGCGCGATTTGCTGCGCGAGCTCGAGACCGGCCGAGATGTAGCCCAGCGCACCCTCCGGGGTAGCGCCCCCTGGCGCCATCACGAAGCGAGCGCGCCGGCGAGCTCGCCACATGGCCCAGGGTAAGAACGACCAGTGCGGCAACGCCTCCAGCGCAGCGGCGCGCGCCGCGCTGACGCGAAGGTTCTCGAGCGCGGCGGCGGACACCGGCTGCGGAAACAGCACGAGCTCCGGGGTGAGCCCCGCGCGCGGCGCATGGAGCACCGTGGCCAGCGCGTGGTTCGAGCCGAACGCGCCGACGCTGACGATGTGTCGCTGGCCGCGCGCGCGGGCCAGGCCGAACAGCACCTCGAGCGTGCGCACCTTGTTTCCGCCGTAAATGCTGCTCGAGCGATCATCGCGTTTGATATAGAGCGCCGCGGCGCCGAGCTCCTCCTCGAGGCCCCTCGCGCGCTCGACGGGCGTCGGGAAGTCACCGAGCGCGCACGGGGTCAGGCGCGCTCGTAGGGCTGGCCAGGTAGAGAAGAGCGGAGCCAGCATGACGCGGCGCTCAGCATCGCACGAGCCAGCGCGAGCCCCGTGAAGCGCAGTTTTGTTGGTGCGCGCGCGATTTGAGGTTCCCTGAACAGAAGAAACTAGTATTTTGCGCAGCGGTCGTGCTCGGGGTCTTCCAACGACGCACGCGCCCAGCATGAGAACGAGCAAAATTCTTAAGCCTATTCGCAAAGTTACAGCTCCGAAGCAGAGCGCGGCCAGCACCTCCCGCGCCCGCTCGGAGCGACAGCTCCGCTCCGAAGTGAGCCCTGCGCAGCGACGCACTAGAAGCGTCGCTGCGGATCGTCCGCGCAACGCGCGGCTGACGCCAGCGAGCCAGCAGCCGCAAGCCCAGCGCTGCTCTTGGCTCGAAACGGCGGACGGCGAGCAGGCGCGGCAGGACTACTACGAGCAGGCGCGAGCGCACGGAAGAGCGCTGCTGATCGCGCCGTCGGCCTCCGCGTTGTCGCGCGACCAGGCCCTGCTCAGCGCGCGCGGTGCTCGCGGCGTCGCCCTGCTCGCGCTCGACGCCGGACAACCGGACCAGGACGAGCTCGCGAAGGTCGCGCAGCGCGGCACGACGCTGATCCTTGCGACCAGCGACGCGCTCGCGCACGCGGACGTGCAGCGCAGCCTGGAGAAGGCGCGCGTCGCGGCGGTCGCCGTGGATGAAGCGCAGCTGCTGTCGCGCGACGCACACCAGTTTCGTCCCTCGTTCTCCGCGCTGCCCGAGCTCGTGCGGCGCTGGCAGCCGAGCACGCTGACGCTGCTGGCGCGGCCGTGTCGGCCAGAGCTCCGCCGGCAAGTGGAGTCCTTGTTCGACACTCCGGAGCGCCCGCGCCCCGCTCGCGACCTGCTGGCCCGCGACGTCACGTTGGAGTGCCGCGCGGTGCGCGGGGAGCGACGCATCCTCGCGCTCAGTGAGGTGCTGGGCTCCTTCCACGGCCACGGGGTCGTACTGTGCGCGAGCCCGCACGAGGTGGACGCCAATTTCGCGGCGCTGACAGCGGCAGGTGTCGCGGTGTGCCGCGCGCACGCGGGGATGCCGGAGGCGGAGCGTGAAGCAGCGCTCGCGCGCTTCATCGCGGACGAAGCGGGGCTGACGCTGCTCACCACCAGCGGTGTGGGCGCGGACAGCGGACTCATCGGGCTCGGCGAAGGCCGGCTGCTGCGTAATCCCTCGGGCTACGGGCGCAGCGGGCTGCGCCGCGATCTGCGGCTGGTCGTGCATTTCCATGCGCCCGCGTCGCTCGAGCAATACGCGCAAGAGGTGGCGTGGCTCGGCCGGGACGGCCTCGGCGGCCGAGCGCTGCTGTTTTACGACTCAGCCCAGCGCAGCTTGAATGAATCGGTGCTCGAGCAGCAACGCTACGCGCCGAAGCAGCTGATGGCCGTGGTGCAGCTGCTCGCTGAGGAGCCCGCGCGCGTAAAAACGACGACGCTCGAGTGGCTCGCGCTCCAAAGTGGACAGAGCCGGCGCACCACGGAGCGGCTGGTCGCGCTGCTCGTGGACGCCGCTCTGGCGCAACGCAGCGGCAACGTCGTGACGCCGCGCGTGGCCGCGGCAGCGCTCCTCGGCGGTGGTGAAGAGCTGGCGGAGCGCCTCGCAGCGTTGCAGCTCGGAGACGCGCCGCGCCTCGCCGCGGTGGAGCGCTTCGCCGAAGGTAGCGGCTGCCGCCGCGAAGCGTTCTTGCGTCACTTTGGCGTGGACGCGGCGGCCTGCGGCCAGTGCTCGGCGTGTGCGCCGCCGAGCGGCGCCGCGGCGCAACCCGCCGACCCGCGCGCGCAGCGACGCCGCTGAGCGCTCGCGTCGCGCTCGTTCGGGCGCGCTGAAGGGTGAGGTGCGAGGCGTCGAAAGGCGCCCGCGCGCGCGGGAACGAAGCCGATCGCTTAATTATGATGGCTGAGCGCCGAATTGACTCCTGTCGTGGAGCATCGAACTCGGCTTGGCTTGCGCGCAAAAACGGCCTTCGCGCTGTCTGCAATCTGGCTCATCCTCGCCGGCGCTTGCGGCAGCGGTGACGATTCCGATAGCGGAAATCCGGCGAGCGGCGGCGCGCCCAGCGGCGGCAGCGCGATGCTCGAAAGCGGCGGAAGCGGCAGCGGCGGCGCCGCTGAAGGCGGCGCGCCCAGCGGCGGCGCGGGCGCCATGTCGGATACGAGCGGGGGCGCTCCCACGGGCGGCGCTGACGCGGCCGGCGCGGTGAGCGGCGAGAGCAACGCCGGGCAAGCCGGCGCCGGCGTGGACTGGCCGCCGCGTGACTACCCGGACATCGACTTCGTGTACGACCCGCCTCCGCCGCCCGATCTCACGCCCGAAGACGCCTGCGGCAAGACGTCGATCCAAACCGCGCCGATCCCGCTCGACATGTACATCGTGCTGGATCGCTCGGGCAGCATGAACCTGCCGCAGCTCATGCCCGTGCGCAACGAGATGCCGGGCGCCGGCGACTGCAACGTCGGCGATAGTACTGTCTCGCGCTGGTGCTACGCGCTGAACGCGCTCGATGGCTTCTTCACCTCTTCGGTAGCGGCCGGCACCGGCGTCGCGCTGCAGTTCTTCCCTGCCGGCCAATGCACCGCCTCGCAGAGCCCGCTGCTCTACGCCTGCTGCAGCTCGGGCGCGTGCTGCGGCGGCGCGGCTGAAGGCGAGCCCGTGGTGCCGCTGGGAACGCTGCCCGAGGTGCACGACGATCTCGTGACGGCGCTGAACGAGCAGCAGCCCTGGGCCGACCGCACGCCGATCGAGGCTGCGCTGCGCGGCATGCTCGCCTACACCAAAGAGGCGCGCCGGCCGGGGCGGCAAATGCTCGGGCTCTTGATCACCGACGGTGGACCAGAGGGCTGCAACTCGAACGCGAGCACGCTGGCGTCGCTGGTCAAAAATCACCTCACGAGCGCGCGCATTCCGACCTACGTGGTCGCGACCCAGGGCGCTGCCTACTCCTGGCTCGAGACCATCGCGAAGGCGGGCGGCGCGCCGAGCCACACCGCGCGCTGCGCCGGCGGCGTCTCTCCTTGTCACTTCTACGACGTCGGTGACGGCAACCCGGCCGTGTTCAAGGACGTGCTGCAGCAGATCCGACGCTCGGCCATCGCCTGCACTTACAAGATGCCGAGCGCCGAGCAAGGCTTGACGGATCCCAATGACGTCGCGCTCTCCTGGACGCCGGCCAAGGGCGGCGCCAGCACGCGCGTCTCGCGCGTGGCGCGCGCGGCGGATTGCTCGACCGCGGGCGGTTTTTACTACGATAACGCCAGCGCCCCCACGTCGCTCTCGTTGTGCCCGACGAGCTGCGATGCGCTGCGCAGCAAAGACGGCGGCGACGTGCAAATCCTGCTCGGCTGCCGCGGCTCGTGAGCCGCGGTTGACGAAGCGCGCGGCCGAGTCGAGACTTCGGCCGATGAGTGTCAGCCTCTCCGCGTTGGTTCGCGCGCTCGAGCGCTTGGCGCCGCCCGCGCTGGCCGAAGAATGGGACAACGTCGGGCTGCTCGTCGATCCGCGCGCCCCCGGCCAAGAGCTCGAGCTCGAGCGCGTGCTGTTGACCATCGACTTTACGGAAGCCGTGCTGGCGGAGGCGCTGCGCGAGCGCGCGTCCGCGCTGATCGCGTATCACCCGCCGCTGTTTCAGCCGTTGCGGCGGCTCTCGCGGCGGCGCGCGCCGGCGCTGTACGGCGCGCTCGCAGCGGGACTGGCCGTGTACTCGCCGCACACCGCGCTCGATGCTGCAGCGGACGGCCTCAACGACTGGCTCGTCGCTGGTCTCGGCGCGGGCAGCGTCGCGCCGCTCCAGCCCGCGCAGCAGCTCGATGCGTATGCAGAGCTGAAGCTGGTTGTGTTCGTGCCGGAGAGCCACCTCGTGAGCGTGCGGGAAGCGCTCAGCGAAAGCGGCGCGGGCGTGATCGGCGCTTACCGGGAGTGCTCCTTCGCGCTGGAAGGTGAAGGCACGTTCTTCGGAGACGAGAGCACGAACCCGGCGCTGGGCGAGCGCGGGCGGCTCGAGCGCGTGCGCGAAGCGCGGCTCGAGATGGTGTGCTCACGCGCCGCCTTACCGCGCGCAGCAGCAGCGCTCGCGCGCGTTCACCCCTACGAAGAGCCGGCCTGGGACGTGGTGCCGCTGGCGGCCAAGCCGCAGGTCAAAGCCGGCCTGGGGCGCTGCCTGACGCTGAGTGAAGCGACGCCGCTGAGCGCGCTCGTCGAGCGCGTGAAGCAGCACCTCGGGCTCTCGCGCGTGCGGCTGGCCACGGCCGCGGAGCACGCTGCGGGCAAGCTGATTTCTAAGGTCGCCGTGTGCGCGGGCGCGGGCGGCTCGGTGCTCGGCGCCGGCGTCGACGCAGAGCTGCTCGTCAGCGGGGAGATGCGGCACCACGACGTCCTCGCGCGGCTCGCGGAGGGCAAGAGCGTCATCTTGTGCGACCACACGAACAGCGAACGCGGCTACCTGCCGCGCTATCGCGAGCGCATCCTGGCTGCCTGCGACGGAGCGGTGGAGGTGCTGCTCGCGAGCAGCGATCGAGAGCCGCTCGCGATCGTGTAGCGCTCACGCCGCGGCGGCGCACACTGCTCGGCTGGATTGAGCTAGGCTCGGCGCGTGTCCAAGGAAATCATCCGCTGCGCTTGGTCGGGCAGTGATCCGCTGTACGTCAGCTATCACGACGAGGAGTGGGGTGTCCCCGTCTACGACGACCAGCGCTTGTTCGAGTTCCTGATCCTCGAAGGCGCGCAAGCCGGCCTCAGCTGGCTCACCATCTTACGCAAGCGCGACGCCTATCGCCGCGCGTTCAAGGGCTTCGACCCACAGCGCGTGGCGCGCTTCGGCGCGCGCGACGTCGAGCGGCTGCTCGCCGATCCGGGCATCGTGCGCAATCGCCTGAAAATCGAGTCGGCGATCAAGAACGCGCGCGCCTTCCTCGCCGTCCAGGAGCAGCGCGGGAGCTTCTCCGACTATCAGTGGAGCTTCGTCGACGGCCGCCCGATCGTGAACCAGTTTCGCTCGCTGAAGGAGATCCCGCCGCGCAGCGCCGTGTCGGACGCGCTGAGCAAAGATCTCAAGAAGCGCGGCTTCTCGTTCGTCGGCTCCACGATCATGTACGCGCACATGCAGGCGGTGGGCATGGTCAACGACCACATCGTCGACTGCTTCCGCTACGGCAAAATCCGTCCCCGCCGCGCGCGCTGAAGGCGCTTCAGCCCTCGAGCCAGCTCGCCGTGAGCGGATCCCAGGGCACGTAGCGGCCGGCGAGCTCGCGCTGCAACGTCTTGGTTCCGACCGGCACGCGGAACCGTTCACTCGAGAAGCGACTGGCGAGCGAGCCGGACAACTCCTCAGCGGCCGTCCTGACGTCCTCGGGCTCGATCGCCAAAAACTCCACGTCGAGCGCGGCCCCGTCCACCCTGACGAGTGAACAGCCGTTGTGCGCCAGATCCTGATACGCAAGATGCGGATTGGGCTTGGTCGCCGCATCTTGCAACAGCGCGCCCACGCTGGTGACGACCGCCGCCGCGCCCGGCGGGAGGCTGGGATCGTTGGCGACGGTGTCGGCCATGGCCTCGCGCCACGTGGTCGAGGTCACGCTGCCCGTCAACAGCTCCACCACGCGGCGCTCGGGCTCTGCCGCAGAGAAAGGCGTGCCCGCCAAAAAGCAGTGCAGGTCACCAGACAGAATGACCACGTTGTCGAGCGCGCCCAGCGCCTCGAGCAGCGCGTCGCGCTCATTCGGGACGCCGTCCCAATCTTCGGCCGAGATCACGATCTTGGTGCGGAGCTCCGGCGGCAGCAAGCTGACGCGCGAGAGGTCCAGGCGCCGCGACATGAACACGATCTCGCTGGCCCAGAGCTTGAAGGTGCGATCCGAACGCCGCAGCCGCTCGAGGAACCAGGCGCGCTGCGCCGCGCCCATCAGCTGTTGATCCGCGCCGTCACTCTGCGCGTAGCGGGCGCTGGCCAGCGCAGCGAACGGCTCGTCGGCGAGCACGTAGCGTGCGCCCACCTGCGAGTATTGCGAGCGCTTGAGCAGCTGGTGATACGCGTAGCCGCGCGGCAAATCGTCCGTCGCCGTGATTTCGGGCGGCGCGTCGCTCTGGTCGAGCGCGGACAATAGCGAGTTGATCCAGGGGACGCTCACGTCCCCGTGAAGCGTGTCGGCGTCGAGCTCCAGCGCGTCCGCGTTCGCGCGCAACACTTCGCCGTATATGCCATCGCCGAAGCTGTCGATGTCGACGTAAGGGACCAACGACTCCTGATCGACGCCGTCGAGCGCCGCGCCCGACAGAAAGATGCTACCGGGCAGCGCGTTCTCTGGCACCAGGTGATCCGGCCGATAGCGGCGCAGATCAGTGAGCAGCAAGCTGACGTGCCGCCCGAAGGTGAACTCGCGATAAATGGTCATGCTGTCCGGGAACGGCTGCTCGCGGTCGAAGCTCGCGCTCGGCGCCGCCGAGAAATCGACCCCGATGTACTCGAACCAGGCTTGGTCCGCGGCCGAGCGCCGCTCCACGTCCGTCTCCTCGACACGACCGTCGAAGTACGTCGCCGTGGCGCCGTGGCAGTCATTCGAAAATTCGTGATCGTCCCAGATGCACAGCATCGGGAAGCGCTCGTGCAGCGCTTGCAAGTCGGGATCCGCGCGGTACGTCCGGTACAAATCGCGGTAATTATCGAGCGAGCGCGCCGCGAGCCCGCCGCCGCCCAAGGCCAGCGCCTGCTCCGGATGGCTGAAGCGCACGCCGCGCGCCCCAGCGGGCAACGACTCAGCGGTCGATTCGTACACGTAATCGCCCAGGTGCAGCACGAAATCGAGATCCTCCGCCAGTAGCCGGCGCAGGACGTGATAGCGGCCCGCAGCGTAGTCCTGGCAGCAGATCACCGCGAAACGCTGCGCCACGTCGGCGTCCTCCGCCGGAGCCGTGCGCGTGCGCCCCACACGGCTGCGCACCGTGCCGCGGTCACTCTGATAGCTAAAGCGGTAATAGTACGTCGTCGCGGGCTGCAAATCGGCGACGCGCGCGCGCACCGTGTGATCCCATGCCGCCTCGGCGCTCAGACGCAGGCGGGCCTCGCCGTCCAACATCACGAGCTCGCTGAAGCGCTCGTCCGTGGCGAGCTCGAGCTCGAGCTCCACGGTCTGCTCGCCGCGCGCAGGATCCTTGATGCGCGTCCAGAGCACCACGCTGCTGGGACGCGGATCGAACGAGGCGACCGACTGCGGGAAGTACTCGCCGCCATCGGCGTCCAGGGCGCTAGCGCTGCTGTCGCTGCCGCAACCGGCGGCTGCGGCGCTGCTGGCGCTGGCAACGGACAACACCAAGAAATCACGCCGCGTTAAGCGGGAGCTCGACCGGATTCGCTTCACGACGGCAAAACCTATACCGGCGGCCCCTGGCTAGGAACAGCGCTGTCGGCGATGACGAAAGCGGCTGGCTTTGCGCGCGAAAACGCGGGCTTTGAGCCGAGCTTCGGCCGTTCCGTGCGCGTGGCGTGGCGCGGCGCGCGGCCCGGCTGAAGTCGCCGCCCTGGTGCTGCCTCGGCAGCGTCTGATTCGCAGGCTCGAGTCAGAGCGCTCGCCGATTCTGCGCGCCAGAAACGAACGCGACACGATTTGGCAACACTCGCTCGGGCAGCCTCGCTCATGCTTCGCAGGCTCACCGAACGAAAGGCCTTCTCATGACTCCGATCGTTCGGCTCGCAGGATTTCTTGCGCTCTCCGTGTTTTTTTGCGGGTGCAACAAATCGAACACCAGCTCATCGGGGGGATCAGGCGAAAAACCTGCGGCTGCAGCCATACCCGCGTCTGCGGCCGCAGCGGATGCCGCGCCGACACCAGCGCCGAACGGCGCGGCGCTGCGCATCGCTTATAGCGATTGGCCGGGCTGGGTAGCCTGGGAGGTGGCCATTCAAAAAGGCTGGTTCAAGGAGGCCGGCGTCGAGGTCGACTTCAAGTGGTTCGAATACGTGCCCTCCATGGAGGCTTACGCCGCGGGCAAGGTCGACGCCGTGTGCGTGACGAACGGCGACGCGCTCGTCACGGGCTCGAACGGCGGCAAGAGCGTCGCGATCCTGCTCAACGATTATAGCGACGGCAACGACATGATCGTGGCCAAGCCGGGCATCGGCAGCGTCGCGCAGCTCAAGGGCAAGAAGGTGGGCGTGGAGGTCGGCTTCGTCGATCACCTGCTGCTGATGTACGCGTTGAAGTCCGCGAACCTCACGGAGAACGACATCAAGATCGTCAACGTGCCCACCGACCAGACGCCGCAAACGCTCAAGTCGGGCAGCGTGGACGCGATCGCGGCGTGGCAGCCCAACAGCGGCGCCGCGCTGAAGCTGGTGCCCGGCTCGAAGCCGATCTTCACGAGCAAGGACGTGCCCGGGATCATCTACGACGAGCTGGTGGTGAGCCCCAAGAGCCTGGCTGAGCGCAAGGCGGACTGGCTCAAGGTCGTCAAGGTGTGGGACCGCGTAGCGAAGTTCATCAACGACGAGAAGACCGTGGATGAGGCCGCCAAGATCATGAGCGCGCGAGTGAGCCTCTCGGCAGAAGACTACAAAGCGTTGATGAAGGGCACGCACATCATGGACCTCGCCGAAGCCAACAAGCATTGGCAGAAGGCCGAGGGGCTCGAGTCGGTGTACGGCTCGAGCAAGATCGTCAATGACTTCAACGTGAAGAACAACGTCTACAAAGCCCCGCTCGGCGTGGACGAATACCTGGACGGGTCCCTTTCCACAGCGGCGATGCAGTGATGGCCGAGGGCGCTCCCGTCACCCCCGCGCTCACTTCGCGAGCCGCCCCGCGCTCGAGTCGAGTCGTGGGCCGCCCCGCGACGAGCCTGCTGGCCGTGCGAAGGCCGCTGCCTCCGAAGCTGAGCTTCGTGGTCGGGGTGTTCGCCTTCGCGCTACCGCTCATCGTGTGGTCGCTCATCTCCTACGTACCGTTCATTTGGCATCCGCAGGTGCTGATCGAGGACGCCGGCGAGCGCAGCGCGCCGGGCGAGCACGCCTACATCAGGGAGGGCCAGAGCGTCGATCGCGAAGTGTTCGAGCAGCGCAACCGGGAGCTTTCGCGCGCCGGCAAGCCGCCCGCGCGCGGACGTCGGGTGAACCCCATCTTCCTGCCAGCGCCGCACGAAGTCGCGCGCGCCTTCTACACCGCGTTCACCACGCCGCCGCAGCGCACCGGTGATTTTTGGCTTCACGAGAGCCTGCTCCAGAGCTCGAAGATCATCTTCTGGGGCTTCGTCTACTCCGCGCTTTTGGGGCTGCCGCTCGGCATCCTGTGCGGCACGTTCAGCCTATTTTCGCGGCTGCTGGAGCCGTTCGTCGATTTCATCCGCTACATGCCGGCGCCCGTGTTCGGGGCGCTCGCGGTCGCGGTGCTCGGCTTGGGGGACGAGCCGAAGATCACCATCATCTTCATCGGCACCTTCTTTCAAATGGTGCTGGTCGTGGCCAACACGACGCGCTCGGTGGACGCCAGCTTGCTCCACGCCGCGCAGACGCTGGGCGCGACCAAGCGACAGCTGGTCAGCCACGTGGTGATTCCGGCGGCGCTCCCCGCGCTGTATCGTGACATGCGCATCCTGATCGGTTGGGCCTGGACCTACCTGGTGGTGGCCGAGCTGATCGGAGAAAAGTCCGGGATCAGCGCGTTTCTCTATCAGCAACAGCGCTACATGCACTTCGACAACGTCTACGCCGGCATCGTGATGATCGGCGTGATCGGGCTCACCACCGACCAGGTCTTGGCGCTGATCGGCCGTTACCTGTTCCCGTGGGAGAGCGGAAAGACACTGCTCGTGCGCTGGCTCGCGGCGCTCGGCGCCCCGCGCCCGCGAGCCAGCCAAGCCTCCGTCCAGCTGCAGGCCCGAACCATGGAGCACCCGCATGTCATTCGATGATCGACTCGAGCTGCCGAGCTACCTGCACCACACTCCGGACGTGGCCGCTCGCGTCGCCGAGCTGCGCGCGCGCTCGGTCGTCATGCACATCGACGGCCTCTGCCGCAGCTACGAGAGCGCTCACGGCCCCTTGACCGCGCTCGCCGACGTGAATTTCGAGGTGCGCAGCCGTGAGTTCATCAGCGTGATCGGCCCCTCCGGCTGCGGCAAGTCCACGCTGATCCGCATCGTGGCCGGGCTCGAAACGCCGAGCTCGGGCTGCGTCACCATCGACGGCCACCCAGTACAGGGTCCGGGCGCCGAGCGCGGCATGGTGTTTCAGGGCTACACCCTCTTCCCGTGGCTCACGGTGAAGAAGAACGTGATGTTCGGCTTGAAGATGAAAGGCATGAAGCGCCGCCACGCGGAGGAGCGCGCGCGCGAGTGGCTGGACATCGTGGGCCTCACCGAATTCGAAGACCACTACCCGGCCCAACTATCGGGCGGCATGAAGCAGCGCGTCGCGATCGCGCGCGCGCTCGCCAACGAACCGCGTATTTTGCTGATGGATGAGCCGTTCGGCGCGCTCGACGCGCAGACCCGAGCCAGCATGCAGGCGCACCTGCTGCGCATCTGGGAGCGCGTAGACGTCACCATCTTGTTCATCACCCACGACCTCGACGAGGCCATCTATCTGTCCGACCGCATCGTGGTGCTCGGCGCGCAGCCCGGGCGCGTGCTGGAGCTCATCGAGGTGCCCGTGGCGCGCTCACGCCACCCGGACCAGTTCCTGTCAGGTCACTTCCTGGCCACCAAGAAGCGCCTCGAACATCTGATTCATCATCGCGAAACGATCCAGAAACCTGACTCTGAGAGTCTCAGCTCTGCCGCTTGAGCTCTTCAGGCTGGGCCACGCTCAGCCGTCATCAGGCGCTTTGACTTAGCTTTGGGCTAGCCTGGACCGGGACGACCCGGTTCGCGAAGGGCATGGCCGGGACGACCCGGTGCTTTGTTGGCTCGTTTTTCGCGGTAACACGCGGCGAGCCAGTGGAAGTCGTGCAACTCGTGAGCCATCAACGCTCGCTGTCGCTCACAAGGCGAACAGCGGCGCGCCGCGGCGTGAAGTCGGGCGGTTCGTCGCTCCTGGCAGCATAGCTCGAGGCCGCTCGGCGCCGCGCGCCGTCTCGGCCGAGGCACCCTTTACGACGATTCCGCCCGCCTTTTCGTCGCGAACGCAGCGAGTAGCACCCGCTGGAGTGATGCAATGACGGAGGCAATACCGAGCTCGGTGCTCGTGGAGCAACGGCTCCGCGGCGGAGAGATGTGGTCCCGCGTGCTGCGGCGCGGGCAACGCCTGCGGCTGACGGACGTGGAGGGCGGCGCGAGCGTGGCCGCCCTGTTCTTCAACGGGGATGATCTGAACGAGCGCTACAACATGCCGGACACGCTGAAGGCGCAGCACATCGCGCGCCTGACGGCGGGCACGGCGCTGTACTCGGACATGGGACGAGTGTTGTGCTCAGTGACGGACGACAGCGTCGGCTGGCACGACACGATCAGCGGACACGGCACGCGCGCGCACAGCCAGCAGCGCTACGGCGAGGGCTCGTACCAGACGCTGCGCAACGACTTTTACCGCAATACGCGCGACAACTTCTTGATCGAGCTCGGCAAATACGAGCTCGGCCTGCGCGACATCGGCGCTAACGTGAATTTCTTCGTCAAGATCGCGGTGGCCAGCGACGGCAGCTTGAGCTGGCAAGACCAAGCGCGCGCGGGCGGGTTCGTGGAGCTCCGCGCGGAGCTCAACACGCTGGTCGTGCTCTCGAACACGCCGCATCCGCTCGATCCCAGGCCGCGCTACGCACCGAAATCCGTCGCGCTCGCGCTGCTCTCAGGGGCTCCCGCGGGCAGCGATGACCCTTGTCGCTCGTCGTGCGCCGAGAACGGCCGCGGCTTCGCGCTCACGGAAGCTTACTTCAGCTGAGGAGCACGCATGACCATCGTTGAAAGTCGATTGGACCCCGTGAGCGCCCGCTTCGACGAGGTGCTCGAAGCCGGCAGAGGCTGGACCCGCACCCTGGCCAAGGGCGAGTTTTTCCGTATCGTCGATCTGGAAGGCAACCAAGCGGTCGATACGTTGTTCTACGGCGCGAGCGACCCGAGCGAACGCTACAGCGCGGTGGACACCATCCGCGAGCAGGGCAACATCTATCTCACCAGCGGCAGCCGGCTGCTCTCGAACCAAGGCAACGTGCTGCTGACGATCGTGGCGGACACCTGCGGCCGCCACGACACCCTGGGCGGCGCCTGCGCGGCGGAGTCCAACCAGGTGCGGTACGCGCTCGAAAAGCGCTTCATGCACAACTGTCGCGACAACTTCCTGATCACCATGGCGTGCGCCCGCTGCGGGATGAGCAAGCGCGATTTGGGCCCCAACATCAACTTCTTCATGAACGTGCCGGTCACGCCTGAGGGCCGGTTGACGTTCGAAGACGGCATTTCCGCGCCGGGCCGCTACGTCGAGCTGCGCGCCGAGGCCGACGTGCGCGTGCTGATCTCGAATTGTCCGCAGCTCAACAACCCCTGCAATGCCTATAACCCGACGCCCATCCGCCTGCTCGGCTGGGCCGCCCGTGACTGAGGACGTGACGTCACGAGCATCGTTCGCGCGAGCAACTGGGAAGCCCGTGGGCCCGGACCATCGGGAGTCCGCTGCCTCGGGATTGAGCCCTCGAGCCTCCGGCCCCGCACCGAACCGGTGAGCCCGCGAAGCGGTTCGGGTCCTCGGGCTTCTTTGTTTCTCGCGCGCGGGTGTCACTGAGCGGAGTCATTCATGTTCGATCGTGTGCTAATCGCGAATCGCGGAGCCATCGCTTGCCGTATCGCGCGCACGCTGAAGCGCCTGGGCGTCGCCAGCGTAGCCATTTACTCCGTCGCAGAGCGACACGCCTCGCATACGCAAGCCGCGGACCTCGCCGTTTGTATCGGACCCAGCGCGGCCGAGGCGAGCTACCTCAACGCTCTAGCCGTGCTCGACGCCGCGCGCGTCAGCGGCGCTCGGGCGCTGCACCCCGGGCACGGCTTGCTGAGCCGCAACGCTGATTTCGCCGCCGCCACAGAGCGGCTCGGGCTCGTCTTCGTGGGCCCCACGCCGGAGCAGCTGCGCGCGTTCGGGGACAAACAGCACGCCGTAGAGCTCGCGCGCCAAGCCGGCCTCGAGCCCGCGCCAACCGGCCTGGGCCGCGCGCGACACCTCACGATCCCCGTGTTCGGCGACGGCCGCGGACGCATCCTCTGCTTTCCAGAGCGGGACTGCTCGGCGCAGCGCGAAGGCCAACGCCTGTTGGAAGAGACGCCCGCCCCAGGGCTGGATCGCGTCCTGCGCGCCGAGCTCGGCGCGGCGGCGCGCGCTCTCGCCGAGCTGGTCAGCTATCGCTCGGCGGGCAGCGTGGAGTTTGCTTACGATAGCGAGCGGCGACAGTTCTATTTTCTGGATTTCGAGACCAGCCTGGATCCCTCGCACGCGTTGACGGAGGCCGCGCTCGGCCTGGACCTCGTGGAATGGATGCTGCGGGCGGCGGCCGGTGAGGCTCTGCAGCTCGCGGACGCGCGCTCGCAGCCGGAGCGACACGCCATCCAAGTGCGGCTCCGCGGCGAAGACCCCGCGCGCGATTTCAAGCCAGCGAGCGGCTTGCTGACAGCGGCGAGCTTTCCCAACGACGTCCGCGTCGACAGCGCGGTGGAAGCGGGCAGCGAGCTCAGCGGGCAATACGACAGCCTGCTAGCGACGCTGGTCGTGGCAGCGACGGAGCGCGACAGCGCCATCGCCAGCCTGCAGCGGGCGCTCGCACAGGTCGTGCTCGGCGGCGTGGAGACCAATCAGGGCTATCTCGCGGCCCTGGCGAGCGATCCGGTGTTCGTCGCCGGCGAGCTGACCACGGAGAGCCTGCGCCGCTTTGGCTTCGCGGCGCGCAGCGTGGAGGTCGTGGCGCCGGGCACGTTCAGCATCGTGGTGGACTATCCCGGTCGCCTCGGTCACTGGGACGTCGGGATTCCGCCGTCCGGTCCGATGGATGATTTCGCCGCGCGCGTCGCGAACCGCATCGTCGGCAATCGAGAGAGCGCGGCGCTGCTCGAGCTGACCATGGCCGGTCCGACCCTGCGCTTCGAGTGCGACACGGTGATCGCGCTCGCCGGCGCGGCCATGAGCGCGACGCTCGATGACGAGCCGGTGCCTCTGCTGAAGCCGCTGCGCGTGCGCGCGAAGCAAACGCTCGCGCTCGGCAAAATCGAAGGCGCTGGCTGCCGCACGTATCTCGCGCTGCAGGGCGGGCTGGCGGTGCCCCATTACCTCGGCAGCCGCACCACCTTCACGCTCGCTGGCTTCGGCGGTCACGCCGGTCGAGCGCTGCGCCGCGGCGATGTGCTGCACCTCGCGGACGACGCCGTGGCCGCACCCGAAGCGCCCGCTCCCGGGCTCCTCCCGAGCTACGGGCAACGCTGGGACATCGGCGTGCTCTATGGCCCGCACGGCGCGCCCGACTTCTTCACCGAGCGTGACATCGAAGCGCTCTTCTCCGCGTCATGGCAGGTGCACTTCAACTCCAATCGCACCGGCGTGCGACTGCTCGGGCCGAAGCCGGAGTGGGCGCGCAGCGACGGCGGCGAAGCGGGCCTGCACCCCTCCAACATCCACGACGTCGCGTACTCCGTCGGTGCCATCGATTTTACCGGGGATATGCCGATCTTGCTGGGACCCGACGGACCGAGCCTGGGCGGCTTCGTGTGCCCCGCCACGGTCGTCGCGGCAGAGCTGTGGAAGCTCGGTCAGCTACGGCCCGGGGATCACGTGCGCTTCGTTCCGATCACCAGCGAGCGCGCCGCCGAGCTCGAGTGGGCGCAAAACCGCGCCATCGCGCAGCTGAAATGGCCGGAACGGGCGCCCAAGCTGCGGCGCTCCACGCGGGACGAAGCCGTGCTGAAGGAGCTCGCGGAGAGCGAGCAGCGCGTGCGCGTCGTGTACCGCCAAGCAGGGGACAAGGCGCTGCTCGTCGAGTACGGCCCGCTGGTGCTCGATCTCAAGCTGCGCTTTCGCGTGCACGCGCTGATGAGCTGGCTCGCGGACAACCCTTTGCGCGGCATCATCGATTTGACGCCGGGTATCCGCTCGCTGCAGGTCCACTACGACAGCCGTGTGCTCTCCACGCAGCGACTGCTCGACGCGCTGGTTCGCGCGGAGAGCGAGCTGCCCCCACTCGACGACGTGGAGGTGCCGACCCGCACCGTGCGCCTGCCGCTCTCCTGGGACGACCCGGCGACGCGCCTGGCCATCGCCAAATACACTCAATCCGTGCGTCCGGACGCGCCCTGGTGCCCGAGCAACATCGAGTTCATTCGCCGCATCAACGGGCTGGAGTCACAGAGCGACGTGCATCGCATCGTGCACGAGGCGCGCTACCTGGTGCTCGGCCTGGGCGACGTCTATCTCGGTGCGCCGGTGGCGACCCCGCTCGATCCGCGGCACCGACTGGTGACCACCAAATACAACCCGGCGCGCACCTGGACCCCCGAGAACGCCGTGGGCATCGGCGGCGCGTACCTGTGCATCTACGGCATGGAAGGTCCCGGCGGCTACCAGTTCGTCGGGCGCACGCTGCAGGTCTACAATCGCTTCCGCAGCACTCCCCGCTTTCGACCTGGCAGCCCCTGGCTGCTGCGCTTCTTCGATCAGCTGTGCTTCTACCCGGTCGGCGCGGAAGAGCTGCTCGACCTGCGCGAGCGCTTCCTTCACGGCAAGGTCGACATCGAGATCGAGCCCGGCCGCTTTCGGCTGCGGGACTACGAGCGCTTCCTGGCCGCCAACGCCGCGGAGATCTCGAGCTTCAAGGCCACGCAACAGCGCGCCTTCGAGGCCGAGCGCGCGCGTTGGGTCGCCAGCGGACAGCTGCAAACGACGAAGAAGCGAGAGACCTCGCTGGGAGCCCTGACATGACGAACGACCTCTCCATCGGCGCGCTGCTCCGCGATTATCGAGACGGCACGCGCCGGCCCCAGGACGTCCTGGAGGCCGTCTACGCGGGCCTGCGACAGCGCGGCGAAAGGCCGGTGTTCATCAGCACCACGCGCTTCGAAGACGCGCTCGCGCAGCTTCGCGCGGCCGAGCAGCGCGCTCCCGACGGTGCGCTGTTCGGCGTCCCTTTCGCGGTCAAGGACAACATCGACGTCGCGGGTCTGGCCACCAGCGCCGCGTGCCCCGAATTTGCCTACTCACCGACTGAGAGCGCGCTCGTCGTGCAGCGGTTGATACGCGCCGGCGCCATCGTGATCGGGAAAACCAACCTCGACCAATTCGCCACCGGGCTGGTCGGCACGCGTTCACCCTACGGTGTCTGCGCCTCGGTGTTCGATCCGCGCTACATCTCGGGCGGCTCGAGCTCGGGCTCCGCCATCGCCGTCGCGCGCGGCGACGTCAGCTTCGCGCTGGGCACCGACACCGCGGGCTCCGGTCGCGTGCCGGCGGCCTTCAACGGCCTCATCGGCTTGAAGCCCACGCGCGGACTGCTGAGCTGCCGCGGCGTCGTGCCCGCCTGCCGCTCGCTCGATTGCGTGTCGCTCTTCACCCGTGAGCTGGCTGACGCTCGGGTCTTGCTCGAGGTCTGTCAGGGCTACGACGCCGCGGATCCCTATTCGCGGGTCGCGCCGGGCGTACCGGGCTTGCCGGAGCGGCTGCGCGTCGGCGTGCTCGCGCCCGGCAGTCGACGCTTCTTCGGCGACGAGGAGAGCGCGGCGCTCTATGACGCCGCCGCAGAGCGCTTCGCGCGCAGAGCGGAGCTCGTACCCGTCGAGCTGACGCCGTTCTTCGAAACAGCCGAGCTGCTCTATCAAGGCCCCTGGGTCGCCGAGCGCTTGGCGGCCGTCGGAGACTTTGTGGAGCGACGGCCCGAGGCCGTGCACCCGGTCGTACGCGGCATCCTCGAAGAGGCGCGGCGTTACTCCGCGCGCGACGTGTTCGAAGCCAGCTATCGGCTGGAGGCGCTGCGTCGGCGCGCGGCGCAGGTGTTCGAGACGCTGGACGCGCTCCTGCTACCCACCGCGCCGACACACTACAAGATCGAGGAAGTGCTCGCCGAGCCGCTCGCGCTCAACGCGCGCCTCGGCACTTACACCAATTTCGTCAACTTGCTCGACCTCTGCGGCCTGGCGCTGCCCGCGGGTTCGCGCCAGAACGGGCTGCCCTTCGGCGTCACCCTGCTCGCGCCCGCGTTCCATGACTTCAATCTGCTCGAGCTCGCCGCGCGGGTGAGCGAGGCCCACGCCGCGCGGCCCAGCGCGCCGCGGCGCGGCCGTGTATGGCTCGCGGTCGCTGGCGCGCATCTTTCGGGGCAGCCGCTCAACGCGGAGCTCGTTGGTCGCGGCGCGCGTCTGGTCGCGAGCACGCACACCGCGCCGGAGTATCGGCTGTTCGCGCTGGCGACCACGCCTGCGAAGCCCGGCTTGGTGCACAGCCCGGGCGCCGGCCGCAGCATCGAGGTCGAAGTGTGGGAGCTCGGAGAGCGCGAGTTCGGCAGCTTCGTCGCCGAAGTGCCGCCGCCGATGACCATCGGCACCACTCGGCTGCAAGATGGTACGCTGGTCAAGGGCTTTGCCTGCGAGCCGCACGCCCTCGCCGGCGCGCAAGAGATCAGCGAGCTCGGCGGCTGGCGCGCGTACCGAGCGCGCAAGCGCTGAGCGGAGGTCGCCGCGCATCAACATTGGCGATTTCCGATGCCGTGCGCAATTTTCCCACGCACGCCTCCACGACGCGCGCGCCGCCACGTCACGCGACGTGCCGGCGTCCGCAATGAAAACGCTCAGTGGGCTCCCGCCTGCGGGCTGTCACCGGCCTCGGGCGTAGGGCCGAGGCTCCGCTGAGCGCCGCAGCGTTGGCGGCCAGGCCGAGCCGGTCGAGAAATGTCCGGCCGCCACTGCGCGTCCCTTGGCAGGCGCCGCCCCGTCGCGTAGTCCATCGTCATGTTGGCTGAGCTCGAGAGGGAAGCGCTGCGTTGCCTCCAAGAGGTCCGCTGGCGCCTGCTCGAGAGCTACGCGCTCGCGCGTCAGGAAGGCCTGGTCGAGCCGGTCGGCTTGGTGATCGATGCGAGCTCCGCGTACGCGCAATCGATGACCCAGCGCCTGCTGCTCGCGAAAGAGATCGGCACCCTGCGCGGGCTGACCGCCACGTGCATGGAGCGGGCGGTGCTGATCGGCCTGTTTTCGCGGCCGTCGCCGGACATCGCGGCGGCGCTGAAGAGCCACGCGGATGAGCCCGGGCGCTGGACGGCTGTGATCTTGTCAAAGCGCGGCTGCGTGCTCACCGGCAGCTGGCAGGAGCTGTTCACGCTGGAAGCGCAGCCGAGCCGCGCCAGTAGGCAGCGCTGACCCGCACACCCGCGCCTCGAGCCGCTCGCTCCCGGTTACCCTGCGGCGCCGCCTCGTGCTAACCGCTCGCGCGTGATCCGCCTCGACTCGGTCAGCAAGCAGCACGGTCAACAGATCCTCTTTCTGGAGGCCTCTTGCGCCGTCTTCAAAGGGCAGAAGGTCGGCCTGGTGGGGCCGAACGGCGCCGGAAAATCCACCATCTTCCGCATGATCGTGCGTGAAGAGGCGCCGGACGGCGGCCAAGTGGCCGTCGATCGCGGCACGACCATCGGCTATTTCAGTCAGGACGTCGGGGACATGCGCGGCGAGAGCGTGCTCGCCGCGACGCTCGCGGGCGCCGGGCCCGTGGCAGAGGTGCAGGCGCGCCTGAAGGAGCTCGAGGCGCGGCTGTCGGAGCCGGCGGACGCCGATGAAATGACCAAGCTCATCGAAGAGTTCGGCGAAGTCCAGGCGCGCTTCGAGGAGTTCGGCGGCTACGCGCTCGAGGCACGCGCTCGCGAGATCCTGGCTGGCCTCGGCTTCTCCGAAGCGGTGATGGACGGCGACGTCGGCGCGCTCTCGGGCGGCTGGAAGATGCGCGTCGCGCTCGCGCGCATCCTGCTCATGAAGCCGGACGCGATGCTGCTCGACGAGCCCACGAACCACCTCGACATCGAGTCGATCCTGTGGCTCGAGCGCTTCTTGAAGGAGTTCGACGGCGCGCTGATCATGACCTCGCACGATCGCGAATTTTTGAACCGCATCGTGGACAAGATCATCGAAATCGACGGCGGCGAGCTGCGCGAGTTCTCCGGTGATTACGAGTTTTACCTGCGCCAGCGCGCCGTGCTCGAAGCCCAAGCCGAGAGCGAGTTCTTGCGCCAAAAAGCCATGCTCGCGAAGGAAGAGGCCTTCATCGCGCGCTTCAAGGCGCGCGCGAGCCACGCGGCGCAGGTGCAGTCGCGCGTGAAGAAGCTGGAGAAGATCGAGCGCGTGGAGCCGCCCAAGCAGCGCCAGAGGCTGCGCTTCGACTTCCCGCCCGCTCCGCGTTCGGGCGAGGACGTGGCGCGCCTCGAAGGCGTCAGCAAGGGCTACGGCTCGCGCTCCATCTACAGCGACCTCGACTGGCTCGTGCGGCGGCGCGAGCGCTGGTGCGTGATGGGCGTGAACGGCGCCGGCAAATCGACGCTGCTCAAGCTCGTCGCGGGCGCGACAGCGCCGGACCGGGGCCGCGTCACGCTGGGCGCCAGCGTGGTGCTCGGCTACTTCGCGCAGCACAGCATGGAGCTGCTCGACGCCGAAAAGACGGTCTGGCAGACGTTGGTGGAGCGCTTCCCGACCTCGTCGATCGGCTCGCTGCGCACGCTCGCGGGCGTGTTCGGCTTCGGCGGCGACGCCATCGAGAAGGGTTGCCGCTTTCTATCGGGCGGTGAGAAGGCGCGCCTGGTGCTCGCGCTGATGCTGTACGACCCGCCGAACTTCTTGGTGCTCGACGAGCCGACGAACCACCTCGACATCGACACCAAAGAGATGCTCATCGAAGCGCTCGGAAACTACGACGGCACGTTGCTCTTCGTGTCGCACGATCGCCATTTCTTGCGCGAATTGTCGAACCGCGTGCTCGAGGTGTCGCCCGAGGGCGTGCGCACGTACGGCGGCGGCTACAGCGAGTACGTCAGCGAGATCGGCGCCGAGGCGCCCGGCGTGCGCACCTGAAGCGCGTCACTTCGTGATGCGGTGGATCGCGCGCTCCACGCCGATGCAGCGATCCTCGACGTAGAGCAGGCCCGCCTCGGCGGCGATTTGCCGCGCGCGCGGCGAGACGATGCCCTGTTGTAGCCAGAGGGCTTTGGCGCCGATCGCGACCGCTTGCTCGGCGATGTCGGGGGCAAACTCCGCAGGGCGGAACACCAACACCAGCTCGACCGGGAACGGGATCTCGCCGAGCGTGCGATACACTGTCTCCCCCAGCAATTCGTCGGCCACCGGGTTCACGGGGATGACGCGAAAACCAGCCGCCTGCAGCGCCTTGGGGATGGCGTGCGCGGCCTTCTCCGGATCACGGCTCAAGCCCACCACGGCGACCGTGCGAAACTCTCTCAGGATGCGTTCGGGCGTATCCATGACGACGAGTATCACACGGCCGCGCGCCGGCGCTGCTGGCTGGCGAACCCCGCTGGCCGCCAGCCGCACGACACGCTGCTTTTCGCGCAGTTCGTGCGGGCACGGCGTGTGCTCCGAGCGCTCGTGATGTCTACGCCGCTGAGCACCTCGGTCACGTCCATCGCTGGACCGCCCCTCGGCCTCGCGACGGCCCACACCAGCGTGTTGGTCGGCCTCGACGCGCACGCCATCCGCGTGGAAGTGTGTTGCACGCGCGGACCGGCCTTCTTTCAAATGGTGGGCTTGGCCGAGACCGCCGTGCGCGAAGCACGCGTGCGCGTCGCGAGCGCGCTGGCGGGGCTCGCGGTGCTGCTCGACGAGTACGCGGTCACCGTCAACCTGGCCCCGGCGGATCTGCGAAAGACCGGCGCCACGCTGGACGTGGCCATCGCCGTGGCGACGCTCGCGGCGACGGGCCACCTACCCGCGGAGAGCCTGTCCAGCGTGCTGCTGCTCGGCGAGCTCTCGCTCGAAGGCACGCTGCCGCCGGTGCGCGGCGTGTTGCCGCAGCTGCTCGGCGCCCGCGCGCGCGGCGTCCCGCAGGCGATCGTGCCGCTCGGCAACGCGGCCGAGGCCGGCCTGTGCCGCGATTTCGACGTGCGGGTGGCGGGCTCGCTGCGCGAGGTCGTCGAGCACCTCGCCGGCGAGCGGCCGCTACAGCGCGCTCCGCAGACGAGCGGCACTCCGCGCAGCAACCCGGACGTAGGCGATCTCTGTGACGTGCGCGGCCAGAGCGGCGCCCGCCGCGCGCTGGAGATCGCGGCCGCGGGCGCGCACAACCTGCTGCTGGTCGGGCCGCCGGGATCGGGCAAAACGCTGCTCGCGCGGCTGATGGCGTCGATCCTCCCGCCGCTCACGTTCCAAGAGAGCGTGGATTGCAGCATCATTCATAGCGTCGCTGGGCTGCTGCCGCCGGAGGCGGGCATCATTTTCGACCGGCCGTTCCGGGCGCCGCATCACTCCGTCAGCGAAGCGGGCTTGGTGGGCGGCGGTGAAGCACCGCGGCCCGGAGAAGTGAGCCTGGCGCACCACGGGGTGCTGTTCCTCGATGAGCTCGCGGAGTTTCGACGCGCGACGCTGGAGGCCCTGCGTCAGCCGCTGGAAGACGGGAGGGTCTGCATCGCGCGGGCTCGCGCGCGCGCCTGGTTCCCGGCGCGTCCGCTGTTGGTCGCCGCGGCCAACCCTTGCCCCTGCGGCTACTGGTCGCACCCGCGGCGCCGCTGCAACTGCAGCGAAGAGGTGCGCAAGCGCTATCGCGGGCGGCTCTCAGGCCCGCTGATCGATCGCCTAGACATTCACGTCGCGGTGCCGCCCGTCGACGTCGCGGCGCTCACCGGCGGCCGGCGCGGTGAATCCTCCGCCGAGGTCCGCGGCCGTGTGACGCGCGCCCGCGAGCTGCAAGACGAGCGCTTCCGGCGGCTGGGGCTGAGCGCACGGCTGAACAGCGCGCTGTCCGGCGCCGAGCTCGAGCGCATCGCCGCGCCGAACCGAGAAGGGCAGCGCCTGCTCGAGGTCGCTGTCGAAAAGCTCGGCCTCAGCGCGCGCGCCTTCGTCAAGGTATTGCGCGTCGCGCGCACCATCGCAGACCTAGCAGGTGAAGAGCGGGTGCGCGCCCCGCACATCGCCGAAGCCATCCAGGGCCGGCTCCTCGACAGGGACGCTCTGCGCTGAGCGCGCGGCCGAGCAGACCCCACCGAGATCGCGCAGCCGTGGCGCGACGCTGATACGCTAGTCGAGTTGGCAGCACGCACCTTCGGCTCACGTCCCTTCGCCGACCGCTCACTCGAGCCGGTGGCCGAGACCCTGCAGCGCCGCCGTCGGCCTGAGGCGCTGCACCGAGCGGGCGCTGACCCGCTCCCGTCCGCGCCGAGCCGCGTGCCAGCGCCGCCGCGCGCGGACGCCGTCGTCGTGCGCGCAGCGCCGGCCCCGGAGTTCTACGTCAGCGAGCGCGGCGGCGTGCTGCGCGGCTTTCGGGTGACGCTCTCAGCGCGTGAGCGCCGGCGCGTGAGCGGGACGCCACGCGCGAGCCTGGACCTGCACGGCTACGACAGCGAGCGCGCCGAGCGCGCGCTGCGCGCCTTCATCGCGCGCGAGCGCAAGCGCGGCGGCGAACGACTCTTGATCATCGTCGGCAAGGGCCGGCATAGCGCCGGAGGTCGCGGCGTGTTGCGCGCGGCCATCGCGGAGTGGCTCAGCGCGCCGCCGCTCGCCCGCTACGTGCTCGGCTTCATCTCCGCTCCGCCGCACCTGGGCGGCAGCGGGTCGGTGCTGGTGCTGTTGGACAGCGCGGAGCAGCGCGGCGCGTAAGCTCGTCAAAAGAACGCGGTGAGCCCGCTCTGAAAGCCGAACTCGTCTTGTGCGTAGTCGGTCTTCTTCTCCGGCCCTTCGGGGTTGATCTTTCCCACGATGCCGCCGTCGAAGGTGGGGCCGAGCGTGATGGCGATGTGCTCCAGCGGCACTAGGACGAGCGCCACGTCCACGCTCACCGCCAGCAACGCGAGCTTCGCGCCGGCGATTTTCTGCTCTTGATAGGTCATGCCCAGCCGCGGCCAAACGCCGACGACGCTGCCGAACATGTAATTATAGCCCACGCGCGGGTTGACCTGAAAATGCTGGTAACTCTCGTCGCCTGAGGCCGCGCTCAGCCCGATCGCGCCACCCAAGCTCAGGCCGTTCGTCACGAAGTAGTCGAAGGCCAGGCGCGGCGCCGAATACGTGCGTTGATCGCTGTTGGCGTTCACGAGCAGGTTGACGTGGCTGACGCTGTCCTTCGGATCGGGCAGCCCCTTGAGCTTCATCTTCCAGGAGGTGCTGGCGTACCCGAGCAGGCGCTCGGCCGAGATGGCGAGCTCCCCCGAGTTACCGAAGGTGCGCTCCGGCAAGTCCTCCTTGTCCGCGGCTTCGCGCTCGGCGTCTTTCTTCTTGTCGTACTCCCACGGATCTTCGCGCTGCTCGTCGTCTTCGGCCCAGACGCTCTGGCTCACGAAGGTCACCGCTAGCGCGAGCGCCCAATGGTTCCTGCTCATGATTCGGCTCCGCATCGCCAACACCGCGTCCCGTCACGGCCCCATTTCGTGGCATTCGCCGCAGCCGAAGCCCTTCTGCGTCGCTGGATCATAGGGCTGCTCGCCCAGCAACGCCGCCATCTCGGGCACCACGCGTTCCATCATGAAGCGGGTGATCTCCGGCTTTTGCTCGAGATGCTTCTTGAAGCCATCGCTGTACGAGAGCTTCGGTAGCTTGGGGTTCGGCATCTTGAAGTTGCCGCCGGGCAGCGCGCCGTCACCGTGGCACGTGGGGCACTTCATCTTCGCGTAGCTCTGCGCGTCGAACTCCGTGAAGAGCGTGCGCATGCGCGGCATCACCACGGTCTTCATGTGCTCGAGCCGCTGCTCGTGCGTCATGGCGTGCCAATCGATCGCAGCCGGCGCGGCGGGCGCCGCTGCCGCGCTGGAAGACGCGGCCGTGGCCGGCGCGGCGCTGGAGTCGGCCGGCGCGGCGCTGGAGTCGGCCGGCGCGGCGCTCGGTTGCGCGGGCTCTCCGGCCACGCGCGCGGGCGCGCAGCTGGAGCCAAAGGAAACGAAAACGGTGAGAGCGAGTAGCGTGCGCTTCATCATGGGCGACGGTCCTGAGTGCTACACATGAGCTCGACCTGCTCGCTACGCTGCGAGCTCGTTGGCTGCTCGCGGTCGAGGCTAGCAGTCCTCGTCGCAAATCGCAGCTCAGAATTTCGCGCTTGAATTCTCGCGCCTCGTCTGACGAAATCTGCCGTCATCATCCTACATTGGGTGTTTGGTCCGTTCGGAGTCGGCGGAGAGGAACCATGCGAGTACGGAGCTCGATACTGCTCAGCGCGCTAGTCGTCGGCTGCGCGCGCGGACCGAACGTGGTTTCACGCGATCTGCCGCTTCGCCGCGTCGTCGTGTATCGCAACGGGGTGGGCTATTTCGAGCGCGCCGGGCACGTCGAGCGCGAGCGCGTCGGCTTCGAGATGCGGCAGCGCCTGGTCGGCGACTTCCTCGCCTCGCTGGCCGTCATCGAGCGCGGCGGCAGCTCCGTGCGTTCCGCCTCGTTCCCGCTCGAAGTCGAGGACGTGAACGCACCGCCGACGGAGCCGGAGCCGCTGCCGCTCGCGCCGGACACGGCGCCGTCCGTTCCCGGCGCTCGAGCGCCAGCACCAACACCGCCGCCTCCGCCTCCCAAGCGGCCGGATCCGAACCGCATGCGCGAGGTCGTGCTGCACCTGGACGGCAAGGAGCACGATCTGTTGATCGGCTATCTATCCGAGACGCCGGTGTGGCGCCCGTCTTATCGCGTCGTCGTCAGCGACGACGCCGGCGCCGATCTGCAGGCTTGGGGCATCGTGCAGAATCTGTCGGGCGAAGACTGGAGCGACGTCACGCTGTCGCTCGTCGCCGGCGCGCCGCTCGCGTTCCAATCGACGTTGGGCACGCCGGTGATCCCAGAGCGACCCGTAGTAACCGACCAGGGTGAGGTCGTGGCGGTCGTTCCGACGAGCGTCACCTCCTTGGATCGAAGCCGTGAGCCCCAGCCGGAGAGCGCCGCCCCGCCGGGCGTGGCGAACGCGCCCCAAGCCGATGCCCCCGAGGACAGCTTCGCGGAAGAAGACGAGAAGGTCGAAGCCAGCCGCGGCGCGGCCATGAAGAAAGAAAGCAGCGTCGCGCGTCGCCTGGCGCGTCCCGGCAAAGTGGGCGCCCTCGGCGGCGCGGCAGCGCCGCCGCCACCGCCGCGCAGCGCGCCCGCGTCAGCATCCGCGGCAGCTGGGCTGCTCGCGCCCGAGCCCAGCTTGAGCCCGCCGCGACGACTCTCGGCGCTCGCCGCGGTGGCCATCGAAGCCGGCTCCACGCGCTACGACATCCCCTACCCGGTCACGGTCCCGAACGAGAGCGCGACGATGGTGCTGCTCACGAGCCAGCGCGTTCCGGGGGAGGCCGTGCTGCTCTTCGCGCCCGAGCCCGGCGTGCCGGAGTCCGACTCGCACCCGTTTCGCGTGGTGCGCTTCACCAACACCACCGCTGGGCTGCTCGAGCGCGGCCCCATCGCGGTGTTCGAGCGCGGCTCCTTCCTCGGCCAGGGCATGCTGGATCCGCTGCCGCCGCGCGCGACGGCGACGGTGCCGTTCGCGCTCGAGCGCAGCGTCGCGCTGTTGCGCGAGCACCAGCAGGACGAGCGGGGAGCGCGGCTATATCGCATCGAGGCGGGCCAGCTGTTCATCGAGCGCGACGTCGTGCTGCTCAGCAAGTATCGCGTCGACAACGGCGGGGACAAGAAGCTCAAGGTGCTCGTCAAGCACCCGCGCATGGCCGAGACGCGGCTCTACAAGCCGCCCGCGGGGACGGAGGACAACGCCGGCACGGGCGCGGCGCTGGTCCCGCTGGAGGTGCGCGCGCACGCCAAGGCCGAGCTCGTCGTCGACGAGCGCCGCACGCGGCAGCAGTACGTGGACTGGTTGGCGCCCCTCGCGGACGACGCCGTGCGCGGCTACCTCGCCGATCCGCGCGCCAACGCGGAGGTCGCGCGCCGTCTGCGCGAAGCCTGGGTGGTGCGCGACGAGCTCCGCACGCAGCGCGACGAGCTCGACAAGCTCGACGCTGAGCGCGCCGAGCTCGAGCGCCTGAGCGAGGAGACGCGCCGCAACTTGCGAGCCATCGAGAAGAACACGCAGGCCGGCGAGCTGCGGCAGAAGCTCACCAAGCGCATCGCCGAGGCGACGACCCGACTCGACGTCATCACCAAGCGCAGCGTCGAGCTGCGCATGGCGGTCAACGAGCGAGAAATTCGCTTCCGCGACGCCATCCGTGAGCTGAAGCTCGACTCGCCGCTACCCGTGCGCGACTAGCGCTGCGGACGTGCGGGCGTGGCGGCTTGCCCCTATAATCGCCTCATGAACGCCGCTCGTTCGCTGCTCGTGCTCGCGCTCGCGGGCAGCGCTTGCGGCGCGCGCAGCGGGCTCGACGGCGCGGAGCCCACGGCAGCGGGGGGCGCCGGCTCCCCGCAGCTGCCTGCGATCAGGCTGAATTGCCCTGAGTCGAGCGCTGATCCGCGCTTGCCGCGCGTGGCGCCGGAGGGCGCAACGGAGCTCGACGCCTCCGCCTTCGTCGACGGCAACGTGCGGAGCTATCGCTGGTCGGTCCAGGAGGAGGACTGCGACGCCGTCGTGCCGCGCGCCGGATATCTGCTCGAGGACGCGAGCAGCAAAGTGGTGCGCTTTCGCCCCGCGCGCCCGGGACCCTACCGTTTGGCGTTGGAGGTCGTGGGGCCCAACAACGAGAAGGGCCGTTGTGAGTTCCCGCTCAGCGTCAGCGGACGAGGGCTGCGCGTCGAGCTGTGCTGGGACACCAGCACGACCACGGATCTGGATTTGTACGTGCACGCGCCATTCAACGAGGCGCCCTGGTTCGATCCCGCCGCGAGCGAAATCACCTCGGGCATGACGAACGACACCTGCAACACCGCCAACTGCACGCCCGTGTTGCGCTTCGGCCTGCAGCGCGCGAGCTGGGGCTATCCCGACTCGCCGCTGGAGGCTTGCGCCGCAGGACCGAACGGCGACGCGTTTCGAGCTCAGGGCCGCTGTCCGAACCCGCGCGCCAGCGACGACAACAACCAAAACATTTCGAGCGGCACCACCGAGCGCATCCAGCTCGACAATCCGCGGCGCGGTGAGCGCTTCACGGTCATGGTGCAAAACTTCTCGAACAGCGCGGCCGCGCCGCACGTCTTCGTGTATTGCGGCGCTCAGCGCGTCGCGGCGCTGACGGCGCCCGCGCAGCCAGCGCGCTTCCGCGTGCCCGACCCTGGGCGCTTCGGGGTGATGTGGCGCGCCGCGCACGTCTACCCAGAGCTGAACGCGGCCGGCGAGACCAGCACGTGCCGTGTCACGGAGACGGCGCTCGGGCTCACCGTAGACAATCCGGCATTTTGAATGCCCCGCGCGCAGGCGGCTATTTGTAGAAGCGCACGTCGTCGATCCAGAAATCGAAATTCGCTTTTTCGATTTGTCGGAACGAGATGCTCATCAGCTTGGATTTATCGAGCGGCGGAGTCTTGGAGCCGTCACTGCGCACCATCATGGCGAACGGCGCCTTCACCTCTTGCCAGCTGCTCGTCGGGCGCGGCATCGGCAGCTCCCAGCCATAGACGTTCCAGCAGCTGTCGCTGCAGGTGCCGCCATTCTCCGTGGGCACCGCGTCGCTGGTGGGCACCTCCACGCGCAGCCGCGCCGTGTCGTTGGGGCCGGCCTTCACCATGAATACGATGCCGGCGTATTGAGAGGCGTCGAAGGGCTTGCTCTGCATCGAGCCCGAGGTCGAGTCCGGGTTGTTCAAATCGAAGCTCATGCCCGCGTAGTCGAGGCCTCCACCCTTCATGTGCATCGCATACTGCGAGTCATTGGCGCCGCCCGCCTCGGGCATCAGTTCACCGCCGCCGTTCGGGCTGAAGGTGTGCCACGGGCCCTGCCGCCCATCGCTCATGATGATGCGATCGTCACCGTCTTCCATGTCGTCGATCAGCGTGGTCTCGAGCGGCGCAGCGCCGCCCTGTCCGGCGCTGCCCGCCGCGCCGGCGGACGCGCCGCCCTGGCCCGCGCCGTCGCCGCCGGCGCTCATTCCGCCAGCGCTCGCGCCTGCGCTGGCGCCGCCCGCGCCGCTCGTACCAGCGGTCGCGGAGCTTCCGCCCTGGCTCGGGCTACCGCCGCTCTCGCCGCCGCTGGCTGAACCGCCGCTCATGGCCGAGCTGCCGCCGCTAGCAGCGCCGCCGCTGCCACCGCTGCTGCTCGCGCTCCCGCCGGACGCTGGCGAGCCCGCGGCGCAGACCCCTTCGATGCAAGCCTCACCGGCCATGCACTGCGCGCTGCTGCTGCAAGGCTCACCTTGCGCGCCGGGGTTCGTCTTCCGAACGCAGGCTACGCCGCACAGCGAGCCAACACCGACGAGCCACACACTCACGCTAAGGAACCGGTTTCGCAACCCAAGCATAACGCGCGGAAGCTAGCACAGTGTTTCGTTCGCGTGGCAACGCCGCTCGGCGCCGCCGAGCTCCGCGGCGAGCCGCAAAAAGACGGTGCTTCGGCAAGATTGCAGCGACGGCAGCTCGCGCCGCTACTCCACGAACGCGCCGCGCGTGATCTCGCCGACGAGCGCCGCGATGTCCGGCGCCGGGGGGCGATCCGCGGTGCGCCGTGACACCACACGCCGAACCGTAGCGTAGGCGCGCTCGACGCCGGCGCCCGAGCGCAGCGGCCGCTGGTACTCGAGCGCCTCGGCGGCGCAGAGCAGCTCGATGGCCACCACCTCGGTCGCGCGCGCCAGCGCTCGCCGCGCTTTGCTAGCGGCGGTGGCGCCGAACGAGTTGTAGTCTTCCATGCCCGCGCTGGTCGGGATGTTGAACGCGCTCGCCGGCTGCGTCATCAGCGCGATCTCGTTGCAGCACGCGGCCGCCACGTACTGCGCGATCATCAGCCCCGAGTGAAGGCCCGGCGCCGGCGAGAGGTACGGGTTCAGCGGGTTCTCCGCGTCCGAGGCGGCCAGGATGTAATAGACACGACGCTCCGCGATGCCCGCGACGTAGGAGAGCGCGAGCACCACCGCATCGAACGCCGCCGCGAGCGGCATACCATGGAAATTCCCGGCCGAGAGCACGGCGCCGGGCTGCCCGTTCACGGACGGAACGATCAACGGGTTATCGCTCACCGCGCCGAGCTCGCGCTCGAAGATGCCGCGCGCGAACTCCAGCACATCGAGCGCGGCGCCCAACACCTGCGGGGCGCAGCGCAGCGAATACGGGTCTTGCACGCGCGGATCGTCGTGCAAATGACTCGGCACGATCTCGCTGCCGTGAATCAGCGCGCGCAGCCGCGCCGCGACCACTTGCTGCCCGACTTGGCGCCGGATCTCGTGCACGCGCGCGTCCAAAAACGCGTCGCTGCCGCGGCAGGCGTCGATGGACAGCGCCGCGGCGGCCAGCGCGGCCGCGAACCAACGCTCCGCATCCACCAAAAACAGCGCCGCCTGCGCCGTCATCAGATGCGTGCCGTTGATCAACGCCAACCCTTCCTTCGCCTCCAGCAGCAACGGCTCGACGCCGACGCGCGCCAGCGCCTCCGCGCCCGTGATGCGCTGGCCGTCCACGTTGGCTTCGCCCTCACCCAACAGCACCAAGGCGGCGTGGGCCAGCGGCGCCAAATCGCCCGACGCACCGACAGAGCCGAGCGCCGGCACCACGGGCGTCACGCCCGCGTTCAGCAGCGCGAGCACCCGCTCGACGATCAGCGCGCGCACCGCTGAGTAACCGCGCACCAGCGACGCGGCGAGCACCAGCAGCATGGCGCGCACCACGTCATCAGGCAGCGCGTCGCCGACGCCGGAGGCGTGCGACAGGATCAGGTTCCGCTGCACGGCGCGCACGTCTTCATTGCGCAGCCGCTCGCGCGCGAGCGAGCCGAAGCCGGTGTTGACGCCGTAGATCACCTCGCCGGCGGCCATCGCGCGCTCCAAGGCTTCACGGCTGGCGACCATCTGCGCGAGCGCCTGCGGGCCGATGCGCACGCGCGCGCCGCGCCGCGCGACGCGCTCCACCTGTGACGGCGTCAAGGGCGAGCCATCGAGCTCGAGCATTTCGGTCTCAGCAGCCACGCGCGCTCCGTTCAGCGCAACGTAATATCACGCCGGCCTCCAAACTCTAGTCTTCCTGCGGTCCCTGGCGAGCACGAAGTCGCCGTCGGGACGACAGCACCCGACAGCAACGGGCGCTCAGCCGTTCGCGGAGCGCGCGCCGCGATAACGCAGCGGCACCAGCTCGGGGGACGCGGACGCCGCGCGCAGCCGCGCGCTCGTCACGAGCTCGTGATGCGGAGAGAGCGCGCACACCGGATCGGTCGCGCTCGCGTCACCCGTGAGCTGAAGCGCCTGACAGCGGCAGCCCCCGAAATCCTCACCGCGCCGCGCGCAGGAGCGGCACGGCTCGCTCATCCACTCCTCCCCGCGGAACTTCTGGAACGCCGGCGAGCGCTGCCAGATGTCCTCGAGCGAGCGCTCGCGCACATTTTCGAGCTCGAGCCCTGGAATGGTGTGCGCCAGGTGACACGGCAGCACGCGCCCCTCGGGGTTGACCAGGAGATAGCGCCGGCCCCAGCCGCTCATGCACGCCTTCGGCCGATCCGAGTAGTAGTCCGGCAGCACGAACAAGAGCTCCATCTTGCCCTTCAGGCGCTCCTTGGCGGCCAGCGCGACGCCGCGCGCCGTCGCGAGCTGCTCACGACTCGGCAGCAGCGCGTCGCGGTTGAGCAGCGCCCAGGCCAGATACTGCGCGTTGGCGAGCTCCAGCCGATCGGCGCCCAGCCGCTCGGCGAGCGCGATGATGTCCGCCACGTGCGACAGATTCTCGCGATGCAGCACCACGTTCAGCGTGAGCGGCAGCCCCAGCTCTTTCACCCAGCGCGCCACCGCGAGCTTGTGCTCGTAAGACGCCGTGCCCGCGATGCGCTCGGACGTCGCGCGCTCCGAGTCCTGCAGCGACACCTGCACGCCGCGCAGCCCCGCGTCGCGCAGCGCCTGCAGCCGCTCTCGGCGCAGCGGCACACCGCTCGTGATTAAATTCGTGAACAGCTGCAGCCGCTCGGCCTCCGCCACCAGCGACTCCAGATCCTCGCGCAGCAGCGGCTCGCCGCCGCTGAAATTGACCTGCAGCGCGCCCAGGGCTTCCGCCTCGCGCAGCACGCGCTGCCACTCCTCGGTCGAGAGCTCGTCGCGCTGCGCATGGAAGTCGAGCGGGTTCGAGCAGTAGGGGCAGCGCAGCGGACAGCGGTAGGTAAGCTCCGCGATCAGCGTGTAAATGCGCCCCGCCTCGCTCACGGCGGCAAGCCCTCGATCAGGCCACGCTCCGCCAGCGAGCGCAGGAAGCGCTCCACCTCCTGCTCCAGCGACTCGAGCGGACCCTGACGGTAGGCCTCCCGCAACTTGGCCGTGATTTGCTCGAACGTGTGCTCCCCCGTGCACAGCGCGAGGATGGCCGCGCCCGTGGGGTTCAGGACCAAGCCCTTCTCCGGGTACAGCAACACTTGCTGACCGCTCTTTTTGTCGAGCCGCACGCGCGCCTTGCTCGCCAAGCGCGGCCGCGCCTCGGCGAGCCTCATGGCGCCGACTCCGAGCGCGGCCAAGCGAAGGTCGCCTGCACGCAGTCGAGCAGGTGCCACAGAACCTCGGTCTTGCGGATCAACGCGGCGACGCAGCGCTCCTGCAGCTCGCGCGTCGTCGCGTTCGCCACCACGAACTCCACCGCCTCCAGCGAGTCGCGGCGCGCGCGCGGCACCCGCGAGCGGAAGTACGCGAGCGTCTCCGGCTTCACCCAGGGGTAGTGCTGCTCCCACGCCGCGATGCGGCGGCTCATCAAGTCCGGCGCGAAGAACTCGGTCAGTGAAGACGCCACCGCCTCCAACAAGCTGCGTTCGCGCACCAGCGTCACGTAAGCGTCGCAAGCGAAGCGCACGCCGGGCAGCACGTCACGGCAGCTCGCCACGCGCTCGCGCGCGAGGCCCACGCCGTCCGCGAGCCGCAGCCAGAGCTCGAGGCCGCCCTCGCCCTCTCGCTCCCCGTCGTGATCGTGAATGCGCCGGATCCAAGCGCGCCGAAACTCCGGCGACTCCGACTTGGACAGGATGATCGCGTCTTTGATGGGGATGCGCGTCTGATAATAGTAGCGGTTGAGCACCCAGCGCTGGAGCTCGCCCTGCGTGAGCCGCCCTTCGTGCATCCGCACGTGGACGGGGTGCGCGTCGTGATAGCGGCTCGCGCCCTCGCGGCGCAGCCGTTCGATGAAGTCCTCGCGCGAGAGCAGCTCGCTGTCGCTCATAAGCGAAGCTCCATGCCGTCGTAGGCGACCTCGGCGCCCGCGGCGCTGACGGCGGCGCGCTCGGGCGAGTCCTCACGCAACATGGGGTTGGTGTTGTTGACGTGGATGAACACGCGCCGCGCCGGGGCGAAGCCGCGCAAATACTGCAAGCTGCCCTGCTCGCCGCCGAGCGGCCAATGCGACATGTCCTCTGCCGAGCGCGTGCCGATACCGAGCGCGATCAACTCGTCGCTGGTCCAAAACGTGCCGTCGAAGAAGATCGTCTGCGCGCCGCGCAACAGCGCGTCGAGGCTCGCCGAGCGCCGGGCCACGCCGGAGGCGTACGCGAGCACCGCGCCGTTCGCGGCGGCGACGCGCAAGCCGATGTTGTGCTCGGGGCTGTCCGAGCGATCGAGGTCGTGCAGTGGCGCTTTGCCGGGCACCGTGAACGGCGTCAGCTCGAGCCCTGCGTCGGCGCCCTTCGCGTCGCTGAGCCGCGTCGGCTCGCCGGGGAGCAAGCGGCGCCAAGTCACCTGCCCGGGGAAACGCTCGAGCGTGCGGTAAAGCCCGTTGCCGTCCACGAAGCCACGCCGCACGCGCTCCGTGGCGTACACCACGAGGCTCTGCGACTCGCGCAACGACAACAACCCCAGGCAGTGATCCAAATCGCCGCTGGTCAGGATCACGCCAGTGATCGGGGTATCCCGCAGCGAGCGCGGGTGCAGGCCGGGGAAGCCCTCGATCTGCTGCCGGATCTCCGGCGACGCGTTCAGCAGGAACCAGCTCTCCCCGTCGGCGCTCAGCGCCACCGACTCTTGTGAACGGGCGCTCGCGCGCAGGCGCCCGCTCCTCACGCCGCTACAGTTGAAGCAACCGCAATTCCACTGCGGGAAACCGCCGCCGGCGGCCGAGCCCAAAACTCGGACAATCAATCGTCACGCTCTCTCGGTCCGCGCGCGACCGGCTGCTCACAGGCCGTCGTAGTCTTCTTGGTACGAACCGATCTCGGCGTTCATTTCGATTTCCACGAACGAGGGGAGCTCCCAGACCATGTCGATTCTCCTGTTGCGGCCAGGCGTCACACTGCGCCGGTCGAGGTCTATCCCACGCGCCCTCTGCTCGGTCAAGTGAGGCTGAAATCCTCATCGACCAGCGACGCCTCACGGGCGCGGAGGCCCGGCTGTTTTTTGGGGTGCCAAACACCGTAAAGGGCGCGCCGTACGACGCGGGGCCCAGCAGGCAACCACGTCCGACGCCGCGCGCCGCTGCAGCCGCGCACGGCCGTCTCTGTAATGAGAAGCGGAATCAGCGCGCCCGCCATCAGCCACAGACACCCAAGTAAATCACCAGTTTGTCCTTACCCTCTTCGATACGCAGCGGCACATCGCCACCTGCGAGTGGCACCGGAGCAGTGCGCTTGATGCGGGGCAAGGGGGCGCCCGTGGCGCGCGCGACCGCTTCCTGCCACGGCATGTCCGGCAGCGGATAAAGGGTCAGACACTTCGGGGGGTTACTATCGTTCGCCGCGGCGTAACTGAACACCATGAGCTCAGCGCCATACTCCACGCGGAGCTCGGTCGCGCTCGCGTTCGGCGTCACACGATAGTTGGAGCCAGAGTAGTAGTTGCGCGCTGTCGCGAAGCTCATGCGCACCGGCTGCGGTCCGGTGCATTTGATCTGGCGTTCGCTGCCCTCGGCCTTGTACGCCATGCCTCGCGGACAGCTCGCGTCGCCCTTCTTGACCAGCTCATCGAGCTCGGCAGGCGTCGGCTTCGCGCGCTTCTTGCGCTCTGCGCGCCGCTCGATGGTCTTGATTTGGACCTTGAGCTCGCTCTCGGCGCGCGCCAGCTGCTCGGCTTCTTCGTTGCGGCCCGCGGCGCGGCAGACGCCGAGCGCGCGCTGCACGGCGGCGAGCGCCGTCTCCACGCTCTCGCGCGATTTGCCGTCCACGTGGGTCACCACCGGCTGCGCGCTGGTGAGCGCCTCCTGACACGCCTGCGTCGCCTTGTCGCGGCACGCCGCAAGGGTGAGCGCGGCGGCCAGCGGCCAGGCGCGGCTCGCGACGACGCGCGTCACTGCGCGCACGGCCCCGCTCCGGCGGCGTGTGGACAGTGAAACACCGCGTCGATGGTGGCCGCGCTCACGTGATAAAGCCGGCACTGCAGCGTCTTGCCCGAGGTCTGCAGCGAGGTGTAGCCGCCGAGATCTTCGATGCTGGGACACGTCGCGCCACACTCCACGCTGAGGTTTGCCGGGCAGATCGCCGCCATCAGCGTGCAAAAGCCCTCGCAGTTCTCGCCGCACACGCCGTTGCCGCCAGGGCCGGCGGCGGGGCACTCACTGGCCTTTTCACCCACCAGCACGCCCGCTTGCTCCGCGTGCGACAGCCGGCAATTCACGCTGTTGCCCGAGCGCTCACCGTTCTTGCCCGACGGCAAGGCCTGACACACCTTGAGACAGACGGGCAGCGACTCATAAACCTGGACGTCGCCGCTGCAGTTCTTCATCACCTCGCTGCAATAGCGCGCGCACAGCAGCGCGTGCGGATCATCGGCCCCACCGGCTCCGCCGGAGCCCTGCGCGCCGGCCCCGCCGCTGCCGGACTCGTCCAAGGCGGCGTCCTGGATGCCCACGATGTTCGCGCAGGAGGCCAGCAGCAGAGCGGCGAACAGCCCGCGACACCAGCTCGCGCCGCTCATCACCACGCTCCGCGCAGCTCGAGCGCCGCACGCTCGGCGCCGAGCAGCGAGCCGAGCTCCAGACGTCGCAAGCCGGGATGAAGCGCCGCCGACTGCCCTGTGCGCGCGCGGGGCGGCGCCGTGAGCACCAACGTGAGCCCGGCGGCGACCAGCACACCGCCGGCGACGAACGCCACTGTCGAAGCGCGCGCGGCGTCGCGCGCTTCTTCGCGCAGCTCCAGGCCGCGCGGGGAACAAAGCGTCTCCGTGCGACAGAAGTCAGCGTTGGACTCCGAGTTCTTGGAGATCGCGCGCGCGCCGAACACCGAGCCCACCGCGAGCGCCGCGAGCCCTACGCCGCCGGTGACGAAGCCGATCACGCGTTGCGGGCTGCCGCTCACCGCGGGTGCAGGCGAAGCCAACGGCGCCGACAGGCTCGCGCGCTGCGACTCCGGCTGCGAGGAAGCCGCAGCCTGCGGCGGCGCTTCGCGCTCCAGCGCCGGCACGTCGACGCGCACTGCAGCGCTGCCCTCGGCCACGTTCACGTCGCGCGTGAAGGACTTGTGCCCCGGCGCGGTCAGCACCAGCCGCTGCGGACCAGGGTCGACCGGCACCGGCGAGCCCCACACCGCGCGCGGCAGCGAGGTCCCGTTCAAGCGGATATCCAGCCCGGGCAGGGCCGCCACCTCATCGCTCGCGTGCACCACCAGCGTCGCTAGCCGCGCTTCCAGCGCCGCCGCGCGCTCGCGCGCCACCGCCTCGCGATCGTTTTGGCCCTGAGCGTGCGCCAGCGCGGCGGCTTCCTTGAACGTGGCCCACGCGCTCGCGGTCATGCGGCGCTTGTCGTAACACTCGCCCAGGTTCATCAAGGTGCCGAAGCCGGCGTCGAGCTCTTGGCTGGCCGCGAATTTCGCGCAGGCCTGCTCATAGTCGCCGCTCTCGTACAGCGCTTTGCCCTGTTGAAACAGCGCCTCGGCGGCGGCCTTGCTGCCGCTGCGCTCCTGGGCGGAAGCCGTGCCCGCCCAGGCCAACACGAGCCAGAGCAGCGCGCTAGCGCGCAGCCGGCGCGCCCAGCGCGCCGCACTCGGGCCGTTGCTCCTCATTGATTCAGCACTTTAGACCCCTGCGTCGACCGTCGGCAATCCCTCCGCTCCGGCGCGGTTCGTCCCCGGGCTCGTGGCCGAACTCGCTCCGCCGCAGCGCCGCGCGCGCGCTGGCGAGCGTTCCACGTCGTCGCTGCCGAGCGCGGCAAGCTTCGCCCCCGTGGCGCGACTCCCCACATAAACCCGCTGTAATTTCGCCCAGCACAGCCAGGGGTTGCGTCAGCCGGGCCATGCGCGATGATGCGCCGAAGGCGGCCGGCCTTCAGACGAGAAACCATGGCCACCCTGCGCCACCGACAAACTCAGCGCGTCTTGCTGGTGGAGCCCGAGCTCATCATCGGACGCTCCGCCACTTGCGGGCTTCGAATTCAGGATCCTCACCTCTCTGCCCAGCACGCCGCGCTGCGTTGGGGCGGCGCGCGTTGGGAGCTGAAAGATCTCGGCAGCCGTAACGGCACCTTCCTCAATGGCGCTCGGCTCGAAGGTGGCAAAGCCCACGCTGTCGCGCGCGGGGCCGAGCTGGGCCTCGGCAGCGAGGGCGAGGTCTGGGAGCTCATCGACGACAGCCCGCCGCAAGCCATGGCCATCCCGCTCGACGGCGGAGATCCCGTGGTTCAGGAGAACGGCGTCATCGGCCTGCCCACCCCCAACAACCTCGAGGCCAGCATCTTCCGCGACGTAGACGGCGTCTGGAAGCTCGAGACGCTCGACGGCAACCGCGTCGCGCTCGAGCACCATCGCCTGTTCCAAGTCGCGGGCAGGCCTTGGCGCTTCGCGAGCCCGGACGTGATGGGCCCCACCTCCACATCGCTCGCAGCGAACGAGCAGACGCCGGTGGCGCTGCGCTTCTTGGTCTCGCGTGATGAAGAGCACGTAGAGCTGCGCGCCGAGCACGGCGATCTGGTCGTCGATCTCGGCAGCCGCGCGCACAATTATCTGCTGCTCACGCTCGCGCGCGCGCGCCTGGAAGACGAGAAGAACGGCATCGCGCCGCCCGCCTGCGGCTGGATTCACCAAGAAGATCTGCTCTCGGCGCTGCACATCAGCGCGACGCAGCTCAACATAGACGTCTTCCGCATCCGGCAGCACTTCGCGCGCGCGGGTCTACCCGGCGTGGTGAACGTCATCGAGCGCAGGCCGCGCAGCAAACAGCTCCGACTCGGCTTCGCGACGTTCCACATCGACGTCGTTTGAAGCCCGCGCGGTTGCCAGCGCTGCACGCGCTGCGCTGAGCGCGCTGCGCAGCGAGCGTTAGCGTCGAGGGTGCGCGTGTAATTCCCTGTAATGGACAGTGGGCGCAGCGGAGCGCCAAATAGCAGGGTGAGAGGAGGTACGGTGCATTCTCGGTCGCAGGATTCAGGGCACCCGCGGGGGAACAACCGTTCGACGAGGCTTGCGGAAATGCTGGCAAACGGAGCCATTGACATGGCGAAATTCGCTCTCCCGCTCGAGCCCTGCGCCCCATGCGCAGAGCCCGAGCTCGCTGCCGACGCGCTCGCGACCATGCTCGCCGAGCGCAGCGCCGAAACATCGGCCACGGCCATGGATATCGAGCTCTTGCTGAAAGAGCTCGCGCGCGGGCGCTGGCGCATCGCTTGCTGCTTCTTCAGCGACGATGCGTTCTCCATCGCCCTCGAGAGCCCGGAGCGCATCGCGCTCGATCGGCGCCTGGCGAGCCGGCGCCTCAGCGTCCTCGAAAAGGTGCTGCTCTACGGCGGACAGAAGCCGGTCGCGGCGGAGCTCGGCCTGGCGCCGTCTACGGTCGCGATCATCGCGGGCAATTGCCTGCGCGCGATGGGCCTGGACTGCGGCGCGTCGCGCGCCCCGGTGCCGCTGACGCTCGCGGTCCACGCGCGTCACCGAAAGACCCCGCTCACCCAAGCGCGGCTGAGCAGCGTCACCTACGCCGGGCGCAGCTATTCCATCGTGAGCACGCCCAGGCCCGAGCGCAGCCTAGCCGACGCGCTCTCGCGCGCAGAATACGCGGTGACGCGGCTGCTGCTCGAAGGCAAGACGCACGCTGAAATCGCCGCCGTGCGCAACACCTCGGTGCGCACCGTCGCGAACCAGCTGGCCGCCGCGTTCCACAAGCTGGGCGTCTCGGGTCGATCCGAGCTGATTTGCTCGCTCGTAAACCCGGATTTCGAGCCGCTCAACGACGCCAGCGGCTCGGCTTCCGAGCCGCCGCCAGCGCACGAGCGCGCGGCAGAGCCCGAGCTCGCGCCTCCGCCGAGCCAGGCGTCGGCGTAGCTGGCTTTGGCGGCGGCGCGGCCGCCCTTCGTGCTGTAAGACAGCACGGCATGCAACGGGTCGCGATCATCGGCGGCGGTCTCAGCGGGCTCACGGTGGCGCTGCGCCGCGCCCGAGCCGGCGACGACGTCGTGCTGTTCGAAGCGACCTCGCGCCTCGGGGGGCAGCTTCACAGCCAGCGCGACGACGGCTTCGTGATCGAGCACGGCGCGGAGGGCTTCGTCGCGCGGAGCAGCGCGGTCCCCGCGCTGGCCAGCGACGTCGGCTGTGCCGGCGCGCTCGTCGAGCAGCTGGTCCATACCTCGTTCGGCTTTCAAGACGGCCGCTTGCTGGCGCTGGCTCCGGGACAGGCCGCGCAACTCCTCGGCTTTCAGGTGCCCGCGGACGAGCTCGGCCGCGGCATTCGTTCCTTCGCGCTCGGCATGGGCCAGCTGTCCGATGCGCTCGCGACCGCGCTGGCCAAGCGCGCCGAGCTCGCGACGACGACGACGGTGCAGGCCCTCGAGCGCAGAGGGGCCCGCTGGCGCATCGAGACCAGCGCCGGGGAGACCAGCGCCGACGCGCTCGTGCTCGCCACCAACGCGCGCGCCGCCGCGCAGCTCTTGGCGAAGCCGCTCGGGCAGCTGGGCGAGCGGTTGGCGTTCGCCGCGACCCTCTCGAGCGTCACCGTCACGCTCGCCTTCAACCGCGCTGCCGTCGCTCACCCGCTGGATGGCACGGGCTTCATCGTCGCAGCCGAAGAGCAGCGCGAAGGGTGTCGCGCGTGCACCTTCGTCTCCAGCAAGTTCCCTGCTCGCGCACCCGCAACGGTCGCCTTATTTCGGCTGTTTTTTCGGCCTGAAAGCGAAGATTTCGCGCTCAGCGACGCGGCCTGGACGGCGCGCGCGCTGCGCCAGCTCGCGCGCGTCGTGCCCGTCGAGGGCACGCCGCTGCAGAGCTGGGTCTCGCGCTGGCAGGACGCGCTGCCCGTCTTCGACGACGCTCATCGCGCGCGCGTCGCCGCCGTCGAAAGCGGCCTCGCCGGAGAGCGACTGCTGCTCGCCGGCGCCGCCTTTCACGGCTCCGGCATCGACGCCGCCGTGCGCTCCGCGGAGCGCGCGGCGGCCGCGTTGGGCTGAAGAGCCCGACAGCGCCGCGCTCAGGACGCTGACGCGCATCGGCCAAAAGGCCTGAGCCCCTGAGCGTAGGATTCGACTCTCGGCAGAGCGCGAAGCGACCAGCGCCAGGCCGCGGCTCGAATTCGTCGCCATAGAGCAGCGCGAAGGTGATAGGAACGACCGTCACCATGGCGGGTCTGTCGGCTCGTTGTCCGCAATGCGGAGCACTCGGCTTGGAAGGTGCCCTGTTTTGCGTGGAATGCGGCGGCCGCATGCCAGGCAATGACGCCGCTGCGCCCGTAGGGCTGCCGACGGTGCCGGACGCGCGTCGCTCGACCGCGCCGTTGCCGCCGCCCTCTATCGCGCCGAAGACGGTGGCGCCCGTCACCAGCAAAGCGAGCGAGGGGCCGCCAGCGCCGCCTCGGCCGAGCTCTCCCGCGCAGGCTCCTTCGCTGCCGCGGCCGCTGCCCCCGCGCCGCTCGACGCTGCCGGGCGGCGGCGCGCTGCGTTCACCGCCGCCGACGAAGCCGGGCTCCAGCCCCAGCACCATCGCCGAGGCGCTGAGCGGCGCGGCCGCTGAAAGCGCGGAGCGCGGCAGCGCGCCGTCCGTCGCTCCGCCTCCGCTGCTGGAGCCGTCCTCAGCGCTGCCGCCGTCCATGGCGCCGACCCCGACGGCGACGCCCATCGCGGAGTCCAGGCTGGACGAGCTCGATCGCAACTTCGAGACCATCCAAAGCAACCCGCCGCCGGACGTCACCCGCAGAGCGCCGGGAGATCTCGCCGAAGCGCAGCGGCTGTTCCTCGAAATTGCGGTGAACTACCTGGGCCCGCTGCGCGACCTGATGGTCGAGATGGATCTGGGTGAGCCCACCAAAGAGTGGCTCAGCGTCTGTCGTCCGAGCGTCGGCTCGATGTTGCGCGCCGCGCGTGAGCTGGAGCTGCGAGAGCTCGCGCTCAGCCTCGATGAGGTGCTGACGGCCATCGAACAGGCTGAGCGCGGCGCGGGCGCCGCGCTCGAGCCGCGCTCTCGAGACGCCTTGCGCGCTGCGTACGACAAGCTCGTGGCGCTCTTGCCCGTGGCCTTTGCGGTGCGCGAAGAGCGTGACCGGCGCGAGCCGGTGATCGTGCAGTCGCTGTTGCAGCAGGTGTCCGAGGTGCGCAAAGTGGCGCTCGACCGCATCTACGCGGCGGGGCTCACCAGCCTGGAGTTCTTCTACAAGGCGAAGCCGCAAGACATCGCCGACGCCGCGGGCATCAGCCGTGAGCTGGCGGAGCGCATCGTGGCGCGTTTTCAGCGCTATCGACGCGAGCTCGCCTCCGTGCCGCCGCAGCCGCGCAAGAACCGGGAGCGCAGCCAGCTCGAGCTCTTGACCAAGCGCCTCGAAGATCAAAACAACGCCTTCGACGCGATCTCGAGGGGCTGGTCGGGCTCGGACGAGAAGCGGCGGCTGCGCCAAGAGCGCGCGGCCACCATCATCGAGCTGAATTTGATGCTCGCGCGCATGGGCGAGACAGCCCTCGTGCGAGAGCTGGAGCGGCTGCCGTTCAAGAAGAAGGCCGAGGAGCTTCGCCGCTTCCTCGCGCGCAGCAACTAACCCGAAGAGGAACTCAACGATGGCGGAGCTAACCCGAGACGAGGTGCTGAAGAGAGCTCTAGCAAAGCAGAGCTTCGCGCGCGCCGATCTGCGCGGCCTCGACCTGTCGAACGCCACGCTAGAGGGGCTGGATTTCGCGCGCGCCGAGCTCGACGGCGCCAACTTGGAGGGCGCCAAGCTGCGCGGCGCGAACTTCAGGAACGCCAGCCTGCGCGAGGCCTTCCTCAAACAAGTCGATCTACGCGAAGGGAACCTGGACAAGGCGGATTTGGAAGGCGCCAACCTGGAGAAGGCGGACCTCAGCGGCGCCAACCTGAACCGCGCCACGCTGGAGGGCGCGACGCTGACGGAAGCGCTGCTGCGCGGCGCGCGGCTCAGCGGCGCTCAGCTGGAGTCGGCCGATCTCGGCAAAGCCGCGCTCGAGGAGGCGCTGCTCTCGCACGCGGAGCTCACCGAGTGCTACCTCGGCGGCGCGAACCTCACCGGCGCAGATCTGAGCTTCGCCGTGCTGACGGCGGCCAACCTCGAAGAGGCGCGCCTCGAGCGGGCCGTGCTGCGCGAGGCCGAGCTGGCGCAGGTGAGCGCGCCCAAGGCGGTGTTCGCGGGCGCGTCGTTGTTTCGCGCCAACCTCAGCAAGGCGCGGCTCGGCGGCGCGGATCTGACCGCCGCCGATCTGCGGCACGCGAACCTGAGCGCCGCCGAGCTGTCCGGCGCTGCGCTGGACGGCGCCAAGCTCCACGGCGCGGCCAGCGCCACGGCCACGTTCAGCGCTCCCGCCGCGTCCTGGCTCGACAACAGCCCGGACGGCGATGGCAGCCGCACCGTGCGCGGCGAGGACATCGCGGCGCTGCTCGCGGGCAAGCTCCTGCCGTTCTCGCAAGCAGCGCGCTACTTCGGCAAAGGCGACGTGCTGCGTGACGCGTCGCTCGAGTTCGGAGACGGCTCCAGCGTCGAGATCGAGAGCCGCTTCGAGAACTGCTCGATCCGTCTCGGCGACGGCACCGATCTGGTCATCGGCGAAGAGGGCGTGCTGTCGCGCTGCACCATCTCCGGCGGCGGCAACGTCACCATCCACGGGCAGTTCTTCGAGCGCGCCAGCCCGGGCATCCAGGGTCCGCGCACGCTGGTGGTGAGCAAGAGCGGCGCGTTGGTGGCCACCATCGAGCAGGCCGCGACGTCCACGCAATTCGCGTTTCAGCCGGGATGCCGGCTGCGGGTGAAGATCCTCAAGGCTCGCGACGATATGGAAAGGTCCGATAGGCAATGAGCACGAACAGCAAGCAAACCGTCGTCGAGGAGGGCACCGAGTTCAAAGGCACCCTGCTCTCTAACTGTCCCGTCGTGGTGCGCGGCCGCATCGAAGGCGACATCGACACGCCTGCGCTCACCGTCAGCGAAAAGGGCGCGGTGCATGGCAAGGCCAAGGTCGGCACGATCAAATCGCTCGGCGAGCTGTCCGGTGAGTTCGACGCGGAGGTGGTGGAGCTGGCCGGCCGCGTCAAAGACAACACCATCATCCGCGCCAAATCGCTCGAGGTGAAGCTCGCCAGCGATGACGCGAAGATGAAGATCACGTTCGGCGACTGCGAGCTCGCGGTGGGCGATGTTCCCGCAGACGAGAGCAACAGCAAGGCGACGCGCAAATCGCGTCGCGACGAAGGCACCGTCACGTGAGCGCATAGCGCGTCGCTCGAGCTGTCACTTACGGCTCGTTCGCGATGTTAGTCCTGCGCTGAGCAGGCGCTTCGAAGACGCTGCGCTCGGTCTTCGGCGCGCAGCGCCGGCGAGCACGCGATGACCAGCATCCGCGTGCTCCGGCGTCGGCCCCGAACCAAAGAGCGGGACCGACACCGGTTCGTTTGGTTCGTTATGCGCCGCCTGCGCCGGCGTCGCCCCCTGCACCGCCGCCGCCAACACCACCGAGGCCGCCATCGCCGCCGAGACCGCCAACGCCGCCGTCGCCGCCGAGGCCACCAACGCCACCAACACCGCCGTCGCCGCCGAGGCCACCAACTCCGCCGAGGCCACCATCGCCACCGAGGCCACCATCGCCACCGAGGCCGCCGTCACCGGCGCTTCCACCCGTGGCTTTGCCGCCGGTGCCACCCGTCGGTTTGCTGCCGCCGGTACCGCCCGTGGCCTTGCCACCGGTTCCACCGCTCGCCTTGCCGCCGCTGCTCACCCCGCCGGTCGTGCCCTGAGTGCCGCCCGTCACGTTGCCACCCGCACCCGCGGCCGCGCCGCCGCTGCCGTTCGGCTTGCTGCCGCCGGTCGCGCCAGTTCCACCGGTGCCGCCCGTCGGTTTGCTGCCGCCGGTGCCGCCGGTGCTCATGCCCGCGCTACCCCCCTTGCCGCCGGTCGCCGGCGCGTCGTCGTCGTCGCCGCACGCCGCCATCACGCTACTGCAAAGTAAGGCGACCCCGAGTAATACCGTATTCCGCTTGTTCATTGAATCCTCCGCGCCGAGCCCCGCTTCTGGTCGGCAATGAAGGCGTTCTAATAGTGAAATGAACGCGGCCGCAACATCAATGCGAGCAAACGGAGCGATTTCTTGGCCGATTCATGTGTCGCGCTCGGTGCATGACATTCCTGCGCCGCTGAAAGCGGTTCTGTATTTCATTTAGAGGCTCCTACAATTTGCGTCGGTATCGCGTTTTCGCGAAGGCCCGCGGGTCATGATGCGCATGCCTCTGCAAGCCGAGTCCAAAAATGCAAATGCAAAGGTGCGCCACGCAAAAAGCTACGATGGCTCGAAAGGCGAACGACCGATGACGCGCGAACGTTGGATCCTGCACGCGGACATGGACGCGTTCTACGCATCCATCGAGCAGCGCGATCGCCCAGAGCTGCGCGGAAAACCGGTGATCGTGGGCGCCGCCTCGGCGCGCGGAGTCGTCGCCGCGGCGTCATATGAAGCGCGGCGCTTCGGCGTTCACTCGGCGATGCCGGGCTTTCGCGCGCGGGCGTTGTGTCCGGAGGGGGTGTTTCTGCCGGGCAGAATGGGCCACTACGCCGCGGTGTCAGCAGAGATTCACGAGGTCTTCGCCACGTTCACGGACCAAATCGAGCCCATCGCGCTCGACGAAGCGTACCTCGATATCACGGGCTCGGTCGGCTTGTTCGGCGGCCCCGAGCGCCTCGCGCGCAGCCTCAAAGCGGCGGTCCTGGAGCGCACGAGCCTGAATGTTTCCGTGGGCGTCGCGCCGAACAAACTCGTCGCGAAGATTGCCTGCACGCTAGGCAAGCCCGACGGCCTGGCGCTCGTGCGCGCAGAGGAGGTGGAGCGCTTCCTCGCCCCGCTTCCGGTGCGAAGGCTGTGGGGCGTTGGGCCGGTACTGGCCGAACAGCTGCGCGCGCTCGGGCTCGACAGCGTGGCAAAATTGGCGCGGGCCGATATTACCCTGTTGCGTGAAGTGGCGGGCTCGCGAGCGCGAGAGCTGCTCGAGCTCGCGCAGGGGCGAGATGGGCGCGCGGTCGAGGCTGATCGTGACCCGAAGTCCTTCGGCGAAGAGAACACCTTCGAGGTCGACGTCAGCGAGCGCGAGCGCGTGACCGCGGCGCTCACCGCGCACGCCGAGGCCGTCGCTCGCAGGGTGCGCCGAGCGGGGTATCGCGGCCGCACGGTCACGCTCAAAATCAAATTGGCGCGCGCGCGCGGGCAGCGGCGCTCGCGCGATGAGCAGCTCGAGCCCATCTACCCGCTGCTCACGCGCAGCAAAACGCTGCCGGAAGCAACCAACAGCGGAAAGGTGCTGCGGGAGGTCGCCGTCGCGCTGTGGGACGAGGCGCAGCTTACCCTCCCGGTTCGACTGCTCGGCGTTTCGCTCTCAGGGCTGGAGCCCGCCGCGGAGCAGCGCCAGCTCGAGCTGTTCGAACGACCGCGAGAAGATCGCTTGGGGCCAATCCTCGACGCCATCACGGAACGGTTCGGGGCCGGCGCCATCTCTCGCGCGGTCGACGCTCCGAACAAGATCACCGCCAGCGGCCGCGCCAAGCGCGGCGGCGACTGAGCGCGACCTCTCCCTATATATTGAGTGCTCCAACTAGGGAGCTGGGGGTGTCACGCCCGGGGGTGACAGCGGCGGCGATGTGGAGTTCGAGGGTGTCGGCGCTAGCACCGGCGGCTCGGACTGCAGCGGTGGCTCGGACTGGAGTGGTGGCTCCTCTTCCACCGGGGCTACGGGCGTAGGCGTCGACGGAGCGGCGCCGTTTGGCGCCAGCGCGCCAGGAGCCGGAAGCGCACCCGGCGTGAGGGGGCTTCTCCTGGCTTCGGCGGCCGGATCGGGACCCCAGCCGGGAGCGGCTGGTCGAGACGAACCAGCGTGAGCTCCACGCTCTGCGGTGCGGGTTCGCAACGCCGAGCTTTGGGCACGATCAGCTCCGTGCTGGCTGAGCGGTACCCAGCGCGCGCCGCGCTCACCGTCCAAGATCCCACAGGAAGCTCGGCGTAGAAGCACGATGAGAAGCGCGTCACGGACCCGCTCTTTTCACGCGCGATGACCGCAGCGCTGCAATCGGGAAGCCCACTCAGGCCGTCGAATACAGTGACTGAAACCGGATCATAGCAGCCAGCGGTCAGCGCCGCCGTCACCAGCATTCCCGCGCCGAGACCGAGGCCGCCGGCTACCGCGCAGCCCGTGCTCGACAGCAGCATGAAACCAAGTCCCGCGATCAACGACCAACTCCGCATGACAATCCCCGAGGCGCCGTCATGTAGCACGTCCGAAACAGCGCCAGAACAGCGCTCCCTGTGCGCCCGTGGACACGCGCTGCGGGGCGTATGACACGCCGATCAGAGCTGTGCCTCATCGCTCAATCAGCGCTTGTAATATTTCAGCCCTATTTGCCCGCGCCCCGAGCTGGCATGCGAAGTGCAAAGTTTTTTGCACAAAATCATGGCTCAGGTTCTTCGCGTGCTGCTGTGGACCGCAGTGATCATCGCCCCCGGCGGTGTTCTGTTGGTGCCGTTCCTCGCTGCAGATGCGATGCGTCAGCGCGACAAGCGCGACACCTGAAGACGTACGCCGCCGGCCGGCGACGATTCGCCGGCGCGTTCCCGGCCGCCAGCGCTCGAGCGCCTGTAAAATAAGCCATTTTTCGACGGCACGTCGTCTGCTCAAGGGCTCCGCGACGCCTTTACGGGGCGAACAAGGAGACTGCCATGAGCGATGAGCGACGTAAGGAACAGCAAGCATCGATGCGCGAAGTACTGGCCAGCATCGAGAAGACCTATGGCCAGGGCGCGGTGATGCGACTCGGTGATGGCGCGCTCGAGCCAATTCCAGTGATAGCGAGCGGCTCGCTGGCTCTCGACGAGGCCTTGGGTGTGGGTGGCTACCCTCGCGGGCGCATCGTCGAAGTGTTCGGGCCCGAGTCGAGCGGTAAGACCACTTTGACGCTGCACGCGATCACCCAGGCCCAAGCCGCTGGGGGCACCTGCGCGTTCATCGACGCCGAGCACGCCTTCGACCTGCGCTACGCCCGCAGCATCGGCATCGATCTCGGGCGCTTGCTGGTGTCCCAACCGGACTGCGGTGAACAGGGCCTCGAGATCGCGGAGATGCTCACGCGCTCTGGCGCGCTGGATCTGGTCGTGATCGACTCGGTCGCGGCGCTCGTGCCCAAGGCGGAGATCGAGGGCGACATGGGCGACCCGCACATGGGCTTACAAGCGAGGCTCATGAGTCAGGCGCTGCGCAAGCTGACCGCCATCGCGCACAAGACGAACACTACGATTATGTTTATCAACCAGCTGCGCCAGAAGATAGGCGTCGTGTTCGGCAGCCCCGAGACCACGCCCGGCGGCAACGCTTTGAAGTTCTACGCCAGCGTTCGGCTCGACGTGCGCCGCATCGGGAAGATCAGCGCGGGCGAGACGGTGATTGGCAACCGCACGCGCGTCAAAGTCGTAAAGAACAAAGTCGCTCCTCCCTTCACCGAGGCCGAGTTCGACATCCGTTGGGGAACGGGTATCGACGCTGGCGCGGACTTGGTCGAGGTGGCGCTGGCGAACGGCGTGCTCGAGAAGAGCGGCAGCCACCTCACCTTCGCCGGCAAGAGCGTCGGTCAGGGCCGCGACCGCACGCGCGACGCCTTGCTCACAACACCCGACTTGTTGGCCCGTGTGCGAGAAGCGACACTCTCAGCGTTGCCGTCTCAGCAGCGGCGAGCGGCTCCCGTGGCCGCCTGAGCCGCCCCGCGCCGCGCTTTTCAGCCCAATCCCGCGCCGCGCGCGGGAGAGACCTCGCTCCGTCCGGTCAGGTCGGCCGGACGTGAGCTAGGATCGGTGCCACGGGCAATTGCCGGTAAAGTTGACAGCCGAAGCAGCCCCGTGAACATTCGGCCGAAGTATCGGCTTTCGGCCGCCGCCATGCCAACGCTGAGCTCCAACATCGTGAAGCGCGAGGTAGCGTCGGTCGCAGACGTGGAGGAGGCGCTCGCGCATCAAGCGCAGTACGGCGGCGACCTACCGACGAACTTGCTCGAGCTCGCCTCGGTCGACGAGGGCGCGCTCACGCTCGCCATCGCCGAGAGCGTCGGGCTGCCTCCAGCTCCAACGGGTGAGCTGCCGCGCGCGAGCGACAGCGTCCGGCGCATGGTGCCGCGCGACGTCGTCCAGCGCTACTGCCTGTACCCCTTGGAGGAACGGGACGGCCACTTCGTCGTGGCCGTCCCGGAGCCGTTGCCGCCAGAGTTACAAGGCGATCTCGAGTTTTCCTTGGGCGTCCCGCTGCAACAGCAAGCAGCGACGCTGGTTCGCGTCCGGCAAGCGATCGCGCGCGACTACGAGGTCCAGCTCGATGAGCGCGTCGCGCGCGTGCTCGCTCGGCTCGGCGGCGCGCCCAGCGCTCAGCCCAACAGCCTCGCCGCCAGCCCGGCGCTGGCCGAGACCCAGCCGCCGCTCACGAGCGAGTCGGAAGCCCCCGCCAGCCAGAGCCTCGAGCCGGGCAGCGTATCCGCGCCCGCGCCCGCGAAGCAGAAGGCCGCGGAGGCCGAGCTGAAGGCGGCGGCGCAGTCGCCATCCGGCGCGAAGCAGCGCGTGCGGAACATCGATCTTCGCAGCCTGGCGCACGCCGAGCGTCGCGTGCGGCGCCGTCGCGGACCGTACACGGTGGCGATGGCCGAGGCCGACCTGCTCGATGCCGAGACGCGCGACGAGGTGGTGGCCGCGTTCTTCGCGTTCTGCTCGCAATACTTCGAGTACTCCGCGCTGTTCGCGGTGCACGGCGATCTGGCGGAGGGCCGCGACGCGCACGGCTCGGGCGCCGCGCGCGGTCGCGTGCTCGGCATCGGCGTGCCGCTCGATCTGCCCAGCACCTTGGCGCAGGTCGTCGCCAACGAGCCGTATCGCTTGGCGCGGCTGTCCGCCTCGGGGCTCGATGCTGCGCTGGCCAAGGATCTCGAGCGCCGGCCGGGGCGCGCGGTGTTGTTGCTGCCCGTTCGCGTGCGCAAGCGCGCGGTGCTGGTGTTCTACGGTGACGACGGTGACAGCGACGTCACGCTCGACGCGATCGGCAACGTGCTGTCCTTCGCGCCGCTCGTCTCGGTGGCGCTGGAACGGCTGATTTTGCGGCGCAAAGGCAGCCCGCCGCGCGAGGATCTATTGCCGCGTCCGGATCTCTCGCGCCTGCACCGCCCGGACACTTCGCGCCTCGGCGAGCGCGCTTCGGCGTTGGCCTCGTTCGTCAGCGCCTCGGCGCAGAGCCGCCCGCCGCCCGCGGGAGAGGCGCACGGCTCACGCTCCGCGCCGCCGCTCGCACGTCCGGTGATATCCATCGGGCCGCGCCCTGCGCATCCCTCCGAAACCCCTGCCGCGCAGGTGCACAGCGAGGCACCCGCGGCGCGCCGGCCCTCCTTCGTGCCGAGCGCGTTGCCCTCGCGTTCGCGCACGCCGATCCCGTCGAGCTTCGCGCCCGGCGCGCCGCCGCACACTCCGGTCGAGCACAGCACTGAGCTGCTCAGCGCCGCGCGCGGTGAGGTCGAGCATTTCGATGATCCCGAGCCCGACACCAAGCCTGGCGTCGGCACGCCACCGCCGCGGCTGCTCGCGAAGCTGAAGCGTGGCCGCACGCCCGTGCACCTGCCGCCGCCGCCCGGCGCTGGCTCCACGCGACCGCCAGCAGTGGACAGCGCGCTGCGCGCCGAAGTCTTTCACGCGCTAGACGACGCCCCCACGCCCATCCCGCAGCCCTCCCCGGCGCCAGCCCCCGAGCCCCCACCGCCCCCGCCGCCGCCACCCCTTCCGGAGCCAGCGGCGGAAATCTCGGCGGCGCCCGACGACGAGAGCTCGCTGCCCGAACTCGACGCCAGCGAGGTCACCGAGACGACCTCGGACGAGTCGCCGGAGCTGGAAGTGACGACCAGCGCCGAGGAGGACGAGTTCAAGACGGCCATCGAAGCAGAAGCACCGCTCGAGGAGCCGGCGCAGGCGCCTCGCTCACGCTCGGTGGCGCACAGCGCGCGTCCGTTACCGGCCCCGGGCAGCGCGCGAGATCTGCGCCTGCCCGCGGTGATCGTGGATCTGGCGCAAGACACGGAAGAGCTCGTGTCGCGCCTGGTGGCGGGGGATCAGTCCGCGGCAGTGCGCCTGGTACAGATCGGCGCGGCCGCGGTACCGGCGCTGGTCGGCGCCTTCCCTGGGCCGATCACCTCCGAGCTGCGGCGCGGGCCCGGCGACGGTCCGCCGCGCGCGTCCGAGTGCGGCCCCATCCTGCGCGTCTTGGCGCAGATTGGCCCCAAGGCGGCCGGCGTGCTGGTGGCGCGCAGCAACGACAAAGATCCCAACGTGCGCGCTTGGGCCACGCGGCTGCTCGGAGAGATGCCCTGCACCGACGCGGCGCGCGCCGTCGCCCGCCGCTTCATCGATGACGACGCGGAGGTGCGCCGCGCCGCGCTGGCGGCTGGACGCATGCTGAGCTCGCACGCGCACTCGGCGAGCGTGCTCTCCAACACGCTGTGTGAAATGCTGCTCGACTCGACGCGCCGCGACCGGCTGCAGCACATGGTGATCGAAGCCATCGCGGATCTACGCGACGCGCGCGCGGTGCCAACGCTCGCCACGCTGCTCGCGGCGGGCTCGCCCGAAATTCAGCGCTCCGCGCACTGGGCGCTGATGGTGATCACGCGCACGGACTACGGCGAAGACAGCGTGGCCTGGGAAGAGTGGTGGAGCCTGAACAGCGAGCGACACCGCATCGAGTGGCTGATCGACGCGCTGATGCACGAGAGCGCGGAGATCCGCCGCGCCGCGGGCGATGAGCTGAAGAGTCTCACCAAGGAGTACTTCGGCTACTACGACGACCTGCCGCCACGCGAGCGCGAGCGCGCGCAGAAACGCTATCGCGATTGGTGGGATAGCAAGGGTCGTGCTCGCTTCGGCTGAGCGCGCGCGGCGCTCACCTCGCCGGAAAAATTCACGTTCTTCGAAAATCGCCGGCCACTGCCACGCACTTTCGCCCGCCTGAACGCGTGTCAGGGCTCGACAGCGAAAAGCACCTCGGGCAAAACCTGCGCTCGCATGAGCGAAGAAGACAGCCTCGACCCCGCGCTGCGCGCGGCCAACCTCGCCCTCTCTGGACGCAAGCACCGTGAGGTCAGCCGGCTCGCCTCGATCGAGCTGCGCTTCGTCGACGCGCAGAGCGGGCCGTGGGAGGCGGTGGCCATGCTTTCGGTCGGCGTGCTCGCGATGCTGTTCGTGCTCGGCGCCTGGTACTGGTGAGCCGGCGGCTGCCCGCCTGAAATAGCGGCGCAGCGAGCGCGGAGTGACTCCGCGCTCGCTGTCCACTCACTTGCTGTCTTCGTCTTCCTTTTCGCCGCCGATCGGACCCGACTTCTTGGCGCCGGTCAGGTCGATTTCGTACTCGACCGTCTTCTCGGGACCCTCGTAGTTCTTCACGATCACGGCGCCCATGGCGCGCAGCACGCACTTGCCGACCGCCGTATCCTCGTAGGGCGCGGCGACGCTCGACTCTTTCACGTGGCCGTCGTTGGAGAAGGTCAGCGTAACGTGAGCCTTACCCTTGGGCGCTTTCTCGGTGACCGATTCCGGGCACGTCTCGGCGGAGCGCGAGGCGCGACGCAGCTCGAGGCTGGCGTAGTCGTCGTCCCACTGCGCCTTCTTCTCCTCATCCGACGGCGTCGACGGACCGCTGTCGTAATACGTGGCCTTCTTCGATTGCTCCGCGCCCAGCTGCTCTTGCTCGGCAGCGATCTCATCAGGCGTCTTGGGCCGATCGGCATCCATCGGCGAGCACGCCACCGTGAAGCCTAAAACTGCGAAAACGAGCCGTTTCATGGGCGCGCAGTGTACATCACCGGCCGCAGCCGAGGGAACCCGTTCGCAGCCTGCATTTTTGCTGCAAATATCGGCGCTCACGCGCGACGCCCTCACAAATCGCTGATTTCGTAGTCCTTGATCTTGTAGAGCAGCGCTCGATGGCTGATCTCGAGGACCTCCGCCGCCCGCGTGCGGTTGCCCTTGGTCTTCTGTAGGGCGCGGCGGATCAGGATCTCCTCGATCACGCGCATGGTCTTCTTCACGCTGAGCTCTCCGCTGGCCAGGTGCAGCTGCACCGGGTCGCGCGCTTCGCGGATGCGCTCGGGCAGGTCAGAGGCGACGATCTGCTCGCCCTCGGCCAAGACCATCGCCCGCTCGATGGTGTTCTCCAGCTCGCGCACGTTGCCGGGCCAGGAGTACTCGTAGAGCAAGCGGCGCGCCTCCGTGTCGAGGCCGCGGATTCCGGTGCCGAGCCGCGCGTTGTTGCGCGCCAAGAAGTGGTCGATCAAGAGCGGGATGTCTTCGCGCCGCTCGCGCAGCGGAGGCGTGTGGATGTGCAGCACGTTGAGGCGGTAAAAAAGATCCTCTCTGAAGCGGCCCGCCTTCGTCTCGGCGGTGAGATCGCGGTGCGTGGCGGTCACGATGCGCACGTCGACTTGCAGATCCTTGGTCTCACCGAGCCGGCGGATGCGCTCGTCTTCCAGCACGCGCAAGAGCTTCACCTGTAGCCCCAGCGGCAGCTCACCGATCTCGTCGAGGAACAGCGTGCCGCCGTTGGCCTCTTCGAACAACCCGCGGCGGTCGTGCACGGCGTCGGTGAACGCGCCCTTCTTGTGCCCGAACAGCTCACTCTCCAGCAGATTTTCTGGGATCGCGCCGCAGTTGATGGCCACGAACGGGCCACCGCGGCGCCCGCTGCGGCGGTGAATCGCGCGCGCCACGAGCTCCTTGCCCACGCCGCTCTCGCCGGTGACGAGCACGGTCGTCTTATAGTCGGCGATCTTGGCGATGGTGCGGAAGATGTCCTGCATGCGCGGGCTCTTCGCGAGGATGTCTTCGAAGCGATGCTCTTTGCGGATCTCGTCGCGCAGCGCGCGGTTCTCGCGGCGCAGCGCCTCGCGCTCCTCCGCTTTGCGCAGCGCCAGCACCACCTCGTCCGGCTTGAACGGCTTCTGCACGTAGTCGTACGCGCCCGCCTTCATGGCCTCGATGGCGAGGTCCATGTTGCCGTACGCGCTCATCACGATCACCGTCGCGTCGTTGCCCTTCGCGCGCAACGTGGTCAAAAGATCGAGGCCGCCCATCTTCGGCATGCGCACGTCCGTGAGCACGACGTCGGGACCGAATGAGTCGACGAGCGACAGCGCCTCCTCCCCCGTCGCCACCGTCTCGACCTCGTAGCCGTGCCGGCGCAGCAGCGTGCGGAGCACGAGTCTCAGGTTCTCTTCATCATCGGCAACGAGGACGCGGCGCACTGTGAAAAAAATGCTAGCCGGTGCCTCCTGGCCCCGCAACCAGTTCCTAGCCTGATGAGAACTCCATGATCTCATTCGCTTTGTAGCAGCCCGTTGGGTACGCTCGCGGCCTCGCCATGCTGACTGGGATCGACCAACTCTCTGGAAACCAGCTCTCGAACCTGCGGCGCCGGCTGCGCGATCAGCGAGTGGGCGTGCTGACGCACGCGGCCGCGGTCGACCGCCGGGGACGCAGCACCCTCACCGTCCTGGAAGAGCTCGGGGTGACGCCTCGCGTGATCTTCGCGCCCGAGCACGGCCTGGCGGCGGTAGCGCAAGCGGAAGAGCCGGTCGCTTCCACGCCGGCCGGGGATGGCGCCAGCGCGCCGGTGATCAGCTTGTACGGTCGCAGCAAGGACGAGCTCTCGCCGCGCCGCGAGCAGCTGGAGGAGATCGACCTACTCGTGATTGACCTGCAGGACGTCGGCAGCCGCTATTACACGTACGTCTGGACCGCCCTGCTCGCCGCGCGCGCCGCCGCGGCCGCCGGAGTCCACACCGTGGTGTTGGATCGCCCGAACCCGCTGTCGGGGGATCCGGCGACGATCGAGGGCGCGCCGCAAGCGCCCGAGTTTCTCTCCTTCGTCGGGCTCGAGCCGTTGCCAGTGCGTCATGCGCTCACGCTCGGCGAGATCCTGGCGCTGTTCACGGAGCGGGACGGAACGCCGCTGGGTCCCGACGGCGGGCTCAGCGTTGTGCCGCCGCGCGGCTGGGAACGCCTGCGCACCGCGGAAGCCTGGGGACGACCCTTCGTGCCACCCTCACCCAACATGCCGACCATCGAAACGGCGCTCGTCTACCCCGGCGCTTGCCTCGTGGAAGGCACGAACCTGTCCGAGGGCCGCGGCACGACCACACCATTTCAGCTCGTCGGCGCCCCTTTCCTCGATGGCGTGGAGCTGTCTCGCCAATTGGAAACCGCAGGCACGCTCGGCGCGTGGATTCGCCCGGTGAGCTTCCGCCCGAGCTTCGAGAAGCACGCCGGCCAAGTCTGCCAGGGCGTGATGCTGCACGTCACCAACCCGCAGATGTTCCGCCCGTTCAGCACCTATCTCACGCTGATCATCCTCGCGCAGCGCATGGCCCCAGAACAGTTCGCGTTCCGCGATACTCCTTACGAGTTCGAGAGCGAGCGCAAGGCGTTCGACTTGTTGACGGGCTGCGACAAGGTGCGCCGCGCGATCCTCGATGGCGCGAAGGCCGAAGACATCGTGGCAGACGCCGCCGCCGTCGATGCCAGCTTCAAGAACTTGGTGTTCGAGGCCGAGGCGCGCCTCGCGGCGTGCCAGGCGCTCGGCTGAGCGGCTCTTGCGACGCGCGCTGCTCGCTACGGCGAGCTGACCTGCGTCATCGCGCGCGCCCCACGCAAGCTTCGATATCGGCGGGCAGCTTGGGAATCGCTGCGGTGAGCACCTCGCAGCCCGTGTCGGTGACGAGAACGTCATCTTCGATGCGGATGCCGCGCACGTCCGCGAACTTCGCCAGCTCGCCGCGGCAGAGGTGCGCCTCGAGCGCACCGACCTCCTCGGGGCGCTCGAGCAGCTGACGGATTTGGTAGAAGCCGGGCTCGATCGTGACCGCCATGCCGACGCAGAGGTCGCGATCCAAGCGCAAGTAGCGATCGGCTGGGCGCGTCGCGCGGCTGCGACCAAGAGCGTAGCCGGCCCGATCGCCGAGATCCTCCATGTCATGCACGTCGAGGCCGAGCAGGTGCCCGACGCCATGCGGGAAGAACAACGCCGCCGCGCCGAGCTCGCTGAGCTCCGCCACATCGCCACGGAAGATGCCGAGCGCGACCAAGCCCTCGGTGATGACTCGCCCGGCCGCGCGGTGCACCTCGAGGTAGCGCACACCTGGACGTACACTAGCGATCGCCGCTTCCTGCGCCGCCAGCACGAGCTCGTACAGCGCGCGCTGACTGCCGCTGAATTTGCCGCTCACCGGCCAGGTTCGGGTGACATCTCCCGCCCAGCCTTCTGGCGTCTCCGCGCCCACATCGGCGAGGAGCAAATCGCCCGCCCTCATCACACCGTCGGAGCGTACGGCGTGCAGCACCTCGCCATGGCAGGTGACGATGGGATTGTAGGACGCCGAATAGCCCCAAGCGACGAAGGCTGCTTCCATCGCCGCCCGCACTGCCGCCTCACGAGCGCCCACGCGGGTCGCGGCAAGACCCGCGCGATGCGCCTCGCCAGTGGCCCGCGCTGCTTGACGCAGCTGCTCGATGGCCGCAGCGTCATGCTGCAGGCGCAGCTCGATCACCGCGTCGGCGAGCGCGGCGTTCTCGTCGCTGAGCTCGGGTCCGCTGCCGGGGTCCACGTCACGCCCCAGCAGCTCGCTCTGGAACAGCGCGCCTTCCCAGTCCTGCGCGGGAAGGGTCAAGGTGTCCGGGGTCACCTCGAGCTCCTCGATCGCTCGCACGGGCAGCGCACACGCGGCCTCGAGCTCCGCGAAGCTCGGCATCGGCCCGCTCCACAGCTCCTCCTCGGGATCCGGCGCGGGGGCGTACAAGACGGCTTCCTTGGGTCCGAGCAGCAGCGCCGCGCCCTCGAGCGCGCGTCCCACGAAGTAGAGAAAGTGGCTCTCCGCGCGGAAGGGGTAGCGGTTACCCTCGAAATTTCGCGGCCGCGAAAAGCCCGAGACGAACAGCGCCGGGCGATCGAGCCGCTGCTGGAGGCGCTGACGACGCTCGACGAAAGCAACACTGGGACTCGGGCTGGGCCACATGTGATTTTTGTCCTTCACGCTGAGCCGAAATCAGCGACTCGCGCATCTTACAACAGACGCGAGGCCAGCAATTGGTAAGCCGCCGGTGCGCGCGGCGAATGATAATTCAGCATAAAATAAGCTGATTTCTGCTTGCGCGGGGCAGCATGGCTTGCTACCGAATCTTTCGTGGGCGCTCTCAGGATCCGCCTTGAGTCGAGCTTCGTCAGGCGCGGTGCAGCGCTGATGGGAGTGCTCAACGTCACGCCGGACTCCTTCTTCGATGGCGGACGCTACAGCGACGCGGAGGCGGCGCGCGCGCGCGTCGACGCGCTGCTAGCCGCTGGCGCAGATCTCATCGACATCGGCGGCGAGTCGTCGCGCCCCGGCGCGAAGCCGGTCCCCGCTCGCGAGCAGCTCGAGCGCATCGAGCCCGCGCTGCGGCACGCCGTCGCGCGCGGCGCGCTGGTGTCCGTCGACACCAGCGCGCCCAGCGTCGCCGAGCGTGCGTTCGAGCTCGGCGCCGAGCTGGCCAACGATATTTCGTGCCTGGCCGAGCCAGGTTTGGCGCGCGTCTGCGCGCAGCGAGGCAAGACGTTGATTCTGATGCACTCGCGCGGGCCGATGGAAAAGATGGCCGGCTACTCCGCGTATCCGGACGACGCCTATGGCCCCGACGTAGTCGCGACAGTGCTCGACGAGTGGCGCGCCAAAGCCGAGCTGGCGGCGCGCCAAGGCCTGCCACTGGGCGCGATTTGGCTGGATCCGGGCCTCGGCTTCAACAAGAACGCGCGACATTCGTTCGAGCTCTTGCGCGGCCTGCCGCGCTTGGCGACCGCAGCCGAGACGCTGGTGGTGGGCGCGAGTCGAAAATCGTTCCTGGCAGCGCCCGAGCCGAAGCCGCCCGAGCAGCGGCTGGCTGGCAGCTTGGCCGCGGCGCTGCTCGCGGTGGAGCGCGGCGCGCGCGTGCTACGCGTACATGACGTCGCAGAGACGCATCAGGCGTTGCTCGTCGGGCACGCGATCCGTCACGGCCTTGCGCGGGAGGCCGCGCATGTTTGAGACGCTGCGGAGCTACCTGGAGAGCCGCTCCCTGCTGCACCTGTCACGGGACGCGCTCGACGTCTTTCTCGTCTACTACCTGATCTATCGCGCGCTGCTCGTGATGCGCGGCACGCGCGCGATGCAGGTGGGCCTCGGGCTCGGCGTCGTATTTCTGATCTACGTCGTCGCTCGCCTGCTGCAGCTCGTGGCCGTGCTCACGCTGATGAGCGCGCTGATCTCGAGCATCATCCTGATCATCGTCGTCGTATTCCAGAACGACATTCGCCGCGGCTTGCAGCGCGTCGGCAGCCGCGCCTGGTTCGGGCATTGGTCGCGCACTCAGGAGTCCCGCGTGATCGACGAGGTGGTGGACGCAGCGACGGAGCTCGCGCGCCACCGCATCGGCGCGCTGATCGCCTTCGAGCAGGACGCGAACCTGGACGAGTTCGTGGGTGCGCACAAGGGTCACAACGTCGACGCGCAGGTGAGCGCGGAGCTGCTGGTCTCGCTGTTCGTGCCGGAGGCCGTGAACAAGCTGCACGACGGCGCGGTCATCATCAGCAACTTTCGCCTGGCGAAGGCGGGCGTGTTCTTCCCGATGCCCGAGGGCAAGGTGCTCGACGATCGCTTCGGCTCGCGCCATCGCGCGGCGCTCGGCATCACCGAAGAGACCGACGCGGTGGTGGTGATCGTCAGCGAAGAGCGCGGCACGATCAGCTTCTGCTTCAACGGCAACATCGCCTCGAACCTCGACGGGCCCAAGCTCAAGACCATGCTGGAAGCGATCTTCAGCCCGCGTGTGCGCAAGAAGACGCGCAAGGCCGCGGCCCAGCGGGAGGCGCAGCAGCGCGAGGCCACGCCGGAGAGCGTGCGCACGCCCGAGTCTCGCCGCGTCGAGCTCGAGGGGGAGCATCCGCGCATCAGCCTGGTGGCGGACAGCAGCGACGGCGTCGCGCCGGTCCGCGCGCGCAGCGAGCCGCCGCCGCCGCTGCGCCCCGGCGCGAGCCTGGCAACACCCAATCCCGCCACCGCGCCGCTACGCACGCCGAGCGCTCGCCTATTGCGCGGCGACGCCGGTGAGACGCCGCAGCCCACGCATGAGAGCAAGCCGCGAGGTGAAGAGTGAGCTCGCTGCTCGCGGCCGTGCTGACCTTCCTCAAAGAGTCGGTGACGGAGAACCTCGGCCTCAAAGCCCTGTCGATGGTGTTCGCGCTGGGCTTGTTCGCGTTCGTCTATGGCCAGCAGGACGAGCAGCTGCGCACGGTGCCGGTGCCCGTCGTGCTGCGACCGCCCGCGGAAGGCGCGGAGCGGGAGCTGATGACGCAAATCCCGGCCAGCATTCACGTGACGCTGCGTGGCCCGGCGCGCGCGCTCGATCGCGTGATCCAGGAGGGGCTGTCGCCCATCGAAATCGACCTGCGCCATGGCTATCGCGAGCAGATCACGTTCGACGAGGCCATGTTCCAGCTGCCGCCGGACACGCGCATCACCATCATCGATCCGCCCGGCATCGACCTGGACTGGGAGGACATCGTCACGCGCCAGCTGCCGATTCAGGCTTCGATCTCCGGACAGCCCGCGGCCGGCTACGTGGTGAAGGGAGAGCCCGAGGCGGAGCCGCAGCAGCTCACGGTGCGGGGTCCGCGCAGCCTGGTCGAAGTGATGCAATCCGCGCGTCTGGCCCCCTTCGACGTGAGCGGCCTGAGCGAAGGGGTGCACCGGCGACGCATCGCCGTCGACGCGCCGCCCGCGCGCGTGAAATTCTTGGGCTCGAGCTCCGTCGTGGTGGCAGTGACGGTCGCGCGTCGCCTAGCCGAAGCGCGCTTCGAGAATCGCCCGATCGAGGTCGTTGGCGTCACCGGCGCGGTCGTCACGCCGCGCAGCGTGGATATCTCCGTGTTCGGCGCGCCCGAGGTCGTGCGCGCGCTGCGCGCGGAGCAGGTCGTGCCGCGCGCCGACTTGAAAGCGGTGCCCGGCCTCGACCTCAAGGAAATGCGGCACGGCTCCGTGGTCGTGAAGGTCACGGTGGAGCTGAGCCACGCCGAGACCGAAATTCAACCGCCGAGCGTGAACGTCAAGTGGTGAGCGCGCGCCGCGACGACCAGCCGTAGCTAGTCCGGGTACTCGGGATCTTGCGTCGCATCATAGCCGCTGTCCGGCTCGACGAAGATGCGGCTCATGGTCGGTAGGCGCTCGCGCACCCGGCGCTCCAGCTCGTTGATGCTGCGCTCGACCTGGTCCAGCGCCAGGTTCGCCTGAAAGCGCACCTTCAAGGCGAGCAGCACCGCGTTGGGCCCCAGATGCAGGCTCAGCAGCTGAGTGACCGCCTGCACGCCGGAGGTGCTCTCGGCCACCTCGATGACCTGCTGACGCGTCTCCGCGTCGATCGCCTCGCCAATCAACAAGCTATGCGTATCCCGCGCCAGCAGCAGTCCGATCGCGCAGAGCAGCACGCCGATCAAGATCGAGCCGATCGCGTCCGCAGCGGCGCGCCCGCTGAGCCACGTGATCAGGATCGAGATCAGCGCGATGATGAGGCCGAACACCGCTCCGGTGTCCTCCAGCAACACCAGCGGAATCACCGGATCCTTGCCGCTGAACAGCGCCTCGCGGACGCTGCGCTTACCGCGGCTCTTGTTGAACTCACGCAGCGCGACCGTGAAGCTGGTGAGCTCGAGCACGACGGACACGCCGAGCACGATCAGCGGCACCAGCAGTGAGCCGCCGCCGTGCTCGCCCCCCTCTCGCAGCTTGTAGATGCCTTCGTAGATCGCGAACACGCCGCCCAGGAAGAACAACAGCAGGGAGACGATGAAGGCCCAGAAGTAGCTCTCGCCGTGGACGCCAAAGGGATGCAAGCGCGTCGGCTTCTGCGCAGCGCGCCGCATGCCGAGCAGCAACAGCCCCTGGTTCGCCGTATCGGCGATGGAGTGGACGCCCTCCGCCAACATCGCCGCGCTGCCGCTCAGCGCTGCGGCGACGAGCTTGGCGCAGGCGATCCCTGCGTTCGCGAGCAGGGCCGCCTTGACGGTTTTTCGCGGATCGGCTCCGGGTTTCGACACGCGAGCAGCCTACTCAAAAAAGCTTCGCCGCGTAATCGCCGGCGCCAAGACCCGCGCCTGCGCTGGCGGCGCGACACATCACTGCGTGGCGCGGACGCGGAGCGGCAGCTCGGCGAGCTGGGTCAATGTAATGCGGCCGCGCGCGTTCTGGTAGAAGCTCTGCACCGCGGCCGCGAGGCGCTGGGCGATGTACCAACGCCGCAGCCCGGGCTCGATTTGCTCGAACGGCAAATCGCGGAACGGGTTGTGGCGGGTGCGGTGCAGGTTGCGCAGCTCCGCCGTGCTCGGCTCCAGCATGGGCGCCACCATGCGATCCAGGTACAGGCTGGCCCGCGCTTGGCGCCGCAGCATCTCCAGCTGATCACGCAGGCCGATGCCCTCGGCCGCGGCGGCGTCGGCGAGCGCCTCCTCCCCGCCCACGCGCTGCACGAGCCGCGCGCGCGCGGCTTGCACCTGACGCACCAGCGCCGCTTCGTCCGGCTCCGGATCGATGTGCAACGACGCGAGCAGCGTCTCGGCGATGTGGCGCTCGAGGGCGTCGGTCACGTGTCGTTCGCGGTACGGCACATTTCCCGCGGGCGGACTAGGATCGGCCAGTGCCTCGATGCGCGCTTCGAAGGCCAGGACGTGCTGGTAGACGAAGCGCGGGTGTCCCACGCCGCCGGTGTCCGGAGCCCAGTAGCGGACCAGCGCGCGCTCTACCGGAACGGCCGCGGCCAGCGGCGCCGGCGCCGCGAGCAACGCGGCGCCGAGCAACGCCCCCAGCTGCCGCCGCCTCATTTCACCGCGGCGGCGCGCTTCCGCGACGACGGCGTCGGCTCTTCGTCGGTGTCCGGCGTGGAGGGCTCTTCGTGCACCAACGCGCCCTCAGCCTCACCTTCCGGTGCGGCGGCGTCGTTGCGGTGCGCGAACACCCGCGCCGCGCGGCGCGCCTTCACGAACTCCGCGAACGCGGTGACCTTCTCCAGATCGCGCGCGCCAAGGCTATCAGCCAGCTCACGCAGCTGCTTGCGCAGCAGCTCCGCGCTGCGGCTGCGGCGCGCGCTCAGCTGCTCTTGCGAAATGGGCAACGGTTCTCGCGGCCGCGGTTGCTCGGCGTTCCACGTCGCGCGCGGCACCGGCTTAATGCCATGCGCGGTGAGCCAAGCCTCCATGAACACGCGCAGGCGCTCGCTGCGGAAGGTGAACCAGCGCTCGCGCTCGGCGGCGTAGCCCATCAGCACGTCCTTGAAGCGACGAAACGCGCCCTTGCCGTCGATGGCCGCCGTCAGCTGCTCGCGCAAGCCGGGCTCCTCGACCATCGGGATGAAGCGCTCCATCCAGCGGTATTGCTCGCGCGAAGTGACGGGCTCCACCCGCATGTACGTCGTATCGGACGCGATGCGGGTGTGCATCTCCGGATCCGCGATGCCGTCGACCACGCGCAACACCTCACCCGTGACCAGGTGAAGGTAGCTGTGAACCTCCGGCGCGTTGTTCTCGAAGGCGTCTTCGAGGGCTTCCCACTCGATGGGGACTTCCCGCATCGGTTGGGTACCAACCTCCGAGCTGGGCTTGTCCGGATCCGACATGATTTCTCCTAAGGGGTGCTCCGCGCTCGACGGACCGCGTCGCTCCAAGCGTGAAGGCGACCGCGGCGCTCGGCCTCCTCCATTCTGACTTCGAAAGTTCTTTCGATCTTCAGCATTTTTGCGGCGGCGGGCCCGCTCGGAAACAGCCCGGCTCCGACCCCCGCCAACATGGCGGCGCCGCGCGCCGTCGACTCCAGCTCGTCCGGCCTTTGGACCGACACGCGCGAGATATCGGCTTGAAATTGCATCAAAAGGTCGTTGGCCGCGGCGCCGCCGTCGACGCGCAGCTGGCTAACGGGGGCGCCCAGGTCGTCCGTCATCGCCTGCAACACCTCCTGCACCTGAAAAGCGATCGCCTCCAGGGTCGCGCGGGCCAGGTGGGCGCGCGTGGTGCCGCGCGTGATCCCGCTGATCAGGCCGCGCGCGCTGGCGTCCCAATGTGGAGCGCCGAGGCCGGCCAGAGCGGGCACGAACGTCACGCCCTCCGCTGACGGCACGGAGCGCGCGAGCGCTTCGATCTCCGCCGCGCTCTGGATGATGCCGAGGCCATCGCGCAGCCATTGCACCGCTGCGCCCGCGATGAAGCAGCTGCCCTCGAGCGCGTAGCAGACCTGCTCGCCCACTTGGTAGCCCAGCGTGCTGAGCAGGCCGAAGCGACTCGGCAGCGGTCGAGCTCCGGTGTTCACGAGCAGGAACGCGCCCGTGCCGTAGGTGCACTTCGCGTCACCCTCTGCGAAGCAGGCCTGTCCGAAGAGCGCGGCGTGCTGATCGCCGGCCAAACCCGCGATCGGAACGCCGTCCGGAATGCCCGGGAAGTCAGCCGTGTGCGCGACCACACCCGCGCTCGGGACGATGCGCGGCAACAACGCCTGCGGCACCTGAAGCAACGCGCACATCTCTGGGTCCCAGCGCCGCTCGGCCAAATTCATGAGCAGCGTGCGCGACGCGTTCGTCACGTCCGTAACGTGCGGCGCGCCGCGGCGCGCTCCCCCGGCGAGGCGATGCACGAGAAGGGAGTCGATGGTGCCGAACGCGAGCTCGCCGCGCTCCGCGCGGGCGCGCAGACCCGTCACGTTGTCGAGCAGCCAGCGGATCTTCGTGCCCGCGAAATACGGATCGAGCACGAGACCGGTTGACGCGCGGACGCGCGCTTCCTCGCCGCGCGCCCTCAGCGCGTCGCACAAATCAGCGGTGCGCCGATCCTGCCAGACCAGCGCGCGATGTACGGCGCGTCCGCTGCTGCGCTCCCACAGCACCGTCGTCTCACGCTGGTTGGTGATGCCGATGGCTGCGACATCCGCGCCCTTCACGCTCGCGCGGCGCAGCGCTTCCGTCACCGCCTCCGTAACGCTCTGCCAGATCTCCTCCGCGTCGTGCTCGACCCAAGACGGCGCCGGGAAATGCTGCGTGAACTCGCGATTGGCGTGGGCCAACGTGGCGCCGTCGGTCCCCATCACGAGCGCTGTAGTGCCGGTGGTGCCTTGATCGATGGCGAGAAGGGTGCGAGGCACGGGACACTCAGGATAACAAGAAAGCCTCCGTCAGAGCAGCGTTTCCGACGCCGGCGCCGGGCCGCCTACATGCCGTTCGGCCGTACCACTCGCTGCTGAGCTCGAGGCCCGCGAGGTCTTGCTGCGCTCGGCCGTCGACGGTACGCTCGCCATCGCATGGCGCGCATCCTGCTTTCGACGCCCGATGGTCAACAGGCGGTCGAGCTGCGTGACCACAATTCGCTCGGCCGGCATCCGAGTAACACCATCCAGCTGCTCGATAAGATCGTCTCGAAAGAGCACTGCATCATCGAGCGGCGGCCGCTCGGCTTCGTGCTGCGCGATCTCGGCAGCCTGAACGGGACGTACGTCAACGGAGACCGCGTCAACGGCGAAAAAGAGCTGCGCCACGGGGACGACATCGCGCTCGGCAGCACCCGCGGCCGCTTCGACGACGGTTCTGGGCGGGCGGTGGCGCCGCCCCCACCCTACGGCTCACCGATCGGCGTGCCGGGCGCCGCGGCTGCGGCCGGCTGGGCCGCCCCTGCGAGCGCGGCGGCTCCCTACGCGCCCGCCTACTCTCAGCCGGGAGCGCCGCCGAGCACCATCGCCGGAACGCCAGCGGCCCAGCAGCCGCACGCGCCGACGCCGCCACTCGCCGCAGCGGCGCCGATGGCCTCCGCTCCGCCAGCGTCAGCGTTCGCGACCGCGGCGATGCAGCAGGTCTCGCCCGCGGCCACGCGCGTGGACGTGAACGATCGCGCGCGCGCGATCGGCACTCAAATCGCCGCGACGCAAAAGGGCTTTCTCCCGGTCGATCAGATCGCCAATCAGGAGCAGCTCTCGGCGGACTACGAGCGCTTGCGGCTCTCTCACGAGCTGTCGCGCGAAATCGCGCTCGAGCGTGATTTGCCGTCCTTGCTCAGCAAGATCCTGATCACCATCTTCAAGTTCGTGCGCGCCGATCGCGGCGTGATCTTCCTGAGGATGCCGGATGGTCAGCTGATGCCGAGCGCCAGCTTGCGTCGCGACGGCACGGACGCGCCCATCCCGGTGTCTTCCACGATCATGAATCACGTCATGAAGGAGCGCGCCACGGTGCTCACCCATGACGCCGCCATGGACTTCGCCGCGTCCAAGGGCAAGAGCATGATCCTGAACCGCATCAGCTCGGCCATCGTCGCGCCGCTGCTGCACAACAACGAGATCCTCGGCGTGCTGTGGCTGGACAGCGAGACGCTCGCGCAGTTTCAGCCCAAGGACATGGAGATCGTCACCGCCATCGCGGCGCAAGCCGCGATGTTCATCGAGATCAACATCCTCGGTAAGAAGATCGAGCAAGAGATCGTCAACCGTGAGCGCTTCAGCCGGCTGCTCTCGCCCAACGTCGCCGAGCGCGTGCTCTCCGGCGAGCTCGAGGTGAAGAAGGGCGGCCAGCTCGTGCGCGAGTGCACCGTGTTCAACTCGGACATCCGCGGCTTCACGCCGATGAGCGAGGGCTCCGCGCCCGAGCTCTTGGTCGAGATGCTGAACGAGTATTTCGAGCTGATGGTCGAGACCGTGTTCAAGTACGAGGGCACGCTCGACAAGTTCATGGGCGACGGCATCATGGCGCTGTGGGGCGCGCCGGTGATGCACCCGGACGACCCGCTGCGCAGCGTGAGCTGCGCGCTCGAGCAAATGGAAGTCTTGGGCCGCTTCAACCGGCGCCGCATCGAGAACTCGCAGCTGCCGCTCGCGATCGGCATCGGCATTCACACCGGGCCGCTCGTCGCGGGCTACATCGGCAGCTCACGCGCGCTCAGCTACACGGTCATCGGGGACGTGGCGAACACCAGTGCGCGGCTGTGCGGCGTGGCCAGCTCAGGGCAAATCCTGGTGAGCGAAGCGACGCTCGCGCGGCTCGGCGGTAAATTCGAGGTCGAGGAGCTGCCGCCCACGCAGCTCAAGGGCAAAGAAAAGCCATTCCGCGTGTTCAACGTGAAGGGCTCTCGCCCGCAGTTTCAGGTCTCCGCCGCCATCGGCTCTTGAGACGCCCTGGCCGCTCGAGGCGAGCGCAGCGCGAGATAAGGTCCGCTCTGCCGGCGTAGGCGGGCGCGAAGCGGCCGCCTACGCTCGCTCGGCGCCGAACTCGATGGCGTACACGTGTTCGTGCACGAAGCTGGCGCCGGACTCGACGAGCTTCGGGAGCTCCTCTCGCGCGTCCACGCTGGCAAGCTGCGTGACCTTGGCAGCAGCGTAGGCAGCGCCGACCTCGGCGGGGGAGACGGAGAATGGCGGCCCGCCGTCGGCGTCGAAATGCAGCGTGATCAGCAGCAGCTTGGCCTTTGGCGTCAGCAGCGACTGCAACTGCTGCGTGTAGCGCGAGCGCACGTCGGGCGGCAGCGCGATCATCGCCGCGCGATCGTACGCGCCGTCGAAGCTGCCGAGCTCCTCGCTGGTGGCGGCGAAGAAGTCACCGACGAGAATGGTCACGCCGCCGTGCTGATAGTGAATGAAGGCACCGCGCTCGCGGCGCTCCGGCGTGAAGCCGCGCTCCGCGAAGAACGCTTGCGCTGCGAGCTCACTGAGCTCGACGCCGACGACCTCGTAGCCCTGCACGACTAGCCACTCGAGATCCAGCGATTTGCCGCACAGCGGCACGAGCACCCGCACGGCCTCGTCGAGGACCTTGTAGTGCTTCAGCAGCAGAGGGTTCGCCTCCGGCTCGTGAAAACCGATGCGGCCCTCCCTCCAGCGCTCCAACCAATAATCAGGTCCCATCTCTCGTCGTACTGGCCCGGCCCTGACCCCCGCGCAACCCTCGCGAGCGTGGCATCCGCGCGCGCGGCTCGGCGCGTCGACGGCCTCTCGGCCGCGCACGCGCGCTGAACGCTAGCGTGACGCTCGCCGGCCGCTCGGCGCTACGAAGCGAAGCGGCTCAACCAGCGACGGCTCTTCACGTCCATCGCCTCCGACGCGGGCACCAGGTAGCGCATGCCGTCCGCGTCGGTGATGAGATGGCGGCCGTCTTCCAGGCGGCGGATGTGGTCCTCCTGCTCGATCACGAAGCGGCGCTCACCGCGATCCGTGATCACGTGCCACTCCGAGCGCGTGGAGTCTTGGATCACGCGCTCGATGCGCTCGATGAGCGGCAAGAACTCGCTGCGCGACAGCGCGCGCTCCAGCGCCTTAGCCGACGCTGAATCGAGCTCGCTCAGGCGCTCGACGCAGGCGAGCTCGCGGCCGCGCGCGTCGATCAAGCACACGAAGCCCGCCGCGTGCGTCAGCGGGAACGCGCGGCGCGGGGTTACCACCACGGGCTCGCTCAGGCTCGGCGCGCGCAAGCGCAGCGCGCGATCCCCCCCCAGCTCGAGTGACAGCGCGCGCGGCTCGATCAGCGGTGACAGCTCGAGCTCCCCGCTAGCGGCCGAGTCGGGCGCGCCCTCTACCTCAGCCTCCGAGGGAGCGGCCTCGGCCTGAGCGCGCTGCAAGCGCGCGTAGTCACCGTCGCGCGCCATCAGCTCGCCGTGAGTGCCGCTCTCGACGACGCGACCATCGCGCAGCACGACCAAGAAATCTGCGCGCCGCAGCGTGCTCAAGCGGTGGGCGATCGCCACAGTGGTGCGGCCGCGCACGACGTTGTCGAGCGCTCGTTGGATCTCACGCTCGGTCTGCACGTCCACCGCGGAGGTGGCCTCGTCCAGGATCAAAATGCGCGGATCGACCAGGATCGCGCGCGCGATGGCGATGCGTTGGCGCTCCCCGCCCGAGAGCGATTGGCCGCGCTCCCCCACCAGCGAGTCGTACGCCTCCGGCAATTTGAGCACGAACTCGTGCGCGCGCGCGGCGCGCGCGGCGCGCAAGATCAGCGCGCCGTCCGCCAGTGGCATGCCGTAGGCCACATTTTCGGCGATGGTGCCGAAGAACAGAAATGGGTCCTGCAGCACGATGCCGATGTGACGGCGGAACGGCGTGATGGCGAGCTTCCTGATGTCGATGTCGTCGACCAGCACCGCGCCCGACGAGACGTCGTAAAAGCGACACAGCAGGTTCGCGACCGTGCTCTTGCCGGAGCCGGTGTGGCCCACGATGCCCACCATCTGCCCGGGCGCGATGTCGAAGCTGACATCGTTCAGGATCAGGCGGCTGCCATAGCGGAATGAGACACGATCGAAGCGAATCGCGCCACGCAGCTGCTCGAGGGCGACCGGCTCCTTGGGCTCGATCACGCTGGGCACGCGGTCCAGGATCTCGAACAGGCGCTGCGCGCCGGCCGCCGCCTTCTGCGTCGCGGTCAAGATGCGACTCATGCTCTCGACCCGCGTATAAAAGCGCCCGATGTACGCGATGAAGGCCGTGAGCACGCCGATGGTGATGCGCTGATGCAAGACCTGCCAGGCGCCCACGGCCCAGACCACGAGCAGCCCCAGCTGGTTGAGCAGCGCCACCAGCGGCCAAAAGAACGTCCACAGCCGGTTGTTCAGGCTATTGACCTGCACGATGCGCTCGTTCGCGCGCTCGAAGCGGCTGATCTCGCGCTGCTCCTGCGAGAACGCCTTCACCACGCGGATGCCCGGGATGGTGTCGGCCAAAATGTTGGTCATCGCCGACCACACGCGCCCGCCGCGCAAGAAGCCGTGCGTCAGCCTGCCGCGGACACGCATGATGAGCCACGCAATGGGCGGAAAGGACACCAGCGCCGCGGCCGCGAGCAAGGGGTCGAGCGCGAACAGCACCGCCGCCGTGCCGACGATCATCAACATGTCCGTGATGAAGTCGATCAGGCTATCCGACAGGAACGAGCAGAGATGATCAGTGTCGGTGCTGATGCGCGCGATCAGATCCCCAGTGCGCTTGCCGCCGAAATACTCGAGGCTGAGCCGCTGTAAGTGAGCAAAGGTCCGATTTCGCAGATCCGCGCTGATGCGCTCCGTGACGCTGGCGAGCACCGCGCCCTGCGCCCAAGCCAAAAGCCAAGTCACGACCGCTGCTAGGCCGAGCGCGCCGAGATAGAACGACACGTCGAGCAGCGCGGGCCTCAACGCCAGCGCGCCGCCTTGACCCGGCACCAGCACGTTGTCGACCAGCGGCATGGTGAGATACGGCGGGATCAAGCCGGCTGCGGTGGTGGCCAGCGTCAGTATCAAGCCGATCAACACGGTGCCCACGTGCGGGCGCGCGAACGTCACGAGCCGCAGCAGCGGACGCCGGCTCGAGCTCGGCGGGCTGTCGAGCTCGTCCTCGTCCTGCTCGTGGCGGGCGTGAACCAGCGCGCCCGGTCCACTGCGCAGCGCCGCGTAGGCATCGAGGAAGAGCGTGACCTCGCGTGCGCGCGCCAGCGTGTGAAAAAAGCGCAGCGAGAGGCCCGCGCCATCACTGAGCGTGAGCTCACCGAGCCCGGCATGCTCGCGATGACCGAGCTCCACCCCGTCGCCGAGCTCGACGCTGCCGAAAGCCCGCTCGCCCATGCGATAGCTGACACGCTCCGTGGTGAGCGCGACCAGCCCCGGGCCGTAGGCGAGATCCGCGTCGAGATCGGGGTGAAACACGGCCCGTAGCTCTTCGCCAGGCCTGAGCTCCAGGCCGAGAACGGACCCGTCGAGGGACTCTGCCGCTTCTGCGATAGCCATGAAAGAAAAGTGCGGGCGCGCGAAGCTGAGCCCGATCGCGCGCGGAAGCAAGGGCAGCAACACCGCCTTCGGCTGGCAGGCAATGGCCGCTACCCTGGCGGAGACGCCGCGCTTGGCTCAGGATGCTGCGCGCAAAAACGGCCAATCGCCATGCAAATCCGCAAAATTCTGCCCCTGATGGGGCCCAACATCTGGCTCAACCATCCCGCTATCGAAGCGTGGGTAGACCTCGGACACTTCGAAGACTTCCCTTCGCACACGCTGCCCGGGTTCAACGAGCGCGTGATGCGCTGGCTGCCCACGATGATCGAGCATCGCTGCAGCATCGGTGAGCGCGGGGGGTTCTTCGAGCGGCTGCGCACCGGCACCTGGCTGGGCCACGTGCTCGAGCACGTCACCATCGAGCTGCAAGCCTTGAGCTACGTACCGCTGGGCTTTGGGCGCGCGCGCGAGACGAGCGAACGCGGCGTGTACAAGGTCGTGGTCGAGAGCGAGGAGCCGCGCTTTACCGAGGCGTGCATGTGGGCGGCGCGCGAGCTGATCTTGTCGGCCGTAGAAGGACGCGAGTTCGACGTCAACAAAGAGGTGCGGCGCCTGGCCGAGCTGGCCGACTCGCTGTGTCTGGGTCCGAGCACCGGCGCCATCGTCAACGCCGCCGAGAGACGCGGGATCCCCGCTATCCGCCTCACGGAGGGTAACCTGGTGCAGCTCGGCTATGGCAAGGCGCAGCGCCGGATCTGGACCGCAGAGACCGCGCGCTCGGGGGCCATCGCAGGGACGATCGCGCAAGACAAGCAGCTCACCCGTCGGCTGCTCTCGGCCGTGGGCGTGCCGGTGCCTGCGGGGCGCGTCGCGACCAGCGCCGAAGACGCTTGGGCCGCGGCGAACGAGCTCGGCTTGCCTGTGGTGGTCAAGCCGCAGGACGCGAATCACGGACGCGGCGTCTCCATCCGGCTGGAAGATCGCGCGGCGATCGAGGCTGCTTTCCACTACGCGGCCAAGGAGGGCAGCGCCGTGCTGGTCGAGCGCTTCGTCCCGGGCACGCAGGTGCGCGTGCTGGTGGTCGGCGACCGCGCCGTCGCCGCGAGCGGCGGTGAAGCCGATCAGCTGCACGCCGACGGCGTGCACACCATCGACGAGCTCGTCGCGCTGGCCAACCAAGATCCGCGGCGCGGCGAAGACTCCGCGCAGCCGCTCACCAGGCTAGTGCTCGACGAGGTGTCGTTCGAGCTCTTGCGGCGACAGGGGCTCACGCCGAGCAGCGTCCCAGAAGCAGGGCGCAGCGTGATCATTCGCTACAATGGTGATCTCACCGTCGACGAAACGGATCGGCTACACCCCGAGGTCGCGGCGCATTGTGTGCTGGCAGCACAGACCGTCGGCCTCGACGTCGCGGGCATCGATGTGATCGCGGAGGACATCGCGCGGCCCCTGGAGCGTCAAGGCGGCGCGATCATCGAAGTGAACGCCAGCCCGGGCCTGGTCATGCATTTGAAGCCGCTCTCCGGCCAGCCGCGGCCGGTCGGCGAAGCGATCGTCGATCACTTGTTCCGCGAGAACCAGGACGGCCGCGTTCCGGTCATCGCGGTCTCCGGCACCAACGGCAAGACCCACACCGTAAACCTGATCGCTGCCATGTTGAGCGCGGCGGGTCGCGCCGTCGGCGTGGCGGACTCGCTCGGCGTACGCGCGCGAGATCGCGTGCTCGCCGAGAGTGACGGCGCGACCTACGACGCTGGCCGTCGCCTGCTCATGAACCCGTTTCTCGATACGATCGTGCTCGAGGTCGCCGAGGCCGAGGTGCTCGACGAGGCGCTGCCGTTCGATCGTTGCGACGTCGCGATCGTGACGAACCTGGGCTCCGGCGATCACCTCGGCCGCACCTATTTCGAGACGCTCGAGGTCGCGGTGAAGGCCGTGCGCGCTCCCGTCGACGTCGTACTCAAACGCGGCACGGCCGTCCTCAACGCTGATGAAGAGGCGGTCGCCGCCATGGCCGAGCACTGCAGAGGTCAAGTCGCGTTGTTCGGCCGGTCACCCGAAACTGAACCCCTGAAGAGTCATATTGCGGCTGGGGGCCTGGCGGTGACCGTCGAAAACGGGCGCGTCGTGGCGATTCGCAACAATCGACGTGAATACCTCTTCGAGCTCTCCCGTCTCTCGTGCGCCGTGCTTGGGACCCCCCAGCTCTTGGTGGACAATCTACTCGCTGCTTCCGCGGGGGCCTTGGCCATCGGGGTAACGCCCTCTGTAATACGTTCCGGCGTAGAGCGAGCGATGGGCCACGACGGCATCGCGCTGTTCGAATCCTCCGGCGCGCGCGCGTTGGTCACGTCTTCGCGAAATCCGTCTGCGCTGCAGGCCTGGCTGTCGGCGCTCGACGAGAGCTTTCCCGACCATGCGCTTCACGCGGTCGTAGAGCTCGCCCCGGACTGGCGCGGTGAAGACGCGGCCGCGATGGCCGCTCTGCTGGCGCGCGCCCAGAGCGTCACGATCAGCGGCGCCACTGCCGGCGATAACGTCACAGACTCGTTCGAGAAAGCCTGCGCCGAGCGCGGCCTGCAGCTCTCGAAAGCGGCGTCGTTATCGGACGCCATCGCAAACAAGCTTACAGAACTACGCCCGCCCGATCTGCTATTCGTCCTGCCCGCGAGCCCTGCCGGCGACCGTCAAGCGTCGGCACAGCTCAGCGCCAAGGGCATGAGCCGGAGGAGAGTCTCGGGCCTCCCCTCCGTACGACACTGCCGATGAAAACCGAATCCCTACGCGCGTTGCGCGGCCCCAACCTGTGGGCGGACGAAACTGTCCTCGAGTTTTGTCTGTCCGCGGACTTTGCAGTCTACGGCGCCGAGGTTTTTCAGCGGCTGGTGCGGCTGTTGCCGAGCCGTGTGGCCGTCACTCTGTTCGGCAGCGACGTAGCACCAGCTCCCCCGGCAACCCCTTTGGCCTGGGCCCAGCTCTTCGCAGCCCTCGCCTGCGCGCTGCAATCCAGCGCGGATTGTGACGTCAGCTTCAGTGACGCCCGGGAAATCAGCGACAGCGAGTTTCGGCTCGTCTTCGAATATCAAGAAGAGGACGTCGCCCGTCGTGCTCTCGACCTGACGCTGGAGACCTTCGACAGCGCCGTCACTGCGCGACCGCTCGAGCTCGCCGCGGCGGTGACCGAGCTCCGCAAGTTGTTCGAGTCCGTGCGCCTCGGCCCGAGCACAGGCTCCATCGTGCGCGCCGCGGAAGCGCGCGGCATCCCGACGCGCCGCCTCACGGACGGCAGCCTGGTTCAGCTCGGCTATGGCTCACGCCAGCGCCGCATCTGGGCCGCCGAGACAGACCGCACCAGCGCGATCGCCGAGGCGATCGCCCAGGACAAAGAGCTAACCAAGACGCTCCTCGCGCAGGTCGGTGTGCCGGTGCCGGAAGGGCGTCACGCGCGCAGCGCCGAAGCTGCGTGGCAGGCCGCGCAGGAAATCGGGCTGCCCGTCGTAGTCAAGCCGCGCAAAGGAAATCAGGGTCGCGGCGTTTCCGTGCGCCTCAGCAGCAAAGAGTCGGTGTTCACGGCGTTCGCGGTCGCCGTGGAACACGACGGTGAGGTGCTCGTCGAGCGTCACGTCGAGGGCGTCGACTTTCGCTTGCTCGTAGTCGGAGGTCGACTCGTCGCGGCAGCGCGCCGCGATCCGCCTCAGGTCTGCTGTGATGGACAACACGACATCCGCGCGCTGGTAGACATCGCCAACGAAGATCCCCGCCGCGGAGACGACCACTCGACGTCACTCAGCAAGCTGCGCTTGGACGCGATCGCCCTGGAGATGCTGCACGAGCAGGGGCTCACCCCGGATTCGGTGCCGGCCGCGGGCGAGGTCGTCACCTTACGACGCAACGCGAATCTCAGCACCGGCGGGACCGCGACCGACGTCACCGACTCGGTGCACCCAGAGGTCGCGCGCCGCGCGATCGAGGCGGCGGCGATGATCGGCCTCGATATCGCCGGCATCGACGTCGTCGCGCCTTGCGTCGACAAACCGCTCGAGGTCTCGCGCGGCGCGATCGTCGAGGTCAACGCCGCCCCCGGGCTGCGCATGCACCTCCAGCCCTCGGCGGGAAAGCCGCGCCCGGTCGGCAACGCCATCATCCAGGCCATGTTCGGGCGCGGTGATGACGCGCGCATCCCGATCGTGGCGGTGACGGGCACGAACGGTAAGACCACCACCACCCGCTGCATCGCTCATTTGCTGCAGCGCTCGGGCCGGCGCGTGGGCGTGACCTGCACCGACGGTATTTACGTCGAGGGCCGCCGCATCGATACCGGCGACTGCGCGGGCCCGAAGAGCGCCCGCGTGGTGCTCAGCCATCCGCGCGTGGACGCGGCCGTGCTGGAGACAGCGCGCGGCGGGATGCTGCGCGAGGGGCTGGGCTTCGACTGGTGCGACGTCGCGGTCGTCACCAACGTCGCCGAGGGGGATCATCTGGGTCTGAACGGCATCCACACGGTCGCCGATCTGGCACGCGTGAAAGAGCTGCCCGTGCGCCGGGTCTCGCCCCAGGGCGCGGCGGTTCTGAACGCGGACGATCCCCACGTCACGCGCATGGCGAAGGTCTGCCGTGGAACCGTGCTCTTCTTCAGCCGCAACCCCGAGTCACCCGTGCTCAGCGCGCATCGCGCCGCGGGCGGCAAGGCGGTCACGGTGCGCGAAGGCTACATCGTGCTGGCCTCTGGCCGCGACGAGCGCCGCGTCGCGCGCGTCGATTCGCTACCGCTGACGCACGGCGGGCGCATCGGCTTTCAGGTGGACAATTTGCTCGCGGCCATCGCCGCTGGCTATTGGCTCGGCTTGTCCATTCCCGCGCTCCGCCAAGGCGTCGAGACGTTCTCCGCCGATCTCGGCACCGTGCCCGGCCGCTTCAACGTGCTCACGCATCGCGACAGCACGGTCATCCTCGACTACGGGCACAACGCCTCCGCGTTGCTCGCGCTCAACGCCGCGATCGAGAAGCTGCCGCACCGCCGCCGCAAGGTCGTCTACACGGCCGCCGGCGATCGCCGCAACGAAGACATCATTCGCCAGGCGCAGCTCATCGGCGCGTTCTTCGACGAGATCTACATCTACGAAGATCAATGCACGCGCGGCCGCGCCGACGGCGAGGTCATCCAGCTGATGTGCCAAGGCTTCGCCAGCGTCCAACGGACGCGCAAGGTCCTGCAGGCCGACAGCGAGCTGTCAGCCATCGGCGCCGCCATCGCGAGCCTCGAAGCCGGGGACTTGCTGCTGTGCCAGGTCGATCAAATCGATCTCGCGCTCGAGTTCGTGACCGGTCTGTTCCAGCAGAGTGAGCCGCGCCCGGCGTCCGCCCCGGCCATTGCCCAGTACGCGGCCGCGGCCGTGGCCGCCCTCGGCATCATCGGCTAGGCCAAGCGCCCAGCGCCTGCCGCGATGCGTTGGCGCGCAGCGGCAGGCCGGCATGCCTCGACAGGTCGCCAGCCATACGTCAAAGTCCGCGCCGCATGGCTCATGTCCTCGCCTTCGAGCGGCCCGTCGTGGAGCTGATCACGCGCGTTCGCGAGCTGCGTGAGCTCGCCAGCGCGGATGAGCGCTTCGGGGTGGAGCTGAAGCGGCTGGAAGACAAAGCCGCGAAGCTGGCTCGCGAGGTGTTCGCGAAGCTGAGCCCGATGCAGAAGGTGCAGCTCTCACGGCACCCGGGCCGGCCCTACACGCTGAACTACGTGGAGCGCTTGATCACCGATTTCATCGAGCTGCACGGCGACCGCCGCTACGCCGACGATCCGGCCATCGTCGCTGGCATCGGCCGCTTCCGCGGCCGCAGCGTCGCCGTCGTGGGGCATCAGAAGGGGCGCTCCACGAAGGAGAACGTGCAGCGCAACTTCGGCATGCCGTACCCCGAGGGCTACCGCAAAGCGATCCGCGTCTATGAGCTCGCGGAGCGCTTTGGGCTGCCGATCCTGACCTTCATCGATACGACGGGCGCCTTTTGCGGCATCGAAGCGGAAGAGCGCGGGCAGAGCGAGGCGATCGGTCAGGCCATCGAGGTCATGTCTCGCGTCGGTGTGCCGATCGTGAGCACCGTCATCGGTGAAGGCGGCTCCGGAGGCGCGCTGGCGCTGGGCGTCGCGAACCGCGTGTTGGTCCTCGAGTTCAGCTACTACTCGGTGATCTCTCCCGAAGGCTGCGCCGCGATTTTGTGGAAGAGCGTCGAGCAGGCGCCGGAAGCGGCGGAGCGGCTGAAGATCACCGCGCCGCACCTGCTCGAGCTCGGCATCGTCGACGGCATCGTCGAGGAGCCGCCCGGCGGCGCTCATCAAGACCACGACGACGCCGCGCGGCGCCTGGAACGCGCCATCGCCGAGCAGCTGACGCGCCTCACGCGCCTCACGCCGGACGAGCTGCGCGAGGACCGCTATCAGCGGTTTCGCCGACTGGGCGCCTTCGTCGCCTGAGCTGTCATGGGCATCTTGGACGGAATTCGCGGCCTCGACGAGCTCACGCTCGATAACCGCCGGCTATTTTTGCGGCTGGACTTCGACCTGGTTCCGGCCAAGCCGAGCGCGCTGGACGAGGAGCGCTTGTCGCGCGCGCTGCCGAGCATCGAGCACGCGCTCAAGGCCGGCGCGCGGCTGATCGTCGCCTCGCGCATCGGCGACTCGAAGCGCGGCGGCGGAGCCACGCTCGAGCCGCTCGCCGAGCGACTGTCGGAGCGCTTGAAGAGCGAGGTCTTCTTGCCCGATGACTGCGTCGGAGACGCGGCTCGCAAGGTGGTCCAAGATCTGCGCGCCGGTCAGCTGTGCCTGCTGGAAAATCTGGGCGCGTACGCGGAGGAGCAGCAGAACGAAGAGTCGTTCGCGCGCAAGCTCGCAAGCTTCGCGGACGTGTACGTCAACGACGCGCTGAGCGACTCCGAGCACGCCTACGCGTCGCTCGACGCGCTGCCGCGCATCGTGCGCGAACGCGGCATGGGCTTGGCGCTGGCCGCCGAGCTGCGCGCGCTCGCGGGCGTTGCAGACAGCGCGGCGCCGTTCACGGCGATCATCGGCGGCGGCGCCGTGCTCGAGCGGCTCGAGCTGGCCGAGACGCTGCTCGAGCGCTGCAACGTGCTCTTAGCGGCCGGCACGCTGGGCAACACGCTGCTCGCCGCGCGCGGAGCGAACCTGCAAGAGTCGCGGGTCGACCGTACGCTGTTGGCGCGCGGCCGGGCGCTGCTCAGCCGCGCGCGCGATCGCGGCGTGGAGCTCGTGCTACCGGTCGATCTGCTAGTGGCCGAGTCGACGGCCGGCGCGAATAGTCAGGTCGTGCCCGCGAGCAACGTTCCCAGCGGAACCCTGGCGCTCGACATCGGCCCGAAGACCTTGGAGCTCTACGGAGAGCGCGTCCAGAAGGCGCGCACGGCCCTGTGGTGCGGCGCCTTCGGCGCGCCCCGCAGCCCCACCTTCGCCAGCAATATCACGGAATTTTGCGGCAAATTTGCCAGCGGCGACGTCGAACGCGTGCGAGTCGTCGTCGGGGATGATACTCGGGCGGCTGTGTTGGATCTTCCGCCGGAGCTCAAGAGCACAATCGGCTTTGTCTCCGCCGGGGGCCGGGCCAGTATCGAGCTCATCAAGAAGCGCCGTTTGCCCGGAATCGAAGCGCTGCGTAGTGGTGCACCATGAGTCGCAAATATCTGATCGCTGGAAATTGGAAGCTGAACGCAGGTGGCGCCAAGGGCGTCGAGCTCGCCGGCAAAGTCGCCGCCGGCACGCGCGAGCTGAAGGGTCGCGTGGAGGTGGTGGTGGCGCCGCCGTTCACCGCGCTCGCCGCCGTCGCGCATGAGGTCGAAGGCTCCGGCGTGGAAGTCTCGGCCCAGAATCTGTACCCGAAAGACGCCGGCGCCTATACCGGCGAGGTCAGCGCGCCGATGCTGCTCGAGGCGGGCTGCAAGTGGGTCATCCTGGGGCACAGCGAGCGCCGCCAGTACTTCGGCGAGACCGACGCGGGGGTGTGCGAGAAGGTTCGCGCGGCGATGAGCGCCGGCTTGCGACCCATCGCCTGCATCGGCGAGACGTTGGCCGAGCGGGAGGCGGGCAAGACGCTCGAGGTCGTTTATCGTCAGCTCGATGCCTTCTCCGCCGAGCTAGCCAAGAACCCGGGCTTCGGCGTGATCGCCTACGAGCCGGTGTGGGCCATCGGCACCGGCAAGGTCGCCACGAACGAGCAAGCGCAGGAAGTGCACGCCGCGATCCGCCAGCGCCTCGCCGGCCTGGACGCGAACCTCGCCGCGGTGACGCGCGTCCTCTACGGCGGCAGCGTCAAAGCGGACAACGCGGCGGGGCTGCTCGCCTGCGCGGACATTGACGGCGCGCTCGTCGGCGGCGCTTCACTCGAAGCCGAAGGCTTCCTCAAGATCGTCAAGTCTGCCCCGCACTGAGGAGGCACGATGATCGAGATTATCCATACCCCGCTCGTCGTGGTGCACGTCATCGCGTGCTTGTTCCTGATGCTCGTCGTGCTGATCCAGCCCGGAAAGAGCGGCGGGCTCGGCGCGCTCACTGGCGCCGGCGCGCAGCAGGTGTTCGGCGGCCGCGGCGCCGGCAATTTCCTCACGCGCACGACCTGGGCCACCGCCGCGATCTTCTTCTCGACCAGCATCACGCTGGCGTACCTGTCATCGTCAGAGGACGAGTCGCTGCAGCGCCGTTCACGCAGCGCTGAAGTCAAAGAGAAGCTCCCGCCACCACCGGTGCCGGCCGGCTCCGCGAACAAGTAAGCTCCGGCGCCGTGCCGCGCTCCTGGAGGCCCGCCGCGCTGGACCTGGCCCTGTGCGCGGCGCTCAAGGCGGCGGCCAGCGCGCTGGTGCTGCTGAGCGGCTTTCGCGCGATCAGCGACGACGACTACGCGCGCGTGGTCATCGCTGAGCGCTTCGCGGACGCGCCTGCGCTCGATCCGAGCGGTACCAGCTGGCTGCCCTTTCCGTTTTACGGATATGGAGCCGCGCTCCGGCTGTTCGGCGCGTCGCTCGACGTCGCGCGCGCGGTCGCTTGCGCGTCCGGCGTGCTCGGCGTGTCGCTCGTCCTCTACGCCGCGCGGCTGCTCAAACTCACCCGCGGCTACGCCGTCATGGCGGCGTTGCTGGGCGGCCTCTTGCCGTACTCGCTGTACCTCGGCGCGGCGACGATCCCAGAGGCGATCACGAGCGCGCTCATGCTCTTCGCGGCGGCGACGCTGGTGCGCGAAGACGCGCTTCGCTTCTGTGGCGCAGCGGCGCTCTTCATCGCGACGGGCTCACGCTACGAGGCGTGGCCGCTGGCGCTGGTGTTCGCCGCCATCAGCGCTCATGACGCATACAAGCTGCGCGCCAACGCGCGCACGCTGGCGCTGAGCGCCGCGCTAGCGCTGGCTTTCCCCGCGGCGTGGCTCTTGCACGGCGTCGTGCGCCACGGAGACGCGCTCTTCTTCGTGGCGCGGGTGAGCGCCTATCGCGCAGCGCTCGGTCCGGACGCGACGCTCGCTGCGCGCCTGCTGCGCACACCCTTCGCGTTGTTCAGCGCCGAGCCCGAAATCATGCTCGCCGGCGTCGCGGCCTTGAGCTGGCTGCTGCTCACCGCGAGGAGCGAGCGACGTCTCTGGCTGCGAGCGCTGCTGCCGCTGGCAGCGGTCTTCGCCTTTCTCGTCCTGGGCGATGCGCGCGGCGCGGCGCCCACGCACCACGGCGAACGCGCGCTGCTCTCGCTGTGGCTCGCGGCTGGCCTCTTGGTCGCGCGCGCGCTTGAGGGGCTGAGCTCGGCCTCACGGCATGCACGCGCACTCGCCGCCGTCGTCGCGGCTGCCGCGCTGGCCTTCGGCTTCGTCGTTCGTGGCCACGCGCCGCGCGCTCCGTTCGTCGATCGCGCGCTGGCCGAAGACGTCGGCTGGCGCGCGCGACGCGCGGCTCCTCGCCTCGCGATTGACGCCCCGGATTTCAGCTTCTTCGCGGTTCAAGCGGCCTTCGGCGCGCCACAGCGCACTCTGGTGCTGGACGATCGTGACCCTCGGAGACCGCGCCCCTTGGACCTGCTCGCGCTCGATGCCGAGGCACTGCGCGAGCGGCTGTTGAAAACGCACACGAGCTGGCTCGCGCTTCCGCGGAGCCGAGCCCCCCTCGCTCATGACCTGGGGCGCATTAGCGAGGGGAACTCCGAGTGGGTGCTCCTGCAGCTTCAGCCGCGCTGAGGTTCAGCGCCGCCGATCGCGCCGGCCGCCACGGCCGCCGCCACCACCACCACCACGATCGAAGCCTCCACCGCCGCGATCGAATCCACCGCCGCCGCCGCGATCGTAGCCACCGCCGCCGCCGTCGAAATCACCGCCGCCGCCTTCGAAGCGACGCCCACCGCCACCACCGCCGCCGGGACGGCGCGGGCGTGCACCGCCGCCACCACCGCCAGCGCCGCGCTCACGCGCCTCGTTGACCACGATCTCGCGCCCATCCAAACTGGTTCCGTTGAGCTCGTTCATGGCCGCCTGACCTTCCTCCGAAGTGGAGAACTCGACGAAGCCGAACCCACGCGAGCGACCGCTCATGCGATCAATCACGACCGCTACCGACGTCACATTCCCAAACCGCTCGAACTCCTGGCGCAGCCGATCCTCGGTGGTGGAGTAGGCGAGGTTGCCGACAAAAAGGCGCATACGAACTCTCCTTGCTTCTCTCTCGAACTCGATCTTGCGTCTTCCGGCCCTTGAACGAACGCTCGACGCTGACGCTCACTACCAGCCGCCAGATCGGGGCGGCCACCACCACAGACCTACACTCGAGCGGATCGGACCGGACGAATTCGGAACCTGGCGAAAGGGCGTAGCCAGGCTAACAGGTTTCACGGCGCCGGCCCAGACATCGGGCCGGCGTTTTTGGGCGGTCGCCCTACCACCTTCGCGCCAACCCTCGGCGAAATTCGACGACACGCGTCCGGCGAAATGTTTGCCGGCCAGGTGCGCGCGGGTACCCTGAACCGGTGTTTGGTACCATCGGTCGACGAGCCGCTCAGGCCGTAGTGGGGCTCTTCGCCCTGCTCGGGTTTGCGTTCGTCCCGCTGGGAAGCAAGACCGGGCTGGAGCACACCTGCGCCGTGTTTCACACACGCCCCGCGCAGGACGCCTTAGCGGGTCTGGTCAACACGCTATCGCGCGCCAAAACGCAGCTCAGCAATCTGCTGCAGCCCACGGCTCGCCAGCTCGAGCCGCTGCCGTTGCCGAGCGCAACCGGCAGCGCCGAGCGCGTGCGCCCGCGGGTGCCGCGGCTCGGCCAGTGACTCGCTCAGGGCGCCACGACGCGGTGTATCACCACGGGTCGCCCCGGTGTCGGCGGCTCGGCGTCGCTGAGCACGAAGGAGACTTCGGGCGAAGGGCTCGCGCTGGTTTCGAAGGTGCAGCTGTACGGCGCGGGTGACAGCGGCGACACCACGGTGCTCGCCAAAGAGTCCGTGCTCGACTGCACGAAGAAGTCCGTGGTGATGTCATCGATGGCGATCGGCGCGTGATCGTCCACCGGGAAGAGGCCCGAGCTGCTGATGAAGGAGGGCATCTCCGCGCTGCCCTGCGCGCCGTCGAGCACGATCACGACGCCGCCGGCGATCGTGAACTCCTCGAGCAAGTCCTTCCAATCCGTGCCCAACGTGGCCAGCGCGCCGCTCGGTGCGTCGGGCTGCTCGTACATCAGGAACACATCGTAGTTCTTGATGTTCAGCGTGCTGGTGACCTGCTCCGCGTCATTGGCGGCGTCGAGCGTGTAGCTCCGCCCGAAGCGCAACGCCTCCCAGCCGATCACGCGGTTCACCTGAGCGCGCTCGATCGCTGGGGCGAAGCGCGTGAAGGCCAGGATGCGCACCTCCAGGTTCGGGGGCAGCAAGAAGAATGCGTTGCCAAGGAGCCGCGTGTGCGCGGTCCGCTGCTGGACCCAGCTGTAGTTCATGCAGTACACGGCGACGTGGCCCGGCGTGGCGCCCGCGCACTTGCCATCGATGCAGCGCAACGAGGGACACACATTGAAACAACGTCCGCAGTGGGTGGGCGAGGTTTGCGTATCGACGCATTCGTCACCGCACTGCGTGTAGTCGTCGGGACACGACGGCGAGCAAACATAGCTATCGGCGCCGTCCGGCACGCACCAGGGCCGCGGCTCTTGGCATGGCGTGTCACACGCGCCGCAGTGCTCGGGAGTGTTGAAGGGCGGTACGCAGGGCCCGCCGCCGGCTCCCGCGACATCCGGATTCGAGCCGCCGCCCGCGCCGGTGCTGCCGCCGCGCGGTCGTGTACCCCCGGCACCGGCGTCGGCAGCGCCGCCGTCACCGCTCGCGCCGCCTGCGTCGCTGCCGCTCCCTCCGCCCGTCGCTGGCGCGCCGCCTTCCGCGTTCGGGTCCACGCAGCGCGCGTCGACACACGACAGTCCGGCGCCGCAACGGTGCTCGCAGCTGCCGCAGTGAAGCGGATCCGTTCCAGGATTCACACAGGTACCGCTGCACAACAGGCTCCCCACCCGGCACTCACCGCCGACCAGTCCGCCTGTGTCGCAGGCGGTCGGCGCGCTGGCGAGCCCCAACGCGAAGAGCAGGGCCGCTCTCCATCTTCGCAAGCTCGTCACTTTGCACCTCCCTTCCCTGCGCCGGGAGCTGACGCGGGCGGCTGTGTCGCCGCGTCGGCACCTTCCGGCGCAGCCTCAGGCTCGGGCTCGGGCTCGGGCGAAACCTCTTCCCCGTACAGCGGTGGTGCGCCGGGCGGCCGCGGCGCGGCGGGCTCACCATCGGAGCCGAGCGACGGTGGCGGCGGCGGCAACGGCTCCTTGCCAGAGACGCGTGCCTCGCGAGTGATGATGAACTCCACGCGACGGTTCTGGAAGTAATAGTACTCGCCCTTGGCGTCCACCAGCGGTCGCGTCGAGCCGAAGCCCTTCGAGCTCAAGCGCGATGAGCGGATGCCGGACTTGATCAGGAACTCTTTCACGGCCGCGGCGCGCACCACGCTGAGTCGCTGGTTGAAATCTTCGGCGCCGCGCTCGTCGGCGTGGCCCTCGATCGAGATGTGAATGTACTCGGGATGATCTTTGATCAGCTTGGCCAGCCGTGACAAAAGCCCGAAGCTCTCGCGGCGAATGATGTGGCTGTTGATCAGGAAGTGTACGCGGTCGTCCAGCACGATCTTGTCGCCCACGACGCGCACCTGATCCTCGTCGGGGCAGCCGTCGCTGTCGGCGTAGTCGTTGACGGTCTCGCCCTCGAACGGGCAGAGATCCTGCAAATCGGGGATACCGTCGTTGTCGTTGTCGGGATCGGGGCAGCCGTCCTCGTCCTGGTAATCGTCCTTGTCCTCGGCTTCGTTCGGACATTGGTCCTTCGCGTCGGGGATCCCGTCTTTATCGTTGTCGGGATCGGGGCAGCCGTCGTCGTCTTCGAAGCCGTCGCGGTCCTCCGCTTGCTGCGGGCAATGATCGTGCACGTCCTCGACGCCGTCTTTGTCGTCGTCGAGATCCGGGCAGCCGTCTGCGTCCTCGAACTTGTCACGGTCCTCGGGCTCGTCCGGGCATTTATCGCTCTCGTCGTAGATGCCGTCATGATCGCGGTCGGACATCAGGCGCACGCCCGCACCGAAGTCGAACACGGCATGAACGCCCACGAGCCAGATGCTGGCGTCCTCGGGACGCACCTCGCTGTCCGGCTGAAACACGTGGTAGTAACCGAGCATCGGACCCATCCCCGTGCGGCCGCGACGATCGAGAAAATCATATCCGATCTTCGCGTCGACCAGCGGCCGCCACAGCGAGTTGGTGAGCACCACGCCGCCCGCGCCGGCCAACCAAAAACCAGCCGGCGAGAGGCGCGTGCCGTCGTGCGACGTCGCGAACGGACGCAGACGCGGTCCGAGCGCCGCGCCGTAACCGGACCCGGCTCCGTGCGGCACGATGTTGGGGTTCAGGGGTGGGTTCCCGTCGCTCAGCCAGATGGCGCTGAGCTCCGCCTCGATGCCCAAGGCGCGCGTCAATGGCAGCTCGATGGTGGGCAGCACACCGCCACCCCAGCCGAACTCGCGCTCTTGATAGCCACCCGTCGCACGCGCCGCCGCGGCAGACAAATGCAAGCGGAGTGGCTCCACGGCGAGCGCGCTGCGCGACGCGAGGAGAGCATTCAGGACGGCGATACCAATGATGAATCCGAAAGGCCGCATCGAGCGAGTCTCAGCGCGGGCAACGGCCTTTGACCCCGCGCCATAAGTCCCGGGCGCCTCAACCTGAGAAACAGCGCGGCGCGTGACACACCCGCTCGCACCTGGTGCGAGCGCTTCACGGCGCGCTCAGCGGCTATTTCTCGGGATGCTCGTTGAAGTAGGCCTCGAGGCTTTCGCGCGAGATGCGGACTTCTACGGCGCCGTCACGCAAGATCTTGGCCTGACAGCCGAGGCGTGAATTCATGCGGACATCGAAGGCCTTGTCGAGGATGTCCTCTTCGTCCTCGCTCGCTTCGCTGAGCAGCTCGCTGCCTTTTTCAACGTAGACGTGGCACGTCGAGCAGGCGCAAACGCCTCCGCAGGCGCTGCCCTCCGGAGCGCCGACGCCCTGCGCGGCCGCGAGGATCGACGTGCCGATCGGGACCTCAGCCTCCACGGCTTGATCCAAGAACCGAACGCGCGGCATCAGCTCACCCCTTTCTCGGCGAGATGCGCTTCGATCCCGCGTGCGTGCTCAACCTCTTTGGCGACGTCGCCCACGGCCTTGCCCGCGATGGCCGCGCTGATCGCACGGTTCATGCGGCGGCCGGCGAACTCACGGGTCACCTCACCGAGCCGCTCCACTCGACGCTCGACGGCGGACGCCGTGCGCGCGCCGCGCACCGCTTCGACCAGCTCTGCCATCGCGCTCTCGATCGCGGCACGTTCCGGCGCGTCCAGCAGATCGCCGTCGGCCTCGAGGCCCTTGCGCGTGGCGAGCAGCACGCGCTCGGCTTCCACGCGCGCCTCGATCAAGCGCCGCTCGGCGAGATCCTCCTCGCCGTGATCGAGCGCATCTTCCAGCATGCGCTCCACTTCCTCATCGCTCAGGCCGTAGCTCGGCTTGACCTCGATCTGCTGCGAAATGCCGGTCGTGAGCTCCTTGGCCTCGACGCTGAGCAGGTTGTTCTCGTCCACGTTGAACGTCACTTCCAAGCGCGCCATCCCCGCGGGCAACAGCGGGATGCCCTTCAGCGTGAAGCGCGCCAGCGAGCGGCAATCCTTGGCCAGCTCGCGCTCCCCCTGCACCACGTGAATCTCGAAACCCGTTTGACGATCCGCGTACGTCGTGAAGGTGGCGCGCGCGCCGGCCGGGATCGTGGTGTTGCGCGGCAGGATCTTGTCCACGCCGCCGCCCATCGTCTCGATGCCGAGCGACAGCGGCAGCACGTCCAAGAGCAACACCGCGTCGCTCTCGCGCGCCAACAGATCGGCCTGCACCGCGGCGCCGTAGGCGACGACGAGATCCGGATCGATGTCGCCGAGCGGCTCCTTGCCGAACAGCTCGCGCACGTACTCTCGGACGCGCGGGACGCGCGTCGAGCCCCCCACCAAAATCACGCCGTCGACCTCAGCCGCGTCCACGCCTGCGTCGCGCAACGCGCGACGCGATGCTTTACCGGTGCGCTCCAGCAAAGGCTGTATCAGCGCGTTCAGCTCCTGGCGCGTCAGCGTGAAGCGCGTGACGCCGCCGCCCTGCTTCGGCAACTCTAGGTCGATGCTGGTCGCGTCGGTGAGCGCTTCCTTCGCGCGCCGCGCGGTGGCGAGCACGATGCTGACGAGCTCCGGAGACTGCCGCGCCTGCTCCGTCGCTCGCATCGCCTCCAGCATGCGCTCCGCGATGGCGCGATCCATGTCGTCGCCTCCCAGCGCGCTGTCGCCGCCCGTGCTCTTCACCTGAAACACGCCGTCCTCGAGCCGCAGGATCGTGACGTCGAAGGTGCCGCCGCCGAGATCGTAGACGGCGAAGAGCCCGTTCTTCTGCTTCTCGAGGCCGTACGCCAGCGCGGCGGCCGTGGGCTCGTTGAGCAGGCGCAGCACCTCCAACCCCGCGAGGCGTCCGGCGTCACGCGTCGCTTGCCGCTGCGCATCGTCGAAATAGGCTGGCACGGTGATCACCGCGCCCCCCACGCTGCGCAGCTGATCGACGGCGCTCTGCCTCAAGCTCTTCAAGATCTCGGCGCTGACCTCGACGGGTGTCGGCTGCGCGTCCCCCAGATCGAAGCGCACGACCTTGCGCTGCTCCGCGCTCTCGGGCTTCACGAAGCGATACGTCGCGAGCCGCTTCGTCTCAGCGTCGTCCGCGCCGCGACCGACCAGGCGCTTAACGCTCTGGATCGTGCGCTCCGGCTCGCGCGTCGCGTAGGCCGCCGCAGCTCGGCCCACCAGCACCGGCCCATTCTTCGCGTAATACACGACCGACGGCAGCAGCGGCGCGCCATCACAGGTGGTGAGCGCGTACGGTCGTCCGTCACGCACGCTGGCGACGATGGAATTGGTGGTCCCGAGGTCGATGCCGATGGCAACCGGCGGCGCTTTCGGGTCGAAGATATCGAGCAGAACCATGACTTTCTCGCGCTGCGAGGGGCGCTGCACCCTACTCGCGGCAGTTCAGGAAAGCTCGTCCTCGATCGCGTGCGCCTCGGCGATCAACCGCTTGAGGTAGCGCAGCTCGGCGAGCTTTTCGGTGATGGCGGCGACCTCGGGCGCGGCAGGGGCGCCCGCTTTCGTGGCCCAGTCTTCGAAGGCGCGCGCCAGGGCGGCCTCGGCCGCGGCCCGACGAGCGTCGAAGCCGCTGCAGAGGCGCCGAACCAGCTCGGCGTTTCGCGCGCGCTCGGCGTCCGCGAGCGCCTCGCGCTCTTCCAGCACTTGCATCAAGAACTCGGGCGCAGCCGGCGCGGCGCGCTCGGGATCCAGGCACACCTCGCGGCGGGCGAGCAGCACCTCCGCGCGGCGCACCGGATCCTTCAGCGCGCGCAGCGCGTCGTTCACCTCGATGGCCGAAGACAGCGCTTGCCGACGCTCCGCGCTGGGCCGCCCAACGTGGCGATCCGGGTGCAGCACTCGGCTCAGCTCACGGTGGCGCTCCTCGAGCGCCGTGAGATCGAGATCGAAGCGCGGCTCCAGGCGCAGAATCTGAAAAGGGTCGGCCTTCAAGAGACTCCCACTTTCGGGGCGGCTCGTTCATGCCGAACGAGCGCGCGGCTCACTTCACCGTGAACGAGTGCCCACAGCCACAGCTCGTGGCCTCGTTGGGGTTTCTGAACTTGAATCCCTGAAACATCAGGCTCTTCTCGTAGTCCAGCGTCGAGCCCGCGAGATACACGAGGCTCTTCTTGTCCACGTAAAACCGCACGCCGCCGAACTCGAACACCGAGTCGCGCTCGCGCGGCGGATCATCCTCGAACTGGATCACGTACGAGAACCCAGAGCAGCCGCCGCCGCGAATTCCGAGGCGCACGGCGGCGTCCGGAGTTCGGCGCTGCGCGAGCTTCTGCTTGGCGAACTCCACCGCGGCTTCGCTCACCTGAATCGAGCGCCGCGAGGGAGCCACGCTCTCCGGCGCGCTCACGCTCGTGCTTTCGGCGGCAGCTTCCATCACTGCTCCTTGCCGAGCGCCTCGCGCGCGGCGCGCTTCTTACGATAGTCCTCTATCGCGCTCTTGATGGCGTCCTCGGCCAGCACCGAGCAATGGATCTTCACCGGCGGCAGGTTCAGCTCCTCCGCGATCTGGCTATTTTTCACGGTGGCGGCCTCATCCAGGCTCTTGCCCTTGATCCACTCGGTGGCGAGCGAAGACGACGCGATGGCCGAGCCGCAGCCGAAGGTCTTGAACTTCGCGTCTTCGATGACGCCCGCGTCGTTCACGCGGATCTGCAGCCGCATCACGTCACCGCAGGCGGGGGCGCCGACGAGGCCCGTGCCGACGGCCGGGTCGTCCTTGTCGAGAGCGCCGACGTTGCGCGGGTTCTCGTAATGCTCGATGACTTTTTCGCTGTAGGCCATGGTCGAACTCCAAATCTTCCGGCGCGCTCAGTGCGCCACCCATTCGATCGACTTGATGTCGATACCCTGCTGATGCATCTCCCAGAGCGGCGACATATCGCGCAAGCGCCGCACCTTGCTCACCACCAAATCGGCGACGTAGTCCACCTCTTCTTCGGTGTTGAAGCGGCCGAGCCCGAAGCGGATGGACGAGTGCGCCATGTCCTCATCGAGCCCCATGGAGCGCAGCACGTAAGAAGGCTCCAAGCTCGCGCTGGTGCAGGCCGAGCCGCTCGACACGGCGACGTCCTTGATCGCCATCATCAAGCCTTCACCTTCGACGAAGGCAAACGACAGATTCAGGTTGCCGGGCAAGCGCCGCTCCGAGTGGCCGTTGAGCACCACCGAGTCGAGCTGGCTCGTGAGCTTCTTCCACAAGCGGTCACGCAAAGCGCGCAGCCGCACGGCCTCCGCCTCACCCTCGTTGATCATGATCTCGGCGGCCTTGGCGAAGCCGACGATGCCAGGGACATTGAGCGTTCCCGAGCGATTGCCGCGCTCGTGCCCGCCGCCGTCCATCTGCGCGACCAGGCGCACGCGCGGCTTGCTGCGACGCACATAGAGCGCGCCGACGCCCTTGGGCCCGTAGATCTTGTGCGCGGTGAGCGACGCCAAATCCACGTTCATGGCGCGCACGTCGAAGGGAGTCTTCCCGATGCCCTGCACCGCGTCGACGTGGAACAGCACCCCGCGTTCGCGCGTGATCTTGCCGATCTCCGCGATCGGTTGAATCGTGCCGACCTCGTTGTTGGCGAGCATCACGCTGACCAGGATGGTCTTATCCGTGAGCGCCTTCTTGATGTCCTCCGGATCGACGATGCCGTCGTGCCCGGCGTTGACCAGCGTCACCGTGAAGCCCTGCTTTTCCAGGCGCTTCGCCGTATCGAGCACGGCTTTGTGCTCGATCGTCGTGGTGATGATGTGATTGCCCTTGCCGCCGTAGTACTCAGCGACGCCCTTCAGCGCCAAGTTGTCGCTCTCCGTGGCGCCGGAGGTGAAGACAATCTCCTTGCCGGACTCCGCGTTGATGAGGCGCGCCAGCGTTTCGCGCGCGCCGTCGACCGCTGCTTCGGCGTGCCAGCCGTAGGCGTGCGTGCGGCTCGCCGCGTTGCCGAAGTCATTCGTGAAATACGGCAGCATCGCTTCGAGCACCCGTGGGTCCACGGGCGTCGTCGCGTGATTGTCCATGTAGATGGGGAACTTCAAAGCCATGGTGACTCAGCTGACGCGAACGCCGGCGACCAAATCCGGCGCGTGTGGCCGTTCCGGGTGACGTTCGCAATTCGGACAGGAATGAACGGACAGCTCCGACTCACAAGCGGTGCCGCATGCGTCCAGGTACGTGAGGCTGTCGGCCAACTCGGCCTCCAGCGCGCGGAGCTCCGCGAGCTTCGCCCGCGTCTCCTCGAGCTTCGCTTGGTAGACGCCGCGCAGCTTCGAAGCGGCGAAGCGCGCGCTACCCGAGGCCTCCTGGTCGCGCAGCAACTCCTGAATCTCGGCCAGCGATAGCCCGAGATTTTGCAGCTTGATGACCGAGCGCACGCGCAGCAGCGCCTCTTCCGTGAACAGCCGGTAGCGCCCCTTCGACCGCTCATGAGCCTTCACGAGCCCGAGCTCTTCATAGAGGTGGATTGCGCGCACCGTCTTGCCGGTCGCCCGCGCCAAATCGCCGACCAGCAAGAGCGCCTCTGGGGCCGGCGCTGCCTGCGGAGAGGAACCCTTGACCGCCGCACGGTCCGGCGCACCTCTACGCACCTCGGCATCCGGAGCCTTCGTCCCGGATTCTTCTGGTAAAACAACCAGATGCAGAGGCTTCTCGCGCTGCGCCATGCCAATCGTCGTGAGCAGCTCGAACCCTAACGCATGCGTAAGGGTAATGCAACGGCGCGGCCGCAGGTGAGCGCCAATATCTCACCTTCAGCGGACCGCGCCAGGCCGACCTGCTTCCTGACCACGCTGACGTGTGACGAGAAAAAATCCGCTAGCGGCCTTGACTTAAGCGACGGAGAAGATATGTTCCGCCCCCTCTGACGCGCGGTGGAGCAGCCTGGTAGCTCGTCGGGCTCATAACCCGAAGGTCGGAGGTTCAAATCCTCCCCGCGCAACCGGGCCGGCAGAAATGCCGGCCTTTTTGCTTTGTACCTCGCTTTGAACCGCCGAAGCACCGCGTCGCGAGCAAGCGCGTAGTTTGTTTTTGCTTTCGTTGAGCAGCGCTGCGCGTCCGGCTTCGTGACGCGGCACTGCTGCTTCCGGCCGGGGGGCTTGTCTGGGATGGTCACTTCGACGAGGCCGCACGCGCCCGTGCGAGATGGCAGTCTCGGCGATGAACGGGTTGCCTCACCAGGGGGGCCGCGCAACAGCTGCTCCGCGCGCACACGCACACTGGACGGGAGGTCGCTGATGCTGCGCGCCTCGATGCTGTCTTCGGAGACGGCGATGGCGACGTACAGCCTCGGGACTGTGACCCGCAAGAAGTCGCCGCCGGACGCAAAGCGCCCACGACCGACGCGGCAGCGTGCGCCCTCGAACAGCGGTCAGAAACGGCTGGCGCTCGGACGCGCGCGCGAGGCCGGCGAAGCGTTGTTCCCTGTCCCGCCGTCCCGCCGACGAAGGAGGGGTTGCCCGAGAGCTACGCGCTGACCTTGAGCGAGCTCCGCCAACGAATCGCGGAAGCGCGGCTGCGCGCCGTGATCGACGCGAACGCGACGATGACCCAGCTGTACTGGAACATCGGGCGCATCATTCTGGCGAGACAGGAGGCTGAAGGCTGGGGCGCCAAGGTCGTCGACCGGCTCTCGCACGACCTGCGGGCGGCGTACCCGGACATGAACGGCCTATCGTCTCGGAATCTCAAGTACATGCGCGCCTTCGCCGCGGCGTGGCCCGAAGCGGCAATCGTGCAACGGGCGTTGCACAAACTCCCTTGGGGCGTGAACGTCGAGCTACTCGACGCGGTAAAGGAGCCCAAAGTGCGGCTCTGGTACGCCGAGCGCGCGCTCGAGCATGGGTGCTCGCGTTCGGTCCTGTCGATGCACATCGAACGCAAGCTTCACGCGCGTCAAGGCAAGGCGCTCACGAACTTTAAGCAGACTCTGCCGCCACCCGCATCCGACATGGCCGCGCAGCTGTTCAATGACCCGTACCTCTTCGACATGCTCGGGACCGCCGATCCCCGGCGCGAAGCGGAGGTCGAGACCGCGCTCGTTGCTCACGTAGAGAAGTTCCTGCTCGAGCTGGGCGCTGGGTTCGCGTTCGTGGGGCGCGAGGTACAGCTCGAAGTAGGCGACGCCGACTTCAAGATCGATTTGCTCTTTTACCACTACAAGCTGCGCTGCTTCGTCGTGGTTGAACTGAAGGCCGTGCCGTTCGAGCCCGCCTTCATAGGCCAGACGAACCTCTACTTGTCGGCGGCCGACGACCTGCTCAGGCAGCCCGACGATAAGCCGACCATCGGACTCTTGCTTTGCCGCGGCAAGAACAAGCTGGTCGTCGAGTACGCGCTTCGCGATCTGAAGAAACCGCTCGGCGTGGCCGACTGGGAAACGCGCCTCGTGGAGAAGCTACCGAAAGAGCTGGAGGGGGTCTTGCCGACGGTCGAGCAGATCGAAGCAGAGTTCTCGCGGAAGAAGAGGGGCAAGGCATGAGCGCGTTCACCGAATCCGTTGTCGAACAAGCGGCCCTCGCGTGGTTCGAGGCGCTCGGGTACACGATTACGGGCGGACCCACGATTGCGCCCGGCGAGCCCGACCAAGAGCGGCGGACCTACGCCGACGTCGTGCTCGACGGCCGCTTGCGCGAAGCGCTTGCGCGCCTGAACCCCACTGTATCGCGCGAGGACCTTGATGAGGCGTTCAGAAAGCTGACCCGGATCTCGTCACCGCAGCCGATCGATGCGAATCGCGAGAAAATGGCGGGATACCATCAGTTCCACGCCGTCGGCCGTGCCCTGGACGCGACGCTCTCGGCCTCGCGCCCGCAGGGCGACCGGCGCGTCGGCGTCGTCTGGCACACGCAGGGCTCGGGCAAGAGCCTCACGATGGCGTTTTACGCAGGCCGCGTCGTGCTGCATCCGGCGATGCGGAACCCGACGCTGATCGTGCTCAACGACCGCAACGACCTCGACGAGCAGCTCTTCTGCACGTTCGCGCGCTGCAAGGACATACTGCGCCAGAGCCCCGAGCAAGCGAGGGATCGCGGACACCTGCGGGAATTGCTCAAAGTCGCTTCGGGAGGCGTGGTTTTCACGACCATCCAGAAGTTTATGCCCGAGACGCGTGGTGGTGACACCTTCCCGCTGCTGTCCGCGCGCTCGAACATCGTCTTAGTCGCAGACGAAGCCCACCGCGGCCAGTACGATTTCATTGATGGCTTCGCGCGCCACATGCGCGACGCTTTACCGAACGCATCGTTCATTGGCTTCACCGGAACGCCCATCGATGCAGCCGACCAGAACACGCGCTCGGCCTTTGGTGACTATGTCAGTGTCTACGACATTCAGCGCGCCGTCGAAGACGGCGCGACGGTGCCGATCTACTACGAGAGCCGTCTCGCCAAGCTGGAGCTCAAGGAGGAAGAGCGCCCGCACCTCGACGAGGCCTTCGACGAGCTGACCGAGGGCGAGGAGCTCGAGGGGCTCCTGCGACTTTCCGTCGGTCCAGTCGAGAGCGCGCTGCTATAGTCGGTCGCGCCCCGTGGACGGCCGCATGTCGGCTACCGTTCCCGGGCACGTTCCGCCGGAGACTACACATGATGACCAAGGCACCACTTCGTTCTTCTGCGACCATGTTGATGTCGGCGCTAGCCGCGGGTCTTATTGCCTGTTCGAGCGGCGGCGATGGCGGGACGTCGACCCAGTCCGGCGGAAGCACCGGATCCGGCGGCCGATCGGGAGGCTTGGGCGGTCAGACTACCAGCAGCGGCGGAGCGACGGCGACCGGGGGCAGTGTGGGCGCCGGAGGTTCCACGGCTTCGGGCGGCACGGCAGCCGCCGGTACGCCGACAGCCGGCGGCGGCGGCACGAGCTCGCTCGGTGGCGGAAACGGCGGCCGGAGCGGGGATGGCGGGGTCGTCAGCAGCGGCGGAGCGATGACCAGCGGTGGCGCGGCGGGCGCGACGAACGGCGGCGCGGCGGGCGCGATGAACGGCGGCGGCGCGGCGGGCGCGATGGCCAGCGGCGGCACGGCCGGCACGATGAACGGCGGCGCGGCGGGCGCGATGAACGGCGGCGGCGCGGCGGGCGCGATGAGCGGCGCCAAAACACACGTCTTCTTGCTCTTCGGACAATCCAACATGGCCGGATACGCGCCCGCCAAGGAAAGCGACAAGGCCAAGAACGAGCACATTCAAGTGCTCGGTTTCGATTCCTGCGCGTCTACCGGACGTATGAAGGATCAGTGGGCCGTCGCGGTTCCTCCCCTCCACGAGTGCAGCCCCGGCGCGGTCGGCCCAGGTGATTGGTTCTCCAAGACGCTGATCGAAAAGTTCCCGACCGGTGACACGATATTGCTAGTGCCGTGCGCGTTGAGCGGCCAGGCGATCGAGATCTTCTCGAAGGGTACCGACAAGTACACCTGGATGGTCAATCGGGTGAAGAACGCGCAGCAAAAAGGCGGCACGGTGGAAGGCATGCTCTTCCATCAAGGCGAATCCAACTGCGCCGACTCCGCTTGGCCCAATAAGGTCAAGCAGCTCGTGACGGATCTCCGGACCGACCTCAATCTCGGCAATGTGCCGTTTCTAGCGGGCGAGCTGCCTTACGACAGCGCCTGCAAAAATCACAATCCGCTCGTGAACCAGTTGCCTGGACTCATCACCAACGGCTACGTCGTCTCGGCGAAGGACTTGAAGCTGGATCCTTCGGACACGCAGTGGCACATGCATTTCGGCCACGACGACACCGTCGAGTTCGGCAAGCGCTACGCCGCGAAGTTGGCTGAAGTGCTGAAACTCTAGCCCCGCGGCTCATGGCAGCCGAGCCAGCACGACTCAGCTGCCGCTCAGGCACCGCATGCGGCCACGTTCACCAGCTCCCGAACAGAGCGCGCTGCGTTCCGGTATTGCGCGGCTCAGATCCGAAGAGGGTGAATGACCGAAACGCGCGCGGTAGTCTCGACTAAGGGCTCACGCGGAAATTACGGAACGAGTTCTCAGGCGCGACCGCGTAGCGATGGTGTAGTTCCAGTCGCCGTGGAAGGCATGCGTTCGCAGGTCCACCTTCCGCAACTCGGCGTCAGTGACGTCGATGCCCGGCGGATACGGCGTTCGATCGAGCTTGGCGCGGACTTTCAGTCCTGATCGCGTCGTTTCGAGCCGATCAGATTCACGACGGTTTGATGGCTCGGCAGCGGCATCCCGCGCCAGTTCATCGAGATCCTTGTGCCCCATTTCCCTTAGCGCCTCCGCCAACTTTGCCGTGCTCTTGCACGTCCAGCGTAGCGGCGACTCCGGGTCCCTTTGATAGTAGCGGGCGAGCCAGTCACGCAGCTTGAGCTCGACTTCCGCGGGCGACGTGACTTGTCCGATGTGCGACAGCGCTTCCTCGCGCATCCGCCGCCAAAATCGCTCCATCTTGCCGCGTGCCGATGCATCGTACGGGCGCGCATGCAAAAGCGTGATGCCCAGCCGTGAGCACATCAGTTGCAGAGTGGCTTGCCAGCGCAGAAGCGTCTTGCTGCCGTCGCCGTCCGCCGCTGCAGTGCGAGTGAGTCGGCGCTCGGCAAACATCCGACGCACCGTGCACGCCTTTACTTCTGGGCCCAATCGCCCATCGGCCTGCAATGTCCGCAGTATGAGCTTCACGCTCACGCTCGGGTGCTCCCGCCGAATGTCGCAGAGCAACTCGTGTAGCTCTGGGGCGAGATCACGACCGCTGCCACGGTCAGATCGCGCACGCGGCACCAGCGCCTCGAGCCCACCCTTCTTGAAGGCGTACAGCCAGCGCTCCAGCGTTGCTACCGAGGAGCAGCGTGTCGTGTCGCCGCCAGGTGCACGCAACCGCTGCTCGCTCAGCCGCCGTAGCGCATCGCTCCGCTCGCCATGGTTCAGATAGCGCACCGCCAGCTCGCCTATCAATCGGTGGCGACGACGCGGGCGAGGTCGTCACGACCGATGCGCTTGAGGGACACGTTGTCGGGCGTGATCGCGACGGCCGCGCCGACCCTGCACAAATCGAAGCAGCCGCTGGAGGTCTCCTTCGCGGCGACCTTGGCCGCCACCGCGCGCTGCTTCAGATCGTGAACGAGCTCTTCGTTGCCGTGCAGTACTGCTCCCGGGGACGGCTCATGGCCGAAGGTCGGAGGTTCAAGCGCGATGCAAGCCCGTGAGTACGCCGCTCAAATTCTCCCCGCGCAACCACTTTCCCGCGGAATCGAGAATCCCTCGATTCCGCGGCTCACTTCTTGTCAAACGATGTCCGGTAGACGGCGCGCGTTGCGCGTTAGGCCGACCACTAGTCGGCGAGGGTTTGAAGGAGCGGGTCGACGAGCCACACGTACCCAACCCGCTCCCGAGCGCAGATCGGCAACTTCTCGGTTCGGTCGACCGATGCTGTCGATGGCGAGAGGACCTCGCTGAGCCAGTCGAGCGCCAGTTCGAAAGCGCATCAGGCGGCGACGGGCGAGGACCCGTATGAAGTTCGCCGTTGAGGATCTCAGCGACCAGAAAGCGCGATATCAGTCGTCATTGCAGCCCGCGATCGCGAGATACCCCACGCCGCCGCTGAACTTCCCATTATAGTTCGCGATTTCGAGAGGTTCGAGGACGCCTTTGACGACGTCGTGCAGCGGGCTCTCCCAGTCCCCGGGATGTTGGAAGTTGCTCATGATATAGCTGAACCCGTTCACGTCATCGACCGCCTGCAGTCCGGTGGATTCCGCGCCTGCCGGGCACGAAAGCAGACGGCTCAGCTTCTTGGTGTCCACGTTGTACGCCCACAAGAAGTTGTTCACGTGATAGGTGCTGTCCTCGCCGATAAACAGCGTCCGCATTGCTTCGCTGTACTTGAGATTGTCGGGGTTCGCGATCTTGTCGGGATTCGCCATGTTGCCGAGTGCATCACGCACCGCGAGATCCTCACCCGCGAGTCCTTCAGGCACCGACATCGACGTGGACACCCACTCACTGTGGATGCGGCGACCGTCGCTGTCGCGCTGACCGCCCTCGAGTACGTGCTCGTAAACCGCGCCAGCGGCTGGTCCTTGGACATGGACGTCCGTGCTCCCGTCCACCATGGACATGTGGATGTACGACATCGCGGAGTAGGCGCGCTTGTCGGCTGCATTCACCGTCGTGCCTTCCAACTTGGTGAACGCCATCGAGCCGCCGACCAGCGCGGCGTAGCGATGAGTCTCGAGGAATGCGGCGGCTTTCTCCATGCCGGCCTTCAGTTTCACCCAGTTGCTCCTGCCGTTGAACCCAATCTTCGTATAGCTCGCGTCACCGGGGTCGGTCGTTTTCACATCCATGATATCGGACCAGACGATGCCGCCATCGACCAGCGCCTCGATCTCTTCGCTGGTGGCGTGACCGAGCCGGATCCATGAAATTTTGGCTGCGCCAGGGCCATCACCCGACAGCTGAGTCCACTTCGCGACGTAGAGGGTTCCGGCCGAGAGATCGCGCGGGCGATCCGCGACGAACATGAACAAGCCTGCGTTCGTTGCGTCGTCGCCCATCAACACCGTGCGTTCGTCGGGCATGACCTGAATCAATTCACGCGAAATGCGACCGAGACAGTAGTGCTTTCTGATCGTGCCAGTGCCGTCGGGATGCACGAACACCTCCGGCAGATGGCCGTAGTCGTAAGGGTTTGCGACGCTCTCGTCGCCGAACAGGTTCTTGCTGAACGCAGCGAAGTGCGGCTCGCTCGCGAGTGTCGCGTCAGGTTCGTATTCTTCACTCGAGAGGTGCGTGTTCCAGGGCGACTTGCTCGCGCCGCAAGTGATCCAAAGGCCCTTGGCCGGCGCGGTGTCGACATTGTGATAGCTGACAACGCTGAGCTGTCCCGTGCGCCGGTCTTGATCGAGCGTGAGCACCGCGATCGGCGAAGGCAAGAAGCCGGCCATCGGTGTGCCGGCCACGTTCTTCGTTGTGTACTCGAACTGCACGACGGCGAAGATCCGATTGCAGCCTCGGCGCCGAGATGAGGCACCCTCCAGCTGGATCAACGAGGTGCCGTCCGGGCAATCCGAGAAGAATTGGCGCTGGTCGGGCGATGAAGCATCGATGATCGGTTGCCCCGAGATGTCGTAGTACCCTCCAGCGATGATCGAGCCGCCGCCCGTCTTCGCGACCTGGCTACCGGTCAGAAAAAACATTTCGTAAGTAAGCGCGAACGTCTGCGCATGTCCGTGGCGGGTCCGTTTGGTGAGCGTCGAGGCCACGTGAGTCGTCGCCATCTTTGCCGGATCTGCGAGCGACGGTGCGTCCATCGAGCCGAAGCTGTAGCTTGCGGCAAAGGCGCGTCCGAACGGAGCACCGAACCTGGCTTCCGCGTTGCGAGCGAACGCCGACGTCAACGGCAACATAGAGACGCTCGCGAGTGCCTTGAGCGCGGCGCGACGCGAATGGGGGACCGAATCCGACATGAATACACCTCCGCGGTTTACTCGCTCGTGGTCGCCCGTACCAGGCTAGCGAGCGAGAAGTCCGTCGGCCACTGTCCGCCATTGGTGTCGCTCGCGTCAAGGGGGTCAAAGAGATTCGTGACGGGGCGGCAACTGATCGAAAGCGTATGTAACTGGCACGTCTATCACACGGCATTCGCGTTGGTGCTTTCACGCGGCTTCAGCGGTGAGATTTGTTGTCGCGGCGGTCCGCTGCACTTGAGCGACGGACAGCTATTTTGTGCAACGCCGGTAGTGCGCCATCCAATAGTCGATAGCCGTGCCAGTGGTAGCGCGAGACTACGTTGTGCTCGGAGCCGCGGGTGAGCGCTGCTGACAACGCGCCCTGATCGGCGTGAGCCGATGCTGGCGGCTGCGGCGAACGAGCCGAGCTCGAGCCCAGCCGCGAAGTCCGCCTGCGTGAGGACATTTCGCGATAAGCCAGGCGCGATTCGACCTTCTGCTGCAGTCGCAGGTAGCGAGCAGGAGTGGTGAACCCGTGGCTGGAGCGTTGTCGGTTTCCGCCAGCAGAACGGCGTTGAGGTAGCAGGCGATTTTGGCGCGCCTATCGCGACGGAACTGCCTCTTGTAGAATGCGACCAGTGGCAAACCCGCATGAGGGTGACACGTCGACGCTGCTTCCTCCCGGCGTCGCGCAACACACGCTCGAGCTCGACCTGGATGCGCCGCTCGATCTCGCGCGGGCCTTCCCGGGGATTCGGCTGCCCCCCGCCCTGGCAGGCGCGGTCCGCAAGCGGCAGCTCGAGTTCATCGCCGGCCGCTTCTGCGCCCGCGCGGCGCTCCGCGCCTGCGCTCCCGAGTGCGCTGAAGCGCCGGTCGACATCGGTCCCAATCAGGAGCCGCTCTGGCCCTCTGGGATCGTCGGGGCCATCACTCACTCGAGCGGCTTCGTCTGTGCCGCGGTGGCGCGCACCGTTCACGCGCGCGCGCTCGGCATCGACGCCGAGCGCATCATGGATCCAGAGCGAGCGAATCAAGTCCTCGATCTCATCGCCGCGCGCTCCGAGGTCTCCACGATCGAGGCGATGACCGGCTGGAACACGGCCACCGTGCTGACCGCGATCTTCTCGGCGAAGGAGACGGTGTTCAAAGCCCTCTACGCCGAGGTCGGTCGCCGTTTCGATTTTCGGGATGCTGTCGCCGAAGCCTTCGACGTACGTAGCGCGACCTTCCGCGCGCGCCTGGTCACGACCTTGTCGCCGTCGTTGCCCATGGGCTTCGCGCTCAGCGGACGCTTCCGGCTGGACGCGAGCTTCGTTCGAACCGCGTTGGTCCTGCCGCCGTGAAGCGCTGGGCACTGTCGGATGGTGCGGTACGCGGCAAACGGAGGGTTGCCCGAGAGATTTCGCGCCATCACCGTGGTATCCGGATCCCTTGGAAAACCACGACCCAATAGAGCCGCACGCCACAATCGCCGTGTGGTAGGGTCGCGATCAAGTGACCCTTTACGATGCGACCCAGGGCACCTTCCTCATGACGTGCTGCCGCATACGTCGACGTTCCACGAGTTCGTGGAGCCCTGCGTCTCGGTGAGCCGCATGCTTTACGCTCACGCCTCGATGAACGGCATGAAGGCTCTCGTGGAGGCCGCTGCGCGCCTGCGTCGCGCACGAGAGGCCTACGTCCTCGCCACCGTGGTCCGCGTGACCGGTTCGGTATACCGCCGACCCGGAGCGCGCATGATCGTGGCGAGCCAGGGGCGTGTGGCGGGCTCGGTGAGCGGAGGGTGCTTCGAGCGAACGATCGTCGAGAAGGGATTCTGGCTGACCCGCGAGGGCCCGGCGGTGATCACGTTCGACGCTCACGCCGACGACGATCCCGGCGACCATGCGGATTGGACGAGCGGACGGTGGACGGAAGACCGTAGCCGTCTCGGGCTAGGATGCGAAGGGACGGTGGAGATCCTGCTCGAGCGCGTCGAGCCCGGCCAAATCACGGAGCCCCTTGCCTGCTTCGAACAGTGCTCGCGCACGCAGCGTCGCGGCGGCGTGGCCACCGTTTTCCGAAGTGACGACCCTGGCGTTCCCGTCGGCTTTCGCGTGCACGCGACGGCTTGCGGCGAGGCCTGGGGCGACAATGACGGTTCGCTGCACGTTACTGCCCTACGTTCGGCGTGCCTCAAGGCGATGGCCGCGGGCCCTTTCGCTCGCCCGATGACTACTGCAAGCCCCACGGGCTCGTTCGACGCGCTGGTGGAAGGCGTTGTTCCGCCGCATCGCCTCTTCGTTTTCGGCGACCGCCACGACGCCGTGCCCCTCGTGCACATGGCCGCGGCCCTCGGGTGGGAGGTGATCGTGTGGGCTCCCCACGCGCGGTTCGACTTGCGCGATCGTTTTTCCGAGGCTGACGAGTTCCTGAGCGGCCCGCCGCGCGACGTCGCGCCGCGCATCGATTCATCGGACCGCCCCGCGGCCGTCATCATGACGCACGACTACGCCGTCGACCGCGACTGCTTGCGCACCGCTCTCGAAAGCCGCGCCGTGTACGTGGGCGTGCTCGGCCCGCGACGGCGCACCCAACGCATGCTCGACGACCTCGCCCTCACGAGCGGCGCGCCTTCGTCGCACAGGCGCCTTTCGATGGGCGATCCCCGTATCCATGCGCCCGTGGGGCTGGCCCTCGGGGTCGAGACTCCCGAAGAGATTGCCCTCGCCATCGCGGCCGAGTTGCAGTCGGTTTGGGCCGGCGCTTCGGCGCGCAAGCTTCGCGAGCTGCCGGGGTCGATTCATGGTTCGCCATCGAGCGAGACCCTTGCCATGGAACGTTCGTGATTAGCGTCGGCGCCGTCGTTCTCGCCGCGGGCGGCTCGAGGCGCCTCGGCCGCCCCAAACAGCTCGTCAACGTGGGTGGACGCCCGTTGATCCGTGTCGTGGTCGACCAGGCGTGCCTCTCGTCGGCCGACGAAGTGGCGGTGGTGATCGGCGCTAGCGGCACCGAAGTGGGCAACGCCCTCGCGGGCTCGCGGGCGGTGCTTCTCGAGAACCCCGTGTGGACCGAAGGCGTGGCCTCGTCGATACGACGGGCTGTCGAATGGGCGCGCAACAGGCGGCTCGAGGCCTTGCTCGTGGTGCTCGGGGACCATGCCAAGCTTCGCGCCGCGCATCTCGACGTGCTGCTCGCCGCCGCGCGCGCGGGAGCCCCGCTCGTCGCGTCGAGATACGCCGACACACTCGGCGCGCCGGCGGCCTTCGCGCGGTATCTCTTCGATTCTCTCGCGGCGCTCGAGGGCGATCACGGCGCGGGGGCGCTACTGCGTGGCGAGCGTGACGTGCTTGCCTTCGATTGGCCCGAGGGCACAGCGGACGTCGACCTCGCGGAAGACGCCGCCGCGCTCGAATCGACCTGAGAGCTTTAGCAACCTCGCGATCTGCTTCTCCGCGGACGCCGCTCGACGACGCGAGAGCCGCGGGCTCACGCTCGCGAAGACGCGCGCCAGCTGAAGTGCCGCTCTAGCTAATGACTACGGCAATTCACGCTTCCTAGCGTAGAGCCGCCTCGATGCGCTGGATCAGCCGCTCCCGCATGTCAGGCGTGGCCCCGCCGAGCAGGAGGAAGACGCGGACGAGCGGCAAATAAGGCTGCATCGCAGCCGTCAGCGCCGCAGGCGCTACGCCGGTCAGCCGCGCATATTCCGCCTGTAGAGCCGAATTGACCGTGGCTCGCTCCGGATTGTCGGCGTATTCCGGGTCGAGCTCGGCAATGAGGACATGGCACTGTGCAATCTCGTAGGCGACCGGCGCACGAGCCGCGCCGAGCCAATCGATCAGTTTCGGCCCCTGCGCCGTCATGATCACGTTGCCGGGGTGAAGATCGGAATGGCACAACACGTCATCGGCCGGGATGTTCTCGATCTGCGCAAAGGCGCCGGCGATGATGCGCTCCGGCAGGACGTTGCCGGCGAACCGCAATCTGGCGTCCATCGCCTGGCGCAGCGAGAGTGCGCCAGGCGGCGGCGGCGTCCTGTGAACGGCAAGGCAGAGCGTCGCAAGGATGGTGCCCGCTTGTTCACGCGTGACGGCGCCGGTGCGCGTAGCCTGCCTCAGGCTCGGTCCGTCGAAGCGCGGCAACACGATGCCGAAGCGCCCATCCAGGGTGACTTCGCCGAGCACCTCCGGCGCCGGGCCACCGGCGGCGAAGACCGCTCGGGTCATTTGCGCCTCGTGCTGAAGGACCCACTGCGGGAGACCCGGCTTGGACAGCTTGACGACCTGACCGGGCGCCCAAGCGTGGACGTCAGCGAAAACGCCTTCACCGATCTTCTCTCCCAACGATCCCTGCATGTCAGTTCTCCGCGGCGCAGATGAAACACCGGCGGCGAGCAAGAGGAACTCCTCCTGTCGCGGGCCGCCGGAAATAACCAGCCATGATGGTGCTCACATGAAGGCAGAGTCTGTCAACGAGCTTGAGAGTGTTCCGTGAAAGGAGTGTTCTCGCAGATGGTGAATTCCGCCGGGACAGCCTAAACGCCTCAATCGACGAACCTGACCGGCGCTCTAATTAAGCCACTTTCGTGCTCGGCAGCGAGCTTGATTCCAGCGGTGCCCCGCGCTAGCTGCGGCGCATGACGCTTCCCCCTGGCCCTCCCGAGCACAAAATCATTCAAACGCTGCAATGGATATTGAAACCAGGGTCGCTGACGGCAGCGCAGCGTTACGGCGACATCTATACCGCCCAGCATCTCCTCTTCGGCACCGCGGTAATCGTCACCAGTCCCGCGCTCTTCAAGCAAGTCCTCACGTCCGATCCAGGCACTTACTACGGCGGTGAAGCCAACGCCCTCCACCTTGGAGCGCTCCTCGGTGAGCGATCGGTCTTCACACTCGATGGACCCGAGCACTTGCGCCAGCGTCGTCTCATGATGCCCGCCTTACACGGCGAACGTATGCACAGCCGGACCGAGACCGTCCGCACCGCGACGCTCCGCGCTGCGGCCTCGTGGCGTCCCGGCGATCACCTCTCCATGAGCAAAATTGCGCACCAGCTCACCCTCGACGTGATCCTCCGCGCAGTGATGGACGAAGGCGGCCAAGATTTGGACGATCTCCACGCCGCGTTGAGCTGGCTTATGAAGGCAAGCGCAACCCCCGCGCTAGTGCTTTGGCTGGCTCTCGAGCGGCGCGGAGTCGGGTTCGCGGATCGGATGAAGATTGCGCGTGGCATCCGCGAGGTCGACGAGCTCTTGTATCGATATATTGCACGCAGGCGGAAAGCACACAACGAGGGGGAGCGCCGTCAAGACATACTCGCATTGTTCCTCGACGCGGTGGACGAGCACGGCGCGTCGATGACTGATGTTGAGCTGCGCGACGAGCTCGTCACGCTCCTCTTTGCCGGCCAGGACACGATAGCGCTCACGCTCACCTGGGCCTTTGAAGAGATCCTACGATGCACCGGCGAGCAGGAACGGCTCGCCGAAGAGGTGCGCGCGGTGACGGGAAGCGAGCCAATCGGTGCACAGCACATATCCAAGCTCGAGCGCCTCGATTCCGTCATTAAGGAGGTTCTGCGGCTCCATCCGGTAACCGGTATGGTCGGGCGCGTGGTGAAGAAGCCGACGACGCTCGGTGGTTACGAGCTGTCGCCAGGTGCTCGAGTGACGTTGTCCATGATCGCGCTGCACCGACGGCCGGACCTCTATCCTGATCCGGAGCGCTTCGATCCGGCACGCTTTATTGGCAAAAAGACCGATCCTTTCGAATGGGCGCCCTTCGGCGGCGGCTCCCGCCGCTGCATCGGCATGGCGTTCGCGCTACACGAGCTGAAGGTGATTTTAGCCACGCTATTCGGGACCGTGCGCTTTCGCCTCGCGACGGAAAGTCCGATCGGCACCAAGCGGCGAGGCTTGTTTTACGCACCCCGCGGCTCGACGGAGGTTGTCGTCACGGAGCGTGTCGGCGAGGGAGTAACCGGTCCGGCGTTGATGGCGTCGAGGGCTACGGCACCGAGGCCAGCGGAAAGCCGAGCGCCGCTCTGACCTACGGCTGCTCGCAGACTCGCGCGACCGGAATGTCCGTCGACGACGCGCACGAGGCCACGACCGCCGTGCGGACAGCGTTCCGCTTCTGATGTCACTTCGACACTACGGTTCGCCCGCGCGCTGCGACGCTCGCGCGCACGCAAGAACCGGCTGCGCCCAATCGCCGGCTAACATATTCGGATTCCGAGAAGCAAACGATGTCGCCCGAGGCTGGCGCCGAACTCGAGCGCGGCGCCGTACATGTCGTGGCTCGCCGGACCTCAACGCTGCGCCGATCACCGACGCGAAGTTCTACGCCGCCACCCTAACGGCGGATCAGGCTCGACACGTGGAGGTGGTCGCGGTAAATCGAAAAGCACAAAAGTCAACCGCATCGGTCGAGCGCAAGCTTGCTGCTCGTTTCACGAGCGTCGGGGACTCAAGGGAGCGGATGCCATGCACAGTCATGATCACTACGTTGTGATGCTTCTCTCCGCGCTCGCCACGAGGCCGGACCAGCCCGTGCTATGGTGGCGCGATCGGCGAATCACGGCGTCAGAGCTGCGGCACTCCATCATGAGCGCCGCCGTCGTCCTGCGCCGTGCGGGCCTCGACGAGACCGGCACGGTGACGTTGCTCATGAGCGGCAACAACCCGGATGTGCTGATTGCGCGCTACGCGGCGAACCTGCTGGGTGCGACGGTGATCCATGGGCAGTCCGTGAACGCCGCCCACCCTCTCGACGAGCTGTCGGTAGAGGCTCAGGCCGCCATTCTCTCGGAGAGCGATACCTCGGTCCTCATCGTGGATGCGCCGAACGTCGGGCGCGGTCGGGAGGTCTCGGCCAAAATGGCGACCCGGCCTCGACTTGCCATGTTAACGAGCGGCGACGCGGCGCGCTCCGCCGATATACTCGACCTGTCGTCCGCGCCCGGTTCCGCCCTCTTCGACCTTGGCACGGCGGTCTCTGGCATTGTCGCGACGGTTTCGTACACCAGTGGCTCCACGGGCCGGCCGAAGGGGGTTCCGCGCACGTTCGCGGCCTGGAGCTCCTTAATGGCTCCATCGTCTCCGATGAGAAAGATCCCCGACGGTACCGTCCTCATCGTAACCCCCGTCGCAAAGTCGTTGTACGCTGACAAGGAGTTGGTAGGCAATGGCGCTGTCGTGCTGCACGACTGTTTCGATGCTAGCGCAGTGCTGGCGGCGATCGCCAAGCACCGTGTCACGAGGCTCTACCTGGCACCGAACCAATTATATCAGCTCGTGGATCAACTAGCTCGCACGAGCGCGGACACATCGAGCCTGAACCAGATCATTTACGCCGGATGTACGGCATCGCCTCGCCGCATCACGCAAGCCCTAGACGCCTTTGGCCCGATCCTGACTCAGCTCTACGGCACGACGGAAGGGGGAATGATCAGCATGCTCCTACCTTCGGAGCACACGCCCAAATTGCTCACGACGGTCGGACGTCCCATACACGGGGTGGCGATCCGCGATGAGCGCACGGGTGAAGACCTGCGCGTCGGGCAGACCGGCGAAATCTGCGTACGACGGACGATGGACGGTTATTGGCATGACAGCGAGGCGACCCGCCAGCGGTTCCGCGATGGATGGTTTCATACGGGAGACGTAGGCTATCTCGACGACGAAGGGTATCTGCACCTTGTCGATCGCGTGGCGCGGATGATCAAGAGCCGCGGCATAAAAGTCTACCCGGCTGCAATCGAGGGTGTCCTTCTAGAGGATGCCGCGGTAGCGCAAGCGTCGGTCTACGGCGTGGTCGACACGGATGCGGTGGAGCACGTGTACGCGACGGTCGTGCCGTATGAGGGCGCCGCGGTCGATCCGGAACGCCTCTGCGCTGCCGTGGAGCGCAAGCTCTCCGGAACGCACGTCCCTGCCAGGATCATCGTTCGTGACAAGTTGCCATTGCTGGACACGGGCAAACCCGACGAGCGCAGCCTGCGCTTCGAGGCCGAAGTCGCCGCAGGCTGGCGGCAGCCATCGGGGTAGATCTCGCTGCACGAAGCGGCGACCCTCCGGATGTAACGCGCGGCGGCGAATGGCGGTGCAGACGGACGTCTCAGCGGGTGAACCGCGCGACCAACTCGCGCTTGAGAACCTTGCCGCTGGGGCCGACCGGGAACCCCTCCACGAACTTCACAATTCGGGGATATTTGTAGGTCGCAAGCCGTTCCTTGCTCCACCGGACGATCTGCTCGGAGAGCTCTGCTCCCGGCGTTTGCCCCGGCGACGGAACGACCACTGCGCATACTTCCTCGCCATGAACGTCATGCGGAACTCCGATGACCGCGACCTGCGCGATAGCCGGGTGACGCACTAACACTTCCTCGATCTCGCGGGGATATACGTTGTACCCGCCACGCAGGACCATATCCTTCTTCCGATCGACGATGGCGAGATAGCCGTCGGCGTCCTTCGTACCGATGTCCCCGGAGCGAAACCACCCGTCGACGATCGCCTGCGCAGTCGCGTCCGGGCGGTTCAGGTATCCAGCCATGACGTTGTGACCGCGGATGACGATCTCTCCCGCCTCTCCCATCGGAAGCAGCTCGATCCGGTCTTCGATGTCCGCTCTCGCGATCTCCACGTCCACCCCCCAGATGGGTCGTCCTACCGTGCCGGGTTTGACGGGCCAGGGCTTCTGGTTGTACGCGACGACGGGAGACGTCTCGGTGAGACCATATCCTTCGTAAATGGGGCAGCCGAACGTCTCCTCGAACTCGCGAAGCACTTTCACCGGAAGCGACGCGCCACCCGAATACGCACGGTCGAGCGGTGGTCGCCTCGCGTCGGTGGACGCCGCTTGGAGAAGCGCGATGTACATGGAAGGGACGCCCATGAACACCGTGCACCGCTGGGTGACCATGAGAGCGAGCGCTCGCGCGGCGTCGAACCTTTGCACCAACACCATCGTCGCGCCGGCGCGAAAACAGGTGCACATCCCACAGATCTGACCGAAGGTGTGGGACAGCGGTAAGCAGCCGAAAAGAACGTCGTCCTCGCGAAACGCGAAGGGAGCGAGCACCGTGGTGTTGACGTTCATCGTGACATTGGCGTGCGTGAGCATCGCTCCCTTGGGGCGGCCGGTGGTGCCGGACGTGTAAAGGATCACGGCGACATCACTCGGCTGACGCAACACGCAGCGTTCGATCGGCATGGCTTGTTCGGCGAGCAGATCGAGCCGAGAGCCAGCTGTCTCTTCGTTCGGCATCACCGTGAAGACGGGCAGGTCGAGCGAGGTGGCGGCCTTCAGGCCCTCGTTCGAGACGGACGCGCCACACACGAGAACCTTGGCCCCGGAATCGCGCAGGATGTGCTCGATCTCGTCTGCTTTGAGGAGGCCATGGACCGGTACCACCACCGCTCCGAGCGCGAGCACGCCAAAGTAGACAACAGGGAACTCCGGCGCGTTCGGCAACAGCAGTCCGACTCTATCCCCGGCCCCAATCCCGTGATCACGCAGCGCCGCGGCGCACTGCCGTGCCCGAATCCACAGTTGGGCGTACGTGACCCGTTCAGCGCCGTGGACGATGGCGACGTGGTCCGGCCGTCGCGCTGCGGACTCGGCGAGGACGGCCGCTAGCGAGAGGTACACGACGGGCTCTCGTCACCGACTAAGGGGTTCTGCGCATCTCTTCGTGAGACGTGAGCCATGATTCGCCCGGTCATTCTCGACGCTGCTTAGGCGGTCGGGTTGCCGACTTGCGGGCCCGACTGAAAACGGCCGTTGGCGGACGCCTCGGCCGAAGCGTGAACGCGAGGGATGCGGAGCTCCGTCCAGATGGCGTCGAGCGCCTCCGCGAACTTCTGGACTTCGCTCGGCGGGTGAACCGCCGATGGCGCAACGCGGAGTATCTCCCCGCCGGGGCGGACGCTCGGGGCATCGATGGCTTGGACGTAGATGCCATTGCGCTCGAGAAGGAGCGCCGAGGCCTTCTTGGCAAGGCTATCGTTACCGACGAAGACGGAGACGATATGGGACGCGGGCGAGACAAAAGGGATACCCCGCTCGTTCAAGAGGCGATGGAGCAGTTGCGCGTTCTTGCGAAGCCGATCGCGCTCGGCGTCGCTGCCGCGTAGGTAGCGCACCGCGGCGAGTCCGCCCGCTGCGATGGCCGGCGGCAGTGAGGTCGTGAAGATGAACGACCGGGAGAAGCTGCGGATTGCATCGATGAGCGCAGACGCTCCAGCGACATAGCCACCGATCGTGCCAAAACCCTTGGCGAGGGTTCCCATGATGACGTCAAAGCCGTCGGCGACGTCTTCGCGAGCTGCGATCCCGGCCCCCTGGGGCCCGTACATGCCGACCGCGTGCACCTCGTCGAGAAACGTCGTCGCTCCGTACCGCCGGGCAATCGCGACGATCTCCGCAAGCGGCGCGATGTCGCCGGACATCGAGTACACGGACTCGACGACGATCATCTTGGGACGGCTCGGGTCGGCCGCGGAGATCAGCTCCTCGAGGTGTCGCATGTCGTTGTGCCGGAAGACGCTTTTCTCAGCACGGCTATGAATGAGCCCATCAATGATCGAGGCGTGGTTCAATTCATCGGAGAAGACAATCGTGCCCGCCGGACGCCCGGCAAGGACCGTCAGCGCTCCGTCGTTCGCCGTGTATCCGGAGGTGAAGAGCAGGGCGTCGTCCTTGCCATGGAGTGACGCGAGCTCGCGCTCGAGCTGAACGTGATAGGGATTCGTTCCGGCGATATTGCGGGAACCGCCGGAGCCGGCGCCGAACGTGTCGATGGCACGCTTCATCGCCTCGAGGACGCGTGGGTTCTGTCCCATACCGAGGTAGTCATTGCTGCACCAGACGCTGATTGTCGCGTCGGTGCCGTCGCGATGATTCCGCGTGACGGCGTTCGGAAAGTTCCCGGCGCTCCGGCCCACTTCCAAAAATTGCCTTCTATTATCGCCGTGCTGCTCCAGCTCGCGAGAGAAGAAATCGGAGTGTTGTTTCATGGCCACCTCTTCTATATAGGGGTTTCAGGTTCGGTAAGATCGATTGTCAACTTGCAACGTGAGCATGCGTGCTAACGAGAGGCTAATTATGGCGAGCTCCCGCTGGATCACGCGCCCGACGCCATCGCCCTCGGCGCGGGTGCGCCTCTTCGCCTTCCCCTACGCCGGTGCCACGGCGCGCGCGTTCGCACCTTTGGCGCAGGTGCTCGGCGCGCGCATCGAGGTGTGCGTCGTGGAGTATCCCGGCCGCGGCACACGGTGGGGCGAGCCGCTGCTCCGCAGTGTCGACGCGCTGGTCTCTGGCGTGCTCGTCGAGCTGAGGCCGCTCCTCGATCGGCCGTTCGCTCTCTTCGGGTACAGCCTGGGCGGCACCGTCGCCTTCGAGGTTGCGCGCGCGCTTCGCCGTGAAAATGGCCCGAATCCGGCCGCTCTGCTCATCGCAAGCAGGCATGCGGCTCACCTCGTCGATAGGCGGCCCCCAACCTGGGATCTGCCAACGCCGCGCTTGATGGAGGAGCTTCGCGCCCTCGGCGGCGCACCCGCAGAAGTGCTCGCACAAGCCGAGTTGATGGAGCTCGTGCTGCCCATCGTGCGCGCCGATTTGCAAGCCGCGCAAACGTACTCTTACCGGGACGAGCCGCCGCTCGACGTGCCCATCACCGTCTTCGCGGGCACGAAGGATCCCATCGCCCCGCCGCCCGAGGTCGACGCATGGCGCGCGCAGACGACGGGCGCCTTCACCGCGCACGTGCTCCCCGGCGGGCACTTTTTCATGAACGACGCACAATCGGACTTCATTGCCGCCCTGAAGGAGGCAATTGTTTAGTCTGCAATTGTGATTGTCGCAAATGCGGCAAATACTCGTCATGTCGCACGCTACTTTCGATTCGTGATCGTTCCGCACGTGGTTGCAGGGACGGCGGCGTCTAGGGATGAGCGGCGGGCCACCGCCACCTGTGCATCGGTCTTCATCGTAATCGCGTGGCCTGAACGTACGACGTCTCGAACGCCAGGCGTGGCGATGGACTAGCGGATCCGAACGTTGCCAGCGCGTCGGAGATCGCGCGAACGAACGAGCTCTGAGAGCTTCGGAGAAAGAAGTGATTGCCGGGACATATCGTGGCTTGGAAATCCTTAGTCGTATGTACGCGCCAGGCGTCGACCTGAACGGGTGAGACAATGGGGTCCTCGGCGCCGGCGAAGGCGTGAATGGGTAGATCGAACGGTGTCTCCTCGCGATAGGCGGAGGTACGCAAGGCTTCGAAATCGGCGCGCATGATGGGGATGAACAGTTCCAGCAGATCGTCGTGTGCGAGGATTTCTGGAGGGATCCCGTTCGCGGCGCGCACCCTGGCGAGGAACTCGTCGTCTGGCAACGCTTGGGTGGGTGGATGGGTGTCGGCGAGATGCGGTGCGGGCCAGGCGGCGACGAGCAGAGCTTCGGGTTGCTTCGCGACTTCGCGTCGCAGCCAGCGCGTCAGCTCGAACGCGACCTTCGCCCCCATGCTGTAACCCAAGATCACGAACGGCCGATCGAGCCACGGTAGGATCGCCGGACCAAGCCGTTCGATGATCGCGTCGACGCTCCGAAGGAGCGGCTCTCGGAAGCGGGTGCCGCGGCCCGGATATTCGATCGCGCAGACCTCGACGTCTTCGAGCGCAGAGGCCAGCGGAGTGAAGACCTTCGTCGACGCCCCGCCTGAGTAGGGTAGAGCAATGAGGCGCGCTCGGGCGGTTGCAAGCGGGCGTGGACGTAGGATCCATTCGGACGAATTGCCGTCGCTCGCGGACCGTGGACTCGCGGAGATCGTCTCGCCTCGGTCGGAGGGAACAGAAATCGCGTGCGCCGGAAGCACTGTGCCATGGGTGGCGGAGGTGCGGTCGGAGCGCGCCTTCGACGGCGACAGCACCTTCTCGAGCAGGTACTTCGCGATGGCTGCGGGGGTCGGGTGATCGAACGCCAGGGTGGCTGGCAGCGAGGTGCCGGCACGCCGGCCCAGCGCGTTGCGCAGCTCCACCGCCACCAGCGAGTCGAGGCCCAGCTTGGTCAGCGGACGGTCCGGCTCGACGGCGTCGCCGCCCGGCAGCGACAGAACGCGAGCAACCTCGCCGCGGACCATCGCCAGCACCGCGGCCTCGCGATCTTTGTCCGACAAGAGCGCAAGCTCGTGCGTCCATGCGCCACGTGCCGCCGCCGCCCGACGCGCCACCCGGACGAGCTCCCGCCACACGGGCGGCACCATCTCGCCGAATCGCCGGCGCAGCACGCCGAACTCTATCGGCGTCAACACCAGCTGCGCCTCGCTGCGCTCCAGCGCCGCAGCCATCAGCGCC
>CBINHN010000002.1:0-323583 GCA_966250485.1 uncultured Sorangium sp. | reverse complement strand
CCGACGGCCGGTACGCCCGACGCCATGAGTGGATCCGGTTCCTCACCCCCCTTGGGAACAGGAGGGAGTCGATGGAACGGGGACGCGGATGGGGCTCGGATTTAGCTGGTACGGGGCGGGTTGGCGCGGAGGTGGAGGAGGGCGGTGGCGGTTTCGCGGATGAGCGGGGAGCAGTCGGGGCTGGTTCGGATTTCAGTGAGCTCGGGACTCGTGCAGGTCGCTAGCAGCGGCACCGCAATGAAGGACGGGGTGGCCGGGTTGTGGATCAGGGCGACGCGGATGCGTGGGCGACAAAGCCACTCGGTTTGCGCTATGGCGCGGAGTGCTTCGCTGTTGATGGGGCGGCGCGCGGCGATGCGTACGACATCGTTTTCGGTGAGGCGCGGGTTGTCGAGTAGTTGGCGCACTACTAGCGGATGAGGATCGCTCAAGAGTTTGTCGAAGGCCGCGCGGCTGGGGCGGCGCGCGAGCGCTTTGCGCTCGCCGAGGGAGAGCTCGCGGCCGCTGCCGTAGTCGGGGACGCGGGAGGGCCGCGGAGCGAGGTCCGATGGCGGCGCGCGGCGTAGGAGGCGGCCGAGGTGCGGGAGCTGTAACTCGGCCGCGTGGCGGCCGAGCGCGTCGAGCGCGGGATCGTCGCCCATCGCGGCGAGTACCATCGCTAGCGCTAGCATCGGCTCGCGCGCCGCGCTTTCGGCCCGCGCGCCGCGCGCACAGAGCGCGTCCAAGATCTTCGCTGGCTCGGGATCGCTGCCGTCGCCGATGTAGTCGCGAAGGTACGCCGCACGCAATGAGGCCTGCGGGATGGACCGCAGAACGACGGCGATGCGCTCGGATTCTTCGCGCACGAGCTCAGTATTCGCCGCGCGGCGCGGCTTGTCACCCGCGGCGCCTCAAGTACGCTTCGGTGCGTGAGCGAGACCAGCGGCGTTTTGCGGCTTTCCGCCGTGTGGCAGTCGGAGCTGGGGCGCCGCGCGGGTCGCGTGATGCTCGCGCTGTTCGTGCTGTCGGTGGTGCTCGCGGCGCACTTGGCGCGCCGCGGTACGACGCCGGCGCGCGCGGGCGCCGCGGCGCTGGTCTGCGGCGTCGTGCTGCTCGCGATCGTCAGGCGCCGGCGTGAGCGGCGCATCTTCATGGATCCGCCGAGCGTCATCCGGCGCGTCGTCACGCCCGCCGATCCGGAGGTCTCCGCGCAGGCGCTGCGCGCGCACGCGCTGGTCGATACCACGACGCGCGATGCGAGCCGCGGCTCGAGCGAGCTCGCGGCGCTGCACTTTCGCAGGGTGCTCAACAAGGTCTCGCTCGAGGCCGTGCGCCGCGCGGCGCGGCGTGAAGCCGCGCGCTTGTCCTGGGCGCAGCTGCTCTGTGTGCTGCTCGCCGGCGCCGGCTTGCTGTTCGAGCCGGCGCGCATCGTGGAAGGGCTGGACGTGCTGTTCGCGCGGCGCGGCGTGGCGCCGCTGGATTTGAACTGGCTCGGGCTGCTGCGCGTGAGCGCGCAAGCTCCCGCTTACCTCAAGGGCGGAGAGCAGAGCCTGTTCGCATCGCTGCCGAGCCAGCTCCCGGAGGGCAGCGTCGTGACGGTGCGCGGTGTCCCCGAGCGCGCCGGGCGTCAGCTGGTGCTGAGCGACGGCAAGCGCGAGGTGGCCTTCGTCAACGACGGCGCCGGCGGCGTCGTAGCGCGCTGGAAGCTCGAGGCCGCGACGAAGCTGCGCGTCGCGGCGCGCTTCGGCGATGTGTTGATTCGCGAGTCAGATGAGCTGGAGCTGCTCGCCATCCCGGATGCCCCGCCGCGCATCGATTTGGAAGACGCGCCGCGCACGGTGATGCTGCGTGACGTCGAGAGCCTGGATTTTCGCTACCTCGTCGTGGACGACCACGGGCTGCGCCAGATCGATCTGGTGCTGCGCTCAGCCGGGAGAGAGGAGCGCCGTACGCTCTTGCGCCTCGACGGCCAGTCGCGCGTCGAGCGCGGCGCGCACGCGCTCGGCGCGCGCGACGCCGCGCTGCGCCGCATGTTTTTGCCAGTGGTCGCCACCATCGAGGCGCGCGACAACGACGCGGCGCATCCGGACAAGTGGGGCAAGAGCGCGGCCATCACCATCGTTCCGCCCGCGGTGGGCGAGCCACAAGCGCTGCGCTATCGCGCGCTCGTAACGGCGCGCGACGCCATCGTCGATTTGCTCGACCACGAGCTCGAGAGCGGGCGTCTGCGCAAAGAAAAGCCCGGCGCGTTCGACGCCTCGCGCGACAAGGAGCGCGCCGCGTTGAAGCAAAAGGCCGTGGCCGCCATGCAGAGCGCGCTCAGCGGCGTGTTCGCCGGCGTGCGCACCTCGGCGGGCTTCTCCGCGTTCGTCCAAGGGCAAGCGCGCGCGCTGGAGAAGCGCGCCACGGACGAGCGGCGCCGGGCCGAAGACGTGCTGCTCGCCTTCGACGCTGCCCTGCGCGGTCTCTCCGCGCGCGACGCCGCCGACGTCTCGCGGCGGCTGGGGGACGTGGCAGAGGAGGCGGCCGAGGGCGCGAAGCTCGCCGTGGTCGGCGAAGCCAAGCAGCAAGGCCGAGCACGGCTGAGCGCGGCGCTCGCGGCGCTCGAGCCCGGCGCACACAACCTGGTCAGCCTCGGCTCGCTGGGCGCCGATATCGGCAGCGTCGCGCTGGGTGATCTGGGCCGCATCCGCCGCGCCGAGGCGCGCGGGGCTTTCTCGGAGGCGGAGCTCGCGGCGCGCCACCTCTCGGCGCGTCTGCGGCGCCCCTCGCCCTCGTTCAGCACCGCGGGCGGCGGCGGCGTGGAGTCGGGCCGCGGCGCGGAAGGCCCTGGTGAGCCGTCGGAGGCTGACCGCCAATTCGATCAACTGATGCGCGAGATCGAGCAGCTGGCCGCCGAGCACTCGGAGCAGATCCGCGCGGTGGAGAGCGCGCTGAAGGAAGCGGACGAGGGCAGCGCAGATCAAGAGCTCAAGCGAGAGGCCGCCGAGCGCGCGGCGCGCCTGCGCGACAAGCTCGCCGCGCTGCCGGATCCGGGCTCGCCGCCCGGCTCGGCGCGCGCCGCGGGCGCGCTCGGCCGCGAGCACATGAACGCGATGGCGCAGCAGCTGGAGCGCCTGACGTTGAAGGACGCGGTGGAGACGGCGCGCCGCGCGGAGAGTCAGCTGCAAGAGGCCGCGCGCCTCGCGCGCCAGCCGCGCACGGTGGGCGACTTCGTCGACGAGTCGGCGTTGAGCAGCGCGGAGCGTGAGGTGGCCGAGCAGCGTGCGTGGGCCGAGCAAGCGCTGCAACGCCAGCGGCAACGCGCGGCGGAGCGCGGCGCGGGCGCGCTCAATGATCTCGCCACGCGCGAGGAGGGGCTGGCGCGTCGCGCGGGCAACCTCGCTGGTCGCGGCGAGCACAGCGAAGCCAAGCTCTCCGAGGACATGCAGGAGGCGCTGGAGGGCGCGGAGAACGCCATGCGACAGGCCGCGCGCGAGCTCTCGAATGGGCGCGGCGATCCTGCGCTGGAATTTCAGCGCGATGCGCAGCGGCTGTTGGAGCGCGCCAACCCCGGCCGCACCTCGGATCCCGACGACGAAGCTCGCGGCAAGAACCAGGGCAGTGACGAAGGCGGCAAAGGCGACGCCTCCACTCGCGCGCACGTTCCCGCCGCGAACAAGGGCCGCCGCGCTGAAGATTTTCGGCGCCGAGTGCTCGATGGCTTGTCGCAGGAGCGACGCGGGCGGCTCGGCCCCGCCGTGGAGCGCTACGCGGAGGGGCTGCTCGAATGAGCGCGCGTCACAAGCTACGCCGTTGGTTTTGCGCCGCGGCGCTGCTGGCGATCGCGGGCTTCGCGGCGCAGCCGGCAGCATCGCGCGTTGGCGCGCCGAGCCGCACCGAGCAAGTCGCCGACGCGGTGACGGAGATCGATCTCGAGCGCGCGGAGAAGCTGCTCGCTGGCGCGCACGGGGACTCGCCGGGGCTCAGCTTCGAGAGCGCGCGGCTCGCCGTGTACCGCGGTGACTGCAGCGGCGCGCTGGTCACCCTCTCGCGGCCCGAGCTGCTGGAGACCAAAGAAGGGGCCGCGCTGAAAGCGCTGGCCGAGAGCTGCGCCGGCGCGACGGCCGCCGGCCTGATCGTGGAAGACAAGCCGCGCGGGCTGTGGCTGCGCATTCAAGACGAGGCTGATCGCCCGCTGGCGCCCTTCATTTTCGACGTCGCCGAGCAGGCGCGCAAGGCTGTGTCGGCCAGCGTCGGCGTCGAGCTGCTGCGACCCTTGCGCATCGATTTGGTGCGCGATCTCTTCTCGCTCTCCGCGGTGTCCGGCCTGCCTCTGAACGCCGCCGAGACGACCGGCACGTTGGCGGTGGCGCGCTGGGGGCGAGTGATCTTGCTGTCGCCGCGCGCCGCTCCGCTCGGCTTTCCGTGGGAAGACACGCTCGCGCACGAGATCACGCACTTGATCGTCACGCGGGCGACGCGCGATCACGCGCCGCTCTGGCTCCAAGAAGGAATGGCCAAGCGCTTGGAGACGAGCTGGCGTCCGGCGCGGCCGTTCGATGAGCCGGAGTGGGCCGACGTCACGGCGCAGCGCGCGCTGCTCGAGGGCCGCTCGATCGGCATCGATCATCTCGGTCCGTCCATCGCGATGTTGCCGACGCCCGAAGCCGCGTCCATCGCCTTCGCCGAGGTGACGAGCTTCGTCAGCTACTTCGTGCGCGAAGCGGGCGAGCCGGCGCTGAAGCTGCTGTTCGCGGATCTCAAGGGCTCCGGGCAGCACGGCGCCGAGGTGGCCTTGCGCAGCGTCACCGGCTACACGCTCTCGGAGTGGAATCGCCGCTGGCAAGCCGCGCTGCAGTCGGGTGAGCACCAAAAGGCGAAGCTCGCGGAGCGTTCGCAGGCGAGCGGCGGTCGCGAGCTCGCGCGACGCGTGCATTTGAGTGACTTGCTCTTCGCGCGGGGTGCGTCGCGCTCGGCGGCGAGTGAGATCGCGCCGGCGCTGCCGCGCTTCGGGCGGGAGCCCGCGGTACGCTGGCGCGCAGCGCGCGCCTGGCTGGACGCGGGCGACGCGAGCCAGGCCAAGTCCGCGCTGGGCGGGCTGGAGGACATCGGCAGCGTTCACGGACCGTGGTTCGGTGTGCGCGGGCGACTGCTGCGCGAGGCGGGTGACGGCGCCGAGGCGGAAGCGTCCTTTCGCATCGGCATCGCCGTCGATCCGCTCGCCGAAGACACCGCGTGCGAGGGCGAGCACCAGCGACCTCAGCAGCAGGAGTCCGGAAAGTACCCTGCCGATCCCAACCGAAAAGAGCTGTGCCGAGCCGCTCGCGACAAACCGTAAGCGGGGCCGTTTTCGGCCAAAAAACGCACAGCCTCGGATCGCGACGGAATTTGACGGCCTGCGCGGAGCCGTCCGGCTCGACGCCCTCACGAGCACTCGCGCCTCGCGAAGCTCGACGGGTGAGCGGGGTCGCGCGTGAGGTCAAACCTCGCACCTCGCACGAGAGGCGCCGCAGCTCGCGCCGTGGGACAGCCACAAAATGCTTACGGAAGCGACGTCCGCGGAGCCGTGCGAAGATTGACCGGTCCGGGACCCTCCGCCTAGGATAGCGTTCCAACATTCGACAGTTTCGCGGCCGTTGCTTCCCGTTGTGCTTTCGGACCTCCTTGCACCTCGTCTCTCGTCGGTGAGTGGCTACCCTTGTGGTATTGGGGCGGGCCGCTCCGCCGGAGCTTGCGCGAGCGGAGCCACGGAGACTTGAACCGGTGAGTTTTTCGACGTTCGCTGCTGCGCAACTGATTCGTGCATTACCTCGCGTGGGCATTAGCCGCGCGGTCGGCCGTTTGTGTGATCGCCCGCTGCCGCGCCAAGTCGCGCAGTCCATCTTCAACGTCTACAGCCGCGCGTACGGCGTGAACCTGGACGAAGCCGAGCCGAGCCCCAGCGGCTACGCGAGCTTCGACGAGTTCTTCACGCGCACGCTGCGCGCCGGCGCGCGCGCCGTCAGCAGCGACGCCGTCGTCAGCCCCGCGGATGGTCGGCTGTCGGCGTGCGGACGCGTCGAAGCAGGCGCGCGCATCCTGGTGAAGGGCCAAGACTACGACGTCACGGAGCTGACCGGAGATCCAGTGGACGCGGAGCGCTACGCCGGCGGGCAGTTCGGCGTCGTGTACCTCGCGCCCGGTGATTACCACCGCGTGCACGCGCCGGTGGACGGTCAGATCGAATTCGTGCGCAAGATCCGGGGTGATCTTTACCCGGTGAATCGCATCGGCGAGCTGCACATCCCGCAGCTCTTCGTGCGCAATAGCCGCGTGGTGATCCCGATCGCCACTACGGGCCTCGGTCGCGTGCTGGTCGTCATGGTGGGCGCCGTCATCGTCGGGCGCATCACCGTTACGGGTCTCGACGCACCCGACGTGCCCACGGGGCAACACTATTTCACCCCAGCGCGCACGGTGCAGCGCGGTGACGAAATCGGAGTGTTCCATCTCGGCTCCACCGTCGTGCTGTTGTTCGAGGCGGGTGTCTCGATCGCGCGGCCGCTCGGCAAGATCCGGTACGGAGACTCACTGCTCAGGGCCGAATGACCGACGACCGGCGTGACTCGCAGAGCCCCGCTGCCGGATCCAGCGCGACGGAGGCGCCCGTCTTGCCGGAGATCCCGAAGGCGCCGGCGCTCCCTCAGCTGGCACCCGTAGAGGGTGGCGCAGTGAGCGGGGACTCTCAATCGCGCAAGCTGGTGCCGCCGCCCAAGCCCGCGGCGCGACCCGCGGGCGTCAGCGAGCCGCCCAAGGGTTCGAGCGCCGCGTTGCCACGCGCTCCCGTGATCATCGTGGGTGAGCCGACTCCGCCGCCCCCGAGCAGCGGCGCCCAGGCCTGGCTTCGGCCGCCGTCCGAGGCGCCGGGCGCGCGCTCGAATCCGCCCCCCGCCGTCGAGTCGGCGCAGCGTCCCTCGCAGCCGACCCAGGACTTGCGGACTCGCCTCGGTATCCCGCGTGCGCGCATGGAGTCCGCGCCGGGTAGCAACCGTCCGAGCGCGCGCCCCGCGGCCAGCGACAGCAAGCCGCCCTCATCGTCGCCGCCGCCGCCCGCGGTGGAGCAAGCGCCGTTGCCGCCACCGGTCGCGCCGATCGCGCAGCCGCCGTCCGCCGAAACGGGCCCGCGCGCCGCGGCGAAGCGTGACGACACCGGCGCGGGCCAGCGCGCCGCTACCCCTGAGCCGGAGCCGACCACGGTGCCGCCGCCCTCTGACGAGCCGCTCGAGATTGACGTCGACCCCGATTCGATTCCATCGCGGCCTCCTGTCGCGGCGTCCGCTCCGCAGGCAAACGCCGGAGCCGGAGCCGGGGCCGCTGCCGTTGCTTCGCCGCCTGCTGCGGCGAAGGCGCCGCCCAGGGCGGAGAGCGCTCCGGCGCCGCCGCCACCGCCGCGCCGCGAAGGAACGGGCCCGACGCGAACTCCGGATCGCGCGTCCCTTGCCGCATTATCGGCGCCGTTTCCGCCCTCGAGCCACCCGGCTCCGCCACCGGGCGCCGCTCAACCCGGCTCACCCTCGACCTCGGATCGGGTGACGCCGCCCGGCAGCTTCCCGCCGCCTCCGGCGGCAGTGCGACCAGCGCCGGTCGCCTTCTTGAACCCGCCGCAGGCGCCACGCGCGCCGGTCCAGGCGGCGCCGCCGACGGCTCCAACCGCCGCGGCTGCGCCGTCTGCTGCAGCCGCCGCTGCTGCTCCCGCCCGGCCTCCGCTGGCCTCTTCACCACCCGTCACGGCCTCATTTCCGCCAGTGCCCGGCGCGGCGCCCACGAAGACCGAGGCCGCCGCCCCAGCGGTCGCGACGACCGCAGCAGCCGGGGTGAGCTCAGCGACCTCCTCTGGCGCTGCAGCGGCAGCGCAGGCCAGCGCTACGGGCAAAGCGGGTGCGCCGCCTCAAGCTGCAGCGGGTGCAGAAGGTCCGACGCCTCCTCCAGAGACGCCGACCAAGGTCAAGTCCGAGCCCGCGCGCCTGCGCGGCGGTCCTCCCCGGCCTCGCGCGAGCAGCCCCGGCTTCTCCGCGCGCGCATCATCGCCCGCGCCTCGCGTCGGCAATGAACCCGCTGAGGGCGACGCGGCGCTGGCCGAAGGTGAGCTGCCCGGGCCGCCGCGAGTTCCGCGCTTTCCGTTGGGGGTGACCGGTGCGTCGCGGCAATCCTCGCCGCCTCCGCGCAAGCCAGAGCCCCCGGTCACGCCGTCCGCGATCGCGGTCATGCGCATCGTGGCCGTCGGCGAAGCGGCGCGCGAAGCCCTCCCCGACCTCGAAGAGGGGGCGCCGGCTCGTGACGACGCCGAGGCGCGCGCCGAGCCCGCGGCGCCGGGTACCGCCCGCGAAGAAGAGCTCGAGGAGATCGCCGCCGACGAGGTGGCCACACTCGTCGGCGGTGAAGCCGCGGCGAGCGCCGGCGCGGCAGCGGCAACGGACGCTGTCGCCGCTGACGCTGTCGCGACCGACGCGGCCGAGACGAGCGCGGCGGCTGATGCCGACCTCGGTACGGACATTCCCATCGACGTCGAGGAGACGGAGACGATCTCGATCCCTCCGCCCGACGTGGAGCCCGAGCCCGCTCCGCCGACGGCGACGCCGGCGTCGGCGCGGGAAGCAGAGGGCGTCAAACCGCCGCCACCCCCGCAGCGCAAGCCGAAGGCGGGGCCGAGCTTGCCCAAGCCGGCGCCGCAGACGAAACGCCGGCAGAAGGCGCCGTGGTGGGAAGAGGTCTTCGGTGAAGACTTCGTGCGCGCCTCGCTGCGCTTGACGGACGATCAGGTCCGACGCGAGGTGGATTTCATCGAAGAGTCGCTGGGCGTGGCGACCGGCGGCGTGGTTCTGGACCTCGGTTGCGGCCCAGGTCATCACGCCGTCGAGCTCACCAGCCGCGGCTACGGCGTCGTGGGTTACGACCTCTCGCTGTACCAGCTCGCGCTCGCGTCCGACGTCGCCCACGAGCGCGGCCAGAAGCTGAACTTCCTGCAAGGCGACATGCGGGAGATGGCCTTCGACGAGATGTTCGACGGCATCTTCTGCTGGAATACGACCTTCGGCTACTTCGAAGAGGAGAAGAACGTGCACGTGGCGGAGCGCGTGTTTCGCGCCTTGCGTCCCGGCGGCATGTTCCTGATCGACGTCGTGAACCGCGACTACGTCGCCGCGTCATCGCCTTGTCAGCTCTGGTACGAGGGGGACTCGTGCGTCTGCATGGACGACATGAGCCTCGACTTCATCACGAGCCGCATGCGCGTGAAGCGCTCCGTCATCCTCGATGACGGCCGCACGCGCGAGGTGGTCTATTCCGTGCGCGTCTACTCCCTGCACGAGCTCGGCAAGCTGCTGCACGACGTTGGCTTCCGCGTCACCGAGGCGAGCGGCCACCCCTCGACGCCGGGCGTGTTCTTCGGTCAGCACTCGCCGCGCATCATCATGCTGGCGCAGAAGCCGTAGCGCCCCGGAAAACTTGACGCGGCGCAGCGAGCGCGCGTTCGCGGCGAAAGAGGCGCGGGTGGCAGGAAGTGTCCAAGACACCCCTCAAGAAACCATGCGCTTCGCCCGTTGGGGTGTCGAACCCACCAAGGACCGGAGCGAGCCCAGCTGCCAAAAATGGCGCGCCGAAGAACCGTAGCCGTCTTCATCGACCACATGGATTTGTTCGCCGGTGGTTACGAGACGGAGGTGCGCGCCGCGCTCGAGAGCGCCTGCCGGGATCACGACCTGAACCTGATGCTCGTGTACGGCCGCGCCATCGACCATCCGGACGCCTGGGTCTCCGCGCACAACAGCGTCTACCAGCTGATCCGTGCGGATCGCGTGGACGCGGTCGTCGCGCTCGGCGCGGCGCTGGCGGCGTTCATTGGTCCCGAAGGGCTGCGCGACTTCTTGTGCCGCTATCGCCCGATGGCGCTGTGCAGCTGGGGCATCGAGGTGCCCGGTGTGCCCAGCATCGCGGTCGATAACCGGGTCGGGATGGACGCGACGATGCGGCACCTGCTGGGCGAGCACGGCTATCGGCGCGTCGCGTTCATCGCTGGGCCGGCGGAGAACACGGACGCCCGCGCGCGCTTCGAGGCGTATCGCGAAGCCCTGGCTCAGCACGGTGTCCCGCTCGAGCCGGCGCTGATCGCCAACGGAGACTTCGTGCGCCGCTCCGGCTATGTGGCGATGGAGACGATCTTGGATCGCGCGCCGCGTCCCGAGGTAGTCGTCGCGGCCAACGACGCCATGGCGCTCGGAGCCATCGCCGCGCTGCGCGCGCGCGGCGTACGCGTGCCGCGCGACGTCGCCGTGACCGGCTTCGATGATCTGGCCATGGCGCGGCTGGCGGATCCGCCGCTCACGAGCGTGGGCCAGCCGCTGGCGGCGATGTCCGAGCTCGCGATCCGGCTCGTCGTCGAGCAGCTCGAGGGCCGCGCAGTTCCGCTCACCACGCTGCTGCCCGCGCACTTCATCGCGCGGCAATCCTGCGGCTGCGACTTGCGCAAAGCGCGCAACAAGGCCTACGCCGGCCCTGCGCTGGCGGCGCCCTCGCCGGCGGCGCTGCTGGCGGAGGTGCAGCGCCTGCGCAGCGCCTGCGCAGCGCGCGAGCCCGTCAACGAAGGAGAGCGCGACGTCGCGACCCTGCTCGCCGCGCTGGAGAGCGAGCTGCGCGAGCCCGGTGACGTCTGGCTCGAGACCATCGCGCGCAAGCTGCGCGAGGTGGAGGGCGAGAACGAGCGCTACCAAGAGCTGCAGCTCGCCATCACGCGCATCCGCGACGCGCTGCGCCGGCTCGCGACGCTCGAGCTGGAGGACTTGTTCAGCGAGGCGCGCAGCGAAATCGCGCTGGCCAACACGCGTCAGCAGGTGCAGCAGCGCCTGGAGCACGATCAAATTTACCATCGCCTGCTCGAGCACGGCGAACGCATCAGCACCGCGCTCGATCTGCCGTCGCTGGTCGCCGCGCTGTCGCGCGAGCTGCCCACGCTCGGCATCGTGAGCGCGAATTTTTCGCGTTACGTGGACGCCAGCGCGCGCGAGCTCGAGCCGCTCTTGTGCCTGCCCAGCGGCGTCTGCGAACCGCGCTCGCTCGGTCCGCTCGATTTGGTGCCGCGGCGCGGCGCGCAGGCGGACGAGCGACGCAGCAGCGTCGTCTTTCCGCTGGCCTATGAGAGCCAGAAGCTCGGCGTCGCCGTGTTCGACTACGCGAGCCGCAGAAAGGGCTACCAGATGGTGCGCGACCAGGTCAGCGCGGCGCTGCGCGGCGTGGCCCTGCACCAGGAAATCCTCGAGAAAAAGACGCTGCACGAGCGGCGTATCCAGGAGCAGGAGCGCACTGCCACGGCCAAGCGCATCCAATCGTTGAGCGTGTTGGCCGGCGGCGTGGCGCACGATCTCAACAACGTGCTCGGCCCCTTGGTGGCGCTGCCCGAGGTCATCCTTGAGGAGCTCGACGCCTTCGCGCGCGCGCACGGCGCACCAGCGCCCGAGCTTCGCGCGGACATCGAGACCATTCAAGCCGCGGCGCTGCGCGCGACGCAGACGATCAAGGATCTCTTGACGCTCGGCCGCCAGGGGCACGCCGCGAAGGAGACGCTGGAGCTGAACCAGGCCATCGCCTCCTGGCTGATCTCCGAGCCGCTGCACGGCGTGCGCGGCTTCGGTCGCAAGCCGAACGTCAGGGTGCAGCTGCACGGCGAGCCGCTGTTCGTGCACGGCTCCCCGTCGCACCTGACGCGCGCCGTCAGCAACCTGCTGCACAACGCCGTCGAGGCCATCACGGACGACGGACAGGTGACGCTGCAGACGCGCCGCTTGCGCGTCGAGCAGCCGACGCTGGGCTACGAGCTGATCGAGCCCGGCGAGTACGCGCTCATCGTCGTCTCGGACACCGGCGCCGGCATCGCGCACGCCGACATCGGCCGCGTCTTCGAGCCCTTCTTCAGCAGCAAGAAGCTGGGCGAGCAGAGCGGCAGCGGACTCGGCCTTGCCATCGTGCACGGCGTGGTCAAAGAGCACGCCGGCTTCGTCAACGTGGAGAGCAGCGCGACGCGCGGCACCACCTTCACGCTCTACATCCCGCTCGCGGCGGCGGCGCCCGCGCCCGCGCAGGTCAGCCCAGAGGCGCCGCGCGGACGCGCGCGCATCCTGGTCGTCGACGACGAGCCCGTGCAGCTGCGCACCGCGCGTCGCGTGCTGGCGCACCTCGGCTATGACGTCGACGTGCTGGCCAGCGGCCGCGCCGCGCGCGAGCTCTTCGTGCGCGCCTACGCCAAAGGAGCCGGCGTGCGCAGCCCGTATGATCTGGTGATCTTGGACATGATGTTGAACGAGGACGAAGACGGCTTGTTCGTGCTCGACGAGATCGAGCGCTGTTTTCCCACGCAGCGCGCCATCATCGCGAGCGGCCACGCCTCCAGCGATCGCGCCGAGCTCGCCGTCCGTCGCGGCCTGGTCTGGTTGATGAAGCCGTACACCACCGACGCGCTCGGGCGCGCCGTGCAGAGCGCGCTCGAGCGCCGCTCGGCGCCGGCACCCGCTCCCGCGCGGTCATCGAGCTGGCCTTCGCCCTGAGCGGCGGCTCACAGCAGCAGAAACTGCGCGGACAGCGCGCCGTCGCCGACGCTGACGCGAAAACGCCCGGGCTCGGTCACGCGCTCGAAGCGCTGATCGAGGTACGACAGCGCGCTGGGCTCGAGCTCGAAGCGCACGCTGCGCCGCTCACCGGGCAGCAACGAAACGCGACGAAACGCCTTCAGCTCGCGCACCGGCCGCGTGACACGCGCGTAGAGGTCCTGCAAAAACAGGAGCACGAGCTCGTCGCCGGCGCGCTGTCCAGCGTTCTCCACGTCCACCTCGATCAGCAGCGGCTCGCCGCGCTGCAGTCGCTCCCGCAGCTTGAGCTTGCGGTACACGAAGCTCGTGTACGAGAGGCCATGACCGAAGCCGAAGCGCGGCTCCGCGCTGCCCTCTCTGAAGCGACCGCGATGGTAAGACGAGGGCCTGTGGTTGTAATAGCTGCGCAGGTGACCGGCCGAGCGCGGCACGGAGATGGGCAGCTTGCCGGACGGATTCTGCAGGCCGAACAGCACCTCCGCCAGCGCGGCGCCGCCCGTCATGCCCGGCTCCCAGGCCTCGATCACGGCGGCGACTTCGTCGAAGCACTCGGAGGCGATGGGGCCGCCGTTGATGAGCAGCAGCACCACCGGTAGGCCGGTCGCCACCAAGGCACGTACCAATTCGAGCTGGCGCCCGGGGAGCTCGAGCGAAGCGCGATCCAAGTTCTCACCGCAGGTGCGGTCCGGGTTTTGTCGCAGCGAGTTGTCGCCTGCAGCGACGACGATGACCTCGGCCGCCCGCGCGGCGCGGACGGCCTCGGCGATCTGCGCCTCGCCGATCTCGGAGCTCGCGCCGCACGGCACATAGACGAGCGTGCCCTTGGGGGCGAGCTCGAGCAGGCCATCGCGCACGCTGGTCACGTTGCCGCGCCGTTGCAGGCGTGACCAGTCACCGAGCAAGCTCTGATCGTCCGCGTTCGGTCCGGTGAGCAGCAGCTTCGTGCCGCGTTGGAGCGGCAAGAGCCCGCGCTCGTTCTTGAGCAGCACGATGCTCTTACGGCTGGCCTCCAGACACAGCGCGCGGTGCGCGGCGCTCGAGACCGTCGCCGCGGCGTCGAGCCGCGCCGGGCGCTGCTCGAACAAACCCAGGCGCAGCTTCGCCAACAAAATGCGGCGCGCGGCGGCGTCCACGCGCTCGCGCGGCAGCCGCCCGCAGCTGACGAGCTTCAGCACATTGTCGAAGAACTCAGCGCCGTGCATGTGCACGTCGATCCCGGCGCTCACGGCCAGCTCGTCTGCTTCGAGCCGGCTCTCGGCGATACGGTGCGTGGTGTGCAAGCGAGCGATGTCGTTCCAGTCGCTGACCACGAAGCCGTCGAAGCCCCACGTATCGCGCAGCAACGCGCCGAGCAGCTGCGCGTCAGCGTGGCAGGGCACGCCGTTCACCTCGTTGTGCGCGGGCATCACGCTGGCGACGCCGGCCCGCACGGCGCGCGCGAAGGGCGGGTAGAACACCTCTCGTAGCGTGCGCTCGGAGAGCTCCGCCGGCGCGCCGTTCAGCCCGTTCTCGGCTGCTCCGCCGCCGACCAGGTGCTTGGCGCAGGCGAGCACCGAGCTCGGGCCGAGCGTCTTGCCTTGGTAGCCGCGCACCATGGCGCAGCCGAGCTCGGCGACGAGCAGCGGATCTTCTCCGAACGTCTCGCCGCAGCGGCCCCAGCGCGCGTCGCGGGTCACGTCTACATTGGGGGAGAACGTCCAGTGAAAGCCGGTGGCGCGCATCTCCTCCGCCGTGGCGCGCGCGACGTTTTCAGCAAGCGTGACGTCGAAGCTCGCCGCGATACCGATCGGGGTAGGAAACACCGTCGCGTCGTCGAGATCCATGGCGTGGCCGTGGATGGCGTCGGTCGCGATCAACAAGGGGACGCCGAGCCGCGAGCCGCGCGCGAGCTCCTGCAGCTGATTGGCCGCGCGCGGACCGGGCACCTTCAGGAACGACCCCGCCCGGCCGGCGCGGATCAGCTCCGCTCGTTCGCGCAGCTCGAGGTCCACTCCCGCGACGTCGTCGACGTTGCCTTGCACGCGCGTCTCCGAGACCGCGACGTGCTGGCACATTTGACCGAGCTTCTCCTCGAGTGTCATCTGCGCGAGCAGCCGCTCACAGCGCGCCTCCGGCGAGAGGCTGGGGTCCTTGTAGCCGTCGTCGATCGTCACCCGCGCCTTGTACCTCTGCCTCAGCCGCGTAGGTACAGCGTCGCTTGGTCGGCCGCCGTTTCGGCGCGCGCCCACTCGCCGGCCGCCTGCAGCGCGGCGCGCGCGAGCTCATTTGCGTCCCTTTGTTCCTGACTCAGATCTTCGAGACGCCGTTCAGCAGTCGCGCTCGCGCTGTCCGCCTTCGTCGCCTCGACCTCCGCCAGCTTGGCGGTGTAGGTCTCATCGGCGGCGAGCACGGTCGTCGTGCCGTCGAAGGCTTTACCAGCCGCCGCGAGCCCGTCCGACCACGCCGTTGCTTTTAGCTCTGCCGCGCGGGTCAAGGCGTCGCCCTTCGCGGCGGCGCTGCCCAGCACGGCGCTCCCCGCCATGGTCAAGCCGCCTGCGACGATCTGTCCTAGGCCTTGCTCCCAGCCAGCCGTGCGCGTCGCCGCGGCTGAGCGCAGCATGGCGTCCACCCGCTGGTCTTCGAGCCGCTCGAGGTGCTGTTCCTCCGCCGCGCGCGCAGCGGCGCTGCCATGGCGCGCTTCGTTGGCGTCGTCCAAGAGCAGCGCGGCGACCTCTGCGCCCACGTCGCCCGCGAGCGAGCTCTGCACTCGCTCCGAAATGTCGATCACTCTCGCTCCGTACGAACCTAGCTCGATGCTCATGGTCTCTCTCCTGCGTCAGCGCGTTCAGCCGCGGATTACCGCCGCGGCGTTGGCTTGCCCCTGCAATTGGACCAAATGCGCGCCGAGCTGCAGCGTCTTGGTGCGATCTTTGTTGTCGCTGTCGAGCTGCTCGAGCACGGCCGAAATACAGCGCTGCAAGCGGTGCATCTGATTCAATTTGTTCGTCAAGGACGCCTGCTGCTCCAGCTCGTCCGCCGCGGCGTCGGCGTTGACGATGGCGTTGTAGCCAGTGGCGACCTGCGTCGCGCCGTTCAGCAGCCCCGCGGAGGTCCGCAGCCAGGTGAGCGTCGCCCCCCCGGAGCCGCCGAGCATGCACGTCCCGGCCGCGGCGAGGCCGAGTCCCAGGCGTAGCCACGGCGCGGCTTCGGGGCACAGCCGATCCAAGATCTTGAACTGGCTGTCTGCCTCCAGCGCGATGAACAGTCCCAGCGCGAGCGGCATCAACGCACCACCGCTCATCACCGTCGCGGCTACCGCCGCGAGCTTCGCGGTAGCGCCGACGACCGCCCAAAAATGCGGATTTTCGAGCACGTCGCGCTTGAAGTTGCCCCACAGCTTGGCGAGGTCTTCGCGCGCCGCGCGCCCGTCCCCGCGGATCGCGCCGCTAGCCAAGTCGATGGGGTACTTGTGCGTGAACTCCAAGAGCTCGCCGCCGAAGCGGCTGACGCCTTCGCTGAAGCCGCGCACGTCCTCGGCAGTGGCGCCGTTTTGCAGCAGCTGCTCCTGGCTCTGCGCGAGCGCGTGCAGCATCGCGGAGGTGTCGCCCCAGTTCTCGACCACGGCCTCACCGACGGTGAGCGGCATCTTCGCGGCGTCGACCAGGAAATCAGCCAGCGTGCCGAGCAGCTGGCCCAGCGCGTCCCCGACCGCTCCGAAGAGATCACCGAAGAAGCCCGAGCTCTCCTCAGGCTGCGGCTCACACGCCTTCGCCAGCTCGCGCAGAAAATCTTCCAGCTTGTCGTGCAGCTCCGAGCGCTTGCCCTTGACGGTCTGCTGTGACAGCTCGATCGAGCTTTGCGCGAGCGCTTCCATGGCGACGAGTAGCTCGCCCAGGCCGTCCGCCGCGAGCGCCGAGAGCTCGGCGTCTTTGGTGGAGATGGGCGGGTAAGTCACGGTCCCGCTGTTGAGGCTGGCGATGGTGCTCATCCTGCGCTCCTCAGCCGATGTTCGCGACCACGGCTTTCGCGCTTTCGTTCAGCGCGGCCACCAGGTTCGTCGCGAGCTGGATCGCCGTTTGTCGCGCGCCCATCAGCGATTGCAGCTGGATCATGTCCATCTGACTGCCGGACTCGAGGTCCTTGGCGACCAGGCTGAGGTATTGCTTGGTGGCTTCGACTTCGGCTGTTTTGTAGGTCGCGTCGTCCGGGGTGGTATTCGTTTGTTCCTCCTGCGTCTTGGAGAAGGTGCTATCTTGAGCAGCATCCTGGGACGGCGTCTGGGTGACTTTCGGCGTCGGAGTTGGCGTCGTGCCGATCTGACCGGCCGAGTTCAGCTGTTCTTCGATGCGCGCGCCAAGGTCGGGATCCAGCATCTTGATAGTGTAGATGTGCCCGCTGAGCTCTTTGTGGAACGCTTTGGTGTCTGGGAAATTGAGGTCGGCCTGTTTGTCATCGACCTCAGCCAGCTCTGCGAGCTGGGTTTGAATCGCGCTGAGCTCACTGCGGATCTGTTGCGCCGTCCTCTCGCGTCGCATGATGGAGTCCATCTGCATGTCGATGCTGCCCATGCGCGTGCTGAGGTAGAACATCAGCGCGTCGGGCGTCATTGCCTCGGGGTCGAAGTGTCGTGAGCCGAGCGAGCTCTCGGCGACGGTCTGCGCCGCGCTGAAGTTGAGCCAGCCATTGATGCTGTCGGAAGCCATGGGCGTCTCCTTGCGCTTCAGGCGGGCAGGAACGGTCCGGCGGCGAGCACGACGGCCGGCGCAGGGTTACGCGACGCGGCTGCGAAGCAGCGGTCGAGCGCCTCTATGGCGTCCTCGGGCAAGCTGATTCTGGCCTCGGGATCCAGCTCCTCCAGCTTGACGCGGAGCTCTTCTAAAATGCGCTGGTCAGAGACACGCTGACGGTCGATGGCTTCGAAGTCGATGGTTTGAGCGAGCATTCCGATTCCTTGCTAGCGGCGCGGGTGCCACTGGCCGGGGGGGTCGGGCGGACTTCCTCCCGGTTGCGCGAAAGATCGTCGTTCGCGCGGCCTCGCCGCCGCTGCGCATGTCGAGGAAATGCGGTTACCAACCTACATGTTGCGCTTAGGTGGGATTTATCCGGCGAGGCTTTTTCGCGATGCCCTCGGCCAACTCTTCGTCCGACGTAGGCGGCGGCCTTTGTTCCGCCGGTGACAGAAGCCGCGCCTCCGCCCTGCGATCGCGGTATGGTCGCGCGACCTGCGGCATGTCTGGTCCGCGCGCTGGCTGTGGTCACAACTCGATGCCCCTGAACGGCCATGACGACGCCTCCCAGGCTCGCTGCTCCGCGCGGCCGCGCCGTTTTCGCCGGGCTTTTCCAGCGGGTGGCGCTGCGCTCGTCTTCCTCGTGAGCGGCGTCAGCCTCGGCGTGACGGTGCCTGCTCGCGCGGAGAGCGAGCCGATCCGCATCGACTATCGCGCAGCGCCGCCCTGTCCGCCGTACGAGCGCTTCGTCGCCCAAGTGCTGCGGCGCGCCCAACGCGCACGGCTCGCCAACGAATCCGAGTCGGCGCGCACCTTCGTCATCGTCATTGAACGCCGTGCGGCCGGCTTCAGCGGCAGCCTCGCGATTCGCGAGGGCGAGCAGCTGACGGTCGCCCGCTCCGTCTCCGCTCGCCAATGCGAAGAAGTGGCCGGCGCCCTCGCGTTCTCGACGGCGCTCGCCGTAGATCCGACGGTACCCGCGGAGTCGCCTTCGAAGGAGGAGCCAGCGGGCGGCGCCAACGGGACGGCGCCTACGGAGTCTGCCGCGCCCGCGCCGGCAACGAAGGGAGCGGACGCCAACGCTGCTTCGCGTGAGCCAGCCGTCGCGGCGCCCGCTGACGCGCAGGAGGGCGACTCGGAGCAGGAGCCGGCGACCGTCTACGCGGCGACGCCCTGGGCGTATCGCGTCGTCATCGGTCCGGCGCTGCGCAGCGGGAGCAGCCCTGAGCTGGCGTTCGGCGGCACGCTGGCGCTCGAGGCAGAGACGCCCGCGAGCGTGCCCGGCCTGGCGCTGCTCGGGTTGGAAGCCGTGGCGCTGCGCTCACTCGAGCACGACAGCGGGCGCGGCGCTTCGTCCTATTTGGAGCTGTTCGCCGCGCGGCCGGAGCTCTGCGCGCGAGCGGGGCAGTGGAGCGCGCTGAAGCTCATGCCGTGCGTCGTCGTGGAGCTCGGCCTGATCCGCGGAGAGGGCGCGGACCTGCCGTTTCCGGCTACGGCGCGGCGCTTTTGGGCCGCCGTGGAGGTGCCGCTGCGCGCCGAGCTCGCGCTGGGTGGGCGTTGGTTCGGCGGCGCCAGCGCTGGTGTGGTGCTGCCGCTCACGCGCTATTCGTTCGTGTTCGAAAATCCCGAGACATCGATTTACCGAATCCCGATTTTGGGGTTCGCGGGCGGCGTACGCCTCGGCCTGCGCTTGTGAGCGCGGGCCTCACGGGCGCGGCGCGTTCAACACTTGGCGCACGCCGTTCGAGAACGTCGTGTAGCTGGACAGGGCGCAAGACGCCTCACCAAAGTGCGCGTCGCTCGCGAGCGGGCGCACGCTGCCGCCGTTGCCGCTGGGAGTGCCGAAGAACGCAGAGGCGGTCTCGGAGGAGCGGCAGGAGCTGAGCGCGCTCCAACCGATGCGGTTCGACCACGTCGAGGTGTTCATCCCGATCGAGCCCCAGCTGCCTGGCAGCAGCATGCGCCCGAGGTAGGTGGTGAGCTGCGTCTCGCTGTCCGTGATCCAGGCGCCGTACCAGTTGTCGCCCGCTTCGCTGCCTTCCAGCGCCACGCGCAGGTGATACATGCGGCAGGGCACCCAGTCGTAGCGAACGTGGATCGTCCACCACTGCGTGCCCGGATCCAACACCGCGTGCGCGTCATCGGGATCCGTTACGTCCCCGAGCTCGGTGCGCGTCGGGGCGCTGGCTACCGCGAACAACACCATCTTCGTGGTCACGAACGAGGGTTCTCGCGGATCCGGCACGTAGCGGCCGCGATCCTGCAAGCCCATGAAGCTCGACACGTTGCCGAAATTGAATTTGTGCGCCCAAAAGAAGCCGTCTTCGACGCTCTCCGTCTCGATCTCGAGATCCCACTCCAGCGACTCGAGCGTGGACGGCCAGGTCCAATCCACGTACGGGATGGTCAGCGTCGTGCTGGTGCCGCGCGGCGTGGAGAGCGTCGTCGCGCCGCCAGCGTCGTGGCAGGCGCGATAAGGCGGGTCCGCCGCCGCGCCGCCCTCTCCGGCCGCTCCAGCGTCGCTCGCTGCGCCCGCCTGCGCGCCCCCGGAGCCGTCGCCGCCGCTCTGAGCGTCGCCGCTGCTCGCCCATGCGCCGAGCGGCACTCGACCGCTGCACGCCAGGATGATGCAAACGGAGAGCGTAGAGAGCGCGCAGTACGGGCGCATGTTGCTACGTCACGGGCTCGAGCGTCACGGCGCGGAGCGCTTGGGATCGCCGATCAACGAGCGGACACGGCGCTCATAGGGGCCGTTCGGCTGCTTGATGAGGAGCGCCTCACCGAGCCGCCGCGCCCGCGCGCGATCTCCGCTGGCGACGAGCGCTTCGATGCGGAGCACGGTTGCTTCGGTCGGCAGGTGCGGTTTGGGAAAACGCCGCGCGTAGTCATCGAGCACGCGCAGCGCTCGTCGCGGCTCGCGCGCCGCGACGGCCTTGCGCGCGACGTCGAGCTCTGCGAGCTCGCGCGCGAGCGTGCTCGATTCATCGCTCGCGGCGCCAATGCGCGGCGCTGACGTCGCGCTACGGCGCGTCGTGGCGCGCGCGGCGCTCTCGCTCTCCGGCGCTTCGCGGCTGGGCGCGACCGTCGCCGCCGGCGCGACCTCGGGAGCACGCGCGGTGATGGCTCGTAGCTCGCGCGGCGCCGAGACGGCGGGCGCGGGCGCGGGTCGCTCCGCGAAGGACGGCGCCGGTCCGGAGAGCGCGATACCGCCGGCCACCGCCGCGGCGCCGATGCCACCGACCGTCCACGGCTTGCTCAAGAAGCGCACGCCCCGGCGCAGCCAGCCGAGCGAGTGCTGTTCAGCGTTGACGGCGACGAGCGCCGGCAACGAGCTGGCGATGCCGAGCCCATTCAGAACGCGCGCGCGGTTCATGGCGCTGGGGCCATCCTTCTTGCCAGCAGCGAGCAGCAGGGCTTCGAAATCGTTCATGTCGCCGTCCCGACGCTTGAGTTCATCGACCACGCCGGACCTCCGTTTGATGCTCGAGCGCAACGAGCCTGGCGCGCTCGTGAAAGACTTCCCGCGCGCGCCGCAAGCGCGTCGCCGCCGTGCCGCGAGGCAAGGACAGCAAGCGCGCTATTTCGTCGACCGACAGCTCTTCCAGCTCGAAGAGCACGAACACGGCGCGTAGATCGTCCTGCATGCCGTCGAGCGCGCGGTCGAGCAGCTCACGCGCTTGCAGTTGTTGCGTGAGCTCTTCCGGGTCGGGGTTGGCCGGATGCGGTGACGACGACAAGCGCATCTCCAGCAGCTCGCGCCGCTGATAGCCGCGGCGCGCGTGGGACGCGATGCGAGTGGCGATGCCGATCAGAAAAGCACGCTCACGCCCGGCTTCGATCTTCGACAGCTTGTCGTTGGCGACCAAGAACACCCTCTGCGCCGCGTCATCGACGTCCGCTTCGCGAACACCGAAGCGACGCAACGAACGCCACACGAAATCGAGGTGTTCGCTCACTAGCTTGGCCAGCCGCGTGGGCGGCTCGGCTCGATTTCGACCCCCTTCGATCGCGAGCAACAAACCGTCGTTGTGCTCGCTCGCGGCGGGGCCGCGCGCGCTGGAGCTGAACGCCATAGATTTCGCCTACCGCCTTCGCCGAGGGAGACATCAATCTGTAGCTCCGACACTGACAGCTGTCGACACGGACTGAACCGTAACGCGCGTTCGCCGTCAGGGGTAGAACTGTCCGGCTAAAAGAAAAATGGGCGGTTTTTCATGTGCGCGAAATACAGGGCTTCCGCGCCGGGCAATTAGCACTGTCGACTCGTGTGCGAGCGAGGCTCCGACGCGGAGAGGTCGCGTCGGTCGGCGATGTCTGTGTAGACTCGCCTCGTGAACCTCGAGGCGGCACTCAGGGAGGCGGCGCCGAGCGCCCGCGTCAGCGATGACGCGGCCGATCGCCACGCCTACGCGCGCGATCTGTGGCCGCGCGGGCTCATCGAGCTCGCCGCGCGGCGACCCTCCGCGCCCGGGCCTGCGGCGATCGTTTGGCCGAGCTCGGCCGAGGACGTGGCGGCTATCGTGCGGTTCGCGCGTCGCGAGGGGCTCGCGCTGGCTCCGTTCGGCGCCGGCAGCGGCGTCTGCGGCGCGGTGCTGCCCAGCGCGAGCACGCTCGTGGTGGACTTGAAGCGCATCGCGGACTTTCGCATTGACGAAGGGCCGGAGCTCGACGTGGGCGCCGGTGCGCTCGGTTTGCCGCTCGAAGAGGCGCTGCTGCGCGCGGGGTATACGACCGGCCACTACCCCTCCAGCATCTCGATCTCGACGGTGGGCGGCTGGGTGGCAGCGCGCGGCGTTGGCCAGTGCTCGGGTCGCTACGGAAAGATCGAGGACATGGTCACGAGCCTCGACGTCGTGCTCGGCACGGGAGAGCGGCTGCTGGCGCGCAGCCGCACGCAAGCCGCTGAGCTGATCCCCCTGCTCGTGGGCAGCGAGGGCACGCTCGGCGTGGTGACGCGCGTGGGGCTGCGCCTGCACGAGGCGCCGAGCAGCCGCGCGTTCTCCGCGTTCGCGTTCGAAGACGTCGGCGCTGGGATGCGCGCCCTGCGCGCGCTGTTTCAGTCTGGGCTGCGTCCAGCGGTGGCGCGGCTGTACGACCCGCTCGACACGCTGATGATGTCCGATGACGAAGGGCCGCGGCGTCCACCCGCCGAGCCGCCGGGACACCCAGGCTTCGGCGCTGCCGCGCTGCGCGCGATCTTGCGCGCCCCCGCGCTCACCGCGCGGCTGCTGCTCACGCTCGAAAAGACGTTGTACTCGCGGGCGGCGCTGGTGTTGGTGCACGAGGGCGACGCCGCCAGCGTGGCCGCCGAAGCGGCGCAGGCGCAGCGCATCTGTCGTGAGGCGCGCGGCGCGTCGCTCGGTGAGCGGCCCGCGCGCGCCTGGTACAGCCATCGCTATCACGTGAGCTATCGCCAAGCGCCGCTGTTTCGCGGCGGAGCCTTCGTGGACACGATGGAAGTCGCGGCGCCGTGGTCGCGCCTGGCGGGCGTCTATGAATCCGTGCGGCGCGCGCTGTCCGAGCACGCGCTGGTGATGGCGCACTTCAGCCACTCCTATCCGGACGGCGGCAGCATCTACTTCACCTTCGCCGGCAGTCTGTGGCACGAAGCGGATCCCGTCGCGCTCTACGATCGCGCCTGGCGGGCGGCGCTGACGGCCGCGCTCGCGGCGGGTGCGACGCTCAGCCACCATCACGGCGTCGGCCGCAGCAAAGCGCCGCGGCTCGGCGAGGAGCTCGGCCCCGCCGTGGCCGTGATGCGCGCGCTCAAGGCCGCTTGGGATCCCGACAACGTGCTGAATCCCGGCGCGCTGCTGCCCGCGCCCAGCGCGGCCGAGCGCGCGTCGCTGCCGCCCCCGCCGAACGAGCTCGAGCTCGATCACGAGAGCGGGCTGTGCCGCGCGCCGGGCTCGCTGACGCTCGCCGAGGTCGAGCGCTGGCTGGCTCGCCGCGGCCACGGCTTGGGGCTCAGCGGCGAAGTCGAGCGCGGCCTCAGCGTGAATGATTGGATCGCGCTCGGGATGCCGGGCAGCGGCGATCGCTACGCGGATCCCGCGGGCGCGCGTTTGTCCGGGTTTACGGCGCAGCTCGCGAGCGGCAAGCGCATCGCGCTGCACGCGGCGCCGCGCCGCGCGACGGGCCCCGATCTCGGCGCGCTGTTCCGCGGTCTGCGCGGCGAGCTCGGGCGCATCGAGAGCGCCACGTTGCCGGCGCCGCGCAGCGACGCGCCGCCGCCCGTCGCGATGCCATTCACGGGGCCGCGAAATCCGCCGCTCCACGCCAGCGAGCAAGCCGCGCTCGAGCGAGTCCGCGCCGCGCTCCGCGAGCTCGCTTGAGCGCAGGGAGCGCGGCCTGGGCGCGGACGGCGGCGCGCGCGTTCAGCGCGGCGGCGCGCTCACGGTCTTGAGCCCGGTGAGCAGGATGTCGTACAGGCGCAGGCCGTCCGCGAACTCGAACGTGATCGAGTTGAACTGGACGGTGTCGCCCACCTTGATCACGGGCTGCTCTCCGGCCTCGAGGCGGCGATTGTTGTGGAAGGTGCCGTTCGCGCCTTGGTTGTCGCGCAGGCTGAAGCTGCCGTCCGCTGCCAATACGATGTGCGCGTGCGCCTTGGAAATGAACGGCACGCGCAGGGATATATCGCAGTTTGGCGCGCGACCGATGGTGACGCGCTCCGGGAATGGGTTCCCAGGGCGCTTGGCCACGGCGAAGATCTGCCATTCGGCCGCGAACGGATCGATGTCCGTCTTGCCGGCCACGGTGGCGTAGCTGAAGGTCGCCTTTTGCGGCTGCTCGGACTTGGTGTTGCGCGGCCGCTTCACCAGGTAAAAGCCGGGGTGGCTGCGCGCGAAATCCGACCGCGGCAGGGAGCGTACGGCTTTTCTCAAGGCTTCGAGATCCAGCATGCGAGATGGATTTCAGCGCAGCGCCGCGCTGACTCGAAACTTAGCGAGCGTGGACAGAGAGAGCCAGCCGAAAAAGCGACGGCCGCGCCTACAGACAGTCTTTGCGCAGCTTCTTGATCCCGTCGCTGTCGATGAAGAAGGGATGCTCGCAGTTCGGCTTCTTCGCAGCTGGGGCGGGAGTCGCGGCGGCCGGGGCGGGCGGCGGTGCGGCGGCGGGGCGCGGCGGCACACGCACGACGGGCGCCCGGCGGCGAGCGCTGGCAGGCGGCTCGGGCACAGCAGTGAGCGAGAGCTCGATGGTCTCGTCTTTGCTGGCGACGAAGTCGACGATCTTGGGCTCGAAGCCTTCCGCCTCAGCGCGCAGGCGGTGTGAGGTGCCGTCCATCGGCAGGACGCGATCCGCCGGGTTGGTCGCGAGCTGCTCGCCGTCGAGCCACAGCTTCGCGCGTTCCGGGTTGGCGCGCAGTCGCAGCGTGGCCGTTGCGGGCGCCGCCGGCGCCGCCGGCGCAGCGGACACGGTGGGCTCCGGCTTCGCGAGAGCTGGCGTCTCGCTGTTGCTGCTGGGCTTCAGCCAAAATGCGTACGCCGCCGCGCCGAGCAGCAGCGGAACCAGCGCGAGCAGCCAGGTGCGACGCGCTCGCGGCGGGGGAGCTTGCGTCATCTCCGGCGCGGGCGAGGTGGCCGAGCGCGAGGCCAAGGTGTAGGAGCCGGTGCCGGGCGAGAGCTTGGGGTTGGAGCCCGTTGCGCCGGCTTGCGTCAGCGTCGTGTTCCCTTGCGAGTCCGGTAAGAACGAGAAGTCCGCGGAGACGGCGCTCTCTTCCGTCGCGATGAGCGCGAGCTGCCGCTCGACGAGCGCGCGGATTTCGGCGCGTTTGTCGGCGAACAGGTCGGCCATGAAGATGCCGATGTCCTTCTGCTTGATGAGCGGACCGAGCGTCTCCGCGTAGGCCTCCAGATCCGCCTGCAGCTCGAGCGCCGTGGCATAGCGTTCGTCTGGTTGCGTCGCGAGCGCCTTCATCACGATGCGATTCAGCTCGTTGTCCACGCCGGCGTTCACGCTCTGCGGCGTGGGGATTTCGCCGGCCAGCACCGCGCGCATGATGTGCACGTCGGGCATGTCCTTCCACAGCTTCTGGCCCGTGGCGACGGCCCACAGCATGCAGCCCGCGGAGTAGACGTCGGCGCGGCGATCGATGGTGCCGGCGATCATTTGCTCGGGCGCCATGTACGAGATCTTACCTTTGACCAGGCCAGTCGCCGTTTGCGTTGACGAGGAGGCGGCCTTCGCGATGCCGAAGTCCAGCACCTTCACTTGCCCGTCATAGGTGACGAACACGTTCTGCGGCGAGACGTCGCGGTGCACCAACGCGAGCGGCGCGCCATCGTACGACGACAGCTCGTGCGCGTAGTGCAGGCCCTCCAGCACGTTGATCAGGATGCGCAGGTACATCCGCAGCGGCAGCTTGCGCTCGGATTGTTCGGCGCGACGGATCAGCGTCGAGAGCGATTGGCCCTCGAGGTACTCCATCACGATGACGTGACGATCGCCCTCGGTGCCAACCTCATAGGTTTGCACCACGTTGGCGTGGTTGAGCTGCGCCGCGAGCCGCGCTTCATCGAGGAACATCGAGAGCGCGCCCTGCTCCGTCGCTAGATCGGGCAGCAGCGCCTTCAACACGACGAGCTTGCTCACGCCGCCCGGACCGCGCGCTACGGCGAGATAGACGTTCGCCATGCCGCCGCGGCCGAGCTCGGACAGAATGCGGTACTTGCCGACAGCGCGGATCGGCCGCTCGAAGTTGACGCCAGTGGTGCGCGGACGGCTCATGGTGTCGGAACTAGGCAAAGGGTCACGCACCGCCGCTCGGCTCATCGCGTTATCGATGATAGCAGCTTCGTTCGGCGGCGGAGCGGCTCGCGACGGATCGAGTGGTTCAGCGGCTCACCTCGGAACACCGCGCGTGGCGGCCAGGTTCTCGACGTACAGGCGACGAATCTCCTGCAGCGCTACGTTGCGACTCAAGGCCGCGCTTAGAAAATGACGGAGCTCGAGGTGGGTGCGACCTTCACGCACGTCGGTCTGCATCACCGCGTAACCCAGCTGATCGTCGGCTACGTGCAGCGGCTCGATGACGAGCTGCAGCGGCTTGCTCTGCTTCAGGAGGCTCGCGGGCAGCAGCTGCCCGACGGGGAACGCCTGGGGCCGATTCAGGAACACCACGTCGTTGCCGCGCGACTCGAGCACCACGCGCGCCTGGCGCCGCGTCTTGGAGTACGTGCACAGCAAGAAGCGCTCGAAGCGCAGGATGCGCATCACCTCGCTCATCACGGGGGCGAGCGCGTTCAGGTCCACGGCGCCGACGATGGCGTCCGCCAGTCGCGACAGCTCGCGATGCACGCGCTGCGCGCTGAGCAGGCGGCGAATGGTAGAGCGCGCGGCGTCCTCGATGAGCCGCTGATCCGGCGAATCATCGCTGGGTGGACCGTTGACGGCGCGCTGCAGCACGCTGTCCGTCGGCGCGCAGCCGCAGGAGCGGCGAATGACCAGCGGGGTCGCGATCAGCGAGGCCGGCTCGTCGCTGCTCTCTCGCTCGATCATGCGCAGCAGCGCGCGCGCCGCCGACAAGCCCTGCTCGTACACCGGCTGGCGGATGGTCGTCAGCGAGGGCGAGGTGAACGCCGCCTCTTCCATGTCGTCGAAGCCGATCACGGCGACGTCCCTGGGCACGTCGATGCCAGCGGCTTGCAGGCCCTCCATCGCGCCGAGCGCCATCAAATCGTTGGCGGCGACGATCGCGTCGAAGTGGTGGTTGCCGTGGCGGCGCAGGTGCAGCACGGCTTCGCGCCCGGAGCGCGCTTCGTAGTCGCCGCGCACGACCAAGGTGGGGTCACGCTCCAGCCGGAAGTTTTCGAGCGCCAGGCGATAAGCGTCGAGCCGGCGGCTGCCGTCTACGCTCTCTTCGGGCCCGGCGATGAACGCGATGCGCTTGCGCTCATGGCGCTTGACCAGGTGGGCGACGGCCTGAAAGACGCCGGTCTCGTCGTTGGCGGCGACGCTCGACGCACCCTTGAGATCCACGCCGATGCTGACCACGGGCCGTCGATCCGCGGCGACCCGCAAGAGGTCGGGGCCGTGCCCGCGCAGCGTCGCGGACAGCAGGATCACGCCGGCCAGGTCCGGCGGCATGACCACGACGTCCTCGTCGTCGCGGTAGATCGGCGCCTTGGGAAAGCCGCCGACGAAGAAGATAGTGTGGTAGCCCGCGGTAGCGAGCTTGTTGGCGGCGCCGTACAGGATCGGAATCGAGTACGGATCCCCAAAGGAGTTGCAGAGAACGCCAACCGCTTGGGGGCCCGCTGCCGTAGCGCGCTCCTCGATCACCTTCACTCGATTCGAGATACCCGGTTTGTGGAGCTCGCGAAAGAGTGACCCGCTGAGACGCGCGAGCTAGCGCCACACCTTGGTGGCGACGATACGAGCTTTCCGGACATCGTAGCTCAGCGTGCGATTCCGCTCGCCGGGGTTCGTCGTCTTGCCGCAGTTCTCCGGCGCGAAGGTCGACTCGTGCCACAGCTCCATGATCACGAGGTCAGCGCTGCTCTGCAGCGTCGCGTAGTACTCGGCGGGTTCTTGCAGCTCGCGCGTCAGCTCGCGTCGCGCAGCGGCGATCGCCGCGCGTTCCCCGGGCTCCGCGCGATGGAGCTGGTTGAGGCGCGTGAGGGCGAGGGATTCTGGCGTGAGGCAAGCCTTCGAGCTGGCGGGTGGCGCCACAGCGGCGCTGTCCGGCGCGGCCGCCGCGGAGCTGGTCGTCGCGGGGGGCGAGCTCGCGCTGGCGCGCGCGCGCGGTTCATCGGAGCGCGGCGCGCCGCGATTACACGCGACCACAGCGGCTGCCAGCGACACGAACCGAGCGATGCGCGTCGCTAGGTAGCGCTCGCGCGGCGACAGCCAGGCGCTCGACATCGGGCGGAGCTTAGGGCGCGCGAAGCGCGCAGTCATACAGCGCGGGCCGGCAGCTCGACGCTGTTAACTGAAATTTTAGATGCGTAACGGAGAGCGAACGGCTCCGCGCGGCCGCTGCTTCCCGCTGCGGTGCTGGACACACAGCCGACATCGGGCCCCTGTTCGGTTCTTCTGCACACTCTTTTTACGGTTTCGTCAACTTTCAGGGGAATGTATTTTATTGAACTCTGTTTCATGTCCGGACGCGACGGAGAAAGAAACTTGCGCTATGTCCGTTGCTCTCCTCCCGCGGTATGAGCAAACACCTCAGACCGAGCATGGGTCGCCGGTCGAGTGGCCAATCGCTTCTGCATGTTGAAATGCGAGTTATCAAAAAATTCGTTCTAGTCCTCGCACACGCTCTGACTGTCTCCGCGGTCGCGAGCGCCACTGTCCCGCCCGCTCCCGGCGAGCCCGCGCTCGAACCGATGCCGGATCTCCGGACTCTCGTGGCGGTCGCCAGTGAGCGGGCACCCGAGATGGAGCTCGGGCGCGCTCTGCTGGAGGCGAGCCGGGCGAGCGCTGTGAGTGGTCGGATGGCGCCGCTCGGTAACCCCTATCTAGAAGTGACGGCGCAGCGCGGGAACAAGGATGTCACGCGTGACGTCGCGGTCGCGGGTGAGCTGTGGCTGCCGCTGGAGGTCTCCGGGCAGCGCTCCAGCCGGCGCGCCGAAGCCAACCAATACATTGCGCTCCATGATGTGCTGCTCTCGGCCACACGCGCGAGGGTGATGGGCGAAACCGTGAAGGCGTACGGCGAGCTCTCGGTCGCAGAGACGCGCTACGACGTCGTGGAGGCGCTGGTGCGCGACACGCAGGCCGAGGCGAGCTACTACGCGCAGCGGCTCGAACGCGGGGACGCCATCGCGCGCGACGCGGCCATGGCGGCCGTCGAGCACGCAAAAAACCAGGTGCTGCTCGGGGAGAGCCGCGCCGACGTGCTGCGCGCGCGCGCCGAGCTGCGGCGCTTGACGGGCCGCACGCTGACGCTCACGACCCCGCCGCCGACCGTCCCGCGGGAGTTCGCGACGCATCATTTTCGAGAGGAGCAGGCCGAGCGCGCGCCCGCGGTGTTGCTCGCGCTCGCCGAAGCGCGCTTTCAGGGCTCCTCCCGCGAACGCTGGCGCAAAGAAGGGCGGGGGCCGCTCAGCGTGGGTCTGCTCGGCGGTCGCGGAGACTACGGTGAGGTGCGAGTGGGCGCCGGTTTGTCCTACGCGCTGCCCTTCTTTCGCCGCAACCAAGTGGAGCAGGCGCGGGCCGAAGCGGAGCGCGTGCGCGCGCTGCACGAAGGCGCCATTCGGCGCGAGGTGATTCGCGCCCGCATCGCCGCCGCGCGCGTCGAGCTCGAAGAGGTGCGCCGTGCCATCGAGCTGCTGCAGGCCTCGGCCGTACCCGCTGCGGAGCGCGCCCTGCAAGCCGCGCAAGAGACGCAGCGCGCCGGCAAAGGCGATTGGCTCGCGGTGCTGGTTAGCCGCCGTGATCTCTCGGCGCTGCGACTGCGGCGCCTCGAGCTGACAGAGAAGGGGTGGTCCTTATTGGGGGAATTGGTCGAAGCAACTGGAGAGCTCCCGTGAAATCGAATCAACATGCCAGCATCGCGCCGAGCATCGCGGACACGAGCGTCGCGGAGCAGCGCCCCGCTCCCGAGCCGCGCCCCGCTTCACGCGGCCGGCGCCTGACCGTCGTCGGCGTGTGCGCGGTCGTCGTCGTCTTGGTGGGCGTCCTCGTGTTCAAGCACCGCTCCGCTGGCGCCGAGGCCGCGCCTGCCAAAGCGGACGTGCCGCGGATGGAGGGCGAGCGCATCGTGTTCTCGGCCGAGTTCGCGCGCCGCGCGGGCATCGAGAGCGCCATCGTGGAGGCGCGGGCCTTCCAGCCGACGCTGGCGGCGGTGGGAGCCAGCGATTTCGATCCGCAGCAGGTCGCCGCCGTGGGCACGCGGCTGCGCGGGTTGGTGAGCCGCGTGGCGCATTTCGAGGGCGATGTGGTGGAGAAGGGCGCGCTGCTGGCGGTGCTCGAGAGCCCGGAGCTCGGTGAAGCCCAAGCCGCCGTGCGCTTGCTCGCGGCAGAGAAGAACGCGGCCGAGCTCAACTCGCGGCGCGAGCTCGAGCTGTTCGGGCGCAACTTGTCGACCGCGCGTGAGGCAGAGATCGCGCAGGTGGAGCTGAAGAAGTACGACGCGCTGCTCGGCGCCGCGCAGCAGAAGGTCTATGCCCTGGCGGGCGGGCCAGGCGCGACCCACTCCGCTCGCCTCGGAGCGCAGGAGCTGCGCGCGCCGATCGGCGGCACGATAGTAGAGTGCAAGGTCTCGGCGGGGCAGGCCGTCGACGGTGACTATGTGGCGTTCAAGATCGCGAATTTGGACCGGCTCTGGATCGAGCTGCAGGTGTTCGAGCAGCATTTGCCCTTGATCCGCGTCGGCGACCGCGTCGAGCTCAGGCCCTTCAGCAAGAACAGCGATCGCTTCGAGGGCCGCGTCGCGCGCATCGCCGCGACGGTAGATCCGGACACGCGTAGCTCCACCGTGCGCGTGGAGGTCGACAACCACGAGCGCCGCTTGCGCGCCGGGCAGGCGATGAACGCCATCATTCACGCGTCCGGGCGCCACGGTGATGTGGCGACCGTCGTGCCGAGCTCGGCGCTCACCTACGTGGACGGAAAACCGACGTTGTTCGTGGCCGACAGCCCCACGAGCGTGCGCATCGCCAAGGTGCAGCTCGGCGCGACGAGCGGCGACCTCGCCGAAGTGAAAGCTGGCATCAAACCCGGCGACCGTGTCGTAACGCAAGGTGCGTTCGCGCTGAAGAGCGAGCTCTTCCGCTAGGAATATAATGCTAGCTGCACTCGTCCGCACTTCCATCCGTGCTCGCGGCGCGGTCCTCGCGCTGTTGCTGTTACTCCTCGCGCTAGGCGGTTGGGCCGCGCGCACCCTGCCCATCGACGCCATGCCGGACGTCTCGACGGTGCAGGTCTCGGTGCTCACTTCTGCGGCCGGCCTGTCGCCGGTGGAGGTCGAGCGCACCGTGACGATGCCGATCGAGAACGCGCTCAACGGCGTGCCGGGCGCCGTGGACCAGCGCAGTGTGTCGCGCTTCGGGCTCTCCGCGGTCACCGTCATCTTCCACGACGACATGGAGGTGTGGTTCGCCCGGCAGCTCGTGCTCGAGCGCCTGCGCGGGCTGGAGCTGCCTGCCTCCGCGAGCACGCCGGAGCTCGCGCCGGTCTCGTCCGGCTTGGGTGAGATCTTCCAGTTCGTCGTGCGCAGCGATCAGCACTCTCCGATGCAGCTGCGCACCCTGTTGGATTGGGAGATCGTCCCCAAGCTGCGCAACGTGCCTGGCGTGATCGAGGTCAACACCATGGGCGGCGACCTGAAGCAATATCAGGTCGTCGCCGATCACGCGCGGCTGAAGGCGCAGGGCCTCACGCTGGGTGATCTGGCGGACGCGCTGCGCGCGGCGAACTTGAACGCGGGCGGTGGCTACGTCGAGCGCCGCGAGGAGTCGTTCACCGTACGCGGCCAGGGCATGCTGACCGATCCGCAGGAGATCGGGAACGTCGTGGTGCGCACGTCGCCCGACGGCACACCGGTGTTGGTCAAGCACGTCGCGGACGTCGAGGTCGGCGCCGCGCTGCGCCAGGGTGTGATCACGCGCAACGGCAAGGGCGAGGCGGTGACCGGCGTGGTCATGATGCTGCTCGGCGGCAACAGTCGCACGGTCGTGCACGCCGTGGCGCAGCGCGTGAAGGAGATCCAGCGCGAGCTGCCGGCCGGCGTGCGCATCGACGTGATCTACGACCGCAGCGACTTCGTCGGTCGCACGCTGTCGACCGTCGCGAAGAACTTGGTCGAGGGCGTGCTCATCGTGCTCGTCGTGCTCATCGTGTTCCTCGGCAGCTGGCGCGGCGCGCTGGCGGTGGTGCTCGGCATCCCCGCAGCGATGAGCGTGGCGCTGCTCGGCATGCACGCCTTCGGCGTGACCGGTGATCTGATGTCGCTCGGCGCCATCGATTTCGGCTTCTTGGTCGACGGCCCGATCGTGATCCTGGAGGCGATCATCGCGGCGACCGCGGGCAGGCGCCTCATCGGGCAAGCGCGCGCGGGCGCGTATGCCGAGGTCGCCGGCAGCGTCGCGCGCCCGGTCGCCTTCGCGGTCGCCATCATCATGCTGGTGTACGTGCCCTTGCTCGCGCTGGAAGGCGTGGAGGGCAAGATGTTCCGGCCCATGGCCATCACCATGGCCTCGGCGTTGTGCGGCGCGCTGATCTACGCCGTCGTGTTCTTTCCCGCCGTGCTCGTCATATTGGTGCCGCCCGCGGCCGGCCATGGCCCGGCCTGGCTCGAGCGCATCACGCATCGCTACGAGCGCGCGCTGCCCGGCATCGTGCGCTGGCGCTGGCCGATCTTCGCCGCGGGCGGCCTAACGTTCGCGGTCGCGGCTTGGCTGTTCGCGAGTCAGGGGGCGGAGTTCGTGCCGCGCATCTTCGAGGGCGACGCGGTGGTCACCATCCGGCGCGCGCCCAGCATCTCGCTCGATACCGCGCGTGATCTGGATCTCAAGGCCGAGCGCGTGCTGCACCGCTTCCCGGAGGTGGTCACGTCGCTGGGCATGACTGGTCGCGCCGAGGTCGCCGTGGATCCGGTCGGCAATGACAACACTGACATGTTCGTGCGCCTGGCCCCGTTGAAGACGTGGACCAGCGCGAAGGACTTCGACGACCTCTCCGAGCAGTTCAAGACGAGCATCGAGTCCGAGGTGCCGGGTACGTTCGTGTCGGTTTCACAGCCGATCGAAGACCGCACCAACGAGCTCATCAGCGGTTCCCGCGCGGACGTCCAGATCCAGATCTTCGGCGAGGAGCTGGACAAGCTGGCGGACCTCGCTAGTAAAGTCGGCGAACGCGTGCGCACCGTGCCGGGTACCGGGGACGTGCGCATCGAGCGCATCCTCGGCGCGCCGATGATCAGCGCGGTGGCCGATCGCGGACGCTTGGCGCGACACGGCGTGCGGCTGGAAGACGCCTTCTTGGTGCTGGCGTCCGCGCGGGAAGGCGTGCGTGTCGGCGTCCTCTACGATGAGGAGCGCCGCTTCGACATCCGCTTGTTGGCGCCGCCGTCAGAGCCGACGGCCGAGGCCATCGGGAACTTGTTCGTCGAGACGCAGGACGGCCACAGCGTGCCGCTGCGCGAGCTCGTGGAGCTGACCGAAGGCGACGGACCGACGGCCATTCGTCGCGAAAATCGCATGCGCGCCGTGCGCGTGGACGTCAACTTGCGCGGTCGCGATCTCGTCTCCTGGGTCTCGGACGCGCGGCAGGCCGTCGAAAAGGACGTCCCGCTGCCGTCCGGCTACCGCACCGAGTGGGGCGGCCAGTTCGAGAACTTCGAGCGCGCCCGCGCGCGGCTCGGCATCGTGGTGCCCATCGTGATCATGGTGATCTTGGGCATGCTGCTGTGGATGTTCCAGAACGTGCGCTTGTCGCTGGCCGTGTTCGCGCTGGTGCCGCTCTCGCTGGCTGGCGGCATGTTGGGGCTACGCCTGCGCGGCATGCCTTTCAGCTTACCCGCCGCGGTCGGGTTCATCGCGCTCGGTGGCATCGCGGTGCTCAACGGCGTCGTGATGGCGAACGAGGTGCGGCGCCGGCTCGACGCGCACGAGCCGCTCGAGCAAGCGGTGACGCTGGGCTCTGCCAGCGTGCTGCGCGCCGTGTTGTGCACCGCCTTCGTCGCGGCGCTCGGCTTCTTGCCGATGGCGCTCGCCACCAGCGCTGGCGCCGAGGTTCAGCGGCCGCTCGCCACCGCGGTGGTGCTCGGCATGTTGATCAGCACGGGGCTAACGCTGCTGGTGCTGCCTGGCACGCTGCGTATCGCGCTGAAGAACTATCGGCCGGCGGACGAAACGCAGGCAGAGGCCGAAGTGCAGGAGCCCGCTACCGCTCCGCCGCCGCTCGGCGCTCACTGACACGGAAGCGGCCGCAGCCATAAACGTTGCGGCCGCTTCGCGCTAGCTCAAAAGATCGAGCTGACCCGCTGGGGGCGGCTCCGGGGCGGGTGGCTCTTCCACGAGCTCCGGCTGCGCGCGGCTCGTGGAGCGTCGCCCGGTTACGATGACCTCCTCCTGGCCGCTGTCGGTCACGCGGCGCACCAGGCGATAGGTCGTGTTGCCTTCCGCGCGGGCGACCTCCGGCGCGGCGATCAAGAGCTGGAGATCGAGCGTCTTACAAAGCTCGAACAGCACGCCGAGGTTGTCCTGCGACAGGCGGTTGGCTTCATCGAGGAACAGAAAGCGCAGCGTGCCGCCGCTCTTCTGCCCGCGCAGCAGGTTCGCGTCGCGCTCCCACTCGGTGAGCACGACCATCATCAGCGTCGCGCCCACGCCGATGGCCTCGCCGGTCGAGAGCCGCGCTGGGTTCGCCGGCTCCCACTCCGCGGTCGCGCGGCGCTGAATCTCGACGGTGAGCTCCAGGTACTCGCGATAATCGAGCAGCTTTTGGGCGCCCGTCTTGCCGCCCGCGAAGCGCTTGAAGATCTCGTCGAAGGCCTCTTCGATGGGCAGGTTCGACTGGAACAAGAGCTCTTGCGCGGCGCCCTCGCGCAGCGCGGCGAGCACTTGATCCATGCGCTCGACGCGCTTCAGCTGCACGCGGATGCCGGCGATGCTGCCGAAGGCGATGCCCGCGAGCGTCTGATTGAGGCGGCGCACCTGCGCCTTCGCTCTGCGAATGCCCACTTCGATTCCGCGCGCGACGTCCTCGGAGGCGCCGCGCAGATCGAGCTCTTGCCGCCCCAGGCGCTGCTCCAAGACGGAGAGCTGCGCGCGCAGGCGCTCGAGCGCGAGCAGCGGCTCCTCGACCGTCGCGATTTGGGCAGGGACGCGCTCGCTGAGCCAAGCGCGCACGGCCGTCCAGAGCCGTACACAGCACCCCGGCTCGGCGCGGAGCTCTCCGAGCTCCTCGCGCAGGCGGGTGATCAGCTCCGCGCCGCCGCGCGCCGTAGAGAGCCGCCCCAGCAACAAATCGAGCTTGCCGCTGGCTTCTGCGGCGAGCGCGGCGGCTCTGCTTTCGGTGCGTGAAGCGGCGCGCGGCTCGAAGCTGGCAGCGTGCTGCAATGAGTCCGCGGCGCGCTCGAGCTCGGCGAGCACCTGCTGGAAAGGAACGAGCTCGGCGCTGGCGCGAGCTCGCTCACGCGCGAGCTCGCCGAGCTTCGCCGTCAGCTGTTGCCGTCGCTCGGCGCGCGCGCCGCGCTGGGCGGAGAGCTCGCGCTCTTCGGCCTCCAGCTCGGCGAGCGACGCGCTCAGCTCGGTGATGCGCGCCGAGATCGTCTCTTGCGACGCGCTGCTGAGCGAGCTCTTGGCGAGGGCGTCGTGCTCGTGCTGCAGCCTCGCGACGTGCGCTTGCACTGCAGCGCGCGCGGCGTCCGCTTCAGAGTAGCGCTTGACCAGCTGCTCCCAAGCGAGCTCGGCTTCATCGAGCGCGGCTTGCGCGCGCTCCTCGGCCTCTCGCGCCGCTTCATGCTGCGCGCTCAGCGCCGGCAGCAGCGCCGCTCGCTCCGCGAGCAAGCGCTCAGCGTCCGGGAAGCGCCCGTGAGCGGCCAGCGCGGCGAGCTCGTCCAGCGCGAGCCCGGCGCGATACGAGCGGTCGCGCTCTGCGAGCAGCGCCGCGCGCTGCGCTTCCGCGTCAGCGTCGACCTCGCGCTCTGGATCGCCGCCGCGCAGCGCGTCGAGCAGCTCCGCGAGCTCTGCGCGGCTGCGCGCCGTGCGCTCGCACTCCGCCTGCGCGCGGCGTGCCGCTTGCGACTGTGTCGCGAGCGCCTCCGCGCGCCGCGCATAGTCCGGCGCTTCGAGTAAAAATGCTTCCTCGAGCAGCGACGTGAGCTCGCTCGCTCTCAGCCGCAGCGCGCTGACCGCATCGCCGGCTTCTGCGGCCGCGCGAGCGAGCGCCTCGGCCTCCGCGGACGCCGCCGCCACGCGCTCCTCGAGCTCCGCGTTCGCCGCCGGCGGCTCGCTGCCGAAGCGCGCGACTTCGCCGGCCAGGGACTGGCACTCGCGCAGCATGCCATCGAGCGTGCCCGCGCGTTGCTCCAGCTCTTCCAGGGCGCGCTCGCTCGCCAGCGCGCTCTCCTCCAGCTCTTCGATGCGGCGCTTGCGCGCGAGCCGCCCCAGCACCGGCCGCTGCGGCCGGCGGGTGACGCGCACGCCGTAGCTCTCGCGCACGAGCAAGTCGTCGCCCTGCCGCGTCGCGCCGGCGGCTCGCAATCCGAGCGCCCCTTCGCTGACCAGGAACACGCTGTTCAATCGTCGAGGTCGCCCGGCGAGCTCGCGCGCGGCCTGCTCCGCGTCGGTGACGAGGATCGCTTGTGCCAGGGGACCGAGCTCGGCCTCGAGCGTCGCGGCCTCCTCCAGGGCGAGATCCTCGAAGCGGTTCGCGAGCAGCTCACCGTCGAGCTCATCGCGCAGCGTGACGAGCTCCGGGTCCAGGTGGTTACCGCTGGCGAGCAGCGCGCTGGCTTCGGCCTTCGCCTGCTCGCGTCGCCGCGCGTGGTCGCCGAGCTCAGCGCGCACTTTCTCGCGCTCGGCGACCAGCTTCGTCAAGAGCGCGTTGAAATCAGCCTCGGTTCCCAGAAAAGAGCCGCTGGCTTCTTGCAGCCGGCGGCGTCGCAACGCGAAGGCTTCCCAACGCGGTCGCTCCGCCGCCACGCGCGCCGCTTCCGCGCGCGCCGCTTCTGAGCGAGCGAGCGCGGCGCTGGCGCCGCTCCGGCGTTCGGCGGCCTCGGCTTCCAGGCGGCGCGCCGCTTCTTCGACGCGCTGGTGCTCTTGCCGCACTGCGTGCGCGCTCGTCGCCGCCTCTAACCCGAGCCGTCGCGCGCGCTCGCGCGTCCGCGCTTGCCGCGCCGCGAGCGCGCTGGCCTGCTCGTACGCTTGCGCGAGCTCGGCGCTGCGGGATGCGCTCAGCGCGAGCTCGTCGTATTCACGGAGTACGAGGCGAGCTTGCTCGTAGGCGTCCGCAGCCGAGGGCTCGGGGCGGATCGCCAGCAGCGCGGCCAGCGCACGCTGATAATCGCGGCGTCGCAGGCTCGTGCGCTGGCGTTCTCGGTCGCTCTCGACGGCGGCGCGATCGAGCTCCGCGAGTCGGTCCGCCACGCGCGCGCGTCGCTCCGAGACCTGCTCGAGCGCGAAGCTCGGCTCGGCAAGCAAGGAGCGCGCGAGCTCGAGCTGGCGCGCGAGCTGACGCTCGGCGGCCGCGTTGCGGTGCAGCTCGTCGAGCCCGCTCTTCGAATCGGCCAGGCCGCGCGCGGCGCGCTCGTAGGCCTCGCGCGCGCGGTCACGCTCGAGCTTGCGATTTTGCCGCCGCTCCAGGCCGGCGTCGCGCTCGGTCTGCGCTCGCGCCGCGTCGCGCTCGCGTTCGACGAGCTCTGCGCGCACGCCCCTGAGCTGCTCCTCGAGCGCCGCCGCTTGCTGGGCGACGCGCAGCTGCTCCAGCGCGGCGCCCAGCTCCGCCTGCGTGGCTCTTCTGCGCTCGGCGTGCGCGTCCTCCAGCGCCGAGCCGCGCCCGAGCTCCGCCTCGAGCTCCGCCGCGTCGCGCTCCAATCGCGCGATTTGCGCGGCGATCACGTGACCCTTCGCCGCGCACTCATCGACGCGCGCGCGCGCGGCGCCGTAGGCCGCGCCGAACATGCCGTTTCCGGCCTCGAAGATGCCGCTGATTTCGTGCTCCAGGGCGCGCGCTTGCAACACCTCCGTGCGCGTGCGCCGGCACGCGTCGAGGTTCTTGCGCATGCGCGAGAGGGTGTCGAACAGGCCGGACTCTTCGCGCAGCAGGAAGGAGCGCAGCTCGGAGGTGAGCGCCCTGGAGATGCCGCCGGTCATGCTGGTGCGGAGCACCTCATTCAGCTTGTTGCGCTCTTCGTCGCTGGCGAGGCGCAGCGGCGCGATGCCGAGCTCGAACAGCGCCGCGAAATAGTCCTTCGTGGTCTGATACTGCGTGAGCCGCGCGCTGGCGCGCTTTACGTTCTCTGCCAGCTGTTCGAAGGTCGGGATCTCGTCGTGCTCGGCGCTGGAGACCAAAAACAAATCGGAGAGGCGCACGCCCGGGTCGAGCTCGCTCACGACGAACGGGTTGAGCTCCACGCTGGGTTCACCCTTGCGCACCAGCTGGACACCGGCGATCACGCGGCGGCCGTCGGCGAGCTCGAAATCGAGCGCGGAGTATGCCGGCCTGCCCGACTCGCCGAGCCGGCCCCACACGCCGCGGTCACCGCCGGTCGCCGCTGTCTCGCCCAGGTTCGTGAAGCGCAGGCGCGACATGTCCGGCAGCAGCACGACGTACGCCGCGATCATTACCGTGGTCTTGCCGGCGCCGTTGGCACCCTCGAGCGCCGTGACGTGACGATCGAACAAATAGCGCTCGAAGAAGACGCCTTTCCAATTGGCCAGCGCGAGGCCGGTGACGCGCGCGCGCTTCAACCTTCCAGCTCCTCGCCCTCTGTCTCGTTGCGTTCGTGCTCGCTGCGCGGCACATCCTCGCCGATCTCGAGCCCGCTGAGATCCAGCTCAGGGTAGTCGTCTTCGCGCTCGGGGCTCGGCTCCTCACCGAGCTCGGGCTCCTCCGGCGTCAACACGACCTCGCCGGCGGCGACGAGCTGCTTCAGCGCTTCGGCGGGCGCGGCCGCGCTGCGTACCGGCTCCGCGAAGCGCATCAGCGCCGGCCGGAGCCGGATCTGCTCCTCACCGACGTTGTCGACGAAGCCCAGCGCAGCCAAGCGCCGCAGCGCGTCGCTCACGCGCGCGCGCACCGTCTCTTGCGCCACGCGCTCGTCGTAGCGCTTGCGCTTAGGGTTCAAGGCTTGAATGAGCGACTCGGTGCCCATCACGCTCGCCAGGTGCGAAAGCACGTCTGCGCGACGCGTGACGCCGCCGCCCTGAACCGTGGCCGGGTCCAAGTAGAGCAACGTGAGCGCTTGCCCGACCAGCATTTCGGCGAGCGACAGCTGCCGCCGGCCGAGCCGGTCGCTCGTCGGCAGCAGGTAAAAGTAGCCCTCGTTTCGCCGCACCAGCTCCGCGCCGTAGCGGCGGTAGAACGCCTCCAGGTGCTCCTGGGCATCGACCAAGAATGTGTACAGCGCGCCGTCATCGCGATCGATATGGCGGCCGCGCCGCAGCGCGAGATCGACCTCGGGGAACGATTCGTCGAGGATGACATCTTCCAGGCGTGAGAAGGCCGAGCTCGTCTGGGTCATGGCAGCTCACCGTCGGCGGTCATGGACCACTCTTCGATGCTGATATCGGGGCCCGCCGCGAGCCAAGGCCGCTCGTGCGCCGAGATCGGCCGCGCGACGCGGGCCACGATTTCGGCGACGCGCCCCGCGATGAGGAAGCGCTCGGCGCTGGGCAAGCCCTCGCTGATGCGCGCCGTCAGCGCCGCGAGGCTCGGCGTGCCTTCGCTGAGCAGCGCGCGCACCTCGCGCTCCAGCGCGTCCTCTGCGCTGCTGTCCGCCGCCGGTTCCGGCTCCACCTCGCGCTCGGCGCGCGGACGCTTCACGGGTGGCGGGTCGAGCTCCGGTATCACCTCGCGCAGCGTGACGAGCGGCAGCGAGTGCGCGACGCTCAGCGCGAAGCGTTGACCGCGCTTACCGCCGAGCTGCTCGCGCAGGCGCTGCGTCAGCGCGCGCGTGGGATCGAGCCGCACGACGTCGCGCAGGAAATGATGCACGTATTGGTAAAACTCGGACCAGGCGCGCTGCCGCGCGGAGCCCCACGCGGCGATGCGATCCACCTGATCGGCGACGCGCCGCGCGGCTTCTTCGGCGGGCACGTCCGCGGCGGCGAGCGCGAGCTCCTGAAGCTGTTGCAGCTCCAGCGCGACCTCGTGCGAGTCACGCAGCAGCACCTCGTTCAGCTCGCGCAGCGTCGCCGTGCTCGCCTCCAGCAGCGCCTCGCAGCGCTCGACGGCGCCGAACCAGTCGGACTGCAACAACGCGGCGATTTCGCCCTGGAACTGCTCCTGCTGCAGATCGAGGCCACGCTGGCGGCGCTCGATGCCCGCGCACAGGTCAGCGATGGTGACCGTCAAGGGACCGACCACCTCCGCGCGCCAATCCGCTTCGCTTTGCGCGCGCTCGGCCGCGGCGCGGATGCTCTGCAGGCTGCTGATCAGCGTGCGCATGAGCAGCGTGAGGTTTTCTCGCGTGAGCGCTTCGTCGCGCAAGAAGAACTCGGCGATGCCGCTGGCCAGGCGCGTCAGCGCGTACTCTCCGCGCTTGACCACTCCGGAGCCGTCTACGCGCGCGAGCAGCTGTTGGTCGCGCAGCCGTTGAATCGCGTGCGTGGCGCGGCGCCGGACCGACTCCGAGCCGGGCTCTACGATGCTGCACACGTCGTCGAACGTCGCGAGCAGATCCTGCTCCGGAAACGAGACCAGCGTCTCTCCGTTGGAGCGCAGGTACAGCGCGGCGACGAAACAGAGATCGAGCGGGCCGAGCTCGAGACGCAGCGCGCGCCGCGCCAATGAGGCCAGGGCGTGGGTGGGATCTTGCGGCAACTCCAACGGCGTTGAGCTTTCGATGGGCGTGTTTCCGTAGCGGAGCGGCGCGCGGTTGGCCATAGCCTCGCGGCAGCCGCCGACTTGCGCAAAAAGGTCGCCGAGTTGCGCGGGGAGGGGGTCTGAGCTACGGTGCGGCCGTCACGAGCTCGTTCCGCGAGCCCGCCGCCGCGATCGAGCCGTTCGAGCTCGACCGGAATGCCGGGCAGGGTCATGGGCGTCGTGGGGCGTCGCCCGTAGCGGCCGTCGCCAGCGCCCGCTCCGCGTTCCGGCGGCACGAACCGACTGGGCTTACCCTACACATCCGCCGCAGAACGAAAAATTAGCCAGTGACTTTTCAGTACAAGCGACGCGACGAGTCGTCGCAACGTCCGTCTTCCACCTCTCGCACGCCCTACAACCCCACTTCAGCACCTCGCTCCGAAGCCGCCGCTCGCGGCGGAGAGCGCCCACCCCAGCGCTGGAAGAGCCAACGGCCGCAATCCGCGGCCAGCGGCGAGCGCTTCGCGCCCGAGCGCCCGAGCGCGCCGCGCGCTGATCGATTCAACGGCTCCGCGCCGCCGCGCACAGAGTACGGCTCTGCGCCCCGCGCCGATCGCTTCGCGCCCGCAGCGCGCCCCGCGGCTCAGCGCGAGCGCTTCGCGGCCGCCCCGCGCGCCGAGCGCCGCTTCGACGGCGAGCGCCCGCGCAGCGACGCTGGGTCGAATGAGCGCCGCTTCGACGGCGAGCGCCCGCCGCAGCGCGACGCGCGGCGTTTCGACGGCGAGCGCGCGCCGAAGCGCGACGCGCGTTTTGGCAACGGAGACAGCCGCGCACGTCGCTTCGAGCGTCCGGCGCCCAGCGCCGCGCGCGCCGAGCGTCGTGACCGCGTCGACAGCGCGCCGCCGCTCGTGTCGGCGAACGCTCCGTCCAGCGAGGAGATGACCGCGTCGCCCTTCAACGAGCTGGGCCTGGCGCCGCAGTTCGTCCGCGCCGTGCTCGAGGCCGGCTACAAAGCGCCGACGCCGATCCAGCGCGAGACGATCCCGCTCGTGCTCAGCGGGCGCGACGTCCTCGGCCAAGCGCAGACCGGCACCGGCAAGACCGCGGCGTTCACGCTGCCCTTGCTGCAGCGTCTCGGCGCGCGCGGCGGCGGCAAAGTGCGCGCGCTCGTGCTCTCCCCGACGCGCGAGCTCGCCGCTCAGCTGGGCGTGGCCGCGGACAGCTACGGCAAATACTCTGGGCTCTCGCACACCGTGATTTACGGTGGCGTCAACCAGCGCAGCCAGGAGCGGGCGCTCGCGCGCCGGCCCGAGCTGCTCGTCGCCACGCCGGGCCGCTTGCTGGATCTGATGAACCAGAACTTGGTCGATCTCGGCGCGGTAGAGATCCTGGTGCTGGACGAAGCCGACACCATGCTCGACATGGGCTTCATCCACGACGTGCGCCGCATCGTGAGCAAGGTGCCGAGCCAGCGTCAGACGCTATTCTTCTCGGCGACCATGCCGCGGCCCATCGAAGAGCTGGCGCGCACCATCCTGCGTGATCCGCTGCGCGTCTCCGTCGCGCCGCAGGTGACGACGGCGGAGCGCGTCGAGCAAGCCGTGTACTTCGTGGCGCAGCCCGACAAGCGCTCGTTGCTCCAGCGCGTGCTGACCACGCCGGGCGTCGAGCGCGCGCTCGTCTTCACGCGCACCAAGCGCGGCGCGGACCGCGTCGCCAAGGCGCTCGTTCAAGGCGGCGTCGAAGCGGCGGCGATCCACGGCAACAAGAGCCAGAACGCGCGCGAGCGCGCGCTCGACGGCTTCCGCGCCGGCCGCACCACGGTGCTCGTCGCGACCGACATCGCCGCGCGCGGCATCGACGTGCAGGGCGTATCGCACGTCATCAACTACGACCTACCGAACGTAGCGGAGAGCTACGTCCACCGCATCGGTCGTACGGGGCGCGCGGGCGCGGCGGGCCAAGCGATCTCCTTCTGCGATCGCGATGAGCGCAAGCTCCTCGTCGACATCGAGCGGCTGATCCGTCGCCGGCTCCCCGTGGCCGACGCGCAGGCGTAGACCATGGCGGACGCGACGCAGCGCTTCTCCTCTCGCGTCGCGGCGTACATCAAGTACCGGCCATCGTATCCGGCCGCCCTGTTCCAGCTGTTGGCGAGCGAATGCGCGCTGACGAGCGGGGCGGCCATCGCCGACATCGGCTCCGGCACCGGCATCTCGGCTCAGCCGCTGCTCGAGCTGGGGTATCACGTCCATGGCATCGAGCCGAACGACGCGATGCGCTCAGCCGCAGAGGAGCGCCTCGCGCACTACCCGCGCTTCCACAGCCGCGCTGGCCGCGCCGAGGCCACTGGCTTACCCGACGCGAGCATCGACCTAGTGTTTGCGGCCCAGGCCTTCCACTGGTTCGACCGCGCCAAGGCGCGCGCCGAGTTCCGTCGCATCCTACGCCCCCAAGGCTTCGTTGCGCTGGTGTGGAACGAGCGCCTCACCGACACCACGCCGTTTTTGGAGGCTTACGAGCACCTGCTGATGACGCGCTCGGCCGACTACGCCGCAGTGAACCACCGCGACGCGGTCCCCGAGGCCGCCATCGCCGAGTTCTTCGCGCCAGCGGCGTACCAGACCGCATCCTTTCCCAACCACCAGGACTTCGATCTCGACGGCCTACTCGGACGAGCGCGCTCGTCATCCTACGTCCCCGAGCCCGGCCATCCCCAGCACGACCCGTTCTACGCGGAGCTCGAGCATCTCTTCCAGCAGCACGCCGTCGCCGGCCGCGTCCGTTTCGAATACGCGACGAGAGTCTTCTGGGCCAAGCTCCCCCACTAGTCATCGCTCTGGTGCTACAATCCACGCGGTCGATAGCGATGGACCCAGCGATCAGCATCCGACCCTACCAAGAGACGGACATCGACGAGATGGCCGCGGCCGTCCGCGAGTCTCTCGGTGAGCTCGTGCCCTGGATGCTCTGGGTCACCGCCACGTACTCGGCGGCTGACGCTGCGGCTTGGGTTCGGGCGACCCAAGAGGGCCACCAAGCCGGCACCATGCACGAATTCGCGATCATCGACGGCGACGGCCGCTACGCGGGAGGCTGCGGCATCAACCAGATCAACTGGGCGAATGGCGTCGCGAACCTGGGCTACTGGGTTCGCACCTCGGCGAGCGGCCGAGGCATTGCGCCCGCGGCGGCGAGAAAAGTGATGGACTGGGCATTTAGCAACACCACATTGAATCGCCTCGAAATCGTCATCGCCGTCGACAACATCCGAAGCCGTCGCGCCGCCGAAAAAGCCGGCGCCCACTACGACGCGCGCCTTCGCAAGCGCCTAATGGTCAACGGCCGCCCCTCCGAAGCGTTCCTATTCTCCTTCATCCGCCCCGACCCTCCTCAGTGATTCGCCAGCGAAGCGCAGCGACCCCGCGGTCATCGCAATTTCGGGGGCCGATCCGTAAAGGTCGCCGAGTTACTTGGCGAGCACGTTCGCCGAGGTCCCGGAGTACGGCTAGCTCTCCGGGAAGAACCTCGACGGACTCTAGGTTCGGGCGCGCATCGCGCGAGTAGAAGCGGGATCAACGGGACTGCGCTCGTCCACCACGAAACCCCCAACAGCGCCTGACGACAACCGACCCGCGAGCACGACTATATGTCGCGCAAGATGCGCGTACTCCGCTCATAGCGGGCGGGTTTACGCTGCAGCACGAGGACTGTTACCCCTGTGAGTTCGAATTGCGGCGAGAACACACATCCTTAGGTGGGACGATGGCTCGGATCGGCGCGACAACGTTTTCCAGTGGCCGCGCGACGAGGGAAAATAGGAAAATGCCGCGATGGCACGCGACTCAATGGTCCCGAACGCCGAAGGGAGAGAACTGTTTCTCGGCCTGGTCGCGCCCTTGGGCGTCGACCTGGATGACGCTTTGGAGGTCTTGAAGGCTTCGTTGAATGGAGTGGGGTACAAGACTCACGAAATCCGGATGAGCCGGCTGCTGGGAGGCGTTCCTGCTCTGACGGAACGCCTTCCTGCGCAGGACGCCCCTGAGGATGAGCGAATCGAAGGATACATGGACGCTGCGGATCGACTGCGGGGCCTCGTCGGGCTCGGGCAGCATTCTGGTGAACCTCGCTATGGCCAAACTGCGCGACTGGCGAACGGCAGAGGAGACGTCGGTAAAACCGGTGCCGAATACGGCTGTTATCTTCAATTCGCTCAAACATCCGGACGAGGTGCTTGCGCTTAGGAAAATCTACGGCGAAGCGTTTTTCGCGATCTCTATCTTCACGCCGACTCAAGCGCGCGTGGAGGCTCTCAGCCGCAGAATCGCAAAAAGTCGCCATAGGTCACCTGACCAGTGTCTTCCAGTTGCTGAGCGACTAGTGAGAAAAGACGCTGAAGCCCCGAGCGCAGAGCTTGGCCAAAATGTCGAAGCCGCCTTCCCACTTGGCGATGTTTTCGTACGAGGGGAATACTCGTGTATTCGTACGGAGATCGCCCGACTCACCGACGTGCTGTTCTCGGATCCGTTTCGGACTCCAACGATGGACGAATGCGGCATGTTCTACGCGAAGTCGGCGGCGTTGAGATCCGCGGATCTGTCGCGTCAGGTTGGCGCAGTGATCTGTGACGGCGAAGGCGCTTTGCTCGCCTCGGGCTGCAATGATGTCCCGAAACCCGGTGGAGGACTCTATTGGGAAGGAGACAATCCAGATCGCCGAGACTTCGCGCTGGGTTCCGATCCGAACGCCATCGCGCGCAAGACGATTGTGCGCGAAGTTTTGGAGGCGTTGAAGCCGCTCTTCGCGCAGGAGCATCTCACTGATGAGGATCTGCTGCCGACGGCGATGCGCATGCTGAAGGGCAAGCGAATATCGAACCTTCTCGAGTTTGGCCGGGTCGTCCACGCAGAGATGAATGCATTGATGGACGCCGCTCGCCGGGGGGTCGAACTGCGCGACGCGACCATGTACTGCACGACCTTCCCCTGTCACGTATGCGCGCGTCACATTCTCGCGTCAGGCATCCAGCGCGTGGTGTACATCGAGCCTTATCCCAAGAGCCTGGCCGAGGAGATGTATCGCGATGCGATCGCCGTGGATGGGTCATGCGCGGCCGATCCCAGGGCGCTGCGTTTCGACTCTTTCGTAGGCATCGCGCCCCGACGCTTCATCGACTGTTTTGAGGCGCTGCCGCGAAAGGACTCAGACGGGTACGCGCGTCGCCGGCGGCAAGAACCGAAGCTGCGCTTCACCACGATCGCGGAAACGCACATCGATACGGAGGCGGTATGCGCCTTGCAGCTAACGAAAGCTAACGAAAATTCAAGAAAAGTTGGGATTGACCTGAACATCCGTTCGTTCTAAGTACTTGGTTCCCGCAGTGAAAGGCGGTCCCATGTCCAGTGGATGGCTTGAGCGGAGCCTGTCATCTCTACAGGCTGAAACGCGAGATTGGCCTGATTGGAAGCGAGACGCTGCGAGCACAGAGCCGCAGCTCGCAATTCCATCTCCAGAGCCTACACCGACGCCGGTTGGGCTTAGTGACGCTTCCGCTCCGCCGAATAGTAGCCCGGCATCCGAGAAGTAGGTGAGCCGGACGCCTGGCGCGCCGGCGCTGGCTACCGTCGGCGGCGCTCACACAGTGAAGGCTCGCGTCGACACCCAGACTTCCGCCAGCGTAAGCAACTTCAGTCCTGACGTTGAGCGCTCGGGCGCCAAACGTGTGATCCCGTCGCGCATGACGAACACCAGCGAGGATCCGGGCAAACGGGTACGAACGCACCCTGTGTCGGATTGTGATTCGCCAGCGAAGCGCAGCGACCCCGCCGTCCCCGTCCCAGCGCGTCCCAGTGATTCGCCAGCGAAGCGCAGCGACCCCGCCGTCCCCGTCCCAGCGCCGCACTACGCGTCGTCCCTCTGCCGTCCTCCTGCTCCCAGTTCGAGTCTCTTCAGCGCTGAGGCCGGCTCAAGGAGCCGCGGCGCCCTCCACGGCGGGGAGGCCGAGGTTGAGCTCCCGCACTGGCACGCATTCGCCGGGCGCACATCAGCCCGCGTAGTGGCGAGCGCCAGCGAAGCCACGCAGCGGGCGGCGCCTCATCGAGCCGCAGCGTGACGGCCGGAGGCCCCCACGACTCCCTGCGCTACCCATCAGGCAGCGCTTTCAACGCCGCTCACCGCCGGCGGGAGCGACCCTCGTGCCTCCCCGTCGTGGAGGGCGCCGTGGCGACGAGCGGCCCTCATCGCGTAAGAGCCTCGAACCCCACCCCAAGGCCTCTCCCCAGCCGTACCAGCGCCTCCTCCACGAGCTGACGATCGCCGTCCGAGAGCTGCCCGCGCCCGGCGCGAAACAGCGCATAGCGCAGCACCGCCGCTTCCAACGCCGAGAGCGCGGCCGTCCGCGAAAATCCCATCTCAGCGACGGTGTAGCCGAGGATCACACGGCCGTCATCGAGCACGCGCTCACCCACGATCTCCGCGCGACCGCGCTCTGGGCTCACCAGCTGACGGATGATGCCGCGCACGCGCGACGCGCGGCGCCGCAGCCGGCGCCGCGTGGGTGACTCGAACAAGCCGAAGAAGCGGTTGCGCGAGAACGCCGCGGGCGCCAGCACCAGAGCGCAGAACAGGGCGTCGTCCTCGACGTCCGTCGCTGCGCTCAGCGCGCTCATTGCAGCCCCACGCTCGCCATGTCGTTGCGCTGGCTCTCCTCCAGCTGCTGCGCTTGGTAAAAGGTCCCGAGCGCCGCGATCAGCTGGTCCAGATCGCCCTCGATGACCCGATCGAGCTCGTACAGCGTGAGCCCGATGCGGTGATCGGTCAGGCGATTCTGCGGGAAGTTGTAGGTACGGATCTTCTCCGAGCGATCACCGCCCTTGACCATGCCGCGACGCTCGTCGCGCTGAGCCTCGGCTTGCTTCTCACGCTCGATGTCGAGCAACCGGCTGCGCAAGATCTTGAGCGCCTTGCTCTTGTTCTTGATCTGGCTGCGCTCGTCCTGGCACTTCACGATGATGCCGGTCGGCAAGTGCGTGATCTGCACGGCGCTGTTGGTGGTGTTCACGCCTTGACCGCCGGGGCCGCCGGACGCCGCGATGTCGATCTTGAGCTCCTTCTCGTCGATTACGAGGTCCACGTCTTCGGCTTCGGGCAGCACCGCCACCGTCGCGGTCGAGGTGTGGATCCGTCCCTGCGCTTCGGTGGCCGGCACGCGCTGCACGCGGTGCACCCCGCTCTCGTGCTTCATGCTCGAGTACACGCGGTCGCCGGTGATCAGCGCGATCACCTCTTTGAGGCCGCCGGCGGCCGCCTCGCTCGTGCTCAGGATTTCGACGCGCCAGCCGCGGCGCTCCGCGTAGCGCGTGTACATGCGGAACAGGTCGGCCGCGAACAGCGCCGCTTCCTCGCCGCCCGTGCCGGCGCGGATCTCGAGGATGGTGTTCTTGTCGTCGTTGGGATCCTTCGGCAAGAGCAGCAGCTTCAGCTCCTTCTCCACGCTCGCGCGGTCGGCTTGCAACGCCGGGAGCTCGTCGCGCGCGAGCTCGCCGAGCTCGGGGTCGTCGAGCGCCTCCTCGTCTTGACGAATTTGTCGCTCGAGGCCGTCCAGTCGTTTGACGGCCTCCACGATGGGGACGAGCTGGGCGCGCTCACGGTTGAGCGAGTTCAGCCGCTTCAAATCCGCGAGCACCGCCGGATCGCACAGCAGTTGCTCCACCTCCTCGTGCCGACGCACGAGGGACTTCAATTTATCCCGCGGTAACATGAAACGGGTTCAGCTGACGGGCGCGCCGCTCCCCAAGAGCTCGGCGTAGCTCGGATACTGGCGATCGCCAGCGACCTCAGCGCCGCGGCCGTGCTCGCGCTCGAGCGTCACCGCAAGCGCGCCGAGCGCCACCTCGAGCTGCGCGTCGTCCGGCTCGATGGTGGTGATCTTCTGCACCAGGAAGCCCGGCCACAGCAGCACGCGCAGCGGTCCGCGCGTGGCGACGCGCGCGAGCAAGCGCTGCAGCTCGAACGTGACGGCCGTGATCAGCGGGAAGAAGGGCAGCTTCAGGGCGAACAGCAGCACGTTCTCGGTCAGGCGATTCAGGCCGGTCTTGGGCACGAGCGGCGCGATCAGCGTGAACGCCACCACCGAGACGAGCGCCACCATCACGAGGAAGGTCGTACCGCAGCGCGGGTGCAGCGTCGTCTTCTTGCGCGCGTTCTCGACGGTCAGCGCTTCACCGCACTCGTAGGTGTAAATCGATTTGTGCTCCGCCCCGTGATACTGAAACATGCGGTAGATCAGCGGCGCGCGGCGGATCGCCATCATGTAGCCGATCAAAATCAGCATCTTGGCCAGGCCCGTCAGCGCCTGGAAGCTGAAGCTCCTGAGATCCAAATCCCAGCCCAGCACCCGGCTCGCGCCCTCGGCGAACGCCTGCGGCAACGCCACGAACAGGCCGATCGCGATGAGCACGGTGAACGCGGTGAGGAAGCCGTTCCCACCGCCGCTGGGCCCGCCGCTCGAGGAGTGCTCTTCCGGTTCGCGGGTGACGAGCGCGATGATCGGCAGCGACAGCATCGTCAACAGCCCGGGCGACGCCGTCTTCTTCTCGGCCTCTTCCAGGTCTTGCTCGTAAGTCTCCGCGGAGAAGCGCAGCGCGCGGCTGCCGAGCCGCAGCGCCTCCACCAACGCGGCGACCCCGCGCAACAGCGGCCATGACCAACGCCCGCGGCGGAGATCCTGCATGGGCGCCTCACGCACCACGAGCTCGCCGTTATGGCGCCGCAGCACCGCGGCGAACGCGTGTGGCGAGCGCATCATCACGCCCTCGATCAGGGCTTGGCCACCGATGTAGGGGCGCGTCACGCCGTCAGGGCCGAGTACCGCGGGTTGATTCGACATCCTGCCGAGTATAGCCCGCGCTGCGCAGCCTGCGCCCGCGATCTACTTCTTCGCGTACTTGCGGCGGAAGCGATCGACGCGGCCTTGGGTGTCGACCAGGCGCTGCTTGCCCGTGTAGAAGGGATGGCAGGCGCCGCACACGTCGACGACCAAATCCTTTTTCGTGGAGCGGGTCTGGAACGAGTTGCCGCAGGCACAGGTGACCGACACCACATCGTACTCGGGGTGAATCCCGTCTTTCATTTGAGCTTCTCCGACAGCGGCACCCTGAGCTCGATGCCCGGGGTCAAAAAGGGAGCGGGACGCTAGCGCCTCGCGCTCCGCTGTTCAAGGCGCGAAGTGAGCGGTTCAGTAACCTAAGGCTCCACGCCGATTGCGCCAGACCCAGCGGCGGCGAGCGGCTCGCCCACATCCGGTTTTCGAGGCCCAGCACGGCCGAGGGGCCGTCGAGGCGCACAGAGAAGTCGCGCTAAGTTGCGAATTCAATAACAATATTAGCGTCTTATGATGTGCTGAGTTCAGCGTGCACAGAACTTGACGGCTGTTCAACCGTCGCACAAGGTCCAGGACGATGACAGACCGGCCGTCGCGCCGAGAGGCTCTGCAAAGAATCGGGCTCGCCACCGCGGTGCTCTCGGGCTCGGCGGCGACGGCCTACGCCCTGTTCGATCGCGGTCGCTTCGACGTCAGTCGCCCGCTGGGTGAGCGACAGGTTCGCGATTTTCAGATACGCGCTGCAGAGGGCGCGCCCGTCTACGCGATCGCCAAGAGCTCGAAGGATCCAGCGCAGCTCGTGCGCCGCGCGATCGACGCGCTCGGCGGAATGAAGCGCTTCATCTCGCGCGGCGACATCGTCGCGATCAAGCCGAACATCGGCTGGGATCGCATGCCGGTGCACGCCGCGAACACCAACCCGCTCGTCGTCGCGGCGGTGGTGCAGCTCGCCTTCGACGCGGGCGCGAAGCAGGTCATCGTCACCGACGCCTCGTGCAATGAGCCGAACCGCTGCTTTCAGCGCTCGGGCATCTGGCGCGCCGCGTATGGCTTGGGCGCGACGGTGATTTTGCCGTCGGCGCATCGCTTCCGCGACATGCGCATGCGTGGCGACGTGCTCGATCAATGGCCCATCTACACGCCGCTCGTGAACGCCGACAAGGTGATCAACGTCCCCGTCGCGAAGCACCACAATTTGTCGAAGTACACCGCCGCGATGAAGAACTGGTACGGCATCCTCGGCGGCCGCCGTAACCGGCTGCACCAGAACATCGACGTCTCGATCGCGGACCTCGCGACGTTCATGCGCCCCACGCTGACGGTGGTGGACGCGACGCGCGTGCTGCTGCGAAATGGCCCGCAGGGCGGCAACATCGACGACGCGCGCGACATGCACCAAGTGATCGCCAGCCTCGATCAGGTCGCGGCCGACGCCTACGGCTGCACCTTGATCGGCGAGCGGCCGGAGCGCGTGCGCTATCTCAAGCTCGGTCACGAGCGCGGCATCGGTCGCATGGACTTCGAAAACGTGCCGCACGTGGAGGTCTAGTGGCGGCCCCCTCCGAGCACAGCCGCGCCACGGACGCGCAGTTCCCGTCACCCTTGCCGTGGCTCGAAGGCAAGGGGCCGGTGCTCGCCTTGGACGCGCCCAGCTCGCCGCGTCCGGGCGTGGCGACGCCGGGCCCCGTCAGCGTCGAGACGACCCGCGTCGAATCACCCCAGCAGGCTGAGGCAGGGAAGAAGGTCGAAGCACCGGAGAAGCCCGCAGCGCCCAAGCCGGCGCCCGCACCTGCGGCGAAGCCGCCCAAGAAAGCCGGCCCGAAGCGCCCTGGCTCGGGCATCCCCGCGCGGCCGATCATTCGCGCCTTGGTGTGGCTGCGGCGCGTGTCGCAGGTCGGCTTCTTCGCGCTGTTCTTCTGGTTTTTGTGCGCGACGGCGTTTCGCGGCACGTTCTCGGCGCGCTTCGATCAACCGGTGCGCTTGCCGCTGCCGGTCGAAGGCTTTCTGCTCGCGGATCCGTTCGTCGCCGCGATGCAGCTGCTCAGCACGCACGCGGTGTACCGCGGCCTGGCCTGGTCGCTCGTGATCGTCGCGCTCACGCTGCTGTTCGGGCGCGTGTTCTGCGGTTGGATTTGCCCGTTCGGCACGCTGCACCATTTCTTCGGTTGGATCTTCCCGAGCCGCTACCTGCGCGGCGGACGACGCGTCGACAGCAACCGCACCCACGGCTGGCAATCGCTCAAATACTATTTGATGTGGGGGTTCTTGGCCGCGGCGGTGGCCGGCAGCGCCATCGGTGGGCTCTTGGATCCCATTTGCGTAGCCGTGCGCGCGATCGGCCTCGGCGTGATCCCGGCGCTGCAGTACTTGGGCATCCGCGGCACCAACGCGGTCGCCGACACGAACATCCGCGCGTTGCAGATGGCGACCGACAGCGCGCAAGACACGCTCTCACGCACGGTGTGGACCGCGAATCAGGGCTACTTCAACCAGACCTGGTTCATCGTTTTTACGCTGCTCGCGATTCTGTTCATGAATCGCATCATCCCGCGCTTCTGGTGTCGCGCGCTGTGCCCGCTGGGCGCGTTCCTGGGCGTGATCTCGCGCTTCTCCTTGTTCGGCATGGAGAAGGATCACGCCAAGTGCACCGACTGCAATCTCTGCCTCGTGCACTGCCAGGGCGCCGATAGCCCGCAGGGCGGCGTGAAGCACCGCGGTGACGAGTGTCACATGTGCCTCAACTGCGAGGCCGCTTGCCCCGAGGACGTGATCAAATTCCGCTTCCTGCCCAACCTCAAGGGTATCCTGAAGAAGCAGGGCCTGGATCGGCGCACGCTGGTCACCGCGGGCGCGGCGGGCGCGGTGGCCATCCCCGCGCTGCGCATCGCCAATTGGCCGGACAAGGCCTACAGCGAAAAGGTGATACGACCGCCCGGCGCGGTGGAGGAGCGCGAGTTTCTGGAGCGCTGCATCCGCTGCGCCGAGTGCATGAAGGTGTGCCCCAACAACGCGCTGCACCCGGCCTTCTTCGAAGCGGGCCTGGAGGGGCTCTGGACGCCGATCCTGATTCCGCGCATCGGCTACTGCGAGTTCTCCTGCGTGCTGTGCGGTCAGGTGTGTCCCACCGGCGCGATCCAGAAGATCGACGAGAAGCAGAAGATGGGCATCGGTCAGAAGCCGATCGCCGTCGGCACCGCGATGTACGATCACGGCCGCTGCTTGCCGTGGGCCATGGCCACGCCGTGCATCGTCTGTGAAGAGTTTTGTCCGACCTCGCCCAAGGCGATCTGGGCCGAAGAGGTCGAGGTGCCGAAGCGCGACAGCAAGTACAAGGCGGGCGGCGAGCAGGCCGCGATGCTGACCGTAAAAGTGCAGCGCCCGCACGTCGACCCCTCGCTGTGCATCGGCTGCGGCGCCTGTGAAAAGGTGTGCCCCATCGTGGACAAGCCGGCCGTCTACGTCACGAACGCGGGCGAGACGCGCTCCAAGACCAACGTCATCCTGCTCGAAAACACCCGCTACAGTAGCTAGCGCGGACGCGCGGCGCGTCGGCGAGCGCGCGCTGCAGCGCGTCGGCGCGGAGCGCGTCCCCGGAATCTCCGAGCGGGCGGAAACGGGTTGGCGTTGACGCGAAACTCGCCTAAGTCCGGGAGCGCATGAGCTCCCCTCCGATCCCTGGCGAGACCCATCCCGACCGCGGCGCCGAGCATCCGGCGACCAGCTCGCGCGTGCGGCCTCCTGGCTATTGGGTGCTCTCGTCGTACGTCGCCGAGGGCATCCCCTTCGCGATGGTGATGTGGGTGGTCGGGACCATGTTCAAGGATCTCGGCCACAGCGACAGCGAGATCACCGTGGTGACCGCCAGCGTCGGGCTGATGTGGTCCTTGAAGCCGCTGTACGCCGGCTTCCTGGACATGTTCCGCACCAAGAAGTTTTGGGTCTTGGCCATGGAGTTCTTCATGGCGGGGCTGATCGCGTTGATCGCGCTGGCGCTGCCGCTGCCCAACTACTTTCAGGTGATCATCGCCATTCTGTGGGTGCTGGCCTTCGCCTCCGCGACGCAGGACATCTGCGTGGATGGCGTGTACATCACGTCACTCGACAAGAAGCGGCAAGCGGCGTGGATCGGCTTGCAAGGCGCGGCTTGGAACACCGGTCGCATCTTCGCGACCGCGGTGGTCGTGGGCGTGGCGGGCTCTCTGCAGAAGCGCAGCGGGCTGGATCCCAAGACGGCCTGGGCCTACGCGCTGTTCCTCACCGTCGCGACGTTCGTCGGGCTCGGCGTCTATCATTACTTCTTCTTACCGACCGGTTCGGTTCCCAGGCGACCAGAGGGCGCCAAGGAGGTGCTGCGCACCTTCGCCGATCAATGGCTGGATTTTTTGAAGAAGCCGAAGATGGGCTGGATGCTGCTGTTCGTCTTCTTGTATCGCAGCGGCGAAGGCTTTTTGTTGGTGGAGGCGCCGCTGTTCATGCAGGCCAAGCTCTCGGCGGGCGGCCTCGGCTTGAGCCTGGAGCAGAAGGGCATCATCGACGGCGCGATCAGCACCATCGTGAGCCTCGGCGGCGGCCTGGCCGGCGGCGCGTTCATCGCCAAATACGGGCTGAAGCGCTCGCTGGTGTTCATGGCGCTGTGCATGAACATCCCGCACCTCTGCTACATCTATTTGAGCCACGCCGTCTCGCCGGATCACGCGCTGTCGCTCTCGACCATCGCCACGCTCGTGACGATCGAGAAGTTCGGCTACAGCTTCGGCTTCGTAGCGAACATGCTGTACATGATGCAGCAGATGTCGCCCGGCAAATACCATATGACGCACTACGCGATCTGCACGGCGTTCATGAACCTGGTGTTGGTGCCGACGCAGATGGCGAGCGGGCCGCTGGCGGATTGGCTCGGCTACAAAGCCTTCTTCATCTTCGTGCTGATCGCGTCGGTGCCGAGCATCATCGCGGCCTGGATGGCGCCGTTCCCGAACCCCAAGGATCCCGACGAGCCCGTGATAGACGAAGCCGCGACCGGCGCGGCAGCGTCCGGTTGAGCCCGCGCAAAGCGTCTCGGCGCGCCGTCGTAGGGCGCCGATTTACGGTGCTTGCGCGCTGTGCTGCCGCGCCAGCGGCGCGCGTTTCGGCGCGGGTGCGGAGGCCAGCGGTGCGGCAGAGTCCGCGCTCTCCGGCGCAGCCGTGATGACCTGCACCTTGTCGCCGCGGATCTCGAGCACGCTCGGTTTGCCGCCGTAGAATTTGGAGAGGCCCACGTCGATGCGCCACACCTTGCCGCCGCAGGCGCTGTTGATGCCTTGCCGCTGCACGGTGTGACCCACCACCAAGCGCTTTTGGCCGAGCAGCTTCAGCGTGTTGGCGAGCGCCGCGCACTCCGCCGCGCCGGGCAGCCCGTCGGAGTACACGCGCGACCAGATCGGCGCGCGGTCGCTCAGCAGCGCGCGCGGTGGGGTGCTGCGTTTGCCCAGCATCCACTCGCGCGTCTCGCTGTTGAGCCGGCCTAGGCCATAGCGCACGTGCTCTTCCAATACGCCGCCGTGGGCGAACAGCGTGTCACCGACGGAGAGCACGATGGGCCGCTCTGCCAGGCGCTTCGCGCCGGGACCACCGGGCAGAAACGCAGCCGCGCGCCCGCGCTGTTCGGCGGGCAGCCGCTCGCTGCTGCTCTGCCGCGGACCGTCCGCGTGCGTGTCGTGCCAATCCGAGAAGCCATCGGGGGTGACGTAGCGATAGTCGGCCGCCACGTTCATGATCTCGTGATTGCCGTTGAGCACGTGAAACGCGCCGCCCGCGGCGCGCGCCTCCTGCTGCAGGCGATCGAACAGGTCGAGGATCTGCGGCTCGTCGTCCCCGCGGTCTAGCTGGTCGCCGGTCTGCACCACGATCAGCTTGCCGCCGCTCCAGTGATCGGCGCTGTCGATGGCGCCGGCCAGGCGCAGCGCCGCGCGCGTCGCTTGCAGATCGCCGTGAACGTCCCCGATCGCGACGATGCGCTCGCCGCCAGGCACGCGAAACGACGTGGTGTCGAGCGGTGTCGCGGCCTCGGCGGGCTGCGTCTTGGAGAGCGGCTCGGGCGGAGTCGACCGATTACACGCGAGCAGCGCCGAAACAGCGAGGCCAACGGCGATCGAAATGCGGCGCGCGGTAATCATGGCGTGCAGTGTGGATCAAAGGCGTCGCTTTGAGGAGGGACTTGCGCAAAACCGTCGCCGACGCCGAGCGTTGGCTGAGGCGCGCCTGCCGCGGCGCGCGTTCAGTCGGCGCGCTTCGTTCGACGCTGCCGCGCAGCGTCGGCGCTCAATCGAGCTCGACCGCCTGCGCGCTGCAGGACTCGTCGAGCCGCGTGCCCCACACCTTGTGCGAGCCCTGGTGCTCGGAGAGCGAGAAATCGAGCGGCGCGCCGAAGCCGAGATCGACGTGACTGAATCGCTCCAAGCTGTCGACGAGCCTTTCAGTGGTGAGCTGGGGCCCCGTGCGCTTCAGCGCCTCCACGAACAGCGAGCCGACGATGAAGCCCTCCAACGACACGAAGCCGGGATGCGCTTGCGGTTGATGAGCAGCCAGCGCCTCGCGGTAGCGCCGGACTCCGGTGGCCCCCGACGTGAAGGTGGGGACCACCTGGGTGACGTAGACGTTCTGACACAAGCCGGCGTCGCGCCCCTTCAGATCGTCGGCCAGCGCTTCGGTGCCGACGAACGAGACGTTGAAGAACAGCGGCTTTGCCAGGCGCGGCACGTCGCGCAGCTTTTGAATGAATTTCGCGGCCGCGCGATAGGTCGCCACCATGACCACCGCTTTCACCGGGTGTCGCAGGACGCGCACCGGGTCCGACGTCGCCGTGCCCGGCCGCAGCAGCACGGCTTTGTCATGGTACTTGAGGATTTGTGCTACGGCCGCGTCGACGTCCGTGGTGTTGCGTTTGTAGCCGACGCGAAGCACCTCTTTGCCGTCGCGATGGAGCTGGCGCGCGGCCTTCGTGACGCCTTCGTAGCCGGCGTCGCCGAAGGAGTCTTCTTGGGCGAAGACGACGATGTTGTCGAGCGACAGCTTTTGCACCTCCACCAGGTACTTCAGCGTCGCGGCCGTCTCTTCGCGATAGCTCGCGCGGTAATTGAACACGTAGCGATCCGGCGGATCTTGCCGCAACACGGGGGCGCCGCTGAACGCGCCGAAGAAGAGCGTCTTGTCCCTGGAGGCGATGGGCGCCGCGACCGCAGAGGTGGGCGTCCCGACGTTGCCGATCACGGCGAAGACGCCGCGCTGCTCCAGCAGCTCACGCATCGTGCCGCTCACCTTGGCCGCTTCGTAGCCGTCGTCGAGCGCGACCAGGCGCAGCTTACGACCGTGGACGCCGCCCTCCGAGTTCGCCAGCCAGAACGCCGTGTCGAGCCCGAGCTTCATGTTCTCTCCGAGCTGTCGGTTCGGTCCGGAGAACACCGCGCTCATGCCGAGCGTGATCTCCGTCGCGCTCACGCCGCGCTGCGAGATCGCCGCGGACGTCGCGGCGGCTTGGACTTTGAGCGTCTCGCCAGCGTCCGTCGCCGAGCGAGAGTGGAGGCCGAGCGCTACTGCAGAGCTCGCCAGCGCGAGCGCCGCGGCCGCGACGCCCGCGCCCAGCCAGAGCCGTGATTTGCGCGGCGCTCGGCGCGCCACGTCCGCGGCCAGCGCGGCCGAGTCGGGCACGGAGGGCAGCAGCGGGGGCAGCGCGGAGCCGTGCGGCGCGGGCGCGTAGGAAGGCGTGAGCAGCTCGCCGGAGGCGAGCGAGTAGGTCTGAACGTCGGGCAGCGCCGTCAGCTGCGGCAACAGCGCGGCGCCGTTGGCGCGCGGCGAGAGCTGCTGTTCGATGATTTCGCGCATGCGCAGGCGATCCGCGCTGAACGCTTCGGCGACGAGGCGGCCGACGTCCCGCTCGCTGCGCGCCTCCAAATGCTCACGCACGAACGTCTCCAGCTCAGCGGCGAACTGCGCAGCGGTCGCATAGCGATCTTCGCGCCGGAGCGCGAGCGCGGTCATGCAAATGCGCTCGAGCTCCGGCGGCAGCGTCGACAGCAGCTGACTCGGAGGTTCTATCTGCCCGGCGGTGACGCGCCTCAGGATCTCGGCCTGCGTGAGCCCCGGCCACATACGGCGGCCGACGAGCAGCTCCCACAGCACGACGCCTGCCGAGTAAATGTCAGCGCGGCGGTCGACGACGCCGGTGAGCGCTTGCTCGGGCGCCATGTAGCCGCTCTTGCCCTTGAACATCCCCACGCGCGTCTCCGTGCTGGAGTCCTTGGCCTTCGCGATGCCGAAGTCGACGAGCTTGATCTGGCCGTCGTAGCCGATGATGACGTTGCCCGGCGACACGTCGCGGTGCACGACGCCGAGCGGCGTTCCGTCATAGTCCGCGAGCTCGTGCGCATAGTCCAAGCCCGCGAGCGTGCGCAACACGATGGTCAGCCGCGCGGAGAGGTCGAAGCTCGGGTGCGCGGCGAGGCTCTGCGCCACACGGTTCAGCGGCTGCCCGTCCAGGTATTCCATGGCCAGGAAGTGACGGCCCGCGTCCACGCCCACCTCCAAGGTCTGCACCACGTTGGGGTGATTGAGCCGCGCGGCGAGGCGCGCCTCGTCCAAGAACATGGCGACGAACTCGCGCTCGGCGTTGAGCTCCGGCTTGAGCAGCTTCAAGACGAGCAGCTTTTGAAAATGGCCGGCGTCACCGTTGTCGTAGACGGCGAGGTAAACATCCGCCATGCCGCCGCGGCCGATGCCGGCGATGAGCTGATAGCGGCCGACGCGGTGCGCTGGAGCGGCCGCGACTCTCGAAGCTGTGGCAAAGATTCCAGGTGCCGACGTCGTCATCTTCGCTGTCCCCTCTTCGGAACGGTAACGAGCAGCGCTATGAGCGTCAAGGCGGAGCGGGGATTGTCGCTTGGCGTGTTCGACGACGGCGCCGGCTCTTTTGCGACAATTCAGTGAAGAGCGATGATTGCGAGTGTCGATCCTGTTTCTGAATTTGGATTTTCGAAAACGTTGTCGCGATGATCCCCGACGCGGCTCGTTGGCGCGTCCAAACGCACGCGCTCGCGTCCGAAGCGGACGCGAGCGCTCAGCGTCGTCGACCGACGCCTGCGTCTTCGTAAATCGATGTTTGCGAGCGCTGGCTCGAGGCTGCGGCGGCGATGAGCCGCAGACGCAGCTGCAGCTCAATCAGCGGGCGGACACCAGTCGCGGCTGGTGAAGTCCAGCGGCGGCGATTGCCGCACCAGCGTGCCCTCCGCCGCCGAGTAGTACGTCTCGAGCGGTGGATCGAAGGACAAGCCGTTGCCCTTCTCGCGCAGGCACCACATGGCGATATCGCTGACCGCTTCACCCGTCTCGGGGTTGAAATCCAGCGGCCCGCTCACGCCCTCGAAGTCGATGCACTGGGTGCGAGCGGCGACGCCGAAATAGTTCGAGAACTTCGTGGGACCTGCCGGCACCGGGTTCTCGTCGCAGCTGACCTTCGTCAAGGCGTCGGCGAGCTCGCGCCCGGTCGGGTACTGCTTGCCGCTGATGGCGATCGCGTACGCCAAGAGGTAGGCAGCGTCGTACGCAAACTCCGCCAAATTGCCGGGTTCGCGATGATTGAAGGTGGCGCCGAAGCGATCGGCGAACGCGGGATACAGCGACGATCGTCGCGCGCCGGGTGCGGTGCCGATCACGCGCTCGCGCAGGTTGTAGTCCGGGTTGGCCATCACCTTTTCGAGGAGCTCGGGCACGCGATCGCCTTCGGGCAGCAGGTACCAGGGCGGGTTCGGGAACGACCACTTCGCTTCGATCTCGAACATCATATCGTTGACGAACTCGCTGGTTCCGAGCGCCAAGATGATGTCGGGGGGAGGCATGTCGGCGGCGGTGATGCCCGCGACGTACTGCGACCAGTCGACTTTGTTCGTCTCCGGATCCGGATACTTGGCCTGCCACTGCGCCATGATCGGCGGCGCGGCGTTCTCGCCTTCGCCCATCGTCGTGGCCGCCAGCTGCAGCCCGCGCCCCGCGCTGTCGTCCTTGAACGGGATCGCGATGCGCGGCTCGCGATCCACGATCACGCCCTTGGCCTTCAGGGCCTCGACGACGTCCAGGACCAAGAACTTCAACAGCTCCGTCTGCACGACGTCCGAGGGAGAGGTACGCCAGAGCAGACCATCGTCCGGCGTATCCGTGATGGCCGGGCTGGTCGCCGACGGTGAAATCAGCAACACGCCGGCGGGACGCACCACGTTTTGGAACACCGAGAGCGTCACCCCGCTGAACGAAGGCCCGATGATGGCCGGCACCTTCGCGTCATCGATCAGGTGCCGAGCGACCTTGTTCGGGTCGGCGCCGTGGTCACAGACCAACATGCCGATGTGACGCTGCTCCGGGCCCTCCACCGATGGAATGCCTTGCCACAGGTTCTCGATCTCCTCGAACGCCAGCTGCGCGCCTTCCTTGGTCGGCGTGCCATAGCTCGCGAAATCACCGCGCAGCGCGCCCATGAAGCCGAACAGCATCACGTTGTCCTTCTTCATCACCCCGGCGGGCAGCACCTGCGAGCAGTCTTCGCTCAGCAGCTTCGTGCAGCGCGACTCGATACAGGCGCTGGGCTCGCCGAAGCGCTCCGTGCACTCGGCGTGCGTGGAGCACGGCTCGCGCGGTGAGGTGTCGACGACGGCGTCACAGCCGAGCGCCAGCGCGGCCGCGCCGAACAGCGCGAGGCGCGAGCCAAGACGGCGGTGGGACGAGGTCGCGGCTTGGACTCTTCGTTTCATCGATCCCTGGACCAAAGCTAAAAGGTCGTTTGCAAGTGCACGCCGCGCGGCGCGATACCGAGCCGCCATTGCGAGCGCGGCGCGCGCGCCGCTGCGCTGCTCCCCGTCTCGGGCGAGCTCTCGTGCAACGTCAGCCATAGGCTCACGCCGCCGGCGACGATGGCCGCGGCGCCGAGCACGTCCGTCACGATCGCCAGCGTCCGCAGCTTCGAGCCGCGCGCATCCAGCTCGTCGTCGCTCACGTCGAGGTGCTTACGATCCTCGTCGAGCGACGAGTTCTTCGATAGCGCGATGATGCCGGTCACCGCGGCTCCTGCCGCCAACGCGCCGGTAGCGGCCCAACCGATCCAAACCGAGCTCGGGCGGCCGCGCTCGGCGCTGCGCTCGGGCGGCGCAGCGGCGCTGCCCGACGCCGACGCCAGGGCTCCCGGCGACGCTGTCTCGGGCGCCGCAGCTCCAGTTGCCGGCGGCGCGCTCGGCGCGGCCGCGGCCGCGTCCGTGCCGCGCGAGACGAACGCAAAAGAGACCTTGTCTTGCACGTTGCCCGCCAACGTCAGCCGCTTGGTTTGCGGCACGTAGTCGGGGTGCCGCACGGTCACGCGCCGAATGCCCGAGTTTACGACGAGCGGGCCAGGCAGCGGGCTGGTGCCTACCGGCACGTCATCGACGAACACCTCGGCGCCGGGGACGTCCACCTCCACGCTGAGCTTCGCCACGCGCTGCGCGAGGCTCGTGAGCTCCTTTTGCACCTGCTCACGACGTTGCGGCGTGATCTTGTCGCCGCCCTTGTCGAGGTACTGCCGGTAAGCGTCGATGGCGGAGGCGTAGTCGTGCATCGCGAAGCGGACCTGCGCGATGTTGTAATAAAGCTTGTACGAGGGCCTCAGCTCCGCGGCGCGGTTCAACTCCACGAGCGCCGCGTCATACGCGCCTTCTTCGTAGAGCTTCACGGCGTTGTCGTAGCGCTCGCGCGCTTCACGATCGGGATCCGCCGCCCAGGCGTTCGTCGCTGTCGAAACGATCAGCGTCGTCGCCAGCGCTCCGGAGAAGAGAGGCTTAAGCATGACCCTCGCGACCAATCCGAGCTCCCCCGCTGGGTCGTCCAGCGGGGCGGGGCTGCGCTGCCCCGATAACCGCTGCCGCTAGCGCGGCACGCGGCAGCTCACCAAGGTGACTCGCTCGTGTCAAGCGGCGGCGCCGTCGCCGCGCCCGCTTTGCGCGCTGGCAAATCCTTGTACAGCTCGTCGTCGCTGCGCTTCTGCGCAGGCGAGCCCGCGCGAGGCGAAACCTTCGCTGCGTGAGGCGATTTTTGCGGTGGAACAGCGCCGCGTGCGCCTTCCGGCTGCTCGGCCTGCGCGAGCCGCACTTCTAGATCGACATCGCGATTGAGCCGAAGCTGAAGCGTGCGCGAGTCGTGACCGGGCGCGCTGACGACGAGCGCGTGCAGCGCGTCGTCACGCGGGCGCTCCGCGTCGACGGGGTTCCCCGCGAGCGGCGCGTTATCGAGCAGCAACTTCGCGTTCTCGGGGATCGCGTGGATGCGAACTCGAACCGAGCTGGCGGCGGCTGGCGTTTCCGCGGCGAGCGGCGCCGTGGCCGCGCTCGCGACCGGCGCAGCAGCGCTCGGCAACTCCTTCGCGGTGGGGCGCAGCGTGCTGAGCGCGAAGAACAGCAGACCCAGCGCCGCGAGGCTCGCGAGCGGGATCCAACGGCGGGAGTCGTTCACCGGCGCCGCGCTCGAGACGTTCACGGGCGGCGCGCTGCTGTTCGCGTTGCTGGCGTTGGAGCTCGACGTTGCGGGATCGGGCGTCGGACGCGTGGTCATGGCGGCGAGCTCCGGTGGGGGAACCAGGTGCGGCGGCGTGGTGGGCGTCGTCACCGGCGACGTCGTCGGGCCGGTCGTCGCCTTGGACGCGAGGAAGCTCAACGTGGGCAGCAGGTGAACGGCGTTGACCTGACCCGACTCGAAGCGCTCGTCGTTCGCCTCCGTCATGGCGCGGCGAATCACCTCGTTGATCTCACGCCGCTCCTGCGCAAACATCGACGAGACGCGCTCGCCGATCTCGCGCGGCGTGACCTTGCGCCGCGTCTCGAGGAACGCCAGCAAATCCTCGCGGAAAGCGTTGGCGTCGGGGTAACGCTGCTCGGGCTGGCGCGCGAGCGCGCGCGTCACGATGCGCTCGAGCTCGGGCGGCACGTCGGGCGCGGCTTCCTTCAGGCTCGGCAGCTCACCCTGCACCAAGCTGCGCAGGATCTCGTAGACCGAGGTGTCGCCGTGCATGTGGCGGCGCGCGACGGCCTCCCACAGCATCACGCCGACGCTGAACAAATCAGCGCGGTGGTCGATGGCGCCGCCCAGCACCTGCTCCGGCGACATATACGGCACCTTGCCCTTGACCACGCCGGCGCGCGTCTTGTTGGACTCCAGCGTCTTGGCGATGCCGAAATCGACCAGCTTGGTGTGCCCCGCGTACGTAATGAACACGTTCTGCGGCGACACGTCGCGGTGCACGATGTGAAGCAGCCGCCCGTCGTAGTCGCGCAGCGTGTGCGCGTACTCCAAGCCGTCGAGCACGCAGCACAGCACCTGCAACTGCATCTCGAGCGTGAACTCCTCACCGCCCGCCCAGGAGCGCTCCTGCACGTGGCTGAGCGGTTGACCCTCCAGAAACTCCATCGCGATGAAGTCGTGGCCCTCTTCACTGCCCACCTCGTGCGACTGCACGATGTGCGGGTGGCTGAGCCGCGCCGCGAGCCGCGCCTCATCGTGGAACATCCGCGCGAAGTCCAGCCGCTCCTGCTCGGGCAGATCCGAGCGCAGCACCTTCAGCACCTGCAGCTTGTTGAAGCCGCCGGGCGTGCCCGTCACCGCGAGGAAGACCTCCGCCATCCCGCCGCTCCCGAGCCGGGCCAGCAGGCGATACTTGGAGAAAATGCGGTAATTGCCGGGCATCAAGTTCGACTGAAGGGCAGGGGGCATGCTCGAGCGGGACGCAGTTCTGGCACCCGAACTGCCCTCGCTGCTGAACATCCCCCGGGACGTTGGGCCGGGGATTCGCCGGGTGCTGATGGGAAAAACCTCCTGAACGCGGGCCTCGCGCTCGACCCGAGCGCTCACTCTATCATGTCGCCATCGGTGAGGGTTTCTGACGGCGCGGTTCGCGCGGGAACCCCAGTCCGGGGGGTGGAGACCCGAGCCCGGCGATTCTCGACTTGAGGCTCCGCGGTCGGCGGGCAGCCGCTGCGAGCCCCGGCTCGGATAGACTGCCGCGCCAAATGCGCTGGTCGTTCTGCTGGTTCGTCTTCGGTCTCACCGGTCTCGCTTGCGAACAAAAGGAGGTGCCGCGCGACTTCAGGCTCGAGCTCAGCGAGCTGGTCACCTCTACGGACCCCGTGACGGTCGCCGTGCGCGCCACGGACGCGAACGGAGTCACGAAGGTCAGCGACGCCGAGCACGCCTTCACGGTTCAGCCCGCGAACTTGGCCAACGTGACGCCGAAGGGCGCGCTGCGCTGCGAGCGCTCGGGTGACGGCACCGTGTCGCTCACGCTGGGGCCCAACACACGGACGGCGCCGCTCAAATGTCGCCTCGTCGAGCGCGTGGATGCGTCCGACGTGGGGCGCGTCGATCTCAACGCGGGCCCGTTTCGTCCCAAGGTGCGCGTGCTCGGCAAAGGCGGCGCCGAGCTCGACGGAGTGGAGCTGACGTTCACCTCCAAGAACAGCGGCGTGCTGTTCCCGCGCGGCAGCGAGCTCGTCCCCAAGATGGTCGGCACCGCCACCGTCATCGCGCGCGCCGGGCAAGCCACGCAGGAGTTCAAGGTCGACGTCGTGCGCAAGCTCACGCCCGAGGCGCTGCCCATCGAGCAAAACCGTAAAATCCACTTCTCGCTCGAGCCCGGCAAATACGAGCTCCGCGTCGACTTCCCCTCACCGAAGCCGCTCAGCGCCGAGTGGCGCGGCGCGCCCTACTGCGACTACAAGGGCAACTCGCAAAACCATGTCTCGGTCTGCGTATTGCGCACTAAAGGTGGAGTCGTGTTCGACAACCCAGCGTACGTGCTCGAGCACTCGACGGAGGTCTCCGTGCAGGGCGTGAGCATCGCCGAAGTGCCGTGACCGCCGCGCGCTGCGCGTCGAGCCTTGAGCCTTGAGCCTTGAGCGCGTTTACTGCGACGCCTCAGCGCTCTGTCTCGGGCCCGGCCGGCCTGACGCGCACGGCTTGATAGTGTGAGATTTCGACGAGGCCGGCCGGTGCGCCGCGGGGCTTCTTGACGTCACGTGCGCGGCAGACGTGAACCTCGACGCGCGCGGCGGGGCGCGCCTTCGAGTACCACGCGGCGAGCGCCGCGGCGCGCTCGATGACGCCGTCCGGAACAGCGGCGCGGCTGGGATTCGAGATGACGACGTGGCTGCCCGCGGTGCCGCCCGCCACGTGCAGCCACAGCTCGTGCGGCTCGGCGATTTCGAAGGTCAGATAGTCATTGTCCTCCGCGCCGCGCCCGACGAGGATCCGGAAGCCTTCGACCTCGAAGGTCCGATAGGGTCGACCTTTGCTCGCCATTCGCTCTTTCATAGCGCACGCATTTCGAGTGGTGTTGCCCACCCCGCGCCATGCTCGGCAGCTTCGCTGCCTGCGCGTGGCGCCCCCTCCCAAGCGTCGGGCGTCGCTTCGCTCCGGCCGCCGCGGGAGGGGCCACGTTGGACGCGGCGGCGCGCCCCTGACGAGCGCTGCGGAGTTGGCACGATCTGGCTCACCCTCCCGCTCCACGCCGCGCGGCAAACCCCGCGCTAAGGACGCGCTCACGGCTGGCATGTTCCCTGCTCGGGCGGTCGCCGGCATGTTCGGCGCGGCCAAGGCTCTGGCGACGCGGTGGCGCGCTCGGCTCGGCTGCGTGCTGCTGCTCGCGTGCGCCGCGTTCATCCTCGCGGCTTGCGCGCGGGATGACCTGGCGCTGCTCGCGGGCCGCGCGCCGAGCGTGATCACGCACGCCAAGCACGCGGAGCGCGTCACCGATGGCAACATCGCGCCGCGCGGCAGCGACTGGCTCAGCGATCTGACCAGCGTGATCGAGAGCGGCGGAGGCCTGGAGTGGGATTTGGGCTCGCCGCAACAGCTCGCCGCGGCCTGGCTCGAAGGCGACAACAACGACTACTACGCGCTGCTCGGCTCGCTCGATCGTCGCTCCTGGACGACCATCTGGGAAGCCGAGCCCGTCGAGAGCGCGGGCCTACAAATCCGCTCCACGCGCGCGCTCGACGCGCGCGCGCGCTACGTTCGGCTCGAGCCGCGTGGCGGGGACGGCAACTACTCCGTCGCAGAGCTCGCGCTGTACCGCTCGACGACCGCGGCGTTCCCCAACGAGGCTCTCGCCAAGCAGCCGACCAACACTGATCTGCAAGCAAGAGAGCTGCGCTGGGGCGTCGCGCTCGCCGCGTTGCTCGCGGCGCTCGGGCTGGCGTTCGCGCTGCATCCGGCGCTGCGCCGGCGCGCCGAGCGCATGCCGTTCGGGCCCACGTCTCCGCTGCTGCTCGCGCTCGGCGCGCTCGTGCTCGTGACCGCGCTGATCTACCGCGCGCGCTATCGCCATCACACTATCGACGACGCGTACATCTCCATGCAATACGCCAAGAACTGGGCGGCAGGGCGTGGGCTGGTGTTCAACCCGGGCGAGCGCGTCGAGGGCTACTCCAATTTCCTGTGGATCGCGGCGATGACGCCGCTCTGGCCGCTCGCCGGTCGTGAGCCGATGACGTTCGCGGCGCTGGCGTTCGCCCTGTGTTTGGCGCTCGCGGTGGCGAACCTCGCGCTGATCACGGCCGTCGCGCGGCGCGTGCTCTGCCACCCGCTCGCGCAGCTCCTGCCCGCGTGTCTGCTCGCGTTCGATGACGCCTACACCTCGTACGCGGTGTTCGCGCTCGAGAACCAGCTCGTCATGTTCGTGATGCTGCTCGGGTTGTGGGCGCTGGTGCGGCGCTTCGAGCGCTGGGAGCTGGTGCTGGGCCTGAGCTTGGCCTTGACGGCCATGGCGCGACCCGACGGCGCGCTGTGGGGCGCCGTCTACGTGGGCGTCGCGCTGCTGCGCGTGGTCTTCGCAGCGCCGAGCCAACGCGCGGCCGAAGCGCGTTCGCTGCTGCGCGCGGGCGGCTGCTTCGCCGCGCTGTTCGTGTGCTACTTCCTGCTGCGCTACAGCTACTACGGCGCGCTCTTTCCAAACACCTTCTATCTGAAGGTAGGCGATACCTTTGCTGCGCTGCCACGCGGCTTCGAATACCTGCTCAGCTATTTGCGGGAGCGCGGCTGGGTGCCGCTCTTCGCGCTGTTCGGCCTCGTCGCGTTCAAGCAGCTCTGGGTGCGCTGGGTGTTCGTGCACGCGCTGCTGCACATGGGCTATGTCGTGTACGTGGGCGGCGATTTCTACTCGGGCCAGCGCTTCCTGATGGCGCTCACTCCGTCGCTCGCGCTGCTGAGCGCCGCCGCCGTGGACGCCGTGCTCGCGCGCTGGCCCGGGCGCCGCGTCGAGCTCGCCATCGCGCCCGCGCTGCTCGGCGCGTTGCTCTTGGTTCGCTTCGGGACGCTGAAGGACGGTCCCGGCGCCGTCGAGATCGGAGTCTGGGCCGACGTCGTGGATCGCGACGTGCGCTACATGCAGTGGCTCAAGGGCAAAGCACGGCCGAACGCGAGCCTCGCGCTGGGAGACATCGGCGGCGCCGGCTTCTTCGCGGACGTGAGCGTCGTGGACGTGTACGGCGTCGTGGATCCGGACGTCGCGCGCAAGAAGGTTGCGAGCTTCGGCACTGGCAAGCCCGGTCACGAGAAGGTAGCGCGCACGGAGGAGGTGCTCGCGCGGCACCCCACGTACATCAAGCTCGGCTTTCTGCCGATCGGGCGCGTGCCGCGCGGCTACTACGTCTTCAACGATTTTCCCGCCGGGCTCGACGTCGGCGGGCTGCTCGTGCGCGACGATCTCGCGCGCGGACGGGCGCTGCGGGACACGGCCATCCACTTCGACTCGAGCGAGCTCGCGGACTGGCAGCGAGAAGGCGATGCTTTCGGTGAGAGCCCCGTCTCGCGCGGCAAGCCGGGGCAGGAACCGGTGTACTTCGCCAACGGCACTTTCGTGGACAGCTTCACCGCCTCGTCCGGCGACCGCGCGACCGGGAGGCTGCTGTCACCGGAGTTCGAGCTCGAGGGCGACTACCTGCGCCTACTCGTCGGCGGCGGCCGCGATCCGCTGCGGCTCACGGTATCTCTGCTCGTCGATGATCGGCGAGTCTTCTCCGAGACGGGAACCAATCACGAGCTCCTAGGTCGTCGCGAATGGGATATCCGCGCACTCCGCGGTCGCTCCGCCCGCCTCGAAATCGTGGATCGCGCGCGCGGCCCTTGGGGCCACATCCTCGTGGACGAGGTGATTCAATGGCTGGGCGAGCCGAGCACGCGCGATCGCATTTGAAACGCCGGCGCCGCGAAGCGGGGGCTGCGCCGCGCGCGAGCCGAAAATTGAAACGCGAACCGACCTTCGAGCGCTCGCGCGCGCCCACTCTCGACGCTGTTCGTCCGACCAGCGCTCGCGCGCGGCAGCCGAAAAATGCCAGAAGAAAGTGGCGCTCTGCGCGCGCTTGAGGGAACATGTTCGAGCATCGGTCCGGCTTGGGCCGGGCACGGTTTGGGGCCGGTCGAGCATGACTTACGGAAGTGGCGTTCGAGCGTTCGCGTCGCGAGCCTTCATGGCAGCGGTGGCGTTGGTCAGTGTGATGAGCTGCGGTCGAGCGGATCTGCTCCCGTACGACGGCTCGGGCTACGGCGGCGACGGCGTGGGTGGACAAGCCGGCAGCGCTGGCACCCCGCAAGCAGCGCGCGGCGGGGTCGCGCCGACCGGCGGCGCACCGAGCAAGGGTGGCAGCGGCGGCGCTGCGTTCGGTGGGTTCGGCGGCTTCGCGACGGGCGGCACCTCCGGTGGGTTTGGCGGCTTCGTGACGGGCGGCACCTTCGGCGGCTCCGGCGGCAGCCCGTCGAGCTGTGGCAACCGGCTGTGCGAGCCTGGCGAGACCGTCGCGCGCTGTCCGCAGGACTGCGGCAAGTGCGGGGACAATATCTGCTCGCCGGGCGAGAGCTCGTTCGCTTGTCCCCAGGACTGCCCGTCGTGCGGGGACGGCATCTGCGCGCCGGCAGAGGTCGGCGTGTGCCGCGACTGCGTGATGATCGGCTGTGGCAACGGCATCTGCGAACCTGGAGAGCCCGGCTGGTGCGGCGATTGTGAGAGCGTCAATTGTGGCGACGGCGTGTGCGTCGCGAGTGAGCTCGGCTGGTGCTCGGATTGCAGTATGTGCGGCGACGGGCGCTGCGACGCGGGCGAGCAGGGCTGGTGCTGGGATTGCAGCGATTACTGCAACTACAACGGCTGGTGTGAAGCGCCGGAGCGCTCACCGCTGTGCTCGGACTGCTATTGCTTCAACGGCACCTGCGACCTCGGTGAGAGCGCGTCGAGCTGCGCGAGCGATTGCGGTTGGTGCGGCGACGGTATCTGCGCGCTCGACGAGCTCAAGAGCTGCGGGTTGGACTGTCAGAGCTGCGGTGACGGCGTGTGCGCCTTCAGCGAGAGCGTGAAGACCTGCCCGGCGGACTGCGGCACCTGCGGTGACGGCGTGTGCGGCTTCAACGAAGACGCCTTCAGTTGTCCCGGCGACTGCCCGCGCTGCGGGGACGGCCTGTGCTCACCAGGCGAGACGCTCGCCAATTGCACCATCGATTGCTTCGTGTGCGGTGACGGCGTGTGCAGCCCCGGCTACGAAGACTCCAGCAATTGCGGCAAGGACTGCGGCTCGTGCGGCAACGGCCGCTGTAACCCCAACGAAGACGCGAAGAGCTGCCCGCAGGACTGCGCCCGCTGCGGAGACATGATCTGCTCGTCGAACGAGAACGCGCGCAGCTGTCCGACCGATTGCAGCAAATGCGGCGACATGCTGTGCACCGGCGGGGAGACGCGCGCGTCATGTCCCACTGACTGTCGCTGCGGCGACGGCGTGTGCAGCGGCGGGGAGACCTCCGGCAATTGCCCGAGCGACTGCAAGTCGTGCGGCGACGGCATCTGCGGCGTGGGCGAAGGCTCTGGCAACTGCCCGCAAGATTGTCCGGAGTGCGGTGACGGCGCGTGCACGGGCTTCGAGTCCGCCGCGACGTGCCCCTTCGATTGCCTCCAGTGCGGCGACGGCATCTGCGCTGCCGGCTATGAGACGCAGGTGACCTGTCCGCGTGACTGCGGGCAGATCTGCAGCGACATCAACGTGTGCTGCGGTGACGGGGTGTGTTCGGCGACCGAAGCGTTCTGGTGTCCGGCGGATTGCGGCGCCACCAGCTGCGGGGATTTCGTGTGCGAGCCGGAGGACGTGCTGGCCTGCCCCTGGGAGTGCGGTTTGGGCGGCGCTGGGGCCGGCGGGGCGGCGGGAGCCGCCGGAGCCTTCGGTATCGGCGGCGCTCGAGGCCGCTGAGGCCGGCGTTAAACGTACGGTCGCGTACGCCGTCTACGGCTATCGTGGCAGTAGCGATGCAAAAAGGGCTCGCTACCGAACGGCGGCCGGGCCGATGGCGGCAGGAAGCGCGGCTGAGTGCGCGAGTTTCCTTGCGTCTTCGGCGCTTGCCCCATTGAATAAGCGGTCGATGGCCGGTGTGGCCGCTTCTAGTCCGGATAAACGAGGCAGCGCAGTCGTCGTCGCCAAGTGGCTCGTCGATCGCGGGCGCGCTGACGAAGCCGTAGCGCTGCTCGCGGCGTGGGCGACGCACGGCGCGAACGACAAGCAGGGACAAGAGCTGCTCGCGGAGGCGCTGCGCATCGCGCCGGGCTCGCGCGTCGCGCAGCAGGCGTTCGAGCGCATGGAGGGGGTGACGGGCGATCACGCCGAGCTCGAGCAAGCGCGCGCGCAATACGGGCTGGAGGAGCTCACGCGCCTGGAAGCCGAGATGCGGCGCCCGTCGTTTCGGCGCGCCCAGATGGGCTTCAACAACAACATCAAATTCCGAGATCGCGTCTTCCACGTGCAGACCGAGGACTCGGGGCTCGACCAGCCGCACATCATCACGCACCTGTTCGCCGACGGCGGCCGCGTCATCAAGAGTCACAAGCGCTCGTACGGCAGTGAGGTAGCGCGCCCGGACGTCGGAGATTACGTGCGCCAGCTGATGAAGGCGCAGCACCTCGAGATGGTGCTCGCGCTGCGCGAAGGGCGCTTCGACGAGGTCATCGAGGGGCGCGCCGTCGGCGGCCTGGTCGTGCTCACCGAGCCGCCCAACGTCGACAATATCCGCAAGCTCAGCAAGAAGGGCCGCGCTGAGAGCGCTGGCGGCAGCGTGCCGCCTCCGGCGGCAGCGCCGACGCCAGCGCCGCCGGCCGCCGCGGCGCCCGTCGAAGCGACGCCCAAAGCGCAGCCGAGCGTCTTCTCGCTGCACGTGCTGCGCAGCATGAGCGGCGGTCCCGAGCGCTACGACGCCGCCGGTGCCACCGCCCTGATCGGCGCGAAGGGCGACATCACCCTGCCGGGTGAGCGCTTCTGCCATCCGGAGGAGGCTCGCCTCGAGTTTCGCGACGAGCGCCTCTGGCTCGAAGATTTGCCGGGCGGCAACGGCGTCTTCTTGCGCATTCGTACGCCCGTAGAGCTCGAGCTCGGCGACGAGTTCGTGGTTGGGGATCAGCTGCTGCGCATCGAGCGCAACCCCGTGCCCGACGACGGCCCCGACGCGCACCCCACGTACTTTTACTCGTCGCCAAAATGGCCGTCCTCGTTCCGCGTACTGCAAGTGTTCGAGGGCGGCGCGATCGGCTGCTGCGTCGTCGCGCGCGGCAACACCCTGCAAATCGGGTCCGCCATCGGCGATCTGGTGTTTCCGGACGATCCGCTGGTCATGGACCAGCATTGTCTGATCGAAGAGCACGCCGGCACGGTGGTGCTGACCGATCTCGGCTCGCGCACGGGAGTCTTCGTGAGGATCCGTGGTGAGCAGGAGCTCGCCAACGGTGACGAGCTGCTCGTCGGCCGCACACGGCTCGTGGTCGCGGTTCCCAGCGCTGCTTGAGCGCAGCGCCGCCTGAGCGCGCGACGTACAAAAGCAAACGGCCGGAGCGAATGCTCCGGCCGTTTACTCGTTCAGGCCGCTGCTCAGCGGCCCGGAGAGCTCACTTGGCGTCGCCAGCGGGGGCCGCTTCGCCGCCTTCGGCTGCGGGGGCCGCTTCGTCACCAGCCGCCGGGGCTGCTTCGCTGCCCTCGGCCGGAGCCGCCGCGTCCGTGCCCTCAGCCGGCTTGGTCTCCGTGGCCGCGGCTGAATCGGGGGACTTGGCTTCCGGGGTGGACTCGCCACCGCAGGCCGCGAGCAGAGCACAAACCGGGATCAGGGCAGCAATCTTACGCATCGACATATGGGTTCCTCCTGCCGAACCGCCTGGGCTCGGACCGTCTGACAGACGCCGGAGTACCAGAAAGCGGCTCATGCGCGGAAGTTTTTCTAGCGCTTACGGAAGTAGCATGTGGGTGTCAATCCCACCCTACGGCGCCCTGCCTGTGACTTTGGCGCGAAGATTGAGCCGAAGTGACGGCGTCCGGCGTCGGGTTATGGTGCTGCCCGTGGCGCGCGCTGACCTGCCCAAGCTCCGGCTGATCGCCGGCACCGCCGGGACGAGACCGGGCGGCCGTAGCGGGCAGTTCGAGGAGCAGTCGGACGCGCAGCTGGTCGCGTTGGTGAGCGAGGGGGATCGCGCCGCGTTCGAGACGTTGTATCGGCGCCACGCGGCGTTCGCGCTGGGCCTGGCCATCCGCATCCAGGGCTCGTCGGCGGACGTGGAGGACGTCGTGCACGACGCGTTCGTGCGCGCGCGCACGCGGCTCTCGGACTTGAAGGACGCCGCGGCGTTCCGCGCTTGGCTCGGCAGCATCGTCGTGCGTTTGGTGCGCACGCGCTTGCGCCGGCGACGTCTGCTCGGCGCGCTGGGCCTCGCCACGCCGGACCCCGTGGATCTGGACGCCATCGCCTCGTCCGACGCCGACACGGAGTCGCGCGTGCTGCTCGCGCAGGTCTACGGCTTGCTGCTCACGCTGCCCGCCAGCGAGCGCATCGCGTGGACCTTGCGCTTCATCGAGCGACATCGGCTGGAGATGGTCGCGGAGCTCATGGACTGCTCATTGGCCACGGCCAAGCGTCGCATCCAGCGCGCACAACAATTCCTTGCGGCACATTTCGTGCCCCCCTTCGCCAAAGACTGATCATGATCGACGACGAGATCTCCGAGCGAGCCAAATCCGCGCTCCGCGACTACTCCGCGGACGCACGGCTCGAGCGCGTGTGGCGTCGCCTGGACTCGGAGTTTCAGCGCCCCGCGCGCCGCATCAGCGCGTCACTCTGGCTCGCGCCTGCGGCCGGAGTCGTGCTGTTTGGCCTGGGCGTGTTCGTCGGTCGTCACAGCCTCGCGCCCGTAGCGGCGCCGCTCGCGGTGCTCTCCGCGGAGCCAGCGCAGCCGGTGCGCCCCGCTGCCGCAGGAGAGCCGCATGTCCGCGCGCAGCAGAACCAGCCGCCCGCCGCGCCGAGCGCGAGTGATCGCCGCCGCGCCGCTCCGGCGCGAGCTCCGCTCGCCGCCGTCGCGCCCGCGAATGAAGAAGAGCCCGCGCCCGCGCTCGCCGCGGTGCCGAGCCCCGCGCCGAGCCTCGGCAGTGAGACGCCGGAGTGGCAGCAAAAAGCCGACGCGGGCGAGTTCAAGGCCGCGCGAGCCGCGCTCGAGCGCGCGGGTGGCTGGGACGCTGCCGTCGGCGGCGCTTCACCCGATCAGCTGATGACGCTGGTGGACGTGGCGCGCGCATCTGGAGAGCGAGAGCCCGCGGTGCGAGCGCTGCGGCGGCTACTCAACGGCTACGCGGACGCGCCGGAAGCGCCGCTCGCGGCTTGGACGCTGGGCAACTTGCTGGAGCAGGGCGGCGATCTCAGCGGCGCGGCAGAGGCGTACGCGCTGTATCGCCGCTTGTCCCCGACGGGGGACTTCGCCGAGGACGCCGCCGCGCGCGAGGTCGACGTGGCGCTTTCTGCCGGCAACTACGAGGCCGCGCTGCAGCTCGTCGAGCAGTACGCCAAAGATTTTCCAGCCGGGCGGCGCCTACAGGAGTTCCGCGAAGAGCTGCAGAAGCTCGAGGCGGCGCGCGCCGAGGGCGCGACTGCCGCCGGCGTAGAGGAGTCGAGCGCTGCGGCGCCCTCCGGCGCCGCAGCGCCGAGCGCCGCCGAAGCGACGGGAGCTCCGTCGACCGCGCTGCCCGCAGCGCCGGCGCCATAGGCGCGCTAGCCGCTTGTGCCGGCTGCGGCACTTGACCGAAGATGCGCCTCCGCGAATCGCCGCAGGAGTCGCCCGCGCTGTTTCCGACTCATTCCATTCGCCGCCAGCGTCCCGTCGCCGAGGGACCGCGCTCGGCCGCGCCGCTCTGGCGTGGCGGGCTGCGCGCCGCGGCGTGCGCGCTGCTCGTCGTCATCGCGTGTTGTGCGCCGCGCCGCGCTCGGGCCGCGCCGCTGGTGGTGTTCGAGATCGACCCGGCTGCCGAGGCGATGCTCGACGCGCGCGCGGCGCGGCGCTTGGTCTCGCTGGAGCTCGCTGACATCGACGTGCCGCCCGGCCGCAGCGGCCGGCCGCCGGCGCTGTTCTTTCGCGTGCTCGGCTTGCCCGAGGGCCAAGTGCGCGTCGAGCTATGGGAGCGCGGTGAGCTCTCGGACGTGCGTCTGGTCTCCGCTGCGTCCGGCGCGCACCTGCTGCCGCGGCGCGTGGCGCTCGCCGCCGCGGAGCTGGCCCGCCGCCTGCGCCAGCAACGCCGCGTGCAACGCCGGCAGCGCGCGCGCCAGCTGGAGCAGCTGCGCGTCATCGCGGCGCTGGAGCGCTCGCGCACGTTCGAAGGGCCGCTCGCGCTGCGCAGCGAGCTCGGCGCGCTGCGCGCTCGCAACAGCGTGTTCGTGGGCTCTTCGCTGGCCCTGGAGCTCAGCTTGCGCCGCGCGCTGCGCTTGGATCTCGGCGCGCGCTACCAGGGCGGTTGGGACGACGCGCGGCGGCTGCGCGCGAGCCGAGCGGAGCTGTTCCTGGGGCCCGCGCTGCGCACGCGCCTCGGCGCGCGCTGGGAGCTGGATTTCGCTGCGCTCGCGGCCGCGGCGGTCGTCCACGTCGGCGGCGCGGCCAGCGTCGACGGCAGCGCCGCTCAGAAAGAGACCTGGGCGGCGCGCGCGGCGCTGGCTGCTCGCCTAGAACCGCGCTTGTCTCGCACCGTGCGCGCGAGCGTCGGAGTCGAGGCGGGCTTCGAGCTGCGGCGCTGGCCGCTGCTGCTCCCGGACGGGAGCAGCGAGCGCTTCGACGGACCCTACGTCGGGCTCAGCCTCGGCGTGGTGCTCACGCCGCGCTGAGCAAAGCGCTCAGGCGTTGAGCTCCTTGTCACGGCCGGGATACCAGCGGCTGGCGATGCGCACCGCGTTGGTCGCGGCGCCGAGGCGGAGGTTATCCGCTACGACCGTGATGCAGAAGCTGCGATGGCTGCTGTCGCGCGGATCACGGCGCAGTCTCCCCACGAGCGCGCGATCACGATCCTTCACGCTGGCGACGGCGCTGAGCCCCTCGCCGGCGGCGCCGGGCAGAAAGCGCACGAACGGCGCCTCACTGAGCAGCGCGGCGATGCGGTCCACGTCGATCGAGCGCTTGCACGTCACCCAGGCATTTTCATAGTGCCCCACGGCGACCGCCACGCGGCAGCACTGCGCGCTCACGGCCAGCTCCGGCAGCTCCAAGATCTTCTTGGCCTCGAACATGAGCTTGCGCTCTTCGGAGGAGTAGCCGCTGTCATCGGTGCCACCGTTGTGGGGCACCGTGTTGCCGGCGTACGCGATGGGAGAAAACACCTGACCGAGCCGGTCTTGCGCCTCGTAGCCTTTGCGGTTGTCGGCGAGGAACGTGTCCAGCGCGGCGATGCCGGCGCCGCTCACGGCTTGATACGTGCTCACGGTGACGGACTCGAGCCCGTACTCGCGGTTGAGCGGCTCGAGCGTCAGCGCGAGGGGGATGGTCGTGCAGTTCGGGTTCGCGACCAGGTGCACGCTGTCCTCCACGCGCCGGCTGTTGACGCCCGCGGTAACGAGCGGAACCTGCGGATCGCCGCGGTACGTGTTGCTCTTGTCGATCACGCGGTAGCCGAGCTCGAGCAAGCGCGGGACGTAGCGCTTGCTGTGCTCGTCATCGAGCGCGACGAAGGCGAGCTCACCGCGCACTGCGTTCGCACCCTCGAGAGCGGTCGCGGCCTTGACGTCGTACTGCTTGCCGCCGAAATCCAACTTTTGATCACGGCTGGCAAAGAGCGCGAGCTCCGCGTCGGGCCAAGCCCGCCCGATGAGCTCGATCGTTTCACGACCGACGAGTCCAGTGGCTCCCAGAATACAGATACGCATGGTGCGGCTCGATATAGCAGCGGCGCATGGCCGCGCCATCACGCGCTAAACCAGCCATGTTGCTGCCGCGTCGCGCCACGCGCGGGGTCGCGGGCGCCCGGCCCCGCCTGCGCGGGCGGGGCTCGTGCGCAGCGGACTTGGCAGCTCGCGGGCCACCCGCGCCCGCCCTAGGGAATCGACGTAGGCTGCATCTCCCGCCGCTCGTTCTCGCGGATGCGGTTCTGCAAGCTGGCCTTGACGTTGGGATCGACGGCGTTGTTGTGCGCCTGGCTCTGGCGTCGTTGGCACATGTCCACCGACGCGAGCGACGGCGGCATGCCGCAGAGCGGTCCGGCCAGCGCCGTCTTCACCGCGCCGCAGGCGCGCTCGGCATTGTTGTCGTAGCGATTCAGGATCTCGTTCGCGGCATCGTTCTCTTTAGCGTCGATCGTCGGAGCAGCGCCTTTGGTACGCTGGTATTCTTGCGAGTAACAGGAGACGAGCGCCGCGCGCGTCTCCGCGGGCGCCGGAGGGGCTTTGGCGCCGGGAGTACCCGGCAGCGGCTCACAGCCCGCCAACGCGACCAGCGTCAACAACAGACCCGCGCCCCAGCGCCCACCCGCCGCCCAATTATCTCTTGTCACGATGAATTGCATCCGAACACCTCGTCCCAGCGCTGGCCGAACGCGGTCGCGCTGGGACGATGCTCGGCGTCTTCGAATCACCCGTCAAGCGTCATGAAGCTACGAAGCGGCCTCCAGCGAGGCGACCTCGCTGCCCAGACAAGCCGCCAGGATTTGTCGCATTTCGCCGATTTCCTCGCGGGTGACGTTCAGCGCGGGCATGAAGCGCAGCACGTTGGGCCGAGCAGCGTTGACCAGCAGCCCCGCGGCGAAGGCGCGATCGCGGACGCGCGCGGCGGCCGGAACCGGCAACACCATCCCGAAGAGATGTCCGCGCCCGCGCACCTCTGCGCCGACCTCGGCCGCGAGCTCGAGCAGCGCGCGCTCGAGCTCACGCGATGACGCGGCGCGCTCGGCGACGGCGCTCGGGCGCGTCAGCTCCTCCAGCACGGCGAGCGCGGCGCGGCTCGTCAGCGCGTTACCGCCGAAGGTGCTGCCGTGATCGCCGTGCTCGAAACACGCGGCTTCTCGCGTGGCGAGCAGCGCCGAGATGGGCAGCCCTCCGCCCAGGCCTTTCCCGAGGGTTACGAGGTCGGGCTTGATGCCCGCCGCTTCGAACGCGAACAACGGACCCGTGCGCGCGAGGCCCGTCTGCACTTCGTCCAGCACCAGCAAGATGCCGTGACGCGAGCACAGCTCGCGTAGGTCGCGCAAATAGCCGACCGGCGGAGTCACTGCGCCGGCCTCGCCTTGAATCGGCTCGACCATCACGGCCGCCGTGCGCTCGTTGATCAGCGCTTCCACCGCCGCGGCGTCGCCGTAGACGCACTTCGGGAAGCCCTGCACACGCGGCGGAAAAGCGTCCTCCCAGCCCGCCTTTCCGGTGGCGCACGTCATCGCCAGCGTGCGGCCGTGGAAGCCGTCGAACGTGGTGATCACCTCGAAGGCGCCGTTACGTTGCTGCTGTCCCCATTTGCGGCACAGCTTGACGGCTGCTTCATTGGCTTCTGCGCCGGAGTTGGCGAGAAACACGCGCTCGAGCCCGCTCGCGCGGGCGAGCCGCTCAGTGAGCAACAGCGCCGGGGCGTTGTGATAAGCGGGCCCAACGTTGAGCACCAAACTCAGCTGCTCGGCGACCGCGGCGGTCACGACCGCGGGGCAATGGCCCAGACAATTGACGGCCCAGCCTTGGATGAAATCGAGATAGCGGCGGCCGCGCGCGTCCCAGAGATAGCTGCCGGCACCGCGCACCATGGCTGTTTCGGGGCGCTCATTCAGGGACATCCAGTATTCGGTCGTGGTTTCCATCATTCCTCCGTGTGCGGGAGGCCGATGAAACGCGGCCCAGAAGCTAAAAAGGCCGCCATTTCCGGGCGGCCTCGTCGTTCGATCTGTCCTCGATCAGCTGACGAGCCCGCCGCGGATAGCGGCGGCACGACGGCTAGCGCGTCGGGCTCGTGCTTCCGAAGAACGGCGGTTCGTCATTGCGACGCGCAACACTATCAGGCTCTCGCGTTCGTCGCAACTATTCGTGTATGTCGCGCGCTCGGAGGCGAGACTTTTTTAGGACCTCGCATTCGACCTATCGATTGGAGCCGTCATCGTTCATCGCCTCACTGACGCCATGAGCGACTCCCGCTCCAGTGCCGCTCGACACGGCGCTGTTGATGCTCGCGGTGCACAGAGATGCTGAGCTACATCGCTGAGGCGCAACTCTACGTTCGCGCGCCCGACTACCGGCGAAATGGGGCCCGTGCTAGATGAGTCAAGTGGCGTTTTCGGTAAATCCAGCCTGGGGCGACCGGGCGCTGCCCGGACAGAACGAGCTCCCGTCAGAAGACGGTGAGCCGATGGAGACCGGGTTTCACGACGCGCAGGATGCGTTGTTGAAAGATACGCTGCTCGACGCCTGGCGAGAGCGGCGAGACTTCTTCGTCGCCGGCAACATGTTCGTGTACTTCAGCGAGCGGCAGATCAGAGGTAATGATTTCAGAGGCCCGGACGTCTTCGTCGTGCTCGACGTGGAGGCCAAGGGCCGCAAGTCTTGGGTGGCTTGGGAGGAGGGAGGTCGCCTCCCGGACGTGGTCATCGAAGTGACCTCGGAGAGCACGGCCCAGGTGGATCGCGGCGAGAAGATGCACATCTACGCCAAGATCTGGCGCACGCCGGCGTACTACTTGTTCGATCCAGACAGCGGGATACTCGAGGGCTTCGCGCTCGACACGAATCGCCGGGAGTACGTGCCCATCGCCCCGGACGAGCGGGGCGATCTCCTCGTCGCTCCGCTCGGCCTCAAGTTGGGGCTGCGCTTCACTCGTTATCGCAACTACGAGCAGCCCTTCGTGCGTTGGTTGGATGCAGACGGAAACCCGTTGCCGACCGCCCAAGAGCGCGCCGAACGCGCGAACGCGCAGGCGGAGCAAGAGCGCCAGCGCGCTGAGCAAGAGCGCCAGCGCGCTGAGCAGGCCGAGCGGCGTCTTGCAGAGCTCGAGCAGCGGCTGCGCGAGCACGACGAGTAATGCATGCGTCGCGGTGGCGGCGGTCACCGTGGCAGTTCGGCGCGCGAGGCGTCACTGCGCAGCACGCCCCGCGCCGCGCCTACCGTGAACCGGCGCTGCCGTTGACAGCCTATGATGCTCGTCCGACACTTCCGCGACCACGATGGACTACGTGAAGCTTGGACGCTCGGGGCTGAGAGTGAGCCGCCTCTGTCTCGGTACGATGAATTTCGGACCGGAGACGAGCGAGTCCGACTCGTTCGCGATGATGGATGCCGCGCTCGACGAAGGCATCAACTTCTTCGACACCGCCGATGTTTACGGCTGGAAGACCGGAGAAGGGATCACCGAGCAGATCATCGGGCGCTGGCTCGAACAAGGCGGCGGCCGGCGAGAGAAGGTGGTGCTCGCGACGAAGGTCTACGGCGAGATGGGGAAATGGCCGAATCAGAACCGCCTGTCGGCCCTGCACATTCGACAGGCGTGCGAGCAAAGCCTGCGGCGGCTCAAGACCGATCACATCGATCTCTATCAAATGCACCACGTGGACCGCGATACGCCCTGGGACGAGCTCTGGCAGGCGATGGAAGTGCTGGTCCAGCAGGGCAAGGTCATCTACGTGGGTTCCTCGAATTTCGCGGGCTGGCACATCGCGCAAGCCAATGAAGCGGCGCGCTCTCGCCACTTTCTCGGACTCATCTCGGAACAGAGCAAATACAACCTCCTCACTCGCGAGATCGAGATGGAGGTGCTGCCAGCCTGCCAGTTCTACGGACTGGGGGTGATTCCTTGGAGCCCCCTCGCCAGCGGCGCGCTGGCTGGCAGCGGACGTCGTGGCAGCGCTGAACAGAGCCGTCGCAACAGCGACTGGGCCAGAGCCGCACGCCAAGGTCGCGAGCAACAGCTCGAAAAGTACGAGTCGCTGTGCCGCAAGCTCGGTCAGGAGCCCGCGGACGTAGCGATCGCGTGGCTATTGACGCGGCCCGCCGTCACGTCGCCCATCATCGGGCCGCGCACCAAAGAACAACTCCAGGCCACCACGCGCGCCCTGGAGATCGAGCTCGCTAGCGACACCCTGGCTGCACTCGACGACATCTTCCCCGCGTACAAGACGTCCCCCGAACAATACGCTTGGTAGCGGTCTCAGCAGGCTGTCGAAATTGGCGAGCTCGCCGTTCGGGAGCTGATCGACGGCTCGGATGAGATTCGGCAGAGATGTTCCAGAACATCCGGCTTCGGAACCCCGAGGGCACTCGGCTGATGGCGCTCAGCCGCTCTTCGGGAGCGCGATGCCCAGCGCCTCGCGTTGCGGGCGCTGTAGATTCACCCAGCGGCCATCGACGCGAAAGCGCGCGACCTCTTCGGGCGGCGTCGAGCGCTTGCAGCTTTGTACCTTCACGCCCAGCGCGGCGCCGGCGACGATGAGCTCCAGCGTAGAGCCGGGCGGCGACGCGAACGGCATGTCCAGGCTGGCGTGCTCGCCGTCGGCTTTGAGTAAGCGCGCTACGCCGCCGCGGCGCAGGGTGAGCTCGGGCAGAGGGGTGTCCGTCATTGGCTGGCTCAGCGAGTTCGGGCGCGACGCATGGCCGCCGTCGCCTCGCGATCGGCTTCGCGATCTTTGATGGTCTGACGCTTGTCGTGCTTCTTCTTGCCGCGCGCGACCGCGACCTCGAGCTTCGCGTGGTTGTTCTTGATGTAACACTTGGTCGCGATCAGCGTCATGCCGTCGCGCTCGACGAGGCCGCGGAGACGCTCGATTTGTTCGCGATGCAGCAGCAGCTTGCGCGGTCGATCCGGCGCGTGACCGAAGGCTGCGTGCGTCATGGCCGGGATGCGCATGCCCTTCACCCAGGCCTCGCCGCGCCGATCGATGTCGATCCAGGCGTCGCTGAGGTCGGCGGTGTTCTCGCGCAGCGAGCGCGCTTCGCTGCCGATGAGGACGAGCCCTGCCTCGAAGGTGTCGCTGACGTCGTAGTCGTAGAAGGCGCGCCGGTTCTTGGAGACTAGGCGGTCACCCTGTTGCGCAGAGGTCTTGCCGCGAGCCATAGGGGGCGACGGTGTACACTTTGCAGCGCCTCCTGGCCACTCTCGGCTCGGATTCCTGGCGCTGGCGTTCGGCTGCCATCGAAAATTAGGGCTGCCTAGAAGTGCGCTGCGTCAGATCGGCAGCTGGCCTGGAACCGGTATTCGGCCTAAGATTTGAGGATAACGGCCGGCGCGAAGCCAGCGCTCGCCGCTTCGCGCGCCAAAAATATCCTGGGTGTAGACGCCGAGGTGAACCAGAATGACTCGACTTCAGCTTGTGGCCGCGCGAGCGGCCGTGCTCGTGAGCCTCTGTACCAGCGCGGCGCACGCGGAGGTCTTTCAGACCGACGCGATGAAGACGCCGCTGCCCCAGCCCGTGGGCATGAGCGAGCTCAATCTGGTCACCAACTCCTGGGGCTGGAACGTGGACACCATGTCGGACCGCGATCCGTACACGGGCCTGGTCTTCATGCGACCGCCGGATACGTTCACGGATCCGATGTCCGGCGCCGTGCTCAGCATCCCGATCCGCTACGGTGACTTTTACTCACCGGAGAATGGTTACCCGCAGTTCGAGAACGGCGACGCCATCACGCTGGAAGGCTTGTTCAAATGGCGCAAAGAGAAGCTCGACCCAGTGAAGGATGCCAGGACAGAGCCGGGCTACTTCTCACCGGCGTGCGGCTTTTCGGGGCAGCTGCTGTTGATGGGCGGCAACTGCAACGTGTCCTTTGGTTGGTACAACGTCACCGATCCGAACAGCACCACGCCGCCGGCCCCCAACGAGATTCACGAGTTCATCCCCAACGACCCCGCGTACCTCAACTGCAAGGACGAGAACGGCGGAGAGAAGACGGACGGCTTCTGTCCCAAGGCCTGGGATACGCGCAGCCCGCGCAACCTCTCGATCCAGACGTGGACGCCGAAGGCCTTCGACTCCGGCAACATCCGCAAAGATCCCGCCTACAAGGGCGGCTACGTCGGCTTCGCGGTGATCGGGAACCCCACGAAGGCGTGCAAAGAGAACAAGTACTCGATGTACGCCTACAATCAGAAGAACTCCTCCGGCACGCCGTGGGTGACGGCGCTCATCTACCAGTCGACCGTGGATCCCGAGGGCTTTTACATGGCCTTCGAGGATCTGCCGATGTCGGCGGAGGACTGGCACAAAACGGGCGTGCCGGGGGACATGGGCACCAATGACGGTGACTTCAACGACTTCGTGTTTTACGTCAGCGGCATCAGCTGTGAAGGCGGCGGTCAGCCGTGTGACACGAAGCTGCAAGGCGCCTGCGCGCTGGGCCGCACGGATTGTGCGCTCGGCACGGAGCCGCCCGCCTGCCGCCCCGTGGTGCAGCCGGGCAAGGAGCTCTGCGACAACATCGACAACGACTGCAACGGCATCGTCGATGACGGCATGGGGCTCTGCCCCAGCGGTCAGGTGTGCGACAAGGGCATGTGCGTCGACTCCTGCAACACCGGCGAGTTCAAATGCGAAGGCTCGTTGCAGTGCAATGCCGCCGGCTTCTGCATCGATCCTGCTTGTTTGACCGTGGATTGCCCCGCCGGGCAAGCCTGCCGCGCGGGCAAGTGCGTCGATGCTTGCGACGGCGTTACGTGCCCAAAGGGTCAGGATTGTCAGCTCGGGCGCTGCGTCGATCCGTGCGCTGGCGTAACTTGCCCGGACGGTCGTGTGTGCGAGCGAGGCCTTTGCGTCTCGGACTGCAACTGCAGGACCTGCCCGCAGGGCCTGGTGTGTGGCACCGACGGCCGTTGCACGGACACCTCCTGCGCCAACGTGACGTGCGAGGCCGGGCTGCGCTGTGAGGCGGGTGCTTGCGTCGATCCGTGCGTGGGCGTGGTTTGCCCCGGCGGCGCCGCCTGCGTGAACGGCAACTGCCTGGATCCCAGCACTGGCAGCGGGGGCGCTTCGAGCGGCGGCGGCGTCGGCGGTCAAATCAGCATCAACCCCAACGGTGGGAGCTTGGTCATCATGCACTCCGGCGGCTCGACAGCGACGCCGGGCGGCGGCGCGACGGGTGTGCGGCGTTCGGGCTCGGACGGCTGCAACTGTCGCGCGGCGGGCAGCAGCGAGGCGGCGAGCGCGGGTGTGCTCGCCGCGGGCCTCGGCGCGGCGTTGTTGTTCGCGCGCCGCCGACGCCGCGTGAACTGAGCCGGAACTTGCCGAAGACGAGGCGTGGTTCCAAAACCACGCCTCTCCGAGGCGCATGCATCCGACCACGCTCGAAGGCGCGAGCACCCACAACCTCAAACAAGTCTCGCTCACCCTCGAGCCCGGTGAGCTCGTCGTTTTGACGGGCGTGTCCGGCGCCGGCAAGAGCAGCCTGGCGATGGACACGCTGTACGCCGAAGGACAGCGGCGCTTCGTCGAGAGCTTCAGCCCCTACGCGAGGCAATTTCTCGAGCGGCTCGAGCGCCCGCCGATGAAGCGGCTCGAGCCCGTTCCGGCGGGCATCGCGGTGGATCGCCGCGCGCCGATCAAGAGCTCGCGCTCCACGTTGGCCACCATGGCCGATCTCGAGCCGTACCTGGCGGCGCTGTTTTTACGCGAGGCCAAGCCGCTGTGCCCCGAGCACGGCTGCGAGGGGGTGCTGCTCGACGTGATGCGCGCCGCCGAGCGCGTGGAGGCGACGTTCGGAGCTGATCGCGTGCTCGTCACGTACCCGCTCGCGGTGTCGAGCGCCGAGCGCTACCTCGCGCTGCGCGATACGCTGACGCGCGACGGCCTGCGCCGCTTGTGGGCGGGCGGCAAGGTCGAGGACATCGACATGGTGAAGCCGTCGCAGGCGCTCGCGGACGCCGAGCTAGCGGTGATCGTCGATCGTGCGCGCGGGCGCGAGGTGACGCGCATCGCGCAGAGCGTGGAGAGCGCGTGGCTGCAGAGCGACGGCGTCTGCGTGGTGCGCGCGGAGTCGTCGCTCGTGCTGCGCCGCGGGCTCGGCTGCCCCGAGTGCGGTCGCGCGCTCAGCGAAGCGCGGCCGGGCCTGTTTTCCTATGAGTCGCCGCTCGGCGCCTGCCCAGAGTGTCGCGGCTTCGGCCGTACGCTGGGCGTGGATTGGAGCAAGGTCATCCCCGATCCGTCGCGCAGCTTGGAGAAGGGAGCGATTCGGCCCTGGCGAGGACAATCGACCAAGTGGGAGCGCAGCGAGCTCGCGAAATTCGCGCGCCGCCACGGCATCCCCATGGACCGCCCGTTCGCGGCGCTGAGCGCCGCGCAGCAGCGGCTCGTCATCGAGGGCGACGGGAGCTGGGAGGACGGCATGTTTCCCGGCGTCGGCGGCTGGTTTCGCTGGCTGGAGACGCGCACCTACAAGATGCACGTGCGCGTGTTGTTGTCGCGCTACCGCTCTTACGACGTGTGCCGCGCGTGCCGCGGACAGCGGCTCAACGCCGCGGCCTTGGCCTACCGCGTCGGCGGCATGAACATCGCCGAGTGGCACGCGCTCGAGGTCGGCGCCGCGCGTGAAAAGCTGAGCGCGCTCGTCACGCACACGGCGCAGGGCGAGCTCGTGCGCAAGGAGCTCGCGACACGGCTCGCCTACCTGGAGCGCGTCGGGCTCGCGTACCTGACGCTCGATCGTCAAGCGCGCACGCTCTCCGGCGGCGAAGCGCAGCGCGTCACGCTGACGGCGGCGCTCGGCACCTCGCTCAACAACGCGCTGTTCGTGCTGGACGAGCCGACGGTGGGGCTGCACCCCGCGGACGTGGCGCCGCTGGTGACGCTCTTGCGCGAGCTCGCGGCCGAGAACAACACGGTGCTGGTGGTCGAGCACGATCCGGCGCTGATCCGCGGCGCCCAGCGCGTGATCGAGCTCGGTCCTGGCGCGGGCGCGGCCGGCGGCTCGATCGTCGCGGACGGTCCGCCCGAGCGCCTCGCGGCCCTGGGGGGCGCGACCAGCCGAGCGCTGCGCGGCCTGCCGCCGCGCACGCGTCCGCCGCGCCCAGCGAGCGGCGCGCTTGAGGTGGTCGGCGCGCGCGCGAACAATTTGCAGCGCGTCGACGTGACGCTCCCGCTCGGCGTGCTCTGCGCCGTGACCGGTCCGAGCGGCTCCGGCAAGAGCACGCTGGCCGTCGATGTGGTGTACCGCGCGCTGGCTCGGCGCCTGGGCGAGCTCGATCTCGAGCTGCCCGGCGAGCACGAGCGCATCGACGGCGCTGAGCTCGTGAAGCGCGTGACGCTGGTCGATCAAGCGCCGCTCGGTCGCACCTCGCGCGGCAACGCGGCGACGTACACGAAGACCTGGGACGTCATCCGCAACCTGTACGCGAGGCAGCCGGCCGCCGTGGCGCGCGGGCTGAGCGCCGGCGATTTCTCGTTCAACGTGGAGGGCGGCCGCTGCGACGCCTGCGCCGGCGAGGGCTACGAAACCGTCGAGATGCAGTTCCTCGCCGACGTCCGCTTGCTATGCCCCGTGTGCAAAGGCAAGCGCTTCAAGCCGGAGGTGCTGAGCGTCGATCGCGACGGCGTGACCATCGCCGACGTGCTCGAGATGACGGTGAGCGAGGCGCTCAGCATGTTCGCGAACGAGGTCGCGGTCGCGCGCGCGCTCGGGCCGCTGTCTTTGTTGGGCCTGGGCTATCTCCGCCTCGGCCAGCCGCTGACCACGCTCTCCGGCGGCGAGGCGCAGCGCTTGAAGTTGTCCCGCGCGTTGCCCGAGTGCGGGCCTGCTTCGCTGATTGTGCTCGACGAACCGAGCGCCGGCCTACACGCCGACGAGGTCGAGCACCTGGTCAACGCCTTGGATCGCATCGTCGATGCGGGCGCCAGCGTGCTGGTGGTCGAGCACGATCTCGACGTGATTTTGCGCGCCGATCACGTGATCGACATGGGGCCCGGCGCTGGGCGCGAGGGAGGGCGCGTCGTCGCTCGCGGTACGCCCGAGAGCGTCGCCGCGCAGCCCACGCGAACGGGGCGCGCGCTCGCCGAGCGACTCAGCGCGCCGCAGCGCGCGCCCGCGCTGGCCAGGCGGTCGAGCGCGAACGGCAAGCCGCGCGCCACGAACGGCGCGAAGCCGCGGCGCGAAGCTCGGCAGCTCGTCGTGACGCGCGCGCGCGAGCACAATTTGCACGAAGTATCGGTCGCGATTCCGCACGGCGCGCTGACGGTGGTGACGGGGCCGAGCGGCTCTGGCAAGAGCACGCTGGCGTTCGACGTCGTCTTCGCCGAGGGCCAGCGCCGCTTCTTGGAGACCCTGACGCCCTATGCGCGTCAGTTCTTACCCACGATGCCGCGCCCGGACGTGGACACCGTGACCGGCGTGCCCCCGTCCATCGCGCTCGAGCAACGTACCGCGCGCGCCGGCGCGAAATCGACGGTGGCCACCGTGACCGAGGTCGCGCATTACCTGCGGCTGCTGTACGCGAAGCTCGGCGTGCTGCACTGCCCCACGCATGATTTGCCGATCGGGCGCTCGAGCCCGGAGGCGCTCAGCCGCGCGCTCGCGGGCGTGCGAGAAAAGTCGTTTCTGCTCGCCCCCGTGGTGCGCGCCAGAAAGGGCGTGTACCTGGACGTCTTCACGGCCGCGGAGCGCGCTGGCATCGAGCAGGCCTTCGCGGACGGTGAACTCGTCGCCACCGCGGAGCCCCCGCGCCTGGTGCGCAGCCGCGAGCACACCATCGATTTGGTGATCGCGGGCCCCTGCGAGCCGAAGAAGTTCAGCGCCGAGCAGCTCGCTAGCGCGAAGCGCTGGGGTCAGGGCGCGCTGAAGCTGCGCAACCTCGCGGGCAAAGAGCTGCTGTTCTCCGAAACCGGAGCCTGCCCGGTGTGCGCGTTCTCTTCGCCGGAGCTGGATCCTCGCTGGTTCTCGTTCGCGACGCGCCAGGGCCGCTGTGAAACTTGTGACGGCGCCGGCGTGCTGCTCGAAGAGCGCGTCAGCGGGCGCGGCAAGCAACGCAGCGTGCGCACCATCAGCAGCGTGTGTCCGAGCTGTGACGGCACGCGCTTGGCCCCCATCCCGCGCGCCGTGCGCGTGGACGGCGAGCGCTACGGAGAATTTTCGCGCCGCTCGGTGGCGGCGGCGCTGGAGCGCGTGAAGACGCTGAAATTCCCGGGCGAAGCGGCCAAGGTCGCGGGCCCGCTGTTGCTCGAGCTGGAGGGCCGGCTGCGCTTCTTGGCGGACGTTGGCCTCGATTATCTGTCGCTCGAGCGCGCGGCCCACACTTTGTCCGGCGGTGAGCTGCAGCGTCTACGACTCGCGGCGCAGCTCGGCGCGGGCCTCACTGGCGCGCTCTACGTGCTCGACGAGCCCACCATCGGCCTCCACCCGCGCGACACCGGGCGCTTGCTCGAAAACTTGGCGCGCTTGGTCGAGCTGGGCTCGACGGTGCTCGTCGTGGAGCACGACGCCGAGACCATCCGCGCAGCCGAGCATCTGATCGACTTGGGTCCGGGTGGTGGCTCGCGCGGCGGCCGCGTCGTGGCGGCGGGCACGCCGGCGGCGGTGCTGAAGAACCCGGAGTCACCGACGGGTCGAGCGCTCTCGGCGCCGGCCGCGCTGCGCGCGCCGCTCGCCACTCCGGACAGCGTGGCGCGTCTGGAGTTGAGCGGTGCCAGTGAGCACAACCTCAAGAATGTGACGCTCGCGTTGCCGCTCGCGCGCTTCAACGTGGTGTGTGGCGTGAGCGGCTCCGGCAAGAGCACGCTCGTCAACAAAGTGCTGCTCCCCGCCGTCCGGCGCGCGCTCGGGCTGGTCAGCGACGAACCGGGCCGCTATCAAAAGCTGAGCGGCCTCGCGGGTCTGAAGCGCGCTGTCGCCGTCGATCAGGCGCCCATCGGCCGCTCACCGCGCTCCGTGCCCGCGACCTTCCTCGGCATCTGGGATGAGGTGCGGCGCGTCTTCGCGGCGACGCCGGAGGCCATGGTGCAGGGCTTTGGTCCGGCGCGCTTCTCGTTCAATACCAAGCGCGGCGGACAATGTCCGGCGTGTGAAGGGCAGGGCTCGATCACCCACGAGATGAGCTTCTTGCCGGACGTAGTGACGCCGTGTCCCACGTGCAACGGCCAGCGCTTCGAGCCGCGCACGCTGGAGGTTCGCTATCTCGGACGCTCCATCGGCGAGGTCCTGGCGCTCACCGCGGAAGAAGCGGCGGAGCTGTTCGCCAATCATCCGTCCATCGCGCGTCCGCTGCGTACGCTCGCGGATCTCGGCGCAGGCTACGTTACGCTGGGACAAGGCTCGCACACGCTGTCGGGCGGTGAAGCGCAGCGCCTGAAGCTCGCGCTCGAGCTCACCGCGAGCGCGCGTCACGAGCCGACGCTGTACGTCCTCGATGAGCCCACGACCGGGCTGCACCTCTCCGACGTCGCGCGCCTGGTGCACGTGCTCGGACGGCTAGTGGAGCGCGGCGATACGCTCGTCGTCATCGAGCACCACCCGCAGGTCATCGCCGGCGCTGATTGGCTCGTGGAGCTCGGTCCAGACGGCGGGGAGCGCGGCGGCTCCATCGTGGCGCAGGGGCCGCCCGCCCGCGTCGCGCGCGGCAGAACGGCCACGGCTCGCGTCGTCCGCGACGCGCTTCAGGGCTGAGCTCCACGCGGTGTTCGCGTTGGCTGCATGGCCGACGAGCGTCCGGCGCTACATTGCGCATCGAATCGTCATCGAACGCGAATCTTGCCTTCACAATCGCCGCTCGCGGCACTTAGTCCTGAGAGGCTCAGGGCAGCAAAATATGGCGCAAATCGTGCTGATCGACGGAGACGCCGCGGCTCGTGAGAGCGTGGCGTCATTGCTTCGCGACGCGGGTCACGAGGTGATGCCGGCCGAATCCGGGCGGCGCGGGTTGCACCTGCTCGAGCGACGTCCGCACTTGGTGTTGCTCGAGCTCGCGCTGCCGGACACCTCCGGCGTCGACGTTTGCCGCGCCATCCGCTCGTCGCCGGACAGCGAATCCTTGCCGCTGGTGTTCCTCAGCGAGCGCAGCCGCGACGTCGATCGCGTGATGGGCTTCGAGCTCGGCGCCGACGACTTCATCGCGAAGCCGTTCAATCCGCGCGAGCTCGTGCTGCGCATCGGCGCGCTGCTGCGCCGCACCGGCGCGCCGGAGGGCAGTCGCAAGCTGTGCGTGTTCGGCGGCCTGCGCATCGACCGCGAGGCGCACCGCGTGTGGGTGGACGGGCAGCGCGTCGCGCTCACCGCGATCGAGTTTCGGCTGCTGCTCACGCTCTATGAGCAGCGCGAGCGCGTGCAAACGCGGCAGGAGTTGCTGGACGAAGTGTGGGGCGCCAGCGCGCGCATCAGCGTCCGCACCGTCGACGCGCACGTCAAGCGGCTGCGCGAGCGAATCGGCTCCGCGCGCGACTACATCGAGACGGTGCGCGGCGTCGGCTACCGCTTCGCGGACGCGCCGTCCCTCACGGCCGCGCCGCCGCGCTCAGACGCGCCGTCGCTCACGGCCGCGCAGGGGGCCAGCTGAGCCGGCTCACCCCGAGCGCTCGGTAGGATCGCGCATTTCGCCGTGCTCGGCGAACGCGGCGAGCCGCTCGGCGAGCGCGCGGTGCGCCGCGCAGCGCAACGGCGCGGCATCATGGCGCGCCGCGGGCGCTTGCGTCCAACGCCGGCGAAAGTCGCTGAAGCGCTGGTACGCGCTCAGGATCTGCTCGGCCGACAGCGCGCCCTGCTCGGCAGCGCGCAGCACGGCGTCGATGGCTTGGTGCATGCGCTCGTGGCTGTGACAGACGAGGAACGCGTCGGCGCCGGCCGCGATGCCCTGCACGATCGCCTCGTCCACCCCGAAATGATCGACGATGGCGCGCATCTCCAGGTCGTCGCTGACCACGACGCCGCGGTAACCGAGCCGTTCACGCAAGAGGCCGTGCAGCACGGCGCGGCTGAGCGTCGCCGGGCGCGCGCGATCGAGCGGCGTGAACACCACGTGAGCCGTCATCAGCGAGGCGATGTCCGCCGCGACCGCGGCGCGGAAAGGCGGCAGCTCCACGGCCTCGAGCCGCGCGAGGTCGTGCGGCAAGCTGGGCAGCGCCAGATGCGAGTCCAGCGTCGTGTCGCCGTGCCCGGGGAAGTGCTTGCCGCAGGCCGCGACGCCATTTTCCTGGAGTCCGCGCGCCAGCGCCGCCCCGAGCCGTGCCACGAGCTCAGGCTCCCGGCCAAAAGCGCGCCGCCCGATCACGGGGTTGGCGGGGTTGCTGTCGACGTCCAGCACCGGCGCGAAATCCCAATCGATCCCCACAGCGCGCAGCTCGCGCGCCAGCAGCGCGCCGAGCTCGAACGCGAGCTGGCTGTCGCCGCTGTTGCCCAGCGCCCGCATCTCCGGGAGCTCCGTAAAGCCCTGGCGCAGGCGCCGCACCGGGCCGCCCTCCTGGTCGACGGCGATGGTGATCGGCTCGTCGCAGAGCCGCTTGATGCTGCGTGTCAGCTCGAAGACCTGCTGCGGCTCGCCGACGTTGCGTGAGAACAAGATCACGCTGCGCACGCCGCGGCGCACCAGCTCACGGAGCTCAGGGCTCACGCTCTGGCCGTGAAAGCCGACGCACAAGAGCCCCGCCGCGTGCCGTGCTGCGAGCGCGCTCACGCCCAAACCTCAGCGCAGCGCTTCACCCGCGGGGGGCGGCGTCTTGTCGCGCTGATCGAGCACGCTGCGCACCTTCGCGGAGAGCTCGCCGGGCCGGTACGGCTTGGCGATGAAGTGCAGCCCCTTCTCCAGCACGCCTTGCTTCGCGATGATGTCTTCACCATAGCCGGAGCTGAATAGCACCGAGATGCCGGGCTGCAGCGCCGAGATGCGGCCGGCGAGCTCCTTGCCGTTCATGCGCGGCATGACCACGTCCGTGACCAGCAGGTCGATGCGCGCCTTGGACTCTGTCAGCGTGCGCAGCGCGTCGTCCGCGCTGCTGCAGGCGAGCACGGTGTAGCCGAGCTGTTGCAGCGTGCATTGCGCTAGCTCGAGCAGCATCGGCTCGTCCTCGACGAGCAGCACGGTCTCCGTGCCGGCGTAGCGCTGATTGCCGCCCGGCGGTGTGTGGCGACGCACGCGCGAGGGCGGATCCGGCAGCGACGTCACCATCGGTAGGAAGATGCGGAACGTCGTGCCCGCGCCGAGCTCGGACTCCACCGTGATGGCGCCGCCGTTCTGCTCGACCGCGCCGTAAACCGTGGCCAGGCCCAAGCCGGTGCCCGCGCCGGTCTCCTTGGTCGTAAAGAAGGGCTCGAACAACTTGGCGCGCACCCCCTCGGACATGCCACGCCCGGAGTCCCGCACGCTGAGCATGACGTACTTCCCGGGCGGCAGCGTCCCGATGGCTTCCGTGTGCGGCTTCAGCAAATCCAGGTTCTTGGTCTCGAGCACGATCTCACCGTTGCCGGTGATGGCGTCGCGCGCGTTCACGATCAGGTTCACCAGCACCTGCTCGAGCTGGCCCGGATCCGCGTACACCGCCCACAAATCCGGCGCACAGCTGGTGCGCAACGTGATGCTCTCACCGATCAGGCGCTGCAGCATGTCGTGAACGCGGTGGATGAGCGCCGTCAGGTTCAGCGTGCGCGGCGCGATGACCTGCTTGCGGCCGAAGGCCAGCAGCTGTCGCGTCAGCGTCGCGGCGCTCTCCGCGGCGGCGTTGGCGCCGGCCAGGTGACGAGCGATGGGCGAGCCCGGGGGCGACAGGTTCTCGGCCAGCGTGAGGTTGCCGATGATGCAGGTGAGCAGGTTGTTGAAGTCGTGCGCCACGCCGCCCGCGAGTCTGCCGATGGCCTCGAGCTTCTGCGACTGACGCAGCTGTGCGGTGAGCTTGGCGCGCTCACCGTTGGCCTGCTCACGCTCCGTGACGTCGAAGCCGATGCCGAGCACGCCGATGATCTGACCCTCGCCGTCGCGCAGCGGCTTGAGCTGATACTCGAGCGAGCGGCCCAGGCACACGTCCTGGTACGTGCCAGGCAGCCCCGAGAGCGCGCGCAGGTGACACCTGAGCGGTTCGTACGCGGGATCGGTGGTGCCCCAGAAATCCAGCAGGCTCGTGCCGACGACCTGCCCTTCTCGCAGATTGAGCCGCGCCAGGCCCGCGCCTGCTGACGAGGTGAACGTGAAGTTCGCGTCGACCGTGTAACAAAAGCCCGGCAAATGGCCGAGCAAGAACTCGAGCCGCTGTTGGTCGAAGCCGCGCGTCACAGCTCCGCGAGCGGCTGACGCCGCCGCGGGCTCGACGCGCAAGTCGGGGAGCGGGTCCAGTCGCAACGCCAGGCGACGTCCATCCACGTCGCGCAGGTTGGCGAGGAACGGTCGCGGAGGCGCACCAGACCTGCCAGGGAGCGCCACCACGCCGGTGAACGGCGCGCTCGTGAGCTGATCCAGCCTCGGTAACGTCGCCGGATCGAGCGGCGTGACGAGCTCGCCAAGGGCGTGCCTGACGACGCGCGCGGCAGGCCAGTCCGTGAGTTGCTCGAGCCCGCTAGGCCAATCCTCGATAGTGCCGTCGAGCAGGATGAGAGCCTGCCGTTCTTGCTCCGCGTCACGCGGGTTCGCGTACGACACACTCATGATGGATCGTCACTATAGCAGGGCTCTCGCCGCGACCCTACCAACTCGACACACCAGCCCGGATCGGTCGAAAGGACGCTAGCTCGATCCTCTCGATTGGCGTCGTGCGCGCCAGGCGAGCAAGGCCGGCAACCACAGCACGGCCGCGGCCAGGCAGGTGATTTCGCCTACGGCAGCCGCTAGCCCGAAGCTGCGGATACCGCGGTTGATCGACATCAAAAGTGCCAAATAACCGATGCTAGTAGTGAGCGAGCAAAGTGTAACGGCGCCGCCGGTCTCCACGATGACGTGCTGCAGCCGGCTGGGGCCCTCCAGGCGATAGCGCTGCATCACGTTGTGGGCGTACTCCGCGCCGATGCCGATGGTGATCGGCAGGGCCACGAAATTTAGGAAATTCAGTCTAATATCGCGGAGATACAGAAAGGCCAGCAGCGAGCTGATGCCGAGCAGCCAGGGCAGAAAGACGCCCAATGACAGCACGCTGCCGCGAAAGGCGATGATGATGACGAGGATAGTGCCGAGCGCGGAGACCAAAATGGCTTTTGGCGCGTCCTCCCCAATCGTCATGATCATGTCCGCGAAGATCACGGCGCGTCCGGAGCCCTTGATCACTTCGCCGTTCGGCAGCTCGACGCGCCGAAAGCTATCGGCCCAGCGCATCAGGTACTTGGCGTCCCACACGCTCTGACCCGACTTGGGCGCGATGTAGACGATGCGCCCGCGCGTGCCGTCACGCTCCGTGAACGCGCGCGCGACCTGCTCCGGCAAATCAGCGACGGTGATCGGCGTGATCTTGCCTTGGGGTAGCTGCGGCTCGATCTTCGCCCAGTCCTCGTCGTTGATGAAGCCGCGCCGGCGCGCGCGCTCGATGCGATCGCGCATCTCCTCGATCAGCGGGATTTTCTGCGCCTGATCGCTGGGCAGCAGCGAAAAAATGCTCACCACCTTCTCGAAGGGCTTCTTGTCGGGCGCAGCGGCGGCGTTGCGCTTCTCGAGCTCCGCGGTGAGCAGCGGCACCTGATCGAGGCGATCGACCATCACGGCCATGCCGTCCTGGCCCAGGCGGCCCACGACGCGGTCGACCTTGTGAGAGAGGTCGCGCGCGCTGCTCTCAGTGATATCATTGTCGGTGCGCACGTTCTTCATGTTGTATTCCATCGGATCCCGCTGGAAATACAGGAAGGACAGCGCTAGGGACGCGACGCCGAGCGCGACGCCGGCGAGCGCGGTGGCGCGCGGGGCGGCCGTCGCGAGCTTCGCGAAGAGGATGCCGTAGTAGCCTCGTGCGCGGGTCGGGGCCGCTCCGGGAGCGCGCTCCTTGAAGGCGGGCCAGACCCGCTCGCTGGCCACGAGCAGCGACGGCAAGAACAAATAGGTCGTGAGCCAGCAGATGAGCATGCCGTAGCCGCCGATCACGCCGAAGTGCTTGAAGCCGCGAAAATCAGTGATGATCAGCGAGCCGTAGGCGAGCGCCGCCGTGGCAGCGGAGGCTAGCGTGGGGATCCACGACTCGCGGTGCGCCACGGCGACGGCTTCGCTCAGGCCCAGCTCTTGATCGCGGCGCGCCTCGATGTAGCGCGCCATGTACATGATGCCGTAGTTGATGCCGTTGCCGGCGATGATGCTGACCAAAAATCCGGTCGAGCTATTCAAATAGCCGATCGTGTAGTGGGTGAGACCGAAGGTCCAGAGCAGCCCGATGAGCAAGGTGCCGCCCATGGCCAGCACCGTGCGGACGCGCAAGAAGAAGAGCAGCACGCTGATCAGCACGCCGAGCACTCCGGCCACGCCGACGTGGCTCAGATCATTGACGATCGCGTCGTACTCTTCCTGGCTGGTGATGACATCGCCGCTGTACCCGACGGTCATGGTCGGGTCCAAGCTGCGCGGGTTCGTCTCTGCCACCGCGCGCTCCACGCGGCGGCGCAGCTCGGCCACCTTCGCTTTGCCGGAGACCGGCGTGCGGATCAGCACGGCGATGTAGCTACCGTCGCTGGCCTCGTAGTAGCCGCCCGGGTACGTGGGGCTGTCCGCGGACGCGCCGCTGGCTTTGGCTTCATGCTCGCGCAGGCGCTGCTCCACCGTCTCGGCGGTGATGGCAGGCGGCGGATCGTCTTCGTCGAGCAGCGTGCCCTGGCTCTTGGCGACCTCCCAGTCGTAGCGGTCCACGATCTCGTCGTGCGCCTTCTTCAGCTCGGGCAGGTCCGCGTACAGCAGCTTGTGCGACTCGAAGAAGCGTCGCGTGTCGTGCACGCCGTAATCGACGCTGCCGACCCACTCGGGCCCGAGCGCCTGGAGGCGGGGCACCAGGTTGTCAACGAAGGTTCGCAGCGCCTGTCGCTTGGAGCCGTCTTTAATTTGCGCCACCACGCTGAGCGTCGAGGCACCGCGCAGCCGCTGCGCGGTGCGCCGCATTTCGATGACGCTGTCCTTGTTGTCGGGCAGCAGCTCAGCGAAATCAGGCTTGAGGCCGAGGCGGCTCGTGGCCCAGCCCGTGGGCAGCAGCGTCAGCACCGCCAATACGATGAGCACGACCGGGCGGCGCGCCTGCACGTCGGCGAGCCAGGCGAGCAGCGCCGGCAGGCGGCGTTCGTTGGCGGGCATCTCGTCCAAGTGATCTCCGGGCACTGAGGTCTCCTTCGCGCTGCGCTGCTCAGCATCCGCCGTGCCGTCGGAGGCTCGGAAGCGCGGCGGAAATGGCGCGGGAGAGTAGCCCAATGTCGCATGCCGTCGAGAGCTCCGGCGCCGGCCCAGCGTTCGCTAACGGCTTGGAGCGCTTGACGGCCGCGCGTCAGACCGCGGCGTTTCGCAGCCGGAGCGCGTTGGCGATCACCGATACCGAGCTGAAGCTCATGGCCGCGGCCGCGAGCATCGGACTCAGCAGCAATCCGAAAAACGGATACAGCGCGCCCGCGGCGATCGGAATGCCGAGGGCGTTGTAGCCGAAGGCGAACCACAGGTTTTGCTTGATGTTGGTCAACGTGAGACGGCTCAGGGTGCGTGCGCGCAGGATGCCGCGCAGGTCCCCCTTCACCAGCGTGACCCCGGCGCTCTGCATCGCCACGTCGGTGCCGGTGCCCATCGCGATCCCAACCTCGGCCTTGGCGAGCGCGGGCGCGTCATTGATGCCGTCTCCGGCCATGGCCACGACGCGGCCCTCCTTCTGCAGCCGCGCGATGGCCGCCGCTTTCTGCTCGGGCAGCACGTCGGCCACGACCTCATCGATGCCGAGCTCGCGCGCGACGGCTTCCGCGGTGGTGCGCGTGTCGCCGGTCAGCATCACGACGCGCAGGCCCTCCGCGTGCAGCGCGCGGATCGTCTCCGCCGCGCTCGGCTTGATCGGATCCGCGATCGCGAGCAGCCCGGCCGGGGCGCCATCCACCGCGACGAAGATCACCGTTTGGCCCGCGCGGCGGCGCTCATCGGCCTGCTCGAGCAGCGCGTCGGCCGTGAGCCCCTGTGCCTGCAACAGCGCGCGGTTTCCAATCGCGACCTCGCGGCCGCCCACGCGCCCGCGCACGCCGCGCCCGCTGATCGACTGAAAATCTTCCAGCTTTTCTAGCTCCAGCTCGCGCTCGCGAGCCGCCTCGATGACCGCCGAGGCGAGCGGATGCTCACTGCCGCGCTCCAAGCTCGCGGCCAAGCGCAGCAGCGTCGCTTCCGACACGCCCGCGGCGCTCACGATCGCGACGAGACGCGGCTTGCCTTCGGTGAGCGTGCCGGTCTTGTCTACCACCAGGGTGTCGACCTCGCGCAGGAGCTCCAAGGCTTCGGCGTTCTTGAACAGCACACCGGCGCGCGCGCCCTTGCCGGTCGCCACCATGATCGACATTGGAGTCGCCAGGCCGAGCGCGCACGGGCAGGCGATGATCAGCACCGCCACCGCGTTGATCGTCGCGTGCGCCATGCGCGGAGAAGGCCCGAGCGCGGCCCAGGCGATGAAGGTGAGCACCGCGACGCCGATGACCGAGGGTACGAAGTAGCTGGCCACGATGTCGACGAGCTTTTGGATCGGCGCGCGGCTGCGCTGCGCCTCCGAGACCATGGCCACGATGCGCGCGAGCAAGGTCTCGGCGCCCACCTTTTCTGCGCGCATCAGCAAGCTGCCGTTGCCGTTGAGCGTCGCGCCGATCAGCGGCTGCCCGGGCGCCTTCTCCACGGGCAGCGGCTCTCCGCTGATCATCGACTCGTCCACGTTGCTCGCGCCCTCCAGCACGACGCCGTCGACCGGCACCTTCTCGCCGGGCCGCACCCGCAGCCGATCCCCCACCCGAATGCTGGCCAGCGGCACGTCGGCTTCGTTGCCGTGCTCGTCCACGCGGCGCGCCGTTTTGGGCGCCAGTCCGAGCAGCTTGCGAATGGCCGCGCTGGTCTGGCTGCGCGCGCGCAGCTCCAGCACCTGACCGAGCAAGATCAAGGTCACGATCACGGCGGCCGCTTCGAAATACAACCCCACCTCGCCGTGCTCGTCGCGGAACGAGTCTGGAAACAAACCGGGCGCGAGCAGGGCGACGACGCTGAACACGTAGGCCACGCTCACCCCCAGCCCGATCAGCGTGAACATGTTCAAGCTGCGGTTTTTGACGGAGCGCACGGCGCGATCGAGGAACGGAGAGCCCCCCCACAGACACACCGGGGTCGCCAGCGCAAGCTCGCTGTAGCCACGCAGTCTGCCCGGCAACAGCTCCGAAATCGCGTGACCCAACAACATGTCGCCCATCGCGAGCACGAGCAGCGGGACGCTCAGCGCGACCGCGACCCAGAAGCGACGAGACATCGCCGCGAGCTCCGGATCGGCACGCTCTTCCGTCGCCACGCGCGGCTCCAGCGCCATACCGCAGATGGGGCAGCTGCCGGGCTGGTCCTGGATCACCTCAGGATGCATGGGGCAAACCCACCGCGTGCTCGTGTGCAGCTCGGGGCGCTCCGGCTCCAACGCCATGCCGCACTTCGGGCAGGGACCGGGCTGCGTGGCGCGCACCTCGGGGTCCATTGGACACACGTAGACGCTGCCCACCGGCGCCGCCGGCGCGCGCTGCGTAGGTTCGAGGTATTTCGCGGGATCAGCCGCGAAACGCTCGCGGCATCTCGGGTTGCAGAAGTAGTACGTCTTGCCTTCGAACTCGTGGGAGCCGCCGCGCGCGCGTTCTGGCGACACCTTCATTCCACAGATCGGATCGATCACGAGGCCGGGCGGGGTCGGCGCGGCGTGTTGCTCGTGGTCATGGTGTTCGTGAGTCATGCGGTCTCCGATTGCTCGAGCGGGCTGCCGGCGCGCGCTCAGCCCATTCTCACGCTTGCATCGGCCGTGCCTCTTGGCGGTGAGTTCACGTCGACGCCGTCGCGCTGGAGGTCCGCGGCGCTCGCGATGCTGGCCAGAGTGCCGGGCGGCGCCTCGTAGGCGCCGGGATCGCCGTAGCCATCGTCGAGCTGCTCCCGCACCTTCAGTATCGTGAACATGCCGCCCATGGTGATGATGTCGTGTTTGCCGCGCGCGCCGAGCATCGGGATGCTGTTCTTGGGGACGGCCATCTTCATGTCGGCCATGTCGCCCATCCCCGTTTGCCCCATCGTCATGTAGCCGGGTAACAAGCGCCGCACCTTGCTGTCGAGCTTGCCCGGCTCGACGCCGATCATGTTCGGGAAGCCGTGCCCCATCTGGTTCATCACGTGGTGCGTCATGTGACAATGCAAGGCCCAGTCGCCCGGTTCGTCCGCGACGAACTCCACCGTTCGCGTGCTGCCGACGGGCACCAGCACCGTGGTCTCCGGCAGCTGTGCGGACTCCGGGATTTGGCCGCCGTCGGTCTCCGTGATGCGAAATTGGTAGCCGTGCAGGTGGATGGGGTGATGATCCATGGCGCTCAGGTTGCCGATGCGAATGCGCACGCGTTGCCCCTTGCGCACCACCAAGGGATCCGTGCCGGGGAAAGCCTTGCCGTTGATGGTGAGCAGGTTGAAATCGGTCATCTCGTTCGGGTCGGGGCGACGCGTGCCGGGGTTGATGCGCCACTCGTGCAGCATCAACACGAAATCACGATCGACGCGGGCGCGCGGCCGTCGCGGGTGGATCACGAACAGCCCGGTGAGCCCCAGCCCCATCTGCGTCATCTCGTCATGATGGGAGTGGTACATGCCCATCCCGGACTGCCGCACCGTAAACTCGTATTTGAAGGTTTCTCCGGGCTGGATCGCCTTTTGGTTCAGCCCGCCGACGCCATCCATGCCGTTCGGGAGCAAGATTCCGTGCCAGTGCACGGTCGTCGCCGCCGGTAGGCGGTTGGTCACGTAAACGCGGACGCGGTCGCGCTCCACGACCTCGATCGCCGGACCGTGAACGAAGCCGTTGTAGCCCCAGCAGCTGGCGCGAATGCCGGGCGCGAACTCATGCTCCACCTCCTCCGCGACCAGGTGGAACACCTTCACGCCATCCACCACTTTCCACGGCAGCTTGGCGCCGTTCGGGACGATCACCGGGCGATAGTCACGGCCCGGTTGCCCCGGGGCCGACCAGTCACGCGCCGGCTGGTTCGAGCCGGTCGCGGCGGCCGAGCCTTCTCGCGGCCGACTCGCCCCCGGCGTATCCGCGGCGCGCGCCGACGCGCTCAACGCGCTCACGGCTGCGCCCGCGAGACCGCTGGAAATCAGGCGGCGGCGAGACAGGCTATCCGTGGCGTTCACGAGAGGCGCAGCTTCGAGGCTGGACGAGATCGGATCATCGGTGCTCATGACAAACCTCCTCAGTGCGAGAGTTGCTGTGCCGGCGCGGCAGGCTCGGGGGCGCGGCTCGGCGTCGCTGACGGAGCGGGCGGCCGAGTCACCGGCTTTTCCGCGTGCGCTTTGGAGCTCGGGATGCGGCCACCCAGCGCGCGCTCGAGCTCGGCACGCGCGATCCAATAGTCACGCAGGCTGGTAAGGTACGCGCGATAGGTCTCGATTTGCTCGCGCTTGGTCGCGAGCAGCTCATAAAGGCCGATCTGCATCGCGTTGTATTCGAGCTGCGCTTGCTCGAGGATGCTGTCCCGCAGCGGCAGCAGCTGAGTGCGGTAGCCCCGCGCGGCCTTGCGCGCCAACGTGAGCCGCGCGCGCGCAACGCGCACCTCTGAGCGCGCGTTGACGGCGAGCTCGTCCAAGCGGCGCCGTGCCCGGCGCTGCTCGGCTTCGAGCCGCGCGATGGTGCCCTGGCGCTGATCGAAGATGGGCAGCTCGAGCGCGAGCGTGGGGCCGAGCAGGCGCGGGCCGTCCGGATCTTGATGCGCGTGAACGCCGACGTCGATGATGCCGGTGTAGCGCGAGGTCTTGGCCAAGCTCAGCGCGTTCTCGAACAGCAGCAGCTGTTGGCGCGCCGCGCTCACGTCCAGCCGTTGCACCAGCGCGCGGCGCTCCAGCTCCGCGCTCGCTGGGTCGTCCTCCGTGATGGGCGCGAGCGGAGCCGCGATGCGCCAGGAGACCTGAGCGCCCCACAGCCCCAGTAAGCGATTCAGGTGTTCGCGGTGCTCGAGCAGCGCCTGCTCGTCGTTCGCCAGATCGAGCGTCGCTTGCTGCGAGAGCGCGCGCTGGCTGGCCAGCACGCGCGGCGTGATGTTGCCAGCTTCATACTGCTTCTCGGCGAGCAGCGCGGCGGCCTGCGCGCCTTCCACGATGCTGCGCATGAGCTCCGCCGTCTGCTGCGCGGCCTGGACTTCGACGAACGTCTTGCTCACCTCGGCGGCGACGTCCAACGTCTCGTGCGCGACGCGCAGCGTCTCCGCGATGAACTGCTGCCGGGCGACCTTCTTGCGGAGCGGCAGCATGAACAAGTCGAGGAAGCTCTGAACCAGCGACACCTCGTACTCCGGGCGGCCGCGGCTGCGGAAGCCCACGCTGCCGGCCAGCGTCGGGTTCGAGAGCAAGCCGGCCTGCACCAGGTCGGCTTGCGAGACGTCGAGCTCGGCGTACGTTTGCTGGAGCCGCGGGCTGTTGATGAGCGCGATTTGCACGGCGCGCTCGCGGTTCAGGCCCTGGGCCAGCAAGCGGTTCACGTGCTCGGTGATGGCTCTCTGCTCCGGCTCACCGTGTTCCCAGCCGGTGCGCTGACCGCTGCGCTCGTTCACGAGCCGTGACACGTCCTCGTGCCCGCGCTCTTTTTGGAACGAGGCGCACGCGGTGACGAGCAGGAGCGAGAGCGCGGTGAGATGACGCATCGAGGTTCTCCTTCCGCGCTCAGCCGGTGTGCTTCGACCACACCGCGACGAGCTCATCGATGGCCTCGCGCGCCTCCGTCTCCGAGCCGCGCAGCGCGCGCCGCACGCAGTGCTCGAGGTGATTGCGCACGAGCTCCCGGGCGACGCCCTTGAGCGCCTCTTGCACGGACGCGAGCTGGATCAAGATGTCCGGGCAATAGCGCTCCTCGACGACCATCTTTTGGATGCCGCGGACTTGCCCCTCGATCCGGCTCAGGCGCCGCAGGTTGGCGGCCTTGATCTCGCTCGTCACACCCGCGGCGTGCCGCTCATGCGCGCCGGCAGCCGACTTGCTCTTTGCGCTCGCCATCGCCGCGCATACTTATACCCCCTATACCTATGCGTCAAGTCGCGGCGCGCGCTCGCGCGGCCGCTCAAGCGCTGCGCGGCGCGATCGTCGGGCGCCAGCTCGGGTGCAGCCCCGGTCCGCTCGGGCCGGACGCGCCCGAGGCGTCGAGCTCCACGCGAATGCCGTGCTTGCGGAGCGCGTCGTTGGTCTGCTCCACCAGCGACTCGGCGTCCGCGCGCAGGTTCAGCTGAGTGAGCGCCTCGGTGAGCTCGCGCGCGGTGTTGCAGAAGTCCTCGTGCAGGCGCGGCAGCTGCTGGCGCGCGACGCTCCAGGCTTGGCGCAGCGGCGCGATGCAGCGCTTGGCGAAGCCGGCCCGGGCGAAGCCGTTCGCCGAGCGCCGGAAATAGCTCACCGCGAGATCGGCGCGATTGAGCTTCTTGGCGAGCTCGGCGGTGCGCAGCTGTAGCCAAGGAGCCCCTGGCACCAGATCGGCGGCTTTGCGATAGAGATCGAGCGCGGCTAAGTCGCGCCCGGCATCGGCCAAGCGCTTGGCTTCTGCTGCCCACGCTTCGGCCTGGCCCTGAACGGAATGAGGTCGCTGGGTCACGCTGACACCAACAGCACGGGGTGTGCCGCGTGACGGCTTCCGCTAAGTGTCTGAAATTACTATCCAGCCCTAGTCATGCGCGCGTCGTTTCTTCTCGAAACGAGACAGCGGGCTCTCCAGCTGTCCCGTTCGGAGATGCGCGCGAGCGAATGGCGCTGGGCTAGAGCGCGGAAGCGCGCTGACGCTCGATCACGGGATCGACGGCGGACAGCACCGCGACCTGAATCTCCAGGCGCCGCGACGGCCCGATGGGGCTGCCATCCAGCTCCACGATGTTGAAGCGGTCGAACACGCGCTTGCCGGTCGTCTTCACCTGCGAGCCGATGATCTGCACGCGCTGCTGGAACAACGCCTGGGACAGCGCCAACAGCAGACCAGAGCGATCCCCGGTCTCGACCTCGAGGGTGCTGAAGTTGCCGTCCGCGTTCTCGATGAAGCGCACGATGGTCTCCGTCGACGCCGGTGTCGGAATCGGCCGCTGACTGTCGCCCAACCGGCGACGTTCGAGCTTGCCGTCGAGCAAGCCGATCAGCGTTTGGCGGAGCTGCTCCACCTCATCACGGCTGAGGTGCTGGTCGCGGCGCTCACGCGACTCATGCCGGACCCAGAAGATGTCGATGGCTTCGTCGTGCTGGCCCGGGATCTTGCGCGTGTACGCCTCGGCCTCGATCACGTCGAGTCCGCACATGACCAGCGCGGCGCTAATCGTCGCGAGCAGGCCAGGGCGATCATCGGCGACGACGCAGATAGCGTCGCCGGGAACGCGACCCGAAGAGAACCTGCCGACATTCGCCGGCGCCGATTCTCGCTCCAGCGCGACGCGCGCGTGATCCGCGATGGCGCCGAGCTCGAAGTGACTGCGATAGCTCTCGGGCAGTGAGCTCGCGAAGGCGCGGACAGACTCTTCAGTGTGCATAGGGGGAGTCACGGGACAGTCTCCAGTGGCAGCGTTTTCCAGTTGATGTCGAGCGAGTCACGTTTCGGCATCGCGAGCCGAGAGCTAAAGCGCCGTCCACGAGAACGGTAAGGGTGGCAGCTGCGTGGTAGCGCGAATGCGCCGTTCCGCAAGCACTCGAATCGCCTATACTATCCGGCCAGCCGAGAGCGCTGCGGCATATTCGTTGCCCGTGGCGCGACTGCTTGGCAACGCGTCCGCGCAAACACGAACGCGCTCAGCGCACTGAGCTCGCGGCTTGTGGCACCGCTTGCGCCGGCGCATTCCCTGCAGGCGGATTCGCGGGCAGCGTTAGCCCGGGGATTTGAGGGATGAACGGCGGCAGCGCGCTCGGCAGCGCCGTCGGGAAGCCGGGGGGCAACGTGGACGGCAGTGGCGGCAGTGTCGAGGGTAGCGGCGGCAGGCTGCTTGGCAGCGTGAAAGATGGGAACGGGAGCGGAAGCGCGGGGCTCGGTCTCGTTCCATCGCTCGTCCCAGTCCCTGTGCGAGGCTGCGCCGGTGTCGTGCCTGGGTTCGGCGTCGTTTCTGGAGCTGGGGAGCTATCGGGGGCGGCGCTGGCGATGGGCGAAATAGAGATCGCGGTGCCGCTCGAGGTGGGGATCGGATCGGGTGCGGGAAGGTCCGGGATCACCCGCGCCGGGTACATGAACTGCCAGGCCACCACCGCACCAGCGCCGAGCACGAGCGCAGAGGCCCCGAACCCCACCAGCCACTTCGCGCCGCTCGAGCGGCGTTTGCGGCGTGGCAGCGCTCGGTTCTGCGGCACAGCGAGTGGGACCGGCATGGGCGCCGCCTGCGTCCCCGTCGCGACGCGCGCTACGAGCTGCGGCGGCACCGGCGCGGGGCTGCCCAGCACCGGCGCGTCCACCGTATCCGGGATGCGCTCTTCTGCTACGCCGAACGCCGTGGCTGGCAGCCCCGCGCTGGCGGTGGCGTCGAGCGCGATGTCGGGAGCGCCGGAGCTGACGCGCAGCAGCGCGCCATGCATCTCCTGCGCGCTCGCGAAGCGGCGGTCACGATCGGGCTCGAGCGCGCGCTCCACCAAGGCGACGAGCGACGGCGCGAGCCCCGGCTCCAGCGCGCCGAGCCGCCGCCCGCGGCCGGAGAGCACGTTGGTGATGATGACCTCCGCGCTGTCGCCGTCCGCTGGCCGCACGCCGCTCAGCATCTCGAACAGAATCACTCCCAGGGAATACAAATCGGCGCGGTGATCCACCTCGTGCGCGGCGTACAGCTGCTCGGGCGCCATGTACTCCGGGGTGCCCATCATCACACCCGCGCGGGTGACCTCCTTCTTGTATTCGCTGCTCTCCTTCAGCTTGGCGATGCCGAAGTCGATCAGCTTGAGCAGCGGGCCGTCTTGGCCCGGCGTGACGAACACGTTGTCGGGCTTCAAATCGCGGTGCACGACGCCCATGCTGTGCGCGGCCTCCAGCCCGGTCAGGATCTGCGCCGCGAAGCCGGTGGCTTCCTCCACGCCCAGCTTGCCGCGCCGGGCGAGCAGCGCTTGCAGCGACTCGCCGGAGAGCAGCTCCATCACGATGTAGGGCGAGCCGTCGCTGGCGGTGTCCACGTCCGTGACGTGCGCCACGTGCGGGCTGCGGATGGTGGCGGAGACGCGCGCTTCCTGCCGGAAGCGCGCGGCGAGGCCGGGCCGCGTGGCGAGCTCGCCGTGCCGGAACTTGAGCGCGACCGGCACGCCGAGCAGCTCGTGTCGCGCTTCGTAAACGGAGCCCATACCGCCGTCGCCGATCAAGCGCACGATGCGGTATTTGCCGTCGATGATCTCGCCGGGCGCCGGGTTCATGACGTCGCTCCGCCGTCCACGAGCCGCTCGGCGACTGGCACGAAGCGCTCGTATTCGCGCAAGAAGCTGAGCGTCTCGAGATCGGCGCGGTCGACGAACAGCGTGCCGAGCAGGTGATCGGTCTCGTGCTGGACGACGGTGGCCGCGAAGCCCTCCCACACTTCGTCGAGCTCGCGACCCTGACGATCCCAGGCCTGCACGCGCACCTTGCGTGGCCGGCGTACGCGACCGCGAACACCGCTGACCGAGAGACAACCTTCGTACGCGGTGATCGCGTCGCTGTCGGCCAGTGACTCCGGCGGGCCGACGAGCGAAGTCACTCTCGGGTTGACGAGCACGGTCAACGGGATCCTCGGCGCGTTCGGGTAGCGCGGGTTCTCGCGCACCTCGATCACGACGAGCGCCACGGACTCGTAGACTTGCGGCGCCGCCAAGCCCGCGCCGTCGGCGTCACGCATCGTCTCGATCAGATCCTCGATCAGACGTTGCGTCTCTGGAGCCTGAAGCTCCTCTCGCGACAGCTCTCGCGCGCGCCGACGCAGCACCGGCTCGCCGAGCTGCGCGATCTTACGAATGGCCATGCCAGGATCTTACACCGGTCCGTCCCGGACGCTCGGGGCGGCGCTCGCGGGTCGAAGCTGCGTCGGGAGCCGGTGTTTTACCGTCGCGGCCGCGGCCAAAGCCGCGCTGGGGCGCGATTGAGCCGCGGGCCGCATCCCCGCGGTCGCGTATTCGCGCGCTAGTGTGCTCGCGGCGGCCAGGCGATGTCCGGCTTCTTGGCGAGCTGGTTCGCGCGGCGCGCGAGCACGAACAGGAGGTCGCTCAGGCGGTTCAGATACACGAGGAGCTCGTTGGGTAGCGGCGCCTCTGCCATCGCCGTCATGGTGCGGCGCTCGGCCCGGCGACACACGCAGCGCGCGACGTGCAGGGCCGCGGCCGAGCGCGAGCCGCCTGGCAGAATGAAGTGCTGAAGCTGAGGCAGCTGCGCTTCGTGCTCATCGATGGCGGCCTCCAGCCTGGCGATGTCCTGCTCGCCGATCCGCCGCGAGCCGAGCTTCCCCTCCTTGCCGGGAGTGGTCGCGAGCTCGGCGCCCAAGCAAAAGAGGTCGTCTTGAATGCTCGCGAGCAGCATCTTGATGGTGTCGCCCGGATCCTCCGCGCGCGCCATGCCGAGCAGTGAGCTCAGCTCATCCACGGTGCCGTAGGCTTCGACTCGTGGCGAGTCCTTCGCGACACGCGCGCCACCGAAAAGACCCGTGCTCCCGTCGTCGCCCGTCTTCGTGTAGATGCGCATTGCAACGACCCTGCATCACGATGCGAGATGGAGCAAGCAGGCGTTGCGCGCGGGCGGGGTCATCGCGCGATGGGCCATCGCTGGCAGGGTTGGGAGAGTGGGGCGTCGTGCGAGCTGGCGCGCTGCCGTCAGCGCGGGACACACCGCTTCACCATCAAATCCCAGACCGCCGCGGCAGCGGCCTCGGCGCCGCTGTCACTGAAGACGATGCCGTCCGGACCGAGGTAGTCGTCGTGGCCCGAAAACGTGGGCCGCAAATCGAGCCAGTGGCACGGAATTGGGCTGTGCCCGCAGACATTTCGAATCAGCGGCCTGAGCGCGTCGAGCCCGGCCCGCAGCGCGGCGTCTCGCGGGTTCGGATAGAACATGTAGACGATCTGCTGCACGCCGCTGTCCGCGAGCTGTTGGAGCAGCTGCTCCGCGCCGCTGACGGCGGCTTGGATGGCCGCGCAGTCCGCGCTGGGCGCTTCGCCGCACGTCTTCTGCAACATGTCGGTCGCGCCGCCGTTCATCACTACGGTGCGCGCCACCCCCTCGCCGAGGCTAGCGCTGTACTGCCCGCTCAGGCTGAAGCCGTTCTGCGCCAGGAACGAGGTCTGCGCCGAGGCGTAATTGCGGTAGTGCTCCCCGGCTTGGAGCGCTCCTTCGCTCGTCGCGTGGCTCTCGAAGCGAGCGCCGAACGGGCTCAGCTGGATCAAGGAGTCGCCGTAAATCGCCAGCTCGCTCGCGGCGATGGGCTGGGCAGCGGCGCAGTCGAGCGTCTGATTCTCGTTCGCGGTCGAGCTCGGCGAGTCCACGCCGCGGCAGTAGCCGGCGTCGCAACGAGCGTCAGCCCCGAGCAGCGCGCAGTCCGCGTCGGCCAGGCACGGCAGATCGCAGAACGTGCTCGGCGTCTCGTGCACGCAGCGACCGTCGGCGATACGCGGAGCGACGGGCACGCACTCGGCCGCCGCCGAGAGCGTGCTGCAGGACTGAGTCGTGGCGCACGGCCGGGTACAAACGCCGCAGCGACAGTCGAAGCCTTCGCCGCCGCACAGCGCGCTGCAGCTCATGAGAAAGTGCGTCTCACTGCCGCCGTCTTCGTGCGGCGCCCCGCCGCTGCAGCAGAGCAGCAACAGCGCGCCGAACGGGAGCAAAAGGCGTGCTGCGCTACGGGCCAAGCGCTCGACTCTATTCATCGGGGTCCAAGCTCTCTTGCGATATCAAGCACTGTCCAACGTACAGCACGACGCGCGTGCGGCTGCTCGGCCCCGGTTGCGCGGCGTTGTGCTCCTCGACACGGCGGCGAAGCTCGCCGAGCTCGGACCGCTGTCGCGACAAAGTGCCCAGTGCCTCGCTCTCCAAGGGGTGGCCCGGCCATACCTCGAGCGTGTACGTGCTGCCACCGACTCGATCGGCCAGCCGCGGCGCATCACGAGCTTCGCGCAGTCGGCAGGTAATGGTGTTGACCAAAGCCTTGAAGTGGTCGAACACCGCCGCTTCCCAACCCGACGTCGAGCCCAGGGGCACGACCAGCTCATTAGCCCGATATTTGCCGTCGGTCATGAGCTCGACGCGGCCGGCCGCCAACAATCGCTCGAGCGCTTCGCCGAGCTCGGCGTGCGCGCCGCAATGGTGCGAGAGGTCGTCGCGGTCCAGCGGCCCCTCGCGATAAATGAGTGCCCAGACCAGCTCGTCCAAACCTTCACTGCTCAGCGTGCGCCGCAGCTCGGCGAGCTCTTCGGCGGGCGGCGCGCGATACTCCAGCGCCGAGCCCGTGCCGGATGCCACGATCAGCCCGCTCTCACACAGGTCGTGCAAGACGCTCTTTACTTGCGACTCATCGTCGCGCGCGAAGTGAACCAGCACGTCACCGCGCCCCGCTTGTCCGCGCTCCTGCACGTAGTCGAGTACGGCCACCCACAGTGAGCGGCCGCGATCGGTCGAGCTCTCGGTCAGGCGCTGCACCTTACGCTGATAGGTGCGAAGCCCCATGCCGAACATGTCGGCGCTGACTTTGCGGCTCACGCCCTGCCGCTCGAGCTCGTGCACCAGCTGCAAGAACACTTGATTGGCGACCTGCGCCAGCGGCGCTCGGCTACCGCCGACGGTCGCGAGCTGCCCGATCAAGATCGTGGTCTGGCGGACGATGGCGTGGATCAGGAGCTCGATGGTCATGACGGTGCCGGCGCAGCCTTCTCTCAGGAAGACGGATGCCAGATTCGGAGTCAAGCCGCCGCAGGCCGGCGCCATTCGAACCCGCGCCGCGGGCGTCGCAAGCGACAGCTTTGTCACCCCGCCTCGAAGCGAGACGACCCGGCCACGGCGCGGTGCAGGCCTCACACGGGGTCAGGCAGCCGGCGGCGGAACGCTCCAGCGGCGGCGCGGCGGCGCGGCGCGCACGCAGTTCTTTCCGGCCTTCTTGGCGCTGTACATCGCGCGATCCGCGAGCTTGAGCAGCACCATGGGTGATTCGCCGCTGTCCGGGTAAACGGACAAGCCGATGCTGGCGGTGACGCTGACTTCCTCGCCGTGCAGCGCGATCGGCTGGCACAGGTTGCTGACCACGCGCTCGGCCAGGCTCAACAGGCCGCTATCATCGCTCTGCGGCGCGAGGATCGCGAACTCATCGCCGCCGAAGCGCGCGACCACGTCCGACTCGCGCGCCGTGCGCCGCAGCCGCGCCGCGACTTCGCGCAGCACTTCATCTCCGGCGTCGTGACCCAGGCGGTCATTGATGGCTTTGAAGCCGTCGAGGTCGATGAACATCAACCCCACGCGCGACTGTTGCCGCTTGGCGGCGGCCAGCGCCAGGTTCAGACGCTCTTCGAACATCGCGCGGTTCGAGAGGCCGGTGAGCGGATCGTGGAACGCCAGGCGCGAGAGGCGCCGCTCCGCCAAGCGCCGGACGCGCGCGAAGCGCACCGCGCGCGCGAGCGACGCCTCGTCGAACGTGCCCTTGATCACCACGTCGTGAGCGCCAAGCTCCAGCGCCTGCAGCGCGAGCACCTCGTCGTTGCTGGAGCTGCACACGAGCAGCGTGGACTCCGGCGAGCAGTCGCGCAGGCGCAGCACGGCGTCCAGCCCGCGCGCGTCCGGCAACGAGAGCTCGGTGATCACCGTGTCGTAGTGCTGGTCGTGCAGAATGCGCACGGCGTCGGCGAGGCGAGAGGTCTGCGTCAGCGTGACCCCGCCCATCGCCGACAGGAACGTCTCCAGCAGCACCGCGTCGGCCGGGTTGTCTTCGACGAGCAGGATGCGCTGCGTGCGCTCGGGGCGGCCCAGCGCGGCCTTGCGCTTGTCGCTCAGATCGAAGCCCTGCTTCAGCGCCTGCGCCAGCTGCTCGGCGTCCATCGGCTTGGAGAGCACACCCGCGATGCGCTCGTCGGCGCGCGCCGATTCGAAGGCGTTCAGGTCCGTCGCTCCGGTCAGCACGATGAAGCTCGTGATCTGTGAGCGCTGCGACAGCAGGTCGATCAGCGCGAAGCCGTTCGTCTCCGGCATCATCAGATCGGTCACCACCACCGGGTACTCGCGCTCTTCAGCCAGCACCAAGGCGTCGTCGGCGTTCACGACGTAGTCCACTTCGTAACCCAGGCGCCGCATGAGCCGCGTGAACGCGCGGCCAATGGCGGGATCGTCGTCCACGAACAGCACGCGGTGTTGCGGCGGCAGCGAAGCAGGGCGAGGCGGAGTCATGCCCGGAGCACGCCGCTAGGGTTGCGGAAAACGAGACAGAATCCAAGTATTTGCGTGGCGGTTTGGTTGCTGTTCGCCTGTTCAGCTTGCTCTGCCGCGGCGTCGCTTCGCGCTCATGCACGCGTGCTGCGTGGGCGCCGCGCACGTCACCCTCGAGTCTGCCAAGAATTTGACGAGGGTCGCGCGGCGCCGCCGCCGAGAAAGCTTCGGTGATAACGTCCGGGCGCGATGGTCGAGCCGCTCATCCGCTTTCAAGGCGTAAAAAAGGCGTTTGGTCCCAAGGTCATCTATAGCGGGCTCGACATGGACGTGGGGCGCGGTGAAGTGCTCACCATCGTCGGCGGCTCGGGCGTGGGCAAGAGCGTGATGCTCAAGATGCTGATCGGCCTGCTGCGACCGGAGCAGGGCACCATCACCTTCGACGGACAAGACGTCACGCACATGAGCGAAGACGAGCTCGCGCGCGTGCGCCAGCGCATCGCCATGTTGTTTCAAGGCGCGGCCCTGTTCGACTCGCTCTCGGTGGGAGAGAACGTGGCCTACGGCTTGGAAGAGCACTTTCGCGAGACCATGAGCAAGGACGAGCGCGACGAGCGCGTGGCCTGGGCGCTGGGGCTCGTCGGCTTACCGGGCATCGAACAGATGCGCCCGGCGGATCTCTCCGGCGGCATGCGCAAGCGCGTCGGCTTGGCGCGCGCCATCGCCGTGCGACCCGAGGTGCTCCTCTATGACGAGCCGACCACCGGCCTGGACCCCATCAACACGGCGCGCGTGAACCACCTGATCATGGGTTTGCAGGAGAAGCTCAACATCACCAGCATGGTGGTGACGCACGACATGAAGAGCGTGTTCACGATCAGCGATCGCGTCGCCATGGTGCACCGCGGTCGCATCATCGCGATCGGCACGGTGGACGAGTTCCGGGCCTCGAAAGATCCGCGCGTCGCGGATTTCATAGAAGGCCGCGCGCCGGTCAAGGAAAGCGTCGAAACTTTGCTGACCTCCTAGCCAGCGCGCCGTCGCGCGGCAAAACGCGCATTTTGTGAGAAAAATGCGCGGCGCCAGCTCGGCACCTGGAATCGGTTCCGTAGCGCCCGGGTCAGCGTGCTAGGTTGCGCGCCGCATGCGACAAACGGCGTTTCCGAAAGGCTTCGTATGGGGTGCGGCCGCGGCGGCTTATCAGATCGAAGGCGCGCACGACAGCGACGGCAAGGGGCCGTCGGTGTGGGACATGTTCTGCCGCAAACCGGGCCAGGTCTGGAGCGGCCAAAACGGTGACGTCGCTTGCGATCACTACCACCGCTACCCGGAAGACGTCGCGCTGATGCAGCGCATGGGCCTGCAGGCGTATCGTCTGAGCGTCAGCTGGCCGCGCGTGCTCCCGGACGGGGTCGGTCGCGTCAACGAGGCGGGGCTCGCGTTCTATGATCGGCTGATCGACGAGCTGCTGCGCGCCAACATCACGCCCTGGGTCACGCTGTTTCATTGGGACTTCCCGCTCGCGCTCTATCATCGCGGCGGCTGGCTCAACCGCGACGTGGCGCACTGGTTCGCCGAGTACAGCGACTTGGTCGTGCGGCGCCTCTCGGATCGCGTCCGCAATTGGATGACGCTGAACGAGCCGCAAGTCTTCATCGGCGCCGGCCACGATGAAGGGCGACACGCGCCGGGCGATCGCCTGCGCTTCCAAGAAGTGCTCCGCGCCGGTCACAACACGCTGCTCGCGCACGGTCGCTCGGTACAGGCGATCCGCGCCGCGGCCAAGCTGCAGCCGCGCATCGGCTTTGCGCCGGTGGGCATGCCGCGCCTGCCCGCGACGGACAGCCCCGAAGACATCGCGGCGGCGCGACAATCCACGTTCGAGGTTTGGGGGCACACCGCGTGGACCAACAGCTGGTGGATGGACCCCGTGTTCCTCGGTCACTACCCCGAGGAGGGCTGGAAGCTGTACGGCCCCGACGCTCCGGCGCTGGTGGCTGGTGATCTGGAGCTCATCTCGCAGCCGCTCGACTTCTTCGGCGCGAACATTTACCAGGGCACGCCGGTGCGCGCGACGCCGGCCGGAGCGGAGCTCGTGCCGCAGCCGGTCGGCGCTCCCATTACGGCGTTCGAGTGGCCCGTCACGCCCAGCGCCGCCTATTGGGGCCCGAAGTTCTTCTACGAGCGTTACAAGAAGCCCGTGGTGATCACCGAGAACGGCATCTCGTGCCGCGACTGGGTCGCGCTCGACGGCAAGGTGCACGACCCCGACCGCATCGATTTCACGGAGCGTCATTTGCTCGAGCTCGAGCGCGCCATCGCCGACGGCGTGCCCGTAGAGGGCTACTTCCACTGGTCGTTCATCGACAACTTCGAGTGGGCGCACGGCTACAAGCACCGCTTCGGCATGATCTTCTGTGACTACCCGACGCAGAAGCGCGTGCTCAAAGACTCGGCGCATTGGTATGCGCGCGTGATCGAGACGAACGGCGCGCTGCTGGGCCAAGCCAGGTAGCGCGACCGGCTGCGCGCGGCGACCCTACGACGCGCTCGTGATCTTCAGCATCACCACGCCGTGGCTCGGGACGGAAGCGGCCGTGTAAGAGTCCGTGAAGCTGCCGAGATCGCTGTGGCTCCACAGGTCGCGCACCGTGGCGGCTCCTGCTGGCAGCCCGAGCGCGCTCCATTGCGCGGTGATGGAAGCGCTGGAGCCGCCGCGGTTGAACAGCGCGACCGCGACGGTGTTCGTGCCCGCCAGCTTCTTCGCCCAGACTTGCAGGTTCGCCGCGGGCGTGGCCACGACCTTACCTTGCACGCCGAGCGGATCCTGATCCACGGCGATGACTTCGCTGTTGGTGAGGATGGTCCGCGTAGCGGCGCTCATGTTGCGGATGTCGTTTCCGGCGAGCAGCGGCGCAGCCATGATCGCCCACATGCTGAAGTGCGCGCGATCCTCGGTCTCATTGGCGAGCTTGCCGACCTCCAGCATGTCAGGGTCGTTCCAGTGTCCGGGGCCGGCGTATTGAGAGAGCGGCGCGTTTTGATCGATGAGCGAGACGACCGACGACCAGCTGGCGTTGATGTCGAAGCCGATACGCCACATGTTCGCGGTGGTCGGTAAATCGATGGCGCACTTGCCTGGAACGCAGCCCGTCCCATCGCCGGGGTTGATGCTGTAGAAGATGGGGCGGCCGGTGGCGCGCAAGGCGTCCCGCATCACGGCAAAGCCGCTGAGCGCGGCGGTGCACTTATCGTATTTCAGGTAGTCGACGCCCCAGGAAGCGTACGTTTGCGCGTCGCTCGTCTCATGACCGAGGCTGCCGACGCCGCCGGAGTAGCCGCCATAAATGGCAGCGCACGTCTTCGTGCCCGGCGTGGAGTACAGGCCCATTTTCAAGCCTTTGTCGTGAATGTATTTGGCCAGCGCGGCCATGCCGGAAGGAAACTTGTTGGTGTTGACCAGGATCTTGCCGCTCCCGTCGCGCCCGTTCATCCAGCAGTCGTCGAGGTTGACGTACTCATAGCCGGCGTCCTTCATCCCGCTCGACACGAAGGTGTCTGCGACGCCCTTGATGAGCGCCTCCGTCAGGTTGTTGCAGCCGAAGGTGTTCCACGAGTTCCAGCCCATCGGCGGCGTTGCGGCGAGCACGTTGCTCTTGCCTCCGCTGCCGCCCATGGCACCGCCTTGGCCGGCCGCCCCCGCTGCTCCACCTTGCGCGCTGGCGCCGCCCTGAGCGCCGCCGGCACCGCCATGCGCCGACGCTCCACCCTGTGCACCCGCGGCGCCGCCTTGCGTCGCGCCGCCAACACCGCCTGCACCCCCGTTCGCGGATCCGCCACCAGCGCTCGACCCTGCGCTGCCGCCAGCGCCGGAGTTGCCGCCGGACGAGCTGCCGGCGCTGTGTGAGCCACCGCTGTTCACGGCGCCGCCGCTGGTCATGCCCCCGCTCGCGTTCAGCGAGCCACCGGAGCTCGCTCCGCCCGTCGCCTTATCGCCGGCCGTTCCGTTGCCTCCGGCGCCAACGATGCCGCCGCTGTTGCGCCCGGCCATCGGCGCGCTGCCTCCGCTGCTGCTGGCGCCGCCCGTTGCGTCGCTACCGCCGCCATCACCGCCGCACGCAGCGAGCAGCGCTGCCGCTGCGAGCGCGAACGCAGCCGACCAGCCGTCGCAGCAGCGGCTCGAGTGCCAGCCCATTTCAGTGCTCGCGTCTGAAAGTTCGTTGCGGTTCGGCTGTTGCGCAGGGGTTGAACGGCGAATTTTCATCGGGATCTCGCGAGCGGGCGCACGATAGGAAACGAGGCGACGCCGCGACGCGATGTGACGCCAGTCGCTGAGCACCTCTGCTGCCCAGTGGCGCGCGGGTTCTCATTCCGTCGCGGAGCTTTGCGTTTCGTCGTCGCTCGGCGCACTGGATACGCGGCGCGCTTCACGTGAGAGTCGATATCGCAACGTGCGAGTCGCAACTCAAAGAAATGTGATCACGATCACAGTCGTCGTGTCACCGCAGCGCATCGGGCTCGCGCAGCGCGAGCGCACGCTGCCTTTTTCCGCGCCGCGCATCGGGCTCGCGACCGTCCGCTGCGCGGCGCAGGTCCTGCACGCGGAGCACGGCGCGGGCTCGCGCTGTGGTGCTCACTTCTCAGGCGCGCTGCGCAGGGTTACAACGCTCGTCCGGCCGCTCTGCGCGCAGGTGCGGCCCGTGCGCGCCGGGGGATTCGTGAGGCTGTCCGTATGATCCGGATGCTCTATCAGGTGTCGGCTCACCGTCGCCAAGAGCTGGAAGGCCGAGCGTCGCATCCGCCGCGAGAAATTGCGTCCGGCGTCAACGTGAATGTCCACCCTCTCGGGAAGGATCTTCATTGCCGATAATCTTGCGCGCCCGCTGGACGAAAAAAATCGAATGGTCGACGGATTCCCGCGCCTGCTGCCAGTGCGTTGTGAGGCCCTTTGGTCTCGACACAAGCCCCTGTCAGTCACGCGCAGTAGTCTTGACATGGCAAATGTGAGCGTTCACAATCCGGCTTACGCACCACCGTGCGTGCCCCGCTGTCTCTCGGACGGAGTCTGTTCATGAGAACTCATTATTTCTTTCATTCCGCAGTCGTCCTTTCCGTCATCGCAGCAGCTTGCTCAGACAACGGTCGAGACCTTGGCACGAACACCGGTGGTTCCGCGCCGGTAGTGACGGGTGGCGCTGCTCCGACGACGGGCGGCACTGGCACGACCTCGACGGGAGGAGCGCCCACGGGCGGTAGCGTGGCCACCAGCCAAGGCGGTGCTGCGACCTCCGGCGGCTCAACCGCGACCGGCGGCTCGTCCGTAGCGGGTGGCGGTCAATCGGGTGCCAGCGGCTCGAGCGGAGCGAGCAGCGGCGGCGGCGCGCCCGGCGGAGGCGGCGGCATGCCGGCGTCCGGCGCAGGGGGAGCGTCGGCCGGCGCGGGCGGAACGAACGGTGGAGCCGGCGGTGGCGGCGGCATGGCGGCCGGAGGAGCTGCCGGCGGGAGCGCGCCCACCATGGGTCCGTGCGACATCTATGCGGCGGCCACGCCGCCCACGCCCTGCGTCGGCGCATACAGCACGATCCGGCGCTTGAAGTCGGACTACACGGGCCCGCTCTTTCAGGTGAGGAGCGGCAGCAACAACATGAACACCGGCAACGGCGGTCAAACGCACGACATCATGCAGAGCCCAGACGGCTTCGCGCTGGCGTCGGACGTCGATGCAGCCTGCGGGAACACCACCTGCACCGTCTCGATCCTCTATGATCAGTCGGGCAAGGGCAATAACCTCACGGTCGCGAAGAAGGGCCGAAGCGACGGCGGTCAGTACGGCGCCACGGATGACTTCGAAACCCCGATTTCAGCGCAGGCCGCGTTGAACGTCAACGGCAAGAAGGTGTACTCGCTGTACATGGCGGCGCGTCAGGGCTACCGCCAAACCAAGGCGGGCGCCGGCGTGCCGCTACATAAAGAATCGCAGGGCCTCTACATGCTGGCCGACGGCACGCACTACGGCACCGCGTGCTGTTGGGACTTCGGCAACGTCTCGCCTGATCCCACGAAATACGGTGTCATGAACACGCTGTTCCTGGGCGTCGCGTTCTGGGGCAAAGGCGCCGGCAGCGGGCCCTGGTACATGGCGGATTTCGAGGCTGGCGTCTGGGCGGGCGGCACCAAGCCGGGCGATCCGGGCTGGGGCGCGCTCGACGGCGATCATCCGGCCAATCCCAAAAACCCCTCGTTGAAGGTGAAGTTTGCCCTGGGCTTCCTGAAGACGAACCAGAACAACTGGGCGTTGCGCATGGCCGACGCCGGCACCGCCTCCGCCATCACCACGGCTTACGAGGGTGGCTTGCCCAAGGCGATGGACAACGAGGGCGCTATCGTGTTGGGCGTCGGCGGGGACAACAGCAACAATTCCTGGGGCACCTTCTACGAAGGCGCCGTGCTCGCCGGCTTCCCGTCGGACGACGCGGAGCTCGCGGTGCTGCAGAACATTAAGGCGCTGCGTTACGGGAACTGATATCCATCCTTCTGGAGAAAACGAATCATGGACCGGTCCCGCTTCATCGCGCGCAGCGCCAGCGCGATGCTCTTGACTTGGCTGCTTCCGAGCTGCGGTAGCTACGACAATCTCTCGAAAGCGTCGGGAGGCTCGAGCAGCACGACGACGTCGGGAGGCTCGAGCAGCACGACGATGTCGGGAGGCTCGACCAGCATGACGATGTCGGGCGGCGCACCAGCGGCTTCGGGCGGACCCTCGTCGATGGGGGGGAGCAGCGCCGCTGGGCAAGCGGGCGGCGGCGCAGGCGGGAGCAACGGAGGCGGCGGTGGCACCGCCGGCGGTGAGATGAGCTCCGGAGGGCAGGTCAGCTGCATGGACGCGGCGGCCGCGCCCTGCGGTGGCGACGTCGTCGGAACCTGGAAGTCCGTGTCTTGTCCGATGACGATCAGCGGCAACGCGGACTTGGGCCCAACTGGGCTCGGCTGCCTCATGGCGCCGGTCATGGGCATGCTCACCGTGACGGGCACGTGGACGGCGACCGCCGATGGCATGGTGATGGACACCACGACCACGGAAGGCACCGCGGTCGTGGAGTTCGCGCCGGAGTGTCTGAAGATCTCCGGCACCGCGACGACGTGTGATCGCCTCAACCTCCAGCCCCTGGGCATCCAAGAGATCGAGTGCGTCGAAAACGAGGCGACCAAGGGCTGCACCTGCACCGCTCCGATAAAGCAGTTTGCGGGCATGGCCGCCATCTCGATCGACTCGGCCTTCAATCCGCCGGAGGGCACGACGGGGACCTACACCGCAGCGGACAACAAGGTAGTCACCACCGTCGCCGGTGTTCCCACCGAGTACTCGTACTGCGTCGCCGGAAACGCGCTGACGATGAACCTCACCACCGTCACTCCGATCGGCACGCTCACGGGCCCGGTCGTTCTTCAGAAGCAGTAGCTCGAATTCTCGGCGGGGACGCCCTTCGATGAAAAAGATCCGTTCAGTCGTAGCCATGGTCCTGGTGTGCGCGCCGGTGTCGCTCGGAGCTTTTGCGAGCGGCTGCTGGTCGTACGACGCCTCCGGTAACCTGCTGGGCAGCGGCGGTTCTAGCGTCGGGGGCAGCCCGAATGCGGGCAGCGGCGCCGGGCCGAGCAGCGGCGGCGGTGGTTCGAACGTCGGCCCCGACGCGCTGCCGTGCGACGTTTTGCAGGGCGCGGGCCTGCCCTGCGTCTCTGCGCACAGCACCGTTCGCTTGCTGGTCCGCGATTACAAAGGGCCGCTCTATCAGCTTCAGCGCCCAGACATGACCACCCTGGACGTGGGAGTGGTGGATGGCTACGCGGACGCCGCCGCGCATGATGCGTTTTGTGCGGGCAGCAGCTGCGTGATCTCGATCGTGTACGACCAAGCGCCGTTTGGAAATCACCTCACGCCTGCCCCGCCCGGCAGCGCCAAGCCCACGGCAGGCAAGCCCGTCCCCGCCAGCCGCTTGAAGATCACCGCCAATGGACACTCGGTCTACGGCATGCTCTTCCGGCCCGGTGAGGGCTACCGCGCCAACTGTTACGCTTGTCCGTATCCGACCAGCAAGATCTCCGGCACCGCCGTCAAGGACGAGCCGCAGACCATGTACATGGTGAGCAGCCAGCGCGACTTGATCGACGGCTGCTGCTTCGACTACGGCAACGCCGAGGTGACCGCCAACAACGACCAAGAGGGCACGATGGAAGCCGTCTACCTCGGTCAGGGCGTGATTTGGGGCAGCGGCGTGCAGGGCGGACCCTGGGTCATGGCTGATCTCGAGAACGGTCTGTACGCGGGTTGGGAGAACGGTCAGGACCGCAACATCTCGACGGCGCTGCCGCTGAGATACGACTTCGTCACCGCGATGGTCGTCGGCGATACGGCGGACAAGAACGGCGGTAAGGGCCGCTTCGCGCTGTACGGCGGGGACGCCACGACCGGCCCCGTCACCACGATGTACGACGGAATACGGCCCGAGAAGCCGGGCTATGTGCCGATGCAAAAGCAGGGCTCGATCATCCTCTCCATCGGCGGTGACAACAGCGACTTCGACGGTGGGCGCTTCTACGAAGGAGTCGTAGCCAACGGCGCTGCCACGAAAGAGACCATCGACGCTCTTCAGCAAAGCATCGTTGCGGCGGGATACGGAAAGTGAAAGGTCCTCTCCGCGCGGAGGTAACGCAAGCCATGGTGCGAAAATCAGGAGCCCTCGTCGCCCTGGCCGTCTGGGCGATCGCGCTTCCAGCCGCTGCCCAAGAGTCCAATTCCGAAGCGTCGCAGCCGTCTACAGAAGAGGCCGCGCCGGACGCTGCGGCGCCCGCGGAGAGCGACGAGCCATCCGCTGCAGAGGCTAAGGAAGCCGCGGACGAGCCGGAATCGACCCCTACCGGAGCTGCGCCGGCTGCTCCGGCGGCAGAGCCGGCAGCGGCCGCGGCGCCCGCCGCAGCCGAAGCTGGCGAGTCGTCCAACGGCTTCCGCACGTTCGTCACCGGGTATTTTCGTGCGCCCATGACGCTGGGCTTCAGCCCGCGTCGCAGCCCCGACGATCCGAACGGTCCGACTCGTTTGCAGATCTCGTACGGGCCCACTCGCACCGTGGACTCGAACTACTACAGCTTCGCGTACACGCGGCTCCAAGAGCAAGACTGGGCGGAGCTGTTCTTTCACGTGAAGAAGAAGCACGTCGAGGCTGTCGTCGGCTGGATGGGCTATTGGTTTCAAGCCGCCGGCTTCCGCAACTACGACGCGGGGTGGGTGCCGGGCATGGCCTACCTCACGCTCGACACCGACTTCTCGCTGGGCGCGCTGCGGCCCAACATCGCGCTGACGGCCGGCGCGTTCTGGCCCTCCTACGGCTACTTCGAGAAATACGACACTTACACCCTCGGGCGTTTTCGTCAGCTCGGTGAGCAGCTGAAGCTCACCGTCCCGATCAATCAAGATCTCACGCTCACGGCGTCTCAGGGCATCGGGACGAACCGGGACGGAAGCTTCAACATCCTGTCGCCCGCGCCGTATCAAGCCACCGTCGGCTTGGATCTGCTCCACTACGAGCACCTGAAGCTCTCGTACAAGGACTACGGAGACATCGGGCTTCACTTCAACCATCAGTGGACGCGCGACCCGAACCTTACCCAGCGGGGCAGCTCGGGTCAGGCCTATACCGACGCCGCCGCGGCGAAGTTCACGACCTTCGGTGGGGAGCTCAACGTTCGCCTCCCGTACGTCGGACACCTGTGGGTCTCGCCGTCGTACACGCGCATTCGCAACGGCTGGGCGCTGGCGCAGGGCGGTACGGAGCTGATGCATTCGCTCGGCGCCGCCGGCTTCGCCTCCAACTACATGGCTTGGGACGAGAGCCCCGGTAACAGCACCGGCACGGGCTCGTCCTTCAATCTCGGCTTCCTTTACGAGAATTCGCTGTCCAACATCAGCGGCAAGAAGCGCGGCGAGGTCATGCCCGAGATCACGGTCAGCGCCTTCGGTCTCTACATCGACTCGAAGCTGGACTTACCCGCCGGCTCGACGATCTCGCAGGATCACATCGGGCAAATGAAGTACGGCGCGGACGTCACCGTTCAGCCGCTCGACTGGCTCGGGCTCATGCTGCGCTGGGACGAGGCCAACTACAACCTCGACGATTCCGGCTATGCGTTCTCCGCGATCACGTCGCGTCTGATCTTCTCGTCGCACTTCCTGTCGAGCGAGAGCATCTATCTCCAGTACTCGCGCTACCGTTATGGAGACCGCATGGTCATCGCCGGTCGCTGGCCGTGGGGTCAGCCGATGATCGCCGGCAGCCACATCACGCAAGGCGGACCGTACGCGGGTGACAAGCCCGATATGGACGTGATCAAGCTGCAGGCCAGCATCACGTTCTAGATCGACGAACGCTTTGGCGTCACCGCCCTCAACGATGCCGCGCGGGTCCGGTGGAGCCGCGCAGCACGAGCTCGGGCGGCACCACCACTCGCGTCGGCCCTGGCTCGCCTTCGATGCTGCGCAGCAACATCTGTAGGCACAACCTACCGAGCTCACTGAAGTCCTGGCGAACCGTCGTCAGCGGCGGCGTGAAATACGCGGCTTCAGGGATATCGTCGAAGCCGACGACGCTGAGATCGTGAGGGACTTTGCGCCCCGCTTCGTGCACCTTACGCAACAGGCCGAGCGCCATCTGATCATTGGCCACGAGCACCGCCGTGATCTCGGGGCTGCTGAGCAAGCGCTCGCCGAGGTCGTATCCGGAGCGCGGCGTCCAGTCGCCCCGCAGCAGCTCCGGCACCGGCGCGCCCGCCGCGATGAGCTCGGATTTCCAGCCCTCGACGCGCTCGTCCGCCTCGGTCCAATCGGGCGGCCCCGCCAAGTGCCACACCGTTTTGTGGCCGAGGCTCAACAGATAACGCGTCGCAGCGGCGGCGCCCGCTGCCTGATCGACGCTGGCGATGGGCAGCGAGGCAGCGGGACCCGCGGCCGCGGCCACCACCGGGAAGTCCGCCTTCACGTGTCTCAGCGCGTCGAACCCTGCGCGCAGCGGCGCGATCACCGCGACGCCATCCGCGCCTTGATCGCGCAGCTGCTCGATGGCGGCCAGCACGGTGTCGCGGTTCAGCGAGCGCAGGCTCGAAATGGTCACGGCGTAGCCGGCGTCGTGTGCGGCCTGCTCGATGCCGAGCAACATGGAGGCGGGTCCGTACAGCTTGGTGTCGAACGTGACCACACCGAGCGTCTTCGAGCGCCCGGTGACGAGCGCTCGCGCTACGGAGTTGGGGCGATAATCGAGCTCGCGGATCGCCGCGAGCACTCGATCGCGCGTCTCACCGCGCACGAGCGGGCTATCGTTGAGCACGCGCGAGACGGTCTGATACGACACGCCAGCGAGCCGCGCGACGTCGGTCATCACGGCGTGACGCCGCTTCTCGGGTTTGGCATTGCGGGCGACCATCGGCGGCGCAGCATACCAGGTCTTGACACGCTTCATGTGAACGCTCACAATCGTAAAATCATGACAAATGGAGCTCCGCAGAAGGCCCCTGAGCTCTGGTTTCTAACGGGCAGCCAACACCTGTACGGAAAAGAAACTCTAGAGCAGGTCGCCGCCAACGCGCGGCGCATCGCCGAAGCCATCGACGGCTCCGGAAAGTTGCCAGCGAAGGTCGTGTGGAAGCCGACGCTTACCGGCCCGGACGCGATCGAGAACATGTGCTTGGCCGCGAGCTCTGCGCCGGAGTGCATCGGTGTCATCACCTGGATGCACACCTTCTCGCCGGCGAAGATGTGGATCGCCGGCTTGACGCGCTTGCAAAAGCCGCTGGCGCACCTGCACACGCAGCACAACGAAGAGCTGCCCTGGGCCGACATCGACATGGATTTCATGAACCTGAACCAGTCGGCGCACGGCGACCGGGAGTACGGGTTCATCACCGCGCGTCTGCGCCTGAACCGGAAGATCGTCGTGGGTCACTACCGAGATCCGGACGTGCTGGAGGAGCTCGCGGGCTGGGCGCGCGCGGCGGCGGCGATGGCGGAGTCGCGGCAGCTGAAGATCGCGCGCTTCGGCGGCATGAACATGCGCGAAGTGGCGGTCACCGGCGGTGATCGCGTCGAGGCGCAGATCAAGCTCGGTTGGTCCATCAACGGCTACGGCGTTGGGGACCTGGCCGCGCGCGTCGCGGAGGTCGCGGACACGCAGGTCGATCGCTTGGTGAGCGAGTATGAAGAGACGTATACGCTCGCCGCGCCGCTGCGCCGCGGCGGAGAGAAGCGTGAGAATCTGCGCTACGCGGCTCGGCAAGAGCTCGCCATGCGCGCGTTCCTCGACGAGGGCGGGTTCAAAGCCTTCACCACCACCTTCGAAGATCTGCACGGCTTGAAGCAGCTGCCTGGCCTGGCCTGCCAACGGCTGATGGCGGATGGCTACGGCTTCGGCGCGGAGGGTGATTGGAAGACGGCGGCGCTCGTCCGCCTCGGTAAAGTGATGACGGCGGGGCGCCCGGGCGGCGTCTCCTTCATGGAGGACTACACGTATCACCTCGTGAAGGGGAAGGAGCGTGTCCTCGGCGCGCACATGCTGGAGGTGTGTCCCTCGATCGCGGCCGGTAAGCCGTCGCTCGAGGTGCACCCGCTGGGCATCGGCGGCAAAGCCGATCCGGCGCGCTTGGTGTTCGACGCGCGGCCGGGACCGGCGGTGAACACCACCCTCGTCGACATGGGCGGTCGCATGCGGATGATCGTGGCCGAGCTCGACGTGGTCGCGCCAGAGCACCCGATGCCGAAATTGCCGACCGCGCGGGCGGTGTGGATCCCGCGCCCGGATTTCAAGCGCGGCGCGCAGGGCTGGATCGAGGCGGGCGGCGCGCACCACGCGGCGTTCTGTCAGGCGGTCAGCGCGGCAGAGTGGGAAGACTTCGCCGGCATGGTCGGGCTCGAGGTGATCCGCCTCGGCGCCGATCTCGATCTGCGCGCGCTGCGCAACGAGCTCCGCTGGAACGAGCTCGCGTTCTCGCTCGGTCGTTGACACCATGACCTCGCCGTATCGCGAGCTCAAGGAGCGAGCTTGGGCAGCCAACCAGGAGATCCCTAAGCGCGGGCTCGCCATCTACACGTTCGGGAACGTGTCCGCGTTCGACGCGGCGCGCGGGGTGATGGCCATCAAGCCGAGCGGCGTGGAATACAGCAAGCTCGCCGCCGAGGACCTGGTCGTGCTCGATTTGGCGGGCGCGCTCGTGGAGGGCAAGCTGCGGCCCTCTTCCGACACGCCGACGCACCTGGTGCTGTACCGCAAGTGGCCGGCGCTCGGCGGCGTGGTCCACACCCACTCCACGTACGCGACCGCGTGGGCCCAGGCGCGGCAACCGATTCCGATTTACGGCACCACGCACGCCGATCATCTGGCAGAGGACGTGCCCTGCACCGCCATCATGTCGGATGCCGCCGTGGAGCGGGACTACGAGGTCGAGACAGGGAACCAGATCCTCGAGTGCTTCGCCAGCCGTGACCCGCTGCACACGCCCATGGTCCTCGTGGCCGGCCATGGTCCCTTCACTTGGGGGGAGACGCCGGAGAAGGCGGTGTACAATGCCGCCGTGTTGGAAGAGCTCGCGCGCATGGCCTTCGTGACCCGCTCGCTGGATCCGCTGGCGGCGCGACTACCGAGCTCGCTCATCAACAAGCATTTCCAACGCAAGCACGGCAAGAACGCGTACTACGGCCAAAAGTGAGGAGCGCCATGGGAACGGCAGTTGACTGCATCCGTTCGGGTCGCGCTGTGCTGGGCATCGAGCTCGGCTCCACGCGCATCAAAGCGTCGCTGATCGCCCCGGATACCACGCCGCTCGCGTCAGGCTCCCACGCTTGGGAGAACCAGCTGAAGGACGGCCTGTGGACGTACGACATGGACGACGTCTGGCGCGGCATCGCCGCCTGCTACGCGTCGCTGGTGGCGGACGTGCGCAGCCGCTACGGACTGGAGCTGCAGAGCGTCGCCGCGCTCGGCGTCAGCGGAATGATGCACGGCTACGTCGCGCTGGACCGTGAAGGTCAGCTGCTCGTCCCGTTCCGCACCTGGCGCAACAACGTCACCGGGGAGGCCTGCGCCAAGCTCACGCCCTTGCTCGATTTCGCGGTGCCGCAGCGCTGGAGCATCGCGCACCTCTATCAGTCGCTGCTCGACCAGCAAGAGCACGTGCCACGCATCGCGAAGCTGACGACGCTCGCGGGCTACGTGCACGCGAAGCTCAGCGGGCAGCACGTGCTGGGCGTGGGTGAGGCCTCGGGCATGTTCCCGATCGAGCCGCGCACGGCGGACTGGGACGCGCGGCGACTCGCCAAGTTCGATGAGCTGGTGGCGAGCCGCCGGCTGCCGTGGAAGCTGCGCGACATCTTGCCGAAGGTGTTGAGCGCAGGTCGCGCCGCGGGAACCCTGAGCGCGGAGGGAGCGAAGCTGCTCGACGCCACGGGCGCGCTGAAACCCGGTGTTCCGCTGTGCCCTCCGGAAGGTGACGCGGGCACCGGCATGGTCGCCACCAACGCGGTGCGGCCGCGTTCGGGCAACGTCTCCGCGGGGACGTCCGTGTTCGCGATGATCGTGCTGGAGAAGAGCCTGTCCACGTTCCACGAAGAGATCGACATCGTGGTCACGCCCGACGGCAAGCCCGTGGCCATGGCGCACTCGAACAACGGATCCTCCGATCTGGACGCTTGGCTCGCGCTCTTCGGTCAAGTCGCCAAGGCGCTGGGCAGCGAGAAGCGCCCGGACGAGCTGTACGAGAAGCTGTTACCGCTCGCGCTGCGCGCGGAGCCCGACGCTGGCGGCCTGCTCTCCATCAACTACGTCTCCGGTGAGCACGTGACCGGCTTCAGCGAAGGCCGGCCGCTCTTCGTGCGCAACCAGGACAGCCGCTTTACGTTGGAGAACTTCGTGCGCGCGATGTACTTCGCCTCGCTGTGCGCGATGCGCACCGGCGTGAACATCCTCACCGAGAAGGAGGGGGTGGTCATCGATGAAATCCGCGGACACGGCGGCTTCTTCAAAGGCGGCGACACCGGCCAACGCATGATGGCGGCCGCGCTCAACGTGCCCGTCAGCATCCCTGACACCGCCGGGGAGGGCGGCGCGTGGGGCATGGCCGTGCTCGCCGCGTACCTGCTCCGCTCGGACGCGGAGCAATCGCTCGCGGACTACCTCGATCTTCACATCGCCAATCGCATCGGCAAGCCCGTTCACCCCGATCCTCGAGACGTGAAGGGGTTCTGCGAGTTCTTCGCGCGCCACGCCAAGGGGCTGGCCATCGAGCGCGAAGCGGTGAAAGCGCTCGGGTAACCCGGTGCGCTTGCGCCGCGCCGTCTGCGCTGCCGCGCTCGTCGCGGGCCTCGGCGTCGCGTCGCTCGCCAGCGCTCAGACTCCAGCCGTGAGCATCGCCGTGGACGCGACCGCGGCGGGCGCTCCGCTGCAGCGCGTGTGGGCGTACTACGGCTATGACGAGGTGAACTACACTACAACCCGTGAGGGTGAAGAGCTGCTGCGCGCCCTGGCGGCGGCGCACAGCGCGCCGGTGCACGTGCGCACGCACTTCTTGTTCAACACCGGCGACGGCACGCCCGCGCTCAAGTGGGGCTCCACCAACCTCTATACGGAGGACGCCGGCGGTAATCCCAAATACGATTACACGCTGATCGACGGGATCATGGACGCCACGCTCGCGGCGGGGACGCTGCCGCTGGTCGAGCTCGGCTTCATGCCCCAGGCGCTCTCCACGCAGCCGGACCCGTACCGCAGCTCGGGCACCTACGTGCTCGACAGCGGCGCCTTCTATCCGCCGCGCGACTACCAGGCGTGGGCCGCGCTGGTGACCGCCTGGGCCAGCCACGTGAAGGAGCGCTATCCCGGCGCCGAGTCGCGCTGGCAGTGGGAGCTCTGGAACGAACCCGATATCCTGTACTGGCACGGGACGTTCGAGGAGTACGCGCGACTGTACGACTACACCGAGGCCGCGCTGCACGCCGTATTTCCCGGGGCGTCGCTGGGCGGTCCCGCGGTGGCCAGCCCCGACACCGGCTTCTTGCAGCAGTTCCTGGAGCACTGCGGCGCGGGGACCAACGCGCTCAGCGGCCAGAGCGGCACGCGGCTCGACATGGTGAGCTTCCACGCCAAGGGCGGTGTGTCGCTGAGCGACGGCCACGTGCAGATGGATCTCGGCAATCAGCTGCGCTTGCACCGCTCGGGCTTCGCGGCGGTGGCAAGCTCGCGCTTCGCACACACGCCGATCGTGATCAGCGAAGCGGATCCCGATGGTTGCGCCGCGTGTCCCGCCACGCAGCGCCGCGAGAACGCTTACCGCACCTCACCGGCCTATGGCGCGTACGAGATGGCCATGATGAAGCGCTCGCTCGAGCTCGCCGCCGACATGGGCGTCGAGCTGCGCGGCGTGTTGACCTGGGCCTTCACGTTCCCGGGTACGCCTTATTTTGCGGGCTATCGCGCGCTGTCGACTAATGGCATCCACCTGCCCGTGCTGAACGCCTTCAAGCTCCTGGGTAGCCTGAGCGGCGCGCGGCTCCCGCTCGTCAGCAGCGGCGCGCGCCCACTGCAGGAGCTGTTGCAGAGCGGCGTGCGCGCCGAGCCGGACGTGGACGGCCTGGCGGCGATGGATGATGGACGGATCCAGATCCTAATTTGGAATTACCACGACGAGCTCAGCGAAGCGCCGTCCGTGCCGATCACGTTGCAGGTGTCCGTCCCCGAGGGATTCGGAGCGCGAGTCGTGATGACCCATGCACGCGTGGACGAGACGCACGGGGACGCGTTCACGACGTGGCTGTCTCAGGGGCGGCCCGCGCAGCCCTCCGCCGAGCAACTCAGCGCGCTCGAGGCAGCGATGGAGCCGGTGCTGCTCGAGCGCGAACGCGAGCTCGCGGTGACCAACGGGAGCGTCAGCGTCTCATTCGAGCTGCCGCGTTTCGGGGTCTCACTCGTGACGCTCGCGGCGCCGCGCAGCGCGCCGCAGGCGCCGGCCCAGAGCGACGCCGGCTGCTCGTGTGAGCTCGGACGACGCAGGCCCGCGTCGCCTGCAGCGTTGCTCGTACTTTCACTGGCAGTCGCGCTCGCTCGCTGCTTTCGGGCGCAGCGCCGTGGACACGTTCTCCCGGCGCGCTTCAGGGCTGAGGCTCGAGGGCCGCGCGGGCGTCGAGCACGGCGAATTGGCCGCGCGGGTGCACTTTTTTGACGGATCGAGCCCAGAATTGCCACTGCATACCAGCCCCTCATGTCGAAAGTGTCCAGCTGCTGGCCGGCGCTCGCTTCGAGAGCAGCGTCCAAGCCTCTTTCTCCCTTCGTTTTCGGGCTGTTTGCGCTGCTGACGAGCTCGCCGGCGCTGGCGGACTACCCCATCGCTTCACACCGCTACCTGGCGGATCCAGGCGCGCTGGTGTTCGAGGGACGAGTCTACCTTTACAACTCGAACGACGACGACAACCCCATCGAGGGCGGCTACGAGATGAAGTCGATCGTCTGCGTATCGAGCAGCGATATGAAGAACTGGACCGACCACGGGGAGGTGCTGCGCGTTCCGGCGAACGCGTCGTGGGCCAACTACTCGTGGGCTCCGTACCCGCTCTTGCGAGACGGCAAGATCTACCTTTACTTCGGCAACAACGCGAACGGCGTCGGGGTCGCGACCAGCACCAACCCCACGAGCGGCTTCAAGGACGGCAAGGGCTCGGCGCTGGTGAACTCGAACACGCCCGGCGCGGCCGGCAACAACATCTGGCTCTTCGATCCGGGCGCGCTCATCGACGATGACGGCCAGGCCTACCTCTCGTTCGGCGGCAACGGGGAGAACAACGCGCGCATCATCAAGCTGGGCGCCGATCTCGTCAGCGTCTCCGGCTCTGCGGCTCAGCTCTCGCCCAAAGGCTTCTTCGAAGCCTCGTTCATGTTCAAACGCAACGGCATTTACTATTTTGCCTACTCGACCGACTCGGCGAACGGCCTGCGCATCGACTACCTGACCAGCGACAAGCCGATGTCCGGCTACACCTATCGCGGCGTGATCGCGGATCAGCCGCCGATGAACAATAACAACAATCACGCCTCGGAATTCGAGTTCAAGGGCAAGTGGTATCACGCCTATCACAACCGCGCGGTCGCCACGCAGGCCGGAATCTCGACCACCTACCGCCGCAACATCGCGATGGAGGTGCTGGAGTTCAACGCCGACGGGTCGATCCAAGAGGTCAAGTACACGACCGACGGCGTGCCGCAGGTCGGCACGCTCAACCCCTACGAGCGCGTCGAAGCCGAGACGATGAACGCGCAGAGCGGGATCGAGACCGAGCCGTGCAAAGCGGGCGGCATGGATGTCACGCAAATCAGTAACGGCGATTGGATCAAGGTGCGCGGCGTAGACTTCGGCAGCGGCGCCAAATCTTTTAGCGCACAGGTCGCGAGCGCGGCGGGCGGCGGCAGCATCGAGATTCACCTCGGCAGCGCGACGGGCACGCTGCTCGGCAAGTGCGAGGTGCCGGCGACCGGCGGCGCACAGACGTGGATGACGACCACTTGTGATGTGACCGGCGCGACGGGCGTGAACGACGTGACGTTCAAGTTCGTCGGCGACAAGGGTGAGCTCTTCAACTTCGACTACTGGCAGTTCACCAGCGTGGACGGCGGAACCGGAGGCAGCGGCGGCGCTGGCGGCATGGCTGGCGCAGGTGGTGCTGGCGGAAACGGCGGCGGAGCAGGCGGCGCTGGAACGTCGAGCGGCGGCGGACAGAGCGGCAGCGCGGGCGGCGGCGCGGGCGGCACGGCTGCTGGCACGGCCGGGGTGAGCGGCGCGCCGGTGATGCCGTCCGGCGGCGCTGGCGGTGCCATTTCCGGCGCAGGCGGTGCCTCTGGGGCCAGCTCGGCGAGCGGTGGCTCGAGCGCTACGGCGGGGTCGAGCGCGCTGGGCGGCAGCGGCGCAGCGATGGCGTCGGGCGGCGCGCTTCCGGTCGGCAGCGGAGGACAAAGCGCTGCCGGCGCCAACGCCGGGCAGCCAGCGGGGGAATCGTCGGGTTGCGCGTGCACGACCGCGCGCGGCAATAGGACCAACGCTGGCGTGCTCGCTGCGGGCCTCGCTGTCTGCGCGCTGGCGTTGCGGCGCCGGCAGCGCGTGAGCACCAGCGCGCGTTGAGCGACGAGCCGTTCACGCAGCCGTTCACGCGCTGACGGCGGCCAGCGCTGCCGCGCTGCCGTTCACGCGCTGACGGCGGGCAGCGCGGCAGCGGGGCGATGGCTCGTTATCTTTTCGGACAATTCGCGGAGCTTGCTGGTGAGCACCGCGATGTGGCCGCACTTCAAGAGGTACAGGAAGTAGCGCCCGACGAGCCACCAGAAGTAACCGAACACGCCGCAGCACGCCACGAACCAGCCAAAGCCTTCCTCGCGGCGCGCGCGTGAGGGGCGGCGCTCAGTTTTCTGCGGCGGTGGCCGCGTCGGGGTTCGGGTTCAGCTCCGCGAAGCGATCAATCTCCGCGTAGCTGACCATGCCTTCTTTGCGCACCAGCGTGCCGGGCGCCACGCGGCCTTCCTGAATCAATGACGAGAGCTCCTCGAGCGTCATTTGCTGCGACTCACCATTGGTGAGCACGACCGACCAGCGCGGCGGAATGGAGGGTGGCGGCGGCTGGCGCGAGCGGTATTTCTCGTCCTCGGCGTCATCGCCGGAAAGCGCGCTCTCGAGCGCTTCCGGCTCGACGATGCCGTTGTCGTTGCCGTTGGTGTGCGCCGTGAGCGTCGCCTCGGGCAGCGCTGCTGGCGCGGGAAAGCGCAGCAAGGGATCGGGCACTGGCGTCTCGTGCAGCTGCTCGGCGAGCATGGATTCGACGGCGTCGCCGTCGAACAGCACCGGCGGCAGTGAGGAGACCGGGCCGGTAAAGAGCGCCATCGTCTCGGCGGCGCGCCCGGACGCGCGCGCGCTGCTCTTGCGCTGGCCACACTGCGGACACCAATCGAAGTGCGGCGGCATGCCGGACGCGCACGCGCTGCAGCGCAGCCAGGACTCCGGCAATGGTCCGGAGCTTTGCACGGCGGGCGCGGAGTGCAGCTCGCCGCGCGGCTCGGACAGCGCCGCACGAGCGGGCAGCACCGCAGCGGTCCCGGCGGGGTAGCGCGTCTTGTCACCGAGCTCGCGCGCGCTGGCCTGAATGCCGGCCAACATGCCGTCCTGACATTTTTGATCCAGCTCCCGCACGCTGCGCTCGGCCGCCTGCAGATCGGCGCGATAACGCGCCGTCGCTGCTTGGCGCAGCGCGCGCACCACGTCTGCAGCGAGCTCGGCGTCGAAGAGACGGAACACGCGCGCGTGGAGCGCCGCCCCGCGCCGCTCCGCGAGCCGCTCCGCGGCGGCGAGCCGAGACGCTTCCGCGAAGTAGAGCCGCTCAATGCGATCGCTGTCGGCGCTCGCCGCGAGCAGCGCGGAGGAGACCGCCAGGTACTCTTCGAAGCAGCTGATCTGCTCGGCGCGCCGCGTCTCCAAGCGTTCACGCGCCTTGTCGCGCTGGCGGCGCTCGTCGAGGCGGCGCTCCGCGGAGCTCAGCGCGAAGGTCTGTGCCAGCCAGCCCGCGGCGGCCCCGCTCAGGACCGCACCAGCGAACGCGAATATCATTCCCTCCACGAGAGCTTCCTTTCGTCGGGATCAGCGCGCAGCGAGGCCGGCGCTCGCGTGTCGCTATTCTGAGCCATCCTCTAAGAGTGAGCCGCGGCCACCAGGGCGCAATAGGCAGCGCCAGAGCGCGAGTCTTTTGCGCTTTTGCGCTATTTTTCTATGCGCCGGCCCTCGAGCGTCCACTCCCAGCCGATGCCGCGGCGACGGAGCTCTGCGGTGTAAATGGAGTCGCGGCGTAACGTTCGTGAGGTGGCGGTCGCGATCGAGGTCGCGAGCAGCAGCGGCAGCGCGATGGCGTAGTCACCCGAGAGCTCGAACGCCAGCACCGCGGCCATCAGCGGCGCGTGGGTGGTCGCGGCGGTCGCCGCGGCCATGCCCACCAGCGCGTAACCGCCCGCGGCTCCGATCTCGAAATGCAGCACCTCGCTCAGCAGGCCGAAGTACAAAAATCCCACCGCGCCCCCGACGAGCAGCGTCGGCGTGAAGACGCCGCCAGGGTTGCCCGACGAGACGGAGGCCGTCGTGGCCAGGCACTTGCACGCCAGCAGCAGCGCGACGAAGCCGAAGCCGAAGCGCGCGTCGAGCAGCTGGTTCAACGGCTCGTAGCCGTTGCCGGCGACCTGGGGGACGAGGCTGATCAGCGCGCCCGCGCCGAGGCCGCCGAGCGCGGGACGCCACGGCAACGCCAGCGTGGGATGCGCGAAGAAGCGCTCAGCGAAGCTCAAGGAGCGCATGAAGCCTTGCGCGCACAGCGCCGCGACCGCTCCCAGGATCAAGAAGGCGAGCAGCTCCCACGCCGAGCGCAGCGAGAACGAGCGCAGGCCATAGATCGGCCCGGCTCCCACTACGGCGCGGGTGAGCGCCGTCGCGAGCGCCGTCGCTGCGAGCGTCGGTACGATCGCCTCGAGCACCACGACGCCGAGCACGACCTCGAGCACGAACAACACCGCCGCGAACGGCGTGTTGTACGCCGCGGCGAAGCCGGCCGCCGTGCCCGCGGCGATCAGCAGCCGGCGTCGGCGTGGACCGAGCGCGAGCCAGTCGCTGGCGAGCCTGCCGCCGACCGCGCCGAACTGGATGAGCGGACCTTCGCGGCCGAGCGAGCCACCCGTCGCCAGCGCCGCGAAGGAAGCGAGCGAACGCAGCAGCGCGGTGCGCAGCGACAGCCCAACGCGGCCCAGCACGACCGCCTCCATCACGTCACCGACGCCGTGCCCGGCGTCTTTGCGCACGAGCAGCGACAAGAGCCCGCCGCACAGGCCGCCGAGCGCCGGCAGCAGCAAGCGAAGCCAGGGCGGGGCGTGCGCGAGGGCGGCCACGATGTCCGCGCCACCCAAGAGTCGCGCGGCGGCCGCCAACGCGGAGCGAAACACGATGCCGAAAGCGCTCGCCATCAGCGCGGCCAGCGCGATCCCTAGCGCGAAGCGCAAGTTGTCCCGCGCGCTCGGCGGCGGCCGCGAGCTCAGGGGCGGCGCGCTCTCGGACATAGGAGACAGCTCATGCTTGGCGTGCTCTGCTGTCGAGCCGCCCGCAGTGAATCGCAGGCGGCCCAATGGCCGGGTGACGTAGCCCCGGGCTTGAGGGAGAATTCCGGCTCCCCGGGGGCAAGGCACGGCATTAGATGGCTTTTGGTCGCGAGTTCAAGGTCGGCATTTTCGTACTAGCAGCGCTCGCCACGATGGGTGTCACCATCTTCCTCATCGGAGAGGAGCGCAGGGCCTTCTCTAGTAAAGAGGCATACTTCAGCGTCTTCAAAGACGTGCAGGGGCTCCGGCGCGGCTCGCCCGTGCGCATGGGCGGCGTGGATATCGGCAGCGTCTCCGAGGTCTCGTACGGACCCGACCCGAAGGACTCGGAGATTTACGTGCGCATGTCGATCGTCGAGAGCGAGGCGCGCCGCATCCACACGGACACGGTCGCCACCATCGAGGGCAAGGGCCTGCTCGGCGACAAGATGATCGTGCTCACCGTCGGCAGTCCGACGAAACCGCAGCTCCCGAGCGGCTCCAAGGTGCCCTCGAAGGAGGCCGAGGACATGTCCGCGATGATCGGCAAGCTGGGCGCGGTCACGTCCAAGGCGGAGCAGGTCATGACCAACCTCGAGCGCACGACCTCTTCGCTTGCCGACGAAAAGCTTCATGAGGACTTGAAAGCGGGCATCAGCGCGCTCAGCCACATTTTGGGCTCGATCGATCGTCGTGAGGGCTACATCGGCAAGCTGGTGAGTGATCCGCAGGAGGCCGAGCGCGTGTCGCGCACGATGGCGCACCTCGAGCAGGCTTCGGGAGAGCTCGCGACCGCGTCTCACACCGTGAACCAGATCTTGGCGCAGGTGCAGAGCGGGCCCGGCACCGCTCACGAGGTCGTTTACGGCAACGAGGGCCAGAAGGCGATCAGCCAGCTGGGCCAAGCAGCGGAGGAGCTGGGGCTCACGCTCAAAGGCATTCGCGAGGGCAGCGGGCTCGCGAAGAGCGTGCTGTACGGTGACGGCCGCACAGACAAGCTCACCGCGGACCTGAACGGAATGAGCGGCGACTTGCGTCAGATCGTCGCCGATCTACGCGCCGGCCGGGGCACGCTCGGCGCCCTGCTGGTCGACCCGTCCGTCTATGAAGACCTGAAATTGCTGCTCGGCAACGTGGAGCGGAACAAAGCGCTGCGCGCGTTGGTTCGCTACTCGATAAAGCAAGATGGGTCGAGCCCGAGCGTGAACAACCCCGACTCCACGCCTCACAACGTCAATAAGTCCGCGACCCCCGCGACGCTGGATGGCGGTGCCTCCGTGCGCGCGGAGTCCCCCGGCGCTGACTGAGCTATACTGGCGCTCTCATGCGGATCCTCGAGCGACTCGGTCGCGCCGCCGTCATTCTCGGTATCTTCGGCGTAGCCTCCTATTTCGCGTTTCATTTTGGTTGGGGCGGGCTGTGGACAGGGCTGGAAGCGGCCCACGCCGTGAGCGCGCCGGGCGCTCAAAAGGCCCCCTATGACCTGACGCAGCTCACCGCCGTCAACGAGACGCTGAACACGATCCGCAACAAGTACGTGGATCCCAGCCGCGTGAAGCCGCGGCAGATGTTCCTCAGCGCGCTGAACCAGATTCAAAAAGAGGTGGCGCAGGTCATCGTCCACTACGACGAGAAGGCGCCCACCGTGAAGGTGCAGGTCGACACCGAAGCCGCGGATTTCCGTGTCGACAACGTGCAGGGGCCGTGGGACGTCGCCGCGCGCCTGCGCGAGGTGTTCGCGTTTCTGCAAAATAATTTGAAGGACACCGGCGTCGATTTGCGTGAAATCGAGTACGCCGCCTGCAACGGCATGCTGCGCACGCTGGATCCGCACAGCGTGTTTTTGAGCCCCGACGCCTACCGCGAGATGATGGTGTCCACGCGCGGGCACTTCGGCGGCCTCGGCATCGTGATCTCGATGCGCGATCAGCAGCTGACCATCATGCGCCCGATGCCCGGCACGCCCGGCGGGCGCGCCGGGCTGCACCGGCTGGATCGCATCACCAAGATCAACAACGAGTCGACGCTCAACATGCCGCTGGAAGACGCGGTGAATCGTCTGCGCGGCACGCCGGGCTCCAAGGTGACCATTTGGGTGCACCGCGACGGCGCGGACGGCTGGCAGGGCTCGCGGCCGTTCGAGCTCACGCGCGAAGAGATCCAGGTCAAGTCCGTGGAGTCGCGCACGCTCGCGCCCGGCATCGGCTACGTGCGCTTGAAAGGCTTCCAAGAGAGCACCTCCGAAGAGCTGGACGAGGCGCTGGCTACCATCGGCAAAAAAGAGCGCATCCGCGGGCTGGTGCTGGATTTGCGCAACAACCCCGGCGGCTTGCTGGAGCAGGCGACCAAGGTCGCCGACCGCTTCCTGGAAGACGGCGTGATCGTCGCGACGGTCGGCAACTCGGAGGGCAGGGACGAGCGGCGCGCGCAGCGCAAAGGGACGGAGCCCAACTATCCCATCGTCGTGCTCACCAATGAATCGAGCGCCAGCGCCAGCGAGATCGTGGCCGGCGCGTTGAAGAACCAGAACCGCGCGATCATCGTGGGTCAAACCACCTTCGGGAAGGGCTCCGTGCAGCTGGTGTTCCCCAAGGTGACGCCGGACAACGCGGCGTTGAAGCTCACCACCGCGCAGTACCTGACGCCGGGGGACGTTTCGATCCAGGGCGTCGGTGTGGCGCCCGACATCGAGCTCGATCCGATGACCGCGGACACCTTGGAGATGGACCTGTTCCGCTCCGAGCGCTCGTTCCGCGAGCGCGACCTGACCAAGAGTCTGAGCGGCCCCTCGCGCCGCGGCATGGATCAGCCGGCGTTCAAGTTTCGCTACAACTTGAAGGAGGCCGATCGCGCCGCGATGCGCGAGCAGGGCGCGGACATCGACGACGACTTCCAGCTCGATTTCCCGATCACCTTCGCGCGTGACGTGGTCGGCAAGCTGGCGCCCGGTAACCGCGCGGACCAGCTGCGCGCGCTGAAGCCGGTGGTCGACAAGATGCAGCAGGTCGAGATCGAGGCGGTGAGCCGTGATCTCGCCAAGCTCGGCATCGACTGGAGCGCGCCGCCCAAGGACTACACCAACGGGCTCAAGGCTCAGGACTTCGAGGTCAAGGTCCAGACCGATCGCCCCAACGACACGGTCACCGCGGGCGAGTCGATGACGGTCAAGGTCACCGTCAAGAACAAGGGCGCGGTGCCGGTGTACCAGCTGCGCGCCATCACCAAGAGCGACGGCGGCTACTACGACGAGCGCGAGCTGATCTTCGGCCGCATCGATCCCGGTCAGTCCAAGACCGCGACCGCGCCGTTCGGCTTCTGCGACGTGGACGGGCGCAAGCCGGGCTCGACCAAGCCGCTGCCGGAGAACGCGCCGCGCGTGTGCAAGATCCCGCTCGACGCCACGCTGCGCTCGGATGTCGTGCTGGTGCGCTTCTTCGCGGAGGCGGCGGAGCCGCCGCGCGACGTGGAGCTGCGCCCGACGGTGAACGACCTGCCGCAGCCCATCTTCGCGTACACCTATCAGGTCGTCGACAACCGCCCCGGCAACGGCGACGGGCAGATCGCGCGCGGTGAAGGCGCGACGATGTATCTCACCGTCAAGAACGTGGGCAAGGGCCAGTCGTACGAGACGCAAGCCAACGTGCGCAACCTCACCGGCGACGGGCTGCTGCTCCACGCCGGGCGCTTCGACATCTCGAACATGAAGCCCGGTGAAGTGCGCAACGTGGCGTTCACCTTCGACGTGCTGGACAGCTTGGCCGAAAACGTCGTCAACATGGAGCTCAGCGTCGCGGATCGTGATCTGCGCGTGCCGTCGAGTGAGAAGCTGAAGCTACCGGTGGCGCGCAGCCCGCTCGCCGTGCAGCCCGCGAGCGGTAAGGTGATGGCTAGCGCGAGCGTCGTGGTGCGCGGCCAGCCGCTCGGCGCGGCGCCCGGCATCGGCCAGCTCGACAAGGGCGCGGTGGTCGAGCGCATGGGCACGTTCGGGCCGTTCACCAAGGTGGGGCTCGGCGAGCAACGCTTCGGCTTCGTGGAGAGCCATCAGCTGCGCGACGCGAGCGGGCCGGTGAAGATCGCGTTCAAGCCGCTGCTCAGCCACTCGCCGCCGCTCTTGGAGGTGAACCCGGCGAAGCTCGCGACGCGCGAGAGCAAGGTGCGCATCGAAGGCCAGGTGGTGGACAGCGATCGCGTGATGGACGCTTACGTCTTCGTCGGTCCGCGCAAGGTCTTTTACCAATCGAACCGCAAGGCCGCGGACCCCACCAAGCTGAAGTTCTCGTTCGACGCCGAGCTCGGCCCCGGCGTGAACGTCATCACGGTGGTCGCGCGTGAGAGCGAGGACACCGCCGCGCGCGTCACGCGCATCGTTCGTCGCGACGGCCCGAACGGAGAGCCGTTGCCCACGCCGCGCGCCGAGGTGAGCGAAGACTGGGAGCTCGGCGGCGATTGACGCCGGGGTTGTGCTATCAGCCGCCCATCATGCAGTTCGAAAACGTTACCGCCATCGCCAAGGCCAACGTCTATTTCGACGGTAAGGTCGTCTCGCACACCGTGCTCTTCGCCGACGGCTCCAAGAAGACGCTGGGCCTCATCTACCCGGGTGAGTTCCAGTTCTCCACGGACGCGGCGGAGCGCATGGAGGTGACGGCGGGCAGCTGCCGCGTGCGGCTGTTCGGCGCCAATGAGTGGCAGGACTACGCGGCCGGGACGTTCTTCAAGGTGCCCGCGCGCTCCGGCTTCGACATCGCGGTGACGAGCGGCATCACCGAGTACGTCTGCTCCTTCGAGTGAGCGCGCGCTGGTCCGGCGCTCCTACCAGGCCGTACACGAGCGCCGGCTGCCGCCCCGATACGCGACGGCGCTGACGCGCTAGCATTTCGCGCATGGCGAGCGGATTGGCCAGCGACGGCGGCGCCCAGCGCGTGGTTCGGGCGCCGCGAGGATCGACGCTCAGCTGCAAGACGTGGCAGGCCGAAGCCGCGCTGCGCATGCTGATGAACAATCTGGATCCCGAGGTCGCGGAGGATCCAGCACACCTCATCGTGTACGGCGGCCGCGGGCAAGCGGCGCGTTCCTGGGCGGCCTTCGACGCCATCGTGAGCGCGCTCAAGAGCCTGGAGTCCGACGAGACCCTGTTGGTGCAGTCGGGAAAGCCGGTGGGCGTCGTGCGCACGCACGAGGACGCGCCGCGCGTGCTGATCGCCAATAGCAACCTGGTGCCGCATTGGGCCACGGACGAGCACTTCGACGAGCTGTATCGCCGCGGCCTGATGATGTTCGGGCAAATGACGGCGGGCTCGTGGATCTACATCGGGACGCAGGGGATCTTGCAGGGGACCTACGAGACGTTCGCGGAGTGCGCTCGCCAGCATTTCGGCGGCAGCTTGGCCGGGCGCTTGGTGGTCAGCGCCGGAGCCGGCGGCATGGGCGGCGCTCAGCCGCTGGCCGTGACGATGAACGGCGGCGTGTGCCTGCTCGCCGACGTGGACCGCGAGAAGCTCGAGCGCCGGCGGCAGACGCGCTACCTCGACGAGGTCATAGCTGGCGTGGACGCCGCGCTCGAGCGCGCGCTCGAGCTCGCGCAACGTCGAGCGGCGCTCTCCGTCGGCGTGCCCGTGAACGCGGTGGAGCTCTTGGAGCGACTCGTGGCGCGCGGCGTCGTCCCGGACGTGCTCACGGATCAGACGTCGGCGCACGACGTGATGAGCTACGTCCCCGTCGGCTATGAGCTCACGGCCGCGCGAGAGCTCGCCGCGCGCGCGGCGAGCGAGTACGCCGAGCGCAGCCTAGAGAGCATGGCGCGCCACGTGCGCGCCATGCTCGCGTTGCAGCGCGCCGGCGCCGTCGTGTTCGACTACGGCAACAACATCCGTCAGCGCGCGCTGAGCCGGGGCGTGAGCGACGCCTTCGCGTTCCCCGGCTTCGTGCCCGCCTATATCCGGCCGCAATTTTGCCGTGGCCGCGGGCCGTTTCGCTGGGCCGCGTTGTCGGGCGACGCGCGCGACATCGAGCGCATCGATCGCGCGCTGCTGCGGCTGTTTCCGAACGATGAAGGGCTGAAGCGCTGGCTCACGCTGGCGGCCGAGCGCGTCGCGTTCCAGGGCTTGCCGGCGCGCATCTGCTGGCTCGGCCTCGGCGAGCGGGATCGCGCGGGGCTGTTGTTCAACGAGATGGTGCGCCGCGGTGACGTGTCCGCGCCGATCGTGATCGGGCGCGATCACCTCGACTGCGGCTCCGTGGCCTCGCCGAACCGCGAGACCGAGGGCATGCTGGACGGCTCCGACGCGGTGAGCGACTGGCCGCTGTTGAACGCGCTGGTCAACACCGCGAGCGGCGCGTCGTGGGTGAGCTTCCATCACGGCGGCGGCGTGGGCATCGGCTACTCGCAGCACGCCGGTCAGGTCGTGGTCGCGGACGGCAGCGCAGAAGCGGCGCGCCGCCTGCTGCGCGTGCTGACCAACGACCCCGCGCTCGGCGTGCTGCGCCACGTCGACGCCGGCTACGCCGAGGCGCGCGCCACCGCGCGCGAACGCGGGCTCAAGATCCCGATGGACGAGCCGTGAGCGCGCGCCGCGTCGTCCATACGCGGCCGGCGCCGTGGCCCAGCTTGAGCGAGGCGCGCTTCGCCTCGCGGATCCAGCGCGATAGCGCGGACGGCTGCCAGCTCGCGCTGCTCGGCTTGCCCGACGACACCGGCGTGCGCTTGAACGGCGGCCGCGCCGGCGCAGCGCAGGGCCCCGCAGCGCTGCGCGCGGCGCTCGCCGCCTTCGGCACGCATTTCGATCTCAAAGCGGGCCGGCGGCTGGCAGCGCGTATCTTCGACGCGGGCGACGTGGAGCCCGCCCCCGGAGACGACGCGCAGGCGTTGCTCGCGACGCACCAGCGCGTGGAGGCTGCGTTGATGGAGATCCACGGCCTGGGGCTGGTGCCGCTCTGCGTCGGCGGCGGTCACGACCTGAGCCTGCCCAGCTTGCGCGCGCTGTCGCGGCATGTTGGCCACGCCATCGGCGGCGTCAACGTCGACGCCCACCTCGACGCGCGCGCGCGCGTCGGCTCTGGCATGGCGTTTCGCAGCTTGATCAGCGAGGGCTGGCTCGACGCGCGGCGCTTCACGGAGCTCGGCCTCGGCCGCTTCGTCAACGAAGAGTCGGATATCGCTTGGCTGCGCGAGCGCGGCGCGCAGCTGCTGCTCAACGACGCCATGGATAGCGTGCCAGCGAGCTCGGCGGCGGTGCTGGCGCGCGCGTGCGGCGCGGACGGCGTCGCGTTCTTGAGCGTCGATCTCGACGCCATCGACGGCGGCCAGCTGCCGGGGGTGAGCGCGCTGAACCCCAGCGGGCTCGCTGTCGCGCGCGTCGCCGAGCTGGCCGAGGCCGCCGGGCGAGCGCCGGGAATTCGGCACTGCGACGTGATGGAGCTCTGCCCGGTGTTCGATCCCTCCGGACGCAGCGCGCGCATCGCCGCGTATCTGCTGCTCTGCTTCATCGCCGGCTTCGACGAGCGCCCACGATGAGCCTGCTGATCCGCGCCGCACGAGTGCCGGACAGCGCGAGCGACGCGCCGGCGGAGCTTTGCGACGTGCGGGTCGAGGGCGCGCACATCGCAGCGCTGGCGCGCGAGCTGGCGCCGCGGCCGGGCGAGGCGGTGCTCGAGGCCGACGGCCGCGTGCTGTTACCCGCCTTCGTCGACGCGCACACCCACGCCCTGTGGGCGGGAGATCGGCTGGACGAGTTCGAGCGGCGGCTGCGCGGTGAGTCGTATCCAGATATCTTGAAAGCGGGCGGAGGGATCTTGTCCACCGTGCGCGCCGTGCGCCGCGCTTCAGCGGCGGAGCTCGAGCAGAGCCTGAGCGAGCGTCTCTCCGTGTTGCTGCGCGAGGGGACGGCCACGGTCGAGATCAAGTCCGGCTACGGGCTCAGCACCGAGCACGAGCTGAAGATGTTGCGCGCGGTGCGCGGCGCGGCGCGCGCGTTTCCGGGCACCATCGTGCAGACGGCGCTGCTCGGCCACGCCATGGACGTGGAGGAGCCGCGCTTCGTCGAGCGCGTGATCAGCGAGACCCTGCCCGCCGTCAGCGCGGAATTTCCGGGCATCTTCGTGGATGTGTTCTGCGAGGAGGGCGCGTGGTCGCTCGCGGATTGCCGGCGCCTGCTCACGCGCGCGGCCGAGCTCGGCCACCCGCTGCGCCTGCACGCCGACCAGTTCCGGCGCCTCGGCGCGCTCGAGCTGGCCATCGAGCTCGGCGCGCGCAGCGTCGATCATCTGGAGGCGAGCACGCCGCACGACCTCGAGCGCCTGGCGGCGTCCCAGACCTTCGCGGTGATGTTGCCGGTCACCGCGTTTCATCTGAACGGCCCCTACCCGGACGCGCGGCGGCTGCTCGACGCCGGCGGGCGCCTGGCGCTGGCGAGCAACTGCAACCCCGGCTCCGCGCCGAGCTCGTCGATCCCGTTCGTGATCGCGCTGGCCGTCCGCAAATGTGGCCTCACCGCGCGTGAAGCCCTGCGCGCGACGACGCTCACGCCGGCGCGCTTGCTCGGCTTTAGGGATCGCGGACGCATCGCCGTCGGGCAGCGCGCGGATTTGGTGCTGCTGCGTCACCGCGACGAGCGCCAGCTGGCGTACGAGCTCGGCGGTAACCCGCTGTGCTGGACCATGACGGGCGGCGCCGTCACGTCGCCGGCGAGCTGTCCGTAGCGCCTGCGCGCTTGGCGTCGAACACCGCGAGCGTTTCGACGTGCTCCGTGTACGGAAACAGCGCGAACGCCTCCAGCGCGCGGAGCTCGTACTTGCCGGAGGCCAGCAGCAGCTCGCTCTCGCGCAGCAGCGCGGGCAAGCCGCAGCTCAAATAGATGAGCCGCTGCGGCGGCGTCGCCAGCAGCGCGGAGAGGAGCTCGGCGTCCAGCCCGCGTCGCGGGGGATCCGCGAGCACCACGTCGACCTCGCTCACCAGCGAGGAGAACTGCGCGGCGGGCCCGGCGTGCACGCGGACCTTCTGGCGCTGCTCGGGCGCGAGCTCGTTCAGCCCGAGCTCCATGCCGCGCAGCGAGCCTGCTCCCAGCTCATTGAGGTGAAGCGCCGCGCTGCGCGCCGCGAGCGGCAGGCTCAGCGCGCCGACACCGGCGTAGTACTCGGCGACGCGCGCGCCGGGCTCCACGAAGCTGCCCACGCGCTCGACCATGCGCTCCGCGAGCGGAAGGTTGCTCTGTCCGAACGCCCCGGGCGGGTAGTGAACGCGCGCGCCGCCGACGCTCTCGCTCACGCTCTCCGGCCCCTGGAGGTGCTTCCACAACGGGCCGAGCACGGCGTTGCTCTGCTCCGGCTGGCCATTCCACCACAAGCTGTGCAGCTTGGGGCCGAGCGCGCTGGCCAGCGCCGCGAAGAAGCCGCTGAAAGCCTCCGGATCCGACTCTCGCGTGACGACGACGAGCTGCACGCTCTGGCTGCTGCGCTCCACGACCAGCTGCAAGTAGCGAACGCTGCCGCGGTGGGCCGCGTCCGAGTACGGCGCGACGCGCTGGTCCACCATCACGCGCCGCAGCGAGCGGGCCACGTCGTTGATCAGCGGATGATGGACCTGGCAGTTCGGGATGTGCACCACGCGGTGACTGCCGGCCTCGAAAATGCCGATCTTCGGGTTCTCGCTGCGGCCGCGCACCGCGAGCCGCGCGCGATGACGAAAGCGCAGCCCAGCGCCTTCGCGCACGTTCGGCGCCGCGAGCCCGCCGCGCATCGCCAGCGCGGCGAGCTGCTGTCGCGGCTCCGCGGCGAGGCCGCGCTCACCGAAGCGAGGACAGCCCGGGCACGCGGGGAGGTGCGAACAGGCTACACCCGACGACATGCGCACCGCGCGAGCTTGGAACCGAGGCGCGCTCGAGTCAACGTACGCCGTAGTAAAGTGGCGCTGATGAGCGCGCAGCAAGCCGAGCCCGCTCCGGCGGCGCGGAGCAGCAGCCCGGAGCGGCGACCTTGACGAAGGCGCCCGAGCGACGGCCGCGGCCGAGCACGGGGCTCGTCATCGTCGGTGTGATGGTGAGCTTGCTGGCGCTCGTTTGGCTTCACCGTTCACAACGGGCGCCGGCCGCGCACGCTCCGCGGCCGAGCCCGTCGAGCGCGCCGCGCGCTGCCGCGAGCGCGAGTCCCAGCGCCGCGCTTAGCGCTCCCGCTCCAGCGCCGCCGGCGCCGCCAGAAGAGCGTTATCCCGGCCTCGTCAGCCCGCTGCTCGCCGAGCGCAACGCCGCCCTGTGCGACGAAATGCGGGACGCGCTCGCGCTCACGGAGCAGCAGACGCAAGCGCTGCGCGACCTCTTCGCGAGCTCCAAATGGCTCGGCCAGGGCAACCCCGAGGTCACGGTGCACCCCATGACGCGCGCCGAGTGTCGCGAACGGCGCCAGGCGGCAGAGCCGCTGCCGGCCGGAGACGCGCGCTGCAAGAGCCCGAACATGGTGGCCTTGTTCGACCCCAGCGCTGGCGAGAGCGAAAGTGACGCGCGCGTGTGCATCGATCAATACGAGTTCCCCAACATCCCCTGCGAGTATCCGCTCACCTGGGTGCGCGCGGACCAGGCCGTGGCGCTGTGCCGCGCCGTCGGCAAGCGCATTTGCGACGCGCACGAGTGGGAGGGCGCCTGCGCCGGTGCGCTGAAGAAGCCCGAGCAAGAGTACGCGTTCGGTCAGCGCCGCGCGATGATCGAGTACCTGCACAACAAAGAGCGCGAGATCGTGTGGGCTTACGGCAAAAAGAAAGATCACTCCAAATGCGCGACGGGCAGCAAGAAGAGCAAGCAATGCACCGTCATCGACTGGCCGCTCTGCGGCTCGAACACCTACCCGGCGGGCGCCTTCCCCGAGTGCCGCAGCAGCTTCGGAGTCTTCGATCAGCACGGCAACGCCGCCGAGCATATGAACCTGCCCTTGCAACCGAGCGAGCTTGCCAGCCGCGGCGGGCTCGGCGAAACCGAGATGAAGGGCAGCTGGTTCATCTTCAGCAGCTACGAAGCGCATGAGGACGACTGCCGCTGGCGCGCGCCGAGCTGGCACGTGACGCGCATGGACGACCCCGGCAGCCACCGCAACTATCACCTCGGCTTTCGCTGCTGTAGCGATCTATGAACGTTCACCGCGGGCTCGCGGAGGCGGCTACTCTTCGCGTTCGAGCCACACGCTGACCTCGCCCGCTTCGGTCTCCGCCGGCTCGACGTGCACGATGCGCGGGCGACAACACACGGCGCAATCTTCGGTGTACTGCTGTTGCAGCCCCCCGCCGAGGTCGATGAACAGCTCGTCGACCTCGCCGCAGAAGGGGCACGCCACCTCCGCAGAGAGACGCCTCCGATGCCGGCGCTGACTCATGTTGTTCGGATGCCGTCGCTCGCCGGGTCGTGCAAGGCTGAATTTCCATTATCGCGCGTTTCGCCGGTGTTCGGCTTGGTAATTTAAATAATGGAAATGATTCAATAAGTTCCCGCGCGGAACGGCGTCGGCGCCGAAAATAACTGAGCTGCGCGGCCGGCGACGGGGAACATACGTGGCGAATATGCGGAGAATCACCGCGCCTGCTACTTCGGCCTCGCGCCGCTCCCCGCGTGCGGCAGCCTCGCCGCGCTGCGTCGCCGAAGGCGGCGCTGTTGCCGCGCCTGGGGGAAACCGGTGGTGGTGACTTCGCGCCCGGTGAGCAAGTCCGGCTCAGGCCCGACCGACGCCGCGCTGGTCGTCGCTGCGCGCGCCGGTGAGGCGTGGGCGCAGCAAGCGCTGTTCGAGCGCTACGTGAGAATGGCGCTCGGCCTCGCGCAACGCATCCTCTGCCACGCGGCCGACGCCGATGATTTGGCGCAAGATGCCTTCGTCTACGCGTTGAATCACCTCGACACTCTGCAAAACCCGCAGGCGTTCGCGGCGTGGCTCGCGTCGATCGTCGTGCGCACCGCGAGCAAGCGGCTCCGCACGCGGCGCTTGCTCACTCGGCTCGGCTTGCGCCGCCGTCAAACTCCGGATTTGGAAGCGGTGATCGCGCCCAACGCGCCGCCGGACGTCGCCGCGGAGCTCAAGGCGGTGTACGCCGTCGTGGAGCGCTTGCCGGCGGAGGAGCGCATCGCGCTCTTGCTGCGTCGCGTAGAGGGCCTAGAGATCGCGGAGACGGCCGAGCGCATGGCCCTGAGCCCCGCGACGGTGAAGCGTCGCATCGCGGCGGCAGAGGCGCGGCTCGAGCGCGCCAGGCGGCTTCTTTGAGAGGGCAACGTCGTGAAAACGGAGCTTAGCAAATACGTCCGAGTCGACCTCTCGCCGCCGCGCATCGCGCGGCTCTGGCAGCGCGTCGCGCCGCGCTTGGAGGCCACGCCGAGCCCGCGTCGCGCGTGGCTGATGCGCGGGGCGATCATCGGCTCGCTGCTCGTCGCGGCCGGCGGCGGCGCCGCGCTGTACAGCTTGCGCGAGCCGGCGCCCTCGGTGTGGCAAAACGCGGTGCTGCGCACCGGCAGCGACGCGATGTCCGTCGATTTGGGCGAAGGCTCCAAGTTGGAGCTCGCGTCGCAGAGCCGCGTAGAGGTCGCGGAGAGCGCCAAGGACTCGGTGCGTCTGAAGCTCGCGCAGGGCTCGGTGCTGTGCGACGTCACGCATCGTGAAGGGCGCCGCTTCAGCGTCGCGGCCGCGGGCGTCGAGGTGCGCGTGATTGGAACGCGCTTCCGTGTCGCGCTCGGGCCGTCGGGTGAGCGCGTGGAGGTCCAGGTGGAGCGCGGCACGGTCGAGGTCGTCGCGGGCGGGCAAGTGCGGCGTCTCTCCGCTGGCGAGCGCTGGTCCGTCTCGCGTAGCGCAGCCGGTCTCGCTTCCGCCGCCGCGCCGGCGGCGAGCGCTGAGCCGCGCGCCGACAACGTGAACGAACCCGAGTCGCCGGCGAGCGACGCGGCGCTGCCCGAGCCGCACGCCGCGCGAGCGGAGGCGTCAGCGCCCGAAGCTCAGCGCGCCGCGCGCGCTGAGCGAGACGCGCCGCGCGAAGCGACGTCCACGCTCGAGGTCGCCGACGCGAAGCAGCTCTTGGATCTCGCCAACTCCGCGCGGCGCTCGGGTGACATCCCGCTCGCGGCGCGCGCTTATGAAGCGCTGCTCTCGCGCTTTCCACGCGACGGCCGCGCGGGGCTCGCGGCGTTCGAGCTCGGTCGCTTGCGGCTCGAGCGACTCGGCAACGCAAAGGGAGCGGCGCAGGCGTTCGAGCGCGCCATCGCGCTGGCTCCGGGGTCGGGCTTTCGTGAGGACGCCATGGCGCGCCTGGTCGACGCCTACGCCGCGCTCGGCGCGCGCGAGGCCTGCCGCAAGGCGCGCCAGGCCTATTTGCAGAGCTACCCTTCGGGCCTGCACGTGAACGGCGTCTCCGCCAAATGTTCTGGGCGCTGAACGCCGCGCGGGTTACTGAGAGCGAGTGACGGTCAGGCGCCGGCTGTTGCCGCTGTTACGAGGGACGCTGGTCGCGCAGTCACTGCTGGCCGCTGCGGCCACCGCCAAAGCGGAGTGTGCGCCCGGCGCTGGACCCTGGGTCTCGCTCTCGTTCGCCGACAGCGCGTGGCCGCAGGCGTTTCGCGCCAACGTGCTCGCGGATTTTCGCGCGCGGCTGGCAGAGGAGAACATCGCCGTCTGCACAGCGGCAGAAGCGCCGGCGCGGCCGCCCGTAGCGCGCATCACCATCTCCTCGCAGAGCCGCACCAGCGTAGACGTCAGCGTCGACCTGAACGACGCGATCACCGCCAAGCGCGTGGGCCGCGACGTCGACCTTTCGCGCGTACCCGCGGATGGACGGCCGCTCGCGATCGCCGTAGCCGCGGGTGAGCTGTTGCGCGCGAGCTGGGTCGAGCTCGCGCTGGCGGCGCCCCCGTCACCGCCGCGAGCGCCGCCGCCGGAGGTGCGCCGCGCGGTTCAGCGCGCGCTGCCTGCGCCCGCCGCTGCGGCGCGCCGCGTGCGCTTCGGCTTGCTGGCTGCGGGCGAGCGCTTCGCCGGCGGACAAACGCAGGCCGGCGCGGACGCGGCCTTCAGCGGCTATCTCGCGCCGCGGCTGCGGACGCTGCTGGCGGCGGGCGCGCGCCAGTCGCTCACGGTGGACGCAGAACACGGTGAGGTGCTGGGCAGCAGCTTGGGCGTCGGGCTCGGCGCAGCGCTCGTCGTCTGGCAGCGGCCGCACAGCGCCGAGCTGACGCTGGGCGTCGCCTCGCGCTTCGCGTTCGCACGCTTTCGCGGGCGTGCTCGCGACGGCGCGAGCGAGGGCGATTTTTCGGGTTTGGCCATCTACGCCCGGCTCGGCGTCGGCGCCGCGCTGCGGCTGGTGGGGCCGCTCTGGCTCGACGCCGGCGTGTCCGGCGGTGTGCCGTTGCGCAGCCTCTCTGCGGAGGACGCGGGCCGGCGTGTCACTGCGATGAGCGGTCTCGAGGCCGCCGGGCGCCTCGGCGTAGGAGTCGAGTTTTGATGGTCCGCTGGCTCTCTGCGCTGGCTACGCGCGCTCACTGTCTCACGCTCGCCGCGCTCGCGGCGGCGTGTAGCGACAGCGGCCAGGTGCTCGGGCCTGCCGCGACGATGACGCCGTCGACGCTCGTGAGCCGCGTGAGCGCTGGGCACGCGCACGCCTGCGCCGTCACGGACGGCAGCGTTCGTTGTTGGGGCGCGAACGACGAGGGGCAGCTCGGGATCGGCAGCACGCAGCCGCAGACGCGCCCGGTCGCGATCGCCAGTGAGCGCAAGTTCACCAGCGTCTCGGCCGGCGACGCGCACACCTGCGCGCTGACGGACGCCAATGAGGTGTATTGCTGGGGCGCGAACGAGCGAGGGCAGCTCGGGCTCGGCACGCGCACGGCATCGGCGCGGCCTGCGCTCGTGGCGCTGCCGGGCGCCGCCGTGCAGCTCTCCGCGGAATTTACGCACACCTGCGCGGTGCTCGTCACGGGTGAGCTCTATTGCTGGGGCGAGAACTTCGAGGGCGAGCTCGGTCAAGACGACGCGCCGCCCGACGTGAACAACGCCGCTGATCGCCTAGCGCCGGTGCTGGTGCCGGGCGGCCCGTATCAGAGCGTCGACACGGGGCAGGGCCACACCTGCGCGATTGGCCGCGACGGAGCGCTCTGGTGTTGGGGGCGAAACTCTGATCACGAGAGCGGCCCCAGCGAGCAGGTGCAATGGCGCCGCCCCGAGCAGCTCGGCGATGAGAACGATTGGTTGTTGGTCGATGGTGGACAGAGCCACACCTGCGCGCTGCGTATCGATCGCTCGGCCTGGTGTTGGGGACGCAACACGGCGCAGGCCAGCGACGAGGGCTACCCGCTGGGCATCGCTGGCGCCGCGCTGGTCGAGGCGCCGGCGCGCCTCGACTCCGACGCGCAATGGCTCACGCTCAGCAGCCACACGTTTCACAGCTGCGGTGTCGACACGCTGCACGACCTGTGGTGCTGGGGGCGCAATCAAGAGGGTCAGCTCGGGCTCGACGACATTCAGTCGCGGCCCACGCCGACGCTGGTGCAGGGCGCGGTCGCGAGCGTCGCGACCGGGCACTTCTTCGGCTGCATCGTGACCTTGGCGGGGCAGGTTGCGTGCGCTGGCGCGAACGAGAGCGGACAGCTCGGCACCGGCGACACCGCGCGCCGGCAGGTGTTCACGCCGCTCTCGGAGTGAAGACGGCAGGGCCCTCGCGAGCGGCGCTCGTCAGTGCCGGCTGAGCGGCCCGCGCGCGTTGACGAAGCCTTGCACCGCGAGCACCAGCGCGCGGTCGGTCGTGCGCTTGCTGATGAAGCCGTCGGCGCCCGATTCGCGCGCGTCCACCGCGAGCTCTTCCGGGGAGCGGCCGGAGTAAAGGACGATGCTGGTGCCCTTCGGCGCGTGCTGACGACCGAGCTGTACGAGCTTGGTGCCGTTCATCGACGCGAGACCCACATCGAGCAGGATCAGCGCCGGCTCTTGCTCTCTCACGGTACGAATGAAGCCGAACGCGCTCTCCAGCGTGACCACGCGAAAGCCGGCGGACTCGAGCGTGTCCTTGACCGCTTCTCTCGCGATTTCGCTGTCGTCGACGACCATCACGAGCGGGGCTGGTTGTCCGGGGCTTCTCATCGGTTTGTGGTCGGGACGGGGGCTGAGCCGTCGTTAAGCTTTTGCCTGCGGCGGACTCAGTATCGGCCTTACCGCACGTTCCACGAAACGGACGCGGAGCGCTTTAGTTAACTACGCTCCTTCTGTAGCTACGGAGCGCGGCTTGGCCGGCGCGGCGCCGAGTGGAGTGCGTGTGGTTGCCGTGGCGCTCGGTTATGCGGCTCAGGGACGGGCCGTAGTCAACGTCCGTGAAAGAGTCCTCCCAGGCCTCGAGTCAAGAACGCAAGCAGCCGCCAGCCGCGCCCGAGGCAGCGGCGGTCGCAGCGGCGCTCGGCACGGAGAGCAGCCGGCGTCATCTGCTGTCGGGCTCGCGCATCCGCGTCGCGTTCACCGCGTTCACGATGCTCGTGCTCGCGATCCTCACGGCGATGATCTTCGGCATGGTCTCGCACATCTTCTCGCGTCTGACGCCCTCGATCCGCGCCGATTTGGAGTGGAAGGCCGAGCGCGCCGCGCGCGAGCTCTCGCACTCCACCGACGTCGGCATCTTCCTCAGCGACCCCGCGCAAATCGAAAAGCAGTTTCAGGTCTTCGCGGCCGATCACGACATCGTGGCGCTCGTCGCCGCGGACGCCCACGGCAAAATTCTGAGCGTGTTTGGCACCCCTCCTGGCGCAGCGACGGATCTATTTCGCGGGCACGCGGGCCAGGTGCGCGCCGAGAAGGGCTGGTACGGCGCTTGGCGCGAGGTGATGATCGAGGGCGCCGCCATCGGCCGCGTCGGCGTCGCCGTGTCCACCGCGCGGCTCGACTCCGGCAGCCGGCTGGAGCACAACATTTTACTGAGCGCGGGCGTTGGTGCGCTGCTCGCGTTCCTCTCAGCGCTCGCGTTCGTGAACTTCTACATCGGCCCGATCCTGCGCGTGACCGAGGCGGCGTTCGTGGAGCTGGAGAAGACGACCGCGGCGGCGCTGGAGGCAGCGCGCCTCAAGAGCGAGTTCCTCGCCAACATGAGCCACGAGATCCGCACGCCCATGAACGGCGTGCTGGGCATGATCGAGCTCTTGCACGGCACGCAGCTGAACGACAAGCAGAAGCGCTACGCGCAGACGTTGCAAGCCTCCGCCAACGGCTTGATGACCGTGTTGAACGACATCCTCGATTTCTCCAAGATCGAGGCGGGCAAGCTCGAGCTGCACCCCGCTCCCTGCAAAGTGCGCGACGTGCTGGAAGAGGTGGGCGAGCTGTTCGCGGCGCGCGCGCACTTGAAGCGCATCGAGATCGTGTGTCACACCGACCGTAACTTGCCGCACCACGTGCAGGTCGATCGCGATCGCTTGAAGCAGGTGCTCTCGAACCTGACCGGCAACGCCGTGAAGTTCACCGAGCGCGGTCACGTCGCGCTGCGCGCGCTCGCCGAGAGCCGGAACGGCCAGGGCGTGATTCGCTTCGAGGTCTCGGACACCGGCATCGGCATCCCCGAGGAGGCCAAGTCGCGGCTGTTCGGCGCGTTCTCGCAGGTGGACGGCTCGCTCACGCGCCGCTACGGCGGCACCGGCCTCGGGCTCGCCATCTGCCGCCAGCTCGTCACGCTGATGGGCGGTGAAATCGGCCTAGAGAGCACGGTGGGCCAGGGCAGCACGTTCTCGTTCTGGATCCCGCTGCTGGAGTCCGAGATCGAGGACAGCGACGACGACGCACGACCGACGGCCAAGGTGCGCACGCTGATCGTCGACGACAACGCCACCAACCGCTTCGTGCTGGAGGAGCTGCTGACCAGCTGGGGCATCGAGCACGCGAGCGCGCCCGACGCGCAGAGCGCGCTGGAGTTGATTCAGCTCGGCCAGCAGCAAGAGCAGCCCTTCGGGCTGATGATCACCGATATGAACATGCCCGACGTGGACGGCCTCAGCCTGGCGCGTCAGGTGCTCGAGAACGGCACGGGACCAAAGCCGGCGATCGTGCTGCTCACGTCCCAGAACGAGGATCTGCTGCCCGCGGAAGCCGAGCTGTTCGTGGATGGCTTCATGCAGAAGCCGGTGCGCGCCAAGGATCTCGCCAACTGCATCGGGCGCATCTTGAACAGCAAGCCGCCGGCGAAGAAGAGCAGCAAGCGCCGCTTGAACCCGAGGAGCGCGCGGCCGGAAGCCCCCGACGCCGAGCGGCGCCTGCTCGTCGTCGAGGACAACCCCATCAACCAAGAGGTGATGATCGAAATCCTGCGCGAGCTCGGCTACGGCGCGGACTTGGCGGAGAACGGCCAGCGCGCGCTGGAGATGCTGGAGCAGCGCGCCTACCCGCTGATTTTGATGGATTGTCAGATGCCGGTGCTGGACGGCTACCAGACCACGACCGCGATTCGGCAGCGCGAGGAGGCCGGCGAGCGGGTGCCGATCATCGCGGTGACCGCGCACGCGCTCGCGGAAGAGCGCCAGAAGGTGCTCGCCATCGGCATGGACGACTACATCTCCAAGCCGGTCAGCCAACAGGTGCTCGCCGAGGTCCTCGAGCGCTGGTGGCCGGAGAGCAGCGCGGCGTCGCAGCGCGTGAGCGTGCCGCAAGCGCCAGCGGCGGCCCCGGCGTCGGTGTCGGCCTTGGATCCCAGCGTGAAGCGCAGCGATCGCGTGGTGCGCCTGTTCCTCAAGAACGTGCCGCGCGACATCGAAGCCATCGAAGCTGCCATCGCGACCGGTGATCCGCACGCGGTGAAGCAAGCGGCGCATCGGCTGAAGGGTGGTTGCCTCGCCATCGGCGTGCCGCGCATGGCGAGCGTGTGCGTGCAGCTCGAGGGCAACCCAGCGAACCGCGCCGAGCTGTTGATCGAGCTCGGGCACGAGTTCGAGCGCGCCAAGGCTCGGCTCGAAGCGTCGCTCGCCGTCAATTGAAGGCGGTAACCGACGTTCAGCTCTAAATCACTCAAACAGGTTGCCGTTTGCTGGTTGGGTCCTGCCTCGCGAGAGGCGGATTCGAGCATAAAGCTTTGCCGGAGAACGAATGACAACATCTCGTGCCCTGAAGCCACCGCGGGCAAGATACGCAATTGCGGGGGCCTTGTTCGCGTTGCTGGGAGCCTTGCCCAGCGCTTGTACCTTCGATCCCAAGGATCGTTGTGGCAAAAACCAGCTCGTTTGGGGCGATAACGAGCTCTGCGTCTGCGACACGAAGAGCGCCTATACGGCCATGGGTTGCGTTCCCTGCGGCGAGCACGAAGTGCCCGGCGCGAACGGGTGCGTGTGCGAAGCCGGCTATAGCCGGCGCTCCAGCGCCGACGCCTGTGAGGAGTCCCAGCCAGGGCCCATGGGTCTCGGCGTGCCCTGCAGCGACAGCGACACCTGCATGGATGAGACCTTCAACCATTGTGAGAAGACGTCGCTCGGCACCGGCTATTGCACCAGCGCCGGCTGCACGACGACGGCGGATTGTCCCAACGACTACGCGTGCATGGCCGGCGTGTGCAAACAGCCGCCCGTGGGCCAGGCCAAGAGCTGCACGTCCAACGCGGACTGCGCGGGAACCGAGGCCACCTATTGCGACACCTTCGCATCGCATTCCTGCCTAGTCCAAGGTTGTAGCGTCGCGCCGAACGATTGCTTCGACGGCTGGGATTGTTGCGATCTCACCGCGTTCGGCGTGCCACAGCCCATCTGCGTCCTCGCCGGAGGTTGCCCCGCATGAGCTCATTACGATTCGCTCGTCTGAGCTTCGTCGCGCAGGCGTCGCTCGCGCTCTCACTCTCCGCGTCGCTCGCGCGCGCTCAGGCAGCCGAGCCCGAGGCGCCGCCGCCCGCGGCCATGCCGCCGGTCGCGGCCGAGCCAGTGCCGGGCGCTGATTTGCCGGCGCCCGTCGCGGCTCCCGCGCCGGCCGAAGCCGCTCCGGCGCCGAGCGCAGCGGCGCCGAGCGCTGCTGACGCGGAGGCTGATGCAGCTGCAGAAGCTGCCGCCGACGCCGCGGCGGCCGCGGCCATCGCCTCCGTTACGGGTTCTGCCAACAGCGGCGTGACCGACGAGTTCAAGCTCAGCATGTACGGCTTCGCCGACTTCACGTACTCGACGACGCTGTCCAAGTCGCCCCTCAGCAGCGACTACTCGTCGTTCGCCGTCGGCAAGCTGAACCTCTACACCGCCGCCGAGCTCGGCGACAACTGGCGCTCCCTCGCGGAGGTGCGCTTCATGTATCTGCCGAACGGCGCGACGCCGACCTCGACGGATCTGACGCAGCCAGCTGCACCTCGCGTCAACACCACCGTGCCCGACTACACCGATCTGGGGCGGCCCGCGCGCTGGGGCGGCGTCTCGATCGAGCGCGCCTGGCTCGAGCATACCTTCAACCCCGCGTTCACCGTCCGTGTCGGCCACTTCCTCACGCCCTATGGCATCTGGAACGTGGATCACGGCTCGCCCGTGATCATCGGCGTGCGCCGCCCGTTCATCATCGGTGAGAGCCTGCTGCCCGCGAGTCAAACGGGCATCGAAGCCTATGGCGCGCTGAACTTCGGCCCCTCTCAGTTCGGCTATCACCTCACGCTCTCGAACGGCCGCGGTCCGATCGACACCTATCAAGACCTGGATCACAACAAGGGCGTCGGCGGCCGGCTCTTCTTCAAGCACGACTCGAGCTACGGCAACTTCACCTTCGGTGTCTCCGGTTATCGCGGCAAGTACACGGACGCGACGCAGACCTTCGTCGTCGACACCACCACGTTCGAAGCCAAGACGGTGAACACCGTCACCGCTCGCTACGACGAGCTCAGCCTGGCCGCGGACGCGAAGTGGGAGTGGGGCGGCTTCTTGCTGCAGGGCGAGGCGATCACGAACGACGTCGCTTTCCCAGATGGGCATCGCCCGGCGGCGCTCCCGCCGCCCGGCGCCCCGCCCGGGTTCCAAACGGACTACCGGCGAGTGGGCGTCTATGGCCTCACCGGCTATCGTTTCCGCTTCATGGGCATCATGCCCTTCTTCGGCGGTGAGTACTACGATGGTGGCGTCAACGCCTTCCCCATCGCGCAGGCAATCTGGGGTGGTGTCAACGTGCGGCCCACGCCGCGCGTCGTGCTGAAGGGGCAGCTCACCCACTCCTGGTTTGCCGACTCGAAAGGACCCGATCTCGGTAACTTCAACGGCCTCGATCTTCAGGCGGCATGGAGCTTCTGATGAAAACGAGACGCTCAGTTCTTACAGCCTGCCTCGGAGCGCTCGTGCTCTTCGGGGCTACCGGGTTCTCGAGCCCCGTCGGGGCTGGCGAATCGAAGACGCGCTTGGCCGTGGTCGTCTCCAAAGACAGCCCGATCAACGACATCTCGTTTTATGAGCTCAAGCGCTTGTACCTCGGTGAGCGCATCAACCTCGGCGGCAAGCGGCTCGTGCCGCTGAACCTGTCGCCGCCCACACGCGAGCGCGTCGGCTTCGACAAAACGGTGCTCAACATGTCGCCCGAGGCCATCGCGCGCTACTGGATCGACCGCAAAATCCGCGGTGAATCCGGGCCGCCGAAGACCATCGAGCCCGCGGATCTGTTGCAGCGCGTGGTCGCGCGCCTGGACGGCGCGGTGGGCTACGCGCCGGTCAACGAGGTGCGCTCGGAGCTCAAGGTCATCCGCGTCGACGGCAAAGCGCCCGGCGACAGCGGCTATCCGCTAGAGTTCTGAGCACGAAGCGGAACGGCCTCTGCCTGTTCGCACGGAGCGAGCAGCGCAGGGGCCGCGCTGCGTTCAGCGCGAGCCAGAAACCCAAACCCGCCGCGCGGTCGCGGCGACGCGCCGCCGCGCAGCGTGACGTGCGAAGTGGCTCGTCTGGGTTTTGGGGGGCACCGCTGTAACGTGCGCGCCGCACGGCATCGGCCGGCGCCGGGCAACGCTGCGTGATGATGGGCGGGTCTGCGGCCGCGCCTGCCGCTCGCTGTAGTTTGCGAGCGGCACCCGCGCGGCGGCGCGCGACCCGCTACTTCGCCGGGCCCTTTTCGACGCTGCGGCGGTGCGCGGAGTCCGGGAACTGCTGCTCGAACGAGGTCGCTCGCTGGCTCGCTTCCGGTGCGCGCCCCAGCCGTCGCAGGGCGGAGATGGCGATCACTTCACGCTCTTGTCGCAGCACGCCGTTGGGATAGCGCTGCTGATGCTGGCGCGTGAGCGCGAGCGCCTTCTCGGGATCCGTGGCCAGCGCGCGGCGCGCCTGCTCGAGCAACGCCGCTTCGCTCGGCTCCGCTTTGTGCCTGCGCTTGAGCTGCGGCGGCGCGGGGTTCTCAGCGGGGCGCGGCGCTTCGCTCGCGCTGAGCGCGGGCGCTGCCGTGACCGCTGGCGCTGGCGTCGCAGGCGGGGCGCTCGGCGCGGGCGCGCTGATGACCTTCGGCGGCGCACTGACGCTCGGCGCGGGCTCGGGCCTGTGACGCGTCAGGGCCACGCCCAGCGCCGCGGCGCCGATGACGCCGCCGGCCACGCCGAGCCAGCGCCAGGCGCGCAGCGGTGACGGTGCGGGGCCGGGCGGCGGCTGCGGCGCGGACAGCACCGAGCCCAACCGGCGCTCGAGCTGCGCGAGCTCCGCGTCGCGCGCGACGTCGAGCTCGCCGGCGCGAAACAGCGCGGCGAGCTCGCTGTGCTCGCCAGCGCCGCTGGCCAAGCGCGGAGGATCCACCGGGTCGCTCATGACGGCACCGTCTCTTGATTGCGCGCCGCGACCGCGAGGCGCTCGCGCGCCGCATAGAGCCGCGAGTACGCCGTCTGCAAGGGGCAGCCCACGATTTCAGCGACCTCTTTCATCGTGAACCCCTCGAGCTCGTAGAGGACCAAGACCTCGCGCTTCTCGTCGTCGAGCAGGTCGAGTAAACGTGCCAGCGTAGCGCGCGCCTCCACGCGATCGCGCTCTGTGCTGACCTCGCCGCCCGAGTTGTCGAGCGGGACCTCTGCGGTCGGTCGTTCACGCCGCACGTGGGCGCGTCGCCGGTAGTCGGAGGCGAGGCGCAAGCAGATCCCGTAGAGCCAAGTGCGCACCGTCGAGCGTCCCTCGAACTCCGGGAGCTTCTTATGGGCGGTGAGAAAAACTTCCTGGCAGACATCTTCGAGATCAGCGTCGGCGACGCCCAAGTGACGCAATGAGCGCCAGATATAGCGCGCGTGCTCATCGAAGAGCTGACGCAAGCTGGGGAGGGGAGCGAGGCTCATCGACTGCCTCGCCCGAATACGGGCTGGGGTGTGTTCTCCAAAATGAGTGGGAGCAGGCGCCGCGAATTCTGGTTCACCACGCGACCTCGATGCCGAGCTTGCCGAGCCCGGCGACGGCGGAGGGGCGAAATAGCTGCCGACTGACGCCCGAATCGTCGCGGCCGGCGAAGCGATCGCGACTGAGTGGGAGCTCGAGCCGCGCCCCCACGACCGCCGCGACGTACCGTCCGAGTGGAATGAAGCCGTCGCCGCCAGCGACCAGACCGAAGTAAGTGTGCGAACCCGTTAGGTTGTGGTCGAAGCCGGAGCCCTTGGAGTGCAGCCTGCCGACGCGTTGTCCGGCGCAAATATCGAAGCGAGCGGCGCCGAGCTCGCCAGCTCCGCTGCAAATCTCGAATCCGAAGCGAAGCGCGGACAAGCTCACTCCATAGCCGTTCGAGCGCACCTCGCTCGGAAAATCGAGCTCGGCCAGCACGCGCAACCAGGGCCCACGCGGCGGGCGCGCAGCGGCCATCAGCTCGATGCCGAAGGCCGCAGACGGCAACAGCCCCACGCTCGCGAGGCCGGAGGCGCGCGTCGCGAAATCCCAGGGCTGGCGCGGCGCGAACGCGTCCGCCGGCAGCTCCAAGCGCGTGGGCGGCGCTGGCGCAACGGGGCTCGGCGGAGCGGGCGTTGCGGGGCTCGGCGGAGCGGGCGCTGCGGGGCTCGCCGCGGGGGGCGCGCTGGGCGCTTCGGCTGGCGGCGCCGGGGCTGGTCGCTGCGGCGGCGTGTCGACGAGCAACGCGACGACCAGCGCCAGCGATTCATCGAGCGCCGAGCAGTGGCGCGCTTCGCTCGACAGCTCGCGGTCGCCGAGCGGACCGCGCGCGTCGGAGAGCGCCAGCGCCGCGAACCAAGCGCCGTCACGGCGTGAGAGCTCGACGCGCAGGCGCAGATCGGGCTCGCCTTTCGCTTTGAACACGGCGCGCCGCAGCCGCGCTTCGACCGTGCGCTCCAGCCGAGCCTGGCTCACGCACTCCGCCGCTTCCTCCGTTTTGGTCAGCTCGAGCTTCGCCGTTGGCCGCGCGCGCGCCGTCGCGCTCACCACGAACCAGGTCGTCGCGAGCAAACAGCTGGAGAACACCGCGCGGCGCACGCGACCGAGGACTTTAAAACACCCGGCGCCCGCGCGCGCTGCCGATCACTCACCTCGACTCCGTGCCTCTCCGAGCGCACGAATCGTGGCCGCTCGTGAGCCCGGCCCCCAGGTCGACGGCGCCGGAGCCGGCTTCGTCAGCTCATGGCCGCGTTGACGCCGACCTCGACCGCGTTGACCTCCGCGGTGCTGAGGTCGAGCGGTCCGGCGCCCGGAGGCTCGAAGGCGGGGCGGCCGATCTGCTTGGTCCGGTACTTGTCGCTGAAGATGCCGAGCACGTAGTTCTTGAAGCAGAAGCTGAAGATGGAGGTCTCGTTCAGCTCCGGCGCGATGCGCGCGGCGCGCGCCGCGTGCAGCTCCGGATAAAGGCTCCAGTGCGTGCCCGCGTTCTCGTGGTGCACGGTGTGATAGCCGGCCTGGAACACGAACCAGTTGCTGATCTTGCCGACGAAGTTGCGCGAGTGGTTGTCGGGCGACCACGGATCGCAGTGAATGTGCTGGATGTAGTTGGTGAACATCATCGACCACAGCGCGAAGCCGGCGGGGATGCCGAAGCCGCACAGGTACACCAGCAGGCCCGTCTTCACGCCGTGCAGCGTGAGCGCGAGCGCCAGGAGCGAGAGGTGCGCGCCGATCACGGCGCTGCTCTGCGTCACGATCATTTGATAGACGCGACCGCGGCTGGCTCGCGCCTTGCGCACGTATTCCTTGATCGGCCCGGACTGCCAGTAGGCGGAGACGAAGAAGTAGGTCGCCGCGACCCAGAAGGTGTGCTTGCGCGTGTAGCGCCAGGTGATCGTCGCGTCGCCCGCTTTGTTCACGTACTTGTGGTGGTTCAGGTTGTGCGTCGGGATCCAGGCGAACAGCGGGTAGCCGTAGAACACCGAGAGCCAAGCGCCGAAGAAGTCGTTCATGCGGCGGTTGGCGAAGGTCGGGCAGTGGTTGTGATTGTGCGAAATCACGCCCGAGCAGTAACCGAGATACAGGCTCACCGGCAAAAGCCAGCCGACGAGGCTCGGCCACACGTAATAGGACAGCGCTACTCCTGGGAATAGAACGAATACCCAGAGCAAGGTCTTGTAGTCGGATGCAAACCGGGGACGCATTCAAACCTCCGAGAGCGCGGCCAACCTAAATGATCTCAGGCGAAAGCGGTAGGGAACGGCGTTTCGCACCGAGAAAAATCAGCGATTTCGTACAAAAAAAGCCGAGCGGCGGCGGGGTCGGCCGTGGTCGCCGCCCCCGCCGCCGCTGCGGCGCTATCCCAGCTCTGTCAGCTATTGGCAGACACCCGTCGCCCAAACCGAGACGCCGGCGCTCGCCGCTTCGCAAGCGTTGCCGTACGTCTTTCCGTCACAGCCGCACACCGGCTCGTACTGCGCGGTGCAGCCATCGGGCTTCACCTTGCAGACGCCGGTCTGATCACCGGAGCCGCACTGCGCCTCCTTGGAGAACGCGCAGTATTGGTCGTCGGGGCAGGTTGCGCCGAGCAACCCGCCGCAGATGTCTTCCTTCGGCTCGCCCTCGCACAGGTTCTCCGGATCGACGGAGGTGCCGGCTGCGTTGGCCATGCACGCGTTGCTGTATTGCTGGCCGTCACAGCCGCACACCGGGCTCAGATCCTCTCGGCACGCGGTCGGGAGCGGCTTGCAGAGCCCCGTGGCGTCAGCGCGTCCGCAGCTGGCGTCCTCCGGGAAATCACAGAACTCCGTGTCCGCGCAGGTGTCGCCCAGGCGAGCTCCGCAGGCCTTGCCCTGACTCGCGCACTCGCCCTTGCTCGAGACCGAGACGCCCGCGACCGCCGCCAGGCACGCGTTGCTGTACGTCAAGCCGTCACAGCCGCACACGGGCTCGTAGATCTTGGTGCAGCCTTGCGGCGGTGTGCGGCAGACACCGGTCTGATCCGCAGCGCCGCAACGCGCGTCGATGGGATAGTCGCAGAACTGTCCCTTGGCGCAGGTCGTGCCCTTCAAGCCACCGCAGCTCTGCTCCGGCGCAGGTTGACACTCACCGGCCTTGGCCACCGACACACCGGCCATCGCCGCGGCGCACTGGCTCGCGTACGTCTGACCGTCACAGCCGCACACCGGATCGTAGATCGCGTCGCACGCCTCCGGCTTCTTGGCGCAATCGTACGGTTTGCCATCTGCGCCGCAGCCCGTCCCGATCGGGAACTCGCAGAACGTGCCCTCTCCGCAGCTCGAGTCTTTGGCGGTGCAGGTCGTGGGAGTCGGCCCGCAATCACCCTTGCTGGCGACCGAGACGCCCTGCGCGTTCGCCGAGCACGCGTTCGAGTACGTTTGATTGTCGCAGCCGCAAACCGGCGCGTACTCCTCGGTGCAGAGCTGCGGAAGGTCACGGCAGGTGCCGGAGCTCTCCTTGCCGCACACGGAGGAAGCCCGGAAATCGCAGAACTGACCGCGCGGACACTCGCGGCCCAGCATGGGACCGCAGGCGCGCGGCGTGTCAGCGCAGGCTCCTTCGCTCGCGAGCGAGACGCCCGCCGCCGCCGCCGCGCAGGCGTTGCCGTAGGTCACGCCGTTGCAGCCGCAGACGGGCTTGTATTCCGTGGTGCACGCCGTGGGCAGCGAGCGGCAAATACCCGTCCGATCAGCGGCGCCGCACTGCGCCTGGATCGGGAAGTCGCAGAACTCATCCTTGTCACAGCCGGTTCCGAGCAGCCCGCCGCACACGTCGCCGCTGCTGCTGTTGCCACCGCTGTTGGCGTCGCCGCCCTTGTTGCCGCTGCCCGCGCTGCTCGCGCCGCCGGTGTTGGCCATGCCCGAGCTGCCTGTACACTTGACATCGATCGAGCCCACCGGACAGTCGTTGCCGACCACGGCTGAGTCACAGCCCTTCGCGCCGAGCTCGAGCGGCGCCAAGAGCAGCACGGGCATGAGGAACGCCCACGCGCCCTTGCGTTTGGAGGTCGTGTCTTTGGTCTTCTTCGAGTTCGCGATCGTCTTCAAAAGGGTCATGTCAATCCTCCGCTGTTTGCCTCTCTGAGCCCGCCGCGGGGCAAAATCCGTGCTTCTGCTTCAGCGCTTCGCTGCCTCGAGCTCGTGGAGCTTGCGCTCGGCGCGCGTTCGCTCCCGACGCAGCAGCCCATCGGGGAAGCGCTGCGCGTGCTCGGAGAGCAGCGCGTTCGCGCGCGCGATGTCCCCGCCGCGCAGCGCCGCCAGCGCGCCGTCGATCAGGCGCGTCTCTTCGCGCAGCGTGGTCGCTTCCCGGGCTGTGCCCGCGCTGTTCGCATCGAAGCCGGCGACGCTCGGCGCGCCGCTGCCGCGCGGCGCGTCGAGCGTCGGCGCCGCAGCAGCGGACGCCGCGCGAGCGACGCCAGTCGGCGGCGCCGCGCTCTCCGCGCTCGCCGCGTCGGCGGCTCGCGCCGCGGCCGCGTTGGGGCTCTGCGCGCTGGCGAGCGCTGGTGCAGGCGTTGTGTCCGTCGCGTCGCGCGTCTCAGCGCCTTCGCTCGGGGAGCGCGCCTCGTTGGCGACGCCGCGCAGCGGACGCGCCGCGGCGCCATGAGCCGGAGCGCGCGCCGAGGCAGACGCCGCGACGCTCTGTCGCTGCTCGTCGCTTGGACGCGAGCTGAGCACCCACGCGGGCGCCACCACGGCCGAGGCGGAGACCGCGGCGACGACGCCCACCTTCACGGCCAGCGACCACGTCGTCGCTTGCGCTGCCGCGCCGCCGAGCGCGCCCGTCGTGGCGCCGCCTGCTGCGCCTGCCGCAGCGCTCTTTGCCGCGCCGCCAGCCGTCGCTGCGGCCGCTGTCGTCGCGGACAGGCCGCTCGACGCGGCGATGCCCAGCGCCGCTAGCCGAGCCCGCAGCCGCGCGCTGTCGCGCTCGCTCGGCAGATCGTCGCGCAGCGCGTCGATCAGGGTGGAAACGTCGGGATCCGACTTCATGGCGTGTTCCTTTGCGACTTGAGCGCGTCCACGGCAGCGGCGAAGGCTTGCCGCGCAGCGCGCAGCCGCGAATAAACCGTGTTGATCGGCACCCCGACGATGTTCGCGATCTCGGGCGCCGACATCTGCTCGATCTGCGCGAGCACGAAGACTTCGCGCTTGTCGTCGTCGAGCGCGTCGAGCGCCGCGCGCGCGAGCCGCAAGCGTTCGTCGCGCTGCAGCTTGGCCTCTTGATCCGCGTTCGGCGCCGCGGTCTCTTCGGCTTCGGCGCCGGCCGCGCTGGGCACGGTGTCGCGCAGCACCCGCACGCGGTACTTGCGCGCGACGCGCAGCGCGATGGCGTACAGCCACGTCGAGAGCTGCGCGTTGCCGTCGAACTCCGGCAGCCGCCGCTGCACGACCAAGAACACGTCTTGGAGCGCGTCGTCCGCGTGCGCCTGTGGCACGCCCAAGCTGCGCAGGCAGCGCCACACGTACCGGAAGTACGATTCGTAGACTTCCGTGATGGTGGGCATTGGCGAGGGCCGACCGCTACCCAGCGTGCGCTCGGGCAGGGCGCAGTGATTGAGGGGTTCGGCGGCCATCCGGGGTTCATCCCGGCAGACCCGAAAATCCGTCAGCGGAAGCGCGGTCCGATGCGAAGAAATAGCGAACCGGATATCGTGGACGACGAAAAAATCGGCCCGTAGGGCAGAAATTCGAAGTCCGGCGCCATCACATTCCAGTAAAGGGTGCCGCCTACCCCCACCCACATCCAACTGTTCTCGTAGGGGAGCAGCGTAATGCTGGCCGCCGGACCAGCCGCCCACGCGGAGTCCGCTTGCCGGCCGGGGCCATAGCCGGAGCCGAACAGCAGCGCCGCCGTCGCCGCCGCGGAGAGCTCGAGCACACCCGCGCGGTAGAGCGCGCCGAGCTCTCCATTCACTCCCTGAATCTGCACGCCACGCCCGCTCGCGTCTTGCTGATCGGCGGGACCCAAATAGCGACTGCTCAAGGACAGTCCGAAATGGCGGTGGCGCACTTTGGCGAACAAGCCGAGCTCGCGCGCGGCTTCGGGCAGCAACCCGAAGTTCAGTCCGCCTTCGAGCGCGAGCGCCACTTCGAGCTCTCGCGGCGCGCGCGCGGGCTCGCTGCTCGCCGTGGGCGCGGGCGCCGCGACCGGCTCGCTCGTCGCGGGCCGCGGCTCGCTTCGTCGCTCGCGGGTCTCGGACAAGGTGACGGCGGCGGTGATCACGACCGCGGCGCGGAAGAGCGCGCGACAGTCGGAGTCATGCAGCTCACGCTGCTCGCCGCCCACCTGCATGCGCAGCGCATAGCCGCCTCGCTCGGCGTGGATGTCGACGCTCAGCGGGCGCAGCGGTGATGGTTGACCGAGGCGGCGCTCGACCTCGCGCTCGAACTCTGCGCCGGAGCCGCAGTCCGCCGGCACCGCGACCTCTGCAGCGGCTGCCTCACCGAGCTGGACAAAAACAGCAGCGGCGTGGATACCGAGCATCCACGCCAGACGTAGAGGTGACCATCGGCCGCGCAACGCGGGGCAGTGTTCACTGGAAGCGCCAGCCGTGACAAGTCCCGCGCCGCGGTTTTGGGTGGGCCGCTGCGGCCGGCCGCGCGCTGACGAGGCCGGCCTGGTCGCAACGCCGTCGATCAGTACGCCGCGACGCCCGCGGCTGTGGCGGGTAAGCCGAGCGTCATCGCGTCCAGGGTGAGCGCGCCCTGCCGCCCGATCTCGAACTCGCTCAGGCCCTGATTGCCGGCGTCGAGCAGGTAGAGGTGCTTTTGCGTGCGATCGATGGCCATGTCGAGCGGCCGGCTACCGGGGCCCGCGTCTCCGGTCACGCCGTCGGCGTCGAGCAACATGAGCGCGCCCGAGCGCGTCACGCGATAGCCGGAGATCGAACCGCTGCCTGCGTTCGCGGTGTACGCGAAGCGGCTGTCGTCGGTGGTCACGACCCAGCACGGTGCGCGCTGCAAATCCGGCACAGCGGCGCTGACCGCCGACAGCTGGCCGTGCCGGTCGAAGCGATAGGAGGACATGGAAGCGCTGGCCGCCTCCGAGACGATCAGATCGCCGCGCGGCGTGAACGCGAAGCCGAACGGCGTCATCCCCGCGGACGCAGTGCGCCGCGCCGGAGCGAGCGAGCCATCCGCGCGCAGCTGGAAGCTGTCGATCGCGTTGCTGGCCTTTTCGCTGACGACCACGGTGTGGCTGCGCGGATCGATGCCGACCTGCGCGGGCCCGGACGCCGCGCTGCTGAGCGGCTGGACCGCGCGTCGCATGGGCTGCAGCGCGCCGCTCGGCCGCAAGCGAAAACCAGCGACCACCGCCGGCTCGCCGGCGTTCACCACGAACACCAGATCTTCGTGGATGGCGACGCTCACCGGCATGGTGCCGCCGGACGGGACGCGGTCGATCAGCCGCAAGCGCGCGCCGTCGACGCGGAAGCTGGTGATGTCGTTGCTGCCAGCGTTCACGGCGACGAGCACCCGATGATCGTCGCTCAGCGCCAGCGCGCCCTGCGAGCCGAGGCTCGCGCTGGTGCCCCGGCCCTCGGTGCTAAACTCGCCCGCCGGCTTCAGCGAGCCGTCCTTCGAGCGCTGAAATGCGAGCACGCTGTTGCCTTCGGCGGCGTTGCTGATGGTGAACACCGCGCCGCGCTGGTGCAGCCCCAGCGCCTCCGTGTCCGCGCTGAGCGCGTCGCTGTCGCTCTCGGTCTCCGGCGCCGCGCTGCAGCCGGCGATGACAAAGCCCAGTACCACCGCTTTCCATACGAGGGAACGCGTCATGATGATCCTCCTTGTTCTCTGCGCAGGGGCGATGTCGCTCCCTGTCGTCGTGGCAGGTTACGGGTGGCCCAGCTATCGGTTACATTCGATGAAATCGTGAAGCGCAGCCCTGGCTTGACTCTGTTTCTCTCCTGGTTCGTCTTTGGCTGCAGCGGCTCGGACGGCGACGGCGACGGCGCTCCGTCCACTCGCTTCAGCTTCTTCGTGACCAGTCAGGTCGCGATCGTCGCGTTGTCACAGAGTGACAGCGGCTTCGGCGGCGATCTGCGCTTCGGCGAGACCGGCCCGGGCGCGGGGCTGCGCGGCGCCGACAAAATCTGCGCGGCGGTCGCCGAGCGCTCGCTCGAGCACGCCAGCCGCAAGCAATGGCGCGCGTTCCTCAGCGTGAGCGATGGCGGAGCGGGCCAGCCCGTGCACGCGATCGAGCGCATCGGAAACGGTCCTTGGTACGACCGCAAAGGGCGGCTGGTCGCCGCGACCAAGGCCGATCTGCTGATGACGCGGCCAGCGGGCGCCGATCCGCAGATCATCAACGACCTGCCGAACGAAGATGGTGTGCCGAACCACGCGCCCGACGGCTCGCACAACGTCGACAACCACGACATCCTCACCGGTACGAACGCGCAGGGGCAGCTCTACGGCGTCGACGCCACGTGCCGCGATTGGACCAGCACGGACGGCGCGACCGCGGGCCGCCCGCGCGTCGGGCACTCCTGGCCACGGTCGCCGGTGGGCAGCGGCCCATCGAGCGGGCCAATCAACCCGAACAGCTGGATCTCCGCGCTCGACGAGGCGGGCTGCGCCGCGGGCTTCAACACCGTGGAGATGGGACCGCCCGATCTGAGCACGCCTACGGTAGGCTCGGGTGGAGGCTACGGTGGCATCTACTGTTTTGCGTTGAGACCATGAGCGCGCACACCCCCGCGAAGCCGCTCGATATCGTCATCCTTCCGGGTGATGGCATCGGGCCCGAGGTGTGCGCCCAAGCGCGGCGCGTGCTGGAGCTCGTCGCGCGACGAATGGAGCTCGCCATCGGGCTCTCGGAGTGGCCGGTCGGCGCCCGCGCGCTGCGCGCCGGCGAAGCGCCGCTGCCGGCCGCGAGCGAGCGCGCGGCGTTGGCGGCGGACGCGGTGCTGTTCGGCGCCGTGGGCGATCCCGCGTTCGACGCCTCGCCGACGGAGCAGCGTCCGGAGCACGGTCTGGGCCGGCTGCGTCGCGTGCTTGGCGTCTACGCCAACTTGCGACCGGTGCGCCTGCATCCGTCGCTCACCCAGCGTTCTCCGCTGCGCCCTGAAATCGTGGCCGGCACCGACCTCATCGTGGTGCGTGAGCTGCTGGGCGACGTTTATTACGGCACGCCGCGCGGCATCGCCGGCACGCCGCGCCGCGCGGTCAACACCATGAGCTACGACGAAGGAGAGATCCGTCGCGTCGCGGAGGTCGCGTTCACGCTGGCGCGCCGGCGACGTCGGCGGGTGCTCTCCGTGGACAAAGCGAACGCGCTGGAGACCTCGCGGCTGTGGCGTGAGGTGGTGACCGAAGTGGGTCAGGGCTACGCGGACGTGGAGCTGCGTCACGGCTACGTGGACGCCGTCGCGTACGAGCTCGTCCGCCGGCCGCGTGAGTTCGACGTGATCCTCACCGCGAATTTGTTCGGCGACATCCTGAGCGACGAGGCCGCGGTGCTGGCCGGCTCGATCGGCATGTTGCCGAGCGCGAGCCTGGGCGCGGGCGCCGGCTTGTTCGAACCGATTCACGGCGCGGCGAGCGACATCGCCGGACGCGGCCTGGCCAACCCCGTGGGCGCCATCGCCTCCGTGGCTCAGATGTTCCGCTGGGCCTTCGAGCTCGAGTCCGCTGCGGCGCTGATCGAGACCGCAATCGATGAGGTGCTCGCCGGCGATTGCCGCACGCCGGATCTCGGCGGCGACGCGACGACCGAGCAAGTGGGCGACGCCATCCTAGCGGTGCTCGAGCGCGCCGCTCTTAGTTGATGGCGTACGTCGGCTGGGAGACGCCCTTCATGCCGTCGTTGCTGCCCGGCGTGCCGCCGATGCCGCCCATCCCGCTCGTGCCCGTGCTCACGACGGTCACTCCGCTGATCGTCGGCGCTTCGCCTTTGTAGAGCACGCCGACCGACATCCCGCCGGCCCCGCCGCCGCCGCTGCCGCCGTCGCCGCCCAAGCCACCGTTACCACCGTCGCAGCCCGCGTCGCCTTGTCCTGCGCCGTCGCCGCCGCCGCCAAACGTCGCTTGGCCGGCTTGTCCGGGAGCGCCGCGCCCGCCGTTACCCGCCGCGGCGCTCGTCAACTCACCAGCGTCGATCACCACCTTCGACTCATAGAGAACCAGCGCGATGCTCGAGCCGCCACCTTTGCCGCCCGCCCCGCCTCGACCGCCGCAGCCACCGCAGCCGCCGCCGCCGCCGCCACCGCCCGGCTTGCCAGCGCCGCCGCCGCCACCTTGGCCGGGCATGCCCGCACGACCGGCGGTGCCGGCGGCGGGCATCCAGCCCATCGTCATGAGCGTGCCGAGGATGTTCGCGCCGGGCGCGTCGCTCGCTGATTTGCCGTTCGCACCGGCGCTGCCGCCGCCGCCGCTGTTACACGCGAGCGTGGCGTCGCCGCCCTCGCCGCCGAGGCCTTCCGCGGGCGCCGGAGTGCCTCGGCCGCCGTTTTGTTGCGGGGGTGAGCCGGCGGGTCCGCCCGTGGAGCTCGAGCCGTCCGGGCATTGGCAGATCTTTGGCGCGCCGCCGATGTCGGTCGCCGAGTTGCCTTGCAGCTCCGCGACGGACGGGAAGGTAAAGCCCGGGTTCTTCGCGTCGATGGCCGACTTCCCGCTGCCCGCGATCAGGTGCACACGACGCAGCCGCACGTCCTTGGAGTTGGTGATGGTCCCTGCGATGCTCGACTCGCCGGCGTCGCTCGCGTCGAGCGCGCGAAACTCGAAGTCTTCGATTTGTACCGTCTCGTTCGAGCCGTTGATGCTGAGCGCTGCGCCACGCTCGCTCGGCACCACGCGCGCGACGCTGCCCGGCACGTACGTCCAAGCGTTGGACGTGCCCGGGCAATCGAAGCCACCGTACAAGCGGATGCCAGCCTCGAGCACGAGCGGCGCTTCATAAACGCCGTTGCACGCGATCACGAACTTGCCGTCCATGGCCGCGAGCTCGATGGCCTTGGCCAGCGTCTGTACGGGGGCGTGACGCGTGCCGCTCGCGCCGTCCATGCCGCTCGGAGCGACGAACACCGCGTAGGCTTCGTCGACGGCGCAAGGGGTCGCCCCGGGCGACGCGCTCGCGTCGCATTCGATGACGCCGGCGCCACCCGCGCCGCCATCGCCGCCGGCTCCACCTTCTCCGGCTTCGCCGCCTTGCTCGTCCGCGCCGCCGGCGCTCTCATCGCCGGCGGCGCCGCCGCTGCCCGCTTCGGCCGAGCTGCCGCCGCTCGTCGCTGGCGGCTGAGTGGTGGACCCGCCGCTGCCCAGCTTGCCAGCGGAGCCGCCGCTGCTGCGGTTGCCGCTCCCGCCCGACTGGGTGTTGGTGCTCCCGCCCGAGCCGCCCTGCTCGATCATGCCCGCGGCGCCCGCTTCTTCGTTGCATTGCAGGAGCACTTTGCAGTCGTCCGCTTTGTCGGAGCAGCCGAGCGCTGCCGAGGCGGAGGCGGCGGTCAGGTAGGCGATCAGGCGAGTGTATGAAGTCATGCTCATGCGTCCCTCTCAGAAGCTCCCCGATAGCTGAATGGTGCCGCTGCTCGCCGTAGCGGCGCCGTCGATGCGGACGCCGGCGAGGTGGCGAGTCGCTGTCGCGCCGCTGCTCGTCGCGCGCGTACCCGACCACAGCCAGTACACGAGCGTGCCCACGGCAGCGGTAGACGCCGTAGCGAACCCGACCAGCGACAGCGTGCGATCGCGGTCGTAGCGCTTCGCCGCGGCGCGCACGGCGTCGCACGCGGGCGCGTTGTCTGCGCTGGTGCAGCCCGCGGGGCCGAGCTCCGCGCGATAGCGAGCCAGCGCATCATCCTCTTTTTGGGCGGCGAGCTCGAAGCCGAGTCCCATCCCAGCGCCGGCCAGCGCGAGCGCGCCACCGGCGACCAGCAGCGCCGGGTGCGGGCCCTCGTGCGCCGCGGGCGGGGGCGTCGCGCTGAAGATCTTTTCGTTGCGACGCACTGGAACCGCGGCGTCCTGCACCAGGCCGGCGCTGGTGCTGCCGAGCACCGGCGGCGCTTCGCTGTACGGGGTCAGTCGCATGCTGAGCTCCAGCGCGCGCTCGCGCGGCAGCTCGATGCTGAACACCTGCTCGCCGCTCTGCGCGAGCGCGAGCGCGAGTTGATGCTGGCCCGGACGGAGCTCACCGGTCCACGGCGTGAGCCCCATTTCACGCCCGTCGATGGTCACGGTGGCGCCGCTCGGCGTGGTGAGCACCGTCAGCTGCTGCAGCTGACGCGCGCTGAGCGCGTGCTCGAGACGTGCGATGGCACGCCGCACCTCCGCGCCGTTGGGCGCGTCGGGATCGCGCCGCAGATACTCGCGGAAATAGCTGAGCGCGTGTGCGGTGTCGTCGAGGCGCGCGTAGGCCTTCGCGATGTTGTAGGAGAGCGCCGGTCGCGGCAGCAACTGATCAGCGGCGACGAACGCGGCGATCGCGGCTTCGAAGCGCCCGTCGCGGTAAGCGGCAAAACCAGCGTCGTAGCGCGCCTTCGCTTCGCGCTGGAGCGCCTCGTCGCCGCTCGCGGACGACGCCGCTTGCGGCGCCGTCGCGCGCGCGTCCGGCGTGAACGAAGCCGCGCCCAGCGCGAGCGCCGCGACGAAGGACCGGCGCAGACTTCTCCGGCCCATCGAGACCCGCGTCCGTCGTAAGTCGTTGAGCGCCACCAGCATCAAACGCGAGCTCATTTCCGATCAGTAAGGGTTCATCAGCTCTGCTTCGGGGTTGCTCACGCGCCGGCGCTTGCGCGGCGCGGGCGCGGTGCTCGCCGGCTCCTTCACGCGTGCGCCCTCGGACATCGCTGCGGGCGCCGCGGCGCTGCTAGCGCCGGGCGCCGTGGTCGGCGCAGTAGGCGCAGCGACGCCGGCGTGAGCCGCTGCTGCGGCGGCGCCCGGCTGCGTCACGACCGTCACGCGCGGCGCTGTAGCGGCTGCGACGGCGTGCGCCACGGGCGTCGGCGCGCTGGGCGCGACGTGCGTCGTGCTAGGCGGCTGGAGCCGCGTCAGCGGCGCGGGCTGCGCGGCGCTCGCGTTGGCTTGCACGTGCGGCGCGAGCCAGAGCAGCGCACCGCCCAACAAACCCGCCGCCACGGCCAGGCCGAAGCCGAGCGCCGAGCGACCCTCGCGCCGCCGCGCGGGCGAGAGGCTCACTGAGCGCGAGAACGACGGAGCGTAGCTCGGCTCACCGCGCTCGCTCGTGTGCGGCGGCTCTTGCCGCGCCGGGGCCAGCGCCGCTGCAGCGCTCGCGGAGCTCGTCAACCAGCGAGCCTGCAAGGGCACGCCCGAAACATCGTCGCTCACGCCGCGGCTGTGCAGCCAAGCGGCGAGCGCGCGGCCGAACGCCTGCATCGAGTCCCAGCGCTTCGTCTTCGACTTCGAGAGCCCGCGGCGAAGGATGTCCCACAGCGCAGGCTGAGGAACGCCGAGCTCCATGATGGAGGCGGGCTCGTCTTCGACGATTGACCACAGCAGCGCGTTGTAGCTGTCACGCCAAAACGGCAGCTTGCCGGTGATGCATTGATACAGCGTGGCCGCGAAGGCCCAGACATCGGCGCGTTGATCGATGTGCGCTTCGCCGCGCGCCTGCTCCGGCGACAGATACGCTGGGCTCCCGACGATCGTCCCCGCGCGCGTCAGATGACTCGCGGGCGTCGGTGCGTCGTCCACCTTCGCGATCCCGAAATCCAACAGCTTCGGCTGCGTCTGCTGCTCGAACTTCGCGATGAAGATGTTCTCTGGTTTGATGTCGCGGTGCACGACGCCGCGCGCGTGCGCCGCGCCGACAGCTTCGGCGATGGGCAGCAGCAGCCGCAACGCCGCTTCGGGGCTGAAGCGGCCGGCGCGCGCCAGCGCACGCGACAGGCTCTCGCCCTCGAGCAGCTCCATGACTAAGAACGAGTCGCCGTTGGGGGTCTCACCGAAGTCGAAGACGCGGACGATGCCGGGGTGCCTGAGCTGCGCGGCCGTCCGCGCCTCCAGTAAGAGTCGCGCCATTTGTGAGCCGTTCTCGCCACCCAAGGTGACGAATTTGATGGCCACACAAACGTCGAGCGACAGGTTGAGCGCTTCCCAAACGCAGCCCTGGCCACCCTCGCCCAGCACTCGCTGTAAGCGGTACTTGCCCGCGATGATCGTCCCCGGGCGATAGCCACGGTTCTCGTTGGCGGCGGGCGTTGCGGGGGCGATCATGGCTCACTGACTCGCGTCGTTGAGCTCCACCCATGCAAGCCGAGATCCAACTCGCGCGCGCCCGCGGTTTGCCGCTGAATGCGCGCGCGGCGGTGCGCTTCGCGACTCGGAGGTTCATCGCGCTTGGATTCGCTGCGACCCGCACGCCACACGGCGGCTACTTTGTTGCGCCACGCAGCGCCGCCACGCGCCCCGGATTTCGCGCCGGTTCGGCGGACTTGCCGCGTGGCAGGCTCGCGAGCCGTGGCCGCTGGCGGATCATCACGCGCGCCGAGCCACCGGCCGCGGCGCCTGCGAAGCGCGCTTCAGTCCACCAGGATCAACGCGAAACCGTCGTAGCCTTTGCTGCCCACGGTCTGGATGGCCGTGGCGGAGACGCCACGGCGCTGCGCGAGGAGCTCGTTGAAACGACGGATACCCTGGATGTTCGGGTCCGTGTTTTGCGGGTCCAGCACGGCGCCTCTTCGAACCACGTTGTCCACCACGATGACGCTCCCGGAGCGCGAGAGCTGCAGCGCCCACTCGAAGTACTCGGGGATGCTTTGTTTGTCCGCGTCGATGAACACGAAGTCGAACGGCTCCGGGTTGTCCCTCGCGACATCGGGCAGCGTCTCGAGCGCCGGCCCGACGCGCACCTCCACCTTCTCGGCCAGCCCAGCGCGCGCGACGTTACCGCGCGCGAGCTCGGCGTGCTTGGGGTCGAGCTCGAGCGTCAGCAGGCGACCGTCAGCTGGCAGCGCGCGCGCCAGCCAAATCGTGCTGTAGCCGCCCAGCGTGCCGATCTCCAAGATGCGCCGCGCCCCGCGCAGGCGCGCGAGCAAGAACAGCATCTTTCCTTGGTTCGGCGAGACCTGAATCGCCGGCAAGCCGCCCTCATCGCTGCTGCGAAGCGCGGCCTCCAGCGCGGCGTCGCTCGGTACGAGCAAGCGGTTGATGTAGTCGTCCATCGCGGTCCACAGGTCCTCGTTCATGCGCGGCAGTGTGCCACGTCGGATCGCGGCGCGGCACGCCACCTCGTAGTGATCGATTCGGCGCCCGTCAGGCGGAGAGCACCGTGAGCCCATCGCGGGAGCGCGCCGACGCGTACGCAGCCGGCGTGAGGCCGACCAAGCGCTTGAAGTGCCGAGAAAAGTGGCTCTGATCGACGAAGCCGAGCTCGGCGGCGACCGCCGCTGGCGAAGCGCCCGCGAGCAGCGCGCGCTGGGCGAGACCAATTTTGACACAGAGCTGGTACGCGTGCGGCGGCAGGCCGTAGCAGCGCTTGAACGCGCGCAGCGCCTGAAAGCGGCTACGGCCTCGCGCCGCGCAGAGCGCCTTCAAGTCCGGTGGCTCACCGGCTTCGAAGTGACGCCACTCGCGCAGCCGTATGCCCGCGCGCGCGGCGCTCGCCAGCGCCGGCCCCGCTGAGCGCTCGACGAGCTCCGTGGCCGCCGCTGCGATGAAGCTCGCGAAGCTCTCTTGTCGCTCGAGCGCAGTGGCGTTCGCGTCGAAGCTCGCGAAGGCGCGCTCGAGCGCTCGGGCCAGCCGCGCGGAAGGCCTCGCGAGCGGCCGGAGCGCGAAGTTCTCGGCGGTGATGCCGTGCGCCGAGAGGTTTTCGAACAGCGTCGCGGCATCCACGATCAGCGAGCGACCCGAGCCAACCTGTTCGACCCGCGGGGTCGAGTACACCTCTCCCGGGTAGCAGCACAACAGCAGCCCAGGGCTGAGCTCGCCGCGGACGCCGCCGGCCACCACTTCACCCCGAAAGCTTCGCGAGAGGAGGAACTCGAAGCCCACACAGCAGCAACGCCACTGGTCGGACCAGCGTTCGATGTCTCGCACCTCCACACCCGGCAGATCTGCGGCGCGCCGCAGGTGAACGCTAGCGGGGAGAGCGTTGACGCTAGCGTTGGTAACGACACGTAATCGAGAGCAGGACTCATCCTTCATGCAGGGCACCACCCAATCGGATGGCGCTTAGCAAGAAGCAGTCCGGCCTCCCTACCCGCAAAAATCCTGGGAATTTACGCGGCCAGGGCCGCGACTGAACCTCATGCTTACACACGAAGCTCAAGCAACGAGTCAGCCAGGTCGTTTGCGGGGGCGTCCCAGCCGGTAGGCGTCCAAGCGGTTGAGCAAGGTGCTGCGCGAGATGCCGAGTCGCTCGGCGGCCTTGGATTGGTTGCCGGCGCAGGCGGCTAGGGCGTCCAAGATGCGCTGACGCTCCGCCAGCTCTTTGGGGGTCAGATCCGCGACAGCTGGCTCTGCGGAAGTCTCCGCTGCCGGAGACGCCCGGCGCGGTTCGTACGCTCTGGGCTGCATCTTCTCGAGCGGAAGGTGCTCCGGCAAGATGACTCTGCCGCCGGATAGCACCACTGCGCGCTCGATCACGTTGCGAAGCTCGCGCACGTTGCCGGGCCAAGCGTAATCGAGCAGGCGCGCCGCCGCGTCTTCGTGGATCGCGGGCTCCGTCTCGCGAGCTGCGTTGGCTTGGCGAATGAACGCTTCGGCGAGCGGTAAAATGTCTTCGCGCCGCTCGCGCAGCGGCGCGACGCGCGCGGTGAAGCCCGCCAAGCGATAATAGAGATCGCTGCGAAATGAGCCCTCCCGCGCGGCTGCTTCCAAGTCGCGGTTGGTCGCGGCGATGAAGCGCACGTCGATGGGCCGCGCCTTCACGCTGCCGACGCTCAAGATTTCCTGCGTCTCCAGCGCTTGCAACAGCTTCGGCTGCAGCCGCTGCGGCAGCTCCCCGATCTCGTCCAAAAAGACGCTGCCGCCGGAGGCGGCCGTGAACAGCCCGAGCTTGCTCTGCGTGGCGCCGGTGAACGCGCCTTTCTCATGGCCGAACAGCTCGCTCTCCAGCAGCGGCTCAGCCAGCGCCGCGCAGTTCAGGCGCAAGAAGGTCTTCCCCGCGCGCTCGGAGCGTTCGTGAATGCTGCGCGCCAGCACGTCCTTCCCGACGCCGGTCTCGCCGAGGATCAGCACGTTGATGCGGGCGCGCGCGATGGCGTCGGTTTGACGATAGAGGGCGAGCATGGCCGGCGAGCGCAGCACCGGACCCGCGGCGTCCGGCTCCGCGCCGGCGCTCTGTGTGCGCTGGCCGCGCAGCACGAGCACGAACTCTCCGATCAAGAAGGACTCACCCGGCGCGAGCGTCACCGCTTCGTGCGCGCGCGTGCGCTCACCGCGCACGAGCGTGCCGTTCGAAGAGCCGAGGTCCTGCAATGTGATTTCGTCGCGCCGCACGCGCAACAGCGCGTGGCGGCGCGACACGCTGTTGGCCGGCAAAATCACGACCGCGGGCTCGGTCCTCCCGATCAGCAGCTCTCCCTCGTGTGGCAACGGCACGCTGGACACGGTGCCGTAGCCGGTGACGAGCAGCTCGTAACCGCCGAGCTCCGGTGACAGCGCGCCGGTCGAATCGCTCAGGGGCTCGAGCTTCTGTCGCATCTAGCTCGAAGCTCTTTCTAGCGCGAACGCGAGGTCGTGATCGAAGCGCTCCGCAATTTCGCCCAGCGTCAGGCTGGCGCCGCGCGTCAGCGCGGCGCTCATCGCCTCCGGCGGCAGCAAATCGCGCAGCTCCGCGAGCAGCGGCTCGACGCGGCGTTCATGGGTGTGACGCTCGGTCGCGGCGTGATGCTGCACCATCGCCAAGAGCTCGACGGCGCGTTCGAGCACGCCGCAACGAGCCAGCAACAGCGCGGCTCCTGCGATGATGTTGGTCGCGAAAGGAAACAGCTTATGCGGCATGGCGGCGGCCAGCGCACGTGAAAAGCGCTCGGCGGCGAGCGACCAGCGGCCCTCTCGACAGGCGAGGTAGCCCAAAAAATCGAGCGCCAGCGTGATGCCCCAGGTCTGACCGGCGCGCTCGAAGCCGCTCAGGCTCTGCGCCAGGTGCGTCGCCGCGGCCGCGTACTCTCCGCGAATCAGCGCGAGATCGCCGAAGCCCAGCTCGGCCAGCGCGAGCTTACCCGCGTCGCCCGCCTGAACGCTGCGTTCATAGCCGGCGGTGAGCTCGGCGAGCGCCTCTTGGTAGCGCCCCTGCTCTTTCATGATGTCCGCGAGCTGGAAATAGGACCACGCCTCGAAGTCCCAGTTGCCGACCTCGCGCGAGAACGTGAGGCTCGCTCGCGCCAGCGCCTCCGCCTCGGCGTAGTTGCCCAGGTTGCGCTGCGCGTTGGCGAGGTTCTTCTGACAACGCATCTTGTTCCAAACGTCGCCGGCACGTTCGAACAGCGCCAGAGCGTCGAGCATCATGCGACAGCCAGCGGAGTAGTCACCTTGTTGCGTCGTGACGACGCCCAGGCCCAACAAGCTCGCCGGCAGCATGCCGGAGGCGCGCTGTAGATCCGTGCTCTCTCGATAGGCCGCCTCCGCGCGCGCGAAATCTCCAGCCGTCACGTACAGCCGTCCCAGCGTCTCGAGCGCGTTCGCGGTGCCCCAGGCTTCGCCCGTCGCGCGATATAGCAGCAGCCCCTGCTCCACCAGCTGCCGGCCGGACTCCAGGGCACCGGCCTTGGCGCGGGTGCTGCCCAGCGCGACGAGCGCGAAGGCGCGCTCGCGCGGGTGCTGGAGCTCATCGAGCAGCGACAGCGCGCGCTCGAGCAGCTCGCTGGCTTGGGCATAACGGCCGCGGTGCCGTAGGAACATGGCCACGAGCGAGAGCGCGCGACCCAGTAGCCCCGCACGTACGCGCGGGGGCGCCGCGCCGTGCTCTTCCAAGCGCTCGAGGCGCGACACCAGCGCCGCGAACGCCGCCTCGGCCTCTGCGAACGACGCGCGGCGTGTGTGGAACAGGTTCAAGCCTTCGATGGCGGGCGCGAGCAGCTCCAGCTTGCCGCTCTCGAGCAGCCGCGCCCACGCCGCGCGCACGTTGTCGAGCTCGGTCTCGAGCTCCGCGAGCGCCGCGCTCGGGCTCGGGCTCTGCAGCAGCTCCTCGCGCTGGCGCAAAAATTCTGCGTAGTACGCGGCGTGGAGCTCGCGCACGGCCGCGCTGCGCTCCGGCGAGCCGTTCAGCTTCTCTTCGGCGTACTGGCGCAACAGCTCGTGAACGTCGTAGCGCCCGCTGCGGCGGTCGCGCGCCAACAGCGACTTGTCGATCAAGGCGGCCAGCGTGCGAATGCTCGTGCCGGTGATGCGCTGGGCCGCTTCGCGGCTGAAGCCGCCGCGGAACACGCTCAGGCTCGCCAGCGCGTCGCGTTCGGGCTCGCTCAGCAGCGTCCAGGAGTGCTCGAACACCGCGCGCAGGCTGCGCTGCCGCGTCGGCAAATCGCGCAGCTCGGCGCTCAAAAAATCCAGGTTCTTGCTGATTTCTTCCGCGATCTCCGGCAAGGACAGCGTGCCGGCCCAGGACGCCGCCAGCACGATGCCGAGCGGGACGCCCTGCACGAGGCGACAGATGCGAATCGCGTGCTCGGCTTCCTGAGGCCCGAGCTGAAATTGCGCGTTCAGCTGCCGGGCGCCTTGCATGAACAGGCGGATGGCGCTGGCGTCCGAGACGTCACCGCCCGCGCGCAGCTCCGGCAAGTCCATACCTGAGAGTGAGAATACGGTCTCGCCGCTGAGGCCCAGGCGCTCGCGTGACGTCGTGATGACGGTGAGCTCTGGCGCGACCTGTAAGAGCTCGCTCACCAGCGAGGCGCCTTCCAGGAGATGCTCGAAATTGTCGAGCAGGAGCAGCACCCGCTTTTCGCGCAGGTGATCGCACAGCTGCTGCTTCGGCTCTCCACCGGGATAAAATTGCAAGCCCAACGCCTCCGCGACGGCAGAGACGATGAACGCGGGTGAGCTCAGCGGCCCCAGCTGCACGAAGAAAATGCCGTTCGCGAGCCGCGAGGCGAGCCGCTCACAGCTGGAGCGCAGCGTGCTGGCGACCAGGCGATGAGCGAGCTCCACGGCGATGCGCGTCTTACCCATGCCGCCGGGAGCGACGATGGTCAGCAGCCGCACGCTGGCGTCGCCGAGCGCGCGTTGCAGCTCGTGAAGCTCCGCTTGACGGCCGATGAAGGTGGACGTCTCGGCGCGTAGATTGTTGGGGACGATGTCGGCGCCGCGACGCCGCTCCAAGCCGTGCCCGAGCTCGCGCTCGCGGCTGTCCGGCCTGGTGCCGCCGCGATCACGACCGTGCAGGATGTCGTCCAGCTCCGCCGCGACCTGGCGCGCGCTGGGCACGCGCAGCTCGCGATCTTTGGCCAGCATGCGATAGACGAGATCCACGAGCGCGGCGGGGCAGTCCGGACGCAGCGCCTCGAGATCGGGCGGCGCGGCGAAGGTGATGCTGTACAGCGTCTGAGCGACGTTCTCTTGGGAGAACGGCCGCTCGCGCGTGAGCATCTCGAACAACAATACGCCCAGCGACCAGATGTCCACGCGCGCGTCGATGTCCTCACCGCGCAGCGCCTCGGGGCTCAAATACTCGGTGGTGCCCACGATGGCGCTGCCTTTGGTCAGCCGCTCGCGACCGCGCATGTACGCGGCGCCAAAGTCGGTGAGGCGCGGCGTGCCGTCCTCCGCGAGCAACACGTTCGACGGCTTGACGTCACGATGAACGATGTCGAGACGGTGGCTGCGCGTCAGCGCGTCGCACAGATCGAGCGCGATGCTCAGGACGCGCTGCAGCGAGAGCGGCGGCCCGGCTCTGCGCAGCAAGTCTTGCAGCGAGCCGCCGGTCACGAGCTCCATAATCAGGTAGTCGGCGTCAGGCTCGCGCACGAGCCCCAGCAGCTTCACGATGTTGGGGTGATTCAGGTGCTTGAGGACCTCGCCTTCGCGCAGAAAGCGCGCGACGCTGGGCGTGTCCCGCTCGGCGCCGTCGGCGAGCAGTTGCTTGATCGCGACGGCGGTGCCGCTGTGGCGGTCGAGCCCGCGAAACACGGCACCCATGCCGCCCCGCCCGATGCACGCGCCCAGCTCGTACCGACCCGCGATGACGGAGGGCTTGGTCGTCGCTACCATCGAGTTGAACCGTTGCGGAGATCAGCGAAGGGCGGCGCTCTCTCCTCCTATGAGCCGCGCGCGCAGTCTACCAGAAGGTGATGACGGCGCCGGAGCCGCGCTCCGGACTGGCCGCTCGCGCCAACACGACGTCTCGCGGCGAGCCGTGGGCACGCTCCGCTCAACCTCGACGACCGCTGAGGTGCGTTTTGCTCAGCACGCACCGAGTCGGCATGACGTGCCGTTCGCGCCTTCACCGCGCCAGGGAGCGCCGACAGCGAGCTAGGTGGCGTTTTTCGCCGTTGCGCGCGGGCGGGCCGCGACGGCCAAGCGGATCGCTGGCGTCACATGGGGCGCCGAGCACCTCGAGACCTTGCTCCGAACCTAGTTCACGACCGCGTGCACCACGACGGGGTACCCGCGCGTTCGCGCGCGCGACAGCGATTCTTGAGAGCGCGCTGCGCGTGGCATGCGGAGTGCAGCGCTGGCTGAAGGAGGAATTCGGCCATGAACCAGCCCGGCATGTCTCAAGAAGACGAAAAGGTACAGAAGGCTCGGCTCGACGGTACCAGTTTGCTCCCCTGAAAATTCTAGGAGGTTATCGATGGCGACGCTCTCCACGACCGCTTGGGTGCTCCACGATCTCGGTCTCGCCGCCGGCTTCGGCGGCAATCTCTTCGGACAATTCGCGCTGAATCCCGCGGTGCGGGCCATCGGCTCGAAAGCAGAACGCAGCAGGATCACGCACGTCGCGTGGGACCGCTACAAAACGGTCAACGCCATCTCCCTCGCTGCGATGGGCGGGACGTGGCTCGTTGGTCGCGCCGCGCTGTCGGGGCGCGAGGTGGGACGCGCCTCGCGTAACCTGACGCTGCTCAAAGATGGGCTGGTGATCGGCGCGTTCGCGTCGGGCGTCGGCGCCTTGGTTACGGGCACCATGCTCGACTCCGCGCGCATCGCTGACCAGCCCATCGAGAGCGGGCAGCTTGCGGCGCGTGAAACACCGCCACGCCTTGCGCGCTTGCAGCGCGTCGTCAACACGCTCGGCGCCGTCAATATCGTGTTCGAGGCCGGCGTGCTGGCGCTCACGACCGTGCTCGCGATGAAAGCAGGCAAGTCGGCTAAATGGTCGCTATTTTCCCGCCTCTTGCCTTGAAGCGAAGGCTCGCGGCTGCCGTCGCGCTCTGTTGTGTCGGCGTCGCTTGCTCGAAATCGGGCGCGGATGCCGCCTCCGACGCGGGCGTCGCGCGGCGACGCTACGATGGAGGAGCGCACGGTGGCGCCTGGCGCGCTCTCCGTCATCGAGCTGCCGTGGGTGTCAGAGCTCAAAGGCGGCGACCAAGACGCCTGTGTGCAGCCGCCGGATCCGGGCGTCACGCGCGTGATCGCGAATGGCGCGTACCGCTTGCGCACGGACAAGCCCGTGACCGTGTATCAACTGAGCCCGCTGGAGTACGCGCTCGCGAGCGACGCGACGGGCTGCCCGCGGCGCGCCGACTGCCCGTACCCGAAGCCAAAGGACCCGGACGATCCGGATGATCCCGCGAACCTCATTCGCGCACAGTTCGAGCAGGAAGGCTGCCTCTCGTTCACCAACGACGCGTCGCTACTGCTGCCGGCGACGGCGCTGACGCGCGCGTACACGACGTTGGCCTGGCCATCACAGGTAAACACCGCTGCGTTCCTCAGCATCACCGCCACCAGCGACAACACGCTAGTAACACTCAGCGGCAAGGGGCGCTTCGCGCCCGGCGCGGGCATCGACGCGACCGGGACGGGCAGCGTGGCGCTCAATCGCGGTGACGTGCTGGAGGTCGTGTCCCAACACGCGGCGCAAGCCGGTGAGTTCGACTCCGCCGGCGATCCCAGCGGCACGCGCATCGTAGCGAGCGCGCCGGTGTCGGTCATCGCAGGCCACTCTTGCGCCAACGTGCCGGAGGCCACGACGCTCGCCTGCGATCACCTGGAGGAGAGCTTGTTACCGAGCGAGACGCTCGGCACGGATTACCTCGTCACGTACCCCGCGGCGCGCGCCAGCCGCTCGCCGCTGCTGATCCGCATCGTGCCGAGCCAAGATGACACGCGCGTCTCCTTTCCCGATGGCGCTCCGGGTGAGGTGGCTCCGGCGAGCTGCGCGGCGGGCTGCGTCGTGAATCTCGCGGACGCGCCGCTCGAGCTGCGCAACGTGGATCGCGACTTTCGCGTCACCTCCGACAAACCCATCTTGGTCGGTATGTACATGTTGGGGCAAGCGGCGGTGGAGAGCGGCTCGGGCGATCCGTCGCTGTCCGTCGCCGTACCGAGCGAGCAGTTTCGCAATGATTACATCTTCATCGCTTCCAAAACCTATGACGTGAGCTTCGTCAACGTGGTGGCGAAGACGAACAGCAAAGTGCTGCTCGATGGTGAGCTGATCCCAATAGCCGAATTTGAACCCATCGGCGACTCGGGCTATAGCGTTGCGCGTCACGAGCTCACTGCTGCAGAGGTGCATCACGCGCAGTCGAGCGAGCCGTTCGGGATCGTGGTTTATGGCTATGGCACGTACACGAGCTACATGTATCCGGGCGGGCTGGATTTGAAGCGCATCGCTCCCGCTGTCGTGCGTTGAACGACGCGGGCTCGCCCGCGAGCGCGCGATGACGACTCGCGCTCACTCACTCCCAGGAAGTGCGAGCAACAGGACCCCTCAAGTAGGAATCAATCAACATGCGAGTACACGCGGTCGGCTTGACACGGCTGGGAAGTAAGCTCGGTCTATTCGTATTGGCGGTGAGCGGCTGGCTGCTCGCTTGCAGCTCAGGGCAGACAGCGAGCGGTCCTGGTGCGGACGCAGGTGGTGGTGGCGTCGGCGCGACCAGCGGCAGCAGCAGCGGCGCGAGCGGAAACGCTGGCGCCAGCGCGTCCGGTGGTAGCGACGCGAGCGCGGGTGCGGGCGACGGCGGCGCAGTGGGCGACAGCGGCGCAGCGGGCGACGCAGCCGCTGGCGGCGACAGCAAGACACCGCTCGGCTCCGACAGCGCCGGCGCGTGCCGGCCGACCACGTGCGCCGCAGAGGGAAAGACCTGCGGCCTGATCCCCGACGGCTGCGGCAACTTGCTGCGTTGTGGCACGTGCAAGAGCGGCACGATTTGCGACGACGCCAGCAACAGCTGCATTCCGCTCGCGGACGCCTGCGAGGCGGCGGGCGTGAAGTGCGGCATCTTGAACGATGCGTGCGGCGCCAGCGTAGACTGCGGCAGCTGCGCGGCGGGAGAGGTCTGTGACGGCGCCACGCGGACCTGTCAGCCCTGCGTCCCTGCCGAGTGTTCCGACGAGCGCTGCGGCGTGTTACCGGACGGCTGCGGCGGTACGCTGGATTGCGGCGACTGCTCTGGCGATGACGTGTGTGACGCGATCTCCGGCACGTGCGGAGCGTGCCGGCCGACGACCTGCGCCGCGGAAGGCGTGGAGTGCGGCACCATCTCCGACGGTTGCGGCGCGACGCTCGACTGCGGCGCCGCCGGAGCGAACGATTGTCCTAGCGGCACCACCTGTCAGCGCGGTACCTGCCTACCGCCGCTGCCGCCAGCGGAGTGCCAGGCGGCCGGCGCCAACTGCGGGACCGTCACCAGCAGCTGCACGGGCGCGACCGTGAAATGCGGCAGCTGCGTGGCCGGTGAAATCTGCGTCGACAACGTCTGCCGCGCTTGCGAGCCCAAGTCCTGCGAAGACCTGCGCTTGGAGTGCGGAACGGCCGATGACGGCTGCGGCGGCAAGCTGAGCTGCGGTGAGTGCACGACGAGCGGCGCGCAGTGCGTCAGCAACCGCTGCTGCGTGCCGAAGACATGCGAGGCCGGTCAGTGCGGCAAGCTCGACGACGGCTGCGGCGGCACCATAGAGTGCGGCAGCTGCCCGGACGGTGAGACGTGCGGCGGCAGCGGCACGGCTAATCTTTGTGGCGTCTGCAGCCCCAAGACCTGCGCGCAGCAAAAGCGCGATTGCGGAGCGGTGAGCAATGGCTGCGGTGGCATGCTGGACTGCGGCAGCTGCGCCGGCGAGCAAACCTGTTACAAAGGCAGCTGCTGCAAGGCGAAGACGTGCGACGACGTGGGCGCTCAGTGCGGCAGCGTGTCGGACGGCTGCGGCGGCACGCTGACGTGCGGAGATTGCGGTGCGGGCACGGTGTGCAAAAAGAGCGCGACCGCGAGCCTCTGTGAAGTGTGCGTGCCGCGCGACTGCAAGGCAGCGGGCGCGCAGTGCGGAAAGGTGTCGGATGGTTGCGGCGGCTCCATCGACTGCGGCGGCTGCAGCGGCAACGCCAAATGCGAGAAGAACCAATGCTGCGTGCCGACCACGTGCAGCGCGGCGGGCGCGCAGTGCGGCTCGATCGACGACGGTTGCGGCGGCACGCTGTCGTGCGGCAAGTGCGCGGACGCCGACGACGCCTGTTTCAAGAACCAGTGCTGCACGCCGCGCACGTGCGCGGAGGTCGGCCGCTGCGGCAAAGCCCTCTCGGACGGCTGCGGCGGCACGCTGGACTGCGGCTGCGACGGCGGCCAAGTCTGCCTGGCGAACGGCACTTGTTGTTTGCCGAGGCCGTGCACTTGTGACTATTCGGGCGACGACGGCTGCGGCAACAGCATCGTCTGCCCATCGTGCGACCCGCGCTAGCGCGGGCAGCCTTGGAGGGCACAGCGTGAAACCATCGAAGAGCCATCGCGTGCGGGTCGTGTCGGCGTTGGGCGTACTCCTCGCGGCGCAGCTGCCGTGGGCGCTCTCGGCGTGCTCCAGTGAAGACGGCGAGCGCGCTGCGAGCGAAAGCGGCGGCGCGGCCGGGCAGAGCGGAGGCGGGGGCGCCACGGGCGGCTCGCCCGATTCGGCGTTGGGCGGAAGCGACGCCAGCGCCGGCGAGACCAGCAGCGCGGGTGCCGGCGAGGGTGGCGCTGCGAGCGAAGCCGTGAGCGCCGTGTGCAGCGAGGACGATTGGTGCTGGGACGCGCCGCTACCCCAAGGTAATACGCTGCGGGCGACCTGGGCGGCGGATTGGGCCGATGTCTGGGCCGTGGGGGACGCCGGCACGGTCATTCACTATGATGGCCGCGGGTTCGGCCGCGTAGAGGTTCCGAGCGAGCAGAACCTGAACGCCATTTGGGGCAATGCGAGCGGCGAGCTCTGGGTCGCGGGCGACGAGGACACGTTGCTTCACTTCGACGGTGCGAGCTGGCAAACGATCGAGCTGCCAGCGCTCGACGCGCCGGCGAACGGCGCGCTGTATGCGGTGTGGGGTGACGGCCAGGACGTATGGGTCACGGGCAGCGCGGGGCGCGTGCTCCACTCATCGGGTGGCGCGTTCGAGCCCGAGACCAGCACGACGACGTCCACGTTGCGCGCCTTGTGGAGCACGGAGGGCGGGGACGTGCTGGCGGTCGGCGACGGCGGCGTGATCGTCCGCCGCGCGATGGGGACGTGGAAGACGGAGGCGAGCGGCACCAGCAAGGCGCTCTACGCCGTGCGCGGCAGCTCGGCGGAGGACGTTTACGCGGCCGGCTTGCAAGGCGCGCTGCTGCACTACGACGGCGAGGCCTGGAAGGACGCCGCCAAGGGCGCGACTGTCACCATCACGGGTGACGCGCGGGCGCTGGTTACAACTCCCGAGGGTTGTTGGTGGCTCGGCGCGCGCGGCCAGGTGTTCTTCAAGCCCACGGCGGCCGACGCCGACGATTGGCAAGCGCGCGCCAGCGCGGTCAGCGTCGATCTGCTCGGCGCCGTCGAGCTCGATGGTCGCTTGCTGGCGGTCGGTCAAGCGGGCAGCATGGTGCTCTGGGACGAGGGGACGCGCACGGTGCTGAACTCGGGCAGCAATCGAGATTACCTCGCGCTCGCCGCGCCCGACGCCAGCGCTCCGCCCATCGTCGTGGGTGACGGCATGCAGACTCGAACGGAGAGCGGCTGGAGCGACGTGACGCTCGACTCCGAACGCGCGCTCTATGGCGTCACGTTCTTGAACGCGAGCACCGGTCTCGCCGTTGGCACGGGCGGCACCATCTTGCGTCAGGACGGCGCGGCGTGGCTGCCGCAGCAATCCGGGACGAGCCGCTGGCTGCGGGCGGTGTGGTCCGACGGCTCGGCCACCTGGGTCGTGGGCGAGAAGGGCACCATCCTCGGCGTGCTGAACGGCACCTTTTCGGCGCTGAACACCGGCTTCAGCATGAACCTCTACGACGTGTGGGGCGCCAGCGCGGACGTGGTCTGGGCCGTCGGTGACGGCGCGGTCCTGCGCTACACGGCGGGCAAATGGGAGCGCTTCAAGAACCCCATCGAAGCCAGCACCAGCTTGCGCGGCATCTGGGGCTCGAGCGCGGACGACGCCTGGGCCGTCGGGACGCGCGGTACGCTGCTGCATTGGAACGGCACGCAATGGACGCGCGAAGACGGCGACGAGGACTACACGCTGAACGACGTGTGGGGTAGCGCAGGCGACCATGTCTGGGCAGTCGGTACCGACGGAGCCATTCTCTTCTTCGACGGCTCCAGCTGGGAGCGCCAGAGCAGCGGCAACACGTCGAACTTCAACGCGGTGTGGGGGAGCGCCGGGTTCGTCTGGGCTGCGGGCGAAGGCGGCGCGATATTGCGCCACGCGGTGGACTAGCGCTGAGACTGTTACTGGAACGTCACGGCGCCTCGGCCGCAACGCTGACGGTAATGGCCGCATCCGGCGTCGAAAAACTCGTCTGGGAATGGATTTTTTTCCGACGGATGCGCAGCGGCGTTGCCACTGCCCGATGAGAGACGTTGGCGAACCAAAAAAGCCGGCAATCCGGCGCGTGTAGGTCCGCGCTAGCGTGGCGGCGGCTTGCTCGCTCGTAGATGGGCGAACGCAGCGTCAGCCTCCGCCTGCGGCGTTCGGGAGGTCATTTGGCTGCGACTGGGCTTCGCTGAGCCACGCCGCACGGGAGCGATCCGCTCGTGAACAAATTGAGTCGTGAATCTCAATGGCTGCTCCGCATCGCGCGCCGCGCGCTGCGGCCGTCAGCGCTCGACAGTGAGCGAGTGTTGGCGCGGCTGCGAGCACGGCTGGGCGATGAGCCATTCAAAGCAACGCAGCGCGCGAGCTCGCCACCCTTCGCAGAGGTGTGCGCGCGCAGCGTGAGCGCGAACGACAGCAACGTGTTGCGTGAGTCGCGCGCATTTCACGACGGACTTGGCGCGCGCGGCCCACTGCCGGCACATGAATCGCAGTCGAGCGTTGCTCATGCTTCTCGCGCTGCCCGTTGGCAGTGGCTCGTGTTCCACACCAGCCAGCAGCGGCAGCGGTTCACTGGGCGGCGCGGGCTCGAGCACGGGCGGAGCCGCGTCGGCTCTGGGCGGCGCTAGCAGCGCAGCAGCGGGAGCGAGCGGCGAGGCCGGTGTTCGCTCGCTCGGCGGCAGCGGCGGCGCGAGCGGAACTGCGGCAGCTGCGGGCGAAGCCGGCGCGCATCAGTCCGGCGGCAGCGCGGGCGCTGGTAGTATCTCCGGCGCTGGCGGCCTCTCTGCCTCGGGGATGGACTCCGGCGGAGCTTCAGCCGCGGGCAGCGGCAACAGCGCTGGCGTCGCGGGCGCTGGACAGCACGCAGGCGGCGCGCTCTCGGGTGGCGCAGGCAGCGGCGGAACGCAGGCGAGCGCCGGCGCGGCCGGGGAAATCAGCGGGCCGTGGCCGCCGACGGAGACGTTCATGAACCCGGTGTTGTGGGAAGACCTGGCTGACGTCGAGGTGATCCGCGTCGGCGACGTCTATTACTACACCGCTTCGAACATGCACTATTCGCCCGGCGCGCCGGTGCTCCGCTCGTACGACTTGGTGAACTGGGAGTACGCGGGGCACGCGCTGCCGGTGCTCGACTTCGCTCCCAAGTATGATTTGAACGGCGGGAACGCTTACATCAAGGGCACCTGGGCCTCCACGCTGCAGTATCGCCAGAGCAACAAGACCTTCTATTGGCTGGGCTGCATCGACTTCGGGAAGACCTATGTTTACACCGCGAGCGCCGTAGAAGGGCCGTGGCAGAAGCACCCGGCGATCAACAACTGTTACTACGACGCGGGCATGCTCGTGGACGACGACGACACCATCTATGTCGTCTATGGCAACACGCAGCTCAGCGTCGCGCAGCTCAGCGCGGACGGCTTCAGCCAAGTAAAGACACAGCAGGTGTATTCGGCCACGGGCATGACGCTCGAAGGCTCACACTTCTTCAAGCGTGACGGCAGCTACTACATCACGACGACGCGCCCCGCAGACGGCGAGTTCGTCCTGAGATCGGACAGCCCGTGGGGCCCATACACCATCAAGCCGCTGATCGATAAGAACCGCGGCCCGGTGTCGGGCGGCGGCGTTCCCCATCAAGGAAGCTTTCTGCAAACCGCGCAGGGTGACTGGTACTACATGGCGTTTCAGGATGCGTACCCTGGCGGGCGCATCCCCGTGCTGGCGCCCGTGACATGGAGCAGCGACGGCTGGCCCAGCGTGCAGCTCGTGAACAACGCCTGGGCGGCGTCTTATCCCTATCCCAAGGTGCCGCGGCCGCCGCGTGCCATGAAGCCGCACACCGGAACCGAGACGTTCAGCGGCACGTCGCTCGGCCACGAGTGGGAGTGGAACCACAACCCGGACAACAGCAAGTGGTCGTTGAACGACGGACTGAAGCTGGAGACGGCGACGGTCACGGACGATCTGTACAAAGCGCGCAACACGCTGACGCACCGAATCCTGGGCCCCGAATCGACCGCGACGATCCAGCTCGATATCAGCGGCATGAAAGACGGGGACATGGCGGGGCTCGCGCTGCTGCGCCACTTCTCTGCGTACGTCGCGATCAAGAAATCCGCTGGCACCTCGCGCGTGGTGATGGTCAACGGACTCGCGATGGACGGAGACTGGAATACCACCAGCAAGGGCAGCGAAGCGGCCAGCGCCGCGCTCAGCGGCGAGACGGTGTGGCTACGCCTGTCCGCGGACGTGCGGCCCGGCGCCGGCAAACAAGGCAAATTCTCCTACAGCAGCGATGGCACGACCTTCACGCCGATCGGCCCGGCGTACACCATGAATAACTCCTGGGAGTTTTTCATGGGCTATCGCTTCGCGATGTTCAACTTCGCTACCGTAGCGACCGGCGGCGCGGTCACGGTGAAGTCCTTCACGCTCACCACGCCGTAGGCGTCACGCGCCGGGCAGCGCGACGCCACACGTCACGTCGTACGGAAGCCTCGACCGGCTCCGCGCGGTGACGTGAGCGCTCACTCGCCGAAGCCGCACGCCTTGCGGGCGCGCGTGACGTGCGGTGAACGCGGAGCCGCTTTTTCCAAGCGAGCGAGCGCGGACTCCGCTTCGGGACGCCGGCCGAGCGCGCACAGTGCTTGTACGCGCGCGCCGCGTCGCTCTTCGGCGAGCCTACCGTTCGGGAATTTGCGCTGGTGCTCGTCCAGCAGCTTGAGCGCGTCGGCTGGACGCGAGGCGCGCAGCGCGCTGGTCGCTCGCGAGAGGATCGAGACCTCTTCCGCCAAACCATCCACCACGGGCAGCGCTGCCCTGCGCTGCTCGGGCGGCGAAGGCGCCGCTTTTTCAGGCGGAGCGAGCTCCGCGCGCGCGGGTGATACCGCGACCACCGCGGTGCTCGGCCGTGCCGGCACGTTGGCCGTCGTCGCGACCAGGCGCGTGGCGGGCAGCGGCTGAGGTGCCGGCGCGGGCTCGCGCAGCGCGAGGAAGGCGCCCATTCCAGCGACTCCTACGCCCAGCGCGAGCGCGGACATGTTCGGCCAAGTCAGCAGTGACTTCGCAGGGGAGGCGCCAGCGGTGCCCGGCGTGATCACGACGGCGGCGCCGAGCCGCCCGGCGAGCGAGGCCCTGATCCGCGCGCGATCACCAGCAGAGGGGCGCAGAACGGAGCTACCGGCGCGGATCAGAGCTCGTGCTTCGGGACTCAGTTCAGTCATGGTTCAGCCGGCCTCTTGCTGCCGCGCGAGATAGCGCGTCATGCCTTGATCGAACGCTTGCCGCGCGCTGCGCAGCCGCGAGTAAACGGTGTTGACGGGGAGGCCGAGCGCCTCCGCGATCTCGGGTGCCGTGAATTCCTCGATCTCTGCGAGGATGAAGACCTCCCGCTTGGGTTCGTCGAGCTCACTGAGCAGCTGCCACACCAAGCGCTGTTGCTCGTTGCGCTCGGTCTCGTCGAGCGGCGTGGGCGAGAGCGGCGCCATCCAGTCGGACACGGCGGCGTACTGCGCGCCGGTGGTCTCACGGCTGCGTTGCGCGCGGCGGAAGGTGCTCACCGTGCGTCGCGCGACGCTGTACACCCAGCTGCGTAATGAGTCGACGCGCTGCACGGTGTTGAGGCGCGCGTGGATCACGACGAACACCTCTTGCACGACGTCATCGATGGAGTCCGGGCTGACGCCGAGGTGCCGCGCCGCGGACCACACGAGATCGAAATACGTCTCATATACGACAGAGAACGGCGGCAGCTCCGTGTTCGACTCGGGAGAAAAATCCCGAGTCGTTGAATCGGCGGTGGCGGGTCGGCCGTCGCTCATCAGCGAGGAAGGCAGTGCCGGGAGGACGCAGTTTCCGTCAAAGTATCCACTCGGGGCCAATGAACAGTGTGGCCGATACCGGCGCCAGCTGCCCGACCAAACCCACGTTTTCAATGACGATTCGCGGACGTGCCAGCTCGACTTGCACACCTGCGCCCACCATCAACGCCAGCGAATCGAGGACCTTCAGGCGCCCGACGGCGCCCGCGCCGAGCCCGAGCCAGGTCTCGGTTTGTTCGCGCGGCCCGAGGTGCGGACCAGTTCCGCTGGCGCGCAAGTAGGACCCGCTCACTTGCAGGCAGGCGGCAAGGCTCAGCGCTTCCCCGACGACGTCACGGCAGGTCCACAGCGCCGCCGAGGCATGTCGCGTCTCGGCGCCATAGCCCACCACCGGAGACGTCAAGGTCTGAGTCGACGGCCAGCGCCCGAGCAGGCGCAGCGACCAGCCGCCTACACCGAGCCCCGCAGCGACAGCCACTGATGCCGAAGGCTTGGGGAGCGGACCGAAACCGACCGCGAGCGCCGGTACGTCGAGGAGCAGGCGCCATGCGCGAGCTGGCGATGGTGCTGCGGGCTCGACGTCACCGCTCGGCTCGCGCTGCTTCGCCGCGGCGCGCGGCTGCGCTGGTGACGAGGTGCTCGGCTGAGCTCCTGACGCCGCTGGCTCGGACGAGGCCGGCGCTTCACCGCTCTGCGGTGCCGTGCTCGTCGTGCCGTTGCTGCCGCTGCCCGGCTCCTGCGCGGGGACGCCGCTCGCGGGCTTGTCTCCCTCACCGCTCTTCGGCGCCGAGTTGATCAGCAAGGCGAGCGCGACGGCGGCGGCGCCGCCGAGCTCGTTGCAGCGCCTCGCGACGACACGGCGCTCACCGATCTCATCGATCGTCAGTCGCAGCTCGAAACCTTCGGCACGTTTGTCGATCACGCCTTCGGCTCGCAGCGGCGCGATCGTCGCGGCGCCTGCGCCGAGCAGCGTGCGCAGCCGAACCAACACCGCTTCACGGCTGGGACATTCGGGCGGCGCGCGCCAGGTGAGCTCGACCGGCACGGGCTGCGCGCTAGCGAGCTTCGGCGTGAGCCACACGAGCCCAGCCATGACCAGCGCGCAGCGGCGCAGCCGCGTTAGCCGCTCATCGGCTGAGGCGAATCGTGACGTCATCCACGTAAACGGTAGAGTCGGGCGGACTCAAAGCGCCAGCGAGGTTGCCGACGTACCATTGTCCGAACGGCGTGTTGTCGGTCACGATGTCCGTGATGCGTATGAGCTCCACGTCGTCCTGATAAAAGACTACCTCTCCCGTCGGTTCGCTGGACCGCTTCAGGTAGAGTTCCAAGTGCACCCATTGCTCGGTCGGCATCGCTACGGGCTCGTCTTGCGAGTAGACCCGACCATGCAAAATATCACGCACGTAGGCGGCGGGCTGACCGTCCGGGCCGTCTTCTAGCGACACGTCCCACAGGCCGCGGAGCCTCGTGCCGGGCTCGCCGCCCTGGAAGTGCAGGAGGTTCCAGTTGTCGGGGCGGCTGAAGCCGCTCGGGATGTAGTACCACGCGCCGTAGTACGCCTCTTCCGGCAGAGCGCCTTCGCGCACGCAGCGCGCCTGATGCGAATCCGACACCACGTCCGTGTGAATCTCGAACGCCGCGGCGAAGGCGCCGGTGCGAACCGGCGCGGTCACCAAGCGATAAGAGGACTTCGGGTCCGAATAGCAAAAGCCGGTGCCGTCGTGATAGCCGCAGAAGCCATCGTCGAAGCTCGTCGACCACGGCGCGCGCAACGCGCCGTCATTGAGCACGCGGCCGTCCGGCGCTCCTCCGGCGCCACCATCTTCGGGCGAGCACTCCAGCGCGCCGACGACCATCTTGGGCTCACACGCCGCGGCCAGACAGGGCAGCGTGAGCAGCGGCCAGCAGCGCAGCGCGAGCTTCTTCCAGCCACGCACCGAGCGCGCGCGCACCGCTCGGCTGTAGCTGAACTCAGACGATACGGAGCGCCGACCCACGCGCTCAACTAAACCATGGCCGCGCGGGCTCAGCATTCCGATCTTTCCGTCCAGTACCGACACGCGAAGCACTACAGATAGTGCAGGCGTTTCACGTGGGCGCAGCTTTTTGACTGTACTGGGAAAGTTCCGTCGACTGCTGCTCGCGCGCTGCGTGACATCGCCCGGCCGGCGGGCTGTCGAGGCGCTATCCCGTGCCGGTTCTGCTCGATGACGGCGATGAAGCTCGTCCGTTCGGCAGGAGCTTGCTGAGCGCCGCCGTGATCGCGCCCGGATCATACGGCTTGGCCAGGTAGGCGACGCTCGGGCGAGCGTTCAGCAACGCCTCCACCTTTTCCACGTCGGGCATGTACCCCGAAGCCAGCAAGATCGGCTTCTGCGGCGCGAGCTTCACGAGCTCATCCACCGTCGCGACGCCGTCGATCCCGGGCATCACCAGATCGACGATGGCGAAGGAGACCGAGTCGCGCTGCGCTCGGAACAGCTCCACTCCGTCGCGACCACTGTTCGCCGAGAGCACCTCGCAGCCGAGCGCACGCAGCATGCGGACCGCCGCCTTCAGCACCAACGGCTCGTCGTCGACGACGAGCACCTTCAACCCTGCGAGTGAGTACGATTCAGGCGGACGCACCGTGGACACGGGAGCCGCAGCGGACTCGGCGACTCGCGGGAACTCGAGCGTGATGGTCGTCCCCACGCCCAGCTTCGTGGCGAGGGTGATGGTGCCGTTCATGGCCTGCACCGTGCCGTACACCATCGAGAGCCCCAGGCCGGTGCCCTTGCCGACGGGCTTGGTGGTGAAGAAGGGCTCGAACGCGCGCTGTCGAACCTGCTCATCCATACCGGGGCCGGTGTCGGAGACGCTGACCGATACCCGCTCGCCCTGCGTCGCGGTGGAGAGGGTCAAGGTACCCTGTTCGCCCATCGCATCGAGCGCGTTCAAGCACAAGTTGAGGAGCGCGTGCTCGAGCTGAACTTCGTCGCCGCGCGTCAAGGCGGCCGGCTCCGCTAGCCGCGTCTCCACGCGGATGTTCTTCTTCACGGTGCGGCTGATCAACACCTGCACCTCTCGCACCACGGCGTTCAACGAGAAGGACTCGCTGCGCGCGCAGCCTTTTCTAGCGAAGCCGAGCAAGTTGCGCGTCAACTGCGCTCCGCGATCACAGGCCAGCGCGATGTTCTCGAGGTCCTGAAATGAGCGGCCGTAGGCGATCAGCTCGTGACGCAGCGCGAACGTCGAGCCCATGATCGCGTTCAGCGTGTTGTTGATGTCGTGCGCGACACCGGCCGCGAGCCGCCCGATGGCCTCGATCTTTTGCGCTTGGTGTAGCGCTTCCTCCATCGCCCGGCGTTGCTCGATGAAATGACGCAGGCGATCCGCGCCCCAGCACACCGTGGTGATCACGAGCACTGACACCACCAGCTTGGGCAGCCCTTGTTGGCCCGACTCACCGTAGTGAGTGAAGACGACGCCCGTGACCGTGGTGTTGATGAAGATGAAGACCGCGCCGACGCGGATGCTGAGCAGCAGCGTGGCCATCACTGGGCCCGCCAAGGCGAGCAGGTTGCTCGCTTCGCCGACGATCGGACGCAGCCCGAAGAGTAGTGCCGGGTGCGCCAGCGTGAGCGCAAAGACGATGCACCAGCGCGCTCGCCGCGACAGCGGAGCCCTGCGTTGCTCCGAGCTGGCCTTGGCGCTGGGATCCAGCACGGTTTCGAACTGATCCGCGCCCGACGCTGCGACATCGTCCGCAGAGCGTCCCGCGGGATCTTGCCCCGGGGTCTGACGCTGGTGTGTGTTCCTGACCGTCAACTCGAGCGCTCCGCACCTCGACGCGCGCCGCGCGTGGCGCGCGCGGTGTTCGCATCCAGCAAGTTCCGTACGCGGTAGGTAGACATCATCGTGGTGGCCGCTGTGAGCAGCCGTGGTTGCGAGCCGCAGGCGTCAGGCGCATGCCCGTCGAAGTGGGCAGCGAGATCGCAAAGATCTCCGCGCCCAACAGCAGACTTTAGCGACCACCCATCAGTGTGCTTCGCCGGCGTTCTAAAATCGAGCGCACCAACTCCATGATCGGCCAAACCCATCATCGGTTTAACACTTCTCGTCGGAGCCGACGCGCTCACGGCCAGCGCCCCCAGCCATCAAGGCCGAACGTCCCGCTCTGCGACGCCTGCGACGCGCTGCCGTCTCAATAGCGAAGGGTGCCGCGTGAGCGCTAATTACCTACCTCCTGCCAGCGCTCCTACTCCTGCGCGCTTCTACCATTCACGGCCGCGCAGAAAGCGTGCTGACAGCTACGCCGCTGTCGAGCGAGCGAGCCAGGCCCTTCGCCGGCGATGTCGATGCTGAGCGCGCCGCACCACCCACGAGAGTCGAGTCCAAGCCAACGATTCGCGTCTCCTGGCGTCGCCATCGCTGCTTGCCGAGGATATTTCGACGATTCGAGCGGGTCAGCTTGGCGGTCCATTTCGGTCGCCGTGGTGCTCCATGAGGGCGTAGACGACCGCGTCCCGGAACTTCTCCTGCCTTCGGGCGTATGCCGCGCGCAGAGGTGGGATGAACCTCGACAGTTTGCGAACTGCCGAGACAATACGCATCTCGCGGCCCAGGCGCTCCGCCTCATCCAAGAGCGACTTCGTGACGGACGGCACCCAGCCGTGTGGTCGGAAGAATCCAAGGCCCGCGCTCGGAGCGAACTTCATTTCGGCATCCGCCCGGCGCAGCGCGTGGTCCCAGTGGCGCTTCATCCTCGCGAGCACGGGAGGTGTCGCGTTCTCCAGCAGCCACAGCGCGGCCGGAAACGAGCGCGCGAGCTCGTCGGCGAGCGACGCGACCATGGCTTCGTCCAGATAGACGAGAAGGCCTTCCGTCACGACGAGCACCCGCTCCCTGTCCGTGCTGAGCCGTGCGAACAGGTCTCGGCGTCCGACCGCGTCAGCCAAGTCTAGCGGGATGCGCTCGACAGAGCACACGGCCTGCTCGCCCGCGAGAGCCTCACTTTTCCACGCAAGAACTCCGGGCAGGTCGACTTCGACCCAATGAAGGTCACGCGGTAGCGGTAGACGATAGGGACGAGCATCGAGGCCGGCGGCAAGGTTCACCACGCTGCGGATCTCGCGCGCGTGAACGGCTTCCAGAATCATCTCGTCGAAGACCTTCGTCCTGATCGCAATGGACCACGAGAGCGGCCCCTTCGGCAGCGCCTCCGCGATCTGCCTGCCGCGATTGCCAGCCAAGCGTCGCGCATGTAGGTCGCGGAATAGCGGCTCAGGCCGCTCGGACTCCAGGGCACGAAAGTACGCCACCCACCGAGCCGTGTCCGAGACGTCCTCGACCAGTGCCGTGCTCATTGCACACCGTCCGTGTGAACGTGCAGAGGCGAAGCGCTGCTCCACGGCAGCCCGAGCGGGCCGCCCGCACCTGACACGAGGATGAGACGCACGTGGGACAGCACCTCCAATGCGGCCAGCGTGATAGGGACGCCGAAGTAGCTGATAGGGATCAGATCGGGGACGCCAGGCCCGGCGGGTGGTCTGTCGTTGCCGCGAAGCGCCATGATCCGCTGCAACGCCGTCTGGTGACTCTCGCCCGTCACTGCCATCCGGGCGCGGATCTCCGCGCGAAGCTTCTTGTGGGTGTGTCGGTTTGCCATGCTCTCCTCGGTGACTAAACCTGCCCCGGCGCAGGGGACCGAACAGAAGGAGCACACGACCGCAACCCCAAGGGCCGAGCCCTCTTCGGTCTCGCGATGGCCGTGCCGGGATGACCAGCGAGATCCCGGGCTCGGGGAGAGCCCGACCACAGGGTAGCGGGGGCGGCCTCGGTGTCAACGTGCGGCGGTTGCACCGCACATTTCCTACGGCTCACGACTCGCGCGCTCTGCGTGCCTTCTGCTCCAGTGTCGCGATGCGCGCATGCTTCGACGCACTCGCCGTTCGCAGACGCGCACTCTTGGCTTCGAGCTGCGCGCTCCGATCGTCCGCAGAGGTGGCAGCAGGACAACGACAAGAACCGTCGACCTTGAGCGTCGAGGAGCGCATCGAAGCCGTGTGGCAGATTACGGAGCAGCGTCTGGCGTGGGAGCGCTCAGGTGAACCCCGACTTCGGAGATCTGTTAGAGCCGGTCCTATAATTCGCCCGCCGCCCGCCGCAGAACCACTTCGCATCTTTGGCGGGCTCGGTCCGAGCTCATAGGACCGGCTCTAAATTTCTGGGGTGCCCACCCTGAAAAGGGCGCGCCATTCGTCGCGAGCGTCCAAAGGCAACAGCGCCAGTTTCTCATCGCCGCTGCAGCCGCGCATGGCCGGCGCAGCGCCGTCCCGTGCTCGAGCGTCAAGAACGGCGAGCGGTACAACGCCGTCGTTCTCGTCGTGGGGTGCGTCAATTCACGGTCCTGGCCGAAGTCACGGCGACCAGCGAGCAATGACGGCGCGCCGTATCGCGTCCACGTGAACGAGCTCCGCGATGACATTCGCAAAGCCGTTTTGGAACGCTGGTTTCGTAAAGCGCAATAGGCGGCGAGTCCGGCGACATGCGCTTCGCAGCCGCTGCCTCCACGGCTCGCGGCGGCCACAACTTCCGCCCCGGGGCGCCTTCGCGACGCCGGTTATCACCGAGTGGTGCTTCTGCGGCTATACTAAACGGATGGACGCTGCCGAACGCCGAGCTGCTGAACGAAGGAAGCGCGCGACCGAATGGCCCATGCGACGTTACCGGCTCGGCGAAGAACCGCACCGGGATCCGCTCGATGCGTCCACCATCGAGGATAGGATCGGCGCCATGTGGGCACTGAGCAAAGAGGGCTGGGCGGTCGCCCGCCGCGAGATGCCTAACTACGACCGGTCATCAATGCCCGGGCGGCTCGTCCGACGCGAACGCTAGTCTGCGATGGACGTCAACGAGGACTTTGTCGATATCGTGGCCTGCCTCGCGGCCCAGGGCGCGGAGTTTCTCATCGTCGGAGCATACGCACTGGCGGCGCACGGGTTCCCGCGGATGACCGGTGATCGTCGACGCCGCGCTACTCGAAACCGACCACTGAGAAGGGCGTCCGCGGAAAAAGGAACTTCGCGCCCTTGGCGAGCGGGGGCCGCAACAAAGACCCGCCATTCCAAGGAATCGCCCCGGCGTGTATCGAGATGCTGCCAAATGCAGCGAAACCGCCGGTTCTCGGTCCAGCTCGCTACCGCTCGCTACATCTCGATACGCGCGGTGGACGTTTCCCGGGGCTTCAAGCGACGGCGGGCGGTATACTGGAACTCGTGGACGCAGGCTTCGAAGACCGGGCACGGCGTCGCCGAGAGGCGATGGTTGGCGGCGTCGCTCACGGCCATGACGAGCTCGAGCTGGCCGACATAGAGTTCTGGGAACGAGCCGAAGGCTCCGCTCGGCTCGAGGCGACCTGGCAGCTCGCGCAAGAAGCCATGGTGATCGGCTCGGAGGGCGATCAAGATGCTCCATCCGGACTTCAAGGACCTGCTTTCGGTACTCGCCGACGAGCGGGTTGAGTACCTGGTCATCGGCGGATACGCCGTCAGCTTTCACGCGCGTCCGCGGTTCACGAAGGACATCGATCTTTGGATTCGCGACACGAAAGAGAACCGGGAGAGCATCGCTCGAGCATTGCGCCGGTTCGGAGCTCCAGAGGCGATCGTCAGCGGGCTAGAGGGTAGCGAGCCAACCGACATCATTTGGTTCGGCGTTCCGCCGACGCGAGTGGACGTTCTGCGTCGCATCGAGGGTGTCGACTTCGACCAAGCCTTCGAGACGCGGGTTATCACTGAGTGGGAAGGCGTTCCGGTCTGCGTTATCGGCCGCGACGAACTCATCGCCGCCAAACGCGCAGCGGGTCGCGAACAAGACTTGCGAGACGTGCGCGAGCTGACCCGCCGGAAGCGCTAGCTGCGGTGCACGAGGAGAGGGTCGAACCCCCACGCCTTGCGGCGCCGGAACCTAAATCCGGTTGGCGTGTATCGAGATGCTGCCAGATGCAGCGTGTTGCCACCGGTCAGGACGGGGCCCAGTCCCACCAGAAGCGCCGGGACCCGGGTCTGAGCTGAGATGGCCTAAAAACCGCTCCGGCGGAGGCGGGCTCCGTCACGATCGCGGCCAGACAAAAGGCGAAGACCCGGCTGTTCCGTCGCAGGGCCACCGGGTCTTCCACGGGCGACCCCACGCACCCCCGCGACTTGCGAGAATTCCGGCGGACACAACCCAAGGACGCGCTCGTCGCACGCTTCGGCGATGTCGGCTCCGCCTACTTCGAGCTCATGTCGGCGCGTCGAATACGTGCTGCGCCACAAGCCACGCCTTGAGCCCGCGTACACGCCGCTCGAGCTCGGCATCCCGGCGCTCGACGGCATCGTCCTGCGCGAGCCCGACCTCAGCATCTACGAGCCGCCCGCCATCACCCGTGATCCAGGCGGACCCGACGGGGACGCTCATGAAGGATGAAGATCTGCTCGGCCTCACCGCCGACAAGCTCAAGTGGTTGCGGCTTCCGGGCATGGCACAAGCTCTTGCCGGCCTGCTCAAACACGCCAAGCCCAACAACGAGACCACGCTCGAGACTATCAGCAAACTCGCCGACGGTGAAAAGGCCAGTCGCATCAAGAGCGCTGTCAATCGACGAATTCGCGATGCCCGCTTCCCCGAGATCAACACCGTCGATGGCTTCGATTTCGAGTTCGATATAGCGCGAGGCAAACTTCGCATCCGCTACCTCGCCCTGCACGCCTGACCTTTCTCGACAGTGGCATCAATCCGCTCTTCATCGGCAACCCAGGCACTGGGAAGACCTTCCTGTCCCGCGCCCGTGGCAACAAGACAGTCGTCAAGCCGACGGTGATGGCAAACCGTTCGAAAGCGAGCCGACGCCCGCACAGCCGAACACGGCACCGCGCCAAAACGCGGCCAGCCTCGCCGGCAGGTGACGCAAGGAGCGGCCACCGCAGTGCGTAGTAGTCGTTGCGGTGCACGAGGAGAGGGTCGAACTCTCACGCCTTGCGGCGCCGGAACCTAAATCCGGTTGGCGTGTATCGAGATGCTGCCAAATGCAGCGAAACGGCCGGTTCTCGGTCCAGTTCGCTGCCGCTCGCTACCTCTCGGTACGCGTGGTGGACGATTCGGAGACGATTTGAGGCACCTCCCGGCCCGTCACGCCGAACCGGAATTGGCGGGCTCAGGTGTGGTGCGTCCGGCGCCGCGGAGCGAGGGCTCGCAAGATGGCGGCGAGCATGCGGGGACCGGCAGGCCTTCGAGGTGGTCGGCGCCGAGACCAGCGCCAAGTCTGGGTAGGTCGACATAGGATTACACGCGTGTAATCCTCGGCTCATGAAAAGCCCTGCCGACGGCTTCAGCGCCGAAGTGGCCCACCGCGTCGTGGGGATCAGCTACCGGCAGCTGGACTATTGGGACAAGACCGGCTTGCTCCGACCTTCCGTGCAGCGGGCGCGCGGGAAAGGTTCTCGTCGCATTTACTCGTTTGAAGATCTGGTGGAGCTCCGTGTCATCGCCAACCTGCTCGCGGTCGGCATCTCGCTCCCAGCCGTGCGTAAAGCAACGCGCTATCTTCGCGTTCATTTTGCCGACGTGGTTAGGCCTTTGGCTCGCTTGGCGCTGCAAACGGACGGCAAGAGGGTTCTGGTTCAGACGACGGACAAGAAGCACCTCGTCGATGCGACAGCCGGCGGGCAAGTCGTCATTGCGGTCGCCGTTGCGCCGATCGTTCAGGATCTTCGTTCGCGGGTCGCGGAACTGCGCGCCCCCAAACGGATTACTGTGCGCGTCCGCGGCGACAGCTATGTCGCGGTGCTCACCCCAGACCTCAGGGCAGGCGGCTTCACGATCGAAGTGCCCGAGCTGCCAGGTGTAGTAACGGAAGCTGAGTCCATCTCAGCAGCGCGGGCGATGACGAGCGACGCGATCGAGCTCTGGCTCGATGCCCGCGGCGAAAGCAGCAAGCGACGCGCAACTAGGTGATGCGATGGGCCGCATGGCACAGCTCACTTCGGTGCGTCTGGTGCGCGCGTTCGTGCGGCTCGGCTGGACACTAGACCGACAGAGCGGGAGCCACGCCGTGCTAACCAAGCAGGGCCGTAGCCCGGCCACAATCCCGGTTCATAAGGGGCGAACACTGAAGGAGGGGCACCGCACGCGCGATTCTCAAGCAAGCGGGGATCACTGAGAGTGCGCTGTTCGACGTCTACTAGCGAGCGGGGCGTTCGACACCAGCGAGCGCACGCATACGTCCCTATCGTCTCGGGTCGAGCCGCAGCTGAGGCGGAACGCCGAAGCGCAGGCCTGACCGTCCCCGAGTCACGCTCGCAGTGAGCGCACGCAGCGCACGCATCACGTCCCCATCGTCTCGGGTCGAGCCGCAGCTGAGGCGGAACGCCGAAGCGCAGGCCTGACCGTCCCCGTGCCGCAAGGCTTCCGCGCCACGGGCGTGTGTCTACGCCGTGTGTCACACGTCGTGATACGCTCTGCCCGTGGCACACCAAACCAGCGAAACCGCTCGCGAGAACGTGAAGACAGCTCTCGAGCTGCTGGATGTCGCTGAGCGAATGCTTCGCCGGCGCCTGCGTCGGGAGCAGCCCCACCTCAGCGAAGAGGCGATCGAGCAGCGCATCGTGGACTGGTACCAGCACCGCCCTGGCGCGGAGCTAGGCGATGGGATGGGCGTAGTCGGACGATGGCCTCGCCAGCGAACGCAGTAGAGCGCGCTCTAGCTCGCATCGCAGCGGAGCTTCGAACTGCTCAGCGCCCATGCGCGCTCGTCGGAGGGTTGGCCGTCTCCGCACGGGCCGAGCCGCGAACGACGCGCGACGTTGACATCGCGGTGTCTGTTCCGGATGACGAGGCCGCCGAACAGGTGATCTGGAACCTTCAAAGCAAGGGCTACGCGGTTCGGATGCTGCTCGAGCAAGAGCGTACGGGACGCATTGCCACCGTCCGCTTGGTCCGGCAGAGCGAACGCTCCGTGTTCGTCGACCTACTCTTTGCGTCGTCTGGCATCGAACCCGAGATCGTGAACAGCGCGGAAGAGATCGAGCTTCTCGAGGGGATAACCTTGGCGGTCGCGACTCGCGCTCACCTGATAGCGCTCAAAGTGCTCGCTCGAGACGACCGCAACCGGCCTCAGGACTGGGACGACCTGCGCGCTCTTCTCGCGGATGCGTCACCATCCGAAGTCGATGAAGCGAGGGACGCCTTGCGTCTGATCGAGCTTCGCGGATTCAACCGCGGCCGAGATCTCTCGGCCGATCTGTCGAGGACCATCGCGGAGCTCGCGAGGTAACTGCAACCTGCGGTGCACGAGGAGAGGGTCGAACTCTCACGCCTTGCGGCGCCGGAACCTAAATCCGGTGCGTCTGCCAATTCCGCCACTCGTGCGAGGGCGCGCAGCATAGCATTTCGCGGGCGGACGCCAGTGGGAGGCCACGCATGTGCTGCGCTCAGTCGATTCTCTTTGCCGCGGGCTGGCGGCGCCGTGCTCGTCGGCTACTTAACGTTGGCCGAGGCTGAGCGGCTTCGGTGGGATGCTCGGGACTCTGCCCGCTGAGCGGAAGGGCTCGGCTTCGTCGCTGAGCGGCAAGCGCGCACGCTGGCGGCGCTGGAGCTCTTCGAGCAGGCGCCGGTTCACGCCCTGGAGATCGGCGAGGATGGCGAGCAGGAAGGTGTTGGCGCCGAGGATGAGCAGCACCGCGGCGAGGATCAGGGACTGAACATGGCCGGTGCCTTCCCCGAAGTACCAGAAATAGAGGAAGCGGAGGCCGAGCGCTAGGCCAGTGCCGAAGGGCAGCAGCGCCACGGTCATGAAGAACTTGAGCGGCTGGTACACGACGAAGATCCTGAACATCGTCAGGATCGAGCGCTTGATGTAGTTCGGGATGCTGCGCACGAGCCGTGAGGGGCGCAGCTCGCCGTTGACGCCGATCGGTACGGACACGACTTTCATGCCGTGCTGACCCGCCTGGATGACGGTCTCGAGCGTGTAGGTGTAGCCGCTGAACACGTTGAGTGACAGCGCCGCTTCGCGCGAGATGGCGCGAAAGCCGCTGGGCGCATCGGCGACGTCGGTGCCGCTCACGCGCCGCACGACCCAGCTGCCGAAGCGCTGCAAGAGCTTCTTCGCGAGCGAGAAATGCGCGATCTCGCTGATGGGGCGCGCGCCGATCACGAAGTCGGCGCGACCATCGAGGATGGGTTGGATCAGCTTGGGGATGTCCGCCGCGCAATATTGGTTGTCGGCGTCGGTGTTGACGATGATGTCCGCGCCGCGCTCGATGCACGATTGGATGCCCAGCATGAACGCGCGCGCCAGGCCTTGGTTCGAGCGAAAGCCGACGACGTGCTGCACGCCGCACTCGCGCGCCACCCGCACGGTATCGTCGCTGCTGCCATCGTCGATGATCAGCACCTCGACTTGGTCGATACCAGGGACGCTCTTCGGCAGGTCCCCCAGCGCGATCGCCAGGGTGGCGGCCTCGTTGAAGCAAGGAATCTGGATAATGAGCTTCATGGCAGCAGGGCGGGCGCATTCTGCTTGCTCCGGAGCAGTCCGTCACGCGAACTCGCCCCTGGCGCGCGCGGGGGCTGATCCCCCCTGGCATCCGGCCAGCTGTACCGAGCGGTGGACGGCAGCACGGGCTTCGACTACTCGGCAGTCAGCATGCCTACCGCCCTCATCACCGGTGTCACTGGCCAGGACGGCTCGTATCTCGCGGAGTTGCTACTGTCGAAGGGCTACCGCGTGCATGGAGTGGTTCGCCGCAGCAGCTCGTTCAACCGCGGCCGCATCGATCACGTGCCGGAGGACGATCGTTTCTCGCTCCACTACGGCGATATGCTGGACACCTCGAGCATCACGCGCCTGCTCGAGAAGATTCAGCCCGACGAAATTTACCATCTCGCAGCGCAGAGCCACGTGAAAGTTTCGTTCGAGCTGCCGGAGTACACGGCGCAGGTCGACGCGCTGGGCACGCTCAGGATTCTCGACGTGCTGCGTGAGACGCGACAGAAGGCGCGCTTCTATCAAGCGTCGACGAGCGAGCTGTACGGCAAGGTGCAGGCCATCCCGCAGTCGGAGTCGACGCCCTTTTATCCGCGCTCACCCTATGGCGTTGCCAAGCTCTACGCCTATTGGTTGACGGTCAATTATCGCGAGTCGTACGGCATCTTCGCCGCGAACGGCATCTTGTTCAATCACGAGTCGCCGCGTCGCGGAGAGAGCTTCGTGAGCCGCAAGGTCACGATCGGCGTCAGCCGCATGCGGCATGGTCTGCAGGACAAGATCGTGCTCGGCAACCTCGATGCCAAGCGAGATTGGGGTTACGCGCCGGAGTACGTAGAAGGAATGTGGCGCATCCTGCAGCAAGATCAGCCGGAAGATTTCGTGCTCGCGACGGGCAAGTGCTACACGGTGCGCGAGCTGTGCGAGCGCGCTCTCAAGCGCGGCGGCTTCGAGGTGGAGTGGGTCGGCAGCGGCGCGCAGGAGCGCGGCGTCGAGCCGAAGACGGGCAAGACGCTCGTAGAGGTCGATCCTCGCTATTATCGACCGGCGGAGGTCGATCTGCTGCTCGGCGATGCGAGCAAAGCCAAGCGCGTGCTCGGCTGGGAGACGCGCACGACCTTCGGCGAGCTCGTGGATCTGATGACAGACGCGGACATGGCGATCGCTGCCCGCGCAGCGCGCTGAGCGTTCAGCGCGGAGCTCGAAAACGACGAGGCCCGAGCCGCGCCACGCGCAGCTCGGGCCTTCGTGTACCAGCGCTGCTCACTGCGCGCTGGGCGCAGAGCGCGGCTGGGTGCGCGCCGATTGCAGCCGCTCCACGATGCCGCTCGGCAGCGGCTTCGCCGTCGGCGCGTGCGCCTCGACGGCTGCTGCAGAGCCGGCCGGCGCAGCCGAGGCCGCGGGCGCGGCAGAGCCGGAGAGCGCCGCGGTCTTCGCTGGCGGCGTCCAGTTCTTGTCCGCCCACAGGATGCGGCCGAAGCGTGAGGCTTTGTGGAAGTTGCCTTGTTTCAGGATCGGCGACCAGCCGACGGCGTGCTTCTCTTTGACGGCGTAGAAATTCACGCGCCAGGTGTCGCCCAGCGCGGGCGGCGTCTTCTTGGCCTTGGAGAAGGACTTCCAGGGCACGAAGGCTTCTACTGTGTAACCCTCGTCGGTGTCGTCGCTCTTGTCGAGCGTGCCTTGCACGGTGACGGCCGCCTTAACGCCCGACGACCACTCCTCGTGTCCGAAGGGACCATCGGGCTCTTTACGAGGCTCGTTGTACTTGTCGTACTGGGTGTCGAACACCAGCCCCTGCGGGTTGATCTGGATTTCGTAGTAATCCTGATTGTCGCCCTCGGCGTCGGGATCGATCATGATTTCCACGGCGTCCTTGGTCCACAGGTGAGGATCCTTGGCGCCCTTCTCGAAGCCGCCGACGACGTCAGTCTGCTTGACCTCGAACGCGACGTAAAAACCTTCCTTGTTCGAGAGCAGGCGCACGTTGCCCGAGACCGGCGAGTTCTTCGCGGGTCGGCCGGTGTCGACGTCCATCAGCGACACCTGCGGCGCGTCCTTCCACGCGGCGTCGTCCAGCTTGCCGTCGATCTTCACCTTGAGCTTCGGATCGAGCAGGTCACTGCGCAAGTCCGGCACGCCCGGCGGGCGCTTCGCGCGCTGGCGCACGCCCGTGCCCGACGTCGCGACGAGCGCAAGTCCGTCGACGTTTTCTCCCTGGGTGACCTTCAGCTTGTCTTCACCTTTGCTGAAGCCGGTGACGACCTGCACCTGCCAGGTCTTGAGCGCACGCGGCACCGTGAACGTGAGCGTGTCCACGTAGATCTTGCCGGGCTCCCAGTTTTCGGGCGGCAGCGCCAGGTGCCCATCCTTCTCTTCGCGAAGCGGGCCCGAGCTGTCGAGATCCAGCAGGCGCTCTCCGGCGTCGTCGAGCAGGCGCGTCACGGGCCGATAGCCCGGCGGCAGCTTTTGTCTGACCTGCCAGTAGAGCGTCATCTTGATCTTCCTTGCTGGGCGCAGCGGGCGGTCCTTGATGACGTAGCCGAGCAGCCGGACCTTGCCGTCCTCGAACTCGATGCCCGTCGCGTGCAGGTCCCTCGGCGTGCTGTCGGTGACCAACACGGGAGCGTTGTTTTGCGGCGAGTCCGAGCGGCTGCAGGCCGCCGCCGCGCCGAGCGCGAGCGCCGCCGCTGCTGCGAGGCTCAACCAACGACCCTGTCCCAATCGCCCAATACTGGAGTTCATTTCAAGGTCCCCTTTTCGTCGGGGCAGAGCCCCGCCCCAATCGAGTCACTCGATTGGGAGCCCTGGATCACAAAAAACACGTCGCCGGTCTTAGCACAGCACGGCTAGGAGCACGCAAAATCAGCTGCGGCCATTTGGCCAGCGCTCGCTCGCGAGCTCTGCCCGCAGATAATCCTCGAGCGCCGCGCGATAGGGGCGCGGAGACAGCTGCAACGCTCGCTCGAGCTTGCTCGTGTCGAGCACGGAGTAGGCCGGTCGCGGCGCAGGTCGCGGAAATTCCTGGGTGCTGACGGGCAAAATGCGCTTCGCCTGGAGCTGCTCGCCGAGCGCGAGGCAAGCGTCGCGGATCGCGAGACAGAAGCCGTGCCAGCTCACATTCCCGGCGTTCGCAAAGTGATACACGCCGCTCGCCACGGGCCGAGCGCCGGGTTTCACAGCGAGCAGCGCCAGCGCGGCGTCCGCGAGATCCTCCGTGTACGTGGGGCGCCCGTGCTGATCGTCGACCACGCGCAGCTCTTGGCGCGTGCGCAGCAGGTTGAGCATCGTCTTTACGAAGTTCGAGCCGCCCGCGCCGAACAGCCAGGAAGTGCGCACCACGAACGCCGCGTCTGGCAGCATGTTCAGCACGCGCTGCTCGCCGAGCAGCTTGCTCTGCCCGTACACGCTGCGCGGCTGCGTCGCGGCGCTCTCGTCGTAGGGCGCCCGCGCCGCGCCGTCGAAGACGTAGTCGGTGGAAAAGTGCAGTAGCCGCGCGCCGACGTCACGCGCTGCCTCGGCCAGGTGTGCTGGGCCGTCCGCGTTGACGCGGAACGCCAGCGCGGACTCGCGCTCGGCGTCGTCCACGCGGGTGTACGCCGCGGCGTTGATGATGAGCCCTGGCCGTTCGCGCTCGGCGAACGCCAACACGGCGTCGCGCTCGCCGATGTCGAGCTCGCTGTCCGTGAGCAAGACGGGCCGCGCCGCGGCGGCGAGCTGGCGTGCGAGCGCGCGCGCGAGCATGCCGCGTGCCCCCACCAGCCAAACGCGCGGCGCGGCGGGTGCGCTCGGCGTCACGGGCTCTCCGGCGCGCTCACGCTGACGGGCTCCTCGCGGCGCCCAGCGTACTCGAGCAGCAGCCCGACGACGAAGATCACGATCGTCGTGATGATGTACGTGGAGTAGTAGAGAAACACCGCCGCCGCGCCTTCGTGCACGACCTTCTCGGGCGGATAGTAAATGGCCATGCCCGCGTACATCGCCAGCTGGATGGTGCCGAAGAATCCGGGAGCGTTGGGCAGCGCGTAGGCCAGGGCCAGCACGCCGTTGCACACGGCGAGCTCGGCCAGGCCGATCGGCGGTAAGCCCACGGCGAGCAGCATCTCGTGGAACGAGAACAGCTGCGCGAACAGCGACACGATCGTGATCAGGACGTACGGCGTCGTGTCGCGCAGGTTCGGTAAGAACTTCAGCCCATCGCTGAGCCGCTCCACGGTGTCGGCGAGCCGCGTCGCCAGGCTCTCCGAGACAGGGCCGAGTAAGATCTCCGTCAGACGCCGGGCCGCGTTGCGCCACAAGAAGAAGGCCAGCATCACCACGAACGAAGCGCCGAACACCAACGCCATCATCAGCGCGATGCGCGGCACCTGCGAGGCGGGCACCGGCAAATCGCCGATGTGATCGGGCACTGGCTCGTGCGGCTGCGCGAAGAACAGGCCCAGCAGCAGCATGGCGCTGAACAGCACGCCGTCGATCACGCGCTCCGCGCCGACGGTGCCGGTCACGGCCCAACCCGAGAGCTTGCCCTTGACCCGCAGCATGGCCGGGCGCGCCACTTCTCCCAGCCGGAACGGCAGGAACGTGAGCAGCCCCATCGCGATCGCGGAGATGATCATCAGGCGCCGCACCGAGATCTTGGCGATGGGACGGATCAGGAACACGTAACGGATGAAGCGCGAGCCGATGTTCACCAGCAGGAACACCGTCATCCACAGCCAGTGCCACCAGCTGACGGCGGCGAGCGTGCCTTTGGGCGGCCACAGCGGCAGCGCGCCGCGGTTCAGCACGAACACCAGGCCCAGCACGAGGGCCACGGACGCGATCAACGCGCGGATGTTGCGCTTCACGAACGAGCCGGGCGCGGCCGACTCCTCGCTCACGACACCTCGTGCAGCGGCCGCGGCGCGGGGGCGAGCCGCGCCGGCTGTGCACCGGGGCCGACCAAGCGCGAGCGCACGTAGTACGGCCGCTTGCCCTGCGACTCGTGGTACGTGCGCGAGACGACGTCGGCGACGAGCCCCAGCGACAAGAGCTGCACGCCGACCACGATGAGCAGCACGCCCAGCAAGAGCAGCGGGCGATCGGACAGCCGCGCCCCGAGCAGCAGCTTCTCGATCACGAGCCAAGCGCAGGTCGCAAATCCGAGGAACAGGCTGCCGAGGCCGGCCAGGCCAAAGACCTGCATCGGGCGGACCAGATAGGTCTGCATGAAGCGCACGGTCATCAGATCCAGCACCACGCGCAGCGTGCGGCCGATGCCGTATTTCGAGCGACCGAACTGGCGCGCGCGGTGGTTGACGGGCATCTCCAAGATGCGCACGCCGACCCAGCTCGCGACGGCCGGGATGAAGCGGTGCATCTCACCGTAGAGGCGCAGCTCCTTCGCGACCTCGCCGGTCATGGCCTTCAGCGTGCAGCCGTAGTCGTGGAGCTTCACGCGCGTGGCCAGGCTGATGATGCGGTTCGCGATCATCGACGGCAGCTTGCGGTTGATGAACGCGTCCTTGCGCGATTTTCGCCAGCCGGCCACCATGTCGTAGCCTTCGTCCAGCTTCTGCAGCATGGCTGGGATGTCGGCGGGGTCGTTCTGCAGGTCGGCGTCGATGGTGACGAGCTTCGCGCCGCGCGAGACGTCGAGCCCCGCCTGCATCGCGGCGGTCTGCCCGAAGTTTCTGCGGAAGCGCACCACGTGCAGCGCCGGGTCGGTCGACGCCATGCGCTCGAGCAACGCGTAGCTCTGATCCGTGGAGCCGTCGTCGACGAGCACGAGCTCGTACGAGAGCCCCGTCGGCGCGAGCGCGCGGTGCAGCTCCGATACCAGGTGCGGCAGGCTCTCCTCCTCGTTGTAAACGGGGACGACCACCGACAAGTCCAAGAGCACGTTATCCTGGCTCAACACCGATTCTCCTGCCCAGGATCGGGCCGAGCCCCTTTACCACACGCTCCTGCTCGACCTGGACAGCGAGCACGCACGGGCTCACGACCGAGTCGCCACGATTTCTATAATGTTAACAATTACGGATAGTTATCGGCGCAAAATGAGCCGCGCGCCGCGACGCTGCAGCGGCCGCTTCCGGCGCGCTGTCGCGGGGCTGCGCCGCGCGGCAGCCGGTACTACGCTGCGCGCGCGCCATGACCGCTCAGAAACTCCGCGTCGGCCTCGTTCAGATGTCGACCAGCTCCGACAAGCACGAAAATATCGAGAAGGCAGCGAGCTACGTGATGAGCCTCGCCAAGGACGGCGCCGAGCTCGTGTGCTTGCAAGAGCTGTTTGCGTCGCCGTACTTTTGCCAGAGCGAAGACAGCGAGCTGTTCGAGCTAGCGGAGCCGATCCCAGGCCCCAGCACCGAAGCGCTCACCAAGGCCGCCCGCGCCGCGGGCGTGACCGTGGTGGTGCCGCTGTTCGAGCGCCGTGCGCGCGGCCTCTATCACAACAGCTTGGTGGTGGTGGGGCCGCAGGGAGAGCTGCTCGGCACGTACCGCAAGATGCACATCCCGGACGATCCGCTGTTTTACGAGAAGTATTACTTCGCGCCGGGCGACCTCGGCTTCTGCGCCTTCGAGACGCCGAAGGCGAAGGTGGGCCCGCTGATCTGTTGGGATCAGTGGTACCCGGAGGCGGCGCGGCTCACCGCGCTGGCCGGCGCCGATGTGCTTTGCTACCCGACGGCCATCGGCTGGCACCCGGCGGAGAAGGCCGAGTTCGGCGCGGCGCAGCTCAGCGCTTGGCAGACGATTCAGCGCTCGCACGCCATCGCCAATGGCGTGTTCGTAGTCGCGGTGAATCGCGTCGGTCATGAGGGACCCAAGGACGGCGGCCTGGATTTTTGGGGTCACTCGTTCGTGGCGGATCCGTTCGGTGTGGTGCTGGCCGAAGCGGGTGAAGGCGAGCAGACGCTGGTGGTCGACTGTGATTTGTCGCGCATCGAGTTCGTGCGGCGCAATTGGCCGTTTTTGCGCGATCGCCGCGTCGACGCCTACGGCGACATCACGCGCCGCTTCATCGATCGCCGCCCGTGAGAGCTCGAGCCATGCCCTCCTCAGTCGCCGGGCGCCCGCGGGCGTCCGCTGCCTCGCCTGCATCAGCGTCCCCGCGCGCGCTCGGCTATCGCATGCCCGCCGAGTGGGAGCCGCACCGCGCGACCTGGTTGTCCTGGCCGCACCAGAGCCGTGACTGGCCGGGCAAGTTCGCGCCCGTGCCCTGGGTGTTCGCCGAGATCGCGCGCAAGCTCGCGCCCGGCGAGCGCATTCGCCTGATCGTGCGCGATCGCGCGATGAAGCAGCGCGCGCTGCGCGCGCTGCGCCAGGCCGGCGTGGCGCTCTCGGCGGTGGACACCTTCATCGCGCCCACCAACCGCTCTTGGACGCGCGATTTCGTGCCCTCGTTCGTGGTCGCGGGCGGGAAGCCGCGGCGGAGCAGCGCGAAGCAGCGCGCGGCGCGCGTGGCCGCGGTGAAGTTCCGTTTCAACGGCTGGGCGCGTTACGCCAATCACCGCCACGACGACGCCGCGGGCCGCAGCGTCGCGCGCTGGCTCGGTGTTCCGGCGTTCGAGCCAATCGCGGCGAATTTGCCGCGCGCGCCGCGCATCGTGCTGGAGGGTGGCGCCATCGACGTCGACGGCGAAGGGACGCTGCTGACTACGGAGGAGTGCTTGCTGGATGGCGAGCAGGCCCGCAATCCCGCGCTCGGTCGCGCGGGCATGGAAGCCGAGCTCTCCGCCGCGCTCGGCATCGACAAAGTGCTGTGGCTCGAGCGCGGCATCGCCGGCGACGACACCGGCGGTCACATCGACGATTTCGCGCGCTTCGTGGCGCCGGCCACGGTGGTGCTGTGCCAAGAGCCGCGCCGCGGCGACCCCAACCATCGCGTCCTCGAAGCGGCGCGCGAGCGGCTCGAGCGCGCGAAGGACGCGCGCGGCCGGCGCATCGAGGTCGTGCGCTTGCCGATGCCGGAGCCCGTGCTGTTCGACGGTCAGCGGCTGCCGGCGAGCTACGCCAACTTCTACATCGGCAACGCCGCGGTGTTGGTGCCGACCTTCAACGACGCCAAGGATCGCGTCGCGCTCGGCATCCTCTCTGAGCTGTTCCGCGCTCGGCCGGTGGTGGGTATTCACGCGCTCGATCTGGTGCTGGGGCTCGGGACGATTCACTGCAGCACGCAGCAAGAGCCGGCCTGAGCCGCCCGCGGCTAGCCGAGCGTTCGCTTCAGCTCGTCGATGAGCTCTCGGTCGTTGCGGCGCGGCTTGTGCGAGGCTTGCGCGGCGAGCGCCGAAAACAGCGCGCCGCGCTCGGCCTCGGGCAGCACGTTCTCTAGGTATTCGAGCGCGGTGCCGCGCAGCTTCGCGTCTCTTCCGGCCAGCGCGGCGCGGCACAGCTTGAACGCCTCGTGATCGTAGGCGAAGCCGAGCAGGCGCAAGGCTTGCTCGATGCGGTCGTGGACGGCGTGTTCGCTCGCCGCGAGCTCGCGCCGCGCGGCGCTCAAAGCCGCCGCCGGCAACAGCGGGATGGCGACGTTGGACTCTGCGAGCTGATCGAGCGCGCGCGCTACTTCGCGCCGCACTTCGAAATCGGGATCCTCCAGCGCGGTGACCAGCGCGGCCGCCGTCCAGGGCGTGACAGCGCGCGCCATGCTGCGCACCAGGCGCCGGCGCACGGTGCGTGAGAAGCGCTCGTGGCTGAGCAGCGCATCGGCGAGCTGTCCCGTGACGCGCGCGCCGAAGCTCGCCAGCGTGCTCATGACCTCCGCGCCGATGTCGTCGCGCCCCAGCAGCGGTATCAAAAAGGGAGTGAGCGCGGGATCCGCGCCGTCCAGCGCCGCGCGCAGGCGTGGCAGCTCGCCGGAGAGCAACGCGGCGACGGAGTCTTGCAGCTTCTGGCGCTGCTCCGGCGAGAGCTTCGGATCCGGGCGCAGCGGTCCCTCGCTGGCCAGCTCGCGCTCACGCAGCCGTTGAATCTCGGCTTGCAGCCGCTCACGGCTGAGCTCGCTCATGGTGCGCGAGAGCGTGAGCCGCGTGGTGAGATCGTTGACGCCGCCTTCGTTGAGGACGAGCGCGCCGGAACGCAGGCTGGCGGCGAGCTCGTTGACGTAACCACGGCGCAGGCGATCGGAGAGCCAGAGCGAGACCAAGCTGAGCAACACGGCCGAGCCAGTGGCCGCGCCGGGCGCCGAGCTGGGCAGCGCGAGCACGAGCCCCCACGCCCACAGACTGCCGAGCCCGTCACCCAGGCGGTTGACCAGCACGTCGATCATGGCCTTGAGCGCGCGCTTGCGCTCCGGCGCGAGCGGCGTGAACAGCGGCTCATAAGCGGAGCGGAACAACGAGCTGGTGAGCGCCGTGTCGACCCCGCGCAGCAGCGCTTGCGTCGGCAGCCCAGGGACGACCAGCGCGAGCAAGCCGCACACACCGACGGAGGCGGGCAAGCCGGCGAGCCCGGTGCCGAGCCCGGCTTTGTCCAGCAGGCGTTGCGTGAGGAAGCTCTGACACAAGAAGCCCGCCACGCTGCTCGCCGTGTAAAACAGCGCGAAGAAGCGCGCCAGCTCCTCGGCGCTGGCGTAGTGATCCATCGCGCGCGCCTTGAACGCGAAATCGATGGTGCTCGAGGCGAGCGCGGTCAACGCGACGAACGCGGCGAGCTCGCGCAAATAGTTCGAGCGCAGCTGGCCGACCTCGGGCGCCAGCGACGAGGTCGGCGCGGTGACTGGCGCGGCCAAGAAGCGCAGCGAGAGCGCGCTGGCGGCGCTCAGCACGGCGAGCAGCAACAATGTGTGACGCGTGTCGAACAGCGCGGCGATGCGCTCAGCGCTGACGCCGCCGGCGATGCCGCCGATGGTCGAGCCCAGCCCGATGCGCGATATTGACAGGCGCAGCGTGTGCGGATCCAGCCGCTCGTTCAGCACGGACCAAAATCCGCTGACCAACAACCCCGTGAACGCGGAGATGTGCAGGTACAGCACCAGCGAGACCGCGCGCGTCGCTGCGGGCAAGGCCCAGTACTCCGCGATGAAGCCGGCGGCGTTGGCGAGCAGCAGCAACGGCAGCACCAGGTTCGGCCCGAACGCGCGGTAGGCGCGGCCCAGCGCGAGCGCGAAGAAGCCCGAGAGCAGCGCGCCCGTGACCATCACCTTCGGCAGCGTGGAGGCCGCGAATTCAGCGCAGAACAGCGCGTCGCGCGTGGATTTCCCGGCGACCGTCAGCGCGATGAAGAGGAAGGCGCCGATGATCGCCGCGCGCGGGACCGCCGCAATTGCTGGCGCGGGGGTCGTGGGCATCTCGCGACTTTAAATCAATCGCCGCGTTGGAGCGTCATGGCGAGCAGGCCGGCGCCGCGCGTGCACAGCTTCAGCCGGCCGTTTCTGCGGCGGCCATTTGGCCGGGCGCTCGCGCCGCGTTCAGCGCGCGTCGTTCGCGCACGATGGCGACGGCCAACAGCAACCAGATCACCACCAGCGCGGCGTTGACGGCCGAGAACTGCCGCACGCTGATCTGGAGCAGCGCGCTCGTGCACCACACCAGCAGCGCCGAGCTCAGATCACCGATGCGCACGAAGAAGGTGTCCACCGCTTGCTTGGCCTTGTACTTCATCTCGCGCGTGGTCACGAGCCAGAGCATCTGCCGCAGCGTGTTGTTGAGCGAATAGTCGGTGGAGTTCTCCGCGATCTTCCCGACGCGCAGCACGCTCAGCACGGGCGCGACCATCACCGCTGCCGCGTTGCCGAACGCGATCACCGGCAGCACGAAGAACGCCGGGCCCACGCCGACCCAGCGCACCAAGCGCGACACCACGAAGGCCTGCAACAGCGCGGTCAGCCAGTTCACGTACAGGAAGAACTCACCGTACGTCGCGCCGATGTAGGTCGCGGCGCCGCCCGGCGCGATCTCTTTGCGAGCGATGGCCTGCTCCGCGGCGGCCTTGACCAGCTTACTGAGCAGGTACTCACCGTTGGAGTTGACCCAGGAGAACACCAGCGAGAACGCCGCGATGAGCAGCAAATAACGGTGCCGCAGCACCATCTCGAACGCGCCCTGCGGGCGCTCGGCCGCGGCCGGCTTGCGCTCGCGCGGCGAGCGCGTCTCCCGCCGATCGACGACGAGGAACAGCAGCGCCGAGGCGAACAAGATCGCGGCCGCGACGAGCAGCATGGGGAACACCTTGAGCACGGGGATCAAGGCCGCGGAGATCTGGCTGCCCAGCAGCGCGCCGACGGTAGCGCCCAGCGCGATCAACGGAAACAAGCGCTTGCCCTGCGCTTCATCGTAGATGTCGTTGGCGAAGGCCCACAGCTGCGCGACGACCATCATGTTGAAGACGCCGACCCAAACGTAGAACACCAGCCCGATCACGGTGCGGAAGCCGGCGCTGGCGCTCGCCAGGAAGAACAGCACCAAATTGCTGGCGAAAAATAGCGTCACGCCCGAGACCAGCTTGCCGCGCGGCAGGCGATCCACGACCTTGGCGTAGAGCGGCACCAGCACGAGCAGGAGCACCGTGATCACCCCGCTCATGTAAGACTTGTACTCGGCGCCCGAGTCCAAGGCCAAGATGAGGGCTTCGCGGACCGGCTTCACTACGTAGTAGGCGGTCAGCAACAAGAACGCGTTGCACGCGAGCAGGAGCGCGCTCGTGGCCTCCCCGTGGTGAACCTCGGTGATCGGCCTCAGGATTTTGGATAACCAGAGCGGTTCCTTGGCTGCGGACACCGCCGCAGCATAGGACAGCGCTCGCTTCGTGGCATCTGGCTGCGAGCGCCGTGACGCTTTTCATCCCGGTGGGTCGTCGCTGGCGGGGCGCTCGACGCCGGCGAGGCGGAATCCACGGCGGGGACCGAGATCATAGAGGTGCAGTCGCAGCGGCCCCTTCGCGTAGCCGTTGCTGACGTCGAGCACTACATAGCGGCTGGGGTCGCTGTCGGGCGCGCCGCCATCGCCGGCGGTGTGTGGGAGCTTCACGCGCAGAGTCGCGCCCAGGCTGACGCTCACGGGCAGTGACCCGGCGTCGCGGTAGTTGGCGCCGCGGAACAGGTGAGCGCGCACGCTCAGCCCCTCGTTGGGGACGACGCCGGTGCGGCGCGCGAGGTCGACGGCGCTGAGCTCGTCGTGCTGGACGTGCACGTGCGCCAGCGGCGAGAGCCGCGACAGATAGCGGCGCAGGATGATGTCGCGGCGCTCAATCAACGTGGTCAGCAAGTAGCGCTCGCTGGCGGCGTCGTATTGGCCCACGCTCACGGCGGCGGCGACCAGATCGTCGCTGAAGTGCGCCAGGATGCGCGCCATCCAGGCGCCGTCGCCCTCCGTCATGCGCCCGAAAGCGGGGTTCGGGTATTCGCCGCGCCACAGCTCGGGATCGAAGTCGCGCGAGCTGAAGTAGTTGAAGATGCCGCCCGTGAGCTGCGCGCGCTCCCACGGCCGCTCGATGGCGCCGAGCGTCAGGAAATCTTCCGCGACATAGGGAAAGTCCAGCGCGTACGAGAAGCCGAGGCGGCGCGAGATGCTGTCGAGCGCCCACATGCTGCCGAAACAATCGCCCATATCGATGATGTAGTGACGGACGTAGCCGGGGCCGTTCTTGCTGTTCTTGTCGGCGGCGATGAACACGTCCATCGTGTTCTGCTCGCGCGAGTCGAAGTGATTGAGCCAGGCGGCGATCAGCCGCGCGCCGCGCAGCTCGCGGCGATCCTCGTGCGGGATGACGTCGTTCGGATCATCGCTGCGCTTGCCCTCGTACGTGTACGGCCCGAGCGGCTTCCCCGGCAGCCACGCGGAGGCCACCATGCGCACGAGCCCGTTCCGGTGTGACGCCGAGCGCAAAATCGCGTCGAGCGCGCCCTGATCGAAGGCTTTGGTGATGCCCTGGTTGTTCGTGACGGTGAGGCCCGGCTTCAGCTTGAGCAGCGACGGCCGAAAGTACACCACCGAGTCACAGGGCGCGAAGTAGCCGACAGCGTGATATACCCGCGCGGCGACCGACGTGGCGCCCGTGGCGCGATCCGGCTCGCTCGCGGGATCGGTCTTGAGCATGAATTTGCCGAGCCCGGGGATGTTCACGCGAAAGCCCGGGTTCGCGCCGTTGTCTTTGCCGTGGTCGATGATCCACGAGCCATCCGGCATGTTGGGATCCAGAACCTTGTCGCTGCAGGGCCCCTTCGCGACCTCCTCCGGCGACATGGCGCGACGACCCAGGCGATTCACGAACCAGCTCGAGTCCGGGACCTCGTCGAGCGCGTTGACGTTCACCGCGGGACCGGCGGGGTCCACCGCGAAGAAGCGCGAGATGGGTCGAAAGATCGTCTGGTTCGCGCCGTCCCAGGCGAAGGGCGACTCGTACTCCTCCGGCACGGGACTGAACGGCCGCTGATCGTCATCGACCAGCAGCGGGTCACGCAACGGAAAGCGCGGGGAGCTCGCGCACGCGGCCGTCAACAGCAGCGCGAGCGCGAGCCCGCTCGAGACGCCCAGGGTTCCTCGTCTACAGGCCACTTCGCGCTCCAAAGGTCAGGCGCAGCGAGTCGACTTTCGCTCCGCTCTCGAAGGTCTCGGTGCCGACCCCGACGACGAACTCGAACACGCTATCCGCCGAGGTTCGGCTCTCGAAGCCTACCGCGCCGGACCAGCGCAGCAAACCGGCGTCGAGCTCCTTCAAGCGCTCACCGAACACGTTGCCGACCGCGGTCTGCAGCGAGCCGTTGAGCCAGATCCAGATGGGCCAGGAGTAGCGTAGCGTGGCGACGGCGAGGCTGCGGTCGCGCAGCCGTTCGGCGCGAAACCCGGGCATCAACCCGCTGCCGCCGAGGCTCGGCAGCTCCGTGAACGGGATCGCGTTCGAGCCGAGCGGATCGGCGAGCTCGCTGGTCAGCGTGAGGCTCAGGATGCGACCACCTTGCGCCAGATCCACGAACCCGCCGAGCTGACCCCGATAGCGGATCCAGGCGGCGGGCTTCAGTCGTTCCGGGATCGCGCCGTACTCGGCCTCGAGCTCGAGGCGCGCGCCGACGCGCCGCGGAGTCTCGTCAGTGCGCGTGTCGAGCGCGAGCTTAAGCCGGGTCGCGCCCGCCGTGTAGCCGTCCAAGTAGCGCTCGGGATAAGGGAAGGTGCCGGCCTGGGCGCGGCGTTCGAAGGTGGGCTGACCGTCGTAATCGCCGGGATAGAAGCTCGCGCTGCGCGCGCCGAGGCTCGCCCGAATGGAGCTTGCGTACCAGAAGCGGAGCTCTTGCGTCGCGCGCGCCTCCAGCTTGTCGGCGCCGTAACGCGAGAGGTTGGACTCGGGCGTGCGCGGACCGATCCCGTAGAAAGCGAAGTCTGGCCGATGCACGGCCGAGGCGGAGAGCGTCAGGTTGTGACGCTGGTCGAAGATGAAGCGCTCGCCGACGCTCGCTGCCAGCCAGTCTTCGCCCCAGGTGGACGCGCGCAAGCGCAGCTGATGGCCGCTGAACCCGGCGTCGTCCCAGAACGCATAGAGCCCCACGCTCGGCTCGAAGCCGAAGTCTACGAACGCGATCGGAACCACCCCCGCCTTGTGATTCGGCCCGAACAAGAAGATGTCGATCAACAGCGCGGGGACCTTGGCGCGCTCCGCGGAGCTGATCAGAAATCCGAGCGGGCGCCGGATCAGGTACTCACTCGTGAAGTACAGCGGTGACAGCACCACGCGCGGAATCCACAACAACTCGCGCCCAGGCGCGCTGGGCCGACCGCGTCCGTCGTAGTCAGGGAGCTCACGACGCTCCGCCGCGCTGGCCGCACGGCTACCAAACAGCAGCACCAGCGCGAGCGCCAACCCCACGACAATCACGCTGCTTCGAGCTCGCAATCCAGGCCTCGGCATCCGCACCGGCGAGAACCCTACGTCAGACCGCCCCAGCAGCGAAGCGCGAGTAACCCGTTTTTGCCGCTCCAGGCGCGACCGGCCGCCTGGCGGCTGCCGGCGTCGTGTTATCATCCCGCGACTCGGGACCATGGTGGATTCGCCCCGGCACGCAGCGCGCAATTCCCCCGTCGACATCTTCGGGCGGATGGCGGGTGAGTATCGCCTGGGGAGAAAGCTGGGTGAGGGCGGTTTCGGGACGGTTTACGAGGCCGAGCACCCGCTGCTCAAGCGCCGGGCCGCGGTCAAGGTGCTGCATCAGGCGTCGGGCGTGGACTCCGAAGCGGTGCTGCGTTTCATCTCGGAAGCGCAAGCCGTCAATCAGATCAAGAGCCGACACCTGGTCGACGTCTTCTCCTTCGGGGTCTTGGCGGACGGCCGACACTTTTACGTGATGGATCTCCTGAAAGGAGAGCCGCTCGACCGCTATTTGGATCGCCATGTTCGCTGTGACGTGCCGACCGCGATCCAGCTGCTGCGCCCGATCGCGGAGACGCTCGATCTCGCGCACGCGGCGGGCATCGTGCACCGCGATCTCAAGCCGCAGAACATCTACCTGGCGTGGGAGCCCAGCGGTGAGACCGTCCCCAAGCTGCTCGATTTCGGCATGGCCAAGCTCGCGCAGTCCACGGTGCGCACGGCCAGCGGCACGCCCGTGGGCACGCCGCTCTACATGTCACCGGAGCAAGCGCGCGGCGACAAGGTGGACGGGCGCGCGGACGTCTATGCCTTCGGGGTGCTGTGTCACGAGCTGCTCACGGGTAAGTTGCCGATCAACGGGGAGTCCGCGGTGGTCGTGCTCGTGGCTCACCTGACGCAAGCTCCGCCGCGCGTGTCGGAGGTGCGCAGCGACTTGGCGCCCGAGCTCGACGCGCCCATTTTGAGGATGTTGGAGAAGCAGCCGGAGGCGCGCCCCGCGACCGCGGGGGAAGCGCTGCGTGAGCTGATCAGCGCCGCGGAGAAGGCGGGCTACGAGATCCCGAGCGGTCTGCCGCGGCTGGCGCTGCCACCCGAGCGCGACGAGCCGAGCGCGAGCGAACCGGATTCGTTCGCGCCGACGCAGCCGTTGGGCAGCGATCTCGAGGCCACGACGCCGGATCAGGACGCCAATCGGCAAGGCTTGGTGCGCAGCGCGCAGATCAGTCGACACAGCCACGCCTTGCCGCTCTACGGCGCGCTGTTGCTCCTCGGCGGCGCGGCCGCGTATCTGGGCCTGAGCGCGATGGGCACGTCGGAGCCCTCTCCAGCAAAGACGCACGCGGACAGCGCCGCGTCTGTCGCGCCGGTCGCCGCCGCGAGCGAGCCGCCGAGCGCGCTCGCGTCCGCTGTGCCGCCGAGCGCCAGCGCGCTGCAGCCCAGCGTGGCCGCCTCCAGCGCCGCTGACGCGGACGCCGTGCCGAGCGCGGCTGCGAGCAATGAGGCGCCGAGCGAGGACGCGGGCGCGTCAGCGACCAGCGTGGCCGTGACCCTGCGCGGGGCTCCGCCCGGCGCGCGCATCTGGCTGGACGGCAAAGCCATCGGTGAAGCGCCGGGTCCGGTCTCGCTGCCGCGTGGAACCAGCCCGCTGCGCCTCACCGTCACCGCGGGCGGCTTCGAGCCCGCGATCGTGACGCTGACTCCCGATCGAGCGCAAGCGCCCAGCGTGAAGCTGCGCAGGCACAGCGTGAGCGGCTCGCACAGCCAGATTCCGAGCGATCTGGAGAGCCCGTTTTGACGCTGCGCGCGAGCATCGCAGCGTTGACGCTCGCGAACGCGCTCAACGCCTGCGCCAATCTGCCGCCCATCGCCAGCGACGTGTGCGGCAACGGCGTCGTGGAGCCAGGCGAAGACTGCGACACCTTCGCGCCGGATGCCGCTTCGCGCTGCCGAGAACCCGGCAGCGTCGCTGCCTGTCACCTGGACTGCGCGCCGCGCGACGACGGTCCGCGCGGCGCGTGTCCGCCCAATTGGGGCTGTCAGAGCGACGGTATTTGCCGCCCGCCGACGGGGGAGTTCGAGCCCGTCGTGTCCTCCGGCAGCGGCCGCGGCTCCTGGCTCCTCGCCGCTGATTTCGACGGCGACCAGCGCGCCGACGCGCTCTCGCTCGAGCCGATCAACGACATTGGCACGACGCGCATGGAGTTCGTCTACTTCAACGGCAGCGGGCAGGTGAGCGAGCTGCGTCCGTTCCCGAAGCCGCTCGGGTCCCCAGTGTCCCGCGACGTCGACGGCGACGGCAGCGCGGACATCGCGTTCGCGGAGCGCGGCATCGGGCTGCTGCGCGGCCGCGCGGATCGCGGCTTCATCCCCGATACCTTCGCCGCGTATCGTCTGCCGGCGCGAGCCGTGCGCATGTTCGGCGTCTCCGAAGAGGTGATTGACCAGGCCAGCCCGATCGTGGCGCTGACGACGCTCGATGACGTGCCCGGCATCTACGCGCCGGAGGCGTCGCTCCAGTCGCTGCGCCGCATCGGCGCGCTGCCGGCGCCGGTCGAAGACTTGGCGGGCGAGCCCGCGGTGGGCGACGTCTTTGAAGATCGCGAAGCGTCGCCTTGTCGCGAGCTCGTCTACGCGCTGGCGCGAGCGCGCGAGTTTAGGATCGTCGACCTGTGCACGCGGGACGAGAGCGGGGCGCTGCTGTGGCGTGAACAGGTGAGCGAAACCGTGGTGCAGCTCCCGGCGAAGTTACGCATCGAGCTCGCGCCGCGCTTGCTGGACGTCGATCTCGACGGGCACCTCGACGTATTGCTGGGCGCCGGCGGACAGTCGCTCGTCGCGTACGGAGATGGCGCGAGCGTGGGCACACCACAATACCTCGAGCTGAGCGCGCTGGCCGAGGTCGAGGATGTCGCGCCGGGCGCTTGGCCGCTGCCGCTCGCCGTCGGCGACGTGAGCGGCGACGGCGCACCGGACTTCGTCTTCCCGAGCGGCCTGTACGTCTCCTACGTCGGACCGGACGCGAAGCTGAGATATGACGTGAGCTACGTCAACACCGGGGCAGCTTGGACACAGGCCGTGATCCAGGACTTCAACCGCGACGCTCGGCTCGACGTCGTCGCGGCGTCAGCCTCGGGGCTGAACATAGATTTTTTCAACGGTCAGGGCGGTCGCTATCTGCCGGCCTCGAGCTTGCCGAGCGGCGCGCCCGTCGAATACCTCATCAGCGGGGACTTCGATGGGGATTCCATCGAAGACGTGGCGTTCGCGGAGCGGCCGCCGAGCGCCGGCAAGCCGAGCTCGATCCGCGTCGCGTTCGGGAAATCAGCGGGCCCGCCGGAGGCGCCGGTGGCGATCGCGAGCGTGCATGGCGTAGAGCAGCTCGGCGTGCTGCGCGAGCTCGGCATCGCGAGCATCGTCGTGGCCTCGAGCGACGGCAGCGGTGATGAGCGCAGCGGTGCGCTCACGCTGCTCGCTGGCAGCCCGGATCGCTTGCCGCTCGCGCCGCATCGGCTGACGAGCATCGCGCAAGACGGCTCCATCGAGGAGAGCGAGGCGTTCTCGCTGGCGATGGGCTCCTTCTTGCTGCCGGACAGCCATGATGTCGTGGCGCTCTCGGCGTCGGGCCCGCCGCTGAAATGGTCGCTCTGGGTGGTGCCGAGCGTCGAGCAGGGCCGCGCCGCGCCCGCGCGCTTGGAGGTGCCGTGGGACGAGCGCTTGGCGCCCTTCCGCGTGGTCGCGGAGTCCGGCCGGGTCGATGTGGCCGCCGCCAGCGGCGACTTCGATCGTGACGGCCTCGACGACGTCGCGTTCGCGATGCCGGCGGACGAGGGGGCACATTGTGCCGTGATGACGTTGCGGAGTATCAACCCGCCCTCCGCGCGGACGGACGTGCTGTTTCTGGCGCAGCCTTGCCCGCGCGCAGCGCCAGTGTGCGCCGATCTCAATGGCGACGGCGCGCCGGATTTAGCGCTGCTATTGGGAGAGCTGGACGCCGGGCAGCGCCACATCGAGGTGTTGTGGAACGACGGCGCGGGTGGCTTCATCGCGTGGCGCTCGTCACCGGCTACGAGCTTCGGTGAGCTCCCGCAGCAATTCGCGCTGTTGCCGTCTTCGCTGGGGCGGCCCTTGGGGCTCGTGTACGCGACGCCGGAGGGAATCTGGCGCGTCGCGCCGTGGCCGGGCTCGGAGCAGTTCACAGACCCCAAGCGCGTCGGCGACATTCTGCGCGGCACCGGCGTCGCCGCCGCCGACTTCAACAACGACGGAGTCCCGGACGTGGCGGCCATCGGCGCCGGTGACATCACGCTGTTCAGGGCCGCGCTGCAGGAGGTACGGTGAAGCTCCTGCGCTCGACCGTGCTGGCGCTCATCGTGGCCTCGCCGCTCACCGCTTGGGCTGAGTCTCGCGACGACATCGAGCGCGCCAAAGAGAGCTTTCGCGCCGGAGCGGCGGCTTACGCGGCAGGCGAATACCTCGCCGCGATTCAGGCGCTGGAGGAGGCCTACGCTGTCACGCCCCTGCCAGCGATCGCTTTCTCCCTCGCGCAGGCCGAACGCCGGCAGTACTTCGTCGCGCACGAACGCGAGCACTTGGAGCGCGCCATCAGTTTGTACCGGCTCTACATCGAGCAAGTGCCGAGCGGTGGTCGCCGCGCGGACGCGCTCGAAGGCTTATCGCAGCTCGAGCCGCTCGCGGCGCGCGACAGCGCGCCGGGCAGCGGCTCCGGCGCGCCGGGCAGCGGCTCCGGCGCGCCCAGCTCCGGCAGCGTGCGGCGCACCTTGCTGCTGATCCGCTCCGAGGTTCCCAACGCGCAGATCTCGCTCGATGGCGGCGCGCCGCGGCCATCGCCGTTGATCCGAGAAGTCACGCCCGGCAGACACCGCGTCCACGTCGAAGCTCCGGGCTTCTTTCCCGTGGAGCGCACCGTCGTAGCGGTCGCCGAGCAAGCCATCCCCGAGACCGTTCAGCTGCGCGAGCGTCCCACCACGCTCGCCATCAGCACCGATCCCGGCGCCGAGCTGTATGTCGATGGCGTTTACGTCAGCGAGGGCGGCTCCGGCGTCGTGCTGCAGCTGCCGAGCGGCGAGCATCACCTGGCCGTGGCGCGCAAAGGTCATCGCGTAGAAGCGCAGACGCTGCGCCTCGAGCGCGGCAAGACCCAGAGCTTGAAAGTGGAGCTCGAGCCCACGAAGCAGCGCATCGCCTCGGAGGTTTTGTTCATCACCGGTGGCGCGGCGGTGGGCGCCGGCGTGCTGCTCGGCGCGCTCGCGCTGCGCGCCGAAGGGCGAGCGGAGGACTTCTTGAGCGCTCGCAAACAGCGCAACGTCAGCGCAGAGGAGCTCGCCGGCTACAACGCGTCGGTCATCAACCGCGATCGCTATCGTTTGGCGGCCACCATCAGCATGGCCTCTGCGTTTGGCCTGTTCGTCACCGGTCTATTTCTCTATCAGCTCGACGACCCGCGAGCGCAGGACCTGTACCGCCGGGGCGCGCCAGCGAATGGTTCAGCGCGCGAGCGCGCCGCCACGTCGCGCGTCGAGTTCTCACCGCGGATTGCCCCGGGCAGCTACGGCGCTGCCTTGCGAACGGCATTTTGACATGAAGACAGATCTGCTCTCGAGTAAAGCTCGACCGCTGCGTGCTCCCGCCAGCCTGTTCGGCGCGCTGTTCGTTACCGCGTTCGCCGCTGAGTGCTTCGCCGAGGTCGCGCCGGCGGAGCCGGCGAGCGCGCCGTCCGCGTCACCCACCGCGGCGAGCCCACCGCCCTCAGCGGCCGCTGTCGAAGGAACGAGCGAGCCCAATGAAGCGCAGCCATTGCCCACGCCCGCGGACATCGCCGAGCCGGCTGCTGCCGAGCCCGCGAGCGAGCCCAGCGCCGAGGCGAGTGAGCCGAGCGGCGGTCGCATCGTCGTCGTAGCTGGCCCCGTCGAGCGTCGCGAACGGCTGCCGGTGCGCGCCGAGCGCCGGCTGGTGCTCGTGGGCGAGCTCGGCTGGAACTCGCTCGCCGGCTTCGGCCCGAACATCGGATTTCACGCGCATCCGCATTTCACGATCGAGATGGGCGGCGGGCTCTCTCTCGAGGGTTGGAAGCTCGGCTTGCGCGGCCGGGTCAACTGGCTGAAGGCGCCCGTGACACCCTTCGTCGGCTTGGGCGCCATGGTCACCACTGGCTTGGGCGAAACCCTCGACATTACCGACGACGCCACCGGCCGCACCCTGAACGTGCGCGTCCTACCGTCATCATATCTACAGTTCGTCGCTGGCGTCGATTGGACGAGCCGCAGCGGCTTCACCCTCATCGGCGCGCTCGGCTACGCGCACCTACTGCGCGATCGCAACTACGAGATCGTCGCCGGCGAGCCCAACGCCGACGAGCGCCGCGCGCTCAAGCTCGCGTTCGAGAGCGGTATCGTCATTTCATTGGCCATCGGCTACAGCTTCAGGTGAAGAGCTGAGATGGCTGGAAGAAGCGCGCGTCTGCCGCGGGGCGGAGTCTTTTAACCTGGCGACCGTCTCATCAATGGGTGCCATTGATGAACTCGAGCCGCCTTGCGGCGATGTGTAGCACGCAACGCCCACCGCAGGAGCCTGTACGGGCCGGACGAGGTCGCGCAGCTACTCGGCGGTGCGAATCACGCCCAGCGCGGGGCGCCACGAGCTGTAGTCGAACCGACTTTGCACGAAGGCGAGGCCTTCGCCCCAGCCGGACGAACGGCAGATGCGGAAGAGCTCGTCGCGGACGCCGGCGGCGCTGTACGTCGACCACTTCGAGCCGTCCCAGTGCTTGGCCCAGCGGCTCATGGGTCTTGGATCTTCGCCGTCTTCGGCGACTTGCCCGGCGACCCAGAGCTTGGTCTCCGCCGCATTCACGCCCAAGGTGAAGAAGCCGCCGGAGCGTTTGGCGTTGTACGGGCTGGGCACTACGTTGGAGCTGACTACGCCATTTGCGCCGGCGCGATCGATGTTGATGGCGCTCGCCGATGAGCCGTACATGAACCAGACGTAGTTGGTGGAGGCGACGGCCGCGTAGTTTTGGGTGCCGTAGCCGCCGCTGAATACAGCGACGTTCGTGATCGGGCCCACGCTGTACGTGCTGTCGTTCGCCACGGCGCGAGCACGGCGCAGCGGCAGTTTGTTGGAGGTGAGGCCATCGCCGGTGTTCAGCGGTCCCCACTGGAACCAGACATCGCGCGAGACCGGATGCTGCGCCATGAAAACGGCCGCGTTGTGCGGGGACGCCCAGGGGTCGGAGCTCGCGTCGAGCTGGGTGAGGCTTGACCTGCCATCCAAGCCGACGAACTGCGAGATCGCGGTCGGCGAAACGCCAGCCGCGACGGTCGTCTTTCCTGCGAGCACGCGGCCGCCCGAGCCGTGATCTTCGTAGATGGCGAAGAACAGGGTGGGGTTGCCCGCGCCATCGCTGCCGGCGACGAGATCACCGGACATGTCGCCGAAGTTGATGTTGTTGGCGAACAGCACATTGCTGGTCGCGACGGAGAAGTCGCTGAGGTGGCCGGCAGCGTCTCTCGTCAAATTGAGTCTGGAATAGAATGGCCCGCCGCGTCCGTAGGACCAGGACATGATGTGGATCTGCCCGTCCGCGCTCTGCGCGATCGCCAGCGGAGGGTCCACCTTCGCGCCGCTGCTGGCGTTTACCCAGCGCCAAGAGCTGCCGTTGTCGCTCGATACGGCGGCGTGCAGGTCGTGTGAGCCCTTGAAGAACGCCAGCAGATCGGCGCCGCGGTTATCCTTGACGATCAGCGTCGCACCGTGAATCCACTGTACTGTCGTGGGGGTGCCGTCCAGGGACGGCAGGTAGCTGGGCGCGACGTAGCTCGTTTTAGCGCGCGCAGTTTGCGGAGCGAGCGCGCTGAGCGCGAGACAGAATAGCGATACGGAATAGGTGGTGAAGGGGTTCACGGCGGGCATGGCTCAGCGAGCGTCACATTGCAGGGAATATGCCCATCCACCCTTGCTGCCGCGAATTCTCCGCGCGCCAGGCTCGTCGAGCGCGCTTGGGGTGCGTTTTGGCCGCGCTCCAGTGCTTCCTAAGCTGGTTCGCCGCGGACTCTGCGGCGCCGTCAACTGAAGAGCTGGCATGCACGCCTCATAACGTTCTTTTGGAGCGCCCACGGGCGTGGAGCGTCAGTGACGTAACTCGACAGTCGCAGCCTCGCTTCATCCGCGTCTGCGAGCGCTGGTGAGCGCCGTTGCAGCGCAGCCAACGGGAGCGTCGCGTGACGTAACACCAGGGTATCGTGTCACGTCGCGCGGTAGTGGACCACTCGCGGCGCCTGCTGCGCGCCCTTGGGAATGATCAACTGCCGGTGCGCGTTTTGAGATGCCTTCGTAGGCCTTCGATAAGAAGTTGCAAGCGCCGCTCGCGGCCTCTCAACACGATTTTCGGCGCCGCGCGGCGCGCAATCTCTACGGCTGGGCCCCGCCAGCTGGCCGCGCTCACCAGCTCACAGCCTTCGAGGTCTCGCCACGGCACACGCTCTTCGAGCAGCAACCACGAGACGCAAAGCCCGTCACCATCGGCGCGGCAACGAGCCGGATACTGCCAGAGTCCAACGACCGCGAGCAGCAGAGCGAGCACGCCGTGGCCTTGCGTGGCCAGCCAGAACGGCAGAGCCAACCCCAAGCACAGCATCAAGAGCAGCCGCGCCGTTGTTACCCGCTTTATCGACGCTAGACTCAACCAGAGTGGAGAGTGGGTCATCAGTTCGCGCTCGCGGTGGATCGCTCAGCGGCTCGCCGCATCTCGGCAGGCCGCGTCGCAAGCACCCAGCGTAACACCGGCAACGGCACCCACGATGACCGGGCACGCTACCGGGACTGCCAGGCATGCCGCGTCCTTCGGATTCGGTGGGGCTCGAGTTGACGAAAAAACGATGGTTCGGAGCGGCCCGGGGGCGCGACGGCCACGGTCTCGGCCGCCGAGCCGTCGAGACTTAGCGCCGCGTTGCGGCGGCCGTCTGGAATAGGATGCGCGGCCATGCGAGGTCCCGCGACAAGGTGACGCCCAGTACGAACGCTCCGCGGGGGTGCGCGGCCGGGCTCGCTTTCGCTGTGATGCTCTCCAGCGCCGGAGCGGCGAGAGCGGAGCCGAGCACGGTGTTGCCCAAGGCTCAGGCGGCGAGCCCCGCTACTTCGCTGGCGAGCTCGCGGCCGCCTCCGCCCCGACTGCGCCTCGACGTGCCGCTCGATCTCACGATCACCCTGGCCGCCGGCACGACGTGGCTGACGCTGGAGCTCGCAGGATCGGCGATCGCGCCAGAGCGCTGCACTTGGTGCGACCGTAACGCGGACGGCTCGAACAGTCTGAATGTGTTCGACCGCGCTGGGCGCAACGCGCTCAGGTGGTCGAACACGCGCGCCGCGGACATCGCAAGTACAGTGTTCAGCTTTGGTTTGGCGCCCGCGGCCGGCGTCGGCATCGGCGCGTTGATCGCGAAGTACGACGACCGGCTCGATGAACTGCCGGAAGACGTGCTGATCGTCGCCGAAGCCGCGATGATAGCCAGCGATCTCAACGGCGTCGTGAAGCTGCTCGTCGCGCGTGAGCGCCCGAACGTGCACGCGCGCAGTCCGGAGCAGCGCGCCGCGCAGCGGGAGCCAGGCGACAACCTGTCTTTCTTCTCCGGGCACGCGACGCTGGCGTTCTCGCTCGCGGTCTCGGCGGGCACCGTCGCGTCCATGCGCCGGCATCGGCTGGCGCCGGTGATGTGGGCTTCAGGTCTCTTCTTCGCGAGCATCGGTGGATATCTGCGCATCGCAGCCGATAAGCACTACCTCACTGACGTGCTCACGGGCGCCGCTGTGGGCTCGGCCGTTGGCTTCGCCGTACCGTTCTTTTTTCACGCGCCGAGGCGCTTGCCCGTGGCCGTCGCGCCGCTGCCGATCCGCGGCGGCGCCGGGCTCGCCGTAACCGGGTTGTTCTGAGCTCGAGACGCGAGCGGCGTGCGGGCGCAACCGGCGAACGCCGCGCCTGAGCGCGACGTCGCTGGCGAAGAGCGCGCGGCGATGATCGAAAAACTTGCAGGTCTGGTGCGCCGCGCCCAGTCTTCGCCCGGATCGTGTCGAAGGGAAAGCTGCTCGCCGTCTCTGTGTTCATGCTGGCCGCGTTCGCTCGCGCCGAGTCAGCTGCGCCCGCGCGCGAAGCGAAGACGCCGCACGCCGAATCGAAGTCGCAGCCGGCGCAGCCGCTCGTGGAGAAGCCGGCGCCCTGGACGCAGACGCAGAAGAGCGCGGCCGAACGCGGCGTGAACCCCTGCAACACGCCAGACCCGGGCTTCGGCAACTACAACAAATGGAGCCGCGACATCGCGATGGGGCAGATGCTCACGCCGAAGAAGGGCGGCGTGAATTCGCGCGGCGAGTTCGACGTGATGATCCACTTCCACGGACACGAACCGATCCGTAAGGAGTGGGTTCAGGTGATGAAGTCGTCGCTGCTCGTGGGCATCGATCTGGGCCTCGGCTCCGGACCGTACGAGTCGGCGTTCGCTGCGCACGGCACGTTGCAGTCACTGCTCGCCAGCGTAGAGCGCGCCTTGAGCAAGCAGACCGGAAAGGAAGCGCACGCGCGCCGCATCGGGCTGAGCGCTTGGAGCGCCGGTTACGGCGCGGTTCAGAGCATTTTGGCAGATCCCTGGGCCAAGGAGCACGTCGACACCGTCGTGCTGCTGGACGGGCTGCATTGCGGGTACGTCGGTCGTTCGCTCAACGAGCAGCAGCTCATGCCCTTCATCGAGTTCTCGCGTGAGGCGGCGGCCGGTCGGCGCTTGATGGTCGTGACGCACTCGTCGATCATTCCGCCCGGGTACGCTTCGACCACCGAGACCATGAACTATCTGGTGCTGAAGCTCGGCGGGCATCCCCACAAAGCGCAGCCTCGCGCGTCGGACCCGATGGGCCTGGAGCTGATTTCGCGCTACTCGCGCGGCAATTTCCACATGCGCGGCTTCGCCGGCAACGACAAGATGGATCACTGCGCGCACATCGGACTGTTTCGCGACGTGCTGAAGCAGCACGTCAGGCCGCGCTGGAGTAAGCCGCTCCGTGGCCGACGCTAAGCCGAAGCTGGCGACGGCGCGGCGCTTCACGCTGCCGCTGGATTTCACGGCGCAGCCTCTGGACCGCGCGCTGCGCGCGTTCAGCGCTGATGAGAGCTGGGGCAACGTCCGGCGCTTCATCACCAGCGGGAAGGTGCGCGTCGACGGCGTTACGTGGCTCGACCCGACGCAGCGCGTGCGCGGCGGACAACACATCGAAATCGTGCCCAGCGCGCCGCGCGTGAGCAACGAGCCGACGCTCGCGCGCGAGGCCATCGTTCACGTCGATAGCCAGGTGGTCGTCGTGGAGAAGCCGGCCGGCGTCAGCACCGTGCCGTACGACGAGAACGAGCGCGACACCTTGGACGAGCTCGTGGCGCGAGCGCTGGCGCGGCGTGAAGGCGCGCGGCGCAGCCCGCTCGGCGTCGTGCATCGCTTGGATAAGGACACCACGGGACTCGTGGTGTTCGCGCGCACGCTCAACGCGAAGCGGCACCTGAAGAATCAGTTTCGCTTTCATACGGTGCGCCGCCGGTACTGGGCGCTCGTGCACGGGCCGTTGGCCTCGACCACCATTTCCAGCCGCTTGGTGCAAGATCGCGGCGATGGGCGGCGCGGCTCGACGGACAATCCTACCCTCGGCCGCGTCGCCACGACGCACGTGAAGAAGCTCGAGGCGCTCGGCTCGGCGACGTGGATCGAGTGCCGCCTAGAGACGGGGCGGACGCACCAGATCCGTATTCACCTTTCGGAGCAGGGCCACCCGCTGCTTGGCGAGCGCGTGTACGAGCGGGGGACGAGCGCGGCGATCGCGGTGCCGCGCATCATGCTGCACGCCTTCGAGCTCGGCTTCGAGCACCCGACGAGCGGGCGGCTGCTCGCCTTCGAGAGCGCGATGCCCGAGGACATGAGGCGCGTATTAGCGCGCTTGCGGCGCAGCGGGAGCGAAGCGGCGCGCCACGGCCCAGGTCGCAAGATCCGAGACCAGTGACACGACGCGAGAGAGCACGGCGGCGCCCACCGCGCCGGGACCGCCGAGCACCGGTGACAGCCCAGCGAGCAGCACCGCTTCGCGCACGCCGACGCCGGCCGGCGCCGCCAGCGCGGCGAAGCCGAGCACGTTGGCGAGCGGCGAGAAGCCCGTCGTGCCGAGCGCGCCCGCGTGCGTCGCGCCCAAGGCGCGCGCCAAGAAGTAGCCGTGGATGGCCCAGGTCGCCCAATACACGAGCTGCAGCAACGGCAAGCGCGCCGGCGCGAGCGGCCCTTGCCCTTCGAGCCCCAGCGCGCTGCGTACGCGCTCCGGCGCGCGGCGGCGATCTACGGCGATGAGCAGCACCGCGAGCAGCAGCGACGCGACGAGCAGCGGCGTAGCGAGCCGCCCCGCGATGCCAGCGACGCCCTCAGTGGGCGCGCCCGTGATGCTCAACAAGAAGAAGCCGACGATGGCGCCCGTCGCGGTCCACGACAGCATCTCGATCAGCACGGACAGCCCGACGAGGCGCCGCGTGACAGTCAAGCTCGGCGCGCCTTCCATGCGCACGAGCGGCAGGCCGACCTTGCCCGGCGTGTAGCGCGCGAGCTGCGACTCGAAATAGAGGCGCAGCGCTCGTCCGCGGGGGGTCCCATGTTGCGCCATGCGCTCGACCAACAAAATCCAGGCGAGCCCCTGCAGCACGGCGCCGACCAGCACCGGCAGCAGCGACAGCGCGAGCGCGACGAAGTCGACCTGAATGCGCCGGCTCTCCCAGCGCTGCGCGAGGTCCAGCGCCGTCATCAGCACGAACACGGCGGTGACCAGCAACATCAGCGGCCGCAGCCAGCGCTTCAAGCGCTTGGCGCCGCTGACCGCGTCCGCTGCTTCCGGCTCGGCTGTCACCGGCGGGGCCGCTCGCTCATTCCGGCCGCGGCTCTGGCGCGCCTTCGTCTTCGGGCGCCTTGGGCTCGCCTTCGTGATCCTCGTGCGCTGGCGGCGCTTCGTGATGCGTCGAACGCGGCGTGTCGACCAGGCGCCAGTCGTGGATCAGCTTATCGTTGCCGGAGGTGTCGTAGCCGCGCTTGAACAGCGCGAACTCTCCGTTGCGCTCTACGACGCCGTAGGCGTTGCTGCGCAGCGCCTCGAGCAGCTTGACCTTCGTACGCGAGAGCTTGAGCTCGCGGTTGGAAGCCAGGATGTACTCGGCGTCCTGCGGCCCGTGCCGCATGGTGTACATCTTCACGCGCGACGACACCTGCGGGCCGATCTTCTCGGTGGCCGCGAGGCTGGCGTCGCGCGGGATCTTGGCCGCTAGCGTCATCAGCCGCTCGTGGCGCTCGATGTCGCGCTCTCTCAGGCCGAACTCGACGCGCTGAAAGCCACCCTTGAAGCTGCCGTCGCGCCGCGGGAAGGCGCCGTAGTTGTAGCTGAGCACGGCGGTCGACGCCGCCATGGCCAGGGCGGCGGCGTTGCGGCGCTCGAGCCCGAAATCGCTGCGCTTGCCGATGGCCTCGAGCGCGAGCACCGCGGCCACGAACAGGTACGGCGTCCAGTGCATCACGTAGTGGAAGGAGAACGTGATGGGCGGGTCGTAGTTCGTGACCAGCAGCGTGAGCAGGGCGCCGGGAATGAACGCCGCCCACAAGTACCAGCGCCGCGCCGGCAAGAACACGAGCGGTACCAGGAGGTGCAAGAGATAGAGGATCTTCTTCTCGACGAGCACCTTGCTGAGCACGAAGAGCGGGTTCGAGAGCAGCGTCTTGATCACGCTGCCGAAGCCCTTCTCGCCGTCCGACCACAGCTCCTTGTACATGCTCGGAAACCACCAGTCGCCGGCGGATTCCATCACGTAAAAGCGCAGCACCACGAAGTACGCCGTCGACACCGCCGCCATGAGCAAGCCGGGCAGCGGCCGGTGCCCGCTGAGCAGCAGGAACCCGCCGACCAGCGCCATGCCCACAGGGATGTCTTCGCGCATCGTGATGCCCGTCGCGATGAACAGCGCGAACGGGATCCAGCGCCGGGTCTCCGCGGCCCAGATGGCTCCGAGCACGAAGAAGCCGGCGATCGGGACGTACTGAAACTCCGAGAAGCTCGCCCCGTGCATCGGGTAATAGGCGAGATAGGCCAGCGTCACGACCGCGGCCCACCACTCGGGCAAATGCCGGCGCGCGAAGCCGAACAGCGGCAGCCCGCTCGCCCCGATCAGCGTGGACTGCAGCACGAGCAGCGTCTCGGGCTTGGGATACAGCGCGTAAATCGGCAAAAACAGGTAGCCGCCGAACTTCGCGTGGTTCGCCAGGTACTTCTTGGGGTCTTGCGGGAAGACCACCGTGCTCTCCAGGAAGTGACCGTGCAGGCCCCCGAACAGCAGGTTGTTGTTGATGGAGAGATCGAAGTTTCCGGTGCGTAGCTTGTAGTGCCAGCGCAGCAGGTAGAAGGAGAAGAAGGCCGCGTAGAAGATGCAGCCTGCGACCACCAACGCCAACGGCGCGTGCCGCCGCACCAAGAGCGGCGTTTGGTCCACCAGATCGCTCCACCACTCGCGCGCCTGGCGCGGCGCGGCCTTGAGCGCTTGGAACGCCAGCACCTCGAACACGACGGCCAGCAACAGCACGATGGGCAGCAGCCGCGCGTGCTCGTTGACCCACGGCTTGTAGTGCAGCACGGAGGCCAGGCCGGGCGCGAGGATCAGCGGCGAGAGGAACCACAGCCAGCGCTCGATCAAGCCGACGCTGCGGCCTTTACGCAGCATCCACGCCACGCTGCCGCCCGCGAGCCCCGCGCCGAGCACGGCGACGGCGATGCAGACCTTGATCATCGTCATGCGCCGCGGCATGTCGAGCGCGTTGCTGGCGAGGAACTCGCTCGCGGCGCGCCCTTGCAACGCGAGCTCGACCCAGGCGCCCAGCGCGAAGCCGATCGTCGCGCCGAGCGTGACGGATCGCGCCGCGGAGCCCCAGGCCGGATCACCGCTCAGCAGCGGCGTGGAGTCGGGGACGGGCTCGAGCTTTTCTGGCTCCTCCGTCGTGACGGGGTCTGAGGCTGCCTCCGGCTCGCTCGCAGCGGGCTGCGAGGGCTGTGAGGGCGCGTCGTCATCCCAAGCGTCGTCGGACTCCGCGCGGCTCGGCGTGGACTCAGCAGGGGGGGCTTCCGTGCCCGGTGGCTCGCGCGGCTGCTCCCGCTCCGGACCGTCACTCATGGCGCTCGCGTGTACCACGGTGGGGCGTTGTAGGGGAGCTTCTGTCCTTCCTGGCGGCCGTCGCGCTGGGCGCGTACGTTTGCAGGGTGAGGCGTCCGCTCGGCCCCGCGTTCGTGGCGCTCGCGCTGCTCGTGAGCGCGACGGTGGCCGAGGCTCAGTTCAATCCCCAAGGCCGCGGACGGAAGCCAAAAACAGCCGCGCCGTCCCCCGCAAAGCGTCCCGCGCCCCGCGCCGCGCCGCAACGCTCCCGCGCGCCCAGTAAGGCGCAGGGTCAGGGGGCAGCGCCGGCGGCGAAGCCGGAGCCGCCCGCGAGAGCAGGCGGGACGGCGCCCAGCAATGACGCCTTGATCGCTCGCTACACGGCGATCGCCTTGGCGCAACCGGGGGCCGACTTTCCGCTGCAGCGCTTGGCCGAGCTCTATCGCAGCCGCGACGGCAACCTGGACGCGCTGATCGCGGATTTGGAGCGTCGCGCGCAAGCCGGCGGCGAGGGACGACTCGCGGCGTTGCTCGCGCTCGCGGGGGCGTACTTGCACGATGGCCGGCCCGAGCAGGCCGTCGCGACGTACCAACGCGCGCTGGCCGAGTCGCCGAAATCGGTGCTGGCGGAGCTGTCGCTGGCGCGAGTGCTCGCCGAGCGTGGGCAGCGCGACGCGGCACGCGAGCACTACGAGCACGCGCTGCCGAGCATCAGCGAAGCCACGCAACGTGAGCAGGTGCTGCGCGCCTTGATCACGCTCGCGCTCGACGCGGGCGACGTGCGGCAGGCCAAGAAATACAGTGAAGAGCTGGTGCGCAGGCAGGGCGGCTCGTTCTTCGTGCGCGGCGAGCTCGCTCGCGAGCTCTACAACCGCGGGCGCTACGCGGAGGCGGTCGACGAATTTCAGGAGCTGGTCAAGGCCGCCAGCGGTGACAACCGCGTGCTCGCGCCAGCGCTGCGCGACTACGGTCGCGCGCTCGCCAAAGCCGGGCGCCAAAAAGACGCGCTGCGCGAGCTCAATCGCGCGCTGGCCATCGCGGGCACGCAAGCCGGCGTCCGGCGCGAGATCTACGAGACGATCGTCGAGCTCTACCGCGCCGAGAACCGCCTCGGCGAGCTAGTGCAGGAGATCGAGAAGCGCGGCGTTCGCGACGCCGAGGAGCAGCGTATCCTGGGCGGTCTGTACGAAGAGACGGGCAAGCTCGACCGCGCGCTCGCCGCGTATCGGGCGGCGCTGCAGCGCGATCCCAAGGACGTCGGAACGCGCCTCAAGGTCGTGCACATCTTGGAAGTGGAGGGCCAGCTCGAGGCGGCCATCCGCGACTACGAAGCGTTGACGCGCGCCGCGCCGCGCAACCCCGACTACGTGTTTCGCCTCGCCGAAGCGCTGATTCAGCGCGGCGATCGTAAGCGCGCCATCGAGCAGCTGCGCGCGCTGGAGACGCGCTCCGCGGACGACGACGAGATCCTCGCCGCGCTGGTCGATTTTTACGAACGAGTCGGTGAAAAGGCGGCAAGCCTCGCGCTCTTGCAGCGGCTGTCGGCGCGCGGCGGGGCGGATCCGCAGCACCTGGTCGAGCTCGGCGCGCGTTACTGGCAGGAGGGCGACAAGAAGAAAGCGATCGCCACTTGGCAGCGCATCCGCGCGCTGGCCAAGGATCGCACGCAGGGCCTGTTGCTGCTGGGTGAGACCTATCTCGAGCACGATCTGGTGAAGGAAGCGCTGGAGACGCTCGAGGAGGCGGTGCGGCTCGAGCCGCGTCAAATCAAGCTGCGCAAGGCGCTCGCCCTCGCGCTCGAGCGCGCCGGGACCAGCGGCAGCGGCCGTGATCAACGGCAGACCTTCCACGATCGCGCGCTCAAGCTGTGGGAGCAGCTCTTGAACGAGAACCTCAAGAACCCGCAGCTCGCGCGCGAAGCGCGGCAGCACATCGTGACGCTATGGAATCTGTCCGGCAGCCTGGCGCCGCGCGCGCAGGGCCTGGCGCGGCGGCTGGACGCGACGCCGCCCGATCTCGAAGCTGGGCGCCTGCTGGCCGAGGTCGAGCTGCGCTTGCGGCGCTACCCGGAGGCGGAGCGGACGTTGAAGAAGATCACCGCCGCGGCCCCCGGCGACCTCGAGAGCCTGGTGTGGCTCGAGCGCGTGCTCGGGCTGCAGCACAAGCTGGGCGAAGCGATCCAGGTGCTGGAGCGCTTGGCGCGCGCCGAGCCGAAGCGCGCGCGCGAATACTACCAGCGCATGGCCGAGTACGCGGCCGAGCTCTACCGCGATGACGACGCCATTCGATACGCCTCGCGCGCCGTGGAGCTCGGTCCGGAGGACGCCGAAGGTCACAAGAAGCTCGGCGAGATGTACCGCAAGCGCGGCGACGTCGCGCGGGCGATCTCCGAGCTGCGTCAGGCGATCAGCAAGAACGAGCGGCTGTTCCCGGTGTACTTCGATCTCGCGGAGCTGCTGCTCGGTCAGGGCCAGACGGAGGAAGCGGATCTGCTGCTAAGGCGGGTGGTGCGCGCGGCTCCAGACGAGGAGCTCGTCGTGCGCGCCATGCGCCTCAGCATGCAGGTGAACCTGGGCCGCGGCTCGGTCGAGGCGCTGGAGCGCGATCTGCTGCCGCTCGCGCTGGATAACCCCGATCGGCCGATCTATCGCCGCCTGCTGGTGGAGCTGTACGGCACGCTGACGTACCCGCTCTTGAACCGCGCGCACGGCAGCGACGCCGAGGACGCTCGCGCCGCGCAGGCGGAGCTGCGCCGAGTCGGTGAGCGCGCCGTCAAGCCGCTGCTCGACGCGCTGTCCGACAGCCGTGAAGCGCAGCAGGAGATCGCGACGACGTTGCTGCTCTTCGTCGCCAATCGCAGCGCGGGTCCAGCGTTGCTCGCTTACGCCATGGGCAACGCCGCGCCGCGCCTGCGCGCGCGAGCGATGCTGGCCGTCGGCGCGCTCGGCGATCCCGAGCTCGTGTCACGGCTCTCCGAGATCGTCGCGCCCGGCGGCCGCGCGCGCGCGGAAGAGAACGATCCGGTGCTGCTCGCCGCGGCTTGGGGCGTGTGCCGCGCCGCTTCGCCGCGAGCCGCGCGGGCGCTGGCCGCGCTGGCGCAGAGCCCGGCGCCCGGCCTGCGCATGTTCGGGGTGTTGGGCCTCGGCCTGCTCGGCGATCGTCGTAACGCGCCGCTCGTCGCGCGGGCGCTCGGCGCCGCGGACGCGGGACCGTTGCCGCGCGCGGCGGCGGCGTTCGCGGCGGGTCAGCTCGGGCTCACGCAGCAAGCGTCCGAGCTCTCGGAGCTGGTCAACACCGCCGATCCCTTGCTGTCGTCGACGGCGCTCGTCGCGCTGGCGCGTCTCAACGCCGACGTCGCGCCAGCGCTGATCGCGCAGCAGCTGCTCAGCGGGACGACCGAGGCTCGTCAGGGAGCGCGCTCCGCGGCCCTGGTGCTCGCGACGGGCGCTTACCGCGTGAGCGGTCCGCCGCTGCCGATCCCCAACGGCGATCTCGAGCTGCCCGGCGTGCTCGCTGGTCTGCTCCCCGACGCCTACGACGCGAAGAGCGAAGCGGCGGCGTTGCGCCGGCTGGGCCCCGCGCTGGAGGCCGCCGCGAGCGCGGCCGTGCGCGCCAGCCCCGAAGGCGCGCGCGCCGTCGCGGAGGCGTTGACGAGTGAAGGTCGCCCGCCGCTCGCGGCGCTGATCGAGCGCGCCGCGGGCGACCCGGCGACGCGCAAAGAAGCGCTCGCGCTGGCCGAGCGCATCGCGGAGGGCACGGTGAGCGCCTTCGTCGCCCTGGCCGCACATCCGTCCGTGGAGGTGCGCAGCTTGGCGCTCGGCTTCTTGGCGAAGCGCAAGGAGCCGGAGGCGGTGCGCGCGGTCGTCGCGGCCGTCGGCGACAGCGACGCCATGGTCACGCGCGCAGTGCTCGCCTCGCTGGGACCGGCGCACGCGGCGGCCCTGCCGGCGCTGCTCGCGCTGGCCGAGAGCGCTGATTGGAGCGTGCGCATCGCCGCGCTCGAGGCGCTCGCGCGCGTTTTGAAGGGGGGCGAGCCGGCCGCGGCGGTGCAGGCGCTGGCGCGGGCCGCGCAGAAGGACGACACCGCGCTGGTTCGGGAGGCGGCGCTGACGGCGTTTGCTCGCTCGGCGCCGGAGCTCGCTCGGCCGAGCCTCGAACGAGCGCGCGAGACCGATCCGGAGCCGCATGTTAGAAGGACGGCCGAGGCCCTGCTGAGCAAGGGCCGCCCGCCGCCTCGATGATCTGCCCTAAACCGTCGCTCGTGCTGCTCGTCGCCGTGTCCGCGCTCGGCTGCACGTCGCTCGATCGCTTCGACACGAAGGGCACGGCAGCTTACTGCGGTGGTCTGGTCGCGACGCCGCCGTTCGCGGAAGGGCTGTTGCCGAGCGGCCACCCGCCGGCGCTCAACGTGGCGCTCACGCTGGACATCGACGCGCTCACCTCGCGCGGCAGTGAGCCCGTGGTGGTCGGGCGCGTGCGCACCGACGATCGCGACGGGCTGTGCGCGGCGGAAGAGCGGCCCTTCTTCGATGACGCGCCGCTGCGCACGATCCCGACGCTGGATCACGATCCGCTGTCAGCGCTCGAGTTCGGCAGCGGGCGGGATTACAATTTCTTGGTCTGGATCGACTCCAGCTGTCAGGGCACGGTGCTCGGGGTGGTGTCGCTGATGCGTAACGCCGACGTCGAGCTTCGCGTGCTGAAGCCGGCGCCGCTGCCGCCCCCGGGAGCCGGGCCCGAGCGGCAGCCCGGCTTCGGTCAATTCGCGCTGCACCGCCAGCCCCTGGGTTGCGGCTTCTGATGCTGGTGCTCGGCGTCGAAACCTCGTGCGACGACACCTGCGCCGCCATCGTCGAAGACGGCGGTCGCGTGCGCTCGGACGTGGTGCACAGCCAGGTCGCGCTGCACGCGCCCTTCGGCGGTATCGTCCCCGAGCTCGCCTCCCGCGATCACCTGCGCAACGCGCGGCCCGTCATCACAGCGGCGCTGGAGCGCGCTTCGCTCGCCCTGCAGCAGCTCGACGGCATCGCTGTGACGTGCCGTCCGGGTCTGTCCGGCGCGCTGCTCGTCGGCGTCGAGCTCGCGCGCGGTCTGGCCTTCGCGCTGGATAAGCCGCTCGTCGGAGTCGATCACCTGGTCGGGCACTTACTCGCGGGCTTCTTGAGCTATCCCGGGCAGCCGCCCGCGGCGCCACCAGAGTTCCCGTTCGTGGCGCTGCTCGTCTCCGGCGGCCACACGGCGCTCTATCGCGTCGACGGGCACGAGCTCGAGAAGGTGCAGGAGCTCGGCGCCACGCGCGACGACGCAGCGGGTGAGGCGTTCGATAAGGTCGCGAAGCTGCTCGGGCTGGGTTACCCCGGCGGACCGGTGATCGATCGCTTGGCCAAGGAAGGAGATCCCGAGCGCATCGAGCTGGCTGCGCCGATGCCCGCCGCCAGCTCGGCGGAGTTCAGCTTCTCGGGGCTGAAGACCAACGTCGCGCGCTACGTCGAGGCGCACGGCCGTCCCGGGGACGAGCAGCGCTTGCGCGATCTCTGCGCCGCCTTTCAGCGTCGCGTGGTCGACACTTTGGTGCGCAAGGCGGTCGCGGCGGCGCGCCGCGAAGGCGTGAACGGGCTGGTCATCGGCGGAGGCGTGGCTTCGAATCGGGAGCTCCGCGCGCGCGCGGAGAGCGCTTGCGCGGCGAACGGCTTGCGCTTGTGGGTACCGCCCAGCGCGGCGTGCACGGACAACGCCGCGATGATCGCCCACGCGGGGCTCCTGCGGCTCGCCGCCGGGCACGACGATCGCAAGACCATCCGCATGAGCCCGGACACGGCGCTCGCGGCCGTGACGCGCAAGGGACGGGGCCGGCGCGGCCCGCGTCTGCCCGGCGCCTGACGCGCCTCAGCGCGTCAAGGTCTGCGCGTAGAGCAGCGCGAGCTTCACGGACTCGAGCGCCAGCCCGCTGTGCGCCGCGATCTCGCGCGGGCTCGCCGCACGTCCGAGCGCGCGCAGGTCGCGAGCGGCGTCGAGGACGCGCGCGAGGCTCTCGCGCGCGCCGAGCGGCGCGTCCAAGATGCGCACGCCCGCGCTCTCGAGCGCGTCGATCATGTCTCCGATTTCCTCCGAGCTGACCTGTCGCGCTCCGAGCGCCTCGCCGAGCGCGTCGAGCGTGAGCTCGCCGTGCTCGGCGCGCGAGAGGTCGTCGACGATACGCTGAAGATCGGGGCGGAGCATGTTGCTGACAGCGAGCGCGACGGCGGCGTCGAAACGCTGCGTCACAGCCTTTTTAGCGCGTCTCGAGGCCTCCGTTTGCGGAAAGCTGCGCCGTAACCGGAATCGGTACCACACGCGGGGCGCGGCGATATAGTTCGAGCCGGTTCGGAGCGTGGTGTCGATGCGTCGTCTTCTGTCCACGATTTGCCTGTTGGTCCTCGGTCCAGCCCTGTCGGCCACCGGCTGCGGAGGCGGTAGCGAGGAGGACCGCAAGCCGGGATTCACGACGGCTGGCCTCGACCCCGGACAGATCTGCGGGAACCTGGCGGCCGACGAGTGCGAGCGGATCTACGTCGATTGTCGCGCAACGCCACAGCAGCTCAGCGCGCTCGGTCTGCCCGCGACCAAGCTCGAGTGCATCGGAAACGCGATGGAAGCGTTTCGCTGCTCCTCCGCCACCAGCGCGCAGATCTGCGCGCTGAGCCCCGGCTTCGATGCGGCCCAGGCCAGCGCCTGCTCGGCGCAGGTGAAGGCCGCCGATTGCAACAAAGTCACCACGGCGATGGTCGCGAGCTATGCGCCCGAGTGCGGGCAGTGCGGGCTGCGCTAGAGCGCCGAGCAGGATCGCTTAGCGAAGCGCTCCAGCGCAGAGCGTCATTGGGTCGGTGCTGTCGGATACGGTCGGCGATTTCCTACATTCGCCGCGACAGCGACGCTGCTCACGCAGGCTGCGCTCGGCTGTGCTCGTGTACTACTATTGCAGTGTCTTGGGCTACTTGCTTCGTTCTTATGGTCGCGCCTGGCTGCTCCTGGTTCTGCTCTTTTGCGGGACGGTGCTGGCGGCTTCCTGCTCGCTCCCTGACTACCAATTCAGCAGCAACGGCGCGGGAACCTGCGACGACGGCAAGCTGAACGGTAGCGAGACGGACACGGATTGCGGCGGGCCGCTGTGTGAGCCCTGCGGCGTCGATCTGGTGTGCAAGGTCGACTCCGATTGCCAGATCAAGGCTTGCGTCAACTGGCGTTGTCAGAACAGCGCCTGTGTCGACGGCAACTTCAGTCCGGGGGAGAGCGACGTCGACTGCGGTGGCTCCTCCTGTCCGAAGTGCGGGACGAACCAGCGTTGCAGCGACAACTCCGACTGCAGGAGCGACACGTGCGCCAACGGGCGCTGCGTGGCCGCGTCGTGCAGCGACGGCGTGGCGAACGGCACGGAGACCGACATCGACTGCGGCGGCGGCACCTGCCCGCGCTGTGACAACGGCCAGGAATGCAAGGGGCGCGATGATTGCGAGAGCAACGTGTGCGACGACGGTCGCTGTGTCAGCGGCTCCTGCTCCGACGGCGTGAAGAGCCCCGGTGAAGCCGGCGTCGATTGCGGCGGCGTGTGCGCGATGAAGTGCGCCGACCTCGACACCTGCACCAGCGACTCGGATTGCGTGAGCGACAACTGCTTGCGCGGCTTGTGTCAGGAAGAGTCGTGCGGCAACGGCGTGAAGGACAAGCTGGAGGCGGACCGGGATTGCGGCGGTGGGATCTGCGCGCGCTGCGACGCCGGCGCGCTCTGCGGGCGGCACGAGGACTGCGTGAGCTCGGTGTGCGCCAACGGGCGCTGCCAAGCGCCGCGCTGCAACGACGAGGTCGCGAACGGCGAGGAGACGGACAAAGACTGCGGCGGCCCCGTTTGCCCCGACTGCGACGTCGGTCACAGCTGCCACTTCCAGAACGATTGCCTCAGCCGCGTGTGCAGCGACCGCGCGTGCGACGCGCCGCGGTGTGACGACGGCGTTTTGAACGGCAACGAGACCGCCATCGACTGCGGCGGAGACGGCTGCGAGCCGTGCGGCATCGGCGCCACGTGCCAGACGGCGGACGACTGCGTGACGCAGGTGTGCGTCGCGAACGTGTGCACGACCGAGCAGTGCACGGACGAGATGCAAAATGGCATGGAGTCCGACGTCGACTGCGGCGGTGACGACTGCCCGAAGTGCGCGCCGATGCAGGGCTGCACCGCGGACACGGACTGCCTCAGCGCGCGCTGCAACGCGGACAAGCTGTGCGAGAGCGCGTCCTGCGACGACAAGCTCCGAAACGGCAACGAGACCGGCGTCGATTGCGGCGGCTCGTGCCCCAAGGCGTGCGCCAACGGCAGCGGCTGCGGGCAGGGCTCGGACTGTCAGAGCGGCAGCTGCGTGGACGCGGTGTGCATGCCGCCGCGCTGCGACGATCAGGTCAAGAACGCCGCCGAGACGGACGTCGACTGCGGCGGCGGCCTGTGCCCCAAATGCGGCCCGGACGCCAAGTGCAGCCTAGACTCGGACTGCCAGAGCGGCGTCTGTAAGGACGGCGTGTGCAGCGGCGGTAGCTGTGAGGACGGCATCCGAAACGGCAACGAGACGGACATCGACTGCGGCGGCATGGGCTGCCCGCGCTGCGGAGTCGGTCAGTCTTGCACCGATGACGACGACTGCGTGGAAGACACGCTCGAGCCGAGCAAGAGCTTGACCTGCTCCGCGCTGGGCATCTGCGCGACGATGGACTGCGCCGACGGCAAGCTCGGCGGCGACGAGTCCGACGTCGATTGCGGCGGCAGCTGCGGCGCGACCTGCGCGGATGGCAAGGTCTGCGCGCGCGATGGCGATTGCGTCAGCCGCCACTGCGAGGACGACAAATGTGTGGCGGCGACCTGCAAGGACGGCGTTCGCAACCAGAGCGAGACCGACGTGGATTGCGGCGGGGGCACGTGCGAGGGCTGCGCGACGGGTAAGCTGTGCAGCACCGGCGCCGACTGTGAGAGCCGCGTCTGCATCAATGGCAAGTGCCAGGCGCCGTCGTGCGATGACGGCGCGCGCAACGGCACCGAGTCCGATCGCGACTGCGGCGGGATGTGCGGCAGCACCTGCATTCAGGGCCAAAAGTGCAACGGCGTGGCCGATTGCCAGAGCGGCCGCTGCGTGACCGGCATCTGCCAGCAGGCCACCTGCACGGATCGCATCAAGAACGGCGACGAGAGCGACGAAGACTGCGGCGGCTCCTGCACGACCAAGTGCGGCACCAACCAGAACTGCAGCAGCGGCAGCGACTGCGTGAGCAAGGTGTGCGACGGCAAGTGCCAGGCGCCAAGCTGCAAGGATCAGGTGACGAACGGCACGGAGACCGGCATGGACTGCGGCGGCTCGGCTTGTCCGGCGTGCGGCAACGGCCAGGGCTGCGTCTCGAACGCGGACTGCAGCAGCAATTTCTGTCACCCGACCGATCACGTCTGCGCCGCGCCCGGCTGCGGCGACGGCATCAAGAACGGCTCCGAGACGGACAAGGACTGCGGCGGCACCTGCTCGACGAAGTGCGGCACGAATCAGTCTTGCAAGGTGGCAGCGGACTGCGTCAGCGTGAACTGCTCGGGCTCGACCTGCGCAGCCCCGACCTGCAGCGACAAGATCAAGAACCAGGGTGAGACCGACCTCGACTGCGGCGGCCCGAACTGCGGGGACTGCGCCCCCGGCCGCAACTGCGCGACGAACTCGGATTGCACCAGCGCGGTGTGCGCCAGCGGCGTGTGTCAGACGCCCACGTGCGGCGACGCCGCGAAGAACCAAGACGAGACGGACGTAAACTGTGGCGGGACGGTGTGTCCGCTGTGCGGCGACGGCAAGAGCTGCTTGTTGCCGCGGGACTGCGACAGCACGTTGTGCAACAGCACGTGCCAGCCGAACTCGGTCGCCGCGCTCTACAAGCAGTATGATGACAGCGCCACCGATCAGGAGATCATGCCAGCGCTCGGCATCGCCAACTACTCGAACAGCGCCATCGACGCCGGTGACCTCAAGCTGCGCTACTTTTTCAGCGACGAGAACCCCGGCAACAACGTCGCGGACTGCTATTCTCCGCTCAGCCCGCCGGCGGGCGCGGACTGCGGCGACCGCGTGGTCACCTTCGGCACGCAGGGCGGCATGGCGTACATGGAGCTCGGCTTCAAGTCCGGCTCCTTCCAAGTGCCGAAGAACGGCAGCACCGGCGCGTTCCAGATGCACATCCACAAGGCTGATTGGTCGAAGAACTACACAGAGACGAACGACTGGTCCTACGATCCGTCGCGTACGACGGTCGGGGAGTCGCGGACGATCGCCGTGTATCGGCGCAGTGGCGACGGGTGGACGCGCGTTTACGGCTTAGAGCCTTGAGGCCCGAGGCGGGCCGCGGTCGGCGTCCGCGCCAAGGTTGGAGCGTGTGGCTGCTGTGCGTCGCGCTGTTTGCGTTGTGCTGGCCGCGCGCCGCGCACGCCGAAGCGCCGAGCGGCGCTCGCGTCCACGTCAAGTACTGGGACAAGTGGACCGGCTTCGAGCGCGACGCGATCCGCGCCATCGTCGATGACTTCAACCGCGCGCAAGCGCGGATCTTCGTCGAGTACATCACTGTCTCGTCGGTCAGCCAGAAGACGCTGGTAGCGACCGCCGGCGGCAACCCGCCGGATTTGGCGGGGCTCACGTCGCAGGACATCGTGGACTTCGCGGACAAGGACGCGCTGGTCCCGATCGACGAGCTGGCGCGTGGCACGGTGATTCGCAGCGAGCGCTACCTGCCGCTGTATTGGGAGATGGGCACCGCCGGCGGTCGCCTGTACGGCGTGGTCTCGGCGCCCTCCGTCACCGGCTTGCTCTGGAACAAGAAGCTGTTCCGCGAGGCCGGGCTCGATCCCGAGCGCCCGCCGCGCACCATCGCCGAGCTGGACGACTACGCGAACAAGCTCACGCGCATCGAGCACGGCAACATCACGCAGATGGGGTTCTTGCCGGCCGAGCCGCCCTGGTGGCCGTTCTTTTGGCCCTACTTTTTCGGTGGCAGCCTGTGGAACGGCGGGGCGGAGATCCCGCTCGAGCAGCCCGCGAACGTGCGCGCGTACACCTGGGTGCAGGGTTACGCCAAGAAGTTCGGCGTCGAAGCGCTGCAGACGCTGCACGCGAGCTTCGGCAACCTGGCGTCCGCGCAGGACCCATTCATGAGCGGGCACCTGGCGATGGTGCTGCAGGGCGTGTGGATGTCGAACTACATCGACACCTTCGCGCCGCAGCTGGAGTGGGGCGCGGCGCCGTTCCCCACGCTGGAAGAGGGGCAGGATCCGGTCGCGTTCGTCGACGCGGACGTGCTCGCCATCCCGCGCGGCGCCGCGCACCCGCGCGAAGCCTTCGAGTTCATGCGCTACTTGTCCGAGCAGAGCACGATGGAGAAGTTCTGCCTGCTCCAACACAAGAACTCGCCGCTGCGCGAGGTGAGCGAGGACTTTCTGCGGCGGCACAAAAACCCGTATATCCGCATGTTCCAAAAGCTCGCCGCCAGCCCGCGCGCCGCCGGCCTGCCGCAGCTCCCGATCTGGAAAGAATACAAAGGCGAGATGCAGACGCTGTTCCAGAGCGTCTGGTTGCTGCGCGCCACGCCCGAGCAGGCGCTGCACACCGCGGCCGTGCGCGTGCAGCGCTCTTGGGATCGCTCGCGAGAGCGGCACAGCGTGCCGCCGTCACCTGGCCTGTTGCGGCTGCCCTTCGTGTTCATCGCCGCGCTCGTGCTCGGCATCGCGCTGTTCATCTGGCGGCAGCAGCGCCGCGAGCGCGCGCTGCGCGGTGGCGCGAGCGCGCGCTCCAACGCTTCGTTGCTCAAGGGGCTGGCCTTCTTCTCGCCGTGGGGCATCGGGCTGCTGACCTTCACCGCGTTCCCGGTGCTGGCCACCGCCGTGTACAGCTTCTGCGACTACTCGGTGCTGAGCACGCCGCGCTTCATCGGCTTGAGCAACTACGCGGAGCTGCTCCAGGACGACGTGTTCCTGATCGCCCTCAAGAATACGCTGGTCTACGCCGGGTTCTCGCTGCCGCTCGGCTTGTTCTCGTCTTTTTGCATCGCGCTCCTGCTCGACGCCAACGTGCGCGGCACGAGCGTATACCGCACGCTCGTCTTCTTGCCGTCGCTGACTCCGCTGGTCGCGAGCGCGATGGTGTGGCTTTGGATCTTCAACGCGCGCTACGGCGTGCTCAATCAGATCCTGCACACGCTGAGCTTCGGGCTGATCGAGCCGGTGCCCTGGTTGGCAGATCCGCGCACGGCGCTGCCGTCGATCATCGCCATGAGCGTCTGGAGCGTCGGTCACACCGTCGTGATCCTGCTCGCCGCGATGCAGGACGTGCCCACCGCCATCTACGAGGCGGCCGACATCGACGGCGCCAGCGCGTGGCGCAAGGTGTGGCACATCACGGTGCCGCTCACGTCCCCGGTGATTTACTTCAACGCCATCATGGGCATGATCGGCGCGCTGCAGATCTTCGCGCAGCCCTTCATCATGACCAACGGCGGACCCGCGCGTTCGACGCTGACCTACGCCATGCGCCTGTACGACAACGCCTTCACGTTTCTACGCATGGGCTACGCCGCGGCGATGGCCTGGATCCTCTTCGTCATCATCCTGGGCCTGACGCTGGTCGCGGTGCGCCTGGGCCAGCGCCGCGTGCACTACACCGCCGGTTGAGGGTAGCAGCATGAGCGCCGTCGTCTCCGCCTTCAGCAGCACCTTCCGGCGTCATCCGGCGACGCGCTGGCTGGTCCACGCCGCGCTGCTCGCCATCGGCTTCGGCTTCGTGTTCCCGCTGCTGTGGATGTTCTCCACTTCGCTGAAGCCGATCGCGGAGACGATGATATTTCCGCCGCGCTGGCTGCCGAGCTCGGCGCAGTGGCACAACTACGTCGCCACCGTGCGCTACATCCCGTTCTGGACGTACACCCGGAACACGCTGTTCGTGGCAGTAGTCAGCGCGCTCGGCACCACCAGCTCCAGCGCGCTGGTCGCCTACGCCTTCACGCGGCTGGAGTGGCCCGGTCGCAAGCTGCTGTTCGGGCTCACGCTGGCCACCATGATGGTGCCCTTCCCGGTGCTGATGGTGCCGCTGTACAGCGTCTTCAAAGAGCTCGGCTGGCTGGGCTCCCTGAAACCGCTGTGGGTGCCGAGCTTCTTCGGCAGCGCTTTCAACATCTTCTTGCTGCGGCAGTTCTTCCTGCGCATCCCGAAGAGCTTGCCGGAGGCGATGACGCTGGACGGCGCCTCCGAGCTCACCATCTTCTGGCGCATTTACGTGCCGCTGTCGCGCGCGCCGCTGGCCGTCGCCGCGTTCTTCCAGTTCATCTATTCCTGGAACGACTTTCTGGGGCCGCTGCTGTACCTGACCGATCAGGAAAACTTCACGCTGTCTCTGGGCCTGCAATTTTATCAGAGCCAGCTCGGCGGCACGCAGTGGCACTACCTGATGGCGGCGTCTTTCATGACGACGTTGCCGATCGTCATCCTGTTCTTTTTCATGCAGCGCACCTTCCTATCCGGGCTGAGCTTCATGAAAAACGTCGACGCCTGAGCGCCCCAGCTCGACCGTGTTCAGCCGCTGCGTGCGCCGCGCTCGTCGCGCGGCGCAGCACCCCGCTCAGCGACTCTTCTTCTTGGCCGAGTCGCTGGCTACGGCTCGGCTCTCGGCCTTGGCTTCTTTGCGCGGCGTGGCCTCGCTGATCAAAAACTCCACATAGTCGCGGCGCAGCCGCACCCGATAGCTTGGAACGCCGTCCTTGAAGCGGAACGAGATCTGGGCTCCGGCGGGCGTGTTGTTGGTGCGCACACGCGCGATGCGCGGGTCGCGCTTACTGATGCCGGCGCCGGTCTCCATCACCTTGCGCGAGGGGATCACGACGGTAAAGCCGGTGGGCTCCATGTTGCCGGCGATCTTGGCCCCCGCGGCGTCCAGGCGCAGCCGGTGGATGGTCGGTTGGTGCATCCTGCCGTGGCCCCAGGGCGCGACATCTTCGGGCCTGGGCTCGCTCTTGCTCGCCTTGTCTTTTTTGTCGTTCCCGCTGCGCGAGGGTCCCTCTTCTTCGCTGTCCGGGAACGTTTCGTCCATCTCACGCGGTGACAGGCTGGCCTTGGCTTCCGCGCGCTCCGAGGCTTCGACCTCCGCGGCCTCGCTGCCGGGCGGAGGCCCGAGCGGCGCCGGCTCCGTGGTGGTGACCGGTGTCTCGCCGAACAACGGCACATTGGCGACGATGGGAGCGCCCGGCAGCGGTGAGGGGTTCGCGCCCTTCAGCGTGGAGCGCTGCAGTCCGGGCAGCGTCGGCGCTGCGGCGTTCGACCCGCTGATCTCGGTCGAGCCATCGGCGAGCTTCTCTCCAGGCGGCGGCGCGCTGGGACCGCGCAGGCTGAACGCGACGGCGGTGAGCGCGATCAACGACGCTCCGCCGGCGAGCGCGAGGTTGCGCTTGCGCGTGGACGGCGCGACGGCTTCACTGGCCACCGCTTCGCCGCCGCTCTGCGGACGCAACCTGGGCTTCTCTGCGGCGCTCGAGCTCGGCGCCGGTGAGGTCGTGCGCCGCGCCGGCGCTTGCTTGCGCGACAGCAGCCGCTCGGTGGCGCCCTTCATCCAGCTCGCCGCGCCGCGCGCCGCCTGCAAGCTGGTGCGCGAGAGCTTCGCGCTGGCGGCCTTGGCGTGTTGCTCGGCGTTCGCCGCGATGGCGGCGACACGGCCGCGCATTTCGGGCTCGTCATCTTCGGAGCTCGCCGGCTCCGAAGCGTCGCCGTGCGCTTGGCTCGCGCGCTGCGGCTCCGATTTCGCTTTGCTCGTGCGCGGCGCGGCGTCGGTGCTCACCTGTTGCGCCGGGATTCGTATGCCGGCGCCGGCCTCGCGCGTGCCGACGTTGGCGACGCTGGGCGAGGGCGTATCGTCTTCGGCGCCTTCGAAGCGCAGGCCGACGACCAGCTGCGGCACGCGCGTGCTCGGGTCGACGACGACGCTCACCGTGTCGATCTCGGCCGCGCGCCGGCCGCCGACGTCGAGATCCTCGAGCTCCAGCCGCTTGCCGACCTTCAGAAACTCCAAGCTCGAGCCGACCTGGAGCTTCGCCGCGGAGCCGGTCTTCACGCGCGCCTTCATCGGCGAGCCGAGCCCTTCGATGTGCAGGCGGACGCGCGCGCCGGGCTCGCCGATGGTCAGGTCGCCTTTCGCGTCGCCGGGCGCGTCCAGGCCGCACAGCGCGCGCAGCGCGTCGACGCTACGGCTGTCGAGCGCGGTGAACTTCACGCCGAACTCGCCGCCGCGGCCGCTCTCCTTGCGCCAAGCGACCATGCCCTCGACGACGATTTCGCGCCCGTCGCTCTCGAAGCGGCAGATCAGCGGAGCCCCGGCGTCCGGCAGGTAAGCCGTGCGCAGGTGCATGCCCTGCGGGCTCACATTGATGGACTCCGCTTCGAACACGGGAACTCCGGGGATATTCCCGCACACCTCCACCAGCGTTGCGACCTTCACCCGCTCCGTCTTCGGGTCACGGCGTTCCTGCTCTTGACTCATGGCTGCCTCCGGGCCGGGCCGCGCCTCGAGAGGGGCGACCTGGTATCGCCTTCGACCTACGGCGCCCGGCGCTTCCGGGCCAAGTTTCGCGGAAACCTTTACCGAGCGCCCCGCCAACACCATGATGCGCGTTCTCGATGGCGCTCACCGTGATCGTGCGTTCTGGCGACCTGAGCACGCCGGCGAGCATCACCTTCGACGCTCCGCGCATCGTGATCGGCCGGGGCGAAGGCTCCGAGGTGTTGCTGCCGGATCCCAGCGTCAGCCATCGGCACGCGTCCATCCGCCAGCGCGGCACGGACTACGTCGTGATCGACGAGGGCAGCACCAACGGCACCTTCGTCGGCCCCGTGCGCCTCTCGCCGCACGCGCCGCGCGTGCTGCGCTCGGGCGATCTCCTGCGCATGGGCCGCGTTTGGCTGGAGGTGCGCATCGAGCAGGTGCCGGTCACGCCCAGCCAAAAGCTCACCACGCGTGAGATCGCGTTGGCCCTGGTGGCGAGCGCGCTCTCGGCGCAAGGGGAGACCAGCGACGCCAAGCTGCGCGTGACGGCCGGGCCCGCGCTCGGCGCCGAGCTCGCGCTCGGCCTCGGTGATCGCCGCTATGTGATCGGGCGGGGCGCCGGCGTCGATCTCTCGCTCGACGATCCCGATCTCTCGCGCCGCCAAGTGGAGGTCATGCGCCGCGGCTCGGGCATCGCCGTGCGCGATCTGGGCTCGAAGAACGGCAGCTTCTTGGGCGAGCAGCGCGTCGAGCGCAAAGAGATGCCCTGGCCGCGGGGGGTGCCGCTGCGCGTCGGTCAGAGCGAGCTCGTCTACGAAGATCCGATCGCCGCGGCGTTGGCCGAGCTCGAGGCCAGCGCCGACGAACGCATGCGCGATGATGACGACGTCGATCCGCCCACGGGCGCGCCGCCCCTGGTGGAGCCCAAGGCGACCTCGGAGCAGCTGCTCTCGGAGCCGAGCGGCGGAGAGGCGCCCGTGGTGCGCCCGCCGCAGAAGGTCGTCGACGGCAAGCGGCGCAGCCTGGGGATCCGCCTGGTCGACGTGCTCGTCGCGTTGTTGGCGTTGCTCGTGCTGGGCGCGAGCCTGTTCGGGCTGTGGCTGCTGGGTCGTTGAGTTCTCTTTACGCGGCCGCGCGCCGCGCCGCGCTCACTCGGATTTGGGGCCTTCGTTATAGGATCTCGGTCGGTACTTGGGCTGCACGCCGTTGTACTCTTTGCCGTAGTACACGAGCTCGGTGGAGAGCAGCGAGAGCCAGGAGCCGGGGTGGCGCCCGGCCATCTCGAGCAGCTCCGCCTTGTGCGGCTCGACCGCGCTCTGATCCCACAAGCATTGCAGGCCGAGCGCGATCAGGTTGGGATCATTGGGCGACAGCTCGAAGCCTTTGCGATAGTGCGGCCAAGCCTGCTCGGGCTGCTTCATGCGGCAGAGCGTGTCGCCGTAGTACACGTTGGCCATGGGCCAGTTCGGCGCCAGGTCGAGCGCGACGCGGTTCGCGGCGAGGCGCTGATCGAGGTGCCCGCGCGCGCCGACCATCACCGAATAGTTGAGGTGCGCCTTGGCGCTGTAGGGCGCCGCTTTGCGCGTGCTGTCCCAGAACGTCAAATCGTCCGTGTAGTCGAAGGCGTGGGCGCGGGCGCGCAGCGCCTGCACGGCGAAGAAGGCCAGCACCAGGCGCAGCGCGAGCGAGCGCCGGCGCACGCGCAGGACGCGATCGAACAGCACCGCCAGCAGCAGCGCCGCGCCGACGGCAGGCAAATACCAGAAGCGCTCGGCGCGTACGGTCGGCAGCAGCACGGCCAGGTTCGAGTGCGGGAAGTAAGCGACGGGCAGCCACAACGCGCCGAGCGCGAGCAGCAACGCGGCGCGCGGCGGCGCGCGGAGCGGCTCGCGCCGCGCCGCGCGCTCACGCAGCAGCGCCGTGACCCAAGCCCCGAGCCCCAGCAGCGGCAGCACGACGAAGGCAAGGCCGCCGAGCACGCTGCCCGGGAACAGCAGGCGCGGCGGGATTGGCTCTTGGCGATACGAATAGTCGCCGCTGAGATCCCACGGAAACAGCAGTTGCCCCAGGCCGCGGGCGAACACGCGTAGGCCGCCGGCGACCCGCGCGGGCACGGACGCTTCCACGAGCGGATTGTTGATGGGATCGCTGGGCAGCGCAGGTTGATGGAACCAGCGCAAGAAGGCGTGCAGCGCGCGCCGGCCCAGGCCGCTGCCGGGTGGCAGCGCCTGCGCCAAGTCGCTGGGCAGCTCGACCGGGAAGAAGTGACGCCGGAACTCCGTGTACGCGATCAACGCGAGCGTCGCCGCGAGCAGCGCGGTCGTGGCGCGCAGCACGCGCAGCGGCCGTGAGTGCAACGCCGGCGCCGTCACCAGCGCCGCCCAGCCGATGAGCGGCACGCCCACGATGGCGCTCTCCTTCGAGAACAGGCCCAGGCACAGCGCGAAAAACACGGCCAGCGGCATCAGCCACCAACGCAAGCCGAGCGCGGCGACCGCCAGCAACACGCCGAGCCCGCCCAGCACGTCGGCGATGCCCACGACCCCGGTGACCGCCTCCGTGATCGTCGCGCACGCGACGAAATAGGCGCCCGCCAGCCAGCCGATGCGGCGGCTGCGCGAAATTTTGAAGGCTAGCGCCGCGACGAGCGCGGCGTTGGCGGCGTGACCGATGACGTTGACCCAGTGATGCAAGAACGGCTGCGTGCTGACGTGCCACAGCAAGCGCCAGATCATGTTGGGGATGGGCCGGTACGAGCCGATGCTGCGATCCGGGGGCAGGCCCCAAAAGTCGCGGCGAATGGCGTCGATGAAGCGCAGCCCCTGGCCGTTGACGTACGGGTTGGCGAGCAGCGCCTCCTGCTCGTCGAAGATGTAGTTCGAGGCCGGGCTGCGCACGAAGAGCAGCGCGGCGACCAGCAGCGCCGGCGTCAGCGCAACCCAGAAGGTGGGATCTTGCTCGGTGATGTAGCTGCGAGCGGAACGCAGTGCGCGCCGGATCGGCTGGCGCGGCGCGGGTGCTGCGGGCAGAACGGGCTCAGGTTCCAACACCTTCGTGATTCGTGCGAGTAGCGCGATCGCCCGGAGAACGGAAGCGGAACTCCGCCCTGCGGGCCTGGCGCGGCTGCTTCGCGGACCCTCTGCTCGCGGCGCAGCCGGTGCTAACGTGCCTCGCCGATGACCGATGCGCCGCGCTTCGACGGCTGCGAGATTGTGGAGAGACTACACTCGGGACCGCTCTCCGAGCTGTACCGCGCCGTGCAGCGGCCGCTCGGGCGGCCGGTGCTGATCAAATCAATCGGCGCCAGCATTTTACCGTCTTCGCCGTTCGCGGCGTCCCTCGAGCGCGAAGCGCGGCTGCTCGCCGAGCTCGATCATCCGAACATCGTCGCGCTCTACGATTTCGTCCGCAAGGACGAGCGGATGTGGATGGTGCTCGAGCACGTCGACGGCTGGGCGCTGGAGGCGCTGCTCGAGCGCGTCGGCAAGCTCCCGCAGGCCGCTGCCGTGGCCGTGGTGCTGGAGGTCGCGCGCGCGCTCGCTCATGCTCACGAGCGCGGCATCGCGCATCGCGACGTGCGGCCGCGCAACGTGCTGGTGTCGAGGCGCGGCAAGGTCAAGCTCGCGAACTTCTCGGTCGCGTCGGACGAGCGCATGCCGACGGCGCCGGAGCTGCTCGATCACGGCGCCAGCTACGTGGGGCCATCGTACATGTCGCCCGAGCAGATCTTGGGTGAGCCGGCAGATCCGCGCAGCGATCAGTTCTCGCTGGGCGTGGTGATGTACGAGCTGCTCTCCGGCGAGCGTCCGTTCCAAGCTCCGGACGAGCGCAATGAGTCGCTGCGGATCCGCAGCGAGCCGCCGCCGCCGCTGTCGCGCCGCACGCCGCACCTCGCGCCCGCGGTGGAGCGCATCGTGCAGCGCTGCTTGGAGAAGATGCCGAGCGATCGCTTCCAGACCACCGCGGAGCTCGTGGAGGCGCTGGAGCAAGTCGCGCGCGAGCTCTCGGCGGTCGACTCGGCGGAGACGATTCGACGCGCGCTCGCCGAGCTCGGCCTCGACGCCGCGCGCGGCGCGCCGCGGCCATCGGAGCGCGTTCGGCCCGCGCCGGCGGCCAGTGACGGCACCTCCCTCGCGCAGGCGAGCGCTGGGTTGTTCTTGGCCTTCGTGTTGTTCGCGGCTGGCGTGGCGGCGATTCAGCTGGTGTCGCGGCGCGGCGAGGAGCAGCGCGGCGATCAGGGCGGGCGCACTCGGCTCGAGCTGATGCCACCCACCGTCTCTTATTTGCGCGTCGTGGCGCAGCCGTGGGCCAACGTGATCGTCGATGGTCAGCTGGTTGACACCACGCCCTTCGCGCGGCCGATCCCGCTCAGCGCCGGAACTCACTACGTGCGCTTCGAGCACCCGAACGCCCCAGCCGAGCGGCGCACCATCAAATTGACGCCGGGTGAGACGTTGTTGCTCAACGTCTCCATGAAGGTGGCGCCGCCCGCCGATAAAGCTGCAACGAATGTTTTGGGTGTGGATGCGGGCGCTGGTGACGATTCGTCACCGTGATGCGCGGTTCGTCGCGTCACCCTGAGGGGTTTTGCGAATAGGCTTTACGAAGCGGGGTAGACGCTCTGCCTACATTTCATGCTGCAGTTACGCTGCGTGACTGCGCGCGTCATCGCGCGAAAATTAACAGCGCCGCGTTCGGGCGCGGCTCGCGGTGCGCTCCGAACGGTGGCATGGTGAATAGAGTAAGTGAGAGTACCCGACGAGGTACCCGCGCGAATGAACGAGCTTTCCGCAGGGGCGACTCTTGGCCGATACGAGCTGTTGGTTCGTTTGGGCCGAGGTGGCATGGCGAGCGTGTGGGTCGCGCGCGAATCCAGCGGCGGCGCTGATCGGCTGCTCGCGCTGAAGGTGATGCTGCCGGAGCTCGCGAAGAACTCCGATTTTCGCGCGATGTTCCTGGCAGAGGGCCAGCTCGTGCGCAGCATCGATCACCCTAACGTCGTGCGCGTGTACGAGGTCGGTGAGCAGTCCGGCGTGCTGTACATGGCCATGGACTGGGTCGAGGGTGACTCGCTGCGCGCGGTGATCCGCGAAGCGCGCCGGCGCCGCCCGATACCGCCGGAGATGGCCGTCAAAATCATCGCCGACGCCGCGCAGGGCTTGCACGCCGCGCACGAGCTCGAGGGCTGGGACGGCGAGCTGCGCGAGCTCGTGCACTGCGACGTCTCGCCGCACAACATCCTGGTCGGGCTCGACGGACGCGCGAAGATCGTGGACTTCGGCGTCGCCAACGCGCGCTCGCACGGCTACTCCGGCAACGACGAGCTCGTGAAGGGCAAGTTCGCGTACATGTCGCCCGAGCAGGCCCGCGGCGCGAAGGTGGATCGCCGCAGCGACGTGTTCTCGCTCGGCATCGTGCTGTTCGAGCTCACCACCGGGGAGCGTTTGTTCCGCGGAGAAAACGAGGCGCACACGCTCGCGCTCGTGACCTCCGGCCAAGTGCCGGATCCGCGCAGCGTGCTCGCGGACTATCCCGCGCGGCTCGCCGCCATCACGCTGCGCGCGCTGGAGCGCGAGCCAGCGCGTCGCTATCAGTCGGCGCAGGAGCTGCAAGAGGCGCTCGAGCGCTATCTGGTCGAGGAGCGCATCTTGGTGAGCCACGCGAGCGTGGCCAAGCTCGTCGGGCGCATCCTCGGGCCGCGCGTCGAAGGCTTGCGGCAAAACCTGCGCGAGGCGCTCGCCGCGCGTGACGGCAGGGTGCGCGAAGAGCTGATCCCCGCTTCGACCATCGCGCCCGGCTCTGTCTCGGACGCCTCGGCCAGCAACGGCCGTCTCTCCTTCCACTCCGCCGGCACGCCGCACCCGCAGACGTATGAGACGTCACTGCCGGAGCGCACGAACTACGCGCCGCTGTTGGCGGCCATCGGCGGCATCGCCGCCGCAACGGCGTCGATAGTCTGGGCCATGCACCGCCCCGTTGCGGACATGCCGCTCCGCTCGACGCCAGGCGCGCCGAGCGTCGCCGTTTCTCGCGCGACCACCACCGCCGCGACCGCTGACCTCGGCGTGGACGTGGATAGTCTGCCGCTGGCTCAGGCCAGCGCGCGAGCGGAGCCGCGACCCGTGGCTCCTGCGCGCGGCTCACGCGCGAGCCGCGTGACGCCCGCAGCGCCGGCGAAGACCGCAGCAGCGGTGAAGAGCGCCGAGCCGGCGCCTCCCGAGAAGGCGCCGCCCGCGGTCGAGCCCGCGGCGGTGACGCTCGAAGAGCAGCCCGTGGCCAGCCCTGCAGCGACCGTCGCGGCGCAGTCCGCGCCGGCGGCGGCCGTCGTCGCGAGCGGGCCGTTCAGTCGCGGTGCAGCGCTGGCGCAGCTCGGCGCGGCCGCGAGCCGCGCCGCCAAGTGTAAGCGAGCGAGCGGCCCGAGCGGCAGCGGTCGCGCGACGATCACCTTTGCTCCCGACGGCAGCGTCGCGCACGTGACGATCGGGGCGCCTTTCAGCGGTACAGCCACGGGTGCGTGCGTGACGGGCGCTTACTCCGCGATGCACGTGCCCGCGTTCACCGGCAGCGCGGTGTCACTGAGCAGCAGCTTCACCGTCCCCGACTGACGGCGACGCGCGCGCTCGTCCGCGCCCGCTGCGCGCTGCGCGCTACGTCGTCGCCTGCGCGACCGGGGATTTGCGCCAGATGCGGCGCTCGTCGTCGAAGATGCGACCCAGGCGTCGCTGCTCCTGCAAGAACGCGCCGTACGTCTTGGGCACGCGCGTATCCGGCAAAAACGCGAGAAAGACGAGCAGCGCGGCCTCGGCGTCGTGCGCCGCGCGGTGCGCGTTCTCCAGCTTGACGCCCATGCGCTCGCTGACCTCGACGAGCGACTTGCCCTTCTCGAACTTGTGCAGCTCGCGCGCCCAAATCAACGGATCGAGCCAGTCGACGTTGCGGCGCACGGCGGGCGGCTGCTGCTCGAAGCTCACGCCGACGCGGCCGAGCTCCGAGTGCAGCACCTTGCGATCGTATTCGGCGTTGTACGCGAGCGCGACCGCGCCGTCGATTTCAGCCAAAATCTCGGCCGCCAGCTCGCGGAACGTGGGTTTGTCGCGCACGTCGTCGTCGCTGATGCCGTGCACCTCGAAGGCCTCCTGTGGGATCGGACGCTCGGGGTTCACGAGCCAGGTCTTGCGGCTGGCGATTTGCTCACCGTCCCAGGTGATACACGCGATCTCCACGATGCGGTCCACGGTCGGATCGCGGCCGGTGGTCTCCGTATCGATCGAGACGATGCGCAGCGAGCGCACGTGGTGATCGCCCGTGAACTCCTCGGCGAGACCGCTGGCGATCACGCGCAGGAGGTGAGCGATGCCGGGATAGTGACGGCCGGTGGGGAAGCAGCCGAGCAGATCGCTGTGTCTCATTGGTGCGTGCTGCTACCGAGCGCGGCGGGAGACTTTGCGGTTCGCGCAGACGGAGCCGGCGCGGCGGGCTTCGCGCTGGCGCTCACCGCGGGCGCGGGCGCGCCCTTGGCGGCCGAAGCCGACGGCGCGGGCGGAGCTGGTGGCGCAGCCGAGGCTGGCGGCGCGGCCGAAGCGGACGGCGCGGGCGGAGCTGGCGGTGCCTTGCTCGGCGCGGGCGCGCCGACGAGCTCGAGCTCCAGCGTGATCCAGCTATCCAGGTCCTCCGCGAACTCACCGCTCGGCGCGAACAGACGGCCGTTGATGAAGAGCGACGGCGTGCTCTTCAGACCCAGCGCCTCGCCCTGCTTGCGATCGCGCGTGACGACGTCGGCGACGGCCTCGCTGTCCCAGTCTTGCAGGAAGTGCTTCATATCCAGGCCGATGCTCTTGGCCAAGCCTTGGATCGACTCGGCGTCGAGCTTCTGCTGGTTGACGAACAGCGCTTCATGCATTTCCCAGAACTTGTGCTGCCGCCCGGCGGCCACCGCCGCGCGCGCGGCCTTCTCCGCGTTTTCGTGGATGGTCAGCGGGAAATGCTTGAACACCAGGCGCACGTTGCTCGGGTGCTTCTTCAGCACGTCCTCGATCACCGGGCGCGCCGCGCCGCAGGCGGGACACTGGAAATCCGCGAACTCGGCCAGCACGACCTTGGCGTCCGCCGGGCCTTTGCTGGGCGAGCCCGCCAGATCCAGCGATTTTACCGCGTCGGGCGAGAACCGCGCTTTGTACGTGGACTCCACCTGCGCGCGCACCTGGCCGCGCCGCGCGAGGTCGACCAGGTAGCGCGCCGCCGGTAAGCACGCCTTGCAGGGGCGCGCCTGCTGCACGCACTCGGCGATGCTCACGGGCTGATCGGAGCACGGCGTCAAGAACTCCGACACGTAGCGCGACCACTCGGATTTCTCGCGCGTGGTGAGCGCCGAGGTGTCCACGCCCTTCAGCGTCACGTTCGCGACCTCGGCCTTGGCCGGGCTCGGGTCGGTGCCGCCTTCGCCCGGGCTACGGCACGTGGTCAGCCGGGCGCTCAATAAGGTGGAGAAGCCGATGGCGATGGCTGCTCGCAAGGTCCACATCGCCCGCGAGCCTAGCCGAGGCGACGCAAGTTGGCGACTGGTTGCCCCCCCCTTGCCAGGGAATGGTGGTAGATGGACGGTCGCTCGGACGATGACCGACAGCGTCCCGACCTCCCTGCCCCCGCCCAGCCTGCCCCCGGCCGGCGTCCGCCATATGATCGCCGTGATCGGCGGGCGGGGTGGTGTCGGCGCCAGCGGCTTGGCCATCAACCTCAGCGTCTATCTCGCGCAGCTCGGCCGGCGAGTTCTGCTCATCGACGCGGATCCTGCGGGCGCGGAGCTGCACACGCTGCTCGGCCTGCACCTGCCGACCCTCGCGGCCGGTGACGACGACCCAGACGACATCGAGGTCGAGCCGCTGCCCACGCCGGTCCCGGGCCTGCTGCTCTTGCCGCAGGGTTATCGCATCGGCTCGACGCAGCCGATTCGGCCGGGGCGCAAGCCGCGCTGGGCGCGGCGCCTGCGGCAGCTGGACGTGGACTACGTGCTGCTCGACCTGGGCGCGGGCACCTCGCCCTCCACCCTCGACTTATTTTTGGCCGCCGACCAGGCCGTGTGCGTCACCACGCCGGAGCCGCCCAGCGTCGAGTCCACCTACCGGCTGCTGCGCGCGGTGTTTTTGCGCTCGCTGCGCCGCTCGCTGGTCGAAGATCGCTTCAAAATGCGCATGGTGGAGCGCGCGCAGAGCGAGCTCGGCGCGCTGCCGGCGCCGGTCGACCTGGTGCGCACCATCGCCCGCTACGACACCGCCGTCGGCCAGCGCGCGGCGGCGGAGCTCGCCGCGCTGCGCCCGCGGCTCGTCGTCAACAACATCCGCTTGCGCACGGACTCGGATCTGGGGCCGGCCATGGTGGACATGGCGCTGCGCTATCTGGGCGTGCGCCTCGATTACGTCGGGCACATCGAGCAAGACGACGCCGTTTGGCTCAGCGTCGTGCGGCGCCGTCCGCTGCTCATCGATAGCCCTGCCAGCAAGAGCGCGCGCAACCAAGAGCGCATCGCGCGCCGCTTGCTCGCCTTGGCCTCTGCGCGCGCCGAGCAGCGCCCGGAGCAGCCGCTGCCCATCGTGCCGCAAGAGCCCAACCTCTACGACGTGCTGTGGACACACCGCGGCGCGAGCGACGAAGAGCTGCGCCGCGCCTACAAGCGCCAGCGCGAAATTTACCAGCCGAACAGCTTGCCGCTGACCTCGCTGCTCGACGAGGCGGCGCTGAAGCGCGAGCAGGCGCGCGTGGAAGAGGCGCACGAGACGCTGCTCGATCCGCTGCGCCGCAAGGCCTACGACGCGTCCATCTTCCGCGACGAGGCCAGCGATCGCCCGCCGCAGCCCGCGGTCGTGGACGCCGCGGCCGAAGCCGAGCGCGCGCTGCTGCGCCAGGAGCTCGGCCGCGAGATCAGCGCCGAGACCGAGTTCACCGGGCGTCTGCTGCAGAAGGTGCGCGAGGCGCAGGGCATCGAAATCGACGACATCGCCAAGCACACCAAGATCGCCATCTCGCACCTGCGCGCGATCGAGGCCGAGCACTTCGCCGAGCTCCCCGCGCTGGTCTACACGCGCGGCTTCGTGCAGCAGCTCGCCAAATATCTCAAGCTCGATCCCACGCAGGTCACGCGCACCTACCTGCGCCGGATGCGCGAGGGCCTGTCATCGCCGGAAGAAGGCGCCGCCTCGTGAGGCGCGCGCAGCGGCCCTCCAGCAGCCGCTCGGATCTCGGCTTCCTTCTGGCGCTCGCGCTGGTCGCGTTATTGCCGCGCTTGTACGTCGCGGTGGCGTGGTCGCGCGAGCCGGTGTGGGACGGACACTACTATCACTTCGGCGCGGAGCGCATCGCGCAAGGCTACGGCTACTCCGAGGACGTGTGGGTGCACGGTCAGCTCGTCTGGCGACCCTGGGCCCACTACCCGGTGGGTTACAGCGCGCTGCTGGCCGGATTTTATCGCGTGTTCGGCTCCGGGCTCCTGGTCGCGCCGCTCGTCAACGCGCTGTTCGGCACGCTGCTGGCCGTGATTGGCTATCGCCTGGCCTGCCTTTACGTGGGCCAGCGTCGCGCGTGGGGCGCCGGTGCCCTGCTGGCGCTCCACCCAGGGCTCATCGCGTACAGCGCGCTGGTGATGACCGAGATCGTCGCGGCCACCCTCGTCGCCGTGATCGGCTGGCTCGCGCTGACGTACCGCGGCCGCACCTGGGCGCTCGCGCTGGCCAGCGCGCTGCTCGGCGGCGCCGCGTTGCTGCGCCCCTCGTTACTGCTGCTGATCCCGCTGCTCGTGTTCACGCAGCCGGGCGGCCTCGTGCGCGTCCTCAAGAACACCCTGCTCGTCACGGCGCTGACCTTCGCCATGGTGCTGCCCTGGACACTCCGCAATTGTCGTCGCTTCGACGGCTGCGCCTTGGTGTCCACCAACGGCGGTTGGAACCTCGCCATCGGCGCCATCGCCAACACCGGCCGCTTTCAGACGCTGCGCGCCAGTGACGGCTGCGCGGTGGTCACGGGCCAAGTGCAGCAGGATCGCTGCTGGGCGCAGGTCGGCAAGCAACGCATCCTGGCCGCGCCGGGGCGCTGGCTGCGCCTGATCCCGAAGAAGCTCGCCGAGACCTTCGATCACGAGTCGTTCGCCTTCGAGTACCTGCACGAAGCCGATCCCGTGACCTGGCCGGAGCCGCGCAGGGTCGCCGGGCGCGAGCTCGTGAGCCTCTTTCATCGCTTGTTGATGGTCGCCGCGGCGTTCGGCGTCGTAGCGCGGCCGCGGCTCGACGAACGCGAGCGCTGGCCGAGCGTCGTGCAAGCGTTGCTCGCGGCCGTCGTCATCGGCGTCGCCTTGCGCGCGCTGTTCAGCGATCAGCACCCCGTGCACTGGCTAGCGCTCTTCATCCCCATCGTCGGCCTGACGCCGCTCCCCGGGCGCCCGCGACTCGGCCCCGCGGGCGTATTCGTCGTCGGCTTCGTCTTGTGCATCGTAGTGACCCACGCCATCTTCTTCGGCGAAGATCGCTATCACATGGTAGCGACGCCCTTTCTGTGCTTGCTCGCCGCCGGCGCCTTCCGCCCATCGATGCGCGCCGCGCGCTCCCTCCGCACCTCATCACAAGGCGCCGGACGCGAAGTCGGCGCGATGGAGCGCTCCGCCAACGCAGCGTAACCGTCGCCGCGCCGCCCGTGCGCGGCTGCAACGCAAAGCGCCATGCGCGAGCGCCCTCGAGCGAGAGAGACGCCGCGCGCCGCCCACGAACCAACGCTAGAACCCACGCGGCGCGCGCTCGAAGCGCGCGTCGGGCAACGGAGCTCGATAGAGCGCGGGTCTGCAGCCGCGCGAGCCCAACATTGTAGTTTTCGACTGCGACAACCACACGTAGCGAGCCCGACGCGTCGGCTACGCAGTCAACGGCGCGAGCTCGAAGTGCGCATATTCCGAGCCGCGCAGCGCGAGACTCAAAACTGAGACGGGTGGTTTATTGGGGCACACGAAATAACGAGCGCGACTGGAGGCGCTGAGCGGAGTCGGGCAACGGAGCTCGACAGAGCGCGGGTCTGCAGCCGCGCGAGCCCAACATTGTAGTTTTCGGCTGCGACAGCTCTTCATCGTAAAGTTGACGGCCGGGCATCGCTCGGTGACCTACGCGCGCACTTTCGAAGCTGTTGCATCCAACGGCTGTGCGTCCATGATCGAGATTCATTATTTCCGGGTCGGAGTAGGGGGAGACTGCGCTGAACTCCGCCGTGCTCGAAGGGGAGCGGCCCTTCAAGTCCGTGGCGGAGGCCGACGTCGGCAATCTCAGCGGCGAGCGAGTACATTGCCTCACGGATGTTTGCGAGAGCTGCGGAGATAGGGAGCGCAGCAGCTCTCACCCGTCGACGTCGTGGGCGCCGAGCCTCTCAGCGCGGAGGGGGCGACGCCCTTGAATTCCAAGCGCGCTGCTGTCGCACTGCACTGCGCCAACGCGCGCAGGCGGCGCCGCACAACGCTGCGCGAGGCGCGCGCTCACGATGTGAGCAGTTGGAGCGCGGCTCTCAGCACAGTCTCTGAGTCCGAGCTGCAATCTCGCTGCTCTACGGTGTGGAGAGCGTGGCGAATTGGACGCGCGTGACTCAAAAGCTCGCGCGCTCGCTCGAGCTTTTCCGCGAATTCAGCGCCAGCCGAGGACTGAACGCTGTAGCGCGCCGCGGACAAGGGTATGACGCGAGCCCCTGCAGCGTCGGGATGCAGGCTCGCGGAGCCCATCGCCGCACAATCCATCGTTGTTACGCCGCCCGTGCGCGGCTGCCGCGACGGGCAGGTCGTTCGGCGCTGCCTGGTGTCGCGCCGCGCCGGATGTCGCGCACTTTTCAGAGACTTGGGCCCAACATCTTCAGTTGATGTGGGGGAGCCCCGCTGAGCTCCCTCTACCACTCCCGCGCCACGCTCCCCCTGCCGCCCCCTTGCCCCTCCCGCCCCCGCCCCCGCTCGCTCTGTCCCTCCCGCCCCCTCTGCCCCTCTCCCGTTGCCCCTTCCGCTCCTCACCTTCCAGCCCCCAGGCCTCAATCCAGCGCGTCGAGGTAGAACACGGCGCGCTTTTCGCGACGTGAGCGCTGCACGTCGAGCCGTCCGCGCAAATGGTATTCGCTGACCTCGTCGCCCAGCAGGATGTTTTGTGTGACCGCCCAGTAGTCGTCGCCGGGGGTGAGTAGGAGATTTTCGGGGCTGCGGGCTTTGGCGTCGAGGCGAATCGGCTCGCTCTCTTCGAGCAGCGGGCGTGCGGCGCGCTCGAGCTCGAGGAGGCCGTAGTTGGCTTCGCCGGGCTCCACGAGATCGAGCACGCTCTCGAAGTCGCGGCTGGCGATGCTGCGTAGGACGGAAAAGAGGAGGTTGCGCGTCATCACGAGCAGCGCGCGGCGCTCGGCTTCGCGATCTTCGGTGTCGGTGTCGGGGACGATGGCTCGCTGCGCGTCGGGCTCGTGCAGGCGCTCCCACTCGTCGAGGATGCTGGAGTCGACGCCGCGCACGAGGGAGCCGAGGGTGGCGGTGAGCTCGTCGAGCTCGGCGGTGCGCGCTTGCTCGGGCACGGTGTGAGCGAGGGTTTTGTATACCTCTGAGAGATAGCGGAGCAGCGCGCCCTCGGAGCGCATCAAGCCGTATTCTTTGACGTAGCCGCTGAATGGCTGGCAGCTCTCGATCATTTCGCGCGCGACGGATTTGGGATGCAAGTCTTCGCGCGTGAGCCAGGGGTGGTGCTCGCAGAAGGCCGCGAAGCTTTGCTCCAGGAACTCTAGGTTCGGCTTGGCGATCTCGACCTTCTCGAGCTCCGCCATGCGCTCGTCATACTCGACGCCAGCGGCCTTGAGCTCGGCGAGCTTTTGGCTCTTCAGTTTGTCGAGCTGCTTGGCGAGGATGGCCTCCGGATCTTCGATGATGGCCTCTACCAAGGTGAGCACGTCGAGCGGATAGCTGGCGCTCTCGGGGTCGAGCCGCTCGATGGCGTCCACCAGGTACACGCCGAGCGCGTGGAACACCGAGAAGTCGAGCTGTAGCTCGGCGTTGATGCGCAGCCCGCCGCCCTCTTCGCGCGGGCGGAACTCGACGACGCCGGCGTTCCACATCGAGCGCAGCAGGGCGAGCGCGTGCTTGCCATGGCGGCGCTGTTGCGCGCGCGGCTCCAAGCTGTCGCGGATGAGGCGCTTCATGGCCTGACAGCCGCCGTGCTCGCGGCCGAGCACGGCCAGCAGCATGCCGTAGGAGACGCGGAAGCGGGACACCAGCGGCTCGGGCTCGGAGCGCACCAAGCGCTCGAACGTCGCCGCGTCCCAATGCACGTAGCCCCACTCCGGCGCCTTCTTCTTCACCATGCGGCGGAGCTTGGCTTTGTCGCCGCGCGCCTTGGCTTCCATGCGCAAATTCTCGACGATGTGCTCGGGCGCGAGCGCCATCACGTAGCCTTGTTCGTCGAAGCCCTTGCGCCCGGCGCGGCCGGCGATCTGATGAAAGTCGCGCACGCTCAGGATGCGCACTTTGTCGCCGTCGTATTTGCACAGCTTGGTGAACAGCACGCTGCGGATCGGGACGTTGACGCCCACGCCCAAGGTGTCGGTGCCGCAGATGATCTTGAGCATGCCCTTCTGCGCGAGCTTCTCGACCAGCAAGCGGTAGCGCGGCAACAAGCCCGCGTGGTGCACGCCGACGCCGTGTCGCAGCAGCTTGTGGATATCCTTGCCGTAGGGGCTCTTGAAGCTCTCGCCCTCGAGCTCGCTCTGGATGCGCTTCTTCTCTTCGCGCGTGGAGTAGTCCTGGCTGAGCAGGTTCTGCGCGACCTCCGCCGCGCCGCGCTGCGTGAAGCTCACCACGTACACCGGCGCGCGCCCGCTCTGCACCAGCGAGTGGATGGCCTCGTGCAGCGGCAGCTCGCGGTACTCGAAGCTGAGCGGCACCGGCCGATGCGCGCTCTTCACGGTCACGACCTCGGCGCCCGTGAGTTTCTGCAGCGTCGTCTCGAACGGGGAAACGTCGCCCAGCGTCGCGCTCATCAATAGAAAGCGCGCCTGTGGCAGCGTGAGCAGCGGGATCTGCCAAGCTACGCCGCGGTCGCGATCCGAGAAGTAGTGAAACTCGTCCATCACTACGCTGTCGACCTCGGCGTCCGCGCCCGCGCCCAGCGCGATGTTGGCCAGCACCTCCGCGGTGCAGCAGATGATGCTCGCGTCGCGGTTGACGCTGGCGTCTCCCGTCATCATGCCGACGTGCTCCGGTCCCAGCTCGCGACACAGGGCGAAGAATTTCTCGCTCACCAGCGCCTTGATGGGGCACGTGTAAAAGGAGCGCCGACCCCGCGCGAGCGCCTGGAAGTGCACGGCCGTCGCCACGAGCGACTTCCCCGAGCCGGTAGGGGTATGCAAAATCACGTTTTTGTCGTCAAAGACGGAGAGAATGGCCTCTTCCTGGTGGGGGTAGAGGGTCAGCCCCAGCTTGGACACGTAGCTCAGAAAGCCGTCCAGCAGCTGGTCCCCGCTGGGATCGCGATCCTCGGGTAAGCAGGCGAAGAGCGGTGCGTCGGCCATGGCGCGAAGGGCCCGGCATCGCACGTTGTGAGCGCCGCTGCCAGGGCCGGTTCGGCGCTGGCAGCGTTTTTGCGGCCCGCGCTGGCCGGGTCCGCGCGCGCGGCCCTCCGAAGCGGGCGCCGCGAACCAGGAGGCGCCAGTGAACACCGGCACGACGCTGGGGCCGAGTACTGACGGCCTCGCCGCGAGCTCGTCCGCCGCGCTAGCGGACGCGCACCAAGCCCAAGCGCAGCGCCGTCATCACGGCTTCGGTCTTGGACGAGACACCGAGCTTTTCGTAAATCGAGCGCACGTGAGAGCGCACCGTGTTCTCCGAGACGCCGAGGCTGTGCCCGACCTCCGAGTAGCTGTGTCCCTCGGCTAGCATGGTGAGCACGCCGCGCTCACGTCGGGTCAGGCGCGTGGCGGTCTCCCCGCTTCCGACCTTGCCGCGGCACGCATCGAGCAGTAGGCGAGCCACGGGGCGCGACATCGGTGAGCCGCCGCGCATCGCCTCCTCGACCACCGCGACCACGCGCTGATCCATGTCCGCGCTGAAGACGTAGCCGATCGCTCCGGCGCGCAGCGCAGCGAGCACTCGCTGCTCGTCGCTCTCGGTGCTGGCGACGACGATCGGTAAGCCGGGTCGCTGGCGCGCCAGCTCTTGCACCAACTCCACGCCGTCCACGTCCGGCAGCATCAGGTCGAGCAGGGCGACCTCCGGCTGGAACACGTCCAAAGTCGCCAGCGCTTCTGCGCCCGTCGCGGCGCGTTCCACGACGATTCCCGCCTGGTGGAGCAGCTGCAACCAGTCTTCTGCCAGGTCGCCGTCGCGTTGCAGCAGTAAGAGGCGTCGCGCGCGGGGAGTGGCGGTTGGCGTCGGCTGCCGGAACGAAAACGGGAGCGGTGTCACGCGATCCTAGGTTTGCTTCACGCTGCGTGCTTCGGCTCGTGCAGCAGGAAATGGGTGAAAGGGAATGACACCGAAGCCAATTCCACCATACGCCATTCATCGACCTGCCGAAAGGCGACCCGCTATGTGTGAGGAGCCTCCCCACCGCTCCGCTCCTACACGCAACCCCGCGAGGTCCACTGTGTAGGGTGTCATTCTCCCGCGCGCGTCACGAATGTGACGCGCGCGGCTCGCGCAGCAAACGAGATGCTTAGCCGCCGCCTGGCTTGCGGAGCTGCGCCTCGAGCTCCTTCACTCGTCGCAGCGCCGCCTCTGCGCGCTCGTGCTCGGCTTCGGCACGCGCGTGCTCGGCTTCGGCGCGCTCACGCGTAGCGGCCGCGAGCTCTTCCGGCGACGGCAGGACTGCCCCTTTTGCGTCGAGCCAGCGCAGCCACCGAAACGGGAAGCGCTCCACCACGCCCTCCCGCACCCCCAGCCCAAAGCCCAGCACCGAACACTGCAGAGCTCCGTCCGCCGTTGGTGCAATCGGCTCGTACTCGAGCGTGCTGGAGTTGAGGCGATAGCCTTCGAGCTCGTGCGACAACGGATCGTAGAGGAAGTACTCGGGGGTGCGCCAAACCTTCGAGTAGATCTGCATCTTTTCGCCGCGGTCGAGGTGGCGCGTTCGGTTGGAGAGCAGCTCGATCACCACGTCGGGGAGCTTTCCTCCTTCACCCCACGCCACCCAGCTGAGCCGGCTGCGCGGGCTGGTGCCCAGCACGACGAACACGTCGGGACCGCGGAAGGAGTTATTTTTGATCTGTGTCTCGCTGAAGTAGATGAACATGTTGCCGCCCACGAAAAAGTCGTCGCGGTCGGCCAGCGCGAGCTTCAACGATTGGATCAATAAGACCATTTGCACGCGGTGCTCGTTGGTCTCCATCGGCACGTCGTCTTCATAGGGAAGCTCGTGCTCACCTGGCGGAGGGACCGGCGCGTCCGGGTTCCAGAGCGGCGAATCGCTGTGCATCTTCGTCGCGTCCAAGGTAGCATGAGCCACGGTCATGCTCCCCGGTTCGGGTGCTGCCGCGGGAAGGTTGCGGAAATTGTCGCGGGGCAGCGGCGGCTGGGGCCGCTATGCTGGGCGCGTGAGCGAGTCATCGGAGCGGGTCGTCTCGGGCGTGGATCTCGGATCCAACAGCTTTCACATGATCGTGGCGCGGCTCGAGACCGACGGCCGCGTGCACGTGCTCGATCGCCTGCGTGAGCCGGTGCGGCTGGCAGCGGGCTTGAACGAGCGGCGCGAGCTCGGCGACAAGGCCGCTCAGCGCGCGATCGCGGCGCTGGAGCGCTTCGCGCAGCGCTTGCGCGGGCTGCCGCGCGACGCCGTGCGCGCCGTCGGCACGAACACGCTGCGCCAAGCCAAGAACGGCGCCGCGTTCTTGGAGCGCGCGGAGAGCGCGCTAGGCCACCCGATAGAGATCATCTCTGGCCACGAAGAGGCGCGCCTGATTTACCTCGGGGTGGCGCACTCGATCGCCGACGACACCGGGCGTCACCTGGTCGTCGATATCGGCGGCGGCAGCACCGAGGTCGTGATCGGTGAGCGCTTCGAGGGCATCGTGCTGGACAGCTTGTACATGGGCTGCGTCAGCTTCACCGCGCGCTTCTTCGCGGGCGGGAACCTCAGCCGCGAGGCGTTTCGTCGCGCGGAGCTCGCCGCCGCGCTGGAGCTGAGCTCGACCCGCGAGCGGTACCGCAGCGTGGGCTGGCAGCGCGCGACGGGATCATCCGGGACGGCGCTCGCGATCTTGGAGGTTTTGCGCGCGAACCGCTGGGGCGACGCGATCACGCTGGAAGGGCTGAAGAACATCAAGCACGCCCTGATCGATCACGGCAGCGTGACCAAGCTGAACCTGCGCGGCCTGGAGCCGGATCGAGCGCCGGTGTTCGCGGGCGGCGTCGCCATCATGAAGGCGGTGTTCGAGAGCCTGGGCGTGGAGCGCATGCAGACCTCGAACGGCGCGCTGCGCGAGGGCTTGGTCTACGGGCTGCTCGGGCGGGTCGACCACGAAGACGTCCAGCGCCGCACGGTGCGCACCTTCGCCGAGCGCTACAAGATCGACGCCAAGCAGGCCGAGCGCGTGGAGCGCACCGCGCTCGCGCTGCTGGCGCAGGTGCGCGCGCCGCTCGGCATCGCGGCGGAGTTCGGCGAGCAGTATCTGGGCTGGGCCGCGGCGCTGCACGAAATCGGGCTCAGCATCGCCTACTCCGGGTACCACAAGCACAGCGCGTACCTGCTCGAGCACGCGGACATGCCCGGCTTTTCGCGCGAGCAGCAGCTCGTGCTCGCCAGCATCGTGCGCGAGCACCGCCGGCGCATCACGCGTGAGCCCTTCGCGCGGCTGGCGAAGGAGCACCGCAAACCGGCGTTTCAGCTGGCGCTGCTGCTGCGCCTCGCGGTGCGGCTGCAGCGCAGCCGCGGCGCGGATCCGGTGCCAGAGCTCACGCTGCTCGCGAACAAAAGTGATCTCGCGTTGGGCTTCCCGGCAGGGTTCCTGGACGAGCACCCGCTGACGCGCGCGGATCTCGAGGAGGAAGCGGAGCAGCTGCGCGCCGCGGGCGTCACCTTGACGGTGCGCTGAGCGGCGTCAGGCCTTGGCCGGGCTCTTGCCGGGATCGTACCAACGCGCGTTGCCGAGCAAGATGAAGTTCGCCTCTTGCGGGCCGAAGGAGCCCTTCTCGTACTCGTAGATCGGCGTGCTGTCGCCGAGGATCGGCTCCACGATGCGCCACGCCGCCTCCACGCTGTCCACGCGCGCGAAGAGGTTCGAGTCCCCGCGCATGGCGTCTCCGATCAGCCGCTCGTAGGCGCCCATCTCGTCGGGGCGCTGATTGCGCACCATGAGCTCCACGCTCTCGCCGGCCATCACGTCGCCCGCGCGCTTCGCGCGCGCGCCGATGGCGATGGCCACCTCCGGACCGAGCCGGAAGCGGACGTAGTTGGTGTTGGCGGGGACGGGCTCGGGGAACACCATGTGCGGCGGGCGATGAAAGTCGACCAGCACCTCGGTGGCGGTGACGGGCAGGTGCTTGCCCGTGCGGATGTAGAAGGGCACGCCCGCCCAGCGCCAGGAGTCGACGTACAAGCGCAGCGCCGCGAAGGTCTCCACGGAGGAGTCGCGCGCGACGCCGTCCTCCTCGCGGTACCCCTTGTATTGACCGCGCACCACGTTGTCCGGCGACGAGGCGCGGATGGCCTTCAGCACCTTGGTCTTTTCATCGCGCAGCGCCTCATGGTCGCCGGCGGGCGGCGGCTCCATGGCGAGGAACGAGACGACCTCCAGCAGATGATTTTGGATCACGTCGCGGATGGCACCGGCCTCCTCGTAGAAGCGCCCGCGGCCGGCGACGCCGAAGGACTCGGCCATGGTGATCTGCACGCTGCTCACGAAATTGCGGTTCCACAGCGGCTCCAGGAACGCGTTCGCGAAGCGGAAATAGAGCAGGTTTTGCACGGGCTCCTTGCCCAGGAAGTGATCGATGCGGAAGATCGCGGACTCATCGAACACGCTGTGCAGGATGCGGTTGAGCTCGCGCGCGGACGCTAGATCGCGGCCGAACGGCTTCTCGACGACCACGCGCGCCGAGTTGGCGCAGCCGCTCTTGCCCAGGAACGCGACGACGTCCGCGAACGCGCTGGGCGGGATCGAGAGGTAGTACAGCGGCCGTCGCGCGCCGCCCAGCGTCTGGTGCAGCGTCTGAAACAGCTCCACGGTGCGATAGTCGCCCTCCACGTAGCGCAGCTGATCCGACAGCACGCCGAGCGCGCGCTCGTCGATGCCGTTTCCGTATTGCTCCACGCTGGCGCGCACGCGCTTGCGCAAATCCTCCAAGCTCGACCCACCGCGTGACACGCCCACGATGGGGAACGGCGGGTGACCGCGGCGGATCATCGAGTAGAGCGCCGGAAAGATCTTTTTGAAGGCGAGATCGCCCGTTGCACCGAACAGAATGAGGGCATCGGAGAGCAGTTCCTGCATGATCGCGCGGGCCTTTCGCTGCCGAGTTTGAACCGGAGCTCGCATCCAATGCCACACTTCGCGCCGCGCCGGCAGCGCCGCTCAGCGCGAGCGGGGCGGCCGATCGTCCGGACTTTGGCGGGCTACCGGCGCTGCGCTGACTCACTCGGGTAACGAACCTCGCCGGTGGGAGGGTGTATGGAGGTTGCCTTTCTCGCGCGCTGCCGAGTGGCGGGTCGTTCGCGGCAGCGAATCAGGTATCATGGTGGTTCGGCATGGGCACTGGGAGCCCGCCGCAGAGGATGTTTGAACGAGACGGGAACGCGTCGCGATCGACCTGTGCTTCCGACTAGCGGCGTCGGGAGAGAAGAGCTGCGCGCCGCGATGCTCAAGCCGTTCCTGCTGCGGCTGCGCGACGAGCGAGGGGAAGCCGCGGTGCGCGCGCTGCTCTCGAGCTCGGGCATTCCGCAGAGCGTCGTCGACAGCGACGCGGGCTGGCTCAGCATCGCCGCGGCGCGCAAGGCGCTGACCGCGCTCTCGACGGCGCTCGGGCGCCAAGCGCTGGAGAGCCGCGGACCGTGGATGACGCACCCGGAGGTGCTCGGCGCGTACGTGCGTCTGCTGCGCGCCGCCAGCTCGCCGGCGGACGCGTATCGTCATCTGGCCGCGAACTCGGCGGAGTCGACGCGTGTCGGGACCTACGAGCTCGGCTCGGTGGGCCCGAGTCACGTGGAGCTCACGTATCACCCGCGTCCAGAGGCGGAGGCCGAGCAGGACGACCCGCTTTTGTGCCTGGCTCGTCAAGCCGAGCTCGTCAGCGTGCCGCGCATTTGGGGCTACCCGGACGCGCGGCTGTCACATCCCAAGTGCATCGCCGAGGGCGCCGAAGAGTGTCGCTACATCCTGGATTGGAGCAGCGGTGAACGGCGGCGCTGGGTGCTGCTCGGGTCGTTGCTCGGCGCGGCCGCGTCGGGCGGCGCGGTCAGCATCTCGGGCAGCTACATCGCGGCGGGCATCGCGGCGCTGCTCGGTCTCGGCTTCGGCGCGACGCTCTCGTCCTTGACCACGCGCGTGCGCGAGGAGCGCGCGGCGCGCGCCTTCGAGAAGAACCGCATCGCGGCGCTCGAGCGCGGCTTGGAGCTGCACGGCCATTTCCGCGACGCCGCCGGCGAGCTCGCCGGCGTGACGCTGGGCGGAAAGTACCGGATTTTGCGCAAAATCGGCTCCGGCGGCATCGGCGCCGTGTACGCGGCCGAGCACGTCGCGCTCGGCTCGCACGTGGCCGTGAAGGTGCTGCGCGGTGCGGCGGCGGTGGACGCCTCCGAGATCGCGCGGCTGCGCCGAGAGGCGCGCGTGCAGGTCTCCATCGAGCACCCCAACGTGATCCGCGTGCTCGATCTCGATCAGCTGCCCGATGGCTCGATTTACGTGGTGATGGAGCTGCTGCAGGGACGCAGCCTGGCGGCGCGCCTCAAGTCCGGCGGCGTGATGCCGCCTTCCGAGGCGATCCCGATCTTTCGTCAGGTGTGTCGCGCGCTCTCCGCCGCGCATCAGCTCGGCGTGGTGCACCGCGATCTGAAGCCGGGCAACGTGTTCTTGTGCGACGACCGCGTGGTGAAGGTGCTCGACTTCGGGATGAGCAAGTTCGCCGAGGCGGAGTCGCTCACGCAAGACGGCTATACGCTGGGAACGCCAGAGTACATGTCGCCCGAGCAGTGTATCGGCGCGCCCGTCGATCCGCGCACTGATCTCTACGCGTTCGGCGTGCTGATGTACGAAGCGCTCACCGGCAGCTTGCCCATCACCGGTAAGAGCCGGCGCGACTTCTTGGAGCTGCACCAGCGCACGATCCCGCCGTCCATGCGGGAACGTCGCCCGGACTTGGATCTGCCGCTCGAGCTCGACGAGGCGGTCATGCGCTGCCTGAAGAAGCGCGCCTCGGAGCGCCCCGCGAGCGCGCGCGAGCTCGACAAGGCGCTGGCCAAGATCCAGCTGCCGTCCGGCGGCATTCAAGATAGCCAGCCGCCGAGCCCCGGCCGCGTCACCCGCTCCGCCTAGCTTGACGCGCGCGGCGCCGGCCGCCAACCTGGCTCGGCTATGCCGAAGCTGGTGGCTCGTTTTCTGTTCGCCGCGCTGTGCGTAGCGGTGCTGCTCGGCGCCGCGCCGGCGCACGCCTTCACGCACATCGTCGGTCCGACGGATACGCTCGCTTCGATCGCCGAGCGCTATTACGGCAAGATCCAATACGAGCACATCCTAGTGGCCGCCAACCTGCTCGATCTCGAGGGCGGCACCTCCATCAAGCGCGGGATGCGGCTCGAGGTCCCGGCGCTCGCGCACCGCACGGTCGTGCGCGGCGACACTTGGGACGCGCTGGCGCAAGAGTACCTCGGCTGGAACCGGCGCTCGGACGTGCTGGCGCTGGCGAACGACTCCAAGCCCTGGCTGTTCCCCGAGGAGGGCTCGGAGATCATCATTCCGTATAACCTGCGCGTCATCGTTCGACCGCAAGAGACGCTGGTCGGGCTCGCCCTGAAATTCATGGGCGAGATGAACCGCGCCTGGATCCTCGATCGCTACAACAAGCTCGAGGGTCACGGGCTCGAGCCGGGTATGGTGCTGCTGGTGCCGCTCACGGATTTGCCGCTGACCGAGGCCGGCAAGCGCGCGGCGGCGCGCGACGCCGGCGCGGTTTGCTCGGAGTCCGCCGGTAGCGCGCTGAAGACGCAGCGGCGCGTCGCGCAAGAGATCCCGCTGCTCGTCGCGGACGTGCGCGCCGGGCGCTACGTGGACGCCGTCGCGCGCGGGAGCCGCTTCATCGCCACCGGAGCGCTGTCTGAGCCGCAGCTCGCCGTGGTGCATCGCCAGCTGCTGGAGGCCTATGTCGCGCTCGACGCGACCGGCTTGGCGCACGCCGCGTGTGAGGAGTGGAAGAAGCGCGATCCAAAGGCGCGCCTCGACGCCTCGGAGCACAGCCCCAAGATCTTGCGCGCCTGCGGCGTGAAACAGGCGACGCCGTGAGCACGCCGCGCGCGGTGCTGCGTGAGGGGGTGGACTGGGGCAAGCTCGCGCCGCTGCGCCTGCGCGCGCGGCTGGTGGCGGACGGCGTCTACGCCGGCGGACACCGCAGCATTCGGCGCGGCGCGGGCGTCGAGTTCGGCGGTCACCGCAGCTACGTGCCGGGCGATGATTTGCGGTTCTTGGATCGCCACGCGCGCATGCGGCACGGCGTGCTCTTGGTGCGCGAGTTCGAGACCGAGACCGATCGCGCGCTGCGCCTGATCATGGACGCCAGCGCGTCCATGAAATACCGCAGCGAGGCGGCGCCGGCGGAGAAATACGCCTACGCGGCGCTGCTCGCGGCCGCGCTGGGCCGCATCGCGGTGATGGGTGGCGATCGCGTCGCGCTCGACTTCCTCGCCGGGCGCGATGGTCTGCCGCTGCCGTCGACGGGCGGCCGTGAGGCCTTCGAGCGACTGATCGGGCGCCTGGAGACGGCGTCGAGCGCTGGCGAGTCGAGCGAGGCGTCGCTCGAGCAGTCGCTGGCGCCGGCGCACCGTCACGCGCGGCGCGGCGCGGCCATCGTATTCTTCAGCGATTTGCTGGATCTGCCCGAGCGCGCGCCGGACCTCGTGGCCGGGCTGTGCGTCGGCGGGCGCGCCGTCGTCGTCGTGCGCGTGCTGGATCCCGTGGAGGTCGAGTTTCCGTTTCACGGCCCGGTCACGCTCGAAGGCCTCGAAGGGCAGGTGCTGATCGAGACCGAGGCCGACGGCGCGCGCGCGGCGTATCTTGCCGCGCTCGCGGAGCTCACCGATGCCTGGGAAGCGCGCTTGCTCGCGCGCGGCGGTCGCTTGGTGTTGGCCACCAGCACGGATGATCCCGTGCTCATCGTGCGTCGTGTCCTGGACGCCATTGCTCGAGCCGGCGAAGGAGCGCGCGGCGCCGCGTGAGCTTCGTATTCCCGCTCGCCCTCGCCGTCGCAGCGCTGATCGCAGCGCCGCTCATCGCGCATTTGTTGCGCCGCGGCCGCGCGAAGCCGGTCGCGTTTCCGCCCGCGCGCTTGGTCCCCATCACGCGCGCTGTCGCGCGCGAGCACGCGCGGCTGGAAGATCGCGCGCTGTTCGCGCTGCGCGCGCTGTCGGTGTTGCTCTTCGCCATGCTGGGCGCGACGCCGCTCGTGCGTTGTTCACGGCTGGCGCTGGAGCGCTCGCAAGGAGCGTCCGTCGCCCTCGCGATCGTGATGGATGACTCGCTCAGCATGCGCGCCAAGCTGCCGAGCGGTCTCACGCGCTGGGAGCGCGCGCGGCGCGGCGCGCTGGAGCTCATCGCGTCCACACGGCGCGGCGACGCCGTCGCGCTGGTGCTCGCGGGCCGTCCCGCGCGCGTCGCGCTGGCGCCCACCACGGATCTCGACGCGGCTCGTCGCGCGTTGGCCGAGCTCGCGCTGAGCGACCGTTCCACGGATCTCGAAGGCGCCGTCGGCATCGGGCGCGGCTTGCTCGCTGGGTTACCGCAGCGCGACCATCAGCTGGTGGTGTTCAGCGACTTTGCGACGGACGCCAGCCTCGACGGCGATCCGGCGGTGTGGGCCCCGCTGCCGGAGCTGCGCGCGCGCGCCGAGACGTGCGGCGTTGTCGGCGCGGAGCGCCGCGCGAGCTCGGTCTCCGCCACGATCGCGTGCAGCTCCGGCGCTGCCGCCTCTGGCCGCACGGTAGAGGCCTTGAGCGCGGAGGGCGCCGCCGATGCGAGCGGCGTGGTGGCCACGGCGCCGCTCGGCGCGCGCGGCGGCGTTCAGCGTGTCATCCTGGCGCTGCCGAGCGGCCGGGACGTTCGCTGGTTGCGCTTGTCGGGCCGCGATGACCTGCCGGAGGACGATGGGGCACCGGTCAGCAGCCAATCGCAGTCACTGGAAGTCGCGGTGAGCGCGGATCCATCGTCCACGGGCGTGAGCACCGGCGGCCCCACGTTGGTGGAACAGGCGCTCAGCGCGTTGGGCGGCGACATCGCGGTGCGTCCGCTCGCGGTGTTACCGGACGGCGCCGGGGCGCTCGCCGAGTACGCGGCGCTGATCCTGGATGATCCTGGTGGAATCGGGCCCGAGGCGCGTGCTGCCCTCAGCGCTTGGGTCAGCCGCGGCGGCGTGCTGGTCGCCCTGTTGGGCCGGCGCGCAGAGAGCGCGGTGATCGGCTCGACGCTCGAGCCCTTCGCGCAGGGGCCGCTACCCTGGGAGGCCACCAAATCCAAGGGGCTGCTCGCGTCCTCTATTCAGTGGCTGGGTCCGGAAGCCGCGGGGTTGTCCGATTTGGCGCCGCGCGGTCGCGTGCGGCTGGAAGGCGCTGTCGCCGGGGCGAAAGTGGTGGGACGCTGGGACGATGACGCTCCGGCGCTGCTCGAGCGTGAGCTCGGCCGCGGATTGATTCTCACGTTCGGCCTACCAAGCTCGGCGGCCGACAGTGACTTCGCGCTACGGCCCGGATTTTTGGCCTTGCTCGACCATGTCATCGGCCTAGCGCGGGAGCATAGCGGCCTGCGCCGCGGGCTGCCCGGCGTGCCGTTTCGCTTCCCGGCGACGAGCAAGGTCGAAGTGCGCGGACCCAATGGCCATCTCTTGACGCACGAAGTCGAGAGCCGCGCGGGCAACCAGGCGCTGGTCTTCACTCCCGAGCTCGCGGGGCGATACGAAATCAACGGACCGGACGGGAAAGAAGAGCGACTCGTCTCCTTCGATCCGGATGAGCTCGTGGCGCTTCCGCGCGCGGTGCCGGAAGCGCAGAGCGTGGCAGCGGCCGCGGGCCGGCGCCGTGATGTCGACGCATCTTCGGAGGTGGCGTGGATCGCGGCCGGCTTGCTGGCACTCGAGGTGTCGTTGCGCGCCGTGCGTCACGTTTGGCGCCGGCGCGGCGCCAGATCGCTGGCCGCGAGCAGCTGAATCCGGATCGGATTTGTGCAGCAAAACCGCAGATTGCCGCGCGAATCGGAACTCGAAGATTTGCGGAGGAAGCGCAAGCTCTTCGCGCCGTCTCTGTTAAGATACCGCTGCCCCGGTTCCGGCAGTGTCCGCCGGTTCATGTCGTTCGGGCAAATAGACTCACGGGTGTGCAATGCGAATGACCCGCGGACTGCTTACATTTTTAGGTGCAGGCGTCGTCGGCCTGCTTGGCGCGTGCAGCTCCACGGGCGACGGCTCCTCGCGCTCGCCCGGCGCCGGCAACAACCCCAGCACCTCCATGGGTGGAGACGGCGCGCCCGTCGGTGGCAATGCTCCAATCAGCTACGGCGGCACCTCGGGTCGCGGCGGCGGGCTCACCTTCGGCGGCATGGCTCCCAAGCCGGACTGCTCAGCGCCCAACCCTCCGGAGGAGTGCACGGTCACGTCGAATCCCGGCTGCGGCGACGGTCACATCAACCAGGCGAATGAGGAGTGTGACGACGGCAACAGCATCCCCGGCGACGGCTGCTCGGGCATCTGCAAGAAAGAGCTGTACTTCGAGTGTCCCGTGGAGGGCATGCCGTGCGTCTCTCAGATCGTCTGCGGCGACGGCAAGATCGGCCCCGGAGAGGCGTGCGACGACGGCAACGCCGTTTCGGGCGACGGCTGCTCCGCGAAGTGCAACCTGGTCGAGAAGGGCTTTAATTGCCGCACCGAAGGCGTCGCCTGCGCGCGCGTCTTTTTGTGCGGCGACGGCATCCCCGATCCCAACGAGGGCTGCGACGACGGCAACAAGATGGACGGCGACGGCTGCGACGCCAAGTGCCGGCTGGAGCCCGGTCACAAGTGCGAGGGCACGCCTAGCAAATGCACCACCACCAAGTGCGGGGACGGCAAGGTCGAAGGCGCCGAGAGCTGTGATGACGGCAACCTGACGCCGTTCGACGGCTGCTCCGTCACGTGCCAGGCCGAGCCAGCTTGCGCCACGGGGATGCCCTGCACGTCCAAGTGCGGTGACGGCATCGTGCTCGACGAAGAGTGCGACGACGGCAACCTGCGTGACGGCGACGGCTGCTCGAGCAAGTGCAAGGTCGAAGTCGACTCCGGCTTCGCGTGCAACAACGACGCGCCCTGCGTGCCAGAGGCGAACGGCAAATGCGCGCTGCACGTGCCCGCGGTGTTCCGCGATTTCAAAGGTGCGAACGAACCCGGCGGGCACCCCGATTTCGAACAAGGCGGCAAGAACCGGCTGACGCTCACCGGCCTCGTCAAAAAAGACCTCGATGCAGACGGTAAGCCCGTCTACGCCGGCGGAGCCAACGCGGCGGCAGCGTTGATCAAGAGCGCGGACAGCTTCGCGCAGTGGTACCGGACCTCGAGCGTCAACAAGGAGCTCGTGGGTGAGATCGTGCTGTGGGACAACGGCAAGGGTGGCTTCGTCAACCGCTTCGGTCCCAACGGTGAGCAATTCAAGGGCTATCCCTCTACAGTGACGGGTAACCCGGCAGAAGAGACTCCAGGCGTCATCAAGCCGGCTCGTGTTTACCAGTGTCAGCAGCAGACGATGACGGACCCGGACACCATGGAGACGACGAATATTCCCGCGTCTTGCATCGCAGATCCGGTGTGCGCTGCGCCGGGCATGGACGAGGAGTGCCAAGACCGCTGCGAAGGCTATGGCGACGTTCAGAACTTCCCGTGTCTGACTACGGTGCAGTATTTCGACGGCCAGCCGCTGTTCTTCCCCGTCGATTCACTGGGCAACACCACTGAGTACGGCCAGATCACGCCGGCGTACGCGATCAACTGGAAGACCGAGGAGCAGGTCGCGCAAGTCACGACTCCGCGCAAGCACAACTTCAGCTTCACGAGCGAGGTCAAGTACTGGTTCAAGTACGACGCCATGGCCACGCCCGCGCAGCTCGATTTCACGGGCGACGACGACGTGTGGGTGTTCATCAATGGCCACCTCGCCGTGGACATCGGCGGCTATCACATCCCGCAAAACGGCTCGATCACGCTGGATCGCATGCACGCCCAGACGCTCGGTCTCGAAGACGGCAAGGTTTATCAAATTGCCATCTTCCACGCCGAGCGCCAGACCAAGGCCTCGTCCTTCCGCCTCACGCTGTCCGGCTTCAACGCGCACCCGAGCGACTGCACCACCAACTGCGGTGACGGCAAGATCGCGCCCGGCGAAGAGTGCGACGACGGTGCGGACAAGAACACGGGCGAGTACGACCACTGCAGCGCCACCTGCACGCTGGGACCGCGCTGCGGCGACGCCGCGCTGCAAGCCGACGCCGGCGAAGAGTGCGACCTGGGCGCCGATGGCAACACTGGCGAGTACGACGGCTGCGCTCCGAACTGCAAGATCGGTCCGCATTGCGGCGACGCGGTGGTGCAGACGCAGTACGAAAAGTGTGACGACGGCATGAACACCGGCGAGTACGGCACCTGCAACCCCGATTGCACGCTCGCGCCGCACTGCGGAGACAAGGTGTTGCAGCAGGACCAGGGCGAAGAGTGCGACGACGGCAACTCCGAGTCCGGGGACGGCTGCAACTCCGCCTGCAAAGAGGAGATCACGCGCTGAGCGCGTCGCGCGCCGAGAGCCGCGCGGCGGTGCGGCTCTCGGTAGCCGGACTTCTCTGCAAAAATCCTGTTCGACGCCCCGGCGAGCGCGGGTAAAGTACGCGCCTCATGAAGGCCGCGAGCGCGCTTTTTACCCTTTTGCTGCTGAGTTGCTCCTCTGCGGGCCCCTACGGCTACAGCCGCGTGTACACGCCCCTCGATCGCGAAGAGGACGCCGTCAAGGACGCGCGCGAGTTCGACCCGGTGATGGCGCAGCGGGATCCCGAGAACTGGAAGAAGGCGAAGATCAGCCTCTTCGGTGTCGTCAACGAGCGCAGGGAAGCAAACGGCGGTGGCGCCTACCTCACGCTCGGCATGCGCACGCTGGCGCCGCGCAACCTGTGTGATGAGGCGGACGAGGAGAGCTGTCGGGTCACCGTGAGCGCCCGCGAGCACGCCGTCGTCCACGTGATCGTCAAGCTCGCCAGCGATGATGATTTCGGTCGCCTCAGCGTGCGGCCGGGCTCACTGCTGCGCGTGGTCGGGCACTTGGGTGAAGACACCGACGCCGGCGACGGCGGGCCAGTGCTCCGCGCGGATTTCTATCGCCACTGGCCGCGCGGCGAGTACGTCACCATGGCCGACAGCGAGCACATGCGCCGCTGAGCGTGAGACGCCGCGGCGCGCGTTCCCAGTTGCTCAACGCGGGTGGTTGAAGCCGTAGCCCATCTCGAAGCGGATCGCGATGGCGCGCCCAGCCGGGCGATCCTTGTCGACAGGCGCGCTGCCGATGCAGCCCTGGCTCTGCGAGCATTCGTAGTGCACGGTGCCGCCGAAGGCTCTGCCGATGCCCGCTTCGAGCCCGAAGCGCAGACCCCGCGAGGTGACCCACTCGAAGGGCAAGGAGATGCCGAGCACGTTACCATAGTCGGAGACGTCCGAGCGTAGGAACGTGACGCCCGGCGAGAACGCGAAGGTCTCGCTGGAAGCCGCGACGATGCCGAGCGACGCGCCGTAGAGCAACGTCACGTCAGCCGACTTGCGACTGAATGAGCCGTCGTCCGACCAGGTGTCGTACTCGTCCGTCGCGTTCTTCGACGGCATCTCCAGCCGCGCGACCAAGCGCACCCTGCCACCGAGATACGCGCCGCCCTGCAAGCCGAAGACGAACGGATCTCCGTAGCGATCTTCCAGCCACACGCCGGAGAGCGTCGCGTCGAGAAACGGCGAGCTCTCCACAGCGGCGTGAGAACGCACTATCCGACGTGCCGCGATCGCGGCCGCGTCGCTCTCGTAAGTCCCTGCGGTCAAGTCCACGCGCGGCGCGGGCGGCGGCGGCGCGACGCTGGGCGCGATCGGAGCGCCGGTATCCGGCGCGCTCTGCGCGGGTTGGGCCGCTGCGGGCGCGGGCGGCGCCGCGGGTTGCGCAGCGGGCGCCGCGGGTTGTGCGGCAGGCGCGGCGGGTTGTGCAGCGGGCGCCGCGGGTTGCGCGGCGGGTTGTGCGGCAGGCGCCGCGGGTTGTGCGGCAGGCGCGGCGGGTTGTGCGGCAGGCGCCGCGGGTTGCGCGGCAGGCGCCGTGGGCGTCGCCGGATAAGCGGCAGCGGGCGGTTGCGGCGCGGCCGTTGGTGCTTGCGCGTGGGCCACGGCCGGCGCCAGCGCGCTCAGAAGAAAGCAGCGTAGACGAAGCGAAGAAAACCCCATACGCGCATTTCGCCAGCCGCGCGGCCCGTCGTCAAGTAGCGCGGCTTTTCCGCGAGCGGTTCAGCGATTCACTGCGCCGGGTGCGAGCGTGAAGTCTGCTTCTCCGTCGATGTTCTTTCCCGCGAGGAAGCCCTCGACCACCGTCAGGATCTCCTCGTCTTCCGCGGGGCCGCCCCAAAAGTAGTGCGCGACGCCCTGTGCATCGAACAGGAACGTGGCCGGCAACATGCCGGGCCAGCGCGGGTACAGCTCTTCTTTGAAGACGCTGAGTGGCCGCGCCGCGAGATAGCTCGGCAGCCGCACGTGTAGACTCTCCAAAAAGGCACGCGCCTTCGCGTTGTCCTCGGGTTCGTCCATCGAGACCACGATCACGTCCACGCCTTGCCGCGCGAGGTTCTCGGCCATGGCCTGGAGCATGGGGAGCTCGGCGCGGCATGGGCCGCACCAGCTCGCGAAGGCGTTCACCAGCGTGCCCTTGCGCTGGCCCGCTCTAATCTTCGCGCGCAGCTCGGCGGCCGTCGTGACTGGCAGCGTGCCAGTGTTCAGCGCTGAGGGCGCTCTCGCGCTGCTCGCCGCTGATGCGGCGTCGAGCGCGTTGGAGGCAGCGCTCCCACTCGCGGTAGCAGAGCCTGTCTCCCCTTGGGATGAGCTCGCGCTCGCAGGCAGCGCGGCGTGCGCCGTCGAGGTCGGCGCGGGTTTCTCGTGAGCAGATTTCGAGCAGCCCGGGAGTGCGAGGAGCGCGCAGAAGATGAAGAGATGCCGCATAGCCGTCGCGGCGTTTTAGCAAACTCGAGCGCTGCAATCCGGTTGTTGGCAACGAAAGATCGAGCTACGGTGAGGAGCGTCGTGGTCGCCGGTGACAGAGCGCAGCTCTTCGCGCGTCGCTGGCCTGCGCGCGAGCGATGCCCTTCGAGCCCAGTTCAGCTGCAAAATACGTCCTGCTCGTCGAGCGCGTGGACGGTCGCCTCAACGATCTCGGTCCCAGCCTGAAGCGCCTGGGCTTTCAGGTCGTTCGCGCCGCCGAGACACAGGCCGTGTCCGGTCTCTTGCGCAGCTTGCGGCGGCTGTCGTTGGTGATGGTCAACGGTGACACCTTGAAGGGTGACGCGCTGGCTTTGCACGCGACCATCAAGCAGCTGCATCCGGCGCTACCGCTGGCCTGGCTCGTCAGCGACGCCGGCGCCGCGCGCGCGCTCGGCAGCGGGCCGGAGCTCGTCAGCGACGACCTGAAGAAGCTCGAAGAGTGGCTGACGCGCCGCGTGCGCGAAGAGCTGTACTCTCCGCGCTTGATTCAGAAGCTGCTGAGCGGCTTTCAGAACGTGCTCACGGCGCTGGGCCTGCCAGCGCGCGCGGCGGAGCCCACGCTGCGCGTCTCGCTCGGCGCGCTGGCTGAGGTCAACGCGCTGATGTTCTTGTTCGCTGACAGCCTCAGCGGCTACCTGGTCGTGAGCGCTAGCGAAGCCGACCTGGGCCAGGCCTACCGCGCGCAGTTCCCGAAAGCCGCGCCGCCCCGCGTCGAGGAGCTCGAGGATCTCCTCGGCGAAGCCGCGAGCCAGATGGTCGGAGAGCTGCGGCGTCAAGTCGACATCGACGGGCTGACCACACCCTTTCCGCATTTCGTGCGCGGCGCTGGCGCGCAGCATCGCCATAAAGCCGGCGCGCCGTCGCTGGCTGTCGAATTCAGCAAGCGCGAGCAAAAGCTCAACCTCGAGCTTTGTCTCCATCGCCGCGATGGCAGCGCGATTCGCGCCGGCGAGCTCGCGAGCTGGCCCGCTGGCGAGCTCACCGTGTTGTAGGCCATCTCTACCGCTTCACGAGCGTGGACGGCGTGTGTCGCGGACGTTCTCAAATGAAGACAGCGCGCGTGCGGCTTGCGAACGGCGCCGAACACTGCGTTGTCAGAAGCGTGGCCGTAGCCGCGTCGACGCTCGTCGCTGCGTGAAACAAATGCAGGGTAGGGGGGGCCTGCGCTTGACGATTCGACGCGGGTCATCAACGATGCGCCGCATGGTGCGTGTGGTGACTGGGAAATGGCCCCGTGGGCCAATGTCCCTGATACTCTGCGGAGTGGTGCTCTCGTGCACGAGCACGAAGCGTGATTTCAGTACTTCTAGCGGCGGCAGCGCTGCGGCTGGCGCCGGCGCCGCGCGCACGAGCGGCGGAGCCGGGGGCCAAGGCAACCGCGGCGGAATCGCAGGCACGGGCGGTCACGGCGGGCGCTCGAACGGCGCCGCTGGAACGAGCCTGGGCAGCGACGGCGGATCCGATGGCGGAGCCGACGGCGGTTCAGCAGGCGACAACGACGCGGAGAACGGTGGGAGCCCTGGTGACGCGGGCTCCAATGGCACGGGCGGGACGACGGGCGAGTGCGTCGGCGGCACCTGCGCCGCGACGCGGAAGGTGGGCGATGCTTGCACCAGCGCAAGCGAATGTCCCAATGGCTATTGCGTCGATGGCTATTGCTGTGACGCCAAGTGCGACGGTGAGTGTCAGGCGTGCGACCAGAGTCCGCGCGGCCAGTGCACGACCGTCACCACGCCGCGCACGAGCTGCGCCGGGAGCGGCATCTGCGGCAAGAAATACTGCGACGGGACCCACGCATCCTGCGTCTTCCCGGGCTCCGAGACGGCGTGCCCCGAGCAATGCAGCAGCGACTTGAGCTCGGTGATGTCGGCGAGCTGCGACGGCATGGGCAGCTGCGGCGCCGCGACGGCGCAGGCTTGCGGCTCGACCCAGTACTGCGACGCGAGCAATAGCGCGTGCGTGAGCAAAATCACCAGCAGCTCGACCGCTTGCACGGAGGACATCCAGTGCGCGAGCGGAAAATGCTGCAACACCTGCGTGGACGCCAACACCGACGACGACAACTGCGGCGCTTGCGGCAATGAATGCGGCGCCAATCGCAGCTGCCGAGGCGGTAGCTGCGCGTGCAGCGGCTACACCTTCCCGGCGAGCTGCGGCAGCACCTGCGGCAGCTGGAGCTTCGAGTCGGACACCAGTCAGACCGAAGGGTGGAGCATGATGCTCCCACCCCACCGGAGCATCGCGGGCGACAACGCAGCACTGAACGCCGCCATCTCCGCCAAGCGACCGGCAGGCTATCCAGGCACCGGCAGCACCTCGCTGGTCGTTCCCCTCAACGCCAACGGCATCACGACCTCGCTCGCCTCCGTCGGCGTGCAGTTCTGTCAGCCTGGGAAGTTCACGAGCGTGGGCGGCTACACGCTGTCGGGTTACGTGTACTTCGACGGACCGGCGTTCCCGAGCTTCGCCGTGTTTGCGGCAGACACGTGGGGAGCGAACAGCTCAGAGGCGTCGTCCACGGTCATTCTCTTGAACGACCAGGTGGTCCCCAAGAAGTGGATCCGCTTCGAGACGCAGATGTCGTTCGGCTTTCAGTACGATCACCTGGCGATGACACTCGGCCCCAACGGCGCGTGGAGCGGCACGATGTATCTGGACGACCTCCGCTTCACGGGCCTGTAGGGGCTGCTCGTCTCACCCAGTCTCATCGGCAGCCGGGCGGCGGGCCAGCGGCGCGCGCCGGATGCCGGGATGTCGCGGCTTTCGAGGGAAAGGAAGACGGGCCGCAGCTCCCGCGCGGGTCAATGCCGACGCGAGCCGCGGGGCGTCGCTGCCAGTGCGGTCGGGCACGCGGCTGGGCCGTCGATTTGAGCCGTGATATAGGCGCGCGAGCCTTTTATGAAAGTCGGACTGATCGGGCCCATCCATCCGTTTCGAAGCGGCGAAGCGCAGTCGAATACGATGTTGTGCGAGAACCTGTCGCACAACCACGAGGTCATCGCCTACTCGTTCAAGCGGCTCTATCCGAAGCTCCTGTTCCCCGGCAAGTCGCAGACGTACGCGTCCGAGAAGACGCTGCACTTCACGCGCCATTTCGCGATCGACTCGCTGAACCCGTCGACCTGGGCGCGGACGCTGCAGGATCTTCGGCGCGCCAACCTGGACGTGGTGTTGGTGACGTGGTGGACGATCTTCCTCGCGCCGTTCTACCTGTTCGTGCTCTCTGGCTTGAAGCGGCTCACGAAAACCAAGATTTGCATCGTGGCCCACAACGTGTACCCGCACGAGGACAGCGTGCTGAACAAGGCGCTCGCGCGTTTGGTGCTGCCGCTCGCCGACTACTACCTGGTCTTCTCTTCCAAGTCCCTGCACGAGCTCACCGCCTTGTATCCGGACGCGAAGGTCAAGGTGTTGCTCGAGACGACCTACGACAAGCACTTCAGCCAGCCGCGCTCCTCGCGTGAAGAGGCTCGCAAGAAGCTCAACATCAGCGAGCAGAACGTCGCGCTGTTCTTCGGTCTGGTGCGCCCCTACAAAGGCCTCAAGTACCTGGTCTCGGCCCTGCCGCGCGCGCTCAAGGACGTCGATTTGCGGCTGCTCGTCGTGGGTGAGTTTTGGGAGAAGCGCTCGGACTTCGACGAGCTCGCCGCGAGCCTCGGCGTCAGTCACAAGGTCACGTTCGTGGACCGCTTCGTGTCGGACGAGGAGGCCATCACCTATTTCGACGCCTGCGACGTCTTCGTGCTGCCGTATACGGAGGAGACGGGCTCGGCGGTGGTGCCGCTCGCGTACGGTCACGATCGACCAGTGATCGTCTCTGACGTGCTCGGCTTGACCGACTTCGTCGACGACGGCGTCACCGGCTACATCGTGCCGCCGCGCGACGCGCAAAAGCTGGGGGAAGCCCTGTCGCGCTTCTTCTCCGGCTCGGACAAGGAGGAGTTCGTGAGCAACGTGATCGCGAAGCGCCGCATCTTCGAATGGGGGCCGGACAAAGAAGCAGTCGTATTTCATGGGCTAGCGCAGCGCGACTGACGAAGTCAGGAGGGAGAGGCAGTACGATGAGCATTGAACGGCGCAGCTTCGTGGGGCAGACGGCCTACTTCCTGTCCCGCTTGGAGGACGTGACGCGCGAGAAGGGCATCGGCCACGTGCTGAGCTTCGGCACGCACTGGATCACGAGCCCGCTGTTCGTCGAGTATTTCAAGCGGCGCCGCAAAGGCTGGGGCTTCCAGCTCGCCGGCGAGCGGTACGACTACTTCTGTCATCGCTACAACACGACCTGGCGCAACGAGCGCGCGGTCGAGGTGCCGATCGCCGAGCGCGCCGTAGCCAAAGCGCGCGGCAAGCGCATCCTGGAAGTCGGGAACGTGCTCTCGCATTACCTCGATTTCGAGCACGACGTGCTCGACAAGTACGAGCGCGCGGGCGGCGTCATCAACGAGGACGTCGTCGATTTCAAGCCCAGCCAGCCGTACGATCTGATCGTCAGCATCTCCACGCTCGAGCACGTCGGCTGGGATGAGACGCCGCGCGATGCCGACAAGGTCCCGCGTGCGCTCGCCGCGATGACCAGCTGGCTCGCTCCCGGCGGCGAAATCCTGGTCACCTTTCCGACGGGCTACAACGCGGATCTGGACTCGCACCTCGAGCGCGGCAACATCACGTTCACGGAGCGGCTGTGCATGAAGCGTGTGTCACGCGACAACCGCTGGGCCGAGGTCGGCTGGGACGAGATCAAGAACGCCCGCTGCAACGAGCCGTTCCCCGGCTACTGCACGCTGGTCGTGGGTATTTTACGGAAGCCCAGCTGACGCTGAGCTAGCGGCGCGCGCGGCGCTCGTAGCGACGCAAGGCCCAGGGCGCCGGCAAGAAGCAGCAGAGCTCTGCCACCACGAGCACCGCGCGCATACCGATGAAGGTGGCGACCGCGAGCGGCTCGCCGAGGCGCGGTGAGAACAGGCCGTAGAGCAGCGCCTCGCGCACTCCGAGCCCACCGGGCGCGCCCGGCACCACGAAGCCGGCGACCCACGCCAGCGCAAAACCGGCGCTGAACACCCAGACCGACGGTAGCTCCGCGTTGCTGGCCGCCCACAGCACGGAGACCTCGCGCGCGCACAGGCCATAGGCGATGAACGACAACAAGTTGAGGCCGGCGACCGCGAGCGCCGCGCGCGCCGACAAGCTCGCGACGTCGACTCGCAGACGCTGCCACAGCCCCAGGCGGCGCACGAGCAGCGCGCCGGCCCAGAGCGCCAACAGCCCGCCCAGAATCAGCCCCGGGATCAGCCAGGGACTGCGGTTCGACAGCGCGCTGAGCGCCGCGCGCACCTCACGCTCTGCGCCGAGGATAGCGAGCGCGCCGAGCAGGCACGCGATGGCGATCGAGATCAGCGTGGCGCGCAGCAAAATCGTAATCATCTGCGGCCTGGGGATGCCGACGCGACTCCCCACTTGCACGCCGAGTACGTACTGCAGCACGTTGCCGGGCAGGTACTTCGCTACTTGCGTGTAGGCGAACACGATCGCGATGCGCTGGAAGCGCTGCGGCTCCTGCCCGAGCAGGATGCCCCAGCTGATGACCTCCGCGACGAAGATCAGCCAGCACGCGCCGAAGGCGACGCCCAGGTGCAGGATCGTGCGCGCCTCTAAGCGCAGCGGGCGCAGCTCCGAAACCTGCCCGTGCAGGCGGTACAGCAAGAACCCGAACGCCGCCACCATGGCCACTTGGCCCGCCGCGCGGGCCACACGTCGCGGCCATGAGCGCTTGGGCGCTGCGACTTCGCTGCTCGGCTCGGCCGTGACGCCTTCGTCAATCGGTTCAGCAGGCGTCATCACTGCGAAGCCAGCTCGGGCTTCAACGGCTGCTCTGCCGCTCTTCGGCCAGATCCGCCTCTACCATCAAGCGCACCAGCTCCTTGAAGCGAGTCTTCGGCTCGAAGCCGAGCTCGCGCTTGAGCTTCGAGATATCGCCGGTCAGGGTGCTGGTCTTGGTCGGGCGGAAGTGCGCCGCGTCGCTCGTGACGTAGCGGCTCGGATCGAGCCCCGCCACGCTGAACGCCTCTTGCACGAACTCTTGCACCGAGTGCGCCTCGCCCGTCGCGACCACGAAATCATCCGCGCGGCTGTGCTGCAAAATGCGGTGCGCGGCCTCCATGTACTCGCGGGCGTAGCCCCAGTCGATGCGAGCGCTGACGTCGCCCAGCACCAGGCGATCTTGCTTGCCGGTCGCGATGCGCGCCACCGCCTTGGTGATCTTGCGCGTCACGTACTCCACCGTGCGCCGGGGCGACTCGTGGTTGAAGAAGATCGCCGTCGAGGCGAACATGCCGAACGCCTCGCGGTAGTAGCGCGTGATGTAATAGGCGAACACCTTGCAACAGGCGTATGGGCTCTGCGGGTTGAAGGGCGTGTCCTCGTTCTGCAGCTCCTCCTTCGCGAGGCCGAACATGTTGGAGGTGCAGGGCTGGAAGAAGTGAATCTTCGGATTTATTTGCTTGATGATCTCGAGCAAGCGCGCGACGGCCGCGCCGGTGATGTCCGACGAGTAGCCGACCATGTCGTAGCTCCAGCGCACGTGATCTTGGTCGGCTTCATTGTAGATCTCGTCCGGCTGCGCCTCGTTGATGGCCCTGTACATCGAGGTCGGATCGCCCAGGTCCCCGCGCACCACGAAGAAGCGCTTGTCGACGATCTCGGGGTTGTTCAGCAGGTGCTCGACGTTGCGGGTGTTGCCGGTGGCGGAGCGCCGCACCAGCCCGTACACGGTGTAGCCCTTCTCGAGCAGAAGATCCGCCAGGTAGCTGCCATCCTGCCCGGTGACTCCGAGGACCAATGCGCGTTTCATACTGCTCCTATGCGATTGCTAGCGGCGCCGCTCACGGCGCCCGACAGTGGCTTGATGACCAGGCGCTCGGGGAGAGCGTCCGCGAAGGTCCAGGCCGTGTGCTGTTGATCGAGGCGAATTCCGGCGCTCTCGTCGATGCGGCCGCCGAAGACGAGCGACACCGTGTGATACAGCGTGTCGACGCCGAGCGAGTTCTTGTCGAAGAAGTCCTCGTACACGCCGAGCAGCTCCAGCTCGTCCAGCTCGAGCGCCAGCTCCTCGCGCAGCTTGCGCCGCGCGGCGGCCTCGGCGCGCTCGCCCTTGAGCACGCGTCCGCCGATCACCCACAGCTCTCCCTGCAGCGGCTCGTTCGTGCGGCGCCCGAGCAGGAACTTACCAGCGCTGTTCCTGAGCACGATGTCGACGCACAGGATGGGGATGCTGGCGATGATCTTTTTGTACTCGTCGAGCGGGATCATGGCACGACGCGGAACTCCGGCAGCGGCACGATGAACTTGCCGCCGCGCGCCCGCCAGGCGTGCTCGCGGGCGTACATCTCGTCGAAGAAGGCCCAGGGCAGCACCAGGAAATAGTCGGGCTGCGCCGCGCGCGCCTCCTCCTCCGAGACGATGGGGATCCAAGAGCCGATGGTGTATTTGCCCCATTTTTCGGGGCTGCGCTCGGCGGCGGCGGTGATCAGCGAGGTGTCGAGCCCGTAGTATTGCAGGATGACGTTGCCCTTCGTCGACGCGCCGTAGACATAGACCTTCTTGCCGCGCGCGACCTCCTCACGGATGAAGTTCATGCACAAATCGCGGTTGTGGTCGATGCGCGCCTTGAACGCGAGCAGATCGTCGTTCGTGATGCGCTCGTCGAGCGGCATACCGCTGTTCCGGTGCTGGCGGCCGAACACGCGGTAGCTGCCGCCGTTCACGTCGTTCTCCTCGATCTTGAAGATCTCGAGGCCGTTGCTCTCGAACAGGTATTTCAGCGACTGCAGGGAGTAATACTCGATGTGCTCGTGGCAGATGTTGCCCAGGTCGTTCTTCTCGAGCATCGAGGCCAGGCACATCAGCTGCGCCACGAACACGCCGTCGGGGGCCAGTGAGCGCTGGATGTCACGGATGAACTGGTTGGGGTTCTCCAGATCGTAGAACATGCCGATCGCCGTCACGACCTTGGCCTTCGGCAGCTGCTGCTCACGCATCAAGCGTTCGAAGCTCTCGTACGTCCAGAAATCGTGGATCACGTGATCCGCGTTGCCGCGGAGCTGCTCGATCAGATTGTTGGCAGGCTCGCAGCCGACGCGGCAGAGACCGGGCTGCGCGTAGCTCGCGAGCAGCGTGCCGTCGTTGGCGCCGATGTCGAGCACCACGTCCCCCGGCGCGAGCTCTACGAGCGATTCGACGGTCGCGGTGATGTCGCGCAAGGCCTTGCGCATGGTCTCGGTGACGCCCGAGCGATACCAATAGAAGCGTGAATAAAGGAGCTCTTGCGGAGCCGTGTGTTTCAGCTGAATCAGGCTGCAACGGCGGCAGGAGACCAGATCCAGCGGCGCGCGGATGCCGCTGCCGACGCGCTCCTTGGGCACGAAATCATTGACGTACTGGCTGCCCAGAGAGAAGACGGGAGCCAACTCCGCTGCACCACAAAGACGACACTCGTGGTGCTCGACGACCTCGAGGTTCGAGTGCGCAGCGGTCTCGGAAATCGGGCTAGCCGGTCGTGTTTCCACGGGGATTCTCGCTCCTTGGAGCGGCGACGATCGGACCTACCCCGCACTCGCGCCACGTCCGCATTCAATGCCGACCCCCTACTAGCCGAATTGTGCAAACGGGGCTAGCCGAGTCGTCCCAGATTAACCCATAGGCCTCCCGGCCGGGCCTGTGAGGACTCTGTTCCAGGGGACTCTGTCGAGCGGCGTGCAGAGGGGAGCAGTCGCAATTTCCCGATGTTGGGCACTCCAGCGTGCGGAGCATCAACTCAGAGGGAGGCCGTATCACACTGAAGAGTTGAAGGTCGCATTGGGCCTTGTGTCGTGATTGGTCCGACCGCCCAACGCGTCGAGTGGCGTCGCCTACCTGCGCCCCTTGAAGCCCATCATGTTCTGAACGACGCTCTCGCTCGCCTCGGCGACGGCGTCTTCTTCGCGGGCGCGGTCCGCGCAGTCTTCGCAGAGCTTCTTGTTCTTGCCGGCGACTTTCACCGTGACCAGGCTCTCGACGTCTTCGCCGCAGGCTTTGCAGATCGGCATGGCGCCGTACGGTAGCGCATTCCCGCGAGCGGGGAAGCGGGTTACCTTGAGCGATTCATGGCCGGCCGCACCTTCGCTATTGGCGATATTCATGGTGAACCAGCGCATCTGTTCAGGTTGCTCAGCTGTCTGCCGCGCCTGGACGCGGACGACACGCTGGTGCTGCTCGGAGACTACTTGGATCGCGGTCCCAGCTCACGGCAGCTGCTCGAGTACGTGATGTCGCTGCCCACGCGCACCGCCGCGCGCGTGGTGTGCCTGCGCGGCAACCACGAAGACGCTTGGCTGCGCGTGTGCAAGTTCGGTTGGGATGAGTTCGTGATGCCGCCGGGTAACGGCTGCTTGGCGACGCTGCGGAGTTACACCGGTGAGGCGGCGCCCACGGAAGGTGAGCTGGCGCGCAGCGATGAGATGCAGGCGCTGACGACCGGCTCGTTCTTCCCGGACGAGGTCGTGAATTGGATGGACGCCTTGCCCTTTTGGTACGAGGACCAGCACGCCATTTACGTGCACGCTGGCTTGCCCCGCTCTGGCGAGAGCTTCCAGCACCCTTCGGAGGTCGAGAACCCGCTGGTCCTGCTCTGGATCCGCACGGAGGATTTCTTCCGCAATTACCGCGGTAAGCCGGTGGTCTTCGGCCACACGCGCACGGAGTTCTTGCCGCAAGAGCTGTCGACGTACACGCCCGACGATCCCACGGACCTGTTCGCGGGCGAGAACGCGATCGGCATCGACACCGGCTGCGGCCACGGCGGATTTCTCACGGCGGTCGAGCTGCCCGCGTTGCGCGTCTACGAGTCGCGCTGAGCGCAAAAACACCGCGCGGAGCGCCGCGCCGGCGCTTCGGCTTGCAGCTCCCGCTGCCCTCTGTAAAGAACGGCACCCGTCGCGGGAGCTTCACCAGTGGCAGCCATCATCACCCTGAGTTCACCCCAGGCGCTCACGCCGTTTCGGCTCGCTCGCACGCTCTCCGAGCTGCGGGAGTCGGTGCCCGGACTCGTCTCCTTGAGCGCGGAGCACTGGTATTTCGTGGAGCTCGAGCGCCAGCTCTCCGCCAGCGAGCACGCGCGGCTGCTCGCGGTGGTGGAAGCTCAGCCGCTCGCGGCCGAGGCCGGCGCGCGGCGGCTGATCGTCGCGCCGCGGCTCGGCACGATATCGCCGTGGTCGTCCAAGGCCACGGACATCCTGCACAGCTGCGGGCTCCAGGCGGTGCGCCGGATCGAGCGCGTCACCAGCTATCTCCCCGCCGGTGAGTGGGACAGCGCTGGCTGGCTCGCGCTGCGCGCCAAGCTTCACGATCGCATGACCGAGACGGTGCTCGACAGCGCCCGCGAGGGCGAGCGCCTGTTCCGCCATGAAACGCCGCGCTCACTGGCGACGGTAGACGTGCTCGGGGTCGGGCGCGCGGCGCTGGAGCGCGCCAACGGTGAGCTCGGGCTGGCCTTGGCGGACGACGAGATCGACTATCTGCTGAGCAGCTTCCGCGAGCTGGGTCGCAACCCCACGGACGTCGAGCTGATGATGTTTGCGCAGGCGAACAGCGAGCACTGCCGGCACAAGATCTTCCGCGCCACGTTCGTCATCGATGGTCAGCGCCAGCCGCACTCGCTGTTCGGCATGATCAAGAACACGCACGAGAAGAGCCCCCAGGGCACGCTCTCGGCGTACAAGGACAACGCGGCGGTGTTCACCGGCTCGCGCGCTCACCGGCTGTTCGCCGATCCGACCACGCTCGTCTATCGCGAGGTCGAAGAGGAGGTGCACATCCTCGCCAAGTGCGAGACGCACAACCACCCCACCGCGATTTCACCGCGCCCCGGCGCTTCCACCGGCTCGGGCGGTGAGATTCGTGATGAAGGCGCCACGGGTCGCGGCGCAAAACCGAAGGTCGGGCTCACCGGCTTCTCCGTCTCGAACCTCAGGATCCCCGGCTACATGCAGCCCTGGGAGCGGGAAGACTATGGACGCCCCGCGCGCATCGTCTCTGCGCTCGACATCATGCTCGAGGGGCCGCTCGGGGGCGCCGCTTTCAACAACGAGTTCGGTCGCCCCGGTATCCTCGGCTACTTCCGCAGCTTCGAGCTGCCGGACGCGCTCGAGCCGGGCGTGCAGCGCGGCTATCACAAGCCGATCATGCTGGCGGGCGGGCTCGGCAACGTGCGCCCCGAGCACGTGGAGAAGTCTGAGATTCCGGCGGGCGCGAAGCTGGTCGTGCTCGGCGGTCCGGCGCTCTTGATCGGGCTGGGCGGCGGCGCGGCGTCCTCCATGGCGTCGGGCGCGAGCAGCGCGGATCTGGATTTCGCTTCGGTGCAGCGTGACAACCCCGAGATGCAGCGGCGCTGCCAAGAGGTGATCGATCGCTGCAACGCGCTCGGTGAGTCGTCGCCGATCCTGTCGATTCACGACGTGGGCGCGGGCGGCTTGTCCAACGCCTTGCCGGAGCTGGTGCAGGAGTTCTCGCGCGGCGCGCGCTGTGAGCTGCGAGAAATTCCGAGCGCCGAGCCGGGCATGTCGCCGCTCGAAATCTGGTGCAATGAAGCGCAAGAGCGCTACGTGCTGGCGCTGGATCCCGCGCGGCTCGGCACCTTTACGGCCATCGCCGAGCGCGAGCGTTGCCCCTTCGCCGTGGTGGGTGAGGCGACGGAGCAGCCGCGCTTCGTGCTCTCCGATCGCGCGTTGCCGGAGACGCCGATCGACGTGCCGCTCTCGCTCATCTTCGGCAAGCCGCCGCAGATGACGCGCAGCGTGGAGCGCAAGGCGCTGCGCGGCGCTCAGCCGTCCGAGCGCATCGAGCTGGCGGAAGCCGTGGAGCGGGTGCTGCGCCTGCCCGGCGTGGGCTCCAAATCGTTCCTCATCACGATCGGCGATCGCACCGTCGGCGGGCTCGTGGCGCGTGATCCGATGGTGGGGCCGCTGCAAGTGCCGGTCGCGGACGCGGCCGTGTCGCTCTGCGACTATCGCGGCTACGCCGGCGAAGCCATGGCGCTCGGTGAGCGCGCGCCGGTCGCGCTGCTGAACCCCGCGGCGGCGGCGCGCTTGGCGGTCGCCGAGGCGATCACCAACCTCGCGTCCGCGCCAGTGCCGGAGCTCTCGAGCGTGCGGCTGTCCGCCAATTGGATGGCCGCCGCGGGCCACCCGGGTGAAGACGCCGCGCTCTACGACGCCGTTCGCGCGGTGGGTCTCGAGCTGTGTCCGGCGCTCGGCATCTCCATCCCCGTCGGCAAAGACTCGATGAGCATGCGCACCGTGTGGGACGGCGGCAAGAAGCGCGTCGTTGCGCCGGTTTCCTTGGTCGTGACGGCGTTCGCGCGCGTCGATGATGCGCGCCGCGCGCTCACGCCGGAGCTGCGCGATAAATCCGGCGGCAGCCGGCTCGTGCTCGTCGATCTGGGCGCCGGCAAGAACCGGCTCGGCGGCTCGAGCTTGATGCAGGTCTACGGCGCGCTCGGCGACGCAGCGCCCGATCTCGACGAGCCGGCGTTGCTGAGCGGCTTCTTCGCGGCGGTGCGCGAGCTCGCGGCGAGAGAGCTCGTGCTCTCGTACCACGATCGCTCCGACGGCGGCCTCTTCGTCACGCTGTGCGAGATGGCCTTCGCGGGCGGCTGCGGTCTCGTCGCGCAGCTCGAGACGGGAGAGCTGGCCGAGCTGTTCGCCGAGGAGCTCGGCGCCGTGCTCGAGGTTCCAGAGCAGGCTTTGCAGACGGTGTTCGAGGTGCTGGCGCGGCACGGGCTGAGCCGTGAAGGCCGCATGGTTCGCGTGCTCGGCAGGCCCACGCGAGAGCCGCTGATCGTGCTCGAGAGCGGGGGACGCGAGCTGTTCTCGCGGCCGCGTCACGAGCTGATGCGCAGCTGGGCGGAGACGAGCTACCGTATCCAAGCCTTGCGCGACAACTCGGAGTGCGCGCGCCAAGAGTTCGAGCTGCGCGTCGATCCGCGCGACCCCGGCATTTCACCGCGGCTCAGCTTCGATCTGGGAGAGGCGGTGGAGGCGCGCGCGGTCGCGAGCGCGAGCGAACGCCCGAAGGTAGCCATCTTGCGCGAGCAGGGCGTGAACGGCCAAGTGGAGATGGCCGCGGTCTTCTCCCGCGTCGGCTTCGAAGCCGTCGACGTGCACATGTCGGATTTGTTGAGCGGGCGGCTCACCCTCGAGCCGTTCCGCGGCCTGGTCGCCTGCGGCGGCTTCTCGTATGGGGATGTGCTGGGAGCAGGGCAGGGCTGGGCCAAGTCGATCCTGTTCAGCGACCGCGCGCGCGCGGCGGTCGAGCAGTTCTTTCGCAGGGACAACACCTTCGCGCTGGGCGTCTGCAACGGCTGCCAGATGTTCGGCGCGCTGAAGGAGCTGATCCCAGGAGCGCAGGCCTGGCCGCGCTTCGTGCGCAACCAGTCCGAGCAGTTCGAAGCACGGTTGTGTCAGGTCGAGGTGCCAGCCTCGCCGTCGATACTATTCCGCGGCATGCACGGCTCGCAGCTACCGATCGCGGTGTCGCACGGTGAAGGACGCGTGGCGTTCGCGAGCGAGCGCGATCGCGCGCTGTGCGAGCAGCAAAACCTGATCGCGCTGCGCTACGTCGATCACCACGGCCGCGTCACCGAGCACTACCCAGAGAACCCGAACGGCTCGCAGGCAGGGATCACGGCGCTCACCACCGCCGACGGGCGCTTCACGGCGCTCATGCCGCACCCGGAGCGCGTCTTTCGCAGCGTGCAGCTCTCGTGGTGTCCGCCCGAGTGGGGCGAGCGCTCGCCGTGGTTGCGCCTGTTCGCCAACGCCCGCGCGTGGGTGGGTTGATGATGCGCGCGACGGATCCGCGCAGATTGCGCCGCGGCTTCGCGCTCGGCAACCTGGTCCCGGCGGCAGTGCTCGGCGTCGGCTGCTGGGCGCTGCCCTTGCGCTGGTGGGCCATGGACGTGCCCGTCGCGCTGGTCGTGCTCGGCTTGGTCGTGACGAGCGCCGTGTCATTGTCGAACGAACGCGCGGCGCCCAAGCTGCTGCGCATCGCGGCGCTGACGCTGCTCGCGCTGGGGCTCGTGCTGGTCGGCGCTTTCGCGCTGTCGGTAGCGTTCCTGTCCGGCGTGCACGGCCCGTTCGGCGCGTTCGGCATGATCCTGATGGGGCTCGTGGTGCTGTTGCTGCTGCCGTACGCGGTCGTGTATCCGGCGATCGAGCTGTGGTGGTTGCATCAGCTGAAATCGAGTGAGGCTTCGGCTACGCGCAGCGAGCGCGACGTGGAGCGCGCCCCCGTAGCCGTCGATGGATCTGCCGCGTGAGCGCGCGCACGCTGCTGAAGCTCCTGGCCGTGTACGCGGCGCTGCTCGCAGCCGCTTGCGTGGCGCTCGCTGTTTGGCTGCACGCCGCGCGTTCCGGGCCGCCTCTGCGTAGCATCGTGAGCGCCTGGCAGGGCGGACGGCGCATCGCGCGCAGCGTCGTCAGCGCGCAGCCGGAGCGCGCGCTAGCAGACTATGCAGCGCGGCCAGGGGTGACGCGCGTGACCGAGGATGTCCTCGACGAGGCGCCGCTGCTGTCTACTTCACCGTTCCTGTTCGGCATGTCGTTCGTGCCCGCGCGCGACGGCATCGAGGTGATTTACAAGGACAAGGCGGCGCTGGCCACGCCCGATGACCTGTTGAAGATGGGCGCTTACAACGCGGCGCTCTCATTTGGTGACTTCAAGCTGAAATTCGGCGTCGATGCGCCGGTGGTGTTCGAGCACTTCGCGCGCGAGCTCGAGACCAGCGTGCCGGAGCTCTTGGCGAACGCGCGCTTTCGCCGGCTATCGATCCAGCGCCGGCCGCCCGCTGGGCAAGCGCCCCCGGCCGTGAACCTGGCGTCGCTGGAGGCCGCGATCCGCGGCGCTGGCGGCTACCTCGCGCGCGTCGTCGGCGACGACGGCAAGTTCCGCTACGAGATCGACGGGGCGACCGGGGAGGAGAGCCCCGACTACAACCTGCCGCGACACGCCGGCGCGACCTGGTTTTTGGCACAAGCCGCGCGCTACACGGGCGACGAAACGATGCAGCGCGCGGTGCGGCGCGCGGCGCGGCACCTCGTCAAAGAGTATCTCAAGGACTGCGGCTCCAAGCGCTGCATCAGCGCGGACGAAACCGCGGATCTCGGCTCATCGGCGCTGACGCTGCTGGCCTTCGTCGAGCTCGTCGAAGGCGACATCGCGCCCGAGCTCTTGGGCCGCGTGACGGAGCTCAGCGAGTTCTTGCGCAGCCAACAGCGCAGCGACGGTGAGTTCAAGCACCTGTACGATCGCAACCAGCGCGCTGCGATCGACGTTCAGTTCTTGTATTACAGCGGCGAGGCGGCGTTCGCGCTCTCGCGCGCTTATCGCGTCACGCACGACGTGCGCAACCTGAGAGCGGCGGAGCGCGCGCTCGCGCACCTCGTGAAGCAGCCGTTCTGGTACATCGGCTGGCGTTACTATTGGAACGCCGAGCACTGGACCTGCCACGCGCTCGACGATTTGTGGGAGCACGCGCCGAACTACCAAGCGCTCGATTTTTGCCTCGACTGGCAGGAGTTCGTGCGCAACACGGCGGTTCAGGGGCGCGAGGCGACGCCCGAGTACGACGGTGCCAGCACCACCGGCCCGTTCGTGCCGCCTCAGCTCGTCGCGTCCTCGACGCGCATGGAAGCCGGCGTCGCCACGCTGGCCGCCGCGCGGCGCGCGAACCTCTCGAAATCCGCGCTGGAGCGCCTGGAGCAGGGCATCCAGCGCGCCTTCGCCTTCATGCTGCGCTTTCAATTTCTGCCGGGTCCTGCGCACTTGATGCCCGACCCCGAGCTGATGCACGGAGCCGTTCCGAGCAGCGAAACCGACCTCCACGTTCGCATCGATTTCCCGCAGCACGCCGGCTCCGGCTGGGTCGAGTACGCCGAGATGCTCAAAGCCGCGCAGCGCTAGGACGACGCGCTGCCTCTCCCGCCCTCTACTCCTCGCTCGGCAAATCGAGCAGCACGCTGATCGTCACCCGCCGGTCCCGCGGGTTCGGCGCCTCCGGCACCCCCGCGACGCCGACCGTCGTTGGATCGACGGTGAGCGCGAGCATGCGCTCAGCGGGCACTCCGCGGCCGATCAGCTGCTCGCGGATGGCGCGCGCTCGCGCGAAGGCGACGGCCACGGATTCCCCGCGCACCCACGCGCCGACGACGGCGACGCACTGGAGCGAGGGAGTCTGCTTCAAGAGGGTGGCGAGGGCGTCGAGGTCGCTGGCCGCCGCCGAGCTCGGCTCGGCCGAGTTCTCCGCGAACTCGAAGCGCTGCTCGATGACGCGCGCGCCGCTGCGGTTCTGGTGGAGCTTGTCTTGCGCGCTCGCAGCCTCGATCTGCGCGCAGCCCTTGGGGCCGCTGTCCGGGCTCGTGGCTTGCGCCTGGCTTGCGTCGAAGTCGGGCACCTCCACGACCATGGGTCCGGGGTTGCATTGGCCGGGCGCTGGTGGATTGATGTAACACTGCGCCGTAGGGTGGGCCTCGATGTACGCGCGCAACGCCTCTTCGAATTTGCTGAGCGCGCTGAACTCGCGCCGCGCGTCGCCGGGCACCAGCGTAGGACCGCCGGGCGGCGGTTGTGGTCGATAGACGGCCTCGAGCGTCACGTTGGGCAACGGAAACTCGCTCTCTCGGATCTTGGTCGTCTGAATCAACTGGCACGTTCCCGACCATGTCGCGGGGTGACACTCGGTCTGGCCGCTGGCACAGCCGACCGCTAGGCCCCCGAGCACGGCGCTGAAAGCGAGTGGTTTCACGCGCAGCACCATAATTCCGCCTCGCCGAGAGAGCACGGCAAACTTGCAAGCGACGGCGCCCTAGATCATCGTGTAGATGTGCTTCTGGCTCGTCGTGTAGGTCTCGCTTTGCTGCTCGGCGCGGCGCTCGTCGTCGCATCGAGCGTTGGTGCCGAGCCGGTGTCGCGGCTGGAAACTGCGCCGCCCTCGCCGACGGTGTCCGTCGTGGATCCCGGAGCGAGTGACACCGAGGCGCCCCTCGCCACCGTCGGTGGTGGCGCGGAACCTCCGGCTCCCCCTCCCGAACCCAAGTTGCCACGCGGGATCAAGCTGGGCGTCAACACGGTGCTCCCGGTTCCGGGCGACAAGGCGCTGTTCGTGGTGCATGCGCCCGCCGATAACCGACAGGCCATCATTTATCTGCACGGGATGTGTGGCAACGTGCACGCGGTCGATGTCTGGAAAGACGCCGTCACGAGCGTCGGGACGCTGATCACGTTATTGGGGGATCGCCCGTGCGGCCGCGGGCGCTATCGCTGGGGAAAGAGCTTGACCCTGCTGGAGTCGCGCATCGAGCGCGCGCTCGAGGTGGTGAAGGAGGCGCGCGGTGGCCTGCTCGACACGGAGCACCCCGTGCTCTTCGGTTACTCCCAGGGCGCGTCGCGCGCCGAGGGCTTGGCCGCCGAGAATCCGACCCGCTATCAACGCGTCGTGCTCGGCGGGGCTCCGCGCGAGCCCCGCCTCGCGCATTTGGGCGCAGCTCAGGCGATCGCTGTTTTCGGCGGTGAGCTCGAGACCTTCGGTCATATGCGAGCCGGCGCAGAGGTGCTGGCGGCGGCAGGCAAGACGGCTCGCTTCTTCCTATTTCCGAAGGCCAAGCACGGCGACTTCGGGCCCGCCGGCAAGCGCGTGATGGGCGAGGTGTTTGCTTGGCTCATGGCCGCTGACGAAGCGAGCGCGAACGTCGCGGTGGCGGACGCCGCGGCCAACGCCGCCACGCCGCCGGCTCACAACTGACGTTCTACGCTCACGGCCCGCGCAGCACTCAGTCGTGCGCCGGCCGGACCTCGTGTTGCGGCAGGCGGCCGCGTCGCCGTGCTCGTCGCCGCCACTAACGAGCCGTGTAGCGCTGCGTGATGTGCGCCTCGATCGTGCCCGAGAGCGCGGTGGCGGGCGCGTCGGGGCCGAGATCGGCGCGCAGCGGGCCGCGCAGGGAGATCTCGCTGGGCCGTGTCTCGGCGGCGCGGACCGCGCAATTGCCGGACAGATCGGCGCTCATTACCAGGCCGTCGCGCTCGATGCGCAGCCCCAGGCCGCACTGAAAGTTCCAAATCTCGGCCTCGCTGGCGTCGCGATGACTGAGCTTGAGCCAACCTTTGTCGAAGTGCAGGCTGTCGAGCTTGCCGAAGACGCGTTCGAGCTCGCTGCCGCCGAGCTGGTGCTGCCACCCGGAGCTCAGCGTCGCGGGCAGCCGGCCCTTGACGAGCGATAGGTAGCCGCTGACGCTGAACAGGTCGAAGACGACGCCCTTCTGCTCGTCGTCGCTCGCGGAGCCGGAGAGCGCGCTGACGCGCGGCGCGTCGCCGGCGAAGCTGACGCGATAACGCTTCCCTTTGTTGGAGGAGTCGCTGCTCTCGGCGGCGCCGAGCTTGAAGTGACCTTCGGAGTCGACGTACTCGACCTCCGCTTCCTTGAGCTCGCCGCTGACGACCTCGCTGACGCGCACCTCGATGCGCTCTTTGCTCTCCATCTCCGCGGCTTGCGGCCCTGGTAGTCCCGGCACCGTCGCGCTGGCGCGGATGGTGTAGTGCGTCGCGAGCTCCACCTTGTCGCCCACCGCGAAAGGTTTGAAAGCGAACTCCGCGGAGCCGGACGCGACCACCGCCGCGCGCGCCGACGAAGAGCTCGACCCCGTGCTCGGCGCGGCGGACGACGCGGCAGGCGGCGCGCTGGCTATCACCGGGGCGGCCGCGTGCGGTGACGGTGCTTCCTCGGCTCGCGCTACCTTGTCGTTTATTACCTCTGGCGGCAGCCATTCTCGGCCACCGAGCGGCGTGGTGCTGGGCAGTCGGTTGCATGCCAAGCCGAGGCTGAAGAGAGCCGCGTTCGCCCAGCGCATCGTGGCGTATCCTTTCGGGTTCCCTGGCGCGCTGTCAATTGTGAAGCGTGAAGCCGCGCTCGTGGAGGCGCGTGGTAGCCTCTGGCGCGAGGGATTTCGATGCTCATCGTTCAGGTTCATGTCACCGTCAAACCGGAGGTGGTCGAGGCCTTCAAAGAGGCGACGCTCGCCAACGCCCGCGCCAGCGTCGCCGAGAGCGGCATCGCGCGCTTCGACGTGATTCAACAGGCCGATGATCCCACGCGCTTCGTGCTGATCGAGGTCTATCGAGACGCTGAAGCGCCCGCGCGTCACAAAGAGACGGAGCACTACGCCGTGTGGCGAGACAGCGTGGCCGAAATGATGGCAGCGCCGCGCACCAGCGTGAAGTACGTCAACGTCTTTCCCGGAGAGACGGGCTGGGATAGCCGCAAGGAGCTCCCGTAACTCAGCGAGCAGCATGACCGCCTTCGAATTCGCCACCGCTACGGAGATCGTTTTTGGCCGCGGTCGCGTCGCCGAGCTCGCCAAGCGCGCTCGCGCCTTCGGTCAGCGCGCGCTCCTGGTGAGCGGCGCACATCCCGAGCGCATCGAGCCGATCTTGGCGTCGCTGCGCAGCGCGGGCTTGGCGCTCACGCCGCTCACGGTGAGCGCCGAGCCGAGCACCGAGATCGTGTGTCGCGGCGTCGAGCTGGGCCGCGAGAGCGCGGTCGAGTTTTGCATCGGTATCGGGGGCGGCAGCGTGCTCGACGCCGCCAAGGCCATCGCCGCGCTGCTCGCGAACGCGGGCGATCCCCTGGACTATTTGGAGGTCGTCGGCAGAGGGCGTCCACTCGCGCGGCCTAGCCTGGCGTGCGTCGCGGTGCCGACGACCGCCGGCACGGGCTCGGAGGTGACGAAGAACGCGGTGCTCGCGGTGCAAGCCGAGCGCGTGAAGGTCAGCCTGCGCAGCCTCTCGATGTTGCCGCGCTTGGCGCTGGTAGACTCGGAGCTCACCCACAGCGTGCCGCCCGACGTGACCGCCGCGACCGGGCTGGACGCCTTCACGCAGGTGCTCGAACCCTACGTCTCGAACGCGCGCGGCCCGCTCACCGACGCATTGTGCGTCGAGGGGATGCGCCGTACGGCGCGCGCGTTGCTGCGCGCGGTGCGCGACGGCAGCGACGCGGACGCGCGCGAGGATCTGGCGCTCACCAGCCTGTTCGGCGGCCTCGCGCTGGCCAACGCCAAGCTCGGCGCCGTTCATGGGTTGGCTGGGCCGCTCGGCGGTCGCTTGGGCGCGCCGCATGGTGCGCTGTGCGCGCGTTTGCTGCCGGAGGTGGTCGAGACCAATCTCGCCAAAGCGCGCGCGCTCGGCGCGCAGCCGCTCGTGGAGCGCTACACGGAGGTGGCGCGCATCGTCCTCGGGCGCAGCGACGCCGCGCCGGAAGCGGGCATCGCGTGGCTTCGCGAGCTCGTCGACGCGCTGGCGATTCCGCGGCTCGCGGCGTACGGCCTGCGCTCCGCCGACTTTCAGGACGTGATCACGCGGGCTCGCTCCGCGAGCAGTACCAAGGGGAACCCCGTCGAGCTCAGTGAAGACGACTTCTCGCGCGTGCTGGAGCGAGCGCTGTAGCGCTCAATCGCTCGGCGTCTCGTCTTCGTGCCGCAGGACCATCGGCACATCGCCGCTGGCGGCCGACCACTCTTCAGCGTGTTGCTCGTCGCGATGAGGACCAGCGTGTCCAGCCGCTAGGCTGCACACGAGCTCCACGCGCTGCCGAGCCACGTTGGTCGCCGTCCCCTCCGGCGTCATCGTGACGATCAGGACTGCCTTCTGTCCGCACTCCATCGTCACCACCAGAGACTACCAACAACACCGCAGGAAGTAATCGGCGCGACCGAGGGCACTGGTGGGGTGGGGGGAGGGGGTGGTGCGCTTCTCGGCCGCGCCACTCGTATAATACGACTGCTCGCGCCTGGAGTTTCAGCCTCTTTTTGCGGGGACACTTTTGTTCTCCCGTCCAGCATGGTGAATCGACGGCCGACGGGCCAGTCAGTCGCTCGTCAGCGGCGCGCTTTCCTCGAGCGAAGTAGCGCTTTCAACGCCGTTCCAGGGCTCGGTTCGTCGCGGTCCAGGATTGCCCAGCGCGCAGCGTCCGCCGCCGTTCGGAGCGCCGAAGGGCGAGTTTGCGCTCGCGGGTGCCAGGTAGATCTGACCGTCCGCGGGTGGTTTGGGGATGATCGCGCCCAGCGTCTGCGGGCGACCCTCCTTCCAATTTTCGACGAACACGATCACGTCGTTCTTCTCGATGCGATAACCCCAGTACGAGGCGACGCTCCCAGCGCAGTCACCGGGGCCGGGCACGAGCGCGATCACCAGCTGCGTCTCCGGCTTGGTGTGCGGCATTTCGCCTTGCCAGTTGAGCTTCCCGGACGACGGCGGGCCGAGCAGCGCGCCGACGCAACGGCAGCTCACCGCGCCGGAGCTGTCGCGCACCGTAAAGTCGTGTCGCGCGCCGAACAGCGCGAGCGGCTCCGGCGCGGCGCTGTCCAGGCTCGCAGCTCTGGCGCGCGCCGCTTCGTCTGGCGACAGCGCCGCCTCGTGACCGTCCTGGGGGTCGGCGTCGAGGCTCTGACCGTGACCATTGAGCTCGGCGTCCATGCGCGCGTCCGCGCTCATGGAGGCGCGACAAGCGACGCTCAGCAACAACGAACCTATGGCGAAAGCTCGGGACATCCCGCCGGAATCGTCGCACCTCGGCCAAGCTGGGGGCAACTCTTTGCGCCGGGTCCGTTCGCGCTGCGAGCCGCGGCGCTCTCGGACAGTGAGCGATTCGTGGTAGCGTGATGCTCAGTGGATCTCGACGGGCTGCGTTCTCGGCTGTCCAACACGTCGACGTTGCGCCCGCTGGGACGGGTCACCGGCGTCACGGGGCTGCTCGTGCGCGTCGCGGTTCCGGGCGCGCGCATCGGCGACTTGGTGACGATCCGCCGCCGCGGCGAGCCGCTGTTGGCCGAAGTCGTGGCCCTGGCGCCCGGCGAAGCGCTGGCGGTACCCCTCGCAGAGCTCGGCGGAGTGGGCGTCGACGACGAGGTCGAGTCGCAAGCGCGCGCCCTGGAGGTTCCGGTCGGCTCGGCGCTCGTCGGTCGCATCCTCGACGGCCTCGGTCGTCCGCTCGATGGCGCGCCGCTGCCGGAGGACCTACGCCTGGCGCCGGTCGATCGCGCGCCGCCGCCGGCGCTGACACGCCAGGCCATCAGCGAACGCTTCGTGACCGGCGTGCGCGTGATCGACGGCTTGCTCACGCTCGGCGTCGGGCAGCGCGTGGGGCTCTTCGCGGGTTCGGGCGTGGGCAAGAGCACCTTGCTCGCCGCGATCGCTCGCGGCGCTGAAGCCGACGTGGTGGTGGTCGCCTTGGTCGGTGAGCGCGGCCGCGAGGTCGTCGAGTTCATCACGCGCACGCTCGGCGCGGCGCTCGCGCGCGCGGTGGTCGTGGTAGCCACCAGCGACGCTCCTCCCGTCGAGCGGCTGCGCGCCGCGCAAACGGCGACGGCGATCGCGGAGGCGTTCCGCGACGAAGGCAAGCGCGCGTTGCTGCTCGTCGACTCGGTCACGCGCGTGGCGCGCGCGCAGCGTGAGATCGGGCTCGCCGTGGGCGAGCCTCCCGCGCGCAGGGGTTATCCGCCCAGCGTCTTCGCGCTGCTCCCGCGCCTGCTCGAGCGTAGCGGACAGGCACAGCGCGGCTCGATCACCGCCATCTACACGGTGCTGATCGAAGGCGGCGACATGGAAGAGCCAATCGCAGACGAGGTGCGCGGCATCCTGGATGGTCACATCGTGCTCTCGCGCGACGTCGCGGCGCGCGGCCTCTACCCCGCGGTGGACGTGCCTGCGTCGATCTCGCGCGTGATGGACGCCGTGACGAGTGAGGAGCATGTCAGCGCCGCGCGCCGCTTGCGCGGCTTGCTCGCGGTGCACGCCGAGCGTCGCGATTTGCTCGCCGTGGGCGCGTACGCCAAAGGCTCGGATCAACGGCTCGACACGGCCATCGCGTTGATGCCCGAGCTCGAGCGTTTCATCGGCCAGTCCGCGGGCGAGGTGACGGCATTCGAGCGCACGCTGGCCGAGCTGAAGCGTATCGCGCAGCGCGCGGCGTGAGCTCCGAGCTGCGATTTCGTTCGCCTCCGTGTGAGCGCTGTCTCTCCGAGTCAATCGTGCGCTGTCGAGATTGGCCGACCCACAGCTGAGCACATGCAGCGGCGCTGGGTGTGCGGCTGCGCAGATCCCGCACCTATCTGGGCTCGCTGGCTTCCCCGTGTCTCATTGCAAGATTACGCTTTCAAGCATGGCTACATCGAATTGGAGACTAGCGATTGCGCTCGTCGCCTTCGGTGTCGGTGGCGTGAGCGGCTTCCTGGCGGCGCGCACGAGCGCGGTGCCAGCGGCGTTTCCCGAGACTTCTCGCGCGGTTGATGTCGAGAGCACGCACGCGAGCGTGCCGTCATCCCGTAGAGTCGCATCGCTCGGCGCGCCGCACACGGTGCAGCGCAGCGCTTCGTTAGCTCACGCTGTGGACGCGAACGTGACGCGTGTCTCGGAGACAATCGCGACGAGTGTCTTGCCCGCCACCCCCTCGGGTGGAGAGCCGGCCGCACTGACCGTCCCTCCGGCGCGACCGGCTGGTACGCCAGCGCGGCGCATCCGTGCCCGTTCGTCATGGGCCGCGCGCTCCGACATCATCGATCCCTGGGCCAAGCGCTAACGCTGCGCCCGGCTTTCGAGAGCGCGACTACGAGGGGTGAGCTTCCGGCGTCTCGCCGGAGCCGAGCTCCTCTTGCAGCTCCTGAATCAACTTCTTGGCGCGCTTGCTGAGCTTCGCCGGGACGACGACCTCGACCAGGATGTGCAGGTTGCCGCGCCCGGAGCGATCGATGCGCGGCATGCCTTTGCCGTTCACCGCGAGCACGGTGCCGGGTTGAGTGCCCGGCGGGATCTTCGCCACCACCGTGCTGTCATCCGGCAGAGTGAGCTCCACTTCGCCGCCGAGCGCGGCGGTCGCGAAGGAGACGCGCGTGCGGGTGCCGAGCTCATCCCCATGGCGTTCGAAGTGCGGGTGCGGGGTGATCTCCACCTCGACGTACAGATCGCCTGGCGGCGTGCCCTCTACGCCCGGCATGCCTTGCCCGGGGACGCGCAGCCGTTGCCCGGAGTCGATGCCCGGCGGGAAGGAGACGAGCACGCGCCGCGAGCGCTCCACTGCGCCGGCGCCCGAACAGGTCTCGCACGGCTCGGCGATGTACGTGCCGGTGCCGCGGCAGCGCGCGCAGGGCGACGAAAACATGATGAAGCCGCGCTGCGCCGTGACCTGGCCCGTGCCGCGGCATTGAGAGCATTTGGTCGGGGAAGTCCCGGGTTTCGCGCCTTTGCCCTGGCACGTCTCACACGGTACGGGGCCGCGCACGACGACCTCGTGCTTGCCGCCGACCATGGCCTCGGCGAGGCTGAGCTCTTTCGCGACGCGAACGTCCTGCCCGCGTTCGGGGCGGCGGCGACGGCCGCTCTGCTGGCCGCCGAAGCCGAAGCCACCGCCGAAGAAGTCCGAGAACATGTCCTGAAAGTGGTTCAGGATGTCGTTCACGCCGACGCCCGAAAAATCCGCGCCGCCGTTCAGGCCAGCGTGACCGAAGCGATCGTAGACCGAGCGCTTTTCATCGTCCGAGAGCACGGAGAAGGCTTCCGTACACTCCTTGAACTTGTCCTCGGCGCTCTTGTCCCCCGGATTGCGATCGGGATGATATTTCAGCGCCGCTTGGCGGTAAGCGCGTCGAATGTCATCTCCACTCGCGCTTTGCGCGACGCCGAGCACCTCGTAGTAATCCCGTTTTTCACTCATGCTACAACTTGCTGCGGCGCTTATTTTAGACGTGCCGCGCCCAAGCTAATGCCGCGCTAACGGCTGTCAACGCGCTCTCCGCGATTGCACTCGAATTCGAGCCTTCCGCCGAGGAGCTCAGTGGGTCGCCGTGCCCGCGGCGCCGCCCTTCTGCGACACGGTCAACGCGAGCGACCAGCGCAAGGTCGCGATCTCGGCTTCAGCCTGGGCGAGCTGCGCCGTAAGCTCCCCGGATTGGGCGGGCGGCGCGCTGTCGCGCAGCTTGCGCACGAGCTCACGGCCGATCCGCTCGGCTTCGCGGAGCGAGCGTTGCAGCGCCGAGATGTGTTCACCGCGCTCCCGTAGCTGCTTCTCCAGAGCAGTGAGCTCAGAGGCGGACTCCGCTTCGTCGCCGAGCGCGCTCAGCTCGGCTTCGCGTGTCGCGAGGGTGGCCTCCAGCTCGCCGACTCGCGCGCGCAGCTGGTCGAGCTCGGCGCGTAACGCATCGCGTTCCCGCACCAGCTCGCTCGCGTTGCGCTCCAGGCCCGCGATGCGCGTCGACAGCTCGCTCGCGCTCTTCTGCGCGCTTTCGGCGCGGGACTCGGCCTCGTTGGCGCGCGACTCGAGCGCGGTCGCTCGCGCTTCGGCCGCGCTCGCCCGCGACTCCAGCGCCGTGGCGCGCGCTTCGGCGTCGCTGGCGCGCGACGCGAGCGCGTTCGCCCGCGCCTCGGCCTCGCTGGCGCGCGTCTCAGCGGCGTCGGCGCGTTCATCGGCTTCGTCGGCGCGCTCATCGGCGGTCGTCGCGCGCGCTTCGAGCTCTGCGATCCAGTGTTCTTGGCGCTCGAGCTGCTGCTGCAGGGCGCTGCTCGGCGCCGTGGGCTTCGCCGCGGCGGGTTTCGGCGCGCGCTCGTCCACGGTCGGCGCGAGAGCGCGCGCGCTGCTCGGCGCAGCCGCTGTGCGTTTGGCGAGCGCGCCGGCGTTGGCGCGGACCTGCGAGAGCGGCAGCTGAATCACGGCGTACTGGTCGAGCGCGCGCCGTTGCCGCGCCGCGAGCGCGACGAAGTAGTCCGGCTCTTCGCCGCGCGGAGGCAAGAGCGATGCATCCAGAACCGGGGTGGGCTCAAGCTCGGCCGAGAAATCCACTAGCGCATAGCCGACGAACGGCACCTGACCGAGCATGCGCACCTCGGGGAACGCCGCCGTCGCCGCGTCGTAGAGCGCGTAGTAGTCGAGCGGTTGCTGGTTCGAGCCAGGGCTGAGCAGCGGCGCCGTTGCGTCAGGGTTCGGCGCGGCGATCAGCGCGACCCCGCGCGGCGCGAGCAAGCGCGCTACGGCGGCGAGGGTTTGCTCGGCGTTCGCTTCGGCGGAGAGGTTTTCGACCAGCACCAGCTCGAAGAAGCCCTCGCGCAGCGCCGCGGGGCCGTCGTCGAGACGACCGAAGGTGATGGCGCGCTCGCCGTTCTTGGCCTGCGCTTCGGCGAGCCGCGCCGCGTTGACGTCGCAGACGTGAACCAGCCGCGCGCCGCGCTCGAGCACCGCGCGGGGCAGCGGGGAGCGCGCGTCGCCCACGATCAAGACGCGCGCTTGTGAGGCGAGCGCTTCAGCATAAGCAACGAGGGGCAGGGCGGCGGACAAGGGGGTCGACATAGGCGGGCGCAGCCTATCACCGTAAATATCAACGGGCGATGCGATAGAAGGTCGCGCCGCCGCTCGCTAGCGGCGTGGGCGCGTTCTTCAGGGATTTGCCGAGCGCTTCGACGGCCTCGGTGTCCACATAGGTGCCGGGTCCCCAGCCGTCTTCTCCGTCGCTGCCATGAGTGGCGGCCTCAGCGAGCAACGCGCGGCGCAGCGGTTCACTGGGCCGCGAGGCGGACAGCAGCGAGTAGCCGTTTTCCAAGTGCTCGAGTGAGCGATCCTCGCCGGCGTCGTCCAGCCAGCGACCGCCGTGGCTGAGGATCGCCGTGACGGCGAAGCTGCGCGTCGTGAGCGCCTCGCGCACGCGCTTGAGCCAGGCGATCGGATCGTGCTGCTGCTCGCCGTCGGCGACCTCGAAATAGACGGCGTGTCCGAGATCCAGAACGCGCACCGACTCGCCGAGCGGCGACTCACGCGCGGCAGCCAGCGTCGCGCAACGAAACTCCGTGAAGCGCGTCACGAACTCCTCGGGTTCGAGCGAGTACTCGTCGTCCTCGAGGTCGTGGTACGCGAATAGAAATCCGAAGGCGTTCTCGTCGGTCAGCGTCATCGTCGGGCGCGTGGTGTAGCTCGCCCGCTGAGGGGCTCAAAGCCGGCCGGCTCGGTCTGCCGATTAGCGCCCAGGGATTGAGCGCGGCGGCCGCGGCAGCCAGGAGGTGCGGGGCTCGATCGGCGGCTTGCCCGCGCGGCGGCGCAACGCGTTGAGCGTCTTGAGCACCTGCGGGCGTGCGACGAGCCAGCGCTCGAAGCGGCGCTTGCCGGGAAAGTCCATCAAGAGCACGCCGATGAGGATCGTGAGCAAGGCTTGGCCCGGCAGCACCAGCATGACGATGCCGAGCAAGATCAGGATGAAGCCGAGCAGGTTGCGCAATATGCGCAGCACCGTGTGCGCGCGTGGCCGGGGACCCTCCGGCAAGCCGAGGGCCTCGCGCTCGCGCGCCGAGAAGTAATCCGCTGGCAGCCGTGACAAGAAATAGGGCACTCCGATCAGGCTGGCGACGAAGGTGACGACGCTGAAGATCGTGAGTCCGACCAGCACGGCGGGCGAGAGCAGGGGCGCCACCCACTCTTTGAAGCCGGCCGGAAGCCATTGCTCGAACCACGCAGCCACGCTTGGGATATGGGCAGAAGGGCCGGAGCGCGCAAGTGTGGCTTCAGCGCCGCGCCCCCCGCGCGCGTCGCCGGGGCGTGCGGGGGTGGGCCAGAGACCGGCGTTTAGCGGCGGTGACGCGCGGCGTTCACCGCCGACAGCGCGGCGCGCGCTTTGTTGCGTGTCTCTTTTGCTTCGAGCTCGGGGATGCTGTCGGCGACGATTCCGGCGCCTGCAGTGACCTCGAAACGTCCCTCACTCATGACCACGGTGCGAATACAGATGGCCAAATCGAGATCCGTGCCGCGGCTGACATAGCCGAGCGCGCCGCCGTAGGCTGCGCGCGGGCGCTGCTCGAGCTCGCGGATGATTTGCATGGCGCGCACCTTGGGCGCCCCGGTCAACGTGCCCGCGGGGAACGAGGCGCGTACCACGTCCCACGCGGATAGCCCCGGCCTCAGCTGACCGTCCACCTCGCTGACGATATGCATGACATGGCTGTAGCGCTCGACCGCCATGTTGTGCAGGAGGCGCACGCTGCCTTCGCGCGCGACGCGGCCTACGTCGTTACGCGCCAGATCGATCAACATCACGTGTTCGGCGCGCTCTTTGGGATCGTTCAGCATCTCGCGCGCCAGCGCCTCGTCTTCTTCATCGCTGCGACCGCGACGTCGCGTGCCCGCGATCGGGCGCAACGCCACGCGCCGGTTCTCGACGCGCACCAGCGTCTCCGGGCTGGCGCCGGCGATGGCCACGGGCGGCGCGCCGTTCTGCCCGCGGAGCTCCAGCAGGTACATGTACGGCGCCGGTGAAATCACGCGCAGCGCGCGGTACACATCGAACGGATCCGCGCCCAACGCCGGCACGGAGAACGTGCGCGCCGGCACGACCTGGAACACGTCGCCGGCGCGGATGTACTCCTTCGCGCGCTCCACGATGCGTCCGTAGTCGGCGTCGCTGATGTTGACGTCCACGTCAGCCGGCAAGGCGCCGGGATCGGGCGGGGAGAACGCGGGCAGCGCCGCCGCGCGGCTGAGATCGCGCTCGGCGCGCTCGATGTCGGCAGCGTCGCGCGCGGCGATGGTCGCGGTATGCGTGAGATTGTCGAACACGACCACGGTGGCGTCGCTCACCAGGCGAGCCAGCGGCCGCTGCTCACGCTCGAGCTCGGGCCAGGTCGGCACCTTGGTCGCGTAGTGGACGATGTCATAAGCGATGAGCCCGACGTGCGCGGACGCGAAGCGAGTCGGGACATCCAGCGGTCCCTCATCGTGGTTCGGGAGCAGCTCCTGCAGGCGCGCGAAGGGATCCACGCCCGGCTCCGGAAGCAGCACGGTCTCGCTGCGCGGGCGGTAGCCGATGATGGAGTAGCGGCCCCAGCGCTCGCCGGGCACCACGCTCTCCAACAAGAACGAGCCTAGGCCCGCGTCCTCGCGTAAGACCCGATAGGCGCCCACCGGGGTGATCCCGTCCACGACCAGCGTCTTCGTCAACATGAGCTCCGAATCTAACATCGATCAGCCGGGGTCGCGCTCGCGGCCCGTAAAATCTCGCGCTGCTGAGCCGCCCGCGCGACGTTCATTGCGTCGGGTTTCTGGCGCCGTGCTCGCTTTGGCGCTGTGCGCGGCCTGCAATACGCGCAGTGAACGGACGATCAAGGACAGCGAGGGCAGAGCCTTCGTCTTGCAATGTCGCGAGCGAGAGCGGGGCTGCACGGTCACGCAGCGCGGGGGGCCCAAGGCTGCTGTCGCTGGTGCCGTGTTGCGCGCGGAAGGGCGCGTGGTTGGTGTGTGTGACGGCGGCACGGAGAGCCTGAACATCGCCGATTGCCGGCCGCTCGTTTGTCAGCAAGATGATGATTGCCCGCCGCTGCACGGCACCTCGAGTCGAAGCTGCATCAACGGCCTGTGCGTGGATCCGATGCACGAGGTCAACTCCGAGGATGCGGTGATGCTATGTCTGGCCGGTACCGGGCTCGGGCACGCCGAGGCGCTTCAAGTCGAGCGCTACGCGCTCGGCTTGAACTGTGGTGAGCCGTGCAAGGTGCCGAGCCCGTGCCGGCAACCCTGAGCGCAAGCTCGAGCGACCGAGGCTTTGCTGCGCCGAGAGCGTCGACCGCTCGGCGCTCTAGCAGCTGACGCGGTTCTTGCCGCCGTGCTTGGCGCGGTACATCGCCTTGTCCGCCGCTTCGAAGAGCGCCTTGGCGTCCGCGGCGTCGGCGGGGAACGAAGCCACGCCGAGCGAGATCCCCGGCTTGAGCTGGATGCCGTCTTTTTCGAAGCGGTGGTTCGCGATGGCGTTCAGGATCGTCTCCGCCACCGTAACGGCCTCCGGCGTGTCCACATCGGGCAGCGCGGCCAGGTACTCGTCCCCGCCGAAGCGACAGGCGACGCCGCGACCGCGCAGCACCCGGCCGATAACGCGCCCCGCTTCGCCGATGACGTAAGCGCCGAACAGGTGCCCGTGCGTGTCATTGATCTTCTTCACGCCGTCCAAGTCCATCACCAGCAGCGCGACGGAGCGGCTGCCGACGCGCGCGCCGTCTACCAAGCGCTCGAGCTCGCTGTCGAACTTGCGGCGGACGAGCAGGCCCGTGAGATCGTCCACGTTGAGCATGTGCTCGACGCTCTCGTTCAGCGCTTGCTGTAGCGCGTCCTGAAGCTCGAAAGAGATCGCGGTGCCGCCCATCACGATGCGATCGTTGGGCGCGAGCACGCGCTCTTTGCAGGCTTCTCCGTTGACGGTGACGCCGTTCGTGCTGTCGAGATCCACGAGCGTCCAGCTGTCGCCGCGATCCTCGATGCGCGCGTGGTGCCAGGACACCAGCGCGTCAGAGAGCACCAGATCGCCGGCGGGGTCCCGGCCGATCATCAACGAGCGCTCCACGACCACGCGCTTGCCCATCTCATTGCCCGTGAGCACGACCAGCACGGGCCGGTGTGGCGCCTTGATGCGCCGCATCACCTCGTTCGTGAGATTCGGGTTCTCGCTCGCGGGCAGCGTGCGCGGCACTCCGCTCGGTCTTGGTCGATGCGACGCCAACAGCGAGAGGCTACCACGTCTGGCCCGCCCCGGCGCGGACCCGTCGCGTGGCTCAAGAAACCTTGGCCTTGGCGCTATTTACCGTGGCTTTCAGCAGCGCGAGATCTTGCTCGACCTTGGCTTTGACTTTCTTGAGATCGTCGACCGTCGCCGTATCGAAGCCGGTCATGTCCTTGGCCACGGCCTTTTGCTGCGTGACGACCTTCTGCATCAGTTTGTTTACGTCCGTCTTTACCTTGGCGGACGCTTTCGCCGACTTGTGCGAGACGTCCGCCACTTCCTTGTTGAGCGCGGCGAGCTTGGCGCGCGCTTCGTCTTTGAAGGCTTGACGCGCCTTCTTCAGCGCGGCCTCCGCGGCCTTGGCCTGCTCTTCGGCGCTTGCTTGCGCTTTGCTGATGGCTTCGTCGGCGTCCTTCAACTTCGCGGTGGCGGTCGCGAGATCGCTCTTCAGAGTCTCCAGCTGCTTCTCGGCGGCAGCGATCTTTTCTTGGGCTTCACTCTGCAATTTTGCGATGCGCTCGTCGGCGGCGCGCTGCACCTCTGCAAGTTTCTTCTTTTCCGCCTCTTCATCGTGACAGCCGGTGGCGGCCAGCGCGGTCGCGGAGAGCAGGGTGACGAGGAACGAGCGAAGCAGGCGTCGAGAGCGCATCGGCATTGACGATAAGCCAGAGCCATGCCGAGTTCAACGCGCGCCGCGGCGTGCAAAACCACGTTTGCAACGGATTTTCACCGTATCTCCGCGTTACCTTGTTTCGGCCCGTCCGGTCGCCGTGCTGTTCGGCCAGCGTGACCTCGCACAGCCGCTTACAGCGGATTGCGCGCGGCTGCCACGCCGTGCTTAGGTAGCGCCGTGCGCAGCGCCCGCGGGTTTCGAGCCCTGATCAAGGTTTTCTCCGTCTGTCTTTCATTGCTGTCGACTCGGCATGCGCTGGCCAAGCCGTTGCCGGTCTTTGCGAACCCCGACGTCATTCATCACAAACAAGGAGTCGCGCTGCTGCTCGAAGGCTGGTCGAGCTTCGGCGACATTTGGCTGCTGCTCGACATGATCGTCGTGCTCTTGTTCGCGCTGGCGCTCGGGGCCGTGATTGCGTACCACCCGTCCACCCGCCGCCGACTGTCGACCCTCGAGCACTTCGAGCAGCCGAAGACCTTATTGCTCTATGCGGTCGTCGCGGCCGTCGTCGCCCTGATCGTGCAAGTCCAGCCGACCATGGCCTTCGTGATCTTCGGCATCGGCGGCTTGCTGCGTTTCCGCACCATGGTGGGCGACGCGAAGGACACCGGGCGCGTCATCCTCGTCACGGTGGTCGGACTCTGCTGCGGACTCAAGATCTTCATCGTAGCGCTGCCGGCCACCGTCATCGGTTGGATCCTGATTTACGCGCTGGAGCAGCAGATCGCCGGCATCATCCGCATCTCGGGCGTCAGCGAGCAGCACATGCACGAGTCCAACAAGCTGCACCGCCAATTGATCGAGCAAGCAGGGTGCAAGATCATCGGAGAGCAGACCAAGTTCATCAAGCGAGAGTTTGCGTACGTTGTACAGGCGCCAACGTCGTTGGACCGCGAGGGGTTGCAGGCGAAATTCGATGCGTTGTCTGTGGAGTTGCGCGGGGTGGTGGACTGGGAACGGCTGTGACGGCTCGTCGCGGGGGGGCCCCTGCTCGCGGCTCGGGGATCCTTCCCGCCTAGAGGCGTCGTGGCTGCTGGGCCACGCTAGCCGCGTTGGGGCAAGACCCTAGCCTCGCGAGGCGGGTCCCTTCCCCGAGCCGCGATCAGGAGCGCCCCCGCGACTCAGACGTCCGGAGCGCTCCAACGACCAGGGAGAATAAGTGCGTCCGTGTGACGGCTGGGCACTGTGCGGCGAAGGGACGGCTCGTCGCGGAGTGCGCTGACGCAGCTCGGGAGCCTTCCCGCGTGGATAGCTCGCCGCCGCTGGGCCACGCTCGTTGGATCGCGACGAGTCTGAAAGGTTGTCGACGCGGGTCCCTTCCCTGTGCTGCGTCAGCGCACTCCGCTCCTCATTGCGGTTGACGCGTTGGGCTCTTGTGGACGGGGACGCGGGTGGAAACGGGGACGCGGATTTGCCCCTCGCCTTCGGCTGGGGGCCCTGCTGGGGACGCGGGTGGAAACGGGGACGCGGATTGGCGAGCCTGGAAGGTCGTCGACGCGGGTCCGTTCGCAGCGCTGCGGAGCGCACTCCGCTCCTCATTGCGGTTGACGCGTTGGGCTCTTGTAGACGGGGACGCGGGTGAAACAGGGACGCGGATTTGCCCCTCGCCTTCGGCTGGGGCCCTGCTGGGGACGCGGGTGGAAACGGGGACGCGGATTGGCGAGTCTGGACGGTCGTCGACGCGGTTCCGTTCGCAGCGCTGCGGAGCGCACTCCGCTCCTCATTGCGGTTTGACGCATTGGCCTCTTATGGACGGGGACGCGGATGAACGGGGACGGCGGGTACAGTGACGTGCTCCTGTTAAGAGTGGGGGGCGCAAAACCAGTTGTTGCCGCCCTCCGGTGCCCCATCACATCCAGCGCAACAGCTGCCCACCGCAGCGCGCTGCGAAGCAGCCGCGCCCCCCGACGGCTCTGAGGAGCCGGGGTTGCCCTACGCTGGGGGGAGCGCGGTTCGAGCTCCCGTTATGCTTCTCATTCGCCGGGCGCTCATCAGCCCGCGGAGCGGTGCGCGGCACGCGCGCCGCGGAGCCGGGCGGCGCGGCAGCGAGCTGCAGCGTGACGCCGCCAGGCCCCATGACTGCCTGCGGTACCTATCAGGCAGCGTCCCCCCAGCGCCGCAAATCGCTAACCGGGAGCGAACCGCGCTCCCCCCAGCGTAGGCGACACCCGGCGACGAGCCGTTTCAGGGCCGTACCCGTTACAGTTCGCGTTCGTAGAGCCGATAGCGTTTGTAGATTTGGCCGCCCATGAAGCGTATGGCGACGTTCACGGGCCCGTTGTCCTCCAGCGTCCAGGATAGCTCCCCCCATTTGATGCCACAGCGCTGGCCGGCGCGGTTCATGCGGACGTAGAGGTAGGTGCTGAGGCCCGCGTATTTCTTCACGTGCCGGTACTTCTTGCGAATGCCGAGCAGAATCAGGCGCGCTGTCTTGGGGCCGCGAACCTTCAAACGATAGAGGATCTTGGCGATACCCGTGGGCGTGAGCTTGCCGCCGAGATCGTGGATGAGCTCGTTGACGTTGGGGAGCGCTAGCGCCACCGCCGCGGGCTCGCCGTCGATCTCCGCGATGGTGATGAGCTCCGGGATGATGATTAGCTTCAGCTCGTCCGCCAGCTTGCGCAGCTCACGCTCGCCGAAAGGGACGAAGCTCCAGCTGTCGCTCCAGGCGTCGTTGAACACGTCGACCACCGTGCGGATCTCGGACTCGTACTTGCTCATGTCGCCCGTGCGCACGCGCACCTCCGGCATCGCGGCGATGTCGTCGTGCGCCTTCTGCGCGCGCTTGGGTACGTCACCCACGGTGTAGCGCCAGGCGTAGAGATCTTTGCATTTGGTGAGCCCCGCCTTCTCGATCAGCCCGCCTTGATACGGGCGATGGTGCGGCATGAGCACCATCGGCGGCGTGTCGAAGCCCTCTACCAGACAGCCGATCTCCTCGTTGATGCTGAACGAGAAGGGGCCGCGCATGCGCTTCATGCCGCGCTCTTTCAACCAAGTGCCGGCCGCGTCGAGCAGCGCCTTGGCCACCTCTTCGTCGTCGACAGTGTCGAAGAACCCAAAAAAACCTGCGTCGTCATGGTGACGCCGTAGGTGCTCGCGATCAATCTGCGCGCTGGCGCGGCCCACGCACGTGCCGTTGCGGTATGCCGTGAACAGCACGCCCTCGGCGTGATCGAAGAACGGGTTCTTGAGGCTGACGCGCTGCTTGAGATCGAGGTTCAGCGGGCGAATGTAGTTGGCGTCGTTCTTGTAGATCGAGTCAACCACATTGAGGAAGTGATCGAGCGAGACCCCGACCGGGGTCTTACGGATTTCAACGGGCATCGCGGGTTACGGTTAGTCCCGCTACGCCCGCCGCGTCAATCGCGAGCCCTCACGGGCCCGCGATTCACGCTCTGCGCGCGGTCGCGCTCACGCGCGGCTCACGAGATCACGCCGTACTTCTTGCCGACCTTTTGCAGCGCTTCCAGGCCGCGATCGAGGTGCTCGCGCTCGTGCGTCGCCATGTAGCTCGTGCGCAGCATCGCGCTCTTGGGCGGCACGCCGGGCGAGATGAAGGGGTTGGTGTAGATGCCGTACTCCTCCAGCAGGTCGCGCCACATCATGATGGTGCGCAAATCCTGGCGAATGAAGATCGGAATCACCGCCGTCTGCGTGTGACCGAGCTCGAAGCCCATCTTCTTGAGCTCGTTGCGCATGTACGTGAAGTTCTGGTGCAGCTTCTCGATGCGCCAGGACTCCTCTTGCATGACGTCGAACGCGGCCATCGCCGCAGCGACGCACGGCGGCGCGGCGGCCGCGGCGAACATGAAGCTTGGCGCGAAGTGACGGATGTAGTCGAGCACCTTGCGCTCACCGACGAGCCAGCCGCCGATGCTGGCCAGCGACTTGGAGAACGTGCCGCCCATCAAGTCGACGTCGGCGTTGACACCGAAATGGTGCGAGGTGCCGCGGCCGCCCGGGCCGATCACGCCCAGCGCGTGCGCGTCGTCCACGAACAGGCGCGCGCCGTGCTTCTTCACGACCGGGACGAGCTCGTCGAGGCGCGCGATTTCGCCCTCCGCGCTGAACACGCCGTCGGTGATGACCAGCGCGCCCTCGCCGGCGTCCAGCTTCTCCAGCGTCTTGTCCAGTGACTCCGCGTCGTTGTGGCGGTAGCGCACCAGACGCGCGCCCGCCGACTGCCCCAGCCGAGCGCCGTCGTACAGCGAGGCGTGCACGTTGCGATCGATCACCGCGACGCTCGACTTGTTGCTGAGCAACGCCGAGCAAGTCGCCACGTTGACTTGATAGCCGGTGGTGAACACCAGCGCGCTCTCTTTGCCGAACCAGGCCGCGAGCTTCTCCTCGAACTCCTCGTGCAGCTTCATCGAGCCGTTCACCAGGCGTGAGCCGGTCATGCTGGTGCCGAAGCGATCGATGGCGGCCTTGGCCGCTTCGCGCACGCGCGGGTGCGTGGTGAGGCCGAGGTAGTTGTTGGAGCCGAACATCACGACGCGGCGGCCGTTGATGACCGCCTCGGGGCCGTCGTTCAGATCCAGCGGACGGAAGAAGGGGTAGATCCCCATCTTGCGCGCGTTGTCCGCCGCCATGAACTTCTGACACTTCTCGAGGATGTCCTTGCCGCCGATGCTCGCGAGCGTGCTGCGCTCCTTCAGCGACTCATCCATGTCATCGGAGCCGCGCAGCGAAGAGCGCGCCGCGGCGGAGCCGTTGCCGTTGCTGATGGAGACCGTCGCGTGACCGTTGGAGCTGCCGTTGGCGTGGCCGTTCTTGCCGTTCGTCTCGTTGCGCCCGGTCTCGATGCCGGCGATGCTGGGGTCCAAGGCGGGATCGACGGCGGGCAGCTCGTGCCCGTTGAGCAGCACGTGCCACGCCGCCTTCATTCGCAAGCGCGCATCGAGCAGCCCTTCGGTGGCCTTCATCACGCGGTCATCACTGGCCCAACGCATCACCGCGGGGCGAAGCAGGGCTTCTTTGCTCTTTTCGACGATTCTTTGCCTGAGACCCATGGGACGAGCTCCTCGTCCGCCCACCACGCGAGTGCGAGACCCGGGCAAGGGTCCGACCGCACCGGCTGAGCGACAACGGACGCTACGTTACAGGGACCACTCAGTCAACCTGGGGGCCAACGATCTTGGAGCTCGGCGTCGAGCACTATCTCATCGAGGTACAACCCCTCGGGAGGTGCGGTGATGCCGAGGTCGCGCCGTGACTTCGATACTAGCGCGAGCGCGATGCAGCTGGATTTCAGCCTGCCGCGGCCGATGTCGACCAGCGTTCCAACGATGATGCGTACCATCTTGTAAAGAAAGCGATCGCCCTCGATGACGATCTCCAGGATGCGTTCGTCGCTTCGCGCTCGTCGAACATCGACGCGAAAGAGCCGACGCACCGTCTCGCTGCGCTCGTCCTGCGCGCCGCGGAAGGCCGCGAAATCGTGCTCGCCCACGAGCGCGCTCGCCGCTTCGGTCAGCGCCATCTGGTTCAACCTGTCATTGAGTCTCCAGGCGCGCCCCTCGAGGAAAGGGTCGCGCACGGCGCTCTCGAGCAGCTGGTAACGATACGTCTTCGAGCGCACGTGACGTCGCGGCTCGAAGCCGCTCGCGACGCTCGCCGCGCGCACGACCGCGATGTCGGCGGGCAGATGCTGAGTCAGCGCGAGCGCCCAACCGCGCGGCGGTATCTCGCTGTTCGTATCGAACGCCACCAGCTGGCCGCGCGCGTGCACCCCGGCGTCGGTGCGGCTGGTCCCGCGCAGCGCGGACGCTCTCGGGTCGACGGCGCGCACCGCGCCGGTCAGCTCACCCGCGATGGTGCGCGCGTTGTTCTGCAACGCGAAGCCAGAGTAGGCGCCACCGTCGTACGCGACGGTCAGCAGCACGCCTCGTGACATGACCAGGCGTGAACGCGCGTCAGCCGGCGCCGCCAGCGCCCGCCGCGCCGCCCGAGTTCGTCTCGCCAGCGGGGAGCGTAACGCAACCCTTCGCGGCGGCGGCGCGTAGCTTCGCTAGCGTCTCTGCGCTGAGCGGCTCACGGATGTCGTAACGCGGTAGCTCCGGACAGTCCGGCGTGGTGCCGTCCGAGCCGCACGCGGCGAGCAGACCGAACAGGCACCCCGCGATCACGCAGAGACGAAGCATTACTTCTTCGGCTCGAATCTCAGCGGAACTTCCATGTCGACGCAACCCCCTTGCGGCGCGGGGAAGGACGTCGACTTGAACATTTGAACGACACACGACGCGATGCCCGGATCCCCCAGCTCGTTCGCGGTGATGTTGGCGCTGCACACGTTCCCGCTCGGTCCAATACGCAGGCCCACCTTGAGACGTCCGGCCAACATGCTGTTTTGGCGCAAGGCGCGCTCGTAACAGCCACGGGCTTGCCCGGCCTTCGCGCCCAGCATCGACTTCAAGTTGGAGGAGGCCTCACCGTTGCAGGGCCCAGAGCAGCCACCGCTCGAGACGACGCTACGCGTCGGCTTCTTCGGCGCTACGCCCGCGTCTTCCTTGGGTTCCTCCAAGGGAGGTGGCGGCGGAGGCGGCTCCTCGAGCAGGGGCGGCGGCGCAACGGTCGGTTGCGTGACGACGGTCGTCGGCGCCTCCGAGTCTTTGCCGCCTCCTACTTTCCAATAGATGAGCCCTCCCATGAGGAGGAGCATGACGACTGCCGCGATGATGAAAGGACCACTTCCGCCTTGCTTAGGCGGAGGCGGGGACGTACTGGTCATTCCGGATCTCCCTCGGGGTCCCTGGGCCCCAAGACTATAGTCACCCAACGGTCGAAGAGCGAGGAAAGTTGCGCCTCGAATGCGTGCAGGCGGCGCTCTTTTAAAGGTCGCGCTTGGCCGAGCGGTCAGTAGGTTGCGCGCGGCTCGCGGGCTCGAAGAAGCTCACCGCGGTGTCGCCCCACGTCCGCCGGTCGCGACAAACGAGACCCGCCGCTTGCGGCTGATCTTTTCGCGAATGCTCGAGCGCGACCCGGCTGCCCGGCTCCAGCGCAGGCGCGACCCGCGACAGTGTCTCTACGGCGGCTTGCAAATCGGCCCAAGGCGGGTCGCACAGTACCACGTCGAACGGGCCAGCGGCGCGCCAGTCTGCGCCGCTGACGCGCTCGGCTGCGCGCGCGAGCACCGTGGCGCGGGTGTTCAGCGCGAGGCTCTGCAGATTGTCGCGGATGCAGCTGACGGCGCGGCGCTCCTGCTCGACGAAAACAGCGTGCGCGGCTCCGCGCGAGAGCGCCTCGATGCCGAGCGCGCCGCTGCCCGCGTACAAGTCGAGCACGCGTGCGCCCTCGAGATCGCCGAGGATCGAGAACAGCGCCTCGCGCACGCGCGCGGCCGTCGGGCGCGTCAGCATGCCGGGCGGCGTCTTCAGCTGCCGGCGCTTCAGCGTGCCTGCGACGACGCGGATGCTCATTCAAGTCTCGATCTTGGTCCACAGCTGGCGCCGCATGCGCTGCCGCGCGCGGTCCAGATCTGTCACGATGCGCGCCACGCTGGTGGCCGCGATCAGCTCGCCCTCTTGGCCCAGCGCGGGCAGCACGGTCTTACCGACCAGGAACGTCCCCGGCACGGGGCCGCGCACCGGCTCGGCGGCGAGATCCAAATAACCCATAGGTGTTACTGACCACAGCCGCTCCATGGGCTCGGCGCTGGGGGAGGCGCCGTCGAGGTGCATGCGATCGACCTCGCGGCGCGCGCCGCTCGAATAGTCGTAGAGCGGCAAGCCGTCGTGCGGCGAGTCGACCAAGATCAGATGTCGATCCAAGAACGGCAGCGCGTCGCGTAGCGTGCCGAGCACGGCTTCGCGCGCCTCCAGCAGGCTGAGCGCGCCGCGCGTCGGTAAGATCACCTCCGCGACGAGCAGCGCCTCTTCGCTGGCGCTCGCGCGCGCGTCGGGGAACAGCGATGGATCTAGGCGCTCCAGCCGTACGATTGGACGGCGCGGGTTGGGCCGCCCGCCGTGCGGCGGCACGATGAACGTGACGGGGCCGAGCGGTGCTTGCAGCGCTGCGCGGCTGACGACCAAGCTGGTCACGAAGCGGGAGGCGTCCGCGGTCAAGCGCGGCCAGTCCCTGCGCGCTGCCTTGCTGATACCCTCGCCGTTCGCGAGCTCGGCGACGGCCTCCCCGTATTGATCGGAGATGACGACGGCGGCGCCCGTGGGCTCGTCCGCGCCGTCCTCCAGCACGCCCGCGGCGCGGCCGCGGCGCACCACGATCGAGCGCGCGCGCCCGCCGAAATTACAGACGCCGCCCTGCGCCTCGATGCGCTCGGCCAACAGCTCGGTGAGCTCGTCCTCGCCCTGTGGCAAGCTGACGATGCCGCGCGTCCAGGTCCCGTGCAGGCGCGCGAGCGCGAACGGCGGCAGCTGCTCGGCCGACACGGCGAGGTTGGACGCGAACTGCGCCGGGACGTACACGAGCTCGCGGAAGGCGTGACCGCGCGGAAACTTGCCCAGCAGATCGTTGGTCTTGTCGGCGCGGACGAAGGGCAGCGAGTAGCTCACCCGGCCCGTCTCCAGCCGCTCCCACAGCTTTCCGGGCGGCCACACGTTGTCGCGCTCGAAGGCGGCGTCAGCCGCGGCGTTAACGTTGGCGATGGTGGTGTAGAGCTCGTCGACGAGCTGGCGCACCTCGGGATATTCGCGATCGATTTCACGCGCGAAGAGGTCCATGTCCGGCGGCACCTCGACCCGGCGCGCCTCCGAGACGATGCTGAACATGGGGTCCAGGTTGTGCGTGCGCCGGCGAAATTGCGGGCTGTACGCCAGCTCCTGCAGCACGCGGCGGAAGGCCGGCGACGAGGCGCCGAGAAACGTGAACGGCCTGCGGCACAGCACGCGACCCTCGAAGCGATAGGTCTGCGCGGCTTGGCCGTGACCGAGCACCAGCACGCGAAAGTCGCGCCGCGAGAGCAGCGCGGCGGCGGCCAGAGCGCCCAGCGATCGCCCCAGCACAATCGCGTCGTAATAACGTGACGGCACGCGCTAGGCCCGGCGCGAGCGGGACGCCGCCCGAGTGGATACGCCAAAGGAGTGCGTTCGCGAGGTGCGCCGTCGTCGCGGCGCGCGATCTGTGCGGGGCGCCATGTGCGAGCGCTTCATAGCCGAGAAGCGCGGATGGTTCCAGCTGGCGCGGGTTTCAGCCGCCGCCTGCGCGTGGCGAGCCGCGCTTCAGCGCACGCGGATGGCCTGGATCGGCGGCACCCTGGCCGCCTTCAGCGCCGGGAACAGGCCGCCAGTGAGGCCAACCAGCACGCCCGCGGCGAGCGCGCTCAGCAGCAGCTCGGGCTGCGGTTGAAAGCGGAACGTGACGACCTGGTCGGTCGAGACGTTGGTCGTCGTGAAGTCGAGGAAGGAAGTCAGGAAGGCGAGGCTCACGCCGAGCAGGCCGCCTGCGCCGGCGAGCAGCGAAGACTCGAGCAGGAACGTGAACAGCACGTCCTTCGCGCTGAAGCCGATCGCGCGCAGCGCGCCGATCTCCTTGGTGCGATCGGCGATCGAGCCGTACATGGTGATCATGGCGCCGAGCAGCGCGCCGAGCGAGCAAATGCACGCCACGATGGCGCCGAGCCCCGCCATCGCCGAGGACAGATCCTGCGAGATGCGGCGGTAGTACGCCGTCTCGAGCTCGACCTTCATGCCGCTGCGGCGGTCGTGCTGCAGCGTCTGCGCGAAGCGCGTGAACGCTTGCGGTGACTCGAGCACGGCCGTGATCGATGAGACGCTGCCCTGCCAGCCCAAGGAGGCGCGCAGCGCGTCGAGATCCGCCCACACCTCCGATTCATAGGCGGAGCCGCCCGCCGCGAAGACGCCCACGATTTTGAAGGGGACGTTCTTCTTCAGCTCGAAGCCGCCGTTGCGCGTCAGCCCTTCGTATCTGCCGAGCGCGGATTTGCCGATGATGGCCTCGTCGGTCCCGATCTTCGGCCGCCGGCCCTCGATCAGGCGCACTTCCGGGCGGAGCGTGAATGAAGCGTCAGTGATGCCGCGCACCTGCACGCTGTAGATCTCGTCGCGGGCGCCGGCCTTGTTGAAGGGGAGATGCACGACGCTCTCGGCGCTCACCAGCGGCTCACCGCTCGCCGAGCGGCGTACTCCCGGCGCCGCGGCGACCAGCGCGGCGGCCGATTGTGGTAGACGCGAGTACGGCTCGGCGTAGCCGTTGACCTCCAGCACCAGCGCGCGCTCGCGATTTCCCGCGCCGACCAACGTCGCGCGGATCCCGGCCGCGAGCATCAGCGCTGCAGCGAGCACGAACACGACCAGCGCGATGCCGAGCGCCGTGGCCAAGGCGTTCGTGCGCCGGCGCCAGATGCTGCGAAAACCGTAGAGCAGCGGCAACGTCATGAGCGCTCAGCCCAGATAGCGCAGCGCGTCCGTGAGCCGCAGCGCGAAGGTGCGGCGCACCGGGATGTACGCTGCCAAGAGCGCGATCAGCGCGCCGATGCACAGCAACGTGGCAGCATCGTTCGCGTGAATGCGTAGCGGCGGCAACGCCATGGTCTCCTGCGCGAAGTGGCTGACGCCGCGCTCTACGACGGGAAACGCGAGCAGCAGCGCCAGGCAGCTGCTCGCGAACGCCAACGCGCTCGCCTCGGCGATCAGCAGCAGCGCGACGTGGCGCTTGCCGAAGCCCAGCGCGCGCAAGGTGGCGAACTCCTGAGTGCGCTCGCGCGCGCTCATCACCATCGTGTTCAGCAAGATCAGCAGCACGACGCCCAGCGTCAGCAAGCTCACGACGTTCAGCGCCTTCAAGATGGCCGAGAAGCGCCCGGTGATGGCCGCGTTCAGCGCCTTGTCCTCCATCGTGAAGGTGCGCATGTCGTGCTCGTCGAAGCGCCCATCGATGCTGCGCGCGATGCGCGCGCTCTGCTCTGGGTGAGTCACCCTGGCCGCGACGATGGACACCAGATCACGTTGGGCGACGGGTAACGTCTCGTTCAGGTACTCGAGGTGCATGTACAGCACGCGGTGGGCGAAGCCCTCTCGCTTCGAGCGGAAGATGCCGCGGATGACGAGCTCGACGGGTTGGTCGTAGCGGCCGAGAAACGCCACACGATCGCCCAGCTTCCAGCCGAGCTCCTTGGCGAGCTGCGCGCTCACGTAGCCGCCGCGCCGATCCTGAACGAACGCCTCTTGCTGCTCTCTAGGGCACTCGAGCTCGTAGTGCATGTCGACGAACGAGCGCGCGCCCACCGCGTTCGACTCGAACCAAAGCTCGCGTTTGCTCGGCAGCCGGAGCTGTGCCCAGCGTAGGGAGACGGCGTCCGCGATGCCGTCCATGCGTCGAATCGTTTCGCCGTAGTGGGCGGGCAGATAATGATCCCAGCCCAGCTTGTTGCGCGTCACTACGCGGTCGTTGGGTGTCTGATCGACCTGATTCCGCCACGTCGCGCCGAGCGTGCGGAGCAGCAGAAAGCCGACCAGGCTGAGCGCGACGGCCGCGATGGTCATCGCCGTTCGCAGCGGGGCACGAGCGCTATTTTTTACGGCGATCCCGAGTAGATTCATTGCCCCGTTCGAAAAACCTACTTTTGCCGCCTCGCAGCGTCAAGGTGAGCAGGGTGACCGCAGCGTGCGACAGATGAAGATGTGACTACGAGTGAGGCATGGAGCGGACAAGTGTCCGCGACTCGCGAGCCAAGTTTGTGCGCCACTTCGAGCGAGCGACCATTTAGAGTCGTGGTGAGGAGCGACGCGATGACCATGGATAATCCCTATGCGCCGCCGCAGCACGACGAGCTGGAGCTGGCGGGCACGAGCTCCGCGGCGAGCGGCGCGCGGCTGCTCGGAAACGTGCTGATTTGTGACAAGGGCGCGGCGCTGCCGCCGCTGTGTTTGTATTCGGGAGCGCCGGTGTCCGAGCCGCAGATTCGGCGCACGTTGTCGTGGGCGCCGCAGTGGTGCCTCTTGCTCGCGGCGTTTTCACCGCTGCTCGGTGTTCCCGTCTACTTCATCATGAAGAAGAGCGGACAGCTCTCGTACTCGCTGAGTCCAGAAGCGAAGCGGCGCCGCCGCGACGGCGTGCTCATCGCGTTCGCGGGCGGGCTCGGGTGCGTCGCGTTGGCGGTGGTCGCCGCCGCGGCGGATGCGCCCTGGTTGGTGTTGCTCGCCGTGCTCGGCTGCCTCGTCAGCATCGTGGTGGGCTCCGTTCGAGCGCGCTTGTTCAACCTCACCAAGATCGACAAGCAGCGAGTGCACCTCAAGCTGCGCGAAGAGGCCGCCGCTGCGTTCGGTCGCCGGCTGCGCGAGCACGTCTAGCGTGCGTGAGCAAGGCTTCGCTGGTCGGCGCTGCAGGCTGCTACCGCGCGCGTGGCTTGCTTCGCCGCGGCGAGAGCGGCTTGAGCGACACCGGCGGGGGCTCACCGAGCACCAACGCGCGAACGATCTCGGCCGTGACCGGCGCGAGCAGGATACCGTTGCGGTAGTGCCCGGTCGCGAGCAGCAAACCAGCGACCCCGGCTTCGCCGATCACGGGCAAGCTGTCCTCGGTGTAGGGACGGAAATTGCACCAGGCTCGGCTCCAGTTCGCGTCGCCTAGCGCGGGCACCAACGCGATCGCGGCGTCGAGCAGGTTGCGCACCGCGCCGGCGGTGACCTCTCTCCGATAGCCGACGAACTCGAGCGTGGAGCCGATCAGCACTCGGCCGTCGTCGCGCGGCACCAAGTAACACGCGGGCCCGAAGATCACCGGCTCGAACAGCGGCGCTCCCAGCGTGAGCTCCACGATTTGTCCGCGCGCCGGCACCACGCCGCCGTTGGGCAGCGGCACACCGCCGACCAACGAGCTCCAGCTGCCGGCGGCGACGATGACGTGCTTGGCGACGAGCTCGCTGCCGTCATCGAGGGCGACACCTCGGCAGCGCTGGCCGTTGACGACCACGCGCCGCACCAGCGTACCGCTGCGGAACAGCGCGCCGGCGCGCTCCGCCGCGATGCGCAGCGCTCGCAAGAGCTTCGGAGGATCGACGCGCGCATCGTCCGGGAAGCGCACGCCGCCTTTGACGCCGTCACTGAGCACCGGCAGCTCCGCGCGCAGCTCACGGGCGCCGAGCGTCTCCACCGAGCAGCCCTTCTGGCGTTGAAACGCCGTCTCTTTGCGCAGCGCGGCCAAGCGCTTGCCGTCGAGCGCGACGCGCACCACGCCGGAGCGGCGGAGCTCGATGTCGATCCCGGTCGCGGCGGACAGACCCGCTGCCCACTCGGGATAGCGGGCGCGGCTGCGCAGCGCGAGCTCGAACAGCGGTCCGTCGGCGTGCGACTCCGTTTGCGCGCCGAGGATACCCGCGGCCGCGCTCGACGCTTCAGCGCCGGGGACGCTGCGCTCCAGCACGATCACGCTCAGCCCGGCGCGCGCGAGCTCCCACGCGGCGCCGCAGCCCATCACGCCGCCTCCTACGATCACCGCGTCCCAAGCTCGTCGTGCGCGTGCGTTCATCATCCTCGACCATCGCGCACGGGGCGCGCCAAGCGAATCAATCCCAGTACGTTGAACGCTGCGAAGCCGACCAGCAGCGCCTCCAAGCCGAGCACCCAGCGCGTCCCGCTCGGCGACTCACTGTCGATCAGCAGCCAAGCGTCGCGCGGCAACGGGTGCCCAGCCTCCGCTGCTGCCTCGCTCAGCGCGTGATAGCGCAGCCCGGCCGCGTGCGCGGGCACCAGCCGCCCGACGAACGACGCGGGCGCGACGAAGTGATCGCCGTCAGTGTCCGGCGGCAGCCGGAGCTCCACCCAGATGTGGCGGTTGTCTTCCGCGGGCGCGAGTCGATAGGCGTCCTTCTCCAGCGGACGCGCGTAGCGAACCACCTCGTTCTGGCTGAGCGCACCTTCGGCGCGCACCCAACGATTCGCCTTCAGCGGCTCGGGGCGAAAAGCAGACAGCTCTCCGATGTCGTCGGGTGTCCCACCCTTGAGCGCGAAGCTGAGCTCACCGCGCAAGCCCAGCGCCAGATACAGCGAGAAAAGCGCCGTGATCGTCATCACCGCGAAGGTGATGCGCCGGAACGGGCGGCGCGGCGCCGGCAACGCGACGAGCTCTTCGTCCATACCGTGTGCGGCGCTGCTGATCGTCTCCATGCGGGTGCGAGCTCGCGTTATCCGACAGCCTTCTACGGCAGGTGTTCCGAATCGGCGACCTCTGCCATCGGCTCCGGGCGCTGCACTAGCACGAGCGCTCAGCGAGCCGCTTTCGCGAGCGACAGTTCATTACCAGGCGTACGGCCGGCCCGCTACGGCGTGCTGGTCGCGAGCGTCGCTGGTTTGCTAGCATCGTGGTTTCGAACGGGTCGACGCCATGGCTAGTGCGAACAAGGTCCTGTGTCCGTCCTGCGGCTTTCAAAACACGCCGCCCCTCGCGAACAACCGCTGCGTGTCCTGCGGCGCCAAGATCGACGACATCAAGCGTCAGCTGACTCGGCAGGAGGAGCTGGAGCGGCGCTACCAGCAAGAGGGCTTCAGCTTGCAATGGTTCGGCATCTCCCTGGCCATCAGCGTGGTGATGACCGCGGCGCTCGTGATGGGCTTACCGATGGTGATCCCGGCGCTCGACTTCGAGGGCTCCGCGGGGATGCTCGTGGCGATTCCGGTGTGGTTCCTGGGCGGGCTGTTGATCGGCCTGATTTCCCCGGGGCGCACCTTCATCGAGCCGGTGGTCGCCGTGTTCCTCGTGGCGCTGCCGACGGCGTTCTTGTTGTTCATGAATCAGACCGTAAAGACGATGCCGGCCTTCATGTACGTGCTGATGTCGATCCTCGGTCTGCTGTTCACGTTGATCGGCTCGTACATCGGCGAGCGCATTCAGCTCGGTCCGCCGCCGAAGCCGACCGAGTGACGCCGGAGTTGCGAAGCCTCGCGGCGGTAGCGCTCGCGTTCGTCGCGCTGAGCTGTCGCTCGAGCGAAGCGCGCGAGCGCGAGGCGGAGGCTCGGCGCTTGGCGCACCTGATCGATCAGCTGCGCGAGGCGCCGAACGCGGCCAAGGCGCCGCTGATCGAGCAGCTACGGCAAGCGAGCTGCGAGAGCGAGGACGGCTGCGCGCTGAAATCCAAGTGTGTGTCCGCGTACGAGCGGCACCTCGGGGCGCTCACGGCGAGCCAGCGCGCGAAAGAGCTATTGGCGAGCGAGGCTGGAAATCAGGGCGCGTTGCTGGCGGCGGGTGAGCTCTCGCGGGCGCAATCGGAGCTGGAGAAAGCTCGAGCGCTCACGGAGTCTTGCGTATCAGCGGAGGGTGATTTGCTGCGCCGCGTCCGCGCACATTGAGGCGAGCGCGCTCCTCGCAGCCACACCGTTGAAGTCGGGGAGAGGCGCACTCGTAGTCACGAGTGTAACTCCGTAGCTGTCCTGGAAATGCTTCGACGGGGAGCGTCGGGATGCGCTATCGTAAGTTAGTTTGAGTCTCGCTCGAGCGCCGCGCGCGGCTGTGGGGCACACGTCATGGCTGATAGAAGATCGCAAGAAGCTGCCTGTACCTTGGAAGCACACTCGGAGTCGTCGCCCGGCTCTTCCCCTGTCGCGACGAGCCCAGGCTCAACGGAGTCGAGCAAGAAGCGCAAGCTATTCGAGAGCTGGTTATCATCGATGAGCTCCAAGTCGCCGCCGCCAGCGCAAGAGGGTTCCGGCGTCAAGTCCGCGCCGGTGGCCCCTGCGCCCGCGCCGCTCCCGGTCATCGACGGAGAGTCGACGCAGATTTACAAGCACGGCTCACAAGACGAGCTGAGCGTTCACGCCAAGCGCACCGACCCACCGGCGGCGCGCGCCGACGAGCGCACGGCGGTCTTCCGGGTACCGCCGGAGCTACTCGCGCTCTCGATCCAATCGATGAACGAGGGCGGCGCGGCCCCGGATCCGCAAGCGCTGCTCGCCGCCGGCACCAGCGCGGCCGTGCGTCCCAATGGGCTAGACGCCAGCCAATTCAGTGACGAAGAGCACACCAAGGTCACGCCGATGAACTGGCCGCGCGGAGAGGACGGCGAGCCGCTGCCACTACCGTTGGCGGCGGAGCTCCTCGCCGCGCAGGCGCAAGGCGCGAGCCCCGAGCCGGACATTTCCTCTGAAGCCAGCATCGAGCTTCACGAAAGCGATCGCGGCAGCGACCCTTACCGCGGTGCATCCGACGAGCCAGCGAGCGACTCATCAGAATTCGCCCAGCTCACCAGCTCCCCCTGGCGCCGCCGCGCGACGTGGCTCGTATTGGTAGCGCTTGCAGCGGGCGCGGCCATGTCCATCAGCGCCAACCACGGCGAGCCCCTACAGGGCTGGGTCAAGCGCATAGGCGCAGCCATGACCCGCTAAATCCGCGTCCCGGCCCATTCGCGTCCCCGTAACCTTCGCGTCCCCCAGCTCCCGCCCCCTCCCGCCCTTTGAGGCAGGGCAAGCGAAGCAAGCCCGAGCGCCGCCCATCCGCGTCCCCGTAAGCCGTCGCCCATCCGCGTCCCCGTAGACACAGCCGCCGCTCTGCTCCCAACGGTGGGGGAAGCGA
>CBINHN010000001.1:0-507033 GCA_966250485.1 uncultured Sorangium sp. | reverse complement strand
CCGCGGCACCGCCGTCGGCTACTCGGTCGTGATGATCGTGCGCTGACCCGGGCGCTACGGGGCGCGCAGGTGCCAGGCCTTGGGCTGCAAAAAGGAGCGGATGCCGTGCTCGGACAGCGTCGAGCCCATGCCCGAGTGGCCGCGCCCGGTCCAGGGCAGACGCGGGCTCACGCGATCACAGCAATTCCAGTACACGCTGCCCGCGTTGACCTGCGAGAGCAGGCGCTCGGCGCGGGCTCGGTCGCGCGAGTAGACGCCAGCGGTGAGGCCGTAGACGTTGTCGTTCATGCGTTGCAGCGCCTCTTCGTCGCTGCCCACGCGCGCGATGCCGATGATGGGCCCGAAGCTCTCTTCACGCATCACTCGCATATCGTCGCTGGTGCCGGCCAACACGGTCGGCTCGAAGTAAGCGTCGTTTCGTGACCAGCGCTGGCCGCCGAGCAACAAGCGCGCGCCCTTGGCCAGCGCGTCGGCCACCTGCGCCTCCAGCTCGCCGAGCTGGTCGCGGCGCGCCAGCGGCCCGATGTACGTGCTCGCGTCCTCCGGATCGCCGAGCTTGAAGCCGCGCACCACCTCCACGAACGCCTGCTCGAACTGCTCCGCGATCGCGGCGTGCACGTAGATGCGCTCGACCGAGCAGCAGCTCTGCCCGGCGTTGTACATGGCGCCGTCGGCCAAGCTCTCCGCGGCGGCTTTGACGTCGACGTCGTCCGCGACGTAGGTCGGATCTTTGCCGCCGAGCTCGAGGCCGAGCTTCACCATGCGGCCCGCCACGCGTTCGACGAGCTTCTTCCCCGTGCGGTAGCTCCCCGTGAAGAACACGCCGTCGAACGGCTCCTCCAGCAGCTCGGCGCCCACGTCACCCTCACCGACGACGGCGCGGAACACGTCGCGCGGGACGCCGCTCTCGTGCAGCAGGCGCTCGATTTCGAGGCCGGTCAGCGTGGCGTGCTCGGAGGGCTTGTAGATCACGCTGTTGCCGGTGAGCAGCGCCGGCACGAACACGTTCGTGCCCACGAACCAAGGATAGTTCCAGGCCGAAATGTTGAGCACCACGCCCAGCGGCTCGAGCTCGATGACCTCACAGAGCTTCAGGACGCCGCCCTCTGCTTCGCGGTGCACCTCTTGTCGCTCCAGCACCGCCGGGGTGTGCTCGAGAAAGAAATTCAAACGCCCGCTCAGCGCTGACAGCTCGTTGTTGCTCTGGCTGATGGGCTTGCCCATCTCTCGCGTCAACGTCAGCGCCAGCTGCTCGCGTTGCTGCGCGACCGCGTCGCGGAAGCGCTCGATGGTGGCCAGGCGCTCCTTCAAATCGAGCATGGCCCAGGCCGGCTGCGCGGCGCGGGCGCGCGCGATTTTCTCTCGCAGCGCGGCTCGGCTATCGCGCTCGATTTCGCGGAGCAGCTGCTCGTTCTTGGGGTTCTGGATGCGCATGGGGCCTTCCTGGCTGCGGCGCTTCACACCAGCAGGGAGCGGAACAAGCCCTCGAAATCGGCCTTGCTGACCGGCTTCGGGTTGCTCGGGTGGCAGCCGTCGAGCGCCGCGATGGACACCAAATCCGGGATTTGCTCGGCGCGCACGCCGACCTCGGCGAGTGAGCGCGGGATGCCGATCGCCTCTTTCAGCGCCGCGAGCCAGGCGATGAAGCCGGCCGCGCTCGCCTCGGGCGCCCCGACCAGCAACGCCAGATCCGCTAGGCGCTCGGCGGAGACGTCGCTGTTGAAGCTCATGGCCGCCGTGATGCAGATGCCGTTGGCCAGGCCGTGATGCAGATCGCACACCGTCGAGAGCGCGTGAGCCAGCGAGTGCGTCACGCCGAGCCCTTTTTGAAACGCCACGCCGCCCATCAGCGCGGCGTTCAGCATCAGCCCGCGCGCCTCGAGGTGAGCCGCATCGTCGAGCAGCGCTCGCTCGCCTTGCTCGATGCGCCGTGCGTAGTCGACGGCGCGCTGCAAGCTGCGCTTCACGAGGCGCACGCCCTCGAGCGCGATCCCGTCGCACAGCGGCTGGAAGCCGCGCGCCAGGAAGGACTCGACCAGGTGCGTCAGCGCGTCCATCCCCGTCGCCGCCGTGACCTTGGCCGGCAACGCCAGCGTCAGCTCGGGATCCGCGAACACTTCCGCGGCGAGCAGCCGCGGTGAGAACAGGATCTTCTTCACGTGCGTCACGTCGTCGGAGACGACGGCGCTGCGGCCCACCTCGCTGCCGGTGCCGGCGGTGGTCGGCAGCGACACCCACCACGGGATCTCGCGATCGATCGGCCGCGCGTCGGGCTTTCCGTCCTCGTAGTCGAACAAATGCCCCGGATGGTGCGCCATCAACGCGATGGCCTTGGCGACATCAAGCGCCGCGCCGCCGCCCAGACCGATGATGCTGTCGGCGCCATGAGCGCGAAAGGCCGCGACGCCCGCCATGACCTGCGACTCGACGGGGTTGCCCCACAGCTCCGAAAAGACGCTCGGCGCGAGCCCCGCGGCGGACAGCCGCTGCGCGCAGTCCTTCACCGGCGGCAGCGCGGCCAGCGCGCGATCCGTGACGAGCAGCGGCCGTGATTTGCCGGCGCGCTGCAGCGCTTCGGGTACCAGCTTACTGCTGCCCGGGCCAAACTGGATCTTGGTGGGGAAGTTGTATTGATAAATGGTCACGAGCCGCTCCTGTCAGATGATCTCGAAGTAGCGGCGCAGCTCCCAGTCGCTCACCGCGCGGGAATACTGGCGCCACTCCCAGCGCCGCGTGGCCGCGAAGTGATCGACGAACGCGTCGCCGAAGAAGCGGCGCGCGAGCTCGCTGCCGGCGAAGCGGAGCGTTGCCTCTTCCAGGTTCTTGGGCAATACGCTGCCCTGCGTGTCGCCGTAGCCGCTGCCGCGCACCGCCTCGGGCAGCGGGAGTTGCTGTTCGATGCCGTACAAGCCGCTCGCCAGCGCCGCGGCCAACGCGAGGTAGGGGTTCGAGTCGGAGCCGTTGACGCGGGTCTCCACGCGCGTGCTCTTCTGCCCGCCGGTGATCACGCGCAGCGCGGTGGTGCGGTTGTCCAGCCCCCAGTTCGCCTTCGTCGGCGCCCAGGCGCCCTCGACCAAGCGCTTGTAGCTGTTGATGGTCGGGGCGTAGAGCGGCAGGAGCTCGGGCAAGCACGCGAGCTGACCCGCGACGTAGTGCTCGAACAGGCGGCTCATCTCGTTGGGAGCGGCGGGATCATAAAAGACGTTCTTGCTCGTCTTCGCGTCCCACAGGCTCTGGTGGATGTGGCCGCTGCAGCCGGGTAGCTCACTGTTCCACTTGGCCATGAACGACGGCAAGATGCCGAAGCGCTGGCCGATCTCCTTACTTCCGGCCTTGAACAACACCGCGCGATCGGCGGCCTCCAACGGCTCACTGTACAAGATGGCCGCCTCCAACACGCCCGGTCCGGTCTCGGTGTGCAGCCCCTCGATCGGTACGCGGAACGCGGCGAGCTCGTCGAACAGCGCGTTGACGTACTCGCGGCTCTGGTTCAAGCGCAGCAGCGAGTAGCCGAACATGCCCGGCGTCAGCGGCGCGGGGTTCGTGGTGTTCTTCGCGGCCAGCGACTGCGACGTCTCTCTGAAGTGGAAGAACTCGTATTCGAAAGAGGCCAGCGCGGTGAAGCCCTTGCTCGCCAGCGCGCGCAGCACGCGGCGCAGCAGCTGCCGCGGGCACACCGCGAGCGGCTCACCCGCGTCGTCCACGAACTCACCCAACAGAAAGGGCACCTTGGCGTCCCACGGCACCTCGCGCAGCGTGTCGGGATCGAGCCGCACGGCGGCGTCCGGATAGCCGCTGTGCCAGCCGGTGTACGTGACGTTGTCGTAGCAGCTATCGGCGCTGTCCCAGCCGAACACGACGTTGCAGAAGCCGAAGCCGTTCTCGACCGCAGAGGCGAACTTATCGAGGTGGAGATACTTGCCGCGCAGGATCCCGTCGATGTCCGTAATGGCTACTTTTACCTTCGTAGCGCCGGATTTTTTGATTCGCTCGAGCAGGTACCGGGACTCGGAACGCGCTTGGGGCATGGGTCGAGCAGTATCGGGCGCGCAGGTGGAGCCGGCAAGTAGCTCGCGGATCAGCCTGCTTTCCGCCGTCGCGTCGTGTAGCGAAAATGGCTACGTGCGACGTTTGACCTCGGCTGGGCGCGCGAGGCCGGCGTCCGCGAACACCTCGCGCGCGAAGTCGCAGAAGACGCGCAGGCGCGCCGACGCCGAGCGGTTGGGCGGATACACGATGAACAGCGAAGGGCCGGCGCAAGCATACTGCGTGAGCACTGGCCGCAGCTTGCCTTCCGCGAGCGCGCCGTGCGCGACGACGGACAGCACCTGCGTGATGCCCAGGCCGGCGACGGCGGCGTCGATGCAGGCTTCCATGGAGTTGAAGGCCAGCTCCGCGCGCGTCACGGTGTGCACGCGCGCGTCGTCGACCATGAACTCCCAGGCTGACGGCCGCGCGGTGGCGACGGACAGGAACGCGACGGCGCGGTGACGCGTCAGCTCGGCCGGGCTGCGCGGCGTGCCGTGACGCTCGAGGTAACTGGGCGCGGCGCAGGTGACGAGCTCGGTCGTGGCGAGCTTGCGCGCGACGAGCTCGGCGTCCAGCGGCTCACCATAGGTGATGGCGCAGTCCACGCCTTCGCGCAGCAGATCGATGGAGCGGTTCTCGAGTCGCAGCTCCAGCTCCAGCTCCGGGTGGCGGCGCAGCAGACCGTTCAAATTCGGCACCACGAACAAGCGCGCGAGCGCCACCGGCAGATCCACGCGCAGGCGGCCGCGGGCGCTGCCCCGCGAGCGCACGACTTCGTCCTCGGCCTCGGCGACGTCGGCGAGGATGCGACGCACGCGCTCGTAGTAGGCGCGGCCGTCGTCGCTCAAGGCCACGCGGCGCGTGGTGCGGTGTAAGAGCTGCGTGCCGAGGCTGCTCTCCAGCGCCTGCACGGCTTCGCTGACGCGCGCCCGCGACAACGACAGCGCCTCCGCAGCGCGCGCGAAGCTGCCGAGCTCCACGACGCGGGCGAAGGCTTGCATGGCCGCGAGACGGTCCATTGTTCGGAATTACCGAATAGACTATAGCTAGCAAGCGCACTTCATTCAACCGAAGGCGACCATTACACTGACCGACGTTAACCCCGCGTCGATCGGCGGCTCCTCGACGCGACAGGTTCGCGCGCTCACGCGCGAGGAGGCGACCGCATGCAAGATCGCGATGGTTGGATTTGGCTCGATGGACGGCTCGTGGCCTGGCGCGAAGCCACCACTCACGTGCTGACGCACTCCCTGCACTACGGGTTGTCCGTGATCGAGGGGGTGCGCGTCTACCGCGACGCAAGCGGCGGCGCAGCCGCGTTTCGGCTCCGCGAGCACACCCGGCGCTTCCTCGACTCCGCGCACGTCTATCGCATGCAGCTGCCGTACGACTTCGACACGCTGCTGCGCGCGCAGCTCGAGGTGGTGCGCGCCAACGGGCTGCAGGCGGCGTACGTCCGACCCATCGCCTTCTACGGCGCCGAGAAGATGGGCGTCTCACCGATCGGGGCCAACGTGCACGTCGCCATCGCCGCGTGGAGCTGGGGCAACTATTTCGAGGGCGCGAACCCGGAGCGCGGCTTGCGCGTGAAGACCTCGTCTTTCCCGCGCATCCCCGTCGGCGCAGCGCCCCCGCGCGCGAAGATCGCCGCGTACTACAGCAACGCCATCCTCGCGCGGCTGGAGGCGCAAGAAGACGGCTACGACGAAGCCTTGATGCTCGACAGCAGCGGATATGTCGCCGAGGGACCGGGCGAGAACCTGTTCGTCGTGAAGAACGGCCGGCTCTACGAGCCGGAGCCGACCAGCGCGTTGCTCGGCATCACCCGCGACAGCATCATCGAGCTGGCGCGGGACATGGGCATCGGCTGCGAGCGCTATCGGCTCACGCGCGATGACGTGTACCTGGCGGACGAGGCGTTTTACGCGGGCACGGCCGTGGAGCTCGCGCCGCTCATCGAGCTCGACCGGCGCCGTATCGGCGACGGCAAGCCGGGCGCCGTGACGCGCCGGCTGCGTGAGGCTTTCCTGCGCGTCGTGCGCGGCGAAGATCCGGAGCGGCGCGGCTGGCTCACGGAGGTCCCCGGCTGAGCGCGTTCTACTCGGCCGCGGCGGGCGGACGGCTCGGACGCAACGACGTACTCCGGCCATCGGCCAGCGCCGCTCGCGGCAAGCGCAGCACCAGCGCGAAGGGTCGATAGCCGCCGCGCTCAGGGCCGCTGAAGCGCACGTGGACGTCGCCGCCGCGCTCGCGCAGCAGCGCGCGCACGACGTCCAGACCCACGCCGCGGCCGGCGACCTGACTCACTTCGCGCGCGGTGGAGACGCCGGACGTGAAGATGTGCTCGGCCACGCCCTCGTCGTCGAGCGCGCTGCCGTTCGTGCGCTGGCGGAGCAGCTGGAGCGCCAAGCCGCGGCCGTCATCGCAGACTTGGAGCTCCAAGCCGTCGCCGAGCAGCGCGCTCGTGATGCGGATCTGACCTTGCGGCGTCTTGCCGCTCGCCACGCGCTCGTCGCGAGCTTCGATGCCGTGATAGAGCGAATTTCTGAAGCATTGGACCAAGACGTCGCGCAGCGGCTGCGCCCAGGGCTTGCTGAGCAGCACGTCGGCTTGGCCTGCGTCAATCTGCGGCACCGAGCGGCCGAGCTCCACGGCCAAGCTCGGCACGATGCGCGAAGTGTCTCGGATCAACTCACTCAGCGCGACGCCCTCCAGCCGCTCGAGCGCGGCGCGAATGTTGCGCACCAAGCGGGCTGGCCCGTGGCTCGCGTCCGCCTCCGCGACCAACGCGGATATTTCGCGCAGCGAGCGCTCCACGCGCTGATCGCCGCGCCGCGCGAGCGGAGCGAGCTTGCGCGCGCACACGTCTTCGTACTGCGCGACGAGCTCGGCGACCGCCTCGAGCTCGGCCAAGAGCGCGGAGACATTCAGCACCTCGCTCGCCTCCTGACGGAGCTCCTCACAGACTTGCTCCGCCGCGTGCAGCGCGTCGACCAGGTGCGTGAGCGCGAGCAGGCGCGCGTTGCCTTTCAAGGTGTGCAGGCCGCGCAGGGTCGCGGCGAGCAGCTCGCGGCTCGGCGCGCCGAGCTCCGCGAGCGAGTGTCGGTTCTGCTCGAGCACCTCCTTGGCGACCGCGCAAAAGTCCTGGAAGGCGTCGAGGCCGCTCTCCAGCACCTGCGCCACGATGTCGGCTTCGCGTGCCTTCTCCGTCGCGGCTCGTCGCAAGCGTCGCACCAGCGTCACGTCGCGCACCACGACGAGGACGCGATCGACGAAGCCGTCGTCGTCACAGATGGTGTTCCAGTCCACCTCGAAGTGGCGCTCCTCGCCGTCTTGGCTGCGCCGAAACTCCTTGATCAAATGCGAGGCGTTGACCGCGGCCATCCACGGCTCGACGCCGAAGCTGAAGCGCAGCGCTGCCTCGCCGCTCGTCAATTGGTCCGGCCGCAGGTTGGAGCCCGCGAAGAGCAGCTCCATGCAGTTCCGGCCCGCGATGGCGTCGCTGCCCAAGATCTGCTCGAGGCGCCGTGAGTACTCCGGCTGCACGGCGAGGTCGCGATCGATGGTGAACACGCCCTGGTCCATGTTGTCGAGCATGGACGCGATCTGGCGGTTCTTCTTCGCGAGCTCCTGCGTGCGCTCCTTCACGCGCTCTTCCAGGCGCGCGTAGAGCTGAGCGTTAGTGATCGAGATCGCGGCCTGGCTGGCGATGACCTGCAAAATGGCCAAGCGCTCCCGCGTGAAGGCGTGGCTTACGCAGTTGTTCTCCAGGTACAGCGCGCCGATCACCTGGCCCTGCTGTTGAATCGGCAGGCACAGCAGGGAGCGCACGCGACGTGCCTGCACGTAGGGGTCGCTCTGGAACGGACCGGCCGCGGCGGCGTCGTCCAGGGCCAGCGCTTCGCTCGAGCGCAGCACGTAGCGCACGGCGGCCGCGCACACGCCGCTGGCGTGCTCGAGCGGCTGAGCCTCGAAGGCGCCCTCCTGCGGCGCCTCCACGTCGGCGCGCGCCCGCACGTAGTACTGCTGCTCGGCCTCGTCGCGCAGCACGAGGCAGCCGTGCTGCGCGCCGGCGTTCTCGATCAGCGTCGCCATCAGCGCGGCGAAGAGCTTGCGCGTCTCCACCTCGCTCGAGATGCTCTGCGTGGCCTTGACGATCGAGCTCGCGTCCAGGGCGTCGCCCTGCGCGCGCAGCCCGGCGTTGCCATGCGCCGAGTCACGCGCCGTTCCGGCGGCGAACCAGGCCGGGTGACGCCGCTCGAGCAGGCGCAGCTTCTGCGTCGCGCCCCACTCGGCGTACAGTCGGTAGGCGGCCTCCAGCGCCGGTCGCGCGTGGCGCGCGTCCCCGAGATCGAGCCACAGCTCGGCCTCGAGCTCGTTCGTGAGCGCGCGCAGGTGGCCAAAGCCGTTGCCGGCGCTCTCGATCGCCTCGCGGTACGCGCCGAGCACCAGCTCCAGCGGCTGGCCGGCGATGCGCGCCTGCTCCGCGCGCAGCAGGTGATACTTGTGCGCGTAGTTGGCGGGGGCCGCCTGCGCCCACACCTTCAACTTGCCGAGGTGCTCAGCGATCGCGGCGCGCAGCTCTTTCTGCTCCTGCTCGTCCGCGGCGACGAAGCCGCGCGCGGCGATCAGGCCGGCGACCAGGTGGTGGTCGGGCAGCGAGAACAGGCTCGCCGCGGCCAAAGTGTAAGGCTGCGTGAACTCGAGCCAGCGCTTGGCAGCGCAGAGGTCGCCCAGCAAGAAGCTCACTAGCGTCTGGGCTTGTCCGTAGGAGTAGGCCCACTGCGCGTTTTGCGAGCCGAGCACCTGCGCCGTCGCGGCGTCGTCGGCCTGCTGCGTGGCGCTGGGCTCTGCGTCCGAGGCGGTGAGCCGTGCCAGCGCGCGCTCAGCCGCCAACGTGCCGATGCGCTGTCCGGCGCCGTTGACGCGCGTCAGAAACGCGATCGCCGCGTCGAGCTCCTCGCGACACTCTTGCAGCGGCCTGCCGACGAGGTACGAGCGCTGCGTGCGGTGCGCCCAGGTGTACGCCACGTGCTGCACGTCGCCCAGCTCGAGGCCGCGCTGCTCCGCGGCGTCATAGGCGGCGCTGCCCTCGCGATAGTGCGCCTTCCAATGCGAGACGAACCCGCCGAACACGAAATTGACGGCGCACTCGAGCGGCGTCGGTCGATAGCGCTCGAGCAGCTTGAACGCCGCTTTGCCGAGGCGATAGGCGACGTCATGATCGCCCACTACGGCCGCTTGGATGATGCCGCAGTCGACGAAGTTCTTGCACGACACGACGGTGACGCCCTGGGTCAGCGCGATGTCGAACATCATCAGCTCGACCAGTAGGAACAGCGGCGGATACGTCTGGATCGCCGGCGGAACGCTCTGCAGCAGCAGGCTCAGCACCAGCTCGATGTCGCGGCTGTTCGCGTCCGGCAGCTCCGCCAAGGCCTCGACCGGCACGCGCGCGAGGTGAGCCTGCATCTTCGCGACGCCGGCGCCGACCGCCTCGTCGATCTCCTGCGGCGACTCCGGTAGCCGCACGTCGAACAGCGCCAACCCGGCGCGGATCTCGGCGATGGCGTCGAGCAGCCGTGCGCGATGCTCGATGATGCGCGCTCTCAGCACGTGGGCGCTGGCGCGGGCGAGCTTGTCCGGAGCCAACGCGAACAGCTCGGCGCTGAGGGCTTCCGCGCGCTCGGCGTGGCCGCCGATGAAGGCCGCCTCCGCGCGCGCGTAGACGGCGCGGAACGCGAGCAGCGGATCCGCGGCGCGTTCTTCGGCGCCGAGCAGCTCGCAGGCCAGGACGGCGTGCTGCTCCGCGATATCGAAGGCGGCCGTCCCGCTGGCGCGCTCTGCGGCCGCGAGGTTGAGGCGCGCCAGCGCGCGCCGCCCGTCCATCGTCGTGATGTTTTCACGCGCGAGGTTCTGGTGGTGCAAAAGCTCGAAGAGGTGCTCGCGCGGCTCGTCCCCGTGCAGCTTCGCGAGACGTTCGCCGATGCGCTGGTGCACGCGCAGCCGCTCGCCGCGCTCGAGGGCGCCGTAGGCTGCGTCGCGCACGCGCGCGTGCTGAAACGCGTAGCGCAGCAGGCTCGCGCCATAGCGCCCGGAGCCGGGCAGCGGGCGGATCAAGCGCTCGCCCACGGCTTCGTCCAGGAGGATCGCCGTGTCGGCTTCCTCGCTGTCGAGCGCGCGGGCGACCGCGCCCAGCTCGAACTCGTTGTCGAAGCAGGCGGCGGTAGAGAGCGCGCGCCGCGCGGCGGGGCTCAGCCGCGCGATGCGATCCGCCATCAGCGCCGCGACGTTGTCGGACACTTGCGCGCTCTGCGCGCGCTCTAGGTCCCAGCGCCAGCGGCCGTGCTCGGCGTCGAGCGTGAGCACGCCTTGCCGCTCGAACGAGGCGAGCAGTTCGGCGATGAAGAAGGGGTTACCGTCGGTCTTCTCGCGGACGAGCTGCGCGAAGGGCGCCACCTCTTCGGCGCCGACGCGCAGCGTGCGCGCGACGATGCCCGTCACGGCTGCGCCGTCCAGCGGACGCAGGGTGAGCTGAGCGTGGCCGGCGACGGCTTCGCTCAGCTTCGTGAGCGGGTGCTCGGGGCTCAGCGCGTCGTCTCGGAACGACAGCACGACGAGCAGGTGACGAACGTCCGCGGCGGTGAGCAACGCGCCGAGCGCCTCCGCGGTCGAGGCGTCCATGCGCTGACAATCGTCCAGCGCGAGCACGAGCGGATGCTCGTCGCGCGCGAACACCTTGACGAGCTCGCGCAGCGCGTGCTTCAGGCGATGCTGCGTCTCGTTGGCGTTCGCGGCGGGCGCGGAGGGAACGCGCCCGAGCACGCGCTCGAGCTCGGGCAGCAGCTCGCACATTACGCCCGCGTTTTGGCCGAGCGCGGCGAGGACGCGCTGTCGATATTGCGCCAGGCTGCTCTCCGGCCGCGACAAGAGCTCGGCGATCAGCTGCCGGAGCGCCGCGGACAGCGCCGAGTACGGCACGTTGCGCTCCCGCTGCTCGAAGCTGCCGAGCAGGAAGAACGCGCGGTGCTCGGCGGCGCGCGCCGGCAGCGCGGCGAGCAGCGACGATTTACCGACGCCGGCGGCGCCTGAAATCAAGAGCAGGCGTCGAGCGCCGGCCGCCGCGTCATAGAGCAAGGCGCGCGCCGACTCGAGCTCCGCGTCGCGTCCGACGAGCTCGCGGCTCGTTTCCAGCTCGCGGGACAGGTCGCGCGAGCCCAGACGAAAGTCGGGGATAGCGCGCGAAGCCGCCCAGCTCTGCTGCATTTGCTCGAGATCGGCGAGCAGCCCGCGACAGCTCTGGTAGCGCTCGTCGGGGTTCTTGGCCAAGAGCTTGGCGATGGCGCGGGCCAGGACAGCCGGGATTTCGGGGCGCAGCTCGTTCGCAAGCGGAGCTTGTCGCGAGAGGTGCGCGTGCGTCCAGCCGATCAGGTCACTGGCGCTGAACGGCAGCTGGCCCGTCGCGATTTGGAACAGCGTCACCCCGAGGGAGTAGAGATCCGCGCGCTGATCCGGCTTGCGGTTCATGCGCCCGGTGCGCTCGGGGGACACGTACGGCAGCGAGGCCTCGTGGTCCATCGAAGCCGAGCCGTCGCTCTCGCTGTCAGCGCGGCTCGCGAGCTGGAAGTCGACGAGCTTTAGCTCGTTCGTGGCGCGGTTCAGCAGAAAGTTGGCGGGGCGGATGTCGTTGTGCACGAAGCCTGCGTCGTGCACGGAGGCGAGCGCGCGCGCCGCGCTCACCGCGCTGGTGAGGCAGCTCTCGATGGGCAACCCACCCGGCGTCAGCGGCAAGCCCTGGCCAGCGAAATCCTCCAATACCAGCACGAGCTGGCCGTGCAGCTCGTGCATTTCATGCGCCTGCGGGATGCCGGGGCCGCTCAGCTGGAACAGGAGCTCGAGCTCGGTCTCGAGCACGGCTCGTTGTTGCGGGCTGGTCTCGGGCTCGTGGAAGGATTTCAGGACTACGCTGGCGCCATCCGAGCTGCGCCGCGCACGTCGTAGCAGCGCGCGCGGCGAGGTGGCGAGAGTCTCGAGAACGGTGAAGGCGCTCGCGCCGGTGTCCTGAACCTTACTCATGACCGTGCGTAAAACTCCTAACCTTCGCGAGGCTGGTCGCGCGCGCTCGGGCGCCGCGCCTCACTCGACCCAACGCTCAGAAGAAGAGGATGTCGCCTTCGCCGCCGGACGAGCTGGTCGGGCGCGCGGAGGTGAGCGTCAGGTCGCGGCCGGATTCGGCTTCGACCCAGACCAACACCTCACCCTCTTCGGAGTCGAACACTGTCGGCAGCAGGGCGCCGCGCGGCACCGGCTGCAGCCGCGCGCCGCTGAGCACGATCGGCGTCGTGAGGGCCACCTCTACGCCGCGCGACAACAGCTTCGTCTTCAGCCGCCCCACCAGCTGGTTGGTGAGCTCGCCCATCCAGTCTCGCGCAGAGCCGTTGGCGGGGCAGGACGCGGTGATGATCGCGCTAGGGCCAGCGAGCAAGCAGGTGCCGCGCAAGCGCGCGCCGACGAAGCCCATCACTCCGGAGACCACGACCAGATCGGATTGCGCCCAGCCGCGATCGGTGCGCGTGAGCTTGACGCCGTAGGCGTCGAACAGCTCGCCACATGCTTCTGCGCAGAGGTCGCCGACCTGCGCCGCCAGAGTGTCATTTTCAGTCATCATTGGTTGTTCAGCTTGCAAGCCTGGTTACCGCGTTCACAAGATGCGGCATCTTGACGGGTTTTATAAGCCAGCCTTTGGCGCCGGCCTTCTTGGCGCGCTCGATCATCGAGTGCTGCGCCTCGGTTGTCAGCATCAGTACGGGGATGGACGCGTGCTTCGGGTTTTCGCGCATGCGCTCCAGGAGCTCTAGGCCGTTCATGCGCGGCATGTTGATGTCCAAGATCACCATGCACAGCTCGTGCTGCTCGAGGCACTCGAGTCCATCGATGCCGTCCTGAGCCTCGACGATGCCGAAGCCTGCCGCCTCGAGAGCAACCGCGACTTGCTGTCGAATCGTTTCCGAATCATCGACGATCAGCACCTTCTTACGGCTCACGGTCTCTCCTTCTGCACGCCTTCGACGCCCTCCGCGGGTGGCGTACAGGGCAATGGAGCAGAACGGCCGTGGCGCGGAGCAGCTTAATCGACAGCCGACGCTGTCGCGCCGCGCGCGCGCAGACCACATCGAACGCCCAGGTGGCGGGTGCGCGCTTGCTCGCCCACGCCAACCGTTTCATGACATTGCCATGGATCTCGCGGCCGAACATGGGGAGCAGCTGATCGAGCTCGCGAACTACCGCATGCCCTTCGGCAAGTACAAAGGTGAGCGCTTGATCGATCTGCCGGAGGCCTACTTGGCCTGGTTCGCGCGGCAGGGCTTTCCAGCGGGCAAGCTCGGCATGCTGCTCGAGTCCGCGCTCGCCGTGCGCATGAACGGGCTCGAGCACCTCGTCCGGCCGCTGATCGGCGTCGAACGCACGCCGCGGCGCTGAGCGCGCCACAGCGTGCGCGGAGAGTGTCTCGGCTAGAGCTCAGCGCACCGCGGGCAGGCAGCAGCCGAGCGAGCAATACTCGGTCGCCGAACAGTCGGGCAACCCGGGACCACAGACCTGCAACCCGCCATCGCAGTTGTACACGGGCGGTTCGCCGCCGCTGCCAGGCTCTCCCGCGCTCGCGCCACCAGCGCCGCCGTTGCTCGCGCCGCCCGTGCTCGGGCTGCCACCGCTGCCGGTCGGCGGCCTGCAGCTGTCGGGAAGTTGCTCGGCGGTCTTGCCGGGGCACAGCTCGCACTCACCGCATTCATTGCCACATTGGGTGTTCTTGGTGCAGCGCTGGCAGGCCTTCGCATCGTCGATGTTGGCGAGTGAACAGCCGGAGCTCTCGACGATGTCCACCGTCGAGCCATCGGTCTTTTGAATGGTGCAGCACCCGAAGCAATCGCAGCCGTTCTGGGTCAGCCGTGCGCAGAACTTGATGCAAGCGTCGCTCACGGTGCAATCTGGATCGTCTTGCGGGAGCTCTCCCGTCAGACAGCCGGTGGCGTAGCGGCAGTGATCGTCGCCCGCGCCGGAGTTGCCGTCGAAGAAGCAGTCCTGCCACTTCGGATCGCGATTGTCCCCGGGAATTCCCGTGGCGAACGAGCCCTCGTCGCCGTCGAGCGGACCCGTGCACTCCGGATCGAAGCCGTCGATCAGGCCGTCGCCGTCGTCGTCGATGCCGTTCGAGCACGCCGTGCTGCCGGTCGCAGCGCCGCCGCTCAAAGAGCCGCCATTCGTGGCGCCGCTGCCGGCAGCGGCGCCGCCCGCGCCGCTCGCGGCGCCTTGCGCGCCGCCGTCCGTCGAGCCCGCGCTGCCGCCGTCCGCGCCGGTGGCTGCTCCGGAACCCACGCTGGCGCCGCTTCCGCCGTTGCCGGAGCTCGCCGAGCTGCTTCCGCCGCGGTTCGCGGCCTGTCCGCTGCCGCCGGTCCCGACTGGGCCGTTGGATTCATCACCGGAGGAGCACGCCCCGAGCGCGAGCGTGACACCGGCAGCGAGCGCGAGCGCCAGGAGACTTCCACGCGGACTGTGGGTGTTACGGTGTTGCATGGCTAAATCAGTGGGTGGTTTGGCGCGCTCAGATTTCTGAGCCCCGGTCAGATTCTGACGGCGCGCGTCCCACTCCGATAAGCGGCCAGCGACCGTTACGCGCCCCAGCGCCGAACTGTCGCTTCTCCGGCTTCATTCACCCACAAGTAGGGCCGCCCCCCGGGGCCGGGATAGCCAAAGGAGCCGGCGTTGGCGTAGCCGGGCTCGATGACGGGCACGTGCGTATGCCCGAACACCACGAGCTTCGCGTCCGTGAGCCGCCGCACCTCGTCAGCGCCGTGGCGCAAGAGCCGCTGCGGGCGGTCGCGATAGCGAGCGCCGCTCTGCTTCACGTTGGTGTAGAGATAAGCGCTACCCGCCAGGGTTGCGAGCGCGCCCAGCGGCGGCGCGATGAGCGCCGTGCTCAGGCCGGCGCTCACCAGCGCGCTGGCCAGCACGCGATCGTAGTAGAGCCGGAAGAACGTGGAGCGGAACGCGGCGTGGGTGGGCGCGGGCGCCGCGTGCAGCAGCGCCTCGAGCGACGCCCGCGAGACGCCGCTCTCTTGGCTCAGCGCGGGCAAGGCGCGCGCGCCGCTCGCGCGTTGCTCGGCCAGGCCGCGATCGAACAACGTCTCGAAACAGATGCACGCGGACGCCGCGAAGTACTGCCCCACGAGCAGCGGCGCGCGCGCGCCGAACAAGCGAAACGCGCGCGTCAGCCCGCGCAGCAGCGTCGTCTCGTGCGCATGGGCGAACTCGTAGACACCGCGCTTGGCGATGAAGCGCCGCGTGAGCGCGATCCCGAGCGGCTCGCTGTTTACCGACCAGGACGCCAGCGGGTGAGCGGGCGCGTTGTCTGGATCCCACAGGTGTCCGTGCTCGATGTGCACGTCGCCGCGCCGGATGAACCACGGGCTCACGCTCAGCGCTGCGCCGGAGCTCAGCTCGAGCAACGCGCTGAGCGCCGCCGGCATGTCGGGGTTGGTCAGCGCCTCGTCGTGATTGCCGGCCAGGAAGCTCAGCTTGCCGCCCTGCGCCAGGTGAGCGCGCAGCGCGGCGGCGAGCTCCGGCTGCGCGCTCAGCACGCTCGCCACGGACTCGCGAGGGTCGCGCGCGGGGGGATCGCTGGACAGCCCGAAGCTGTCTCCCGAGAGCACTATCTCTACCCCCGCGTGCGCGCGCACGAGCGCAGAGAGCGCGGCGCTGGTCTCCGTCGAGGCCGGAGAAAGGTGTAAATCGCTGACGACGAGGAACGGCACGGGATGCGACGGGACGGCTCACGCTGAAATAGCGTCGAAGCCGCCCCGCGTCGACGCGCAGGCTTGCCCCAGCGCGGCCGCGGAGCGGCACGCGTTCGTGCGCCATCGGACCGCGGGCCGACGGCGCACGAACGCGACGCTAACAATACGGTTTTCTCGAGTATGCTCCCCGGCCATGAACGAAGTTCTCCGGCGCCTGAGCGTCGAGACGGACAAAGCATTGAGCCGCGCAGCCCGTGCCGCGTGGCCCGTAGTCACGAAGGTAGCGTCACGTCTTCCGGCTGAGCGCTTGACCCCCGGCTGGGCACCGGCGCCGCTCCAGCGCGGCAAGGAGCGCAGCTTCCCGATTTTGGGCTGGCCGCGTCAGACCGATTCGCTCTGCCCAATTTGCGTGCGAGAGGCGCGCTCGGCGGTGCTGCGTGGTGAGTGTGATCTGCGCTCCTTCATCGCCGAGCATCCGGGCGAGATCCGCGCCGAGATCGTCGAAGACGGCGGGCGCGTGCTGATGCGCAAGCGCTGCCCGCGGCACGGCGATTTCGAGGACGTGATGTCGGTCGATCCCGCGTTCCTCGCGCGCATCGAGGGCTTGTTTCCCGGTCGTGATTTCGAGGCGCCCAAGACGCCGCTGCGCGACCACGGCAGCTCGTCGATCAAGTACGGGCGCGGCTCCGTGCTGACCGTGGATCTCACCAACCGCTGCAACATGATGTGCGATCCGTGCTTCATGGACGCAAACCAGGTGGGCTACGTGCACGAGCTCGCCTGGGACGACGTGCAGAAGATCCTGGACGACGCGCTCACCATCAAGCCGCGTCGGCAGCTCAGCATACAGTTCTCCGGCGGCGAGCCGACGCTGAGCCCGCATTTCCTCCGCGCGGTGCAGTACGCGCGCGAGATCGGCTACTTCTGCGTGCAATGCGCCTCCAACGGCATTCGCTTCGCGCAAGAGCCGGAGTTCTGCCGGCAAGCCAAGGCCGCCGGGTTGCGGCTCTGCTACCTCCAGTTCGACGGCATCGGTAACGAAGCGAACAGCCACCGTAAAGTCGGCAACCTGTTCGACGTCAAGCTGCGCGCGATCGAGAACCTGGCGGCAGCCGGCATCGACGTCGTGCTGGTCGTCACCGTGGTCAACGGCGTGAACCGCGACCAGGTCGGGCCCATCGTCAAGTTCGCCATCGACAACGCGGACAAGATCACGGTCGTCTCCTTCCAGCCCGTGAGCTTCACTGGCCGCGACGAAGAAATCAGCGACGCCGACCGCCACGCGCAGCGCTACACGCTGAGCCACTTGGCGCACGATCTGCACGATCAGCTCGGCGTCACCGAGCCGCTGCGCGACTGGTTCCCGCTCAGCGCCATGAACCCCATGAGCGACGTGGTGGATCTGTTGCTCGGCATGGACGCGCAGTTCGGCGCGCTGAAGTGCGGCTGTCACCCCAACTGCGGCATCGGCACCGTGCTGCTCGTGCACAAGCGCACCAAGCAAATGGTGCCCGTCGCCGATTTCCTCGACCTCGAGCAGCTGCTGCGCGATCTCACCACCATCGCCGATCTCGGCGGCAGCCGCTCACAGGTGCTCTCGCTCGTGGCCCTCGCGCTACTGCGCAATTTCCGCCCCGAGCGAGCGCCCGCGGGCTATGGCCTGCGCGAGCTGACGCGGCAATTCATCAGCCAGATCGGCGCGAACGGCCGCAAAGTAGGGGACAGCGAGGGGGACGCTCAGCGCTTCGAGTGGCGTTTCTTGTTCGTCGCCGGCATGTGGTTTCAAGATCTGTTCAACTACGATTTTCGGCGCACCGAGATGTGCATCATCCCGTACGGCACCGAGCTCGGCGAGATCTCGTTCTGTGCGTACAACACCGGCGTCGGCTTCCGGCAGATCGTCGAGAAGATGAAGATGACGGCCACGGTCGCCGAGTGGTTCAAGACTCACGGTCGCCACCCGGTGTACGCAAAGAACCAAGAGCTGCCGCTGCCGGATGGACCGCTCAGCGTCGTGGTCTCACCGAGCGCCGCGCCGCGCCGCCACCTGCCGCTCGTCGTGTGAGCGCTCGCGCGGAGCAGCGCTCGCCCGAGTGCGATCCGCGATGCACCAGTAAGGATGTAAAAATCCAGGTTGGCCAATCGAACGGGCCGCACCTGGAGGTTGATAAAGATTCTTGCTTGGCGGCGCTGTAGGTGCTGGCGCGCGAGAGTCGGATGTGCAACCTCTCCTGAAGAGCGTTGGCGACGTGTTCCCACTCCACCGTTCGGGCACGCCAGCACCGGAGGTCCGTGAAAAATGCGAATTAGCTTTCAGGTTGCGCTTCTCTCGACGACGGCGGCGGTCCTCGCCTGTTCAGCAGGTGGCGGCGGCGAGGCGCCTAGGAACAGCGGCTCATCCGGCTCGAGCGCACTAGGAAACGGCGGATCCGGCGGCGTGGTGCAGGGCACGAGCGGCAGCGGTGGCGTCCTCTCGTCTCAAGGTGGGAGCGGTCCCAGCGGCACTAGCGGCAGCGGCGGCAGCATCGGCGGCGGTGCGGCGCCGGGCGCTGGCACAGCGGGTGTGACCGCTGGAACCGGTGCCGGAGGCGGCCTCGGCAGCGCTGGCATAGGCGGCGGCGGTGTGTCGAGCCAGGGCGGAGCGGCGGGCAGCGCGCCCGTGGCTGGCAGCGCTGGAACCGGTACCGGAAGCGGCGGCGGCGGCCCCATCGGCAACGCGCCCCCTGGCTACTGGACGTACAAGGACTGGCACGGCTGCGTCTGGACCGGCGTTGACACCGTGACGACCGATCCCAAGAGCACGATTACACCGCAGGACTTCACGATGGTTGCTGCGGGCGGACCGTACCACGTGACCGGCACAGTGGGTCATGAAGCGATGTTCCAGGGCGTCGCGCTGCTCGGCTTCAATCTGAATCAACCGGCAGAAGGCACGAGCTGTGTTTACAATCCAGCCGCGGCGACGGCGAAGGGGCCGCCGGCGGTCACTTTCCCGACGGGCCCTACGGGAATCGCGGTGAATTTCAGCAAAACAGACACCGGTGTCGTCCGCATTCAGATGCAGGGTGAAAACGGTGCTACCGACGAGAACGACCGCTGGTGTTACACGCTCACGGCGGTGCAAGGGAAGGACTTCGCGCCCTTCGATCGCTTTTACACCAAGTGTTGGAATGACACGCCGAACGCTACCGAGTCGCCGGGGAACAAATACAAAGGCGAGCCGATCTCAGCGGTCGTCTTCAGTGTACCGGGAGACAGCAAGAACGACTTGAAGTTCGACTTCACAGTCAACGGCTTCGCGCTGGGTACCTCAGCGGACGACGCGCCTGATGGTGGCATGGCCGGATCCATCTCCGGCACACTGGGCGGCACCGATCCAAACGGTGAAAAGGCCCACGACTTCCAAAGGGTGAAAGTGCAGGCGGAGGGTCACAGTTACGTCATTCAGAACAACAACTGGGGCAATCCGACTGGCACCGATCAGACCATCTCGTACAAGGACAACAGCTTCAAAATCACGTCCATCACTGGCGGTGACCTTGGGCCAGGCCAAGTCCGCTCCTTCCCCTCGATCTACATCGGCTCGAACGGAAACACGATGAGCGGCGCGCTCTCGACGTTCAACGACGACAGCCTGCCCAAGAAGAACAGCGCTATCCAGAGTGTGGCCACCACCTTCAACTGGAGCGGCGGCACCGCTGGCGGCAACTACAACGTGACGTACGACGTCTGGTTCGCGGCGGATCCACCAGCGGCGGCCTTCCCGTTCTATCCGGAGTACCAGGACGGCAAGTCCGGGTTCCTCATGGTGTGGTTCTACAAGCCGGGCGCCAATGGTCCTATCGGCGACGTGAAGCGCATGGCGACCGTCGAAGGCAAGCAGTTCCAGGTCTACTCTGGTCCGCGCGGCACCGGCCCGAGCCCGAACGCGCCGGTCGTCTCCTACGTGGCGACCGCGACGATTCAAAGCTGGTCCTTCGATCTCAATAACTTTATCAAGGACGCCGTGGCCAACGCCGCTCAAGATGCAAATGGCGGCATCAAGGGCGACTGGTACCTGACCGACGTCTTCGCTGGTTTCGAGATCTGGAACGGTCAGAACGCACAGGGCTTGTCGGTCGACAAGTTCACCGCTGTCGTGAAGTAGCTCGCTCCGAGACCGAGCCCCCACCGGGGCCCGCAAGGTGAAAACCGCGCGGGCCCCGCGCGCATTTGGGGCCCAGTTCGCAGCATAACCCGCGAGGTCGGCGCTATTCACGGTCTACGGACTGCGCACTGGAGCGAAAGGTTAGCCCTTGCTAGCGTTGGCGGAGACATGGCTGACCACTCCCTCGAACCCGCTCCCATCGTCGACTTTGCGACCATCGACCGCCTGCGCGATAAGCTGGGCAAAATCGTGGTGGCGTCGGGCGGCTTCGATCCGCTGCACCCCGGCCACGCCAGCAATTTGCTCGATGCCAAGCGCTTGGGAGATACGCTGATCGCGGTCGTCAACGGGGACGCCTTTCTTCGCAACAAGAAGGGCAAGGCGTTCCAAGATCTAAAGACGCGCTGCCACATCGTGTCGTTCATCCGCGGCGTCGACTATGTGGTGCCGTTCGAAATCGAGAACGATCAAACGGTGTGCGAGGCGCTGCGCGCGCTGCGGCCGCACGTCTTCGCCAAAGGCGGGGACCGCTCGGCGCCCGAGAAGGTGCCGGAGTGGGCGGTTTGTCAGGAGCTCGGCATCGAGATGGTGTTCGGCATCGGCTTGAGCAAACAATGGTCGAGCTCGGATTTCTTGGCCGAGTGGGGCGAGTTCTGCGTCAAGCGCGCGCACTCGAGCTCTGCGCGCTGACCGGCTGAGCGCGGCGATCGACGGGGCCGTCGAACGCTGGGCGCTGCAAGCTTCCGGGTACGGTGAGCCGCGCGCCCGGCAACGTGCGCGCCACGGCGCTGAGGAGCTCGGCGCCGCCGGCGACGGCGACGCTGGTGATCTCGCCGGAGAGCGCGCGCGCTCGCGCCGGCGCATCACTCACCGGGATGATGTGCAGCGTGCGACCGAGCGGCGAGAGCAGCGTCGCTGAGTCGAGCGCGGCTACGCCGACGGCGCCGGCGCTGCTCGTGAAGAGCTCGCCGCTGTACGCCAAGGTCTGCTGGTAGCGCGCGATTTCTCCGCGTTCTGCGTCGCTGAGGCGGCCGAGCGGCGTCGTGCGCGCGAAGTCTTCGAGCTCCCGCTGGATCGCTTCGGCGAACGCGCACGCTGCGCGCTGGCTGCCCTGGAACAAGATCAGCCGTGGGCTGAGGCAGCCGCGCTGATCGAACAGTACGGCGTCGAGCGCCACCGCGCGCGCTAGCTCGCGGCGCTCAGGTTCGCGCGATGCGGCGCTCTCCGCACAAATTTCGACGCCGTAGCCAGGGCCATACGCGCGCGCGGCGCGCGCCGACGTCGACAGCTCTGGCATCACGCTGGCCAGCGCCTCGGCGCCACCGTAAGCGAAGACCACGTCATCCGCCTGTGGTCGCAGCTGGTCGACGATTTGGAACAGGCCGGGCGCGGCTTCGCTGTACCAGCGCGTCATCTCCGGCTCGCGACGCGAGGGGCGCACGTGCACGCGCGGCGCCGCCGCGAGCGCGAGCGCGAGCGCGCGGTGCGCCGCGACGAACACGTTGGCGCTGAGCAGCACGTGCGCCGCCGCGCCATGAGGCACGCTGCTGGAGAGCGCGGTGAGCTCTGCGTCGCTCGCCACGGTCTCGAGGCAGAGCTCGAGCGCGAGCGCGACTCCTTCAGGAGAGAGACCCGTCGAATCAGCCAGCCGTCGCCGCGCGGCGCGCGCCGGCGCGTCACTAGCGGCGCGCAAGCGCTGCGCGGCGCTGAACAGCGGCGCCAGGCGCTCGCGTAGATCAGTGAGCATGCGTCGGCTCCGCGAGCAGCGCTTCGACGGCGAGCGAACAGCCGCGCGGCGGCGCGCCGGGATCGCGGCCCAGGAGCTCGATGCCGCCGTCTTTGCGCCGCACGAGATCGCGAGTGAGCACGGCGACGGCCGAGTCGATGTTGCCCAAATCGACGAAGCGGGCGAGGCCGGGCTCGCCCGCGGCGACGGGCTCGAGCGTCACGGGGTGTACGGGCGTCACGCGCAGCCAGGGCGGCTCCAGATAGATGCCGCGAGCTCCGCGCAGCGCGCCGCCGCGCAGCGTGCCCTCGTACAGCTGGCTGGAGAGCTCGGTCATGCCGTACTCCGAGACGACGTCGTCTTCGGGGACGCCAAAGGTTTGGCTGATGGCCGCGCGCAGCTCGTCTGCAGGGACCTCGCGCGAGCGACCTTTGAATCCTCCCGTTTGCATCACCACGCTGCGCGCGGGCAGCGGCAGCGCTGCACCCTTCAATTGATCGAGCAGCGCTACGAGCGCGAACGAGGTCGCCAACAACAGCAAAGGTTCAGCGCGCTGCTCGGCGACACGCACACTCTGCTCCAAGCCCGCGAGGTCGACGCCGCTGGGCGAGAGCAGCCAGCGCCGTGGCGACTCGACGGAGAAGGGCTCGCCGTGAAAACCGCGGCCGTCGAGCTCGCGCATGAACAGCTCCATCATGAAGCCGAGCGATGAGCAGCGCGGCGTCTGCGGCGGCGCGGCCAGCGCGACGACGGTGCGCGAAGCGGCGTCGCTCAGCAACGCGCTGCGACCGAAGCGCAACGCGAGCTCGGCGTAGGTGCGCGTGGTGCGGAACGGGTGCTCGCCGCGCTCATCACGCGTCGTGCCGCTCGTCACGAAGCGCGCCTCGTCGAGCTCCGCGGGGTGCACGGCGACGCGCGTCAAGCGAAAGGCCTCGGCTGGCACGGCCGGGATGGCGTCCACGTCCTCCAGCGCGCGGCGGGAGCGCGCGAGCAGGCGCGCAAAACCGGGCGAATGCCGCGCCTGAAAGCGCGCGATCGCGAGCGCCAGCTCCGCGAAGGTGGTGTCGCGCGCGCCGCCCGCGAAGGCGCGCACCCGCGCGTGTAGAGCGTCGGAGTCGGCGAGCAAGCTCATGGTGTGTTGGCGAGGACGCTAGGTAGCGCAGACTCGAGCCGCGCGATGAAATCCTGCAGCAGCGCGTCGCTGATTTCGAGCGGTGGCGTGAGCACCAGCACTTCGCGGCGGCCGCCGCCCGTGGACGTGATCAGCCCTTGCTTCAGCAGCTCCTGCTGCAGCCGCGCGCCGCGTCCGGGAACAGCGCCCAGATCCAGGCCCAGCATCAAGCCTTCGCCGCGCACCTGCGCGGGCCAGCCCCGAGCGCTGATGCGTTCATCGAGCTGCGCCTTGAAGCGGGCGCCGGTCTCGCGGGCGCGCTCTGCCAGCCGCTCGCTCGAGAGGTAACTCAAGGTGGCGCTGGCGGTCGCTGCGGCGAGCGGCGCGCCGGCGAACGTGGAGGTGTGAACCACCTCGGCTTCGCGCTGCCAGTGCTGCATGAGCTCGCTTCGCCCCACGACGGCGCTGATCGGTAGCCCGCCGCCCAGGCCTTTGCCGAGGCAGACGAGGTCGGGCGAGGCGCCGTTCTCGAGCGAATAGAGCATTCGCCCGCTGCGGCCGAGGCCGGTCCAGATCTCGTCCGCGATGAGCACGCTGCCCGCTGCACGACATAGGCGCGTGAGCTCGAGCAAGAACTCGCTCGGCGGCACGAGCACCCCGCCTCGACCCAAGATCGGCTCGACCAGAACCGCGCCGATCGCCCCCGAGGCGAGCAACGCGCGCAGCTCGGTCAGCACGGCGTCGAGCGCGGCGTCGCTCGCGGGATAATCCAAAAAGTGCACGTGCGCGTTCAGCTGCGCCGAGAAGGGCTCGCGATAACTAGCGCGCAGACCGCACGCGGCGAGCGGTCCATAGCCGAGCCCGTGATAGCTACCGCTGAAGGCGACCACCCCCGCTCGTCCGCTGGCGAGCGCGGCGGTCTTCAACGCCGCGCTCACCGCGTCGGAGCCCGATTGGCAGATGATCGCGCGCGCCGGCTCCGGATAGAGCCGCACGAGCTGCTCGAGCAGCTCTATCTTTCGATCCGAAGGATAGACATCGCCGAGTGCCTGGGCTAGCCGCGATGCTTGGGCGAGCAGCGTCCGCTGAATGAGCGCCGGGTTGTGGCCGAGCAGCAACGCGCCGAAGCCAGCAGCGAAGTCGACGTAGCGGTTGTCATCGACGTCGACGACGTTGCAGCCCGCCGCGTGCGCCATCACCAGCGTGGGGCCAGCGCCGGCGCCGCGCGCGCTGCCCATGGGTGCGCCGGCGCTCGCCATGCGCGCTTGCCACGCGCGCGAGGCGGGGCCGGGCGGCGCTACGCGGAGCAGCGGAGGCAGCGCGCCGAGGCCAGGGTACGAGCGTTCAGGATCGGACACGGCGTGTTTCTAAAATCACAGCGCCGAGAAGGCCATCGGATCGCCAAATCTCCGAAAAATAGCGCAGCCCGCAGGCGTCGTGGCCAGCCTGCAGCGCCGGTCGCGCCACCTCGATCGAGTGTCCGCCGCGCGCGCGCGGCGTTGTGCGGCGTTGTGCGCGGCGCTGGGCTGAACACTCTCTAGGGTGATCATGTGCGCCGCCGCCGCTCGCCGCGCGCTCGTGACACGAGTGTACCAAAGTGAGTGACCTCGGCCCGCCGGGCGCTGCAAAGTTGACTCCTGAGGGTTATAACTCTCTCACTCGTAGGTTGAATCCGCTGGACGCGCGCCGTTGCTTCCGCTACCCGAGCAGCCATGTTGGGAGCTCTGGCCAGCTGCACGGATTGGCGCGCCCACGTCGCCCGTGTGCCGGCACGATTGCCCAGCAGCGACCGTGCGCAGGGGGCGGTCGTCTTCAACCAGCCCCGGGAGTCGAGCGTATGACCGCGAATCATAGCTTATCGAGCGACATCACCGTTCACGAGGAGGCCGCGCCGACATCGTGCATCCGCGAGCTCGCGCCGGCTGCAGCCGAGCACGAGCTGTTCGTCGTGCCTCCGCTGCGCGCGCCGCGCGTGCCGGAGCTAGAGCCTGCGACGCGCCGCGCCGCCGATACGATCATCGAGGCGCTGTTGGACGCCGGCGTCGACACCTTCTTCGGCATCCCGGGCGGCCCCGTCTCGCCGATCTTCGACGCCATCTTGAACACGCCCGGCGCGCGTCTGATCGAGTCCCGGCACGAGACCGGCGCGGCGTTCGCGGCGGCCGGCTATCACCGCGCGACCGGTCGCGTGCCGTGCGTCGTGGTCACGGCGGGGCCGGGCGCGACCAACGCCGTCACCGGCGTCGTCTCTGCGCACCTCGAGCGCATCCCGATGCTCGTCATCAGCGGAGACGTCGCGTGGGCGGCGGAGGGCGGTCGCTTGCTGCAAGACTCCGGGCCCGAGGGCATTGACGTGGAGAGCATGTTGCGCGGCGCCACGCGCGCGCAGGTCCGCGTCTCGCAAGCGGGCTCCGCGTCGGCCTACGCGCTCGCCGCGCTGCGCGCAGCTACGGATCCCGCGCGCCCGGGCCCGGCGCTGCTCGTGGTGCCGATTCATCGCGCCTCGGCCTCGGGCCGCGCGCCGCGCCTCGTCTCGGAGCCCACGGCGCCGCCGAGCGAGCCGGACGCGGCGCTCGTCCAGCAGGTGTGCCAAAAGCTCGTCGCCGCCGAGCGCCCCTTGATCGTGGTCGGCGCGGGCGCGCGCGCTCACGCGGACACTTTGCGGCGGCTGTTCGATTTACTCGATGTGCCGTTCGTGACCACGCCGCGCGCCAAGGGCATCGTGAGCGAGCGGCACCCGCGCTCGCTGCGACACGGCGGCATCGCTGCGTCACAGTGGGCGCGTGACTACACGGCGCGCGGTGTGGACGTGGCGCTGGTGCTCGGCACCGATCTCGACGACTGCTCGGTGGGTCCGACGCGCTACATCGCCGAAGGCGGCGAGCTCATTCACGTCGATCTCGACGCGCGCGTGTTCAACCGCAATTTGCCGACCGCGCTCGCTGTCGTCTCCGACGTCGGCGCCTTCACGCGCTCGATGCTGAGCACCATCCAGCGCCTGGGGCTGCTCCACGGGCGCATCGGCGCCGAGCTGCGCGCGCTGCGCCGACGCCCGGCGTTCGACGTGCCCGGCTTCGCGACGGACGACTCCAGCGTGATCACGCCGCACCGCGCGCTGGCCGATCTGGAGGCCGCCGCGCCGGGCGCGCGCTTCGTCACGGACATCGGCGAGCACATGTTGTTCGCGTTGCACTATCTTACGGCGTCGGGACCCGATCAGTTCCTGATCAACCTCGGGCTCGGCAGCATGGGCTCCGGCATCTGCTCGGCGGTGGGCGTCGCGCTGGGCGAGCCAGAGCGCAAGGTGGTGTGCATCTGCGGTGACGGCGGCATGCAAATGGCCGGCATGGAAGCGCTGGTCGCGCGCCAGGAGCGGCTCAAGGTCGTGTTCGCCGTCTTCAACGACGCCCGCTACAACATGGTCTACCACGGCTACAAACAGGTGTTCGGCCGCGTGGCGCCCTGGGAGACGTCCTGGGTCGACTTCGCGTGCTGGGCGCGCGCGTTGCAGATCCCGGCGGCGCGCATCAACCATCCGGGTGAAATCAACGCCAGCTTGCTGGACCTGCTCACCGCCGACGGCCCCGCGGTGCTGGACATCCGCGTGGATCGCGGCGTGCGCCTCAGCGGCGGCGGCCGCAATGAGGCGCTGCTGCGCATGAGCATGCTGCAGAACATGGCGCAGGGCGGCGGGGAGTCAGCGCGATGAAAGCAAGGATCTCTGGGCTCGGGCAGTGGCTCCCGGACACCATCCGCGGCAACGACGCGTGGCCGCCCGAGTTTCGCGAGCGCGCCCGGCGCTCCGACACCCGCGAGCTGGTGGAGGTAGATGAGTCCAAATTCTGTCTCGCGGATCGCATCGCGCTGCTGCACTTCCAAGCCGAAGCCGAGGATCCGTTCCTCGGCAGCACGTCGCGGCGAGTGGCCCCCGCGGAGCTCAGCGCGCCGCAGGCGGAGGCCTTCGCCGCCGAGCGGGCGCTCGCCGACGCCGGGCTGGAGCCGGCTGCGGTCGACGTGATCCTGTCGTGGGCGGCGGTCCCGGAGCGCATCGTTCCGCCGAGCGCGCCGCTCGTGGCGCACTTATTGGGCGCCAAGAACGCTTACGCCGTCGGGATGGATGCGGCCTGCGCGACGCCCATCACTCAGCTCGAGATGGCGGCCGCGTTGATCGAGACGGGCCGCGCGCGCCACGTGCTGCTGACGCAGAGCCATTTGATCACGCGCACCTTCCCCTTGATGCACCCGGCGTCGCCCAACGTCGGGGACGCGGCGACGGCGATTCTCGTCAGCGCCGCGGAATCACCCGGCCTCGTGCTGACGCACGCGCGCACCCACGGGGAATACTACGGCGCCGTCACGTGGTGCAGAGGTAAGGAAAGCGACCCCCCGTGGTGGCAAGCGGGCCCAGCCTACTACCTCGGGAGTCATGATCGCGAGCAGGCCCAAGAGCTGGTGCGCATGACGGTAAGAGTCGCCGCCGACACGATCCGCGAGCTCTGCGAGCGCGCTCGCGTGACACCCTCGAGTGTGGACGTGCTCGCCGCGGTGCAACCTCGCCGCTGGATCCCGGGCGCCATCGCGGAAGCCGTCGGGGGAGACCTGTACGCGCCGCACACCTTCGACGAGCTCGCACACCTAGGAGGGTGTGGCGTGGTGACGAACCTCATCCGCGCGCGTGACGAAGGTCGACTGTTGCCCGGCCAGAAGTCCGTCCTCTACGCGCAAGGAGCGGGATTTACGCGCGCGGCCGCGCTCGTTTACTGGTAAGAGTGAGTACGTCCGGCGGGATATTTCCGGGCGAGCGATGGCAGAAGAACATGCGCCAGCGATCCTGATCCTCTGCCCGCGAGGTGAGTCATTCGACTACTTGGCGACGCTGGCGGAGCGCCGTTTTCCGGGCGTCGAGAACCCGGTGCTGATCGTGCCCGCTGACGGCGACGCGCTGGACGCGATCCGGCGCACGCGCAGCGAGCACGGCGGCTCGCCGATTGGCATCGTCGTGGCGGATGAAGCCGCGGCCTTGCTCGCGCTCGAGGCCGGCGCCGACGAGACCATCACCCAAGAGCGGCTCGACGCGCAGTCCGCGTTCGCGTTCATCGATCGCGTAGCGCTGCGCGCGCGGCTTCGCCGCGAGCAGGAGCAGATGCGCGCCTTCTACGTGCACTCCGAGAAGCTCGCCGCGCTCGGTACGTTGGTCGCCGGCGTCGCGCACGAGGTCAATAATCCGCTCACGTCGCTGCTCTTGTCCGTGGAGGGGCTCAAGCTGCGCGTGAACCCGGTGCACGGCGCGCTGCAACAGCTGGACGAGCTGCTGCGCAACAAGCCGCTCCCGACGCGCGACGAGCTGGTAGAGGTGCTGCGTGTGGGCCGCACCGGCGCTCCGGTCACGGAGACGCGCGAGTTGCTGTCCGAGATCGAAGCCTCGGCCCAGACCATCGCGCGCGTAGTGCGGGACTTGAAGCTCTTCTCACGCCCGGACGACGATCTCGCGCCCGAGGTGATCGATCTGCGCGCGCTGATGGACCAGGTGCTGCGCATCGTGGGCCGGCAGGTCCGCGCCTATGGCAGCTTGGAGCTCGACTACGAGACGGAGCTGCCGCTGATCGTCGCGCCAGCGGCGCGCTTGGCGCAGGTGTTCACCAACATCCTGCTCAACGCCGCGCACGCCATCAGCGAGGTGTCGCGGCCTTCCCATCGGATCCGCATCTCGACGCGCTCCGATGAAGAGGCGGTCGCGGTTTGCATATCGGACACCGGCCCCGGCATCCCAGCCGAGGTGGTCAACCGCATCTTCGATCCCTTCTTCACCACCAAGCGGCCCGGTGTCGGTACGGGCCTCGGGCTCTCCATCTCGCGCTCGATCCTCAGGCGCATCGGCGGCGATTTGTTGGTCGAGTCGATCCACGGTGATGGCGCCACGTTCATCGCCTTGATCCCGCGCCCCAGCCGGCGTGACCTGTACCAAGCGTATCGCCGGAGCTCGAGCCTGACTCCGCCGACGAGCAGGCCGCAACCCAACCGGCGCGTGCTGGTGGTGGACGCGGACGAGCGCGTGTTGCGCGCCTTCGCGCGCACGCTCGACACGCACTATGATGTGCTGCTGGCGCGCGACGCGGAGGAGGCCATCGATCTGCTGCTCTCGGGCTCTCACGCGGACGTTATCGTCGCCGACGTGTCGCTGCCGGAGGCGTCCGGCATTACGCTCTACGGCTGGCTCTCCAAAGAGCGCGCGGAGCTGTGCCCGTTCGTCATTTTCGTCACCGCCGAAGAGCAGTCGCGCCCCTCGCTGATCGCGGAGGCCGCGCAGCCGGTGCTGCAAAAGCCGGTTTCTCGCAATGATCTGCTGGCTGCCATCGAGCGCATCCTCAGCGAGGACGCGGTGAAGACGGCAGGTTGAGCCGTGAGCGCGACGCGCAGCCGCTGCTCACCAGCGGATCAGCGTCGAGCCGTTGTACTTGTCGCGCAGCAGCGTCTTGACCTCGGCCTGGACGCGGCACACCTCGAAGGAGCCGGTGGCCGCGCCGGCGATCGCCGATTCGATCCACATGTACTCGGCGTGATAGACCATCTCGACCTCGCGCGGCCCCGGCCGCTTCAGCTCCCACTCGCCATACGTGGTGGATTGCCGGCGAGCCGCGAGGCCTTGCTCGGTGAGCCGCACGGGGTCGCGATCCAAGATCCTCACCATCACACGGCCGAGCAGGCTCGACGCGAAGGCCGAGGCGTTCTCGCGCGTGATGTTGAAGATGCCTTCGTGCAGCTGCTGCGGTGAGGTGACCACGGCCCCGGCCAGCGCCAGGCGCACGAGATACTCCGAGAGCGGGTAGAACGTGAGCGAGGACCAGCGCTCGCCGGGGAAATATTCCTCGTAGGGTCCCAAACGTCCGAGGCGGCGCAGGACAGTGAGCACGCTACGGAAGTAGAGGCCGCGCACGCGAGCGGACGGCGGCACGTCGGCGAGCCGTTCGACGATGTCGCAATGCGGTGCGATCAGCTCGACCGCTCGAGCTTGCAGGGCCCCTGGCACGGCAGAAGTATACAGCGCTTTGCGGCCGCGGAGTCTCGCCCTGATTCATGCATGTCGAGGGGCCGGGGAGGGCGCCGGGAGCGAGCAAGAGCGCTGAAATTCGCAGATTTGGGCCAGGGTTCGGCGCAGGAAGTCCGCCGCCCGGCCTAGGCCGGCGAGCAAGCTGCGCGCTTCAACCGGCGACGCGGTTGCGGCCGGCGCGCTTGGCTTCGTAGAGCTTCTCGTCGGCGCGCTGGATGAGATCGGGACCGGTGCGATCGTCCTTGGACAGCTGGGCGCAGCCGATGCTGATGGTGACGGGGATGCGCTCGCCCTGGAAGATGAAGACGTGTTTCTCCACCCGTTCGCGCAGGTTCTCAGCCAAGTTCCGCGCGCCGGTGAGCCCCGTCTCGGGCACCACGATGACGAACTCTTCGCCGCCGTAGCGCGCGAACACCTCGTCGCGCCGGATGCGATCTTGCACCACGCGCGCGAGCTCGCGCAGCACGTGATCGCCCGCGAGGTGACCGAACTGGTCGTTGATGCGCTTGAAGAAATCGATGTCGAAGATGGCCAAGCTGAGCTCGCGCTCGTAGCGGCGCGCGCGAATCAGCTCCTTCTCCAGCGCTTCGAACAGGTACCGCTTGTTGTGGATCTGCGTCAGACCATCGACGATGGTCATGCGGTAGATCTCTTCGTGGTACTTCGCCTCGGCGTCCAAGCCGGACAGGAACTTGAGGATGGTCGGGCCCACCTTGATGCGGTCGCCGTTGTTGAGCCCGGCGTCGTGGGCGATTTGCTCTTCGTTCAGGTAGGTGCCGTTGGTGGAGCCGTCGTCGACCACGAACCAGGCGTTGCCGCGCCGCTCGAAGTGGGCGTGGCGTCGTGACACGCTGTCCCCTTCGAGCACGATGTGGTTGTCGGTGCCGCGGCCGACGCGCAAAGGGCTGCGGTCCAGCACGAAGCGCTTGCCGAGCAGCCCCGGCTCCGACGTGTAGATCACGACCAGGCAGTCGCTGCCCGTTCCAGGCTCCGGCGGGGAGGCCTGAACGACTTGCGTTACGCGGGTTTTTTCGTCCTGCTCGCTCACGGGGTGCGCCCCAGCTTGCCACCGATGCCGGCGACGCCGCGTTTCGCACTACGCGTCTGCGGTGGCAAGGGTGTTCCAGAATTTATCGAGCGGAAGACCCCGAAGACTTCCTGTGACGACGAGCAGCGGGCGACCTGCAAATCCATTGCTTGCTGAACACTTCAGGCTAGCGTGGGCGGCGAAGTACCGTCAAGGCCGCGACGCCAGCGCGCGCCGCCCGGCACCAGGTTTTCGGGTGCACGTAGCTTAGACGATGTGCGGGTCGGCGCTCTACTCACATGAACGGGCGGCGGGCGATCCCGCGGCTATGCAAAGTTTCAGTGCTCGCAGTCAGCGCGCCTGGGGCTCACTCGAGCGGAACGTCGAGGCCAACGAGCTGCATCAGGCGCAAGGCGTTCCCGGAGGTGACCGGACCGGGATAGACCTTGTAGTCGAAGGTCATGCGACCGTTCTCGACGCTCTCGCGCAGGTGCACCAGGCGCACGCGATCCATGAGGTTCGGCGGCAGCTGACAGAGCTCCTGATCGTGCGTCGAGACGGCGCCGAGCGCGCCCTCGCGCAGCAGCTCCGCGAGCACCCAGCGCGCGCCGATCTGGCGTTCGCGCGAGTTCGTTCCGTGCAGAATCTCGTCGAGCAGGAAGAGCACCGGCGCGTGCTCCCTGGCCGCGACGACGACGCGCTTCAGCTTGTTCACCTCGGCCAGGAAGTGGCTCACGCCTTGCTCCAGCGAGTCGGCGACGCGAATGCTCGTGGCGACGCGCAGCGGGCCGAGCTCGAAGCGACGCGCGACGACCGGCGCGCCGCACATCGCCAGCACGGTCGAGACGCCCATGGAGCGCAGCAGCGTGCTCTTGCCAGACATGTTGGAGCCGGTGACGAGCAGCGCGGTGCCCGCGGTCGGCAACACCACGTCGTTCGCGACGCGCCGCTCGGGGTGGAGCAGCGGGTGCGCTAGCCCCTCCGCGCGAAAGAGCGTCGTGGTCTCGTGCAGCTCGGGGTAGATGGCGCCGGGCTCATCCGCGGCGAAGGAGCCGAGCGAGCTCAGCGCCTCGTACCAACCGATCACTTCGAACCAGTCTTTCAGGTGCTTGCCGACGCTGCGCTGCCATTTTTCGAGGGCCAGCGTGCAGTGCACGTCCCACAGCGTCAGCAGGTTGAAGAACGGGTACAGGATGTTGTGCCGCATGTCGAACCAGCCGACGATGCTGCGAAAGCGAGCCATCGCGCGGGACGGCAGCCCGGCGCCGGTGGTCAGCCGCTCGCGCTCGCGGCGCAGCAACGGCTCATCCGTCACGGATTGCTCGATGATTTCGAGCAGGGTGCCGTAGCGCAAGAACGCGCCCTCCGTCGCGGACACCGCGGAGAACACGCGCCGCGTCTCCCGCGCTGAGCGCACCAGGATCAGCGCGGCGAGCAGCAGGCTGGCGAACAATGGCAGCGTGGAGCGGCCGAAGCCGAACGCGGCGACGCCGGAGGCGAGCGTGAGCGCGGGGACGATGCGCGCGCCCCACACGCTGAGCGCGTCGTGGACGAGGGTCGGCTCCTCCGCGGCCCAGGCCAGCAGCGGCGCTGGATTGGGCGCGTTGCGCACGCGGCGCGCGGTGTCTCGCCCGCGGCGCGGCCCCACGACGCCGAGCGCGTGCGCCTCTAGGCGCTGGCGCAGCTCGAGATCTTGGCTCAACGCGCGCACGGCGCCCTGCAGCGCGCGCGCCTCAGCCACCCCGCGCGGCTCGAGCAACAGGCTCGCCAGACGCTCACGCCCGAAGCGCGTGCGCGCGACGTTCAAGCGCTGAAATAGCGAGCCCTTGCCGAAGATATCCAGATCTCCCGCGTAACCGTGCTCTGGTGGGGCGAGCCCTTCACCCTGGTCGGTGAGGTTCTCCCAGCTGTGCGCCAGGCGACTCTCCGCGTCGCGGTTCACGTCCACCCAGCGCTCGGCCAAGTCGAGCGCGTCGAGCACACGGCCGTGCAGCACGATCAACACCGCGAAGGCGAGGAACAGGACCAGCGCGAGGGGGGCGAAGATCTGGCTCGGCGCGCCGGCGGCCGCGGCGATGGCGCAGAGCGAACCGCTGCCGAAGCAGAGCCCGCGCAAGTTCGACATCAGGTGTGAGCGCGCGCTGAGCCGCTCGACGTCGGCCTGGAAGCGCTTGGCGCGCGCGGAGTACAGCTCTCGCTGCGCGGCGATGCTCACGCCGCCCGGCGCCGGCGCGCTCATTTGCCGATCTTTTCGAATTTGATGATCACCGTCGCGCCCACGAGCGGTGCGTCCGGCACACCCACGCGGCGGCGATCGACGACCTGCGCGACGCAGCGCGCGGCTTCACTCGAGACGTTGCTTTGCTTGTGCACGCTCACCCCCTCCGCGATGCCCTTGGAGCGAACCAGGAAGCGCACGTGCACTTCACCGGTCTTGTCCTTGAGCCCGCCGTGCTCCGCGACGCACTTGGCGTAGCGATCCTTGGCCTGCGATAGCTTGCCCGCGCTGAGCTCACCCTGATCGGCCACGACGGGACCGACCGTCACTTCGAGCTTGTCGCTGCTGATCGACGAGGGCGCGGCGTCCGGCGCCGTGCTCGAGCTGCTCGCGCTGGGGGCCGCGCTGGGCGCGAGCGGCGCAGCGCTGCTCTCCGCGGGACGCGCCGGCTCCGAGCTCGGCTTGGCTCGGCGCAAGACGGCGTTGGCCTCCTCTTCCGACATGCAGCGCACGATCATGCCTTTGCCATTCGCGACTCGACCCCAGGCGCAGGCCGGATCGAACGGATAGCGGCGCAAGAGCGCCTCCTGCGACTCGGTCATTTGCGCGGTGACGGAGGCCGCGACGAGCAGGCTCGCAGCGACGGCAGCAATTTTTGCTGGGCCGCGCGCGCGAGCGCCGAGGGAGAAGCCGGAGCGGACACGTTCGACGATGGAGCCAAGCGAAAACATCGCGGGCCATGTTTACCCCGCCGGGCGCGCGAGAACGAGGGGATTTCCCCGTTGCGGAAGCGGAACGCCGATGCTAGCGAACGGCGCGGACCTCGTTGAGAACGACCGATGCAGGAGCAGCCGCTGGCGCACGCTGATCGCTGTGTGCTCGAGCTGGGCGAGCTGGCGCTGGAGCTGACGCGCGGCGTCGGCGGCCGCGTGACCTCGCTGCGGCTGGGCGCTGAGGAGCTGCTGTGCCCGGCGTCCGTGCACGAGCTGCATTTTGGCTCGACCTTCTGGACCAGTCCGCAGTCGGACTGGAGCTGGCCGCCCGTCCCCGAGGTGGACAGCGAAGCCTACGACATGGAATGCGAGCGCGGGGTGTGCCGCCTGACGAGCCGCAGAGTCTCGGCGCCGGCGCACCCGGTCGTAGACGGCGTGCGCATCCGCAAGACGTTCCGCGTCGAGCCGGAGCGAAACAGCCTCGCCTGTGAGTACGCGATCCTGAACGAAGGGCAGAGGCCCAAGCGGCTGGCACCCTGGGAAATCACGCGCGTCGCGGCGGGGGGGCTCACCTTTTACGCCTCGGACGAGGCGCCCAGGAGCAGCGGCCCGTTTCCGATCACGCCGGTGCAGCACGCGCTGGGGAGCTATTGGTTCCAGCACCAAGAAGGCTTCCCCAAGACGAAGCTGTGCAGTGACGGCCAGGGCTGGATCGCGCACGTCAGCAAACAGCGCACCCTCTTGCTCAAGCGCTTCGAGGACGTGATTCCCGGCGAAGCCGCGCCCGGCGAGGGCGAAATCGAAATTTACTCCGACCTCCGCTACGTGGAGGTGGAAAACCAGGGCGCGTACCGCGACATCCCGCCCGGCGGGCTGATGAGCTGGACGGTGCGTTGGTATGTGCGAAGGGTTCCGTCCGACATCGCCGTGAGCGCCGGCAGCCGTGAGCTCCTCGCTTACGTCTGCGCCATCATCGAGTAAGCGCCGTGCCTCCTCAACCCCCTGCTCCCCCGCCAGCGGCGGAGGTCGTGCTCACGTTTTTGGAGAGCGTCGGGCGCCGCTCCGAAGCAGAGCTGTACCTCCGCCTCTTTCGCCAGCTGCCGAAGGAGAGCTTCGCGATCATCGCGCCGGGCGGTCCCGTGGTGCGCCACGCGCTCGGCTCGCTCGTCGAGCAGCTGCGCTTTCTCAGCGATCTGGGGCTATTCGCGCCCGTCGTCCTGGGCTTGTTCACGCCCGAGGCGGCGGCAGCGGCTTCGGAGCGGCTCGTGCGGCGGCTGCCGAGCGTGGGTCTGGTCGCGTGCCCTCACGAGATGAGCGAGCCTGATCTGGCGCTGCGCCTGCGGGACGAGCTGCGCGCGGAACAAATCCCGGTTTTGCATTTTCGTCCGCGCGAGGGCAGCGGCTTCTCCGAGCGGATCTTGCAGCTCGCGGATTTGGTGCGCGCGCTCGACACCCGCAAGGTGGTGTTCCTGCGCCGCCGCGGCGGGCTCATGACCAAGACCCAAGCGCCGGTCCTGCTCGCGCCGGGCCATGAGCTGCCCACGAGCGATGGCCGTATTTCGGTGATCAATCTGCGCAGTGATCGCAATGGCCTCGGGCGTCACGTCGGAAAGCGCGAGATCGAGCTGGTCGACGCGGCGAACTCCTTGATCCAAGCGGACGATGGCCAGTCCTTGCTCGTCAGCGTCACCTCGCCGCTCAACTTGCTGAAAGAGCTCTTCACGGTGAAGGGCGCCGGTACGCTGATCAAGCTCGGCACCGAGATCCAGCGCGTCGACGACTACTCGGCCATCGACGTGCGGCGCCTGACCAACCTGCTCGAAGCGAGCTTTCAACGCACGCTGGTGCCGGATTTCTTCGCGCGGCGCCCGCTCGCCGTCTACATCGAAGCCAGCTATCGTGGCGCCGCGCTGGTGCTCGATCAGGGGCCGGCGCCGTATCTGAGCAAGTTCGCCGTCGAGCCGGAAGCGCAGGGCGAAGGCATCGGCAACGACCTCTGGCAGGCCATGGTGCGGGACTTTCCGCGCGTGTACTGGCGCAGCCGCCCGGAGAACCCTATCCACCATTGGTATCAAGGCGTGTGTGATGGCTTGGCGCGCCGCGGGCAGTGGAACGTGTACTGGCGCGGCATCGATCCCGCGCAGCTACCCGAGCTCATCACGAGCGCCGAGGGTCTGCCCTCGGACTTCACGACCGACGCCAGCTGAGCGCCGCCGCAGCGCGGCGCACGCGCGACGAGCGGTTTCGTGTGCTCCGCGGCACAGGGTCGCCCCTGTCGCTAGCTCTCCGGTTTGGGGCTGGTGCGGCCCGTGATCAGCCGCGCGCCGCGCTCGTACGAGAAGTAGGCCCAAGCCCAATCGATGAGCACCAGGATGCGATTGCGAAAATCGATCAGGTAATAGATGTGAACCAAGAGCCAGAAGAGCCAGGCGATGAAGCCGCTCAGGCGCAGCTTGCCCACTTCGGCCACGGCGCGGCTGCGGCCGATGGTCGCGAGCGAGCCCTTGTCACGATAGACGAAGCTCTCGCGCTCGGCGCCGCGCAGCGAGCGCGCGATTTGTCGGGCCACGAAGCGGCCCTGCTGCATGGCCACCGGGCTGACCCCGGGTAACGGCTGCTCGGCGCCGGGCGGCACGAAGCGCGCCGCATCGCCGATGCAAAACACCTCGCTGTGCCCGGGCAGCGAGCAGTCCTGCTCGACCACGACGCGCCCTTGTCGATCCAGCTCCACGCCGAGCTTGCGCGTGAGCGGCGCGGCGGCGACGCCGGCCGCCCACAGCACCGTGCCCGCGTCGATGCGGTCCTCGCCCAGCGTCACGCCGTGTTGATCGATGCCGGTCACGCGCGTGTTGGCGCGCACCTCCACGCCCATTTCCGCGAGGCTCGCGCGCGCGCTGTCCGAGACCTCCGGCGCGAAGCTGGCGAGCACCCTCGCTCCGCCCTCGACCAACACGACGCGCGTCGATTCGGGGTGAATGCTGCGGAAATCGCGCGATAGCACGTAGCCCGCGAGCTCCGCGATCGCGCCGGCCAGCTCCACGCCGGTCGGTCCGCCCCCGATCACGACGAAGGTGAGCCACTTCCGGCGCGCCGCCGGATCGTCCTCGCGCTCCGCCGCCTCGAAGGCGAGCAGCACGCGCTTGCGGATCTCGATGGCGTCCTCGATGTCTTTCAGTCCGGGCGCGAACGCCTCCCAGCCGTCGTTGCCGAAGTAAGTAGTGCGCGAGCCGGCGGCGATGACCAGGTAATCATAGTGAAGTGGCGCGGACTCCTTGAGCACCACGCGGCGCGCCGCGAGCTCGACCTCCGTCACTTCGTCGAGCAGGATGCGCGCGTTCTTCTGCGGCCGCAGCACGCTGCGGATGGGCACCGCGATCTCGGCCGGCGAGAGCCCAGCCATGGCCACTTGATAGAGCAACGGCTGAAACAGGTGATGGTTTCTGCGATCGACGAGAGTGATCGTGACCGGCTCGCGTCGCAGCGCTCTCGCGACGGCCAAGCCTCCAAAACCCCCGCCGATCAAGACTACGTGTTTGTGAAGTGCCATCTGCGCCGCTCGCTCATGAACTACTACACGGCGCCGCGAATGCGCAGTGATTGTGCGCGCTCGTCGCAGGTTCCACACTTGAGGCGCTGCTGCTCGCTCACTTTACAAGTGTCTTGTTCGGCCCAATATATCGGGATCTGCCGCTCGCGGTGCCGTGTTGTCGGGTTTGGGGGCGCGTCGCGAGGGCCGAGCCGTCCGCCCGGTTGCGGCGAAAAAGCGCTGAATAGGGCTCATTCGCGCGGGGCCGAACCCCGCCGGCGCGCGAGGGTTGCAATTTACGGACGGCGCGCTACTTCGCGGAGGCGTGTTCTACCTGTTTCTGCTGATCCTCGCGGCTCTGTCGGTCGGCGTGTACCTGCTGTTCTTCATGCAGCACGTCCCCGGTGCGAAGGAGGAGCGGCTCGGCGTGCTCGAGCCGTTGCCCGCCAATCTCGGTCAATGGCAAGAAGACACGTCTGGGCCCGACGCCGAGCGCGCCAAAGCGCAGGGCCTCCGTCGCGAAGTGAGAACGTATTTCGACGAGACGCACGATCGCTTGCTGAAGCAGGTGCGCTATCGCGACAGCCAGTCCGGCGAGATCGTGCGCAGCGAGCCCGACGAGCCGATCAAACGCCGCCGCATCACGAGCTGAGCGGCCCGCGCCGTTGGCGAGCTGGGGATTCTGTGCTTGACTCCTCGCGAGATGCAGCGAGCCCGCTCGGCGCCGACCCTGAGAACCCACGCGCAGCGTGGGATCCTGGCGCTGTTCTCGGCGCTGGCGCTGGCGCTGCTAGCCGTAGGCCAGGCGCTGCCGGTGCTGCACTTCGCGCTCGTGCAGCACCAGCTCTGCGCCGAGCACGGCTCGCTCGAGCACGGCCAGCCCAGCGCGGCCACGGCGCACGTGAGCAAATCCGCCGCGCCGAGCGCACAGCCGGGCTCGCCCGTCTCAGATGAGCACGAGCATTGCGGCGTGGTGGCGGTCTCACCCACGCGCTACACCGCTGCCTCGTCCGGCGCTCACATTGTGCCCGGCTTCTCGCCGCCGCGGACCGTCGCGAGCGCGAGCCGAGCTTGGGTCCCGCCGGCGCTGTCGGTCTTGGCGTACGCGCCCAAGTTGGCTCCGCCTGCCTGATTCGACGTTTGCCATCGCTGCCGCACGCGGCTGACCCTCGGCCGCGTGCGTGATCTGATGGCGAGCGCGCGCTCCGCGGCTCGCTGCCATACGTCGATTCCAGAGACAACACGCGCCCTGCGCGCCGTCCGCCGAGCTGGGCTGTGCACGCCCAGCGCGCTGGCGCGCCGGCTCCTGTGCGAGCCCGTTCATGTCGTTGCGACTGTTTTTGCCGCTCCCCATTTCATTGTTGGTTTCCCTCGTCGCTCGAGTCGCCAGCGCGTCCGAGCCCACGCCGGCTCCCGACGTCAGCGAAATTGAAGCCGCGCTCGCCGCCGACGCGGAGGCAGCGGCTAGCAGCGCCGCGCCGCCGCCCGCGACTGCACCGAGCGCCTCGGTGCAGTCTCTGAACCCGGATCTGTCGGTGATCGGCGACTTCGCCGCGGCTGCCTTCTCGCGCGAGGAGAACCACCAGACCGGCGGGCACGATCCTGTGGAGAGCGGCTTCAACTTGCAAGCCGTCGAGCTCTCGCTCGGCGCCGCGGTCGACCCGTACTTCCGCTTCGACAGTCATTTCGCCTTTGGGCGCGAGGGCTTCGAGCTGGAGGAAGCGTACGGCACCACGCTCGCTCTGCCGTGGCATCTGCAGGCGCGCTTCGGACAGTTCCTGTCCCGCTTCGGGCGCGCGAACGCGCTGCACCCACACCGCTGGGATTTCGTCGATCAGCCCTTGGCGCTCGGTCGCTTGTTTGGCGCCGAGGGCAACCGCGGGCTAGGCGCCGAGCTCTCGGCGCTGCTGCCGCTGCCCTGGTACGTCGAGCTCGTCGCCTCCGTGAGTCGCGCCGACGGCGAAGGCAGCGCGCGCAGCTTCTATGGCGCGCAGACGCCGGCCGTGAAAGGGCCAGCGGATCTGCTGTACGTGCTCGCGCTGAAGCAGTTCTTCCCGCTCTCCGACGACTGGTCTTTGTTCGTCGGCGCCTCCGCGGCGCTGGGCCCGAACGCGAGCGCGCCGGGCCACCGCAGCGAGGTCGTGGGCGCCGATTTCTACCTGAAGTACCGCCCCATCACGCGGCAGAGCTACGTATCGCTGGCGCTGCAGAGCGAGTGGATGGCGCGCCGGCGTGAGCTCGCGGGCGTGACGCTGTTCGACCTGAACGGCTACTCACAGCTAGTTTACCGCTTCGCGCAGCGTTGGTCGGCGGCCGTGCGTTACGAGCTCGGCACTGCCAGCTTCGACCGACACGGGCGCGCGCTGCCGGATCCGCTGGATCCGGAATGGAACGCGCTGCGCCGCCGCGGCGCGCTGGCGCTGAGCTTTTACCCCAGTGAGTTTTCTCGTGTGCGCCTGCAGGGCTCGCGCGACGGGGGCCCGTTCGCAGGAGTCTGGGCGGGATTTTTGGCCGTGGAGCTAGCGATGGGCGCGCACGGCGCTCACGCCTTCTGAGCGAGGAACGAGATGTCGAAGCTATCAACTCAAATGAGGCTCATGTCCCTGATGCTCGCGCTGTTGTGGAGCTTGCTGCTCACTGGCAATGCGCGCGCGAACCTCAACGTCGTGGCCACCACGCCGGATCTGGCGGCGCTCGCAGCGGCCGTGGGCGGCGCGCGCGTGCACGTGAAGGCGCTCGCCCTGCCGACGCAGGATCCGCACTGGGTCGACGCGCGACCCAACTTGGCGTTGGAGCTCAGCCGGGCGGACCTGTTGCTCGCCGTCGGCGCCGAGCTGGAGGTCGGCTGGCTGCGCACGCTGCAAACCGGCTCCCGCAATGGCAAGATCCAGGCCGGCGCGCGTGGCTTCCTCGATTGCTCCGGGCTGGTGGAGCTGTTGGAACGACCGACGGTAAAGGTCGAGCGCTCGATGGGTGACGTGCATCCGAGCGGCAACCCGCATTACCTGTTGGATCCGCGCGCCGCGGAACGCGTCGCGGTGGGTATCGCCAAGCGCATGGCCGAGCTCGATCCCGACGGGCAGGGCAGCTACCTGGAACAGGCGAAGTCCTTCGTAACGGCGTTGCGCTCCCAGCGCGCGCGCTGGGAGGCTCGGCTCGCCGCGGCCCGAGGCCGCGAGATCATCGCGTTTCATCGCTCGCTCAGCTATCTCGCCGCCTGGGTGGGGCTGATCGTCGTCGATCACGTGGAGCCGAAGCCCGGCATTCCGCCGAACCCCGCGCACGTCGCGGATCTGATTCGAATCGCCAAGCAGCGCCACGTACGGGCCGTCGTGCAGGAGAGCTGGTATCCGAGCACCACCTCGAAGCTGATCGCTAGTAAGACCGGCGCGAAGTTCGTCCGCTTGCCAGGAGCGACGAATTTTCAAGGCGGCCAGAGCTACCTGGCCTTCATGGATCAAATCGTGGCGGCGCTCGCGGGGGCGCTGAGTTGACCAGCTCAGCGCGCCCGGAGAGCTCGCCCGCCGCCGTAGCCGCCGCGAGCGGGGAGACGCTGCTCGAGTGCCGGCAGCTGCTCATCGGCTATCGCGCGGCGCTGTTGCCGGCCATCGACGTGACGCTGCGTCGCGGTGAGCTGTGGGTGGTGATTGGTCGCAACGGCTCCGGAAAGACCACCTGGCTGCGCACGATCTTGGGCTTGCTGCCCGCGCTCGGAGGTGAAGTGCGGCGCGAGCCGCGCAGCAAGCTGTCCTATCTCGCTCAGCGCCAGAGCTTCGATCATCATTACCCGTTGGAGGTTCGTGACGTGGTGCGCATGGGGCTGGAGCGCGGACGCTCGTTCCTGGCGCCGCTGGCCAGGGACGCCGAGCAGCGCGTCAGTCGCGCGCTCGCGCTGGTGAACGCCGCGGAGCTCTACGAGCGGCCCTATCGACTGCTCTCCGAGGGTCAAAAACAACGCGTGCTGCTGGCGCGCGTCGCCGCGGCTGAGCCGGATCTCGCCGTGCTGGACGAGCCCACCTCCGCCATGGACGTCGTGGCCGAGCGCGAGGCCTTCGAGCTGATCGCCAAGCTCAAGCGCGAGCTTCACGCCTGCATCGTCGTGATCAGCCATGATCTGGAGTTGGGCAGAGAGTTTGCGGATCGCGTGTTGCTCTTCGATCGCGACTCCGGTGAGGTCATCAGCGGCGCGCCCGAACGCGTGCTGGCGCCCGAGGCGATGCGCCGCTACGCGCAGCAACATCAAGAGCTGGGAGCGCGGCGCGCATGAGCCAGGCAGCCAGCGCCGCGCCGAGCAGCGGCGCGAGCGATCCCTTCGACGCGCTGCTCGCCCCCGCGCCGGGCTCGAGCGGCGCGGCGCCCGCTCAGGCGCCGCCAGCGAGCGACGCCGCGCTGAGCCCGAAGCGCACGAGCGAGCACGTGCACGAGCACCAAGATGCGACGACGCTCGCGGCGTTCGCCGACAATTGGTCCTTGTACCGCGATCCAGTGCTGTGCGGCGCGCTCGCGGGCGCGGCGCTGGCTGCGCTCGGCGTGTTCGTGGTGCTGCGCCGCGCGCTGTTCGTCACCGCCACCCTGAGTCAGGCCGCGGGCCTCGGCGTGGCGCTGGCTTTCTACGCGGAAATTCAGTTCGGTCTGGCGTTGCCGCCGCTGTTCGCGGCGCTCGCCGCGAGCGTACTGGCCACTGCGCTCGTCAGCGCCAAGGCGCGGCCAGGGCTCGCCAAAGAAACGCAGATCGGCTTCGCCTTCGTGCTGACCTCTGCGCTCGCGGTGCTGGTGGGCGATCGCATCGCGCAGGAGGCGCACGACATCGCCGCCATTCTGTTCGGCACGGCGGTGTTGGTGCGGCCCATCGATCTCTGGTCCGTCGCCGCGGGCGCGGTAGTGGCGGCGCTGACGCTCCGGCTATTGGCGCGGGGTCTGACATTTTCTGGCTTCGATCCGGAAGGTGCCAAGGTGCAGGGCCTGCCGGTGCGCGCCATCGAGGTGAGCTTCTGGTTGGTGTTCGCGGGTATGGTCTCGGTCTCGACGCGGGCGCTGGGCTCGCTGCCGGTGTTCGCGTTTTCGGTGCTGCCCGCGGCGGGCGCGTTGTTCGTCGCGGCGCGGCTCTCGCATGCGATCCTACTGGCCAGCTTGCTGGGGCTGCTCTCGGGCTGCTTGGGGTACGTGGCGGCGTTTCGCTTCTCGCTGCCGGTGGGCGCCACGCAGGCAGCGCTGGCCGCGCTGTTCTCGTTCGCGCTCGGCGCGCTACATGTCGCCGTGCGCGCGTGGCGCCAGCCCAGCGTGACGCCGCGCCCAGCACGCCACGCCGCTTCACCGCGGCGTGGCGCCTAGGCTGTGCGCCAGCTCTTCGAAATAGAGATCCAGATACTCGCGGGCGACCGCGGACGCGTGCGGCGTGATGTATAGATTCTTGGTGCGCCACAGTGGGGATTCGGGCGGTAGCGGCTCCTCCGCGAAGACGTCCAGGAACGCGCCGGCCAAGCGCTCTTGCTCGAGCGCCGCGCGCAGCGCCTCCCCATCCACGGCGTTGCCGCGCCCGATATTGTAGAGGATGGCGCTGCGCTTCATGTGCGCGAGCGCGGCCGCGTCGATCAGCTGATCCGTGCCGCTGTCGCCGGGTAGGATGCACACCACGTGATCAGCGTGAGCCAGCGCCAGGTGCAGCTCGCTCGCCGGAAACAAGCGCGCGACGCCCGCTTCAGCGCCGGTCAGGCTGCGCTTCAAGCCGTGTACGATCATGCCGAGTCCATTCAGGACGCGCGCGGCGTGCCGTCCGATTGCGCCGTAGCCGACGAGCAACGCGGTCTGGCCCGCCAGGCGTCGCGTCGACGTGAAGGGCGCGCGCTCCCAGCGCCGCTCGCGTTGCGCGGCGAGCGCGTCGCCCAGTCGCCGGTTCATGAACAGCAGCATGGCCGCCAAGCTCTCCGCCATGATCTGCCCGTGGAACGCGCCGAACTGGCGAGCGACGCGCGCGCTGGGATCTTCCGCGATCAGCTCGCGGCCGGCCGCTGGCGTGCACACCAGGCGCAGCTTGGGCGCCAGGCGGTACCAATCGGCTTCGAAGCGCCAGACGACGGCGAGCTCCGCTCGCGCGAGCAGCGCGCGAAACTCCGCGTCGCTGCCAGCTTGCACGATTTCATGCTGCGGCAAGCGCGAGCGCAGCGCCTCGAGCTGCGCTGCGCTGGCCGAAAACACCGAGACGGCGTGCGGCAGATGAACGACGATGAGCATCGAGCAGCCGAACGCCGTCGGCGTCACCCGCGCGAGGCGAGCCGCTTCTCGATGCGCTGGATGGTGTCCTTCAAGCGCGAGTCCCCCGCCATGCACGGATAACAGTTGCTCAGATCGTTGGGACGGCAGATGACGCGCGCGTCGAGCTCGCGCAGGTACTCCAGCGTCTGCTTGCCACCGACGTCAGCGGCGAGCGGCAGCAGCGCGCGCTTCTGCTCACAGTTCTTGGCGTGACGCAGCTTGACCGCCGAGTACAACGCGCCCGACGAGTTGCGATCGAAGTCCTTGCTGTTGAGCCAATCTTCGCTGCGCTTGCGCACCGAGTCGCGCACGTCGGGATCGTTCGCGACGGCGTACAGGATCTCCGCGCCAGCGGCGCCCATCGCGCCGGAGAGCTGCGCGAAGCTCTCATCGGCAGCGTGGCGGCTGTCCGAACGAATGGTCCGCGACAAGACCGCCGCCACGCGCACGTCGTTCTTCAGCTCGGGGTGGCGCAGCAGCTCGCGGCTGACCAGCGCGACGGCCTCCGCGTCGCGGTGCTCGTTCGCGTAGTTGCTGGCCAAGTTCAGGAACACGCTGGTCTCGTCCTGCGCTGCGCCCGCGGGCGCGCTCAGCGTCTTCGGCGCTTCTTCGCGCGACGTTTCGCCGTCCGCGCGCGCGCCGACCTTGGCCTCGCTCTCCGCGCCGACCGCAGCGTGCACGTTCGACGGCTCCGGCTGCTCGTTACTCGGCGAGCGCAGCGCGAACAAGCCGATCACCAACAGACCCAAGCCGGCGCCGGCCGCGGTGCTGACCACGATGCGCTCCTTGCGCCCGCGTAGCCGCTCGCGCGCCTTGTCCCGCCATTGTCCGAGGGTGATGCTGGCGTCGAGGTAGGCCATCTCCGCGCGGTCTTTGACGCGCTTGCCCCATTCTTGCGTCTTCTGGGCGTCCCAGAAGCTCTTGCGCGAGCCGAGCGAAGCCGGCGGCGTCGATTGACCCATGGGCGGAGTGATCGACTGCGCCGCCGCCGCGCTCAGCGATGCCGCGGCAGACGCCGGAGGAACGCTCGGGCTCGGCGCGGGGCTCGCAGCTTCCGCGCCAGCGCGCGGGGGCAGATGGATCTTCGGCAACGCCAGCCGCGTCGGCGCGTCATCATCTTCATCCACCAGACTCGCGCCCGGATTCTCTTCTTCAGCCGACGCCGCAGTGGGCGCCGTCGCAGTGGGCGCCGCCGCAGTGAGCGCCGCCGCAGCGGGCGCCGCCGCAACCGGCGCCGCCGCAACGGGTGGCGCTGCGACCGGCGCAACCGGCTCCGCCGTAGCGGGCGCCGCCGTCGCAGCGGGTACCGCGGCCGGCGCCGCCGTAGCGGGCGCCGCCGTCGCTGCCGGAGCCGCAACGGGCGCCGCCGTCGCTGCGGGTGCCGCAGCCGGCGCCGCCGCGGGCGCAACCGGTGCCGCAGCCGTCACAATGGGCGCCGGCCCCGACTCGGTCGCGCCGGGGGCGGGCGGCGGTGCGGACACGCTCGCCTCTTTGGGGCGCGGGTGCCGCACAGGAGGTGGCGGCGGCACGGCCTTGGAAGTGCTGACTTGCGGCGGAGTAATCTGTTTGGCTAACACGGGAGTAGCAGGCGCGGCAGCAAGCTTCGTGCCGGCGCCCGAGATTGCGCCCGATAGACGCTCGAGTGACTGCAGCACGCTCTGCGCACTCGACAAGCGTTCACCGCTGTTGCGCGTCACGAGCCGCTGCGCGAGCTGCTCTAACTCCTCGGGTATTGCGACGTTCGGCAACAGCGACGCGAGCGGGGCCACCGTCTCGTCCTTTTGCTCGGCGCTGGGCGGCGCCGCGTAGGGGTGCTTGCCCGTCAGCATCTCGTACAAGATCACGCCTAGCGCGTAGAGATCGGTGCGTGCGTCGATCGCCTGCTCCAGCACCTGCTCGGGCGCGAGATAGGGTAGCCGCTTGGCGGGACCATCCGCGCCGCAGCGCAGGGTCGCGAGCCCGAGGTTCAGCACCTTGGCGAAGTCGCTGTCGTCGCCGTGCTCCGTCAGCATCACGTTCTCGGGTCTGAGATCGCCGTGCACGAGGTCGAGCTCGCGCAGCCCGCTCAGGGCGGCGGCGATGTGCCGCGCGATGCGCAGGCTCCTGGCGAGCGGAAGCGGACCCTGCTCCAGCGCCGCGCGCAGGCTCTTGCCCTGCGCGAACTCCATCACGAAAAACGGTGTTCCGTCGCTGAGCGCGCCAAAGTCGACGGCGGAGGCCAGGTGCGCGTGGTCGAGCCGCGCCGCGAGCATCGCTTCACGCTCGAAGCGCGTGCGCAGCTCTTCCACGTCGGCGCGCTCGCGCGGCACGACCTTCACCACCAGCTTCTTGCGCAGGAAGAGGTGCTCAGCCGCGTACACGCGCGCGCTGTCGCTCTCTTCGAGCGCCTCTTCGACCAAAAAGCGTTCGATGAGCACGGTGCCAGGACCGATGTCACCGCCCGCGTGCTCCGTCTTTGCGGTGGGTACCGAGGTGTTGGGAGAAGCCACGACGTTGCGCGGATTCTAGCGGCTCGTGAGCCAGCCGTCGCGCGGTGTAATTTTGCCGTGTTCAGCGTGACGCGCTGAGCAACACTGTTGCGCGTTGCGCTGATTCTCGTTTTTCGACGCCGACTTCGCTTCTGAACGCAAGCTGCAGGTTTTGCTTGTCAGCTGCGCCAGCGGATTGCGCCAGGCCGCGCGCGACTCACAGCGCGCCAAGCGCGTCACGGTCGCTGCAATCGCTGCGCACCTAAGCAGCGTTGCGCGGCGCTATCGGCAGCCGCACCGCCGCCGCGCGCTCGCTGTGCAACAGGCGCTCGAGCGCTGGCTCACAGCCTCCACAGCACGTCCCGGCGCCGCAGCGCGCCTTGATGGCTTCGACGCTATCGGCTCCTTCACGGATGCTCTGGCGAATTTCTCGGTCGGACAGCGCGTTACAGTGGCAAACGAGCACGGGGATACCTCGCTGGCGGTCACTGCTGACGGTAGCTTATTGAAAGTGATTGTCAAAGTCACTTTCCTGACACGACGGCGAAATGCGCAGAACGGCGGAGGTTTTCCCCGCTGCGGGCCCCACGGCCGCGGCCACGGCTGGGCCATTTTCGGCTGTTCCGAGCGGGCGTTGGCGTCAGCGCCGAGCGCGCGCTTGACCGGAGCGCTCTCGTGCTCGAAGGTCGGCGGCTCGAGGAGGCTGCATGCGTTCCGACCCCGCCATCATCGACGCGCTGAACGAGATTTTGACCAGCGAGCTTACCGCCATCAACCAGTACTTCGTCCACTACAAGATGCTGGAGCACATGGGCTATTCGCGGCTCGCCAAGAAGAAGCGCGAAGAGTCGATCGAGGAGATGCGGCACGCGGATCGCGTCATCAATCGCATCTTGTTCCTCGACGGCGTCCCCAACATGCAGCGGCTATTTCCCGTGCGCGTCGGTGAGGAGCCGATCGAGATGCACCGGCTCGACCTCGAGCTCGAGATGGAAGCGGTGGCGCGGCTCAATCGCGTGGTCGCCCTGTGCACCGACAAAGGTGACGCCGGCACGCGTGAGCTCGTCGAGCACATCTTGAAAGAGGAAGAGGACGCCGTGGATTGGCTGGAGACGCAGCTCCACCTGGTGCAAGACATCGGGCGCGAGCGTTACCTGGCGCAGCAGCTCCACGACTGACGAGCACAGGACGCTGGCCGCGCGCTCAGCCGCCGGCCACGCGCGTCGAGAACGGCCAGCTCAGCAGCAGCGCGGCGGCGACGTCGGCCGCCGCCCAGCCGATGCCGAGCAGGAAGCCCCACAGCGAGCGGCGCGTGCGCGTGAAATGCACGATCAAGCTGAGCGGACCGAAGGCGACCACGGCGCACCACAGGCTCGCGTCGTTCCACGCGCGCGCCAGCAGGGTGGATGACAAGCGCAGCAGATCCTGCTTGATGATCAGCGCAGGAAGCGCGATCCCAAGCGCGATTTGCAGGCACAGCGCGAGGGCTTCCAAGCGTCTCGCGGCAGCTTGCCAGAATCAGCGCCGTTTTCACACGCGCGGCGCGCGGACGAGCCGCTCGCTCGCTTCACGCGTATTCCGAGGCGTACGGCGCCGAGCGGCTCAGGGCCAGGCTTCGACGCAGCTCCTTATAGGCGCGGTGCGCGCGGACCTTGACGGTGGTGACGCGCTCGCCGAGCACGCGCGCGACCTCTGGGAACGGCTGCTCCTCGAGCCAGTGCAGCTCGAGCACCGCGCGTTGCGGCGCGCGGAGCCGTTGCAGCGCGCTGCGCGCCAGCGCGATGGCTTCGCTGCGCTCGTGCGGCGCTGCGCTCTCGGGCGTGGGCAGCTCCGCGACGTCGAAGTCGCTGATGGGCCTGAGCCGCGCGCTGCGCAGGTGATCGCGCACTAGGTTCACCAGCACGCGCGTGAACCACGGCCGCGCGGGGCTTCCGAGCTTGAAGCGCTCGCGCGCGAGGTGCACGTTCAAGAACGTCTGCTGCACGAGATCCTCGGCTTTGTCTTGCGTCCTCACGCGTCGCAGCGCGTAGCGCAGCAGGCCGGGGGACAGCCGGCGGTAGAGCTCGGCGAAGGCGCAAGGGTCGTCGTGCACGAGATACGCAATCATCAGCTCTTCGTCGGGCAGCTCGGCGAGCGCCGGCTGGCACGGGCTACACTTCGGCCGTGCCCTCGAAATGGCAGCGCACATGATTCCTCTCCTGGGAACGCGGGTGGGGTCGCAGCGCCGGTCTCGTCGGAGTGGGCAGCGACTGGCCTTCAGTACGCGGACGCCCCGCTCCGGTTTTCTATTTTTTTCGCGCGCCGCCTCGGAGAGTCACCGTCCGGCGCAGGGGTGTGATGCGGCCGAAGGACCACGCAGCCGGCCAGGCAATAGAGGCTCGGGGGCATTTGCCCCCAGATTGGGTCCTGCAGGACGGCTGGTCTGGCATCTGCACCACTAATGCCGGGGACTCCTCTGTGGTAGACGAGAGGCCATGCAGGAGAACACAGCCAGCGCGGAGCCGACTTGCCACAGCTGTGGCGGCTCCGGCGAGATCCCTACGGATTTCGGACCGACCGACTGCCCAGATTGCGGCGGCGCAGGCTTCCTGCCAGCGCGGAGCACGCTCGTCGAGTGGCGCGCCCGCGATATCGAGCGCGCGGTCCAGGCCGGCATTCATCCGGTACCTGTCGATATTCGCTGGTTGCTCGCCGAGCTGCGCTCCACGCGCAAGGCGCTGACCGAAGTGATCGCGTTGGCGCACGACGCGAGCGATCCCGACTCTATCGCGATGAAGATCCGCATCATCGCGAGCCGCGCCTTGGGCTTGTAAGCGCGGACCTCAGCGATCAGCGCTGGCTCAAGCGCTGCTGCGGTTCGCCCGCGAGCAGCACGTGAGCCGCTCGCAGCGCTTCGAGCACGCGCGCTGGAAACGGGCTGCCCGCCAGCGCCCGCAACAACGCCGGCTCATCGAGCCGCTCCGCGTTCTTGCCGGGGAACCAGTCGTCGCCACGGCCGAGCAAGTTGTAGCGCATCTTGCCCCACTCCACGAGCTCGAGGCTCTTCGCGAAGGTGAACAGCCGCAAGATCTCGCGCACGTTCACCTCCCCGGGCAGCGCGCTGTGCTCGCCGATCCCTTCCAGCCAATGGTCGCACCAGTCGCGGCCCAGCACGCTCACCATCTCGGCCTCGAGCCGAGCTCGAATCGGCGCGATGGTCTCCTCGAGCGCGTCGTAATGGGCGAGCGCGGCGATGTGCTCGTCGAAATCACTGGGCCGCGCCGCGCCGATGCTCAAGGTGTGCACCTGCGGATGCGACAGGCAAAATAGGTCGTTGAACTGCATCGGCGTGAGCGGCGCGCACAGCCGGGACAGCTTCGGCGGCGGGCTATACAGCTTACCGCCCTTGTCGTTGGGGCTGATGATGAACACGCCCATGTCGCGGCGCGCGGCGGCGTTCACCGCCGGCAAGTTGGGCTGATTCACGAAGTAGTAGTGCAGGTTGACGTACTCGAAGTCGCCGCTCTCGATGGCGTCCAGGATGATCTCGAGCGTCGCGTGCGTCGAAAAGCCGATGTGGCGCGCGCGGCCGGCGGCCTTCAACGCCAGCGCCGCTTGCAAACACCCGCCGCGCTGCAGCGACCACTGCAGATCACGGCGACTGTTGATGCCGTGTAAAGACAAGAGGTCGACGTACTCGAGGCCGAGCCGCTCCAGCGAGCGATCGAACGTCTTCAAGAAATCACGCGGCTTCTCGCTCGGGCACACCTTGGTTTGCACGATGAGCCGCTCGCGCGGCAGCGATTTCAGCACGGCGCCGAGCTGAAGCTCGGAGCTACCGTAGCCCCGCGCGGTCTCCAGGTGGGTGATGCCGAGCTCCAGCGCGCGGCGCACCGTCGCCTCCACGTTGGCTTGCGAGCCGCGCGGCACCTCTCGCGCCGCCACGTCTTTCCAAGAGTGCTGGTAGCGCATGCCGCCGCAAGTCAAGACCGGCATGCTGAGCTCGGTGCGGCCGAAGCGGCGATAGCGCATGTTCGTCATCGGGTTCGTCGGGCTGCTTCGCGTGCTCAGCGGCGTCGCGGCTGAGGGTGCGGCACGTCGTAGCTCGTCACGTGCGTGCTCGGCACGCTGCCCTCCGGCTTCCAGCGAAACGCGTGCGGGATCATCGGGCGGCCGAGCAAGTACAAGCTGCTCTCTTCGTAGTCATCGACGGGCGGCGTCGAGCTGCCGGCGCGGTGCACGAACGCGGGGTGATGCGAGCCGCGGTCGAGCTCCACGACGTCGCGGCAGCCGACCTTGAGCAAGGCGGCGACGATACCGTCGCTGCTGTCGTGCTCGGCTTGCGCGACGATGACGCGGCCCGTGGGCGTCACGCACAGCGCGCCGCGACGCCGGAAATCTCCGCGCCCGAGCGCGCGCTCGAGCGGCCGGCCCCCCGCGGCCAGCAGCGGCAGCTGCACGGCTTGCTCTTTCTCGGCGAGGTTCGGCGGCGCCGCGCCGGGCGGCAGGACGCGCGGCGGCTCGCCGTCTTTGAGCAGCAGCGTCGCGTAGTGCGGCTTCAGCGGCGACAAGATTTCACCAGGGTAGGCGAGGCCATAGCGCGCCGCGTCCGTGGTGTGACCGAGCCCGATGGCGGCGATCACGCGCCCGGCGTCGCTGTCGTCGAAGCCGCGGCCGAGCTGGCGATTGCGCGAGCGCCCGAACTCGCGCAGCCCCGCGCGCACGCGGTACTCCACGCGCCCCTTCTCGACGCTGAGGAGCTCGACCTGCAAGCTCCCCAGCGTGAGGGCGCCGCTGAAGACGCCCGGCAGCCACGCGGGCGGCGGCTGAGCGCCGCCGTCCGGGATCCAGCTCACGCCGGAGGCGTCGTGCGGCGTCGCGTCGCGCACCATGACATAGAGGAAATCCTTCGCCGACCAGCGCGCGTATTTGTCGGGGGCGATGCGCATCTCGTCGTCGGCGATGCGCAAGGTCATGTCGCCGTTGCGCGGGTTGCGCACGTCGCTGAACACGAAGCCGCAGTGCGCGGGGTTCATGTCCAGGTGAATCGCGTAGCTGCAGCCAGCTTGATACAGCGCCTTACCCAGCGTGCGCCCGTCGATCTCCGCGCCGAAGGCGTAGTAGAGGTGGCCCGCGGGCGTCAGGCACAGCGCGGTCCGCTGCGTCATCACGCTGGTGCCTTCCAGCTGCCAGCCCCACAGCTGGCGCCCCGTGGGGTTGGCCACGCCGTCCTCCACCAGCGGGTCGAGGTTCTGCCGGAACGAGACTAGATCGGGCGGGATGTCCTCGCTCGGCGGCCAGCTGCCGAGCCCGATCTCGTGCGCGTCGTTCACGATGATCGAGGCGCCGCCGCGCTTGGGCGGCAGCAGCACGCGGCGCTGCACCATCATGCCGTACGCGCCGTGCGTGGTCTTGAACGCGCCGTTGAAGGTCGCGACCACGCGCTCGTAGATCGCCGGATCGCGCGGCAAGCGGCCTTCTCCCGGCGGCCCGGTCGTGGGCTTGGGATCTTCGTAGCCGGCTTGCATGCCGAGCTCGAGCTGACGCGTGTCCATCGCGATCAAGAGCACGCGCGAGTAGGGACGCTGCGCGTCCGGATGAATGTAAGTGCGGTAGAAGTACGCGGGCGGCGCGCCGGGCAGCGGCAGCGTGCCGCGCATGGACTTCAGGAAGCTGTAAGTGACGGGCTCCCACTCCCCCTCGTGCGGCTTGGGTTGCTTCCACAGCGAAGGGATGCGCGGCGGCGGCCAGGTGTCGCCCTGCCCGTCGAGCGCGAAGGCGTCGAGCACGCGCGCGTGAGCGCGCTCCGCGTCGCTGCGCAGCTCTTTCTTCGAGGACGCGGCGAACATCGAGTACGTGGTGCGCTTGACGCTGTCCTTCGCGCCGAACACGACCTTCTCGAGCCACGCGATGGGCGCCGGCCCGACCTCCGCGCGCACGGTGTCGACCAGCCACAAAATGGGCGGTTTGCTGCCGTACGCTTCGGGCGCGACGTGCGCGCCGTAAGCCTCGTGACCGTCCACGCCGCGTAGCGTGCGGCGCTCGAGGTCGTAGTTGAGCTTGCGCCCGCGCTCGCCGAAATCGACGCTCAGCGTGCGGTCGCCCAGATCGATGCGCGCGCCGCGCGCGGGCACGTCCAGCACGATGTCGGTGCGGCCGACGCCCGTCAGTGTCCCGCTCTGCTGCCAGGCGCTGAGCGCGAACAGCGCGCGCGAGAGCAGCCCCGGTGGACGATCCGCGGGCCGTACGCCGCGCATCTCCAGCACGCTGATGGCCTGCAGGCGTCCGAATGCCATGGTCGCGAACACCGCGCGCGCCGCGTTGCCGGTGAGCGCGGCTTCGTCCCCGTGCGGGGTGTCCGTCAGGTTCTTCACCTCCGCGACGCCGATGGGGGAGCCGTCCAGCGTGAGGCGCACGCGCGCGCGAAACACGTCGTGCGGCGCGCCTTCCTTCGGCGCGCCGAGGAACAGCACGCGGCGGCCGAAGAAGGTCTCGACCCAGAACCCTGGGCTCGGCTCCCAAACAATGGCGTCCGGCGCGACCTTGACGCCGGCCGACTCGCCCAGCATCCGCGACAGGCCGGCGATGGAGTGATCCGCCGGACCGTGACCCACCAAGCGAAGCGCCAGCGCCAGCGAGCCAGCGAGCCCGAGCGCGAAGGCGCGGCGCCGAAAGAAACCTGCCGTGGAAGCGGATGACGCGACGGGAACGGAGGGCAACGCGCAGCGGTGGTAGCGGCTCGCGGGCAGGACCGCAAGCCGGCGGCTCAAAGTGCTGTGGTGCCGCGCATTCAGCGGCGCGCGCGGCGCCGCGCAGCGCTGACGAAAACCACTACGCCGGGCAGGCGCGGCTGCGGCGGGGTCACCCGCCATACAACGGCACCTGAGGTCGCCGAGCGAGCGTGGCGCGCCCGTCAGCAATGCGCCCCCCCCAAAAAAACACGGAGGCGGGCGCGGCGTGCTAGGCGCCGTTACGTGGATTCGACGGCTGGCGCAGCGCAAGGCAGCGCGCTCACTGAGCGCGGGCTCCGTATTTCTGCGCTGCTGATCGTTCACGAGGAGACGGACGAGCTGTTCTTGCGGCATCAAGAGCTGTTGCTCGAGCGGCAGCTGCCCGCGGCGAGCGCCGCGCTGCGCGTGTATCGCGAGCTCTTGGAGCTTCACATGCGGCACGAGGAGGAGCTGCTGCTGCCGCTCTACGCGCGCTCGCAGCCCAGCCCGCGCTGGCCATGCGTGCTGTATAGCGGACAACATCAACGCATGCGCGAGCTGCTGAGCGCCGCGAGCGAGCAGCTCGCGCGCCTCGACGTGGACAGCGTGCGCTCGCGCGACATCATCGCGCTGCTCGATCAGGAGCGAACGTACAAGCACCTGGTGGAGCACCACGACGGCGCGGAGCGTGAAGGGCTCTTCCCCGCGCTCGAGCGCGCGCTGAGCGACGAGCAACACCTGGAAATCACCGGCCGCTGTCTACGGGAGTGGCGGCGGCTCCAAGAGCAGCTCGCGGCGGACGCGGAAGCACGGCCCACGCCGAGGGGCTGAGCGTACCCGTGGCGACCAGCGCCAACTGGTGTGCGCAGCGTTGCGCGCTCGCTCGCCGCGCGCGGCCGGCTACACTCAACGGATGTGCCTCATCTGCATCGATTTCGACCGCGGCGCGTTGAAGCTCAGCGAGGCGCGACGCGCGCTGGGCGAAATGCGCGGCAAGCTGGAGCCCGGCCACGCAAAAGAAGTGGAAGAGAAGCTCGCGGCCGCGGAGGCTGAGGAGCCACCGCAGAGCGTGCCCTGAGCTCCAGCGCGCAAAAATCGCGTGCTGGTCGCCGGCCTCGCGGCTGAGCGCGGTCGCGCGCGAAAGGAAGCTTGAGACAGAGCCGGGCGGCTGATACGGCAGGGACCCGTGACCAAGAGTAACCTGACCGTCCGCTTGGTAACGGCGGCGGTGGCCGTTCCGCCCTTACTCCTGCTGCTCTATCGCGGGCCGGCGTGGGGGTTCTTTCTCTTGGTCTTGCTCGTGGCGCTGCTCGGCGCGCGAGAGCTGTTTCGGATGACGCACGCGGGGGACGCGGTGTCGCAAACCATTGGTCTGCTTTGCACCGCGGCGGTGTCGGTCGCCTTGTACTTGCACACGCGGGAGCCGCGCGTGCTGTTGACGGTGCTGCTCGCGCTGCCGGCGCTCGCGATCTTGGTGCCGTTGATTCACCTGGGTGACATCGCCACGGCCGGTGTTCGCATCATGGGCGGCGTGGCCGGGCCGCTGTACGTGGGCGGCGGGCTCACGACCTTGGCGTTGTTGCGACGGGACATGGGCGCGAGCGGCGCGAGCTGGGTGATCATGGCGCTCACGTTCGCCTGGTTGGCGGACACGGGCGGTTACTTCTTCGGACGCTTTCTCGGTAAGCGAAAGCTCTATGAAGCGGTGAGCCCGAAGAAGACGCGCGCCGGTTTCGTCGGCGCGCTGGTCGGGGCCGTGGTCGGCGCCGTCACGGCGCACTTTTGGTATCTGCCAGAGGTCGTGCTTTGGCAAGGCGTTCTGCTGGCCATCTTGGCCGGTGCGTTCGGTCAGCTCGGTGACCTGGTGGAGTCCTTGCTGAAGCGCTCAACCGGTATCAAGGATTCGGGTAGTGTCGTTCCGGGCCACGGCGGAATACTCGATCGCGTCGACGCTTTGCTCATCGTCGCGCCGCTCGTGTACTTGTACGTGCTCTGGGTCGCGCGGCCGGTGTGAACACGGCGCGCTCGGCTGCGAGGGCGTAAACTGTGCGTGCCCCGGCTACCGTCAATTAAGCGGTCGCCTGGGTGGCCGCTGTTACGAACGAGCCCTGGAGATTGCAGCATGACCGAGCCGTCTGTTCCTCCCAACTCTCAGCGCACCCCGGCAGATTACCGCACCGCGGGGGACAGTCGCGTGGTGGGCACCACACAGAACCCACCCGCGCAACGCTACGAGTTCTTCAGGGTCATCCAGGGCTACCTCGACGCCGCGTCCAAGCACGCCGGCGTCCCCGAGCACGTGCGCCTGATCTTGGGTCAGCCGAAGGCGGAGATCATCGTGCACTTTCCGGTGCGCATGGACGACGGTGAGTTCCGTATTTTCAAGGGTTACCGCATCCAGCACAACAACATCTTGGGGCCGTACAAGGGCGGCATGCGTTTCCACGAGGACGCCTCGCTCGACGACTTCAAGGCGCTCGCGGCGATGATGACGTGGAAGTGCGCCCTGATGGGGTTGCCCTTCGGCGGCGGCAAGGGCGGCATCAAATTCGCGCCGCGCGATGTTTCGCGCGCGGAGCTCAGCCGCATCACGCGCCGCTTCTTCCACTCGCTCGGCTCCAACATCGGCCCCGACTATGACATCGCCGCACCCGACGTCGGCACCAACGCGCAGACCATGGCGTGGGCGCTCGACACCTACATGAACACCGTCGGCACGGTGAGCAAAGCCGCGATGCTGGGCGTGGTCACGGGCAAGCCGATCAGCTGCGGTGGCACGCTGGGCCGTGAGAAGGCCACGGGGCAGGGCGTGGTGCACGCGATCCGCGGTTGGGCGGAGCGGCACAACTTCGATCTGCAGGGCAAGAAGCTGATCCTGCAGGGCTACGGCAACGTCGGCTCGCACACGGCGGTGCTGCTCAGCCACTTGGGAGTGTCGCTGATCGCGGTCGGCGACCACACCGGGTACTTCCATAACCCCGAGGGGTTCAATCCGTACCGCTTGAAGCAGCACGTGGATCAGCACCACACGATCATGGGCTATCCGAACGGCAGCAAGATCTCACGCGACGAGTTCTTCGGCGTCGCGGCGGACATCTTCGTGCCCGCGGCGCTGGAGAACCAAGTCGGCGTGGCGGAGGCGGAGGCCTTGCAAGTGCGGCTGGTCGCGGAGGGCGCCAATGGACCGTGCTCGCCCGAAGGCGAAGCCGTGCTCGAGCGGCGCGGCATCGATATCTTGCCGGACGTGTTCGCCAACGCCGGCGGCGTCACCGTGAGCTACTACGAGTGGGTCCAGAACAAGCGCAGCGAGCACTGGACGCTGGAAGAGGTCGACGCCCGCCTCGAGCGCGCCATGGCCGACGCCTACGAGCGCATCGAACAATTCGCCAGCACGCACCACTGCAACTTTCGCTTGGCTTGCTATGGCGTCGCGCTGGAACGGCTCACTCGCGCCTACCTCGATCGCGAGATCTTCCCGTAACCGGTCGGCGCCGACGAGAACTCCAGCTCGGCTTGGACGCGGACCTCGCATCCGACGGCCGCGCGGCATGGACGGCCCTCGCGCGTCCACGCGCCGCGCCGTGCGCGAGCGAGCGCTCCGTGAAGTCCTGGAGCGGCTCGCTCGCGAGCTGTTCGCTTGAGGCGTGGGGCGCTGAGGGCCGGGGAAGACCGCGGTTGGCGTCGCGCCGTTCGCGGTCGAGTGACGTTTACTGCTGGGCCTCGGCCATCAGCGTCTTGAGGCGACGCATGGCGCGCGAGTGCAGCTGCGAGATGCGGGGCTCACTGACGCCGAGCTCGGCGCCCAGGTCCTTGAACTTCACGCCCTTGAAGTAGTGCTCCGAGACGATGTGCCGCTCGCGCTCCGGAAGCAGCTCGACGGCCTTTGCCAGCGTCTCGTGCGTGAACTTGGCGGCGACCGCGGTCTCGCTGGAGGTGAGATCGCTCAGGCAACGGGACTGCTCCCACTCGCTGACATCGTCGAGGCGAACGACGGCGGGCGGCGGGACGTACTCGCCGCTCTGCGCGGAAGCAGAGGCAGCGGCCGCACGAGCGCGGCGCGGGAGCCAGTCCTGCGCGCGGAGCTCGTCGAGGATGGCGCCGCGCACGCGCACGCGCACGTACCACTCGAAGGTCTCACCGGCGGTGTCGCCGTGGCGACGAATGGCGTCCCACAAGCCGCTCATGCCCGCGGCGACGAGGTCTTCACGCAGCACGTTGCGCGGGAGCTTGCGCTGGAAGCCGCCTGCGATCTTGCGCACGAGGGGGGTGTACTCCTCGAGCAAGAAGCGGGCGCGCATCGCGCTCGACTCAGGGCGACGCGGGATCGGCGGCGCCTGAATGATCGGTGCCGCACGGCGCGCGACCGGAGTCGCCGGAGACTGCGCGGCAGGGCGACGAGCTGCGCGACCACCGGCACCCTCGTGCCGACGGGCACGAGGCGCTGCCTTCACGGTCGACGCGCCAGCGCGCGGGAATACGCTGGCTCGCTGCGGCGCTATACTAGGACGCTCGTTCGTCGGGGGGACGATGGATTCGGTAGCGCGGGCGGCTGAATTTCGCGACATGTTCCTCGTTGTCTCCGGCGCGAGCTTTTGCAGGGGACATGCCACGTTCAGAATGTCTAATGATTCCGAATAGTAACGTCAAATTCAGTACACTGGATAGGTCCGGCACGACCCAGGCCCTTCCTCTGTTGCGTCCCACGAGTCTCGAGATTTTAGGGGCTTATCTTTTGGTAGGAGCTGGCCGCACCGGTGGGTCGAGAGCGACCCGGAGCTCAGCTCGGGACGAGTCGCGCGCCCCCTGCGGCTCCGAGCTCGGCAAATCCCGCGAAATTTGCCAGGTCGAGGCAGACCCACGGCGGTTGTGGGTGAGCAATCGCGGCGCCTTTTTTGGCTAAGACGAAAGGCGGATGCGAGAGTTTCAGGCGCAGCTTTCCGCTGCGAGAGTCCCATGGGCGAAGGAAAAAACCTGGTCGGCGTCGATATCGGGTCGGCCTCCATCAAGGTGTGTCTGGTCCGAGAGTCGCGTAAAGGCCTCGGGCTGGTGCGCCTAGGGTACGTGCCGCTCGCCCCGCAGGTCATCGTCGACGGCCAGGTCATGGATTCGGCCGCGGTGATCGACGCGCTGGGCCAGGCCTTCGCCCAGGCCAAGATCCGTCAAAAGGAGTGCGCGCTGAGCGTGTCCGGACAGAGCGTGATCATCCGCAAGATCACGGTGCCGATGATGACGCAGGCGGAGCTCGACGAGCAGATCCAGTGGGAGGCCGAGCAGCACATCCCCTTCGACATCAAGGACGTGCAGGTCGACTACCAGGTGCTGCGCAAGCGCCCGGACGCCAGCCAAATGGATCTGCTGCTGGTCGCGGCCAAGAAGGACCGCATCGAGGACTACGCGCAGCTCGCGAAGAGCGCGAAGCTGAAGCCGATAGTGTGCGACGTCGACTCCTTCACCGTACAAAACTTGTTCGAGTACTCGCGCGGCCTGCCGGCAAATCAGACGGTCGCGCTCATCAACGTCGGCGCCAGCGTCTCCTCGCTCAGCATCGTCGCCAACGGCGTGCACGTCTTCCCGCGCGAGATCGCCAACGGCGGCAACGCCATCAGCGAGGAGATCCAGAAGCAGCTCGGCATCCCGTTCGAGCAGGCGGAGGCCTACAAGTGCGGCGGCGCGGGCGGCATCGTCCCGCAGCAGGTGGTGCAGATCATCGACGCGGCAGTGGACTCCATCGCCGCCGAGATTCAACGCAGCGTGGACTTCTATCTGGCGACCAGCGGCGAGGGTGAAATCTCGCGCATCTACGTGACCGGCGGCAGCGCCAACCTGGCCGCGCTGGCGCGCGCGATCGAGCGCCGCTCGCGCGTCCCGGTGGAGACTTGGTCGCCGACGGAGAAGGTGACGATCGAGGCCAAGGAGGTGAACCCCGAGCTGCTGCTGCAGCGCTCCGCTCAGCTCTCGGTGGCCCTGGGGCTCAGCTTGCGCAAAGAGCGCGAGGCGCGGGTGATATGATTCGCATCAACCTGCTCTCGCGCCGCCGGCGCGTCGAACAGTCGGAGAAGACGCAGCTCTGGGTGTTGGTCGCGTTCGGCGTCGTGCTGCTCGAGATCGTCGCGCTGGTGATTTTTCACGGCCTCAAGAACGAGGAGCTCAAGGCGCAGGAGCGGCAGAACAACGAGATCAGCGCGCAGATCGAGCAGTCGAAGAAGAACGTCGCCAACCAGTCGGACGTGAAGCAAAAGTTGGAGCAGCTGCGCGCCCGCGAAGAGGCCATCGCCAAGCTGCAGAGCGCGCGCAGCGGCCCGACCGCGATCCTGCTGGAGCTCTCGCACATCCTCACGCCCAAGCGCGGCCCGAGCGTGGATCCGGCGCGCCTGAGCCAGCTGCGCCGGGACGATCCGGGCGCGGCGTTCAACCCGAACTGGGATACGCGCCGGCTGTGGGTGACGAGCTTTCGCGAAGAGCGGCGCAAGGTGAAGATCGAAGGGCTGGCCCGCGACGGTGAGGACGTCAGCGAGTTCGCGCGGCGGCTGTCGCTCTCCGACTACTTCGCCGCGGTCAAGCTGTTGCCCGGCCGGCGCACGGTGGACCCGATGACGAAGGTGGACCTGGTCCAGTTCTCGGTCGAGGCGGAGGTCAAGTACTGATGGCGACGGCGCGTGGAGATCTGTCGCTCAATCGTCTGCCGTTGCCGGGGCGCATCGGCGTCGGCGCGGGCCTGGCCGCGCTCGTGGCGGTCGCGTACTACGTGGTTTTCTACAGCGAGGTCTCCGGCCAAATCGAGGCCGCGCAGGCCCGTGAAGGGCAGCTGCGCAGCGAGCTGTCCGACGCCAAGAAGGCGGAGTTTGCCTACCAAAAGGATCTCGCGGAGCTGAGCCAGCGTCAGCAGCGCCAGCGCGAGCTCAACAAGGTGCTGCCGAACAGCACGGAGTATCCAGCGTTCTTGAGCTCGGTGCAGAACGTCGCCAACGTCTCGGGCGTGGCGCTGACGGCTTGGTCCCCGAACCCCGAGGTGAACGACAAGTTCTACGCGCGCATCCCGATGAAGGTCGAGCTCACCGGCCGCTACCACCAGATCGCGAAGTTCTTCTACGGTGTGGGGCAGCTCGACCGCATCATCAACATCGAGAACATCGCGCTGACGGATCCGAAGCTGGTGGGGGAGGACGTCATGCTGCGCGCCGAGGGCTTGGCGACGGCGTTCCGCACGCTCGAGCCCAGCGCGGCCAAATCGAGCGACAAGCGCGGCGACGCCGCCGGAGGCGGCAAATGAGCGCGCTGCGCCTGAGCTGCGGCGTGTTGGCGCTGGCGCTGCTCGTCGCTTGCGGCGACGAGACGGTCACCACCGCCTCGACCGGCCCGTCTACGCCCGGCAAGGTCGAGGCAGCGCCCAGCGCGAGCGCGAACAAGCTCAGCGTGCCGGCGACGGTCATCGACGAGAGCGATTTCACCGAAAGCGAGCGCAGCCGCGATCCATTCCGCTCTTATGCGCGCAGCTTCGTGGAAGACGCGCACCCCAACGTAGGCCCGATTCACGACATCGTGCTGAAGGACTACTCGCTCGACGAGCTCAAGCTGATCGGCATCGTGACGCGCGTCGTGCCCGCCAAGGCCATGCTGCTGGATCCGACCGGCAAGGGCCACGTCATCCAGCGCGGTCAGTTCGTGGGCCGGCCGGACGTGGTGCCCGGGGCCAGCCGCTCCGGGGCGAGCTACCTCGTGAACTGGCGTGTGGATCGCATTCGCGAGGGCGACGTGGTGATGGTGCGCGAAGATCCGATGAACCCCGACGTGCCGATGCTGACGCGCGTGATCCCGCTGCGCAGCGAGCCGGAGCCGAGCCTCAAGTGAGCGGCGCGGGCGCGCGCGAGCAGCCCTTTTTTTGCTCGTTCGCACGCTGAAAAGCTACGCTGCGCGTCGAGCCGGAATCGGCGTTTTTTCGTGTGGCTTCTCGGAGCATTGTCATGAGGTTTGCTCTCACGGGTCGAATTGAGACGGGGCGGCGTTCGCTCTCCGCCGTCGCGTTGCTCATCGGCCTCGCCGTTGCGTCGCCCGTCTTCGCAGCTCCCAGCGACCCGCGTCACGCGACGCGGGTCGAGCTGCTGCCAGAGGGCGCCAACGGCACCGTCGCGCGCATCGAGTTCAGCGCCCCGCCGACCTACTCGGCGCGCTTGGAGCGCGCCGGCACGCGCCTGATCATCGACGTGGAGAACGCGGATCTGCGCGGCGTGCCCGCGGCGCTGACGGATAAGGTCGGCGTCGTCGCCGGTGTTCTGCTGCAAGCCTTCAAGAGCGATAAGGGCAGCACCGCGCGCATCCTGTTCACGCTGTCGAACACCGCGAAGTATGCCCTCACGTTGGAGGGCAACACGCTGGTGGTGCGCTTCGCGCCCGGCGCGCCAGGGGTGCTCGACCAGCCGCGGCGCCCGCCGGCGCCCGCCACGCCGAGCGACGTGCGCGTGCGCGACGTGCGCTTCGAGCACTCGGCCAACGAAGATCGCGTGTTGATCGAGCTGTCCGAGGCCACCGAGTTCAAGGAGAGCTCACCCGCCGAGGGCGAGCGCCGGCTGGAGCTGACCGCGAAGCTGCCGAGCGAGCTCGAGCGGCGCCTGGACGTCTCTGCCTTCAAGGGCCGCGTCAACGCCGTCTCCAGCTACAGCCGCGGCGAGCGGCTGATCATCGACGCCGATTGTTCGCCGCGCAGCGAGGCCAGGGTCAGCCAGCGCGGGCGCACGCTGGTGTGGTCGTTCGCCGAGCAGGGCAAGCTGCCGTCGAGCGTCACCGGCGTGGCGCGCGACGGCAAAGCGGCGCGCCGCGCGCGCACGGTGTACGTGGAGCCGGCGCCCACCGGTATCGCGGACATCCACAGCGGCTTCGAGAGCGACGTGGTGGAGACCAGCACCGAGCCGGTCAGCGCGGGCGGCTTCGCGTCCAACCTGCTCGGCCAGCAGAAGAAGGGCTTCGGCGGCCGGCGCATCGATCTCGATCTCAAAGACGCGGACATCCACAACGTGCTGCGCCTGCTCGCGGACGTGGGCCAGGTCAACATCGTGACGGCCGACAACGTGACCGGCAGCGTCACGATTCGCATGCGCAACGTGCCCTGGGATCAAGCGCTGGACGTGGTGCTGCAATCCAAGAGCCTCGGCATGGTGCGGCAAGCGAACATGATCCGCGTCGCGCCGCTCGCCGATCTCGAGAAGGAGCGCGAGATGCAGCTCGCGCGCCGACAACAGGAGGTCAAGCTCGCGCCCATCGAGACGCGCCTGATCCCCATCAGCTACGCGAAGGCCGACGAGCTGCAGGAGCGCTCGCGGCCGATGCTGTCGGAGCGCGGTTCCATCGCGGTGGACGAGCGCACCAACGTGCTCATCGTGCGCGACATCGCCGGCAACCTGAACCAAATCGAAGAGCTGGTGCGCTCGCTGGACACGCAGACGCCGCAGGTGCTCGTCGAGGCGCGCATCGTGGAGGCGACCAGCCGCTATCTGCGCGACGTCGGCATCCAGTGGGGTGGCGACGCGACGTTCTCGGGCGCGACGGGCAACCCCACCGGGCTCGCGTTCCCGAACTCCATCGGTATCGTCGGCGGCGGCAGCGACGCACAGACACCGACCGCTGGTTTGAGCCCGTTCACCAACTCCGTCGCTAACCCCAATTTCGCCGTGAACCTGCCGGCCGTGGTCGGCACCGGGCAGGGCGGCGCGCTGGGGCTAACCTTCGGCTCGATCGACAACAACTTCAACCTCGCGCTGCGCCTGTCCGCGGCCGAGGCCAGCGGGATGCTGCGCATTTTGAGCAGCCCGCGCGTGCTCACGCTGGATCACATGCAAGCGCGCATCTCGCAGGGCACGTTGATCCCGTTCTCCCAGGTGAGCGCCCAGGGCGTGCAGACGACGTTCCAGGAAGCCAAGCTGCAGCTGCTCGTGCGGCCGCACGTCACCGCTGACGGCAGCGTGAGCATGCACGTCAAGATCAACCGCGACGAACCCGATTTCAACCAGACCTCGGCGCGCGGCGATCCGACGATCTTGAAGCGTGAGGCGGAGACGGACCTGCTGGTGATGGACGGACACACCGCCGTGATCGGCGGTATTTACACGCGAAATACCGGCAGAAATCTGGATCAGGTGCCGTTCTTCGGTGACATCCCGCTGCTCGGGCTGCTGTTCCAGCGGCGCCGCGCCAGCGATAACCGCGGCGAGCTGGTCATCTTTCTCACGCCGCGCATCGTCAACCGCGCCGAGGCTCTGGGACGCTGACGGCGCCGCTGATTGACAGCGCGCCGAGCGGCGGTGATTCTCGGGCCGGATGTTGCGAGCGGCGCTTGCTGTGGCGGCCCGTGCGAGAGCGAGCGGCGTCGCAGCACTGCTGGCGCTGAGCGCGCCGGCGCACGCCTATGACGCGCGCGTCGACGCCTCCTTCGACGCGCAGCTCTATTCGCTGCGCAGCCCATTTGGCGAGCCGTACCTGTATCGGCGGCGCACGACCTCGACCCTGGGCCTTGCGCTGGAGAACCTGGGCGGCCCGCCCGCGCGCGGCGCGCCGCGGCTCAGCTTCCGCTCACGGCTGCGCGTGGACGCCGACTTCGGCATCGACGGCACGGAGCTGGACCCCGCGAGCAGCCGCTTCATTCCCGGGCTCGCGCAAGCGCCGCTCGAGCTGATGTACGCCTACCTGGACGGCCGCGGCTACGCGCGCGGTCTCATCGATTTTCGACTCGGACGCCAGTACGTCGTCGACCCGCTCGGTTACTGGTCGTTCGACGGCGCCTCGGCGCGCCTGAATTTCGCGTCGATCTTCGCGCTGAGCGGCTTCGCCGGCTTCGAGCAGCGCCAGGGCCTGCCGATGCTGGCCTCCGGGCGCTTCAGCGCGGAGGGCGTTTGGCGCGGCGACCGCGACGGGCTGGAGAGCAACCGCTATCCCGCCTTCCTCGGCGAGTCGCGGCTAGCGCCGGCGTTCGGCGCGGCGCTCGAGACCGCGCGCTTTGCGAATTTTTACTCCAAGCTCAGCTACCGCAAGGTCGAGAACCGCAGCACCGTGCTGGTGTCGCCGTTCTTCGGATCGGGCGAGCCGCCGCGCACGATCAGCGGCACGCGCACCTCCAGCGAACGCGTCGGTTACGGCGGCCGCTGGGAGGCGGCCGGGGTGGGCGCCGCGAGCGGCCGCGCCGTCTACGATATCTTCAACCGCGCGCTGTCCGACGCCGATCTCACGCTCGACTGCTTCGCGAGCGGCGCGCTCACGCTCAGCGGCAACCTCAACTACTACTACCCGACGTTCGACGGCGACTCGATCTTCAACTGGTTCACTCACCGCGGCATGACCAGCGCCGAGGGGCGCGTCGACTTCGTGCAGCGCCGCTCGTACGAGCTCTCCCTCGCCACCGGCGTGCGCTGGGTCGAAACCGAAGGCGATCCGGGCGCGCCAGCGGCCGCCGGAGAGCCTCCGGCGAGCCGCGCGCTGCATCGCACGGCGAGCCTGCTCGGCCGAGCGAGCGCGCGTTATCACTTCGGGCCGGGGACGCTGGCGCTCGACACGATGCTCGATCGCGGCCCAGAGCATCACGTGTTCGGCGCGGACGTGACCACGCGCCGCGCGCTGCAGGGCGGCAGGTACGATACCCTGCTCGTCGCTTCGCTCTATGACTGGGCGGACGCGCTGCGCCCCTCGCGCTCCGCGACCAGCTTCACCTACGTCGTCGGCGCCGGCGTGAACCCCGGTCCCGGCTTGTTCACCCGCGGACGGCTGGGGGTGCAGTGGGAGCACACCATGAACCGCTTGGTGGGTCAGCGCATGCGCTTGCTGCTGACGCTCGACTTTACGGTGCTGCAATGATGCGCGCGGACAGCATCACGCTGTTTCTGGCCTGCGCGCTGGCGGCGCTGTGCTCATTGTCGGCCTCGCCGGCCGCGCCCGCGCCCGCGACGGCCGCCGTGCACGGCATCTCTGCGCGGCCCGGCGGGGCCAGGCTCGCGCAGGCGGATCGTCCGCCGGGAGCGCTGCGCGACGACGGCGGGCCGAGCCCCGTGATCTTTCCGACCCAGCGGCTCACGATTCGCTTCAATCACGAAGCGCACGTGGCTCGCTTGAAGGTGCCCTGTGGCGCCTGCCATGAGCGCGCGCGCACGAGCAAGGCCAGCGCCGATCGACTGCTGCCACCCGCGACGCGCTGCGATGGCTGTCACGGCAGCGATCACAGCGACCTCACCGCCGTGCGCGCGGACGCGGGCGAGCTGCTCGCCGAGTGCGGCTTCTGTCACCTCGGCTATCGCCCCGAGCACGGCAACCGCGTAAAGCGGATGATGTTCCCGCCGCCGCATCTGAAATTCAGCCACGCGGCGCACGTGGGGCGCGGTATGGATTGCAGCCAGTGCCACGGCCGCGTGGAGCGCGTGGAGCTCGCGACGCGCGATCAGCTGCCGCGCATGCGCGCATGCGTCAGCTGCCACAAGCTCGACGACGAGCGCGCACGAGGGCCGAGCGGCGCGTGCACGACGTGCCACATCGCCGATGGCCCTCGCCTGCAAACGCGCTTTGGTCGCGACACGCTGGTGCCACCCGCGTGGTTGCGCGACGCACAGCACGGCCCCGATTGGGTGATTCGCCATCGCGCCGTCGCCGGTGAGGACAGTCGTTTTTGCGGCAACTGCCACCGCGACAAAGACTGCGCGGATTGCCACGACGGTCGAGTGCGTCCGCGCCGCTCCCACCCGAATGATTTTCTTTCACTCCACGCCGTGTCCGCGCGCAACAACAGCCCGCGCTGCACGAGCTGCCATCAGGAACAAAATTTCTGTCTTCCTTGTCATCAACGCGCCGGCGTCGCCCAGAGCGGCCCGCTCGCGAATTTCGCCGATCGCGGCCGCTTCCACCCGCCGCCCGCGATATGGACGGACGCGCCTCGTTCAGCTCGGCATCATGCTTGGGAAGCCGAGCGAAACCTGAACGCTTGTATCAGCTGTCATGTCGAGCGGGACTGCGTGAGCTGCCACGCCACGCGCCAGGTCGGAGGAGCTGGCGGCGGCCTTCCGGCCGGCATTGGCGGCGCGCTCAGCCCACACCCGAGCGGCTTTCGCGCACGCTGCGGCCGAGCGCTGCGCCAAAACGCGCGCCCGTGTCTCGTCTGTCACGATCCAGCAGATCCGAGTTTCGCTGAGTGTCGTTGAGGGCGTGAGCGTGGTACACCCCGGGTTCACCGTGACCCAAGCAGGGTCGCAATCCGCTTGCGCGATTGTTCGGCAGGCGGCTATAGCGGCAAGGCACCGGGAAAATCCCGGGCTTGGCGTCGAAGGAGGAACTCGGTGAAGGAGCTGGTTCGATACCTTTTCGAAAACCTATACTTCGACTTCCAGGGCGACATCACCATGGAAAAAGTGAGGGAGTTTCTGCGCGAAGACGACAGTCGTGAGGCGCGCGCGCTCCTTTCTCGCATCATCGAAGAACGGGGAGTCGATGATCTTCTCATCACGTTGGCCGACTGTCTCAAGGATCACATTCGAACGGGCGTGAGCGAGCAGCTCATCCGTGACCAGCTCTCGACCTATAGCGACAGCTGAGTCTAGATCCTTTTCCGGAGCAAGGTCCCGGCGCGGCAGGCGCAGCTCTCTGCGCCGTGCTGTCGTCGCCGGGCGCTCTCTTACGATTTTAGGGCTCTCGCTGAGCCTGCCCGCGTGTGATCTCGGGGAGGCGCAGCTCGAGCCGGCGCCGCCCGCGCTTCACGTCGCAGAAATCAGCCCCGCCGACGGTGAAGGCATCAGCTGCGGCGCTACCGACGCGGCGTGCGGCGTGCCCGTCGACCGACCGATCTGGCTGCGGCTGGATCGCCCGCTGCTCCCTGCGAGCGCCACGCGACAGGCCATCAACGTGTACACGGGCGCGCCGGGCATCGGCGCGCCGTTCTTGCGGCCGGAGTACGACGTGCTGGATCGCACGCTGCGCTATCGCTGGGATGGCTGGCTGGAGCCGCGGGCGCTGTACCGCCTGGAGCTCGCGTTGGCGCGTGAGCGCGGCCAGGACGGTCTGCGCGCCTACGACGGCGCGCCGCTGGAGCCGGGGAACGTGCCCAGCGCGCTGAGCTTCTTCACGTCGTCCAGCGCGAGCTCGCCGAGCGCCGCGCCGGCGCCGAGCGTGCCGCGCTGCGACGACATCGTGCAGCTGTTCGCGGATCACTGCGCGAGCGGCTGCTGTCACGGCGGAGACGCGCCCGCGATGGGGCTGCGCTTGGATTCCAAGCTCGCGCTCTCGCAAACGGCGATCGCGCGCGTGGCGCACCAGAGCGAGACGGGCAACAGCGCGGGCGTGACGCTGACGAACCCAGCGCGCTTCGGCGTGTCGATGCCGATCATCGATCCCGGCAGCGCAGCGACGAGCTACCTCATTTACAAGCTGATGCTCGAGCCGCGAAACCTGCGACCGTGCGCGACGGCCCCGTGTCGCTTCGAGGCGCTGGAGCCAGCGCGCGCCTGCGCTCCACTATCCGATGAAGAGCGCGAGCGCGTCGCCGCTTGGTTCGTGCGAGGCGACGCGATGCCGCCGCTCGAGAGCGGTGTTCCCGCTGACTGCTTGCCGCGCTTCGGCGCTCTCGATTGTGGTGAGACGCGCGCGCTGGCTCGTTTCATCGACTCGGGCGCGCTCTGTCCCTGAAACGCACATCACATCACCTCGCACCAGAGTCGCGCAAACACGCCACGTCCACCCGAGAGAGTGGTGCTGCGTAATCAACGCTGTGAAAGCGCTAATCCGTTCGACGCCGAGTTGAGCAGCGCCCTTAATGCGGAACCCGCCGTGGCCGCAGAGATGTCACACAATCACGCGGCGCGACGACGCCGCTTTGCGAGGCTCGATATGTTCTCGTTTGCGACGGTCGACGATAGTTTCGCCATCCGCTCGAGCACGGCAGTGAGATCACTCGCCGAGCAAATGGTGCTGGCGCTGGCGCGCATCGGCATCACTCATTATTTCGGCGTGCCCGGCGGCGCCATCGAGCCGCTGTTCAATGCGCTGGCGCGGCAACGCGCGCGCGGGGTGATCGATCTAACGCTGACCCGCGGCGAGGCCGGCGCGGCCTTTGCCGCTGATGGCTACTACCGAGAAGCCAAGCAAATGGCGGTGTGCACGGCGACGACGGGGCCGGGTATCTCGAACCTGATCACCGCGGTGATGTCCGCGCACGCCGACCGCATCCCGATGCTCGTGCTCACGCCGCAGGTGGCGCGCGCCAAGCAAGGCCGCGGCGCGCTGCAAGACTCGTCACCGGACGGCTACGACCTCACGCGCATGCTCGGCGAGTGCACGCGCTACTCGAGCGCGGTGACGCACCGCGAGCAGCTCGTGCACAAATTGCCGCAAGCGATCGCGGCGGCGCTCGGGGACGTCATGGGCCCGGTGCATCTCTCGATCGCGTCGGATCTGCTCGCTGGGCCGCCCGCGACGCGGCCGCTCGAGCTGTATCAAGCGCAGCGCCGGGCTCAGCCGATGGACGCCGAGGCCATGGAGCTGATGGCGGAGGCTCTGGAGCGCAGCCGGTGCCCCTTGTTCTACATCGGCGACGACGCGGGGCTCGAGGCCGAGCGACTGCTCACGCTGGCCACCACGCTGGGCGGCTGCGTCGTGAGCAGCCCCGGCGGCAAGCGCTGGCTGAACCACGCTCACCCGGCGTTTCGCGGCGTGCTGGGCTTCTCGGGCCACGCCAGCGCCGCGCGCGCGATACGCAGCGCGGATCTCGTGCTCGCCTTTGGCGCCACCTTCGACGAGCTCTCCACGAACGCCTGGACCGCGCTGCCAGCGCTCGAGATCTACTCGGTGGATCGTCACGCGCGTCACGCGCAGCGCGTCCCGCACACGCGCCCCGTGATCGCGGATCCTGGGCGGCTGATCGATTGGCTGACCTCGCGCGCGGGTCAGCGCGCGCGCCCGTCGGCGCAGCGGCCCCGTCACGCCACGCCGCGGCTCGTCCCCTGCGAAGCGTCGGCCAAGATACATCCTGCCAAGCTGATGCGTTGGCTCGGGCAGGCGCTGCCCGAGGACGTCGTCGTTCACGTGGACGCTGGCAACGGCTTCGCGTGGTCCACGCGCGAGCTCGAGCGCACCCGCCCGGACACGTACCGCGTGGCGATGGGGCTGTGCAGTATGGGCTGGGCGGTCGGCGCCGTATTGGGCGCGGCCGTCGCGCGCCGCCGCCGCACGATCTGCGTCACCGGTGATGGCTCGATGTTGATGTCGAGCCTCGAGCTCACCGTGGCGGTCGAGCGTCGCTTGCCCATCACTTATATCGTGCTCAATGATTCGGGGCTGGGCATGGTGCGTCACGGTCAGCGGCTCGCCGGCGCCGAGTCCGTCGCGCACGACATCACGCCCGTACGCTTCGATCGTCTGGCCCGCGCCTGCGGCGCGCGCGGTGTGCGGGTCACCACGCTGCGCCAGCTGGCGCAGGTCTCGCGCCGCTTCTTGAGCTCGGATGAGGGCGGGCCGCTCGTCATCGACGCGGTGATCGATCCGGAGGCGGTGCCGCCCATGGCCGAGCGCGTCGCCGGCTTGGCGCAGGGCAGCGGTAAATGAAGAGCGCCGCGATAGAGCTGTTGTCCCGTGAGCTCGGCCAGTCCGCGCTGTTCGACGCCGGCGTGGAGGCGGCGCGCAACGCGTGCGTCGCGGGCGCGACGCTGAGCTCGGCCGTGATCACCGCTGCCGCTTGGTACGACAATCCGCTCACTGGCTTGCCCGCGCTGAGCGAGTGCTTGCTGCAGCTCGAACGACTGCCGGCCGACGTCGGCTGTTGGCGAGAGGCGTTTCGTGCGCGGCAGCACCCAGAGACGCTCGACGACGGCTATAGCCCCGGCTTCGGCTTCGTCAGCGCGGCGCAGGCCGAGGCGGTGTTGCGCTCCGCGCAGCGCCTGCGCGCCGCGTCCGCGCGCGGCACGAGCTACGGCAAGCTCGACTTCTTCTTGTGCTGGCGGCCTTTGATCGTGGACGCCAGCGGCCCGCTCAACGCGACGGGCCTGACCGCGCTGGTGCTGTGCGATCAGGGCTATCAGCGCGAGCAAGCCGAGCGCTTCTTCATGTTGCGTCGCGTGGAGACCGCGCTGGTAGAGGCGCAAGCAGCGCGCGCGGCAGGCCTCGCGCGCTTTCCCTTCTTCAGTGAGCGCTACGTGTACGAGGGCACGAAGCCCGAGCCGCGGCGCTTGAGCCTGGAGTCGCTCCTGCGTGAGGTTGGCCTTGAGTGACGAGCTCGAGCCGGCTGGCGCGTTGCCGGAGCTGCGTGCGTCCGCCGGCATCGCGCTGCTCGGCTCACAAGTCGTCGTGCACGGGCTCGATTTGCATCACGACTGCCTCGAGCTCGGCTTCGTGCACTATTTGTTGTTTTGCGTGACGGGCCGGCGCTTCAGCGCCGAGCAGGCGCGCGCGCTGGAGCTTCTGTGGGTGAGCACGGGCTACCCCGACGCGCGCATCTGGTGCAATCGCATCGCGGGCTACCTCGCCTCCGCGCGCGTCGATCCCGGGCTCGCGATGAGCGCCGCCATCGCGGCGAGCAACAGCGTCGCCTACGGCTTTCGCGCGATGAGCCGGGCCTATCAGGTGCAGCTCGAAATTCCGGAGCCGCTCGGCGAGCGCGCCGCTTGGCTGGACGAGCAGCTGAGCCGCTCGCGTCTGCTCTCTGGCTACGGTCGCCCACAGCACGGTCACGACGAGCGCATCGCGGTGGCGCTGAAGATCCTGGTGGATCTGGGGTTGCGCGCCGGTCCCGCGCTGCGGCGCGCGTTTTGGCTGCACCAGCGGCTGTCCGCCGAGAAGGGCATCGAGATGAACATCGCGGCGCTGTGGGCCGCGCTGGCGCTCGACTTCGGCATCACGCAGCGTGAGTTCGAGCAGTTCATGCTGTTGATGTTCGCGCCGGGCTACTCCGCCGTGTATGCGGATCAGCGCCAACGCCCCGCGTTCGCTTTTCTCGCCGGCCATCAGACGCGTCTCTAGCGCCGGCGAGCAAGGCCGCTGCGCGCGGGCAGGGTGCGTCAGAGGGGCCTTTGGCGCATTGAGTCACGTGCCATCGCAGTTGACGATGTTCGATAAATGTGGCTAATTTGAAGCCCTGCTCGGGGGCTCGCGGTATGGCAACTGAGTTGACAGTATCGGATCGACCAGTGGTGTTGGAGCGACCACTCGGGCGTGGCGCCAGCGGCGAGGTTTGGCTCGCGCGGGGCCGAGACGGCGGCGCTCAGGTGCTGAAGTTCGCTCGTGATCGCGCCGCCTACGCTCAGCTGGCGGAGGAGGCGCAGCGGCTGCTCGCGGTCGACTCGCCGTGGTGCGTGCGTCTGCTCAGCGCTGGGCGGCTGACGCAGGACGTGGAGGCAGCGAGCGAGGGCGCAACGAGCCGGCTCGCGCGCGGCACGCCATTTCTGGTGCTGGAGCACCACGCCGGGGTCACGCTGGACGCCGCGGCGGCCGGCGCTGAGCGCGCGCGTCTCGCGCTGTGCGTGGCGCGTGACGCGGGTCGCGCGCTCTCGGATCTGCACGCTTCTGGCGTCGCCCACGGCGACGTGAAGCCGGAGAACCTGCTCGTCGAGCTGGCCGAGGGACGCACCCTGGTGCGGCTGATGGACTTCGGGCTGGCGTCGGCCAGCGACGACGCGGAGGTGCGCGGCGGGACGCGCCGCTACTTGGCGCCGGAGGCGTTCGAGAGCGGCGTGGGCAGCGACGCGCGCTTGCGCGATCTGTATGCCCTCGGAGTGACGCTGCTCGACGTGGTCGCGCCGGAGAGTCGCGGCCTCGCGCCGCAGGAGGCGCTGGCGCGAGCGGCGATCGGCGCGGAGCTGCGCGCGCTGATCGCGCCGCTGCTCTCGCGCGCGGCCGCCGCGCGGCCGAGCGCGGATTGGGTCGCGGCGCGCGCGTTTCGTCTGCTGGGCGAGGCGGAATCGGAAGCGGATCGCATCCGGCGCCGGCAGGGCAAGGTTCGCCTCTCGTATCTCGGCTTGCGCCGGCAGGAGCTGCTGCTAGCAGCGCGTCATCCGCGCGCGGAGCTCGCGGTGCGCGGCGCGCCCGGTGAGTGGCTCTCCGCGGCGCTGTCGCTGCTGCGCTCCGTGGAAGAGCTGCGCGGCACGCTGGGCAGCGGGGAGCTCTCGCGCCTGTCGGATCTGGATCCCGTGCGCCGCGCGCGCTGGCTCGTGGCGCTGGCGGGCGCTCCCGCGGCGAGCTGGCCCGAGCTCGGGTGCTCCGGGGACGGCGAGCTCGCGGAGCGCTTGTTGGCCGCGGTGCAGCGCTCGGAGCCGCGCCGGCTCACGTTCGCCGAGCTCGACTCCGCGCATGGCGCGCCGCCGCCGTCCACGCCGCTGGACAGCGTCGAGCTCGCGCTGGCGCTCGGTCGCGGCAATCCGAGCTCCGCGGTGCTCGACGCCGCGGAGCGCCGTGTCCTCGAGGGGGGTCAACCGGCCTCGCTGGTGTTGGCGCTGGGCCGCGCCTTGCGCCTCAGAGGGCAGCTGGGCCGAGCGCTGGCGGTGCTAGCCGCGACGGACTCGCCCGAGGCGCGCGTAGAGACGGCCGAGGTCTGGCGGCGCGCCGGTGACGCGGCGGCAGCGACGGCTGCGCTCGACGCCGTGGCCGCGGAGACGTCGACGCCGACGGTCTCGGCGCGCGTCCTCGCCGTGCGCGCGCGTCTGGCGCTGGACGCCGGCGACGCCGCGCGCGCGCTGAGCTCGTTGGGCACGGCGCCGCGCAGCGTGGCCGAGCTCGAGGTCTTGGCGCTGGCGCAAATCGCGCTGGGCCGCCGGCGCGACGCACAGTCTACCGTCGAGCGCGCGCTGGTGCTGGCCGACAGCGATGAAGAGCGCGCGCGGATCGAGGCGGTGGCGGGTAACCTGGCGCACGCCGCGGGTGAGCTGGCGCCCGCGCTGACGCACTTTCGCCGCGCCGCCGAGCACGCCGCGCGCGCCGGCGCGGTGCTGGAAGAAGCCAGCTATCTCACCGGCGTCGCCGCCGCGGCCACGAACGTCGGAGAGATAGCGCTCGCGCGCGGCGCGGCGCGGCGCGCGTTGCTGCTCTTCGAGAGCCTCGGGCGAGCGCGTGAAGCGGCGCGCGCGGAGCTGTCGCTGGCCTCGGCGCACGCGGCCCTGGGCGCGGCGGTGGAGGCCAGCGAGCACGCCGAGCGAGCCGCGCAGCGCGCCAAGGCGGCGGGTGATCGGCGCTGTCGCGCCTTCGCGCACCTGGTGCTCGCGGATCTGCTCCCCGACGGGGACGCCGACGCGGTGGAGCACGCGCGCTTCGCCGCGAAGTTGTGCGCGGCAGACCCCGATGACGCGCTGCGCGCTGCCGCGCGCCTGCACGCGCGCGGCGAGAGCGTGGACCTCGCGCAGCACGACGCTCACGCGAGCGGGCCGGGCGCCGCGCTGGACGCCCGCATCGACTGGTGGACGGCGCGCGCGCGCGTCGCCAGCCTGAGCGCCCAGCCCGAACGGCCGCGACAGGTGATCGACGCGCTGCTCGCCATCGTGGGCCACGCCGCGCCGTGCGTCTTGCGCGGGCCGGCGTTCGCTGCCGGCGCTGAGCTCGCGGCGCGCAGCGGCGACGGCGACGCCGTGCGGCGCTTGACGCTGGCGGCGGGTGAGGCGGCGCGGGAGCTGCTCGCTCGCAGCAGCCCCGAGCTCGCGGCGCAGGTGCGCCTGCTGCCGTGGGTGAGGCTGGCGGACGGCGGCCAATCGAGCGCCTTCTCTCCGGAGCAGCTCGCCGACGTGGATCGGCTGGTGCGCGCGCTGGGACGGCGCGATCGCCTGCGTCCGTTGTTCGAGCAGGTGGTCGATGCGCTGGTGTTGTGGACGGGCGTCGAGCGCGGCTTGCTGCTGCTGCGCGCGCCGGGCGGACGCTTACGGCCGCGCGCCGGGCGGAACCTGCAGCGCACCGATCTGGTCGGCGCGCAGCTCGAGCTCAGCCACTCACTCGCCGCGCGCGCGCTGTCACAAGGCGAGCCCGTGGTGGCCGTCGACGCCAGCGGCGACCTGCCGGAGATGCACGAGAGCGTGCACGCGCTCAAGCTGCGCAGCGTGCTAGCGGTTCCGCTGATCGCCCGCGGTGAGGCGCTGGGTGTGGTGTACCTCGATGATCGCGCGCGGCGCGGCGCGTTCGGGCCCAAGGAGCTGTCGTGGGTGCGCTTGGTCGCGACGCTGGCAGCGGTGGCCATCGCGGACGCGCGCGATCAGATCCTGTTGCGTCGCTCGGCGCGGCGCGCGCGCCGCGCCGAAGCGCGGCTGTCCAACGAGCTCGCGCGCCGGGAAGTGGAGCTCGACGTCGCCGAGCGCGAGCTGGCGCGCACGCGCGACTCTCGCGATACGCGCTTCGCCTATGACGAGCTGATCGGGCGCAGCGAGGCGATGCGCTCCTTGCTCAGGTTGGTGGACCGCGTGGCGGCGTCCGAGGTTCCGGTGCTGCTCGTGGGTGAGTCCGGCAGCGGCAAGGAGCTCATCGCGCGCGCCATCCATCGTCACGGCGCACGGCAAGGGCAGGCGTTCGTGGCCGAGAACTGCGGCGCCATCCCCGAGACGCTGCTGGAGTCCACGCTGTTCGGTCACGTGCGCGGCGCCTTCACCGGCGCTCAGCGCCCGCGCGCGGGGCTCTTCGAGGTGGCGCACCGCGGCACGCTGTTCCTCGACGAGATCGGCGAAATGAGCTTGGGCATGCAGGCCAAGCTGCTCCGCGCGCTCCAGGACGGCGAGATCCGGCCGGTCGGTTCGGAGCGCGCTCAGAAGGTCGACGTGCGCGTGATCGGCGCGACGCACCGCGATCTGGCCGCGATGGTTGCTGCTGGGAAGTTCCGCGAGGATCTATATTATCGCCTCAACGTGATCACCATGAAGATTCCGAGCTTGCGCGAGCGCATCGGCGACGCGGCGTTGCTCGTCAGACACTTCATGCGGCTCTACTCCGGGGAGCGACGCGTTCAGATCTCCAAGCCGGCGCTCGACTTGCTCTCTTCGTATGCCTGGCCCGGCAACGTGCGCCAGCTCGAGAACGAGGTGCGTCGCGCGCTGGTGCTGTGCGACGACGTGATCACGCCCGAGCACCTCACGCCAGAGATCACCGCGCGCGGTGAGGCGCGCCCGCTGGACGAGCTCAACTTGCGGCAGCGCGTCGATGCGCTCGAGGTCGAGCTCGTGCGCATCGCGCTGCGCCGCACCGACGGCAACCAGACGCGCGCGGCGGAGCTGCTCGGCGTCTCGCGCTTCGGGCTGCAAAAGATGATGAAGCGGCTCGAGATCTCGCTCGACGCGGGCCACGCCTGAAAAATGCCGCGGCAGGCACTCGGTCCGGTGTTGAAGTGGGCAGGCGGCAAGAGCCAGCTCCTGCCCGAGATCCTTCAGCGCCTACCCAAGCACATCGACACCTATTACGAGCCGTTCGTGGGCGGCGCGGCGGTGTTCTTCGCGCTGGCGAGCGAGGGGCGCTTCCGTCGCGCGGTGCTCTCGGACAAGAACCGCGATCTGGTGGAGGTTTATGAGGCGTTGAAGGAAGAGCCGGACAAGGTGGTCGAGCGCTTGCGCCGCTACCGCGCGCAGCACTGCGAGGAGGCGTACTATGAAGTGCGCGCGCAGAAGCCCAAGACCCGAGCCGGCCGCGCCGCGCGCATCATCTACCTCAACAAGACCGGCTTCAACGGGCTGTATCGGGTGAACAAGGACGGCCAGTTCAACGTCCCCTTCGGGCGCTACGCGAAGCCGAACATCTTGGACGAGCCGCGCTTGCGCGCCGCTGCCGAGGCGCTCGCCAAGGTGGAGATTCGCGTCGCCGACTTCGAAGAGAGCTGCAAGCGCGCGCGGCGCGGCGACGCCGTGTACCTCGATCCGCCGTACTTGCCCGTGTCCACCACCGCGCATTTCGCGGAGTATCACTCGGAGCCGTTCGGAATCGCCGAGCACGAGCGGCTGGCGCGCGTCTTTTCGAACCTCGCTGAGCGCGGCGTCGTGGCGGTGCTCTCGAACTCGAACACCGACGCTACGCGCCGGCTGTTCGCGCGGCACTCGGTCGACATCGTGAGCGCGCGCCGCTCGATCAACTCCGATCGCACCCGGCGCGGCCCGATCGGCGAGATCCTCGTCACCGCCTGACGCTCAAGCCGCGACCGCGGCCTCGAGCTCGACGAACAACGGCTCGAGCTGCGGCAGGCGCCGCAGCGGCGCGCAAAACTCCGTCGCGAGCCCGAGCAGCAGCTTCTCTTTGTCGTCCGCGCGGCGGCCAAGCTCGCCCACCGAAGCGCGCCGCCCGGAGAGCTCCTTCTCCAGCTGCTCCTCGTGCTTGGCGAGCGCCGCGCGCAGCTCTTGGATCTGAAACTCGAGATCCTCCACCACGTTGCGGCAGTGGCTCACGCGCGCGTCCGCTTCCTTCAGCGCTTGCTCCAGCGCCATCCAGCCGTCTACGATCTCGGCCGCGTCGCGGTAGGCTGACGCGAGCTCGGGCAGCGGCACCTTGAAGCCGGAGCGGCCTTCCCAGCGCAGGATCTCCTGAATCGCGCGTTGCAGCTCGGCGGCCGGCGCCGCCGCTCGCTCCGTCGCCTCTGCGGCTTGCCCCACGGCGGCCTTGAGCTCGTCGCGAGCGTGGCTGGCGTCGATGCCGAGCGCGTCCACCGCGTGCCCGAAGCGCTGCCGGATTTCTCGGCCGTGCGTCTCGCTGGCCTCGATCGAGCGCTGCTCTTCCACGGCGCGCGCGCGCAGCTCGCCGATCTCTTTGACGAGCTGCTTCACCTGCTCGAGCAATGAGCCGAGCCGCGCGTCGCCGCTCGGGTGCGCGGCCTTCAGCATGCGATCGAACAGCACGACGCGGCGCACCCATTGATCGATGGCGACCGGCGGCAGCGTCTTCGCGGGACCGCGCGACGCGATCTCCTCTTCCTGACGATCGCTCGGGACCGTGACGCCCAGCGAGCGGGCGATGGCGACCAAGTCCGCGTGAACGCGGTGCGCGTCCACCGGACGATCTTTGGGCTCCTTCGCCAGCAGCTCGAGCACCAGCCGCTCGAGCGCCTCGGGCGCCTGCGGGGCGACCTGACGCAGCAGCGGCGGGCGCTCCTTCAGGTGCTTGATGAAGTAGCCGGTGACGTCCGAAGCCTCGAACGGCAGCTTGGCGCTGAGCATCTCGAACAGGATGATGCCGAAGGCGTACAGGTCCGCCGCGGGGCCCGCGTCGATGGACGTGATGCGCTCGGGCGCCATGTACTGCGGGGTGCCGAAGACCTCTCCGGCGCCGGTGAGCCGCGCGTCTTGCATCGAGCGCGCGATGCCGAAATCGAGGATCTTGACCAGGTCATGCCCCTCGGCGTCGCGCGCGACGAACAGGTTCTCGGGCTTGAGGTCGCGGTGGATGACCTCTAAATCGTGCGCGCGCGCGAGCGCGCGGGTGATTTGGATGGCGATGCCGAGCGCGCGCGGCAGCGCGATGGGCCCGCGGTCCAGCAAATCCGCGACCGTGACGCCGCGCAGCAGCTCCATGACCAGGTACAGCGCACCGTCTGGCAGCTCGCCCTGATCGAAGATCTCGATGATGTTGGGGTGAGCGAGCTTCTGGGCCGCCTTCGCCTCACGCCGGAAGCGCTCGCGAATGACCTCGTTTTTGACGAAGGTCGGGCTCATGATTTTGATCGCGCAGGGGCGATCCACCAGCCGGTGATGGGCCGCGTAGACGGTCGCCATGCCGCCTTCACCGATCACGTCCTCAATCACGTACCGCCCTGCGACCGTCAAGCCGACGCGCGGGTCGCGGATCGTCTCCAGGGGGCGCCCGCACAGGAAGCACGCGGAACTATCGTTCGGATAGTTGAGCTTGCAGTGGGCGCAGCTTTTCATCGCTGAAGCTTCAATCCTTGCCGAGGCCGGGCTCGGATTCCAGGCGGAAATGGCCGCGCGGCTGCCGTTCGGCGGTACGCGCTAGCGCCCCCGGGGCGTAGCACCCCCGCCGCCTGGAGCCGCGGGGTGCAGGCCGCGGCGCTGACCCGGCTCAGAGATTTCTCAGACTGCGTCAGCCATGCTACGGCTCGGCGCGGTGCAGAGCCGAAAACCGCTGCGCGTCGAGTTGCCGAAGGACGAGAACCCGCGTTTCTCGCGGGTAGGGCTGATCGCGATCGTCGGGTTCGGCGTGGGCATCCTCTGGCCTCGGTTGATGGGAATGCGCCTCGTGCCGGGAGTGCCCAACGACAAGAGCGAGGCCACCAGCGCCGAGCTGTCTGGGGCGCCCGTGGACGCTGGTGTGGCTTCCGCCGCCCCGGCGGACTCGCAGGCGCCGACGCCGCCGCCCGCTGCTACAGCGGACGCGCCGGAGGCGCCGCCCTTCAGCGTGTCGAGCGGGGAGGTGGTCAGCTGTCGCGACGGCAAGGGTAAGCGCAGCGAGCGCTGCGACAGCGTCGACTTCGACGCGCTGGCGCGCGGGCGCATCGCTACGCTCGCCGCGTGCTCGGCCGCGGGCCGAGCGCGCGGCTTGCTCTCGCTGGGCTTCGAGCTCGATTTTCAGAAGGATCGCGTGGTCGGCTTACAGAGCGGCAGGCGCACGTCGCTGCCGTCGCGCGAGGCCGACGCGCTGCTCGGCTGCCTACGGCAAAACCTCGGCGAGGTGTCGCTCTCTGGGATTCGGCACCAACACGAGCGCTACACCATTTATTACCGCGTCGAGTTCGCGCCCGAGTCGCCGCAGAAGAAGAACGGTGCGGAGCCGAGCGTCGACGTCACGCCGGCGAGCGGCAAGGCGACGGTGGCGTGGGACGTGGCGCTGGTACGCTCGGGGCCCGCGAAGGACAGCGAAGTGGTGGCGCGCGTACTCCAGGGTACGCGCGTGAGCGTGAGTGGCCGCAGCGGCGACTGGTATCGTGTGAAGTACGACGCCAAGGGCGGCGAAGGCTGGGTGTTTCGCACGGCCATCGGCATGTAGCAGAGCCGCGGTTTCACTCTGGGGGATGACGTATCCCCGCATGGGAACGCTGAAATCCGCTGGGGTGCGCGGCTATGCGAGCCGTGTTAAAGGTTGAGGCGGCATGGCCAAGCGCGATAAAGTCGAGGAGAGCAGCGCCTCCCAGGACGTCGCTCTGATCCACGGTGTCAGCGAGCAGGGTGAGCTGCGGATCCTGCGCCAGCGCGAGGATCGCCTCGAGCTCGGCTCGGTGCGCCCGCTGCGTGAGGGCGTGCCCATCAACGGTGAGGTCGTGCGGCTCACCCCGCGCAAGGAGTGCCCGCTCATCTGCGACGTCAGCACCGAGCTCGCGGCGCCCGCGCCCGCGCCCAGTGACAGCGCGGCGCCGGCCAGCTTGAACCACAAAGGCCCGCCGCGCGTGACGAGCGATCGCTACCGCGACAATTGGGACCTGATCTGGAGCCGTCCCAAGACGGACCAGCGCGCGAATTAGTACGCCGCGCGCGAGCTTCGTCTCAGCGCAGCGCGCTACAGCGCTTCGAGCAGCTTCTTCACGGAGGAGAGCGGCAGCGCGAAGGTCGCGTCGATGCCGTCGACGCGGCCGTAGTAAATCGCGGCGTCGCGATAGCTGTCGCGCGCGCCGATGTGAAACGTTCGCGGCTGCTGCCCCGTTTTCGGAAACAGCCGCACGCTCAGCGTCGGGCGTTGCAGGCCCTCCTCCGCGCGCGCGGGGCCGCTGTGCACCGCGCCCTCCGCGCGCAAGCTCGCGATGTCCTCGACCAGCTCGGTGACCAGCGCCTCCGGGAGCTCGGGCCGGGCTTGGAAGCGCTGGTCCTGGCGCGTCAGCGTGACGCGCGTACCCTGATGCTCGAGCTCGATGCGCGCGAGCGTCTCCGGATCGCTCATGAACGCGCCGCGCGTGAAGAGCAGCGTCGTCAGCAGCTCGACCACGCCGCGCTCGATGATGAAGACGCCGGGCTGCGAGTTTAGCGTCGCGTAGGCGCCGCCGGGGACGCGCGCGCCGACGCGGAGCAGCACGGACTTTGCGGGCGCGGCGCCGTCCGCGAGCTCCAGGCGCGCCGTGACCTGCGGGGCTTCGAGCCCGAAGCTGCCGTCATCGCTGTCCGCGACCCAGCGCAGCGCGCTCAGCGTCCCCAGCGCTTGGATCAGATCGAGCGCCAGCGCGCCGTCGTGCGTCATGTGAGCGGGGGTGACCAGCTCGAGCTCGCCGCTGTCGCCGCGCCGCAGCACCTCGTGCTCGTGATCCCACTCGAGCTCGAGGCGCTTCAGCTGAGACTGGCTGAAGTCGAGCAGCTTGGTGCCGCGCAGCAGCGTCGAGTCCACCGCGTAGGCGCGCGCTGCGTCGCGAGACAGCAGCAGCACGCGGCCGTCTTCGCGGCGGCGCACGGGCAGGCGACCGCTCGCGTCGACGCGGCCGAGCTCCACCACCTCGTCATAGCGTTGTCCCTCGAACGCCGTCGAGCGCGCGGTCACCGTCCCCGCCGGCGGCGCCAGTCCGAGCGCAGCGGGATCCGCGCTCGGGAGGCGCTCGCCGGCGGCTTTCAAGATGGCATCCAGCCGGCGATTGCCGGCGTCCAGCGCGACGTCCGCGCGCGCCGGTGACAACAACAAGAAGCCGCGCTCGTTGCGCACGAGCTCGAGCTTGTCGTGTCCGCGCTCGAGCACCAGCGACTCGACCTCGTCGCTGCGCAACGCGAACGCGCTGTCGTCCGCGAGCTCCTGCGCCGCGCTCTGGAACAGCTCGCGCACCCCGGATGCCACGCAGCCGGTCACGGGGCTCGCGCCGCCGCGCTCGACCAGCAGGCGCTGGGGATCCTGCGGGCAGCTGCCGCCGAGCGTGAAGCTGATGGGCGCGCTGGCCGCACCAGCGGTGCTCTTGGGCGTCAGCCGCACGCTGAGGCGGCCGCGCGGCGAGCCAGCGTCGGTCGGCGGCGCGGGCACGAAGCGCTCGATTTTGACCGAAGCGAGCTCCAACAGCACGTGTTCGACCGTCTCTCGTCGGACACGCTCACCGCGCGCGTCGAGCCACGCGGGGCCTGGCCCGCGATGCAGCTCGACCGCGAGCTCGTCATCGCGGAAGGACAGCGCGGCGACCTCGCTCGGCTCAAGCTTGACCAGCGCGCGCGCCCGAAGGGCATCTTCGTCGACCACGAGCTCGGCCAGCACGTTGCTGCGCACCAGGCCAACCTCGCGCCGGCCATTGGCCTCGACCTCCACGTAAGTCGTATCGCGCGGCGACGTGGCCGGCTTGCCGACGCGCAGCACCGCGCGTGAGTCGCCGAACTCCAGCGTGATTTCGGCGCTCGGCTGGTTCAGGCCGAAGCGCTCGCGCTCGGCCGCTTCGGGCTGGAAGCGCTTGAAGAACGCCGCCATCTCCAGCGAGCGCAGCAGCGACTCGACGGCGTCGGCGTCGAGCGTGACGCCGCCCATCACGAAGTGCTGCGCGCTCGCGTCCCCGCCGCTCGCGCGCGACAGCGTGAGGCTGCTCGTCCCTTTGCGGATCGTGATGTGCTCCAGGCGCTGGCGCGGGAACTCCACGAACAGATTGTTGGCGCGCGCTTCGCGCTCCGCCGTCGTCGCGCGCTCGCGGGTGAGCAGCAGCGCGGCGCCGCTGCCGAGCGCCAGGACCAAGACCAACACGTTGACGATGGTGCCGCGCTCGAGCCTCATCGCGTCTCCGCCGACACGCGCGCGGCTTTGCGGGATTGCTTCTCCACCATGCGCCGGCGCAGCACGATCACCAGGCCCACCAGCGCCGCGGAGCCGGGCATGTAGATCAGCACGTAACGCAGCACCTCCAGCAGCGAGGCTTCGCTCAAGCCGAGGCCCACCTCGTGGGCGGGCTTGTCCGGCACGCTGACCAGCGCCGGGCGCGCCGCCAGCCAGGAGACGGCGTTTTCGATCAGCACGCGCCCGCCGTACAGGCCGGGGTCGCTGAAGCTGCGGTTGTGCGCGGGATTGGCCGCGCCGAGCACCACCATGCGCGGCGCGCGCTCGGAGCCCGGCGCTTTGGCGAGCTCGCGCGCCGCGCCGAGCACGCGCGTGCTGCCCGCGCCGGGGTCGCGATCCAGTCGCCCGTCGCTGAGCGCCATCACGTCACTCACCGCCAGCGCTCGTTCGCTGCTGACCAGCAGCGGCTTCGTCTCGGCGCCGCGCAGCGTGAGCTCCTGCGCGCCGCTCACGAGCACGCGCAGCTCGAGCTTGGCGCCGCCCTTCAGCAGCCCCTGGGTGACGGCGTGCGGCTTGGGCGTCGCGAAGAACACCTCGCCCAGGCCGCGCGGCAGGCGCGCGGCTTCATCCGTTTCGATGACGAGCCGCTGCTCGAGGGTGACGTCGGCGAGCGCGAGCACGCTCTCGAGCCCGCTGCTCTCGAGCCCGCCCTTCTCCGCGAGCACGGCGGGCAGCAACAGCAGCGCGCTGGTGCCGCCCTGGATCGCGTCGCGGATCGCGCTCACGGCGCTGGCTTCGAAGGGCAGCTTCGGCGCGGCGACCACCAGCAAGCGGCAGCCGGCGAGGGGGCCCGCTTTCGCGGTGCCGGCGATGTCCCGCTCCTCGGCGACGTAGTTGCTCTTCTCGATGCGGTCGCGCAGCTCCGTGAGGCCTTCGGGGCCATTGTCGTTGAGGCTGAGCTCCTGATGGCCGCGCGAGAAGCACACCTTGGCCTTCTCCTCGCCCAGCACGTTTACGATCGCGGTCGTCAGCGCCAGCTCGAAGCGCGGGCGCACGCTGCCGGAGTCCGCGTCGAAGCTGAGCATGTCTTCCGGCGTGATGAACCAATGCCGCTCGCCGTTGGCGACGATGATGCTGGCGTCCGTGACGACGCGGCCGTCCTCGGCCTTGCCGGTGAGCAGCCCGTATTTGCGCTGCAGCGCGAGAAACTCCGCTGGGTGTTGCTCGGGATCCAGGTACTGGATCCGCAACTTGCGGGTCTCCGCGCCGTACGCGCTGAGCGAGTGGCGCACGCCGACGAGCGACGGGTCAGCGCGGCTCAAGAGCACGATCACGTCGACGTCCACGTTGAGCTGGTGCAGGATGTCGAGCGTCGCGGGCGCCAGCGTGTAGAGCTTCTCGCTGGTCAGGTCCCAGCGATGGTAGAAGCGGCTGACGAGCACGTTGGCGTTCACCGCCAGCGCCACCGCCGCCATCACGCCGACCGCGGCGAAGACGCGCGCGCCGCGCCGCGGCTTGGGAGGCGTTGCCGCGGCCATCAGTCCCATCTCCAAGAGTCCACCACGCGCGTGGTGAGGAACAAGCCCAGCGCGACCAGCGACGCGTCGAACACCACGCGCCGCAGGTCGACCACGCCCTTGGAGAAGTCCTCCATCTGCGACGCCATCGAGACGTGCGCGCACAGATCGTGAAACAGGCCCTGTTCGAAGACGTACTCACCGACGCCCATCACGAACAGCCCGAACACGAACAGCAGCGTGAGCAGCAGCGCGACGAGCTGGCTCTTGGTCAGCGCGCTCATCAACACCCCAATCGCGAGGTAGCTCGCGCCTACGCCGAGGAGCCCGAGGTAGCTGGTGCCGACCACCTGCCAGTCGACGCTGCCCGTCTTACGCAGAATCACGACGTAGAGCAGCGTGGGCAGCCAGATCAATGCGTAGGTGCTGAGCACCGCCAGGTACTTGCCCAGCACCACCGCGAAGGGTGTCACCGGCGCGGTGAGCAGCGTCTCGATCGTCGCGCTCTTCCGCTCCTCCGCGAAGGTGCGCATGGTGAGCGCGGGACACAGCAAGATCAGCGTCATCAACAGCAGGATCGACTCTTGACCGAAGAACGCCTGCACTGGCCCCGTGTCGACCGCCAGATCCGGCAGCGTGCTGAAGTGAACGACGATGGAGTAGAAGATGCCGCCTTCCAGCAACAAAAACACCGTGAGCAGCACCCAGGCCAGCGGCGTGACCCACAGGCTCAGCATCTCGCGGCGGTAGATGGTCAGCGCGCCGTTCACGACTGCTTCCCAGCGCTAGGCGCCGCGCGCGTCGCTTCGGTCAGCGCCGCGAACACCTCTTCCAAGCTCGCCTTGCCCGGCGCGACCGAGCGCACGCGGACGCCCGCGAGCACCAGGGCCGAGACCAGGTCTTCGGCGACCTCGGCGGGCGAGCGCGCGAGCGTCAGCGTCAGCCGCCGCGCGCCGTCGGACAGCAGCTCGACCTGCGCGGACTCCACGCCGGGCAGCGCGCGAGCCAGGCCCTCCGCCTTGGCGTCGGGATCGACGAGCTCGAGCAAGAGCGTCTTGGCGGTGCCCAGCGCGCGCAGCTCGGCGAGCGAGCCCTGCGCGACCAAGCGACCGCGATGGATCACCAGCGCGCGATCGCACGTCGCCTCCACCTCCGAGAGGATGTGGGTCGACAGCAAGATCGTATGCTTTTGGCCGAGCTCGCGGATCAGCGCGCGCACCTCACGAATCTGATTGGGATCCAGGCCGGCGGTGGGCTCGTCCAGGATCAACAGCGGCGGCGTCGCGACGATGGCGTCCGCCAGCGCCACGCGCTGACGGAAGCCCTTCGACAAGTGCCCGATCAAGCTATCGGCCACTTCGCTCACCGCGGCGCGCTCCATGGCCAGCGCGACCGCATCTTTGCGCGCGCGCCGCGCGATGCCCTTCAGCGAGGCGCGGAAGCGCAAGTACTCGTTGACGCGCAGCTCGGGGTAGAGCGGCGCCGTCTCCGGCATGTAACCGAGCTGCTGCTTGGCCGCGAGCGGCTCGCGCGCCACGTCGTGGCCTGCGACGCTGACGCGGCCGCTGGTCGCGCCCAAGAAGCCGGCCAGGATGCGCAGCGTCGTGCTCTTGCCGGCGCCGTTCGGCCCGAGGAAGCCCACGACCTCTCCGGCGCCGACGCGGAACGAGACATCCGCCAGTGCGACGACCGTGCCGTAGTCCTTAGTCAGGTTTTCGACCTCGATCATACGCTTCCCGACCGCTGTCCCGGCAGCAGCGAGCCCGCCGGCGTCAGGCCCGGGGCTGCGGCTCGTCGTCGCCGTCGTCGTCGGCCGCGCCCTCTTCCTCGAGCAGCGCGCCGTGGCACTTCTTGAACTTCTTGCCCGAGCCGCACGGGCAGGCGTCGTTGCGGCCGATCTTGGGCGCCTCGCGGCGCTTGGGCTGAGCCGGCTGCGGCGGCTGACTCGCGGTCTGCATCGCGCGCTGCAGCTCGGCGAGCAGCGCCTCGGGATCCTCGCTCTCCGCGCTGGGGTGCCGCGCGATCGCGTGCTCCAGCTCCTCTTGGTAGCGGCGAGCCGTCTCGGCCTCGGCCGCGACGATCTCTTCACGGCGGCGCGGGCGCGCCTCGAACAGGCGGACCAGCACGTTGCTGGAGACGCGCGCCATCATCGTCAAGAACAGGTTGTAGGCCTCTTTCTTGTACTCGTTCTTGGGATCGCGCTGGCCGTAGCCGCGCAGCCCGATGCCGTCGCGCAGGTGCTCCATGTTGGAGAGGTGATCGACCCACGTCTCGTCGATGCTCTCGACGTACATGTGGCGGAACACGCGCAGCGTCGTCTCTACGCCGAGCTCGGCCTCCTTCGCCCGGTACAGCTCCTCGGCCTGCTCGTACAGCCGCTTGACGACCAGATCCGCGTCGCCGAGCTCACTCAGGTTGGGATCGAGCTTGACCTTGAAGTGCTCTTCGAAGCCCTGGAACATGCCGGACCAGTCCCAGTCCTCCGGGGGCCGGTTCTCGGGGCAGCTCTCCTCGACCATGGCGCCGACCACGCGATCGATGAGATCCAGCACGCGCTCGCGCTGCTCGGACAGGCCGCGCGGCACGAGGTCCGCGAGCTCGTCGTACAGCTCGAGCGGCGTGCGCTGCTTGCGATCCTCGATCTCGAGCTTCACGCCCCAGGAGTCGTACACGTCCTGGCGCAGCTGCTCGAGCTCGACGACCTTCTCGGCCTTGGCGATCTCGTCGCGCGTCGGCGGGCGCGCCTTCTTGTCCTCGCCCACCGGCTGCAGCTGTGGGTCGCAGTAGTAGCCGACGACCTTGGCCACCTCCGGCAGGATTTGCTGCGTGATGGTCTCGTCCAGCGGGATTTCGCGCGGCGTGCCCAGCGACTTGCCCTCGCTGTCCACCTCTTCCGGCGTGTAACGGCCGAGCAGCAGCTGCTGGCGCAGCGTGTACACCGTCTTGCGCTGCGCGTTCATCACGTCGTCGTACTCGAGCAGGTTCTTGCGGATGTCGAAGTTGCGCTCTTCGACCTTGCGCTGCGCGTTCTCGATGCTGCGCGTGACGAGCGGGTGCTCGATGGGCTCGTCGTCGGGCATGCCCATGCGATCCATCAAGTTCTTGACGCGATCGCCGGCGAAGATGCGCATCAAGTCGTCCTCCAAGGACAGGTAGAACTTGCTGTAGCCGGGGTCGCCCTGGCGCCCGGCGCGGCCGCGCAGCTGATTGTCGATGCGGCGCGACTCGTGGCGCTCGGTGCCGATGATGTGCAGGCCGCCGAGCTCGATCACCTCGTCGTGCTCCACCTTGCACTCCGCCTCGTGCCGCTCGATGAGCTGCTTCAGCTCTTCGGCGTGCGTCTCGGGATCGAGGCCCTTCTCCTTCAGCTCCCAGCGAGCGAGCATCTCGGCGTTGCCGCCCAGCATGATGTCGGTGCCGCGCCCGGCCATGTTGGTGGACACGGTGACGGCGCCGCGCTTGCCGGCCTGGGCCACGACGAAGGCCTCGTTCTCGTGGTGCTTGGCGTTGAGCACGTGGTGCTGCACGCCCTTCTTCTTCAGGATGCGGCTGATCGCGCCGCTCTTCTCCACGCTGGTGGTGCCGACCAGCACCGGGCGGCCCGCCTCGTGGTGCGCCATGATGTCGCGCACCAGCGCGTTGAACTTCTCACGCTCCGTCTTGTAGACGACGTCGTGATCGTCGACGCGGATCATCGGTTTGTTGGTGGGAATCACCGTCACGTCCAGCTTGTACGTGGTGGAGAACTCCTGCGCCTCGGTCTCGGCCGTGCCGGTCATGCCGCCGAGCTTCTTGTACAAGCGGAACAAGTTCTGGAAGGTGATCGTCGCCATCGTGCGGCTCTCCTCTTGGATGCGCACGTTCTCCTTGGCCTCCACCGCTTGATGCAGACCGTCGCTCCAGCGGCGGCCGGGCAGCACGCGGCCGGTGAACTCGTCGATGATCATCACCTTGCCGTCGGGTGACACCATGTAGTGCTGGTCGCGCTTGTACAGCGCGTGCGCGCGCAGCAGCTGATTCATGATGTGCAAGGTCTGGATGTTGACCGGATCATACAGGTTGCCGATGCCGCAGGCGGCCTGCACGTACTCCACGCCCTCGTCCGTCAACGTGGCGCTGAAGCCCTTCTCGTCGACGTTGTAGTGCTCGTCCTTGCGCAGCCGCGCGACGATCTCGTTCAGCGTGCGGTACTTCTCGCTGGCGGCCTCGGCCGGGCCGCTGATGATGAGCGGCGTGCGCGCCTCGTCGATCAGGATGGAGTCGACCTCGTCAACGATCGCGAAGTTGAGCGGGCGCTGCGCGTAGTCGAGCGCCGAGAACTTCATGTTGTCGCGCAGGTAGTCGAAGCCGAACTCGTTGTTCTGGCCGTAGCAGATGTCGCACTTGTACGAGCGGCGCTTCTCCTCGTCACTCTGCTGGTTGACGATGGTGCCGATGGTGAGGCCCAGCCAGGTATACAGCCGGCCCATCCACTCCGCGTCGCGCTTGGCCAGGTAGTCGTTGGCCGTGATGAGGTGCACGCCCTCGCCGGTGAGCGCGTTCAGGTAGATGGGCGAGGTGGCCACCAGCGTCTTGCCCTCACCGGTGCGCATCTCGGCGATGCCGCCGCGGTGCAGCACGATGCCGCCGAGCAGCTGCACGTCATAGTGCCGCATCTTCAGCACGCGGCGGCTGCCCTCGCGGCACACCGCGAACGCCTCGATCAGCAGCTTGTCGAGCTTCTCGCCGTTATCCAGGCGCTGCTTGAACTCCGGCGTCTTGGCCTGCAGCTCTGCGTCGGAGAGTTTCTTGAGCCTGTCCTCGAGCGCGGTGATGGCCGCGACCATGGGCTGCAGACGCTTCACGGTGCGGTCGTTCGAGGTTCCGAAGAGCTTTTTTGCTACCCAAGTGAGCATGGCGGGCGGAGTTTCAGCTTCGTGTTCGAGGAGGTGGTCGTCGTCAGGGCAGGTCCGGCGCCGCCCTCCGGCGTCGAGCCGCCCCGCCGGGCCGCCTGGCCAAACGAAGCCGGGGGAAGCTACCTCTTCGAGCCGGCTGGTGCCACTAAACGAGTGGGGAGGGAGGCGTTTTCGACGCTCCTTCTAGCCGCTCGGCCGGCCCCGCCCCGGCGCCGCTCCCAAGTGTCGGGCGTCGCTTCGCTTCCGCCGCCACGGGAGGGCACCCGCGCGCAGCTGCAAGCGAGCTCGCGAGCGCGTCGCTGCTCGCTCACGGCTTCGCCGGGATCGCGCTGCGGCTCTCTCTGTCTTTGCGCGCGAGCCGCTCCTTCTGTCGCAGCTCGCCTTCGGCGAACGAGAGTTTGTCTTCTTCGCTCTCGAGCTCGAGCCGCGGCACCGGCGCTGGCCGTCCATCTTCGGCGAGCGCGACGAACACCAGGTGCGCGGAGTTGGTGTGCGTGATGTCGCCGGTGATCGGGTTCTCGGCGTGGACTTGCACGGTGACTTCGATCGACGTGCGCCCCACCCACGTGACGCGCGCGTCGCACAGCAGCAAGTTGCCGAGCTGCACCGGCTGACGGAACGTCATCGAGTCGATGGCCATCGTCACGCACGGGCGCTGAGCGTGGCGCATAGCGGCGATGGCTCCCGCTTCGTCCACCATCTTCATGATCACGCCGCCATGTACATTTCCGAGCGCGTTGCCGTGTTCCGGCAGCATCAACTGATGCAGGACCACGCGTGAGCCCTCAGGCGTCTTTTTCCGGGCATTGCTCATGGTTCCCCGAACCTACCCGCGGCCCGGCCCGCGTGCTACGGTGCGCGCGAAACTTGTCGGCAAACGTTCGCTTCGCCGCTACTTTTTGAGCAATGGACGTCGTCTATTTCGTCGTCCTGGTAAGCTCGCTGATCTTCGTCCACGAGCTCGGCCATTTTCTGTTCGCCAAAGCGTTCGGCGTGAAGGTCATCACCTTCAGCCTGGGCTTCGGGCCCAAGATCTTGCGCATCCGCGGGCGCGAAACGGAGTACTGCGTGTCGCTGCTCCCGCTCGGCGGCTACGTGCGCATGCTGGAGGAGTCGAAGACTGACATCGTGCTGCCCGAGGACCGCAAGCGCACGTTCGAGTCGCTGCCGCTTTACAAGCGCATCATCGTCGTGCTGGCCGGGCCGCTGATGAATTTGGTGTTCCCGGTCCTGCTCTACTTCTCGGTGTTCGTCAGTGACGGGCCGCTGCTGCCGCCGACGGTCGGCGTGGTGCTGCCCAAGCACGCCGCCGACGGCAAGCTCTTGCCCGGCGACCGCGTGATGAGCGTGAACGGAGAAGAGATCGGCACCTTCGACGAGCTGAAGCGCATCATCGCCAAGAGCCCGGGAAAGACGCTGCGCTTCAAGGTCTTCCGCGACAACAAGCACGTCGACACCGAGGTCGTGGTGGAAGATACGGTGGAGCGGCGGGAGCTCGACATCGTGGAGCGCATCGGCAGCATCGGCATTCAGCCGAGCCCGCCCGCGCCCGTCATCGGCGTCCCCAACGCCGAGTCGCCGGCCTACCGCGCCGGGCTACGCACCTTCGACTTCGTCACGCACGTGGGGGGCACGCCCGTGCGGCGCTTCGCTGATTTGGGCAACGCGCTCATCGAGAACGCCGGAGAGACCCTGCCCATCACCTATATGCGCCCGGTGTTCCTCGGCAACGCGCTGGGCGGCGCCGCCGACATGGCGGTGTTCGAGGCTGGCGTCGTCGCGCTGACGCCGGACCCCTCGGGCACGACGCTGGTCGAGCGCACCGGCATCGAAGCCGCGGATCTGTATCCCGCGATCGTGCCCGAAGACTCGGCCTTCTACAAAGTAGACCTGCGCCCCGGCGACAAGCTGCTGCGGCTCGACGACGAGAGCGTGCCGGCCTGGTCGACCTTCTGCGAGCGCTTGCTGGCCGAGCCGAATCGCCCGCACCGCATCGAGTTCTTGTCGGCGCGGGACGGCCGCGCGCGCTCCGGCACCGTGCAGCTGCGCAAAGAGGAGTTCACGGACGAGCACGGGCAATCGTTCGAGCGCTACGTGCTGCCGCTCCAGCACTGGGTACCGGTCGCGCCCGAAGAGCGCGTCTCGCATCCGGCGCCGATTCGCTATGCGTTCACCAAGGCCGTGGCGGAGACGCTGGACGTGACGCGCTTCGTGCTGCTCGGCATCGTGCGCTTGGCTCAGGGGCGCGTGAGCCTGAAGTCGCTCTCCGGACCCATCACGATTTACCAGGTCGCGGGGGAGGAGGGCCGTAAAGGCACCGACTACTTCCTGTGGGCCATGGCGCTCATCAGCATCAATCTGGGCCTGTTCAACCTGCTGCCGATCCCGGTGCTGGACGGCGGACACCTGTTGTTCTTCCTGGTCGAGGGCGTGCTGCGGCGCCCCCTGCCGCTGCGCGCGCGGGAGCTGATGCACCTCGCCGGGATGGCCATTTTGTTCGGCTTGATGCTGCTCGCCTTCAAGAACGACGTAGAGCGCCGGCTGGACGTGATGGTGCGCGTCGACAAGGGCCAGTAAGTGTCGGCGCCCGGCGGCTCTGCGCGGCGCAAGCCGCAGGCGGCGCCCAGCGCGCGTCGCGTCGCGTCGCGCGTGCTCGCGCGCGTGTTCGATGACGCGGCGTTCGCGGCGGCGGCGTTGAGCGTCGAGCTCGCGCGCAACGTGCAGCTCGACGCGCGCGAGCGCGGGCTCGCGACGGAGCTGGTGTACGGCGTGCTGCGCACCGAGGGCGCGCTGGAGGCGCGCCTGTTGCGCTACGCGCCCAAGGGCATCAAGGACTCCGTCACGCGCGTGGAGCTGCTGCTCGCCGCGTATCAGCTGCTCTTGCTCGAGCGCGTGCCCGGCTTCGCCGCCGTGGACACCGCGGTGTCCGCTGTGCGGCGTGAGCGCGGCGAGCGCGTCGCCGGCTTCGCCAACGCGGTGCTGCGCAAGCTCGCCGCCGCGAACGAACGGCTCACGCTGAGCGACGCCGTGCGCGAGAACGCGCCGCCCTGGCTCTACCAGCGGTTGTGTCGCGACGTGGGTGAAGAAGAGGCGCTGGCGTTGCTCGGCGCCGACGCCGGCGAGCGCGGCGTCGGCATTCGCGTGGTAGGCGCGGAGCCGCCGGAGTGGACGCGCGACGCCACGCGGGGACGCGTCAGCGAACGCGCCGTGCGCGTCGACCGGCTCGGCGATCCGCGGCGCTTGCCCGGCTTCGACGAGGGTCGCTTCGTGATCCAGGAAGAGGGCGCGCAAGCCATCGCGCTGCTGCTCGCGGCACGTCCGGGCGAGCGCGTGCTCGACGCCTGCGCCGGGCGCGGCCAAAAGACGAGCCTGCTCGCCGAGCAGGTCGGCCCCGCCGGCTCACTGTGGGCCACCGATCTCTATCCCGAGAAGCTGGACGCGCTGGAGCAAGAGTTCGCGCGGCTGAATTTGCCGCTGCCCGAGCGGCGCGGCCTCGATTGGACCGTCGGCAGCGCCGACGTGCCGGCTGATTTCGATCGCGTGCTGGTGGACGCGCCGTGCAGCGGCACGGGCACCCTGCGGCATCGTCCCGAGATCCTCCGTCGCTTGCAGCCCGATGATCCGGGCCGGCTCGCGGCGTTGGCCAGCACGATCTTGCGCAACGCGGCTTCGCGCGCGCGGCCCGGGGCGCGCGTCGTGTTCGCGGTGTGCAGCGTGCTGGCGGAAGAGGGCGAAGCCGTGGTCGCCAGCGTGCGGGATCTGCTGGAGCCTTGTCCGTTCGAGTATTGCGGGGTCACTGGTTTGCCGGCAGGCGCAGCCGAGCTGCGGCTGCTGCCGCTGCGGCACGGCACCGACGGCTACTTCGTCGCGAGCTTCTCGCGCCGCGCGTAGCGGGCGCGGCGCGAGCCGGCGCTGAACCAGCGGATTCATGGCCTCGCTGGCGCTTTCGCCACGAGCGACTTGTTTCTCGCCGAAAATCGCGGCAAAGAGCGCCATGGTCACGCTGCCCCCGGGCACTTATACCGCGCTCGTCACGCCCTTCACTCCGGACGGAGCGAGCATCGATTGGAAAGCGTATGAGGCGCTGATCGCCGCGCAGCTCTCCGGCGGCGTCGCGGGTCTGGTGCCCTGCGCCACGACGGGTGAGAGCGCGACGCTCTCGGACGCCGAGCAGCGCGAGCTCGCCAAGCGCGCGGTGGAGCTCGCCAAGGGCCGCGCCAAGGTCGTCGTCGGAACCGGCAGCAACAACACCAAGAAGACCATCGAAGCGTCGCGCGCGGCGCTCGAGGCCGGCGCGGACGCCGTGATGCTCGTGATGCCGTACTACAGCAAGCCCTCGCAGGAGGGTTTGCTGCGCCACGTCGTGGCGGTGGCCGAGGCGGTGAGCGGGCCCGTGGTGCTCTACAACATCCCCGGCCGCTGCGGCGTGGAGCTGCAGGTCGAGACGCTGCTGCGCATCCTCGACGCGAGCCCCAACGTGATCGGGTTGAAGGACGCGAGCGGCGGCGTCTTGTACTGCCAAGATCTCTTGCAGCGCGCCAAGGATCGCATCCTCGTCCTCTCCGGCGATGATCCGCTGACGCTGCCGCTGATGAGCGTGGGCGCGAAGGGCGTGATCAGCGTCACGAGCAACCTGTATCCGCGCGAGGTCAACGAGGTGGTGGAGGACGCGCTGGCGCAACGCTACGCGGACGCCGGGCGCAAGCATGCCCGCCTCTATCCGCTGCACCGAGGACTGTTCGTCGAGCCCAACCCGCAGCCGATCAAGGCCGCCCTCGCGCACAAGGGCATGATGAGCGCCAGCCTTCGGCCGCCGCTCATCGAGGCGAGCCCCGGCTGCGTGCAGCAGCTCGCCGAGCTGATCGCCCGCTACGAGGCGCCATGAAGGTCGCGATCTTTGGTGCCACCGGCCGCATGGGCCTAGCGCTGATCCGCCTCGCCAACGCAGATCCGGAGCTCGAGCTGGTGGGCGGCGTGTGCTCGTCGAACGATCCGGGCCTCGGGCGTGACCTGGGCGAGCTCGCTGGCGTCGGCGTGCTCGGCGTCGTCACCACGGCGGACGCCGGCTCGGGCTTGCTGGGCGCGGACGTGGTGATCGATTTCTCGACGGCTTCGGCGGTGCCGATGCTGCTCGCTGTCGCGGCGCGCCAGCGCATCGCGGTCGTGAGCGGCACCACGAACCTGGACGACGCCGCGCGGCGCAGCCTGGACAAAGCGGCGGAAGCCGTGCCGGTGCTGTGGGCCCCCAACATGAGCCTCGGCATCCAGGTCCTAGCGGAGCTCGTCGAACAAGCCGCGCGCCGCCTCGCCGACTTCGACATCGAGATCGTGGAGATTCATCACCGCAAGAAGATCGATTCGCCGAGCGGCACGGCCAAGCGGCTCGCCGACGCGGCGCGCGCTGGGCGCGGTGAGCTCAAGGAGCTACACGGCCGCAGCGGCGACGTGGGCGCTCGCACGCAGGATGAAATCGCGGTGCTCGGCGTACGCGGCGGCGACGTAATCGGCGATCATACCGTCCATTTGCTGGGCCAGGGTGAGCGCATCGAGCTCACCCATCGCGCGACCAACCGCGATTTGTTCGCGCGCGGCGCGCTCGTCGCGGCCAAGTTCCTGGCCGGTAAGCCGCCGCGCCGCTACGTCTTCGCTGAGGTCGTCGGCGCGTCGCCGTCCTAGACGCACAGCAAGGCGGACGGGCGAGTGATGGCTCACTCGCCGCGGGTGCGCTTTAGGCGGCCCTCTGGGTCGAACTCGTCTTCGACATCGGGATCGGCGTCGGCGGGCTTGGCCGCCGAAGCGCCTTCCGCAGCGCGGTCGTCCGCTTCGTCCTCGTCCTCGTCCTCGTCTTCGTCGCGCGTGTCGGCGTCGTGCTCATCGTCGTCGCCGTCGTCGTCCTCTTCGCTGTCCTCGTCGTCTTCGTCCTCGTCTTCGTCACTGGGCGCGGGAGCCTCTTCTTCGAGCTCCGCGTGCGGCCAAGCGGCAGGCAGCTTGTGCTTGAACGACCAGTAGAGACCGTAGATGCCGAGCGCGATGCCGGGCAGGCTCAAGATTTGGCCCATGCGCAGCATGGAATCCACGTCCTCGCCCGGCTGGAACTCTTTGAAGAACTCGACGACGAAGCGCCCGCAGAAGTACAAGAGGAAGAAGGCGGAAATGAGCGCGCCGCGCGGGCGCTTCTCTTTGCCGAGCTTCTTGTCGAGCAGCCACAAGGAGCCGAGCACGGTGAGCCCGAGCGCGACCTCGTAAAGTTGGCTGGGGTGGCGCAGCGGCGGGTTGGCCTCGAAGTGAGGAAAGCGGAAGCCCCAGGTGCCGTCCGTCTTCTTGCCGACGATCTCGGAATTCAAAAGATTGCCCAGGCGCACCAGCGTCGCGCCGAGCGCCGCCGAGAAGCTGAAGCGATCCGCGCCTTCGAGAAACGGGATGCCGCGTCGCTGGGTGAACAGCCACATGGCGATGATGAGCCCGATCACCGCGCCGTGGCTCGCGAGCCCGCCGGTCCAAATCTTGAAGACCCAGGCCGGATCCGCCAACGCCTTGTCGAGATCGTAGAATAGGACGTGACCGAGGCGCGCGCCGAGCAGCACGCCGAGCACGCCGTACACGATGAAATCATTGGCGTCCTCGGCCGAGCCGTGCGCTCGTTCGATCTGCCATTTCAAGAGCGCGTGGCCGCCCAAGAACACGACCACGAACAGCATGCTGTAGTAGCGGATGCCGTAGGTCTCCGGCATGTAGTTGTGGACGACGAACGCGAGGCCGCCGAAGAACAACCCCGAGACCCACTGATCGGTGGCCTTCTTGGCGAAGCCATAGAGCACCGACACCACCGCGAAGCCGGCGAGCGCGATGACGACGCCTTCGCGGGGGAGGTTCATGAAGACCGGGTCAACGGTCCAGTCGATCGTGGGGAGCATTGCGGCCTCTCTTCAGGGCTCCGGCCGTGGCGATGGCTCGGAGGCGCGACTTCCGTAGCCTAACCACGGCGTGGAGGCTAGGCGCAAGCCCGCGCGCCGCTCAAAGCGCGACACCCAGCTCACGCAGCTGTTCTTCGACGATGCGCCCCCAACCCGTGTTGGCCTTGGGGTTGGCAGGGCTCGGGTGCAGCACGCAGCCGACGCGCAGGCCGTTGTCTGCGAGCGCGCGGCGCGCGCTGGCTTCCGCGAAGGCGCCGACGCCGATCACGAGCGAGGGCGCGAGGCAGTCCACGATGGCGGTGAGCGCTCGATCGCACGCCGCGAACAGCGGTGCCTGCTCGACGCCCGGCAGCTTGTCAGGCGTGCGATTGCGGCCGCTCTCTTCCATGAACACCAGCGGGCAGTAGTTCACGACGAAGAAACGCGTGAAGAACTCGCGCGCGCTGCCGTAGCGATCGCGCGCCCAGCCCCACAAGCGGGTGCCGCTCACCTCGCTGCGCTTGCACGCGAAGCCGCTCACCGGCCGCGAAGGGTGCTCGCGCGGCGGGCGCTCCACCGCGCCGCTCACGCCCAAGAAATCGCGCACCATGGCCACGTCGCCGAAGGGGACGCCGGTCTGCGCCATGCCGAACGGCCCCGGGTTCATGCCGAGCAGCAGGACGCGCCCGCTCGCGCCGGAACCGTAACGTTCCAGGTAGGCTTCGTGCGGCGCGCGCGCATACACGAGCGGGTTGTAGACGAACTCCGTCGGCGCACGGAATGTCAGGCGATCCACGGCTTTGGCGAGTGAGCGGCTGATCGAAATCAGGGACGAAGGCATGGGCTGTCGGCGGCGGACGCGGGCGAGTGGGAGGAGCGCGGCTGGGCGCGAGTGTAGTACCTCGGGGTTTGGCCTAGCTCCGTTTACTCGTCGCCGTGGCGGGCGTCGCCAGCAAAATGCGCGCTGAAGCCGGGCGCTGTTCGGCCGTTGAGGCCAGCGGGAGCGAGAACTACCGTGGCAGCCGTCCCGTCAGCGCCCGCCGATTTCGTGCGCGAAAACTCCGAAGCTCAACGTTTTCGCGTCGGTGACGTCATCGGCGAACGCTACCAGCTGCTCGAGTGCATCGGCGTGGGCGCGATGGGCACCGTGTTTCGAGCTCATGACCGCGTGCTCGATGCCGCGCTCGCGCTCAAGCTGATCCGCGTCGACCCGGAGCACACCAACACGCAGCGCGCCACGCAGCGGCTGCTGCTCGAGGCCAGAGCCATCGCGCGCATCAGCCATCCGGGCATCGTGCGCGTGTTCGACTTCGGGTGCGTCAAGAACGTGCCCTTCATCGCCATGGAGCTGCTGCGCGGAGAGTCGCTGCTCGAGTTCTCCGAGCGCGAGGGGCCGCTGGATCCGCTGCGCGCCGTGCGCGTGATGCTGCCCGTGGCCGACGCGATCTCGGTGGCGCATCGCCGCGGCGTGGTGCACCGCGAGATCAAGCCCGAGAACGTGATCCTGGCTCGCGACGAGTTCGGTCGCATTCAGCCCAAGGTGGTGGATTTCGGGGTGGCGCGGCTGCGCGTCGGCGGCGCCGGGTTGACGCGGCCCGGCGCGCTGCTCGGCACGCCCGACTACATGGCGCCGGAGCAAGCGCAGGGCGAGCCCGACGTCGATCAGCGCGCGGACGTGTTCGCGTTCGCGGTCGTGCTCTACGAGCTGCTCACGCGGCGGCGCCCGTTCAGCAACGGCAAGAGCAACTATTTGTCCGTGCTCAAGGCGGTGGTCTCGGAGCCGGCGCGGCCCATCACCGAGCTTGGCATCGCCGAGCCGGAGCTGTGGAGTATCCTCTCGCGCGCGCTCGAGAAATCGCGCGAGGCGCGCTGGGAGAGTCTGCGCGCGATGGCAGAGGCGCTGGCGTTCTGGCTGATCGACAAAGGCGTGTACGCGGACGAGTACGGCGCGTCGCTGCGCTCGACGTTCCTGCTCTCGCCCCCCGATACGCCGCTGACCCTGGGCTCGGGTGAGCGCGAGAGTAGGACGCTGCGTCGCCTGGCTCCTCCGCTCGCCGAGGCCGTGCCCACGGACGGCGCGGAGGACGAAGACACGGCGCCGCCGCCCGCGCTGGCCGTGCCGCCGCTGATTTCGCTACCGGAGATGCCCTCGGCGCTGCCGCTCGCGCCGCTGCAAATGCCCGTGGCGCCGCGCGCCGGAGCGCTGGCGGCCAAGACGGCGCGTCCGTTTCCAGCGCTGCTGCTGCTCCTGATCGCGGTGCTGGTCGCCGCGCTGACCACCGCCGTCGCGTTCTGGCTGCGCACACGCTGAACGGCAGCGCTGCAGGCGCGACGCCGCGGGGCGTGGTTGCCAGGCCGCTTCGGGCGTTTGCGCCGGCGCATTAGGCGGTAGGCTTCGCGCCATGAAGGCGATGGTGATTCGTGAGTTCGGTGGTCCGGAGCAGTTCGAGCTGGCCGAGATGCCGAAGCCGGCGCCGGGCTACGGCCAGGTGCTCGTGCGCGTGCGCGCGGCCTCGGTCAACCCGGTGGATTACAAGATTCGGCGCAGCGGCGCCTGGGCGCGCGTGCCGATGCCGGCGATCCTCGGCTATGACGCGGCTGGCGTGGTGGAGGCCGTGGGCGGCGGCGTGACGCACGTCGCGGTCGGAGACGAGGTGTTCTATTCAGCGCGCATCTTCGGTCGTCAGGGGACGTACGCTCAGTATCACGTGGAGGACGCGGACATCGTCGCCAAGAAGCCGGGGAACCTGAGCTTCGAGCAGGCCGCGTCGCTGCCGTTGGCGGCCATCACCGCGTACGACACCGTCGTCACCTTCTTCGGCACCAAGCCGGGTGACACGGTGTTGATCCAAGCCGGCGCCGGCGGCGTCGGTGCCTTCGCCGTGCAGCTCGCGAAGGCAGCGGGGGCGCGCGTGATCGCCACCGGCCGGCGCGAGAACGAGGGCTTGATTCGTTCGCTGGGCGCGGATGAAGTGATCGATTACCGCACGCACAGGTTCGAGGACGAGGTGAATCGCCTGACGGACGGTCGCGGCGTGGACGCGGCGTACGACACCGTGGGCGGGGACATCATCTCACGCAGCATTAGCTGCGTGCGCCCGTACGGCAAGCTCGCCACCATCGTCCGCGTCGACGGTAGCGTGAACGACATGCAGATTCGGAATCAGACTCTGTATTTCGGGTTCATGGAGCGCACGCGCGAGAAGATCCAGACGCTGGCGCGGCTCGCCGAGCGCGGCCAAGTGCGTCCGCTCATCGACAGCAGCTTCCCCCTGGAACAGCTCGCCGACGCGCACCGAAAGATCGAATCCGGCGGTATGAAGGGCAAGATCGTGATTCAAATCGGCTGACTTGTGCGCGGGCTCATTCCTCGTAAGATGATCGGCGGCGAGGTAAGACATGGCGCGCACGGCTATCGTCCCAAAAATGGTGTTTGCCACTGCGGTGGCCGGTGTGGTGCCGACGCAAGTCGTCGCCTGCGGTGGAGAATCCACGACCGACGGCAGGTCGCTCGGCGGCAGCGGCGGTCAGGGCGGCGGGCGCACGGGCGGCGCCCCGAGCTTTGGCGGCTATATCGTGCTCGCGATGTCCGCGTATGGCGGCGCGCTGCTGCGCGGCGGCGCGCCGACCTCCGGCGGTGCCATCTCGAGCGGTGGCCACCTCAACGGCGGCCGCGCGAACGGCGGGCGCTCGAATGGCGGGACGCTCGGGCTGGGCGGCTACATCGTGCTCGCGATCGGCGCCTTCGGGAACAGCGCGGGCGTGCTCGGCGGCGGGCGCGGCGGAGCTGGCGCCGGCGGTGTCCTTGGTACGGGTGGTGTCCCCGGTACAGGTGGTGTCCTCGGCTCGGCAGGTGAAGGCGGGGCTGGTGGTGAGCCAGTCGGCGGCGCAGCTGGAGCGGCAGGTGACGCGGGCGAGGGCGGGCAAGCCGGGAGCGCCGGTCGACCGCAGGGTTCCGGTGGCTTCATCGTGCTCGCCATCGAGGCCTTCACCGGCGGTGCCGGTACGGACAACGCAGGGGGAGCTCCGTGACAGAATCACAGCTGCTCCGCATTCGGCGTTCACTGAGTGAGACGCCGCTCGCCGAGCGTCATGAAGACACGTTGCGGGGCGCGGCCGCGCGCGTTCCGAAGCCCTTGCCGTGGAGCACATTCGAGCGCAGCAGCTATCCGGAAGCGGCCTTGGGCCTGGCCGCTGATTTGTTCCAGCGCCTCGCCGTCGGTGAGTTCAGCGCCGTCGGGCTGTTCACGCATTTGACCTCCGGGTTGGCGCTCACCGCGGCGCCGTTCGATCTGGTGCTCGCGTCGTCGCGCATCAGCAGCGACGAGCTGCGGCACGCCGACTATTGCGTGCGCATGGCGGGGCTGTGCAGCGGCGCCGAGCGCGAGCTCGAAATCGAGCGTGAGGCGCTGAGGACGAATCTACCGTCTGCCTTCGACGTCGAAGAGGTGGACTTCCTGATGTTGAAGTACGCCGCCGTCGGGGAGACGCTCGCCACGGCGTTGCTCACCGAGTGTCGCCGCCGCGCGCGCGACCGCCTCGTGCGCGCGCTCTTCACCTCGCTGGTCGGGGACGAAGTGCATCACGCGCGCTTCGGCTGGTACTACGGAGCGCACCGCGCCAAATCCTGGTCACTCGCCGAGAAGCAGCGGCTCGCGGATCGTCTCGCGGAGTTCGTGATGGGCATCGAGGTCGAGTTCTGGAACGGCCGCGACGCGCCGCTGGGCGTCGCGGCCGCGGCGCGCGCGCTCGGCGTGCTGGACTCCGACACACAACGCGGGCTGATCGCCGACGTGATGGAGCGAGAAGTAGTCCCGGCGCTCGACGCGCTGGGCCTCGGAGCCTCCGCCGCCTGGGCCATTCGCGCGCGCGGAGCGCCGCGCGCGTGACGGCGAGCTTTCCGCTGGCGTGCCTCGCCGAGCGGTTGTCACCCGGGGCACGCGAGCACCTGCGGCAGGCCCTGGCCCAGCTGCTCGCTTGGCAACGCACGCTCACGGCCTGGCCGGAGCGAATCACGGCGCCCGACGCCACGCCGATCGTCTCACTCTACCGCGCGGGAGCGCTCGCGGGCTGCGCGGGCCTCTCCGAAGGCAGCCCAGCCGCGCGGCTCCAGCGCGCGTTCGTCACCGCGCTCGCCGACTCTCGTTTTGGTGGCGTCGACGCGGGCGGCCGCGAAGAGCTCGTCGCGCAAGTATCGTACGCGCTCGCGCCGCGCAGCGTCCCCGTGTCCGGCTCCGTGAGCGCGCTCGAATGCGGCGTGCACGGCCTGGCGTTGGTCCGTCCTAGCGCGCCGCTGGCGATGCTGTTGCCCGATGTTGCGCGCGATCACCACCTTGGCCCCGCTGATTTTCTGGAGGCCTTGGCGCAAAAAGCCGACACCCCGCGCTCACGCTGGCCGGAAGACGCGCTCTGGCTCTTCGAGACCGAGACCGTCATCGCGCGCGCCGCGCCGCCGCACGCGCTCCCCAGCGATCGCCGCGCCGCGGCCATTCGTTGGCTCAGCGCACGCGTCGCGCGCTCGGGCCAAATCGTGTTCGGCATCGAGCCACGCAGCGGCAGCGAGTCACCCCGCGGCCCCATGTGGCACGGCCGAGCGGCCCTCGCGCTCCGCGCTCTCGACGCCCACCCCGAAGGCCACGCCGCCGCGGCACGACTGCGGCGCTGGCTAGAGCGCGACATCACCGACGCCCTCGCGGGCAAACCCATCTCCGGCTGGCCCGAAGCGCGCCCGCTGCAATGCGGCACCGTGGCGCTCGCAGCTCTAGCTGGCCTGAATCTCACGCCCGACTTACTCCAGCTGAGCGCCGAGCCCGAGCTCCTCCAGAACCCCTGGCACGCCGCGCAAGTAGCAGCGGCCCTCGGTGAGCGCGCCCCTGCGCAACTCTTCAGCGTTTGCGCGCGCGACCTCGCATCGAACCCCTGGGCCCCCTGGACCGCGCTCGCTGCCCACCGTCGCGGCGACTCCGAAATCCTAGCGCGCACCGTCCCCCCGCTCATAGACAGCCTCGAGCACGCAAAGAACGGGGAAGCCTCCGCCCCGCCAATCCCCGAGCTCGCCCGCACCGCGGCGACCATCGAAGCCCTGCGTCTCATCGACGACCCCGCCGCGGGCCGCGCAATCGCGCGAGGTCGCGCATTCCTTCTCCGCCATCAGCTCCGCGCAGAGCATTACCCGCTATCGCGCGATCCCGAATGCTGCGACGGCGCGTTCCCCATCTCCCCAGTGCACGACTACCTGCAGATCGACGTCACCGCCCACGCACTTTTAGCCTTGTCCGACTAACGCCCGCTCTGCGCCACCAGCTACGCACCTGCCCGCCAGCTTTAAGTTCGGCAGCGGCTACCAGATCGCTCGTCGGCGTGGGCCCGGACGACAGCTTCAGCCCCGGGGCGGAGCCGGACAATACCTTCCGCCCCGGGGCGGGACTCGTGGCGGTTGCCAAACCGTCGACAGCCGAAAAGGCCCGCGATTGCGGCCGCTCCCCGACGCCTGACCAGAGATGCCGTTCGCCGGAACCGAACCCGGTCGTTGCGCGTATCGCGATGCTGCCAAATGCAGCGAAACGGCCTGCGAATTCATCGTCGCCAAACGCGGCGCCGGTCGCGAGCAAACCGGCGGGATATCGTCCACGCTTGGCGAGCGAAGCGCAGCCACATCGCGTCGCCCCCCGCGACGTCCCCGCTCGCGCGCCCTGTACGACGCGCGCGGCCGGGCCAAGGAGCCGCGGTGCCTGACGGCGGCGGGCGCATTGGTCAAGCTCCCGTCAACGCGCCCATTCGCCGGGCGCCCATGAGCCAGCGGAGCGGCAAGCGAAGCGACGCCACGCAGCAGGGCGGCGCCTCATCGAGCCGCAGCGTGACGGCCGGAGGCCCCACGACTTACACCGGCACCCATCAGGCAGCGCTCCCCAACGCCGCCCATCCCGACAGGGAGCGACCTCGCCCCCGCCGTCGTCAGGCGCCACGGCGACGAGCCCATCACGCATTGTCTTATATTACGATGCCCTCCAGTGCCTTCCGTCCCGTCACCTCCGCGTTCAGCGCCCCCGTCATCTCCGCCGCTCCACGCCGAGTCGTTACTGGCCGACCGTTATCGCATCATCGCCCAGATCGGCCGCGGCCGCATGGGCCGCGTGTACGCCGCTGAGCATCAGCTGCTCAGAAAGAAGCTCGCGATCAAGGTGCTGCACCCGGAGCTCTCGGGCGTAGCGGAGGTGAGCGCTCGCTTCGAGCGCGAGGCCATGGCAGCGGCGAACATTGGACACCCGAACGTCGTCGCCGCGACTGATTTCGGCCGTTTGCCCGATGGCTCGCTGTTTTTGGCCCTGGAGTTCGTCGAGGGCCGCACTCTGCGCAACGAGCTCGCCGCGGGCGCCCTCGGCGTGCTGCGCAGCGTGCACATCACGCGGCAGATCGCCAGCGCGCTCTCGGCGTGTCACGCGCTCGGTATCGTGCACCGCGATCTCAAGCCCGAGAACGTGATGCTCGTTCGTCGCGAAGAGGACGACGACTTCGTCAAGGTGCTCGACTTCGGCATCGCGCGCTTCTCCGATCCAGCGAGTCGCTTTGGCGCCAAGGCCATCACGCGGCCGGCGAGCGTCTTCGGCACACCGGAGTACATGGCCCCCGAGCAAGCTCTGGGGCAAGCCGTGGACGGCCGCGCGGATTTGTTCTCACTCGGCGTGATGCTGTTCGAAATGTTGACGGGCGCTCGGCCCTACGACGCCAGCACTACGGGCGGCGTGCTCTCGCAGCAGCTGTCCGCGCCGCCCCCGAGCCTGTCCACGCGGCTACGCGGCAACGAGCTCGTCGCTGCGCTCGAGCGCGTCGTGCAGCAGTTGCTCGCTCGCGAGCCGGGCCGCCGGCTCCAGAGCGCCGACGCGCTCGTGGACGCGCTGGACGCCTTGACGACCAGCGCCGCCGCCGGAGCCGAGCCCGTGGCTGCCAGCGCGCCGCCCGCGCCGCTCCTCGCGGCGGCGAATGACCTGGCGAAGGCTTCTGCCGAGCGCAAAGCGCGCGGACTGCCGACCTACCTGCCGGGTGATCCGCTGCCTGCGTTCGAGTTTCCGCGAGACGGCAACGCGGCGTCGGATGCTCCGCCGCCGCCCGCGCTCGGCGACGTGGACGACGCCGCGCTGACGCGCGTGGTGTTGCCGAGAGTGGGAGCCGACGAGGACGGCGAGGGAGTGACGCGCCTGGCGCTGCCCCACGTCGGCGCGAGCAGCGATGAAGCAGACGCAGCGACGCGCTTGGCCTTGCCGAGCGTGGCGCCGCCGCCTGCGGCAACGCCGCCAACGCTCGCAGCGCCGCCGACACCAGTCGCTCCGCAGCCGGTGGTGAGCCAGCGCGCGCCCGCGCGCGCTTTGCCGGCCGGCGTGCGCGCGCGCCTGTTCATCGAGTCGGTGCGCGCCCGCGGGCGTGACGCGCGACGTGCGCTGCGGCGTGCGTCGCGCGCGCTGGCGGCGGGAGTGGGTCAGGTCTACGCGGCGGCCGCGGCGCTCATCGACGCTCGTCGCGAGCGAATGCCGCGCGCGCTGCGCGCGCTCCCCACGGTCGCGTTCGTGCTCGCGCCCTTGGCGGCGCTGACGGGTTTGGTGCTGCTCGCGCTGTGGCGCAGCTCGGCGTCGTCGCCGCCTTCCGAGGTCGCCGCGAGAGCGCCGGCTTCCGCCGCCTCGATCATTCAGATCGCGCCGTTGCCGCCGCCGCCGAGCGCGTCGACGCCAGCGCCAGTGAGCGAGGTCGACGCGGTGCTCGCGGCGGTTTCGGCCGATCTCTCCGCGAGTCGCGACGCTGACGCGATGGCCAAGCTGGGGCGCTTGCTGACGCAACACCCCAGCTTGCGCAGCGACGAGCGCATCGGCGCCTTGTTGTATCGCGGCGCACAGTCGCGCGACAAGAAAGCCGAGGAGACAGCGTTCGGGCTGCTCGAAGGGACGATGGCGCGCAACGGCACCGCGGTGCTCTACCGCCTGGCGTTGGATCGCAGCGTGCGCGACAGCGTGCGGCGAGCCGCGGAGAAGCGGCTGCAGAGCGCGGCGTTCGCCGCCATCGCGCCCGCCGATTTGGTGACCGCGGTGAAGCTCCGCTACGCGGAGAGCTGCGAGCAGCGGCGCCGCGCGCTCGAGCTAGCCGGCAGAGTCGGTGAAACGCGCACCTTGGAGGTGCTGCGCGAGCTCGCTGCGACGAACGGCTGCGGGCTCAGCGGCAAAGAGGACTGCTATCCCTGCTTGCGCGCTGACGGCGCGCTCGCCGCCGCCAGCAGCGCGATCGAAACGCGCTTGGCGCGCTGACGCGCGGCGCAGGCGTTCATGGACGCGGAGCGCCGCGCGCTCGGCTATGCTCCCGTCCATGTCGGCGGAACACTTCGACTTGGTCGTGATCGGTGCCGGCCCTGCCGGTGAGAAGGGCGCCGCCCAAGCCGCTTATTTCGGCAAGACGGTCGCCGTCATCGAAGCAGAGCCGGAGCCGGGCGGCGCGGCGGTGCACACCGGCACACTGCCGAGCAAGACGCTGCGCGAGACCGCGCTCTATCTCTCCGGCTACCGTGCGCGCGATCTGTACGGCGTCGCGGTCGGGCTCGATCCGGGCGCGACCCTTCAGCGCTTGATGTCGCGCAAGAGCGCGATCGCCGCCGCGGAGGCGCGCGCCTTCCGTCACAACTTCGAGCGCCATGGCGTAAGCTACATCCCCGGTCACGCCCGCTTCAGCGACGCGCAGCACGTGGTCGTCACCAGCCGCGCGGGAGAGCGGCGCATCAGCGGGGACAAGTTTCTGATCGCGACCGGCTCCAAGCCGCATCGCCCGGCGGACATCGATTTCGCGGACGCGCACATCCACGACAGCGACGAGGTGCTCTTGATCGACGCGCTGCCCAAGTCGCTCACCATCCTGGGCGCCGGCGTGATCGGCTGCGAGTACGCGTGCATGTTCGCTGCGCTCGGCGCCAGCGTGACGCTGGTCGACACGCGCGCGGAGATCTTGCCCTTTCTCGACGCGGAGATCATCGCGCGGCTGCGTCAGGCCATGGATCGCATGGGCGTCCGTTTACTGCGCGGCAGTCGCTGGACCAACGTTCGCCGCGCCGGCGCCGTGATCGCCACCACGCTCGCCGACGGCACCGTGCTCGAGACGCAGGATCTGCTGTTCGCCGCGGGGCGCAGCGGCAACAGCGCGGGCCTGGGGCTCGAGAACCTCGGCATCATGCCGGACGCGCGCGGCTATGTGAAAGTCAATGAAGAGTATCGCACGGCCGTGCCCAACATCTTCGCCGCTGGCGACGTGATCGGATTTCCAGCGTTGGCGTCGGTGTCGATGGAGCAGGGGCGCGTCGCCGTGTGCCACGCCTTCGACTTCAGCTACAAGCGGCGCGTCGCGGCGCAGATGCCCTACGGCATCTACACCATCCCGGAGGTGAGCGCGTTCGGCGAGACGGAGCAGAGCTGTCGGCAGAAGGGCATCGACTACGTGGTTGGTCGCGGGCTGTTCGCCGAGAACCCGCGCGGCAAGATCACAGGGGACCTCGAGGGCATCGTCAAGCTCGTGGTGGAGCGCCCGAGCCGCAAGCTCCTCGGTGTGCACGTCGTGGGCGAGCGCGCGAGCGAGCTGATCCACATCGGCCAATGCGCCATCCATTTGGGCGGGGTGGTCGACGTGTTCATCGACATGGTCTTCAACTACCCGACGCTCGGCGACTCCTACAAGTACGCCGCGTATCAATGCTTGCAGGCGCTGCACAGCGGCGTCGCCAGCGCGTGAGCCGCGCTACAGCACGCCGTACTGAGCCAGCAGGCTGCGCAGCTGCGGCACCGTCTCTACGCTGGGATCCACGCGCTCGGCGCACCAGCCGACGGCGCGCGCCGCAGCCACGTTCTCGATGAGATCGTCGAAGAACAAAACGGCGCGGCCCTGCTGACCCGTCGCGCCCTCGAAAGCGCGGAAAAATTCCGGATCCGGCTTGGCCAGGCCGTGCAGGTGCGAGGCGTGAGCATGGCGCAGGCGCAGCACACAGGGATATTCCGGCTCGCCAGGCAAGGCCGCGACACCATCGTGATGGACCAGCCGCGTCCAGTGGGCCTGGTTGGTGTTGGAGAGACACGCTGTCACCACGCCCTTGTCGTTGAGCTCCTCGACGAGCTCGAGCGCGCCGCTGTACTCCCCGCGCGTCCAAGAGTGGTGGATGCGCCGCATTTCCTCGCGCGTGTACAGGCCGTTCATCCCGCGTTCCAGCTGCTCGAGCCATTCGTCTTCGCTGAGCTGACCGAGCCCGAAGCGCTGCATCAGCTCACCGCGCACGCGACCGAGCGCGCCGCCCGCCGACGCGCCGCGCACGGGATAGCCCGCGAGCTGACAACCCTCCGCCCAGTCGCGCGCGATGCGCACCAGGACCCCACCCAGATCGAAGCAGACGCACTCGATAGCCGCCATGAAGTCCATTTTTAGCGCGAGCTACGAGCTCGTCCAATGCAGCTTCACGCTCGAGCGCGCCCGAACGTTACACACGGGTCGTGCAAATTGTGCCCGGCCACGCGGCACTCCTCCTTTTTCGCTATTGCAAGCCAGAGTTCAGCCGCTGCCCGTCACGCGCTGGCGCTCGCGTTCACACAACAGCGCGCTCGCGGCGCACGCCAAATTGAGGGAGGACGCCTTGCCGCGCATGGGGAAGCGCACGAGCTCGTCGCAGCGCGAGCGCAGCCATTCGCTCAGGCCGAGCGTCTCATTGCCCAGCATGAACAGCACCTTTGGTGGGAAGCTGCGCTCGTAAACGGACGCCTCCGCGCGCGCGCTGGTTGCGATGAAGCGGCGCTCGGGGTCGCGCGCGCGGAGCTCGGCGAAGAACGCTTCGATCGCGCCGCGGCTCTCCAGGCGGCGCAGCGGCACATGAAAAAATGCGCCGGCCGACGCGCGCACAGTGACGGGATCGAAGGGATCCACCGCGTGCCCGACGATGAGCACGCCGCCCGCGCCGAACGCGTCGCAAGAGCGGATGATGCTGCCGAGGTTGCCGGGGTTGCTCGGCCGATCGAGCAACAGCAGGGTGTCGGCCGCTGCCAGCGCCTGCGCGTCGCCGTCGATGTCGGGGATGCGCACCAGCGCCTTGAGCTCGGTCGGCTCGCTCCTGTCGCTGAGCTCGTCGAACAGCTCGTCCGCGCAGGCCAGCGTGTGCTCGCGCGGCATCGTCCGCAGCATCTCTTCCGCCCAGCTCGAGAGCGCGCGTTGCGTGGGGTGCAGCAGCGCCTCCACGCGCCAGGCGCTGCGCTCTCTCAGCTGATTGATGGAGCGCACGTCTTCGACGAAGAAGAGACGATGCTGCCAGCGCTTCTTGCGGTTGGTCTTCACCGCCTGCGCCTTCTGGAACCAATCGTTGCGGCTGAGCATGCGCAGCCGGCGCGGCGCGCTGCCCGCGGCCGGCTCGGGCTCAGCGCCCGCCGTGCTCATCGTCCGTCGCGACGCGACCATTCGCTCTCGTGGGTGATTCAACCGTAAATTCAGCGGTTTAGCTGCTCGTTGCCGAAAGGCGCGGGCTGCGCCGTCCCCGGACGTGTACGCTCGGGCCGTTTTGCCTGCCCATCGTTCCATGAAGGAGGCGCTGCGTGCACCCCGATTCTGAGAGCAACGAGGTATCGCCCGAGCCCGTGTACGTCATCGAGTCCATTCCGGTCGGCGGCGAGCACGAGGTGAGCCCGCACGAAGTCGCTACGGAGGGGATCCCGACGCCGCCGCACCTGCGCGTCTACGCGGAGCTCGCTCGTGGAGGCATGGGTCGCATTCACCCGGCTACGGATCGCAACCTGCTGCGCCACGTCGCGTTGAAGCGGCTCGACAAGGAGCTCGCCAAGGAACCATTTTACCGCGACGGCTTCATCGCCGAGGCGCAGATCACGGGTCAGCTCGAGCACCCGAACATCGTGCCCGTGCATGAGCTGTCGATCGACTCCCGCGGCGTGCCGTACTTCACCATGAAGCTCGTGCAGGGCGAGAACTTCGGGCGCTGGTTGCGCGACGATGATCGTCCGCCGGGCAGCAGCGAGCGCTTGGAGGAAGGCGTCGCCATCCTGGTGAAGGTCTGCGACGCGGTGGCCTACGCGCATCACCGCGGCGTCATCCACCGCGACCTGAAGCCGGACAACATCATGGTGGCTGCCTTCGGCCAGGTGTACCTGATGGACTGGGGCCTGGCTCGGCTCTCGAAGACGCGCCCCGCTTCGGGCGACTTCGCGCAGATGGAGGCGCCCGGCGCCGTGGGCACGCCCGAGTACATGGCGCCCGAGCAAGCGCGCGGCAATCCAGCGGAGATGGATGAGCGCTCGGACGTGTTCGGGCTTGGCGCGGTGCTCTACGAGATCGTCAGCGGCAAGCGACCCTACGGCGACGAGACCGATCAGGAGCGCGTGCTCGAGCTCGCCAAGCGAGGGCGGCTCGTGCCCATCGACGAGGCGACGCGTGGCATCAGCGTCGCCAAGCGCATCCGCACCATCGTGGACAAGGCGACGGCGCCGGATCCGCGTCAGCGCTACCAGAGCGTCACGGAGCTGCAGCGCGATCTGCAGGCGTTCCTGCGCGGCGGTTTGCACCTGCCGCGCCGCATCTTCATGCCCGGCGCGGTGATCATTCGCGAGGGCGACGTGGGCGACGCGGCGTACATGATCGTGAGCGGCACCTGCCGGGCTTTCCGCACCGTGGGCGATCGCACGGAGACGCTCGCCACCATGTCGGCGGGAGAGGTGTTCGGCGAAATGGCCCTGTTGCTGGACGAAAGACGGGCCGCCAGCGTGGAGGCGACCACGCCGGTCACGTTGCTGGTGCTCGACAAGAACACCATCACCGAGGGGCTCGGCACCAACGGCTGGACGGGCGCGCTGGTCCACGCGCTGGCGCAACGCTTCCGAGCGCTCGAGCTCACCATCCGAAACTCGGGCATCGTTCGCGGCGAGCAGTAAAGCGGCCGCCGCCCGCCTCCCTCACGGAGCGCCTTGCCGTGCGCTAGGGCGTGGGGTAGCTTCGGCCCGTCGCTCGGGGCGCGGCTGTAGCCGCTGAGAAGCACCCGTTGAACCTGATCCGGCTCGTACCGGCGTAGGGAAGCGTCGCGACGGTTATCGGCGTGGCATCCCTGCGAGAAACGCGAGGAACCATGACCCGAACTTTACCGCTGCACGGCGCTCACAATCCCTCGACTCGACGCGAAGGCACGAATCCTGGTTCGTTCGCGCAGCGTCCGAACCTCGGCGGCGCGCTCACGTTTGCGTCGCCGGATACGCCCGGCATGCCCGCGCCGAGCTCCAAGACGGCGTGGGATTTCTTGCCCGCGGGCTGGCGCCGCGAGGGCGCCTTTGCGGTGGCGCCGCCCGGCTTCGTCCCGGTCACGCAGCTCGAGCACGCGCGGCTCGGTCACGTCACGCCCGAGATGCAGCGCGTGGCCGCGCGCGAGCCGCACTTGAGCCCGGAGGCCGTACGCGACGAGGTAGCGGCGGGGCGCATGATCATCCCGGCCAACATCATCCACCTGCGCCACCAGCTCGACCCCATGTGCATCGGGCGCGCGAGCCGCACGAAGGTGAACGCCAACATGGGCGCGTCGCCGGTGTCGTCCAGCACGGATGAAGAGGTGGAGAAGCTGCACTGGGCCGAGCGCTGGGGCGCCGACACGGTGATGGATCTCTCGACCGGCGGAGATCTCGACGCCTGCCGCGAAGCCATCATCCGGAGCTCGCGCGTGCCGATCGGCACCGTGCCTATCTACTCGATGATCATCGGCCGCCGCATCGAGGAGCTGACCGAGAAGGAGATCTTGGCCGGCCTCGTGCACCAGGCGAAGCAGGGCGTCGACTACTTCACGATCCACGCCGGCGTGCTGCGCGAGCATCTGCCGTTCGTGAAGAACCGCGTGATCGGCATCGTGAGCCGCGGCGGCTCGCTGCTCGCCAAGTGGATGCTGGTGCACGGCAAGCAAAACCCGATGTACACGCTGTTCGACGAGATCTGCGACATCATGCGCGAATACGACGTCTCGTTCTCGCTCGGTGATGGGCTGCGTCCGGGCGGGCTCGCCGACGCGTCGGACGAGGCGCAGCTGCGCGAGCTCGAGACGCTGGGTGAGCTCACGGAGCGCGCGTGGCGGCGCGGCTGCCAGGTCATGATCGAGGGCCCCGGCCACGTGCCCTTCGATCAAATCGAATACAACATGAAGCTCGAGCGGCAGCTCTGCCACGGCGCGCCGTTCTACGTGCTGGGCCCGCTCGTCACCGATGTGTTCCCCGGCTACGACCACATCACGAGCTGCATCGGCGCGACGGCCGCTGCGTATCACGGCGCGTCCATGCTCTGCTACGTGACGCCAAAAGAGCACGTCGGGCTACCCAAGAAGGACGACGTGAAACAAGGCTGCATCGCCTATCGCATCGCGGCGCACGCCGCCGACGTCGCGCTCGGCATCCCTGGCACGCGTGACTGGGACGACGAGCTCACCAAAGCGCGCGCGGCGCTGAACTGGGAGCGTCACTTCGAGCTCGCCTTCGATCCGGACACCGCGCGCGCGTTCCACGATGAAGATCTCGACGTGGACACCGATTTTTGCGCGATGTGCGGGCATGACTGGTGCTCGGTGCGCATCTCGAAGGAGATCAGCGAGTTCGCGAGCGGCAAGCACGAGGGCTTCGAGCGCGGGCAGGCGCGCGTCTCCAACCCGCTGACGCCCGATCAGCAAGAGATCCTCGCGCGGCGCGGCGTGCTATCGGCCGAAGAGATCGAGCGCCTCGCCTCGAAGACGGCCAAGGCCGTGGGAGCGGCGCGCGGCAAAAAGGCGGATTGCCACAGCGATCACGTCGACCCCAACCAGGCTCGGCGCATCCAGGAACAACAGCTCGTCGAGCTCAAGCGCAAGCCCGTCGCGGACACCCCGGCGAGCTGAGCGCCGCGCCCCGCGGGCAGACCGCATGAGCAACGCCGCTGCGACGAGCTGGTACAGTCGCAGCGCGAACGGTTTCCCCTTCGGCCGACCGAGTGATTGATGACGGACTTCGACCTCACTCAGCGCGGGCAACGCCAGGTACGTGCGCTGCTCGATTTCTTCGAGACCGAGCTCGACAGCGCGCTCACGGCGCAGCGCCGGCGCGACGCGGGGGAAGCGGCGGTTCAGCTGTTCCAAGACGTGGCGCAGAGCGTCCCTGCGTATCGTCAGTTCTTGGCGTCCCACGCCGTCGACCCGAGCAGCGTGCGCAGCGCGCGCGAGCTGCGCGCCGTGCCCGCGACGAGCAAGGCCAACTACCACCGTCGCTTCACGCTGGCAGAGCTTTGTCGCGGCGGTGTGCTGGAGGCCAAAGACTTCGTGGCGGTGTCCTCCGGTTCCACCGGTGAACCGACATTTTGGCCGCGAGCCGCCGGCGACGAGCTCGGCACCAGCTTCCGCTTCGAGCAGGTGCTGGCCGACAGCTTTGGCGCCAAGCGCCGGCGCACGCTGGGCGTGGTGTGCTTCTCGCTCGGCAGCTGGGTGGGCGGCATGTACACCAGCTTCGCGTGCCGCAACGTCGCGGCCAAGGGTTACCCGCTGACGCTGGTGACGCCCGGCAATCAGCGCGCTGAGATTTTGCGCGTGGTGCGCGCGCTGGCTGACTCCTTCGAGCAGGTCGTGCTGTTTGGCTATCCGCCGTTCTTGAAGGACGTCATCGACGCCGGACGCGCCGATGGCTTGGACTGGAGCCGCTACAACGTGCGGCTCGTCACCGCCGGGGAGGTGTTCAGCGAGGAGTGGCGCAGCCTCGTCGCGCAGCGCATGGGCTCGAAGAACCCCGCGACGGACACCGCGTCGCTCTACGGCACCGCAGACGGTGGCGTGCTCGCCAACGAGACGCCGTTCAGCATCGGCGTGCGTCGGTTTCTCGCCGAGCATCCGGCGGCCGCGCGCGAGCTGTTCGGAGAGTCGCGATTGCCGACGCTGTGCCAGTACGATCCGCTGCACCGCTACTTCGAGAGCGAGGACGAGCAGGTGCTGTTCAGCGGTGACGGCGGCGTGCCGCTGATCCGTTATCAGATCCTCGATCGCGGCGGCGTGATCCCGTTCGCCGCGCTGTGCGCGTTCTTGCGCGACCACGGCTGGCAGCCCCCGGCGGCGGACCCGGCTCATCCGCTGCGCGAGCTCCCGTTCGTGTACGTCTTCGGTCGCACCGGCTTCGCGCTGTCCTTCTATGGCGCGAACGTGTACCCCGAGAACGTCACCGTCGGGCTCGAGCAGCCCGGCATCGCCGAGCACGTCACCGGCAAATTCGTCATGCAGCTCGCGCGCAGCGCCGATGAAGACGTGGAGCTGGAGGTCGTGGTCGAGCTGGCTAGCGGAGTCGTGGCGAGCGAGGCGTTGCAGCTCGCCGTGCAGCGCTCGGTGCGCGAGCACGTGGAGCGGCAAAATAGCGAGTTCTTGAACTACGCTCCCGCCGAGCGCCGCACGCCCCGAGTGCGGCTGCTGCCGCTCGCCGAGCCCGAGTACTTCCCGTTGGGCGTGAAGCATCGCTACACGCGCTGACGCTCTTCGGCGGCGCAGCTACAAAATTGCAGCCCATACGGCTGTACGGCGAGCTCCGGACACCGCAGCCTGACGGCGCGCTGCGTCGCCTTACGCCGCGCGAGAGACAGCAGCGTGCCGCTACGCGAGGCTGGTGAATCGTGATACTTCTGGTAAACGCTCTTTGCTTTTTGCCAGAACGGCGCCGCTGCCCGCTGCGGGCGACGCAGCTCGCAGCAAGCGACGTCCGGGTACAGGAAGGATTGCTTCAATGCGTTCAGTTGCTACGGCGCCGGTTGTGCGGCTTGGGGTCCTCGGGGTGGTGCTCGGTGTCAGCGGGCTGCTGGTCGCGGCTTGCGGTAGCAAAGGTGAGCCAGCGCCGCGCGGCAACGGGACCAGCGGCGGGCAAGGCGCGGCGCTCAGCGGCGGCGTTACCGGGGTGTCCGGAGACGTTGGGTTCGGCGGCACCGTCAGCGCCGGCGGAGCCGCGGGCGCTGCGAGCGCTGGTGCGCTGGGCGGCAGCGGTGCGGAGCCCAACCTCGGCGCCGGGGGTACGGCGCCGCCCGCGAGCGGCGGGAGCGGCGGCGTGGAGCTGGGCGGCGCGCCAAGTGCCGGCGCTTCCAGCGCGAGCGGCGGCGCAGCTCCCGTAGCGGGCGCAGGCGGCGGCGGCATGCCGGCGTGCCAGATGGCGAGCTACTCATTCGTGCCCAAGACGCCGACCGTCATCGTGATGGTCGATCGCTCAGGCAGCATGTTCGATTGCATCTCGGAGCCCTCGCTGCAGCCGTCGTGCAAGGACAAGAGCGACACGCCTTGGGAGAAGCTGCGTATCGCCGTGGAGTCGGTGATCGAGTCGCTGCAAGGCCAAGTGCGCTTCGGTTTTGCTACCGTCACTGGGACCGATCCCAGCGCAGGCGGCAAGTGCCCAGAGCTCGATTCGGTGCCTCCCGATCTCAACAACTACACTAAGATCCAGACCAAGTATGACGCGCTCGAGTTTCAGCCGGAGACCAATCAGCCCGGCAAGAAATTCGAATCGCCCGCTTCGTTCGTGCTGCAGCAGGTGGGCATGGAGCTCGCGGCCGACACCTTCCCGGGTGACAAGTACGTGCTGTTCCTGACCGACGGACAGCCCGACTACTGTGACGACTCCAACGTACTGTGCGCGCCGGACTCGGTGATCATGGCGCTGCAGAACCTGAAGAAGCAGAACATCACCACCATCGTGATGGGTCTTCAGGTCGACGCCGAGGCGATCCCCATCGCTCCCGGCGTGTTACAAGCGTACGCCAACGCCGGCGCGGGAGAAGACACGCTCGCTCCCGTCGACGCCAGCAAGGGGCAGGACGCGACCGCGCTCTACGATCAGTGCGCTGGCGTTGCGGGCTGGGCCGCTGATTTGGTCGCCTCGGGCAAGACCGCGGAGCGCGGCGTCACGCTGGGAACGTACGCGGAGACCGCCGGTCCGACCAAGCCGTACACGCCCAACGTGACGGATCAGAGCATGCTCACCGCGCAGCTCGCCGCGGCGCTGTCCGGCGTGAAGAGCTGCTCGTTCGATCTCTCGAACGTCAACGGGCAGTCGATCAAGGTGGATTTGAATCAGCTCGATCAGGCCACCGTTTCCGTGATGGGCAGCATGGTCCCGCTGGACATGACGAACGGCTGGTCCATGGGCTCGGCCACGCAGCTCGTGCTGAACGGCAGCGCTTGCGAGAATTGGCGGAAGCCCGAAGTAAAGGACATCGCCTTCAACTTCCCGTGCAAGGCCATCATCTTCGAATGAGCGCTCACGGCGAGCAGCAAGGACCACGAACATGAAGCTCTCTCGATCCATCGCGCTGGCGCTGGGCTCGCTCTCTCTCGCCGCGCTCGCGGGCGGCTGCTCCGGCGGTTCGCCGAGCGGGCGAGGCGCAGGCAGCTCTGGCGCCGCCAACGTCAGCGGTAGCGGCAGCGACGCCGGCCAGGGCGGCAACACCAGCAACCCCGGTCAGGGCGGCAGCAGCACCGGACAGGGCGGCGGCTTGGTCATCACTCAGGGCGGCTCCTCCGGCGGCGGGGGCGACACTGGCATCGGCGGCGCCAACTGCGCCAAGACCAGCACCAGCGCCAAGCTGATCCCGCTGGATCTCTACGTCTTGATGGACAGCTCGAAATCGATGCTCGAGCTGACCAGCTCCGGCACGACGAAGTGGAAGGCCGTGACGGACGCGATGACCGCGTTCTTCAACGATCCGAACACGACCGACGTGAATGTCGCGCTCAAGTACTTCCCCGACGAGCAGCCGACCATCCCGGCGAGCTGTAACGCCGACGCCGACTGCGCGGGCGGGACGTGCGATCAGCGCAAGGCGTGTGTGACCAAAGATACGATCAGCAAGGCGGTCACGAAGCTGTGCGCGGCGGACACCGAGTGCGACCCCACTGAAGTCTGCGCGCCGGTTCAGCGCTGCGCGGACGGTGAGAACTGCGCGAAGCAGTACTGCATGTCGGGCGGCGCCGGCGCGCCGTGCCCCGCGGACTGCATGCCGTTCACCGGCTACTGCAACAACCGCGACATCTGCACGGCCGCGAACTACGCGATGCCGGCGGTGCCGTTCACAGCGCTGCCCGCGGGCGGGGCCATGCTCGCGCAGTCCTTCGCGACGCGCACGCCCGACGGCTTCACGCCGACCGGGCCGTCGCTGGCCGGCGCGCTGCAAGCCGCGCAGCAGCGCGCGACGGAGTATCCGGATCACAAGGTCGTGCTCGTGCTGGTCACCGACGGCCTGCCCGGTGGCTACATCCCCGGCAGCCCTCCGCCCGGCTGCGTACCGGCGGACATTCCCGGAATCAGCGGCGTCTTGGCGAGCGGGTTGATGGGCGCAGAGGGGCCGTCGATCCCGACGTTCGTCATCGGCGTGTTCGGACCGTGCGATTTGATCGACAAGAACACGATGCCGCAGCAAAACCTCGACGCGCTGGCCATGTCCGGCGGCACGACCAAGTCCGTCGTGATCCGCACCGACGAGAACGTCGCGCAGCGGCTGCAAGACGCGCTCAAGATCGTGCGCACCTCCGCCATCGCCTGCCAGTACACCATCCCGACGCCGGAGGAGGGTGAGCTCGACTACAATTTCGTCAACTTGAACTTCACGTCCGCGGCGACGGGCATGAAGACGATCGGCTACGCGGGCAGCAAGGACAAGTGCGACCCCGAGCTCGGCGGCTGGTACTACGACTCCAATCCAGACGACGCGAGCGCGCCGCGACCGAAGCAAATCATCGTGTGCGACAAGAGCTGCGCCAGCTTTCAAGAGCAGGCGGACGCGCGTGTGGACATCGCGCTCGGTTGCAGGACCATGCCGGTGCGCTGAGGGCGGCGAGGGATGTCCACGCTGCGCCCGCTCTCGCTCTGCGCGCTGCTGCTGACGGGCGCCGTGCTGCTCTCCTCGTGTAGCCCGTCCACCTTCATCATGGAGGCCTATTCCGGACCGACGCGGCCGGCGAACACCCTCGCGGTGGTGCGCGTCGACGGCAGCGGCAGCGTCATGCTGCTCGCCGTCGACGGCCAGACGCTGGCGCCGGTCGCGTCCGATGCGCGCCTGCACATCGAGCTGCTCCCCGGTCGTCACACGCTCACCGCGCAGAGTGAAGCCACGCTCGAAGAGCCGCCGCAGCGCGTCAGCTTCGAGGCGCAGGCGGGCAGATTCTACCGGGTGTCGTTCGTCTCCGCGCAGGCGCAACCCGGAGCGCTGGAGGCGCGGGTCTTCGAGCTGGAGCCCGAGAGCGGCGCGTCCGGCGCCGACGTCACGCTGACGAAACCCCGCCGCGCCGCGCCGCCCGCGCCGTTATGAAACCGGGACCACAAAGCCGCTTTCGCGCTGGCGCGTAGTGAATTGTCGTGCAACATGCTACCTATTCACTCTTTACGCAGCTCGCGAGGTCGCAGGTGTTAGAGTCCGCTTCGAACCAGCCGTATGGCCATAGCGTGGATACCGCGACGAACGACACGGAAACACCTGGAAAAGTGGCCCTCACGTTCCGTCCCAGCGTAGGGCTCATCACCAGCACCCGCCGCTTCGTCAATGAGCTGCTGGATTCCATGCTGACGGATCCGGACGCAGCTTCGCGCGTCGCGCTGACCATCCACGAGCTGCTCGAGAACACGCTGAAGTACTCGAGCGACGGCGAGGCGCGGCTGGACGTGGACGTGGACTTGGGTGGCGGCCATCGCGTCGTGCACGTGCGGTCCACCAATCGCACCACGCCGGACCGCCTCGACGAGCTCAAGCGCCGCATCGATGATCTGCGGGAGTTGAGCGATCCGATGGCGCTCTACGTGAGCATGTTGGCTGAGAGCGCGCAGCGTGCCGGGTCCGGGCTCGGCCTCGCGCGCATCCGCGTCGAGGGCGAAATGGAGCTCGCCTACGACATCGAAGGGGACTCCGTGACGATCAAATGCTCCACGCCGGTCCAGTGATGGAGTCGAGCTCCGCGCCGGGTATCGCGCCGCTCACCGCCACGGAGTTTCAGCTCGTACCGCTCATCGAAGATGGCGCGATCGTCGTGAGCTTCTCCGGCAACGCGGACATGGCCGCGGTCGAGGCGCTCAGCGGTTTCTTGTCGCAGCTGCACGAGGAAGCCACGGCGCGCAGCGTGGGTGAGGTCCGCTTCGATTTTCGCGACCTCCACTTCATGAACTCCAGCTGCTTCAAGGCGTTCGTGACGTGGATCGATCGGGTGTCGCGCGCCGGCGAGCAGGGCTATTGCATCCGCTTCCTGACCAACCCGCGTTGGCATTGGCAGCGGCGCAGCCTGGACGCCTTGCGCTGCCTGTCGCCCAACGTCGTGCGCGTCGAGCCGTTGCAGATTTAGTCGTCTCGCGCCAGCTGAGACGCGCTGGCTCCTTGGGGCGGGGTCGAGAAGCTCGGCCTAGCGCTCGCAGCGCACGGGGCGCGGCGACGGCAAATCGAGCCGCGGGTGCTCGGGATCGAACAGCGCGCGGCTCGCCGGATCGAGCACGCCCCATTTGGCGAATTCGACGGCCAAGACGTCGCGCACCAGCGCGTCGCCGACCGGCTCGATGCGCGAGCGCTCGAGCGCGATGGGGGTGAACAGCGCATCTCCACCGGTGGCCAGGTAGTCACTGGTGACCACGACCAGCGGCGTCTTGGGCGCGATGACGCCGCCGCGCTCGCGCAGCAGCGTGAGCTCCAATCGGCCGTCTACGCAGCGTGCTTTGACACGAACTCCCGACAGCGAGAGCAAGCCGTGCGCGTCGCGCTGCACGTGCTGCGTGAGCACGCGGCCGAGCTCTTCGGCGCTGAGCTTGATTTTGACGAGGCGGTTGTCGAACGGCATCATCTCGTAGAGACGGCCGTAGGAGAGCGGACCGGGCGGCAGCGCCGCGCGCAGCCCGCCGCCGTTGGTGAGCGCCACGTCCGCGCCGGGGACGTGCGCGCGCATGGCGTCGGCCACCGCGTTGCCGAGCGCGCTCTCGCGATCGTGCACGGCGGGAAGCTCGGCCAGCACCTCGAGCCCGAGCTGCTGCGCGCGAGCGGCGCGGGCGCGCTCGAGATCCGGAGCGATCAGCTGCGCCACGCGAGCGTCCGGCGTCACGCTGCGGCCGGCGTAGGCGTGCAGCGGACAGCTCGCGAGCTCGTCGCTCGCGGGACACAGCACCTCCGGCGCGAACGGCCGCACCTGGCGCAGCTCGAGCCGCGCGTCGCCGGCCGCCGAGAACGTGAAATCCAGGCGCGAGAAGGCCCGGCCGCGCGAATAAGCCTGTACGATGGCGACTCCGTTCACGTAGTGCGCCGTCGCGCTGTGCGTGTGAGCGGCCACGATGCCGTCGACCAGGCCAGGCGGCAGCGCGCGCGCCACGGCGAAGATCTCGGCGCCCTCGGCGCTGCAGCTCGAGAGATCTCGCGGATCGTCGCAGCGCTGGCAGTCGGCGCCCGCGTGCGCCACGGCCAGCACCGCGTCGGCTCCGCGAGCGCGCAGGGCGCGCGCTTCGCGCTCGATGGCCTCGGCCAACGGCGCGACGCCCAGGCCCGCGAAGTAGTCCGGCATGACGATGCTGGGCGTCTCCGCGGTGAGCACGCCCACGACGCCCAGGTGCAGCTCTCCGATCGTCAGCAGCGTGGAGGGCCACAAGTTGTTCCACAGCGGCGCGGCGTGCGTGTCGACGTCGAGCAGGTTCGCGGACAGCACGGGGAAGCGCGCCTCCTCGAGGCGCGTGCGCAGGGCGCCTTGCGCCGAAGCGGCTTGGCCGCTGGTCGCGCCGTTGAGCGGCCCGTAGTCGAACTCGTGATTGCCGAGCGTGGCCGCGCTGAGTCCGAGCGCGTTGTACGCCGCGATCACGCTGCGGCCCTCGACCGAGTTGGAGCCCAGCGTGCCCTGAAACATATCGCCGGCGTCCATCAGCAGCACACCGCCGTGCTCGCCGTGCGCCGCGCGCAGCGCGCTGGCGTAGCCGGCGAAGGCGGGCAGCGCGGCGAGCTTGCCGTGCAGATCGTTCAGCGCCAGCACGCTGAGCACGTAGTGGCGCTCGGGCTGGCGCGTGGCCGCGCTCGCTTGCAGCGACGGTGTGGACGTCCCTCCGTTCGCGCGTGGAGCAGCGGCGCAGCCGAGCGCCGTGAACACGAGCGACGCCAGCCAGCGTCTAGCTGGCATCGAGCAGCCCGCGCAGGCGGGCGGGCGGGATGTGATAGTCGCGCTTACAATATTCGCACGATATCTCGAGCACTTCGTCCGTGGAAAGCAGATGCTCGATGTCCGAGCGCCGCAGCGTCGCCAGCGCGGACATCACGCGCAGCTCGTCGCACCAGCAGTCGTAGCCCACCTGGCTCTCGTCCAGGCGCGTGAAGGGCATGCCGTACAGCAGCTGGTCCAGCAGCCACCCCGGCGAAAACGCCTCCTCGCGCAGCTGCTGGTCGATGCACTCGAACTCCTGCAGCCGCTCGGTCATCACCATCAGCGGCCCGCGGCCGACCTCGGGCAGCAGCTGCACCATATAGCCACCGGCGGCCACGACCTGGTCCCCCTCGAGCAGCGTGCTCACGGCGATCATCGAGAACACCTGCTCGGAGGTCTGCATGTACGCCATCAGCGCTCGCGAAACGCCGCCCTGCTCCGGGACCTCTACGACGCCCTGGTTGATGCGTCCGCTCGGCAGCGTGCGCATCATCTGAATCACGGCGCCGCGCTCCAGCGCGATCTGCGTGGTTCCCTCCGGCATCTGCACCAAGCCGCGCGTCTTGCCCGAAGGGTGCGAGTCCGCGACCAGGCTGCCGCTGCCCCGCGAGCCCTTCAAGACGCCCTGTACCCGCAGCGTCGGCGCCATCGTCTCGCGGAACAAAATCGCGCCCGTGATCAGGTCGCCGAAGGTGCGCGCCGTCTCTCCACGCGCGCCCTGCGCGGCGAGGACACCGCGCACCGTCTCCGTGGTGCGAGCGGTGATAACGCGGAAGGCGCCGTCGTCGGTCATGGCGCGCAGCACGCTGTCGCTTCCGAGCGTCACAGCCCTCAGCATACGACCTTTACGCCACTTCGCCAGCGGCTACGGAGCTGCGGCCCCGACGCTCAATTCAAGCGCCGGCGCTCGTCTTCGACGTCGAGCGGCAGCGGTTCGGAGATGCGATACTCCTCATTGAACCAGGCGTGCAGATCCGCGAGCTTGCAGCGGCCGCTGCAAAACGGCCGGTAAGGATAGTCGTCGGGCACTGCTTCCAGAACGGCCTTACAGGTGGGGCACTCGATGCGCACCCGCGCAGCTTAGCACCGCGCCTCGAATTCTCCTGCCCGCAGCGCGCGCCCGGCGCTCAGCCGACACATCGCGGCGGATTTTCCGCTACTCCGCGCCGAGTCGCTGGGCCAGCCAATCCGCGACCTGTCCGATACCGAGCCGTTCCTGCGCGCCGGTGTCACGGTCGCGCACGGTGACCGTTTGGCTGCTCGCCGTGTCACCGTCAATCGTGAAGCAGTAGGGACAGCCCGCCTCGTCCATGCGCGCGTAGCGCTTGCCGATGGCTTGCTTCACGTCGTGCTCGATGAAGCCGACGCGGAAGAAGCGGCGCAGCAGCTCGGCGTGCAGCTTCTCACTGAGCTCGGGCATGCCGTCCTTGTTCACCAGCGGGAACACCGCCGCCTTGATCGGCGCGATGCGCGGATGAAAGCGCATGAGCTCTGGGCTCGGCCGTGACGGATCCTCCGTGAACGCTTCGCACAGCAGCGCCAGCACGCCGCGGTCGAGCCCCGCCGACGGCTCGATCACGTGCGGCAGGTACTTCTCACCTTTGCGACTGCCGTTCGGCAACAGCTCACCGCGCTCCGCGTCGAAGTACTCTAGGTTCGTGCGCGAGAACTGCTGGTGCTGAGCCAAATCGAAGTTCGCCCGGTGCGAGATCCCCTCCAGCTCCCCGAAGCCCGGCGCCGTGAACGGAAAGCGGTACTCCACGTCGCTGGTGCCGACGCCGCCCTTGGCATAATGCGCGAGCTCGTCCTTGTCGTGCTCGCGCAGCTGCAGGTTCTCACCCGCGAGGCCTAGGCTCCTCCACCAGGCGACGCGCTGATCGCGCCAGAAGCGGTACCAGTCCGCCGCTTCATCCGGATGGCAGAAGAACTCCAGCTCCATTTGCTCGAACTCACGGCTGCGGAAGGTGAAGTTTCTGGGCGTGACCTCGTTGCGGAAGGCCTTGCCCGTCTGCGCGATGCCGAACGGCACGCGCACGCGCGTGGTGTCGAGCACGTTCTTGAACTGAACGAAGATGCCCTGCGCCGTCTCGGGTCGCAGGTAGGCCACGTCCTCTTCCGTCGCGGTGGCGCCGACGTACGTCTTGAACATCAGGTTGAAGGCGCGCGGCTCCGTCAGGCTGCCGACCTTCTCCGCGTCCGGCGCCAGAATTTGCGGCCAGGTCTCGCGCGGCACCTTGGTCAGCTCCACGCTGACGATCTCGCCGAAGGCCTTCTCCGCCTTCTTCTTCTGCTTCTGCTCGCTCGGGCTGTCCGGCATGTAGCAAAAGAGCGGCTTGCCTTGAGTGTCGCCGCTCTTCGGCGCATACACGAACAGGTGATCGAAGCGATAACGTGCCTTCGTTTCGCGGCAGTCGACCATCGGGTCGTTGAAGCCGGCGACGTGACCGCTCGCTTCCCACACCCTCGGGTGTTGGATCAGGCTCGTGTCGAGCGGCACCACGCGCACCGCTTCACCGTTCGGCCCGGCAGCTCCGCCGCAGGGCAGCAGCACCACGTCCTGCCACCACGCCTCGCGCAGGTTCTTCTTCAGCTGCGCGCCGAGCGGCCCATAGTCCCAGAAACCATTCAAGCCGCCGTAGATCTCGGAGGCTTGGTAAACGAAGCCACGGCGCTTCGCGAGCGCCATAATCTTGTTCATGGATTTCGTGGTCATCTTTGAGCTCATACACCGGGCGGGCTGGCGACCGGGCCGGGCAGCCTAGCATTTCTCAATCAGCAAGTGACAGCCGCATTCGTCGCGCTCAGGCATCGCAACTTCCGGCTCCTCTGGCTCGGCATGTTCATTTCGATGGCCGGCTCCATGATGCGCAACACCACGATCCTCTGGCACGTATCGCTGCTCGTGCCCGAAGAGCAGAAGGCCATCGCCCTCGGCGGCGTGGGCCTCGTGCGCGTGCTGCCGATCGTGGTCTGCTCGCTGATCGCGGGCGTGGCCGCTGACGCCTTCGATCGCCGCCGCCTGCTGCTGCTGACCAACGCGGCGATGCTGCTCATCTCCTCGGCGTTGGCGCTCGTTGCGTTCACGGGCGTGCACAGCGTCCTCAGCGTGTACCTCTTGGCGGCGCTCGGCGCGGCGGCCGCCACCTTCGACAACCCAGCGCGCAACTCCTTCTTTCCGCGCTTGATCCCGCGCGAGCATTTGCCCAACGCCATCACGCTGAACAGCATCGTGTTTCAATCGGCCGCCGTCGCTGGTCCGAGCCTCGCCGGCTTGATCATCGCGCGGCTGGGCGTCGCTTGGGTGTACCTGCTCGACGCCGTCAGCTTCGTAGTGCTGATCGCCGTCCTGCTCGCCATGCGCGACGTGCCAGCGGACGCGCTCGCGGGCCGCGCCAAGGTGAGCGCGGCCGCGGCGTGGGAGGGCATCAAGTTCGTCTTCGAGCGACCGCTGATTCGCTCGTCGATGCTGCTCGATTTCTTCGCCAGCTTCTTCGGCGCGGCCACGGCGCTGCTGCCCATCTACGCGCAAGACGTGCTGCACGTGGGCGCGCACGGTTATGGCCTGCTCACCGCCGCCAGCGCTGCCGGCGCGGTGGTCACCAGCGTGGTCATGGTGCGCGCCGTCGACGCCATCACGCGGCGCGGACGCACGCTGATCCTCGCCGCGGTCGGCTACGGGCTGGCCACCATCGGCTTCGGCGTCTCGCGGCTGTTCTGGCTGAGCTTCGCCTTCTTGTTCCTCGTCGGCGCCGCCGACATGGTGAGCAAGGTGTTGCGCAACGTGATTCGCCAATTGGCGACGCCCGATGAGCTGCGCGGCCGCATGACCAGCGTAAACATGATGTTCTTCATGGGCGGCCCACAGCTCGGCGAGCTCGAAGCCGGCGTCGTCGCGCAGGTCGCCGGCCCGGTCGCGTCGGTGGTGTCCGGCGGCGTCGCCTGCGTAGTGGCGGTGCTCTGGATCGCGGCGCGCACGCCGGTGCTGGCGAGCTATCGCCGCGATTGATCGCAAACGTTCGCACGCTGGACCAGCGTGGGCAGCGGCGGCGGCGCTCAGCGCAGGGTTTTTGGGGGGCGCTCACTGTAAAGTGCGCGCCGCTCGGCCATGCGCGGAGGCAGGTGCCCATCGCCGGTGCTGCCCAGCGCAGCAGCCGCGCCCGCCCGTCACAGGAGGTTTCCGTTACTGTGCGGTCGCTCGCAGTTCCTTGCAGTGTGCGCTGTGTGTTCGAGCCGAGCGCGAAATTCGGTATTTAATGATGGCTAATTGAAAATCCGAGGTGCCGGCTCGGTGTCGCGGCAGAGTGAGCTTTGAGCAAACTCAAAGTCGAAGCGATACCTATATTCAGCGGCGCAGCCTCCCTGTTAGCGTCCACCGCTGAAGGGGTAAAACGATGAGGAAGACACACGCTCTCGCTTCGGTCTCGCTGACCAGCGTCGCGCTCGCCAGCGCCGCACTTGGGGGCTGCCTGCTCGAGCCTGCTGACAGTGAGGCCATCTGCGGTAAAGACGCCATCTTGGAGCTCAGCGGGTTCGTCGCGGCACCGGGCGTCGCCGTCCAGGTGCAGTCCGCCGCGACACGCAGCGGCACATTTTCGGTGATCGCAATCGCCACCTCGGACACGACGGCCGCGTTCACGCGCGACGGCGTCAGTTACTACGCTTGGCGAGTTTACGCCGCGGTCCCAACGTGGGCCGCATCGAGTGGCCAGTACGAGTCGTTCGTGCGCCCCCGCAGTGACGGCGCCCTGCTGAGCTTCAGCTCCAGCCCTGGCTATCTCGCGTGCGTCGAGCCAGCGCTGAGCGCGGGCCAGTCCTTCGCGGAAGCGACGGCCGCGTGCAGCTCGTCGAACACACCGTTGCTGCGGCTGACAGCGCCGCTCGAGCCTGCAGCGGTGACCGTAGACGGAGACGTGACGGTCGCGTCGATGGCTGACGCAGCGAGCTACGGCTGCTTGAGCCACGTGAACGGCGACGTGAGCATCGATGCGGACGTCGTGTCGGCGAGCGGCCTGCCCGACGACGCGCCCATCACGCTGCCGTATCTGTCCATGGTCGCGGCCGGCGCTGGCTCGCCGGGCGACGTTTCGCTGCGCTATTTTTCGAGCGCGACCAGCGTGCCGCAGAAGCTGCCGCAGCTGCCGTTGCAGTTCGTGGCGGGCAATTTGAGCATCAGCGCCGGGAACGTCGCGCGGCTCGAGCTGGGCTTGTCCGAGCTCGAGGTGATCGCTGGCGACCTCAGCATCGACTATGACAGCATGATCGTCAGCGGCTTGCCGGCGCTGCGCGAGCTGTCGGGCAACCTGCGGCTCAGCGAGAAGGCAGACTCCGTATCTGCCGCCCATCTACTGCCCGCGCTGGCCGACGTGGGCGGCAATCTCAGCATCGAATACGAGGGTTGGCTCGACAGCGTGCTCGACGCCGTCCGGAGCGTCGGCGGCGACGTCGCGCTGGGCTACTCGTTCGGACCACGCACCATCGCTGGTCAATTCCGGAGCCTGCGCGGTCTGGTGAGCGTCGGCGGCAACCTGGCGATTAGCCGCGCGCCGTTTCCGCAAACCATGCTCGCGTTCCCGAGCCTGACTCACGTGAACGGCAGCGTGACGCTCGGCGGCTCGCAGTTTCAGACCCTGAACCTCGGCGCCGAGCCGACGGCGGCCGGTCCCTCGCTGACCATCGGCTCGCTCATCGTGCGCGAAAACCCCCAGCTCTCGTCGGTCGCGCCGGGTCGAATTCGCATCACCGGCGCCGGCGCAGTGGTGTTCTTGCACAACCTTTGCCTAGCCAACGCCGACGTGGACGCGGTGTTCGCAGAGCTCCGCGCGCTCGGTTGGTCAGGGACGGGCAGCAGCTCGAGCAACGGTCACGACTGCATGTACCCGTGATAGCTCAGCTCTCGCGAGCCAAGCTCGGAATGCGAAAACGATAGCGCGGCTCGCGCGGGCTCTCGCCTTCGAGCCGGCGCGCGTGCACCGCGATCAGGTCACTGCGTGAGATCATGCCGATCACGCGATCGGGTTGCTCGCGCGCGACCACCGGCAGCCGTCCGACGCGCTCGCGCGCCATGTGATCGGCGGCTGCCCTGAGCGACGAATCATCGAACACCACCGCGGGCGCCCGCTTGATGACGCTTCGCAGCGGCGCGTCGCTCGGGCCGCCGTTGAACACATCGCGGCGCGTGATCACGCCCACCAGACGGTCATTGGCGTCCACCACCGGAAAGCCCTGATGCGTGGCGCCGACGGCGTGCGACGCCATCCAATTGCGCACCTGCTCCAAAGTGTCGTCGGCGCGCACCATCACGACCGGAGCCGTGGCGACGTCGGAGACGCGGATCTGATCCAGGAAATCCGCGACATACTCGTTCACGATGCGCACACCGCGGCGCGCGATCTTCTCGGTCATGATCGAGTGGCGCATCATCATGGCCGACAGCAGGTACGCGGCCGTGCAGCCGCCGAGCAGCGGCAGCAGGCCCATGGGCTGGCGGGTGGTCTCGAACGCGAACACGACCGAGGCGAGCAGCGCGCGCGACGCGCCAGCGAAGAGCGCCGCCATGCCCACCAGCGCGGCGACGCGCACGTCCACCGCCGCTGACGGAAACAGCCACGTCGCTGCCGCGCCGAGCGCCAAGCCGAGCGCGCCGCCGATGGTGAACAGCGGAGCTAGCGTCCCGCCCGAGGTGCCGGTGCCGAGCGAGAGCGCCCATGAAATCAGCTTCATGGCGCCGAACAGCAGCGCGGCGCGCGCCGTAAAGCTGCCTTGCAAAAGGTGATCGATGTTGTCGTAGCCGACGCCCAATGTATGCGGCGACACGATGCCGACCAGGCCTACCGCTATGCCGCCCAGCGCTGGCCACCACATCCAATGCAGCGGCAATTTCTCGAAGGCGTCCTCCACCGCGTATACGCCGCGCGTCACGAGCATCGAGGCGAGGCCGGCGACCAGCCCAACCGTGACGTAAATGGCGAGCGCGCTACCGCTGGGGGCGGCGACGGCGGCCATGCTGAAGGCCGGCTCCGATCCAACGAGGACCTCGTGCGCGCCGCAGGCAGCGACGCTCGCCAGCGCGACGGGGACGACCGAGCGCAGGCGATACTCGAACAACAGGAGCTCGATCGCGAGCAAGACCGCGCTCACCGGAGTCGCGAACGTGGCGGACATGCCCGCGGCCGCTCCCGCGGCGAGCAGCACCTTGCGCTCCTCCGCCGAGGTGCGCAGCACCTGTCCCACGAACGAGCCCAGCGCTCCGCCCGTGGCGATGATGGGGCCCTCCGCGCCGAAGGGGCCGCCGGTACCGATGGAAACCGCGGCCGAGAGCGGCTTCAGGAACGTCAGGCGCGCGGGGATGCGGCTCTCATTGAAGAGGACCTGCTCCATCGCCTCCGGAATGCCGTGACCACGGATGGCCTTCGAGCCATAGCGCGCCATCAGGCCGACGATGAGCCCGCCGACGACCGGCACGAACACCACGCGCCAGCCCAAGGTGTTGTCCGCGGGGCTAACGAAATCCGCCGACCAGCGCCCATAGAACGACAGGTTCGTGATCACGCCGATCAGCCCGGTGAGCACCCGCGCGATCACGGCGGTAACCAGCCCGAGGCCCACGGCCAGGGCGCTGACGGCGATCACCCGCCGGTCTACGTTCGCGCGCTCCATGGGAGCGTTCACGTTCTCGAGCGTCAAACGCATCGACGGCGCCACAGGCAGCCGCGTCGCCATGCGCTCGCTGACGCGGGCCTCCTCGTCTTCACGAGGCAAATCCTCAGGCTTCATAGTTCTCGCTCGCCGACCGCATGAATATATCGGGATGCGATATAGTAGCCGGCAGACCCCCGAGCAAGCGCCGCCAAGGATTTCAGTGCAGCAGTAGAGGCCAGCCGTTCGCGTCGGCGCAGCGCGCCATGAGCGCAGCTATGAGCTCTCGAGACAAACCTGACGCACGCCGCACCACCGTTCGAAGCCAGAGCGCGGCCCCAATCCGGGGAGTGAGCAGCGCCGCCTACGGGAGCCACTGAAGTAGGCCGAACAGCGCAGCGACGACGCCGTGAGGCGAAGATCGGTGCAAGTAACATCAGTCGCTCTCGAGCAAACGGCTCTCTGTACAAAGAGCTAAGAGCCGGTCGTATAAGTGCGGACCGAGCCCGCCAAAGCGGCGCGAGGGCAGAGCGAGGAGCAACGCGAAGTGCATCTGCGGGCGGGCGACGGGAGAGATTATAGGACCGGCTCTTCAATGCCGACGATGCTCGAGCGTCAAGCAGCGGCGCGCCGTGCACCGCCGGCGACGGGGATGTGTCGCGACCCCAACGAGCTCTGCGCTGGGATTCGGCAGAGACCAGCCGGAACGTCCGCGCTCCGCACGGACGCGAGCAATATCGCCCGGTGCTTCGACGAACACGTGCGACATCGTCGGCGCCGCTGGCGAGATGGACCAAACGATCGCACAGCGCTCGACGCAGCGGCTCCAACCACGGCGCCGCGCAGCTCACGGACGCCGTGCGCGGCGCTACCAGCGCGTCATTGCTGAGCGCAAATCGCAGTGTTGAGCGCGCTCTCAGGCGAAGACTACGGTTTTGTTTCCGTAAATCAGTACGCGGTCGTCGAGGTGCCAGCGCACGGCGCGCGCTAGGACGACCTTCTCCAGGTCGCGGCCTTTGCGCGCCAAGTCTTCGACGGAGTCGCGGTGTGACGCTCGTACGACGTCTTGCTCGATGATCGGCCCTTCGTCGAGCACGGCGGTAGCGTAGTGCGCGGTGGCGCCGATCAGCTTCACGCCGCGTTCATAAGCCTGGTGATACGGCCGCCCACCGACGAAGGCGGGCAAGAAGGAGTGATGGATGTTGATGACGCGACCTGCCCACGCTCGTGTGAACTCCGCGGACAATACCTGCATGTAGCGAGCCAGAACTACGAGGTCGACGCGGTGCTCTGTGAGCAGGCGTTGCTCGGCTGTCTCCGCTTCCGCTTTGTTGCTCGCCGACTTGGGGCTCAGCGTGAACGCGATGCCGAACTCGCGCGCGACGTGCTCGAGGTCGGGGTGATTGCTGATGATGACGGGGATCTCGCAGGCGAGCTCACCCGCGCGATGGCGCAGCAGCAAGTCGTACAAGCAGTGGTCGTACTTGGAGACGAACAGCGCGACGCGCTTCGGCTGCGCCGCGTACAGCAGGCGATATTGCATGCTGAAGCGCTGCGCGACCTCGGCGACGGCGCGCTCCAAGGTGCCGCGATCGGTCTGCAGCTCGGAGAGGTCGAAGCGGATGCGCTGAAAGAAGAGCTGCGCGACGGGGTCGCTGTGCTGGTCGGAGTCGAGGATGTTGGCGCCGTGGCCGTAGAGCAGTTGCGCCAGCGCCGCCACGATGCCGCGGCGATCGGGGCAGGAGACGAGCAGCGTCGCGAGCTCGATCGGGTTCAGCGCCATGGCTGCTACTCCCTGCGCCGCGCGCGATCGTTGAGCACGCTGCGCCAGGCCTCGATGCGTTCGCGCGCGGCTGGGCTCCAGCGGTAGCGCGTGAGCCTGCCGAGCAGGTGCGGCGTGTGGTCGCCAGCGCGCGAGCGCGGTCCGAACACGTCGGCGGCTGCTTCGATCGCCTCGAGCGCGCGGTCGAGCTCGCCGCGCTCGGCTTCCAGCCAGGCGCGCGTGAGCAACAAGTGCTGGCGCGGCTCGGCCTCTTCCACGGGGATGCGGTAGGAGTCCTCCAGCAAGCGCTCCGCGCGGCGCAGATCATGGCGCTCCAGCGCGGCTTGGCACATGAGCAGCTTGGCCTCCACGATGCCCCAGGGATCGCCGGCCTTGCTGAAGACGCGATGCGCGCGCTCCGCGTTGACCTCGGCCAGCTCCAGATCGTCGGTGTCTATGCCGATCATGGACAACAGCCGCGCGCAAGCCGCTTGACCGCGGGGCGTGCGCAGGGTCTCGAACACGGTCAGCGCGTCGAGCGCGCCGCGCTCCGCGATGTGGAAATTGAGCAAGCGGTGCTCCACGTGCGCGAGCGACACATCGGCTTGCGCGGTGCCTAGGCGATAACCAGCGCGCTCGAACTCGGAGCGCGCCTCCTGCGCCAGGCGCCGCGAGCGCTCCGTGGCGCCCTCGGAGTGATCGATCCAGCTTAGCAGCAGCAAGCATTGGCCGCGCCCCAGCGGCTGATCTAGCGCCGCGAAGTTGCGCTCGCCCTGCTCCACCGTGGCGCGCGCCTCCTCGTAGCTGCCGATGAAATACTGAATTTCGCCGGCGACGGCCTGACAATGGGCCTGGCCGAGCACGTTGCCGAGGTCGATGAACGTGCGCAGCGCGCGCTGCACGAGCTCGAGGCCCTCCGCGTTCGCGCCCTGCTCGCTCGCGATGTGCCCCAAGAGCCGCACGCAATGCGCGATGTTCTCGTGATCACCGAGCTCCTCGAAGCGCGTGCGCGCGAGCTCCGCGTACGTGCTGGCCTCCGCCGTGCGCCCGACGTGACGCAGGCACTCGGCCTGCCAGCGGTTCTTGAGCGCCAGCGTGCGCCCGCTGAGGCGATTCTTGAATAGCTCCAGATCGGCCAGCGTCGCGAGCGGCTCGCGCGCGCCGTTCCAGCTGTTTTGCAGGAACTCGAACAGCAAGTACGCCGCGGAGTCGGCGTCGCCGGCCTGGATCAGGTTCACGACGCGCTGGCGCACGATGCGGCGCGTGTTGGCCAGCGGATGCTGCGTGAGCGCGTTGGCCGCGGCGCGATAGATGCGCTCCTTGTCAGCCCGCTCGCCCAGGCGCACCAGCAAGTGCTCCTGCAACAGCTCGTGCGGCCAGCTGAGCCGCCCGGGCCCGCGCGGGATCAGGATCTCCGCGTTCTGCAGGCCCAAAATCGCGGCGTCCGCCGGCTGTCCCAGCGCGGTGAGCAGCGCGTGCAGCACGTTGCGGCGGATGTCACCGCCGAGCGTCGCGGCCGCGTACGCAGAGGGCCGGTGCGCCTCGGGCACGGCCAATAGGCGCGTATCCCACAGCTCCGCGGTGGTCTCGGGACGCACCGCGAGCACGTCCGGCGGCACACGATACGCGCCGTCCCGCAGCTCGAGGCTGCCGGCGAGCGCCCAGGCGTGCAGCTGCTGCAGCGCGAACAGCGGGTTGCCGCGGCTGCGGCGCGCGGCCTCTTGCACGGCAGCGTCGTCGAGCGGCAGCGACGCGCGCAGCAGCTCGAGCGTGGTCTCCGGCGGCAGCGGATCGATCTGGATCACCAGCCCGTTCATCGCGTCGCGCAGCTCCCGCAGCCGCTCGGCGGTTTGCGTGCCGAGCGCGACGTCTTCCGAGCGCACCGTGCCGAGCATCACGATGCGCTGATCGGGATCGTCGGTCAGCGTGCGCAGCAGACCATCGAAGGTGGTCGGCGCTGCGTTGTGCAGATCATCCAACCAAAACAACAAGGGGCGGCCATTGGCGATCTTGCGCAGCGTGTGACGGATCACCATGCGGCGCGTCTCGAGCGTATCCAGCGTGAAGCGAATACCGCTGGGGCCGATCGGTTGATCGCTCATCGGTCCCATCGGGCGGAACCACTCGGCGGTGCCAGCGACCCAGGCGCGGCCGTTCTTGTCGTCGCGCCGCACCTTCCAGCGCTCGAGCAGCGAGCGCTCGATGGTGTTCCGGTCGACGCGCTCGAAGTTATAGTAGTTCACGGCGGCGCCCAGCATGCCGTCGAGCGAGGAGCGGATTTTGCGATAGCGCGAGCGGAGCGGCACCATCGTACCCTCCTCGTGCATCGTCTCGCACAGCCACTCGGCGATGCGGCTCTTGCCGCAGCCGGCGGAGCCCACGAGCAGCACCAAGCGGTGCGGCGCGCCCGCGCCTTGCACGACCTCGTCGCACACCTGGCGCAAGCGATCCCGCACGTCACGGCGGCCGACGAGCGGGCTCGGGCGAATGCTGAGCAGACCGGGGGCGCGCTCCGGCGCTGGCAGCAGATCCGGATTTTGCGGGCGCCGGCCCGTCGGGCGCGTCTTCTGCGGTGAAGGCGACTCCGAGCCGCGCGGCGAGGTGGTGAAGAACCACATGCCGGGCCGCTCCGGGGGCGCAAACTTCTCCCAGTCGCGGCGGCACTCCGCCGCGAACTCCCAGCGATCCCAGGGCTTCTTGGAGAGCAGCCGCATCACGAACTGCTCGACGCCGGCCGGCACCTCGATGGCAGGAGTGAACTTGGGCGGTGGCTCGAAGGCGTGGACGCGCAGAAGCTCGCGCGATTCACCCGAGAACGGCGCCCGCCCGGCGATCATGCGGTAGAGGATGCAGCCGAGCGCGTACAAATCGGTCGCGCCGCACACGTGGTGCATCTCATGTTGGATCTGCTCGGGCGCCATGTAGCCCGGCGTGCCCGCGCCCGCGTGCGGCGCGAACTCCATCGCCTTGCTGCCGTCGAGGCGCTCGTCGTGCCAATCCTGCCGCAGCCAGGCCAGGCCGAAGTCGAGCACGTGCACGTCCGGCGGCTCGTCGTCCCGGCGCTCGACCAGGATGTTCGACGGCTTCATGTCGCCGTGGATGATGCCGCGCGCGTGCGCGTGCGCGAGCGCGCCGAGGATGCGATCGGTGACCGCCCAGATCAGCGGAAAGCCGACGCGCGTGTGTGACAGATCGTGCAGTGAGACGCCCTGCACCAGCTCCATCACCAGGTACGGCGAACCGTCGCGCAGCTGGCCGAAGTCTCTGGCCTTGACGATGTGCGGATGGTCCAGCGCAGCGAGCGCTCGGGCCTCCTTGTAAAACCACATCAAGTATTCGTTGGCGAGGTTGCCCGGCGGCGGGATCACTCGCTTCAACGCGACGAGCTGTCCCGTCGATTGATCACGGCAGCGATAGACGATGCCCATGCCGCCCTCACCGAGCAGCCCGAGCACTTCATAGCGATTGGCGATGACGTGGCCGGGCAGGACCGGCGTGCCGGACGCCGTCGGCGTAGAGACGCTCTTGACCTCCGCAGCCGACGGAATGCTGGGCGGCGCACTATCTTCGTCGTGCGGGTTGGCCGCGCTGATGAGCTCTTCCGCGTTGATGGCGGGGTCCGTACGGCGGCCGTCCGGTTGCGCGAACTCACCGGCCTCGGCCTCGGCTTCCGCCAGCTCCGGCACGCCGTCGGAAGACGGAGGCGGCTCACGCAGTCCCGTGCTCCTTCGCTCTTCCGAGGCTTCGGCGCGCTCCCCTTGCGGGGAGTTCTTCGCTTTACTGGCCTCAGCCATCGCCGCGCGCGAGTGTAGTCTGCCCACTCGGGTCGTCGAGGGGCAGCGCACGGCTCACGGCCGCGCGGGGCAGGGCTCGCGGTGCCCTAAGAAAATTATTTTTAAAATCAAGCATTTGGGAGCGACTGGCGCGGGACCGGTCCGCCGAGTACCCTCTGCGCCCCATGGTAACTCAGAGTGAGCCTCGCGACCCGTCTCTTGCATCTTTCGACCCCGAAATCGCGCGGCTCATCCGCGCCGAGGAGGAGCGCGAGAGCGCCAAGCTCCGCTTGATTCCGAGCGAGAACTACGCGTCGCGAGCGGTGCTCGAAGCGACCGGCTCCGTGCTCACCAACAAATACTCCGAGGGATACGCGGGCAAGCGCTACTACGAAGGCCAGCAAGTCATCGATCAGGTCGAAGAGCTGGCGGTCTCGCGGGTGAAGGCGCTGTTCGGGGCCGAGCACGTCAATGTACAACCCTATAGCGGCAGCCCGGCGAACCTCGCCGTGTATCTCGCGTTTTGTCAGCCGCACGATCCCATCATGGGTCTGGCGCTGCCCGCGGGCGGGCACCTGACACACGGCTGGAACGTGAGCATCACGGGCAAGTACTTCAAGAGCTTCGGTTACGGCGTCACCAAAACCGATCATCGCATCGATTTCGACGAAGTGAGACGCCTCGCGCGCGAGCACAAGCCGAAGCTCTTGTGGTGTGGCACCTCCGCGTACCCGCGCGTCCTGGATTTCGCGAAGTTCCGTGAGATCGCCGACGAGGTGGGCGCGAAGCTGTGCGCGGACATCGCTCACATCGCGGGGCTCGTGGCGGGCGGCGCTCACCCCACGCCCATCGGCATCGCCGACGTGGTGACGACGACGACGCACAAGACGCTGCGCGGTCCGCGCGGCGGCATGATCATGTGCAAGGCCGAGTACGCGAAAGACATCGATCGCGCCGTGTTCCCCGGCTTGCAGGGCGGCCCGCACAACCACACCACCGCCGCCATCGCGGTCGCCGCGAAGGAGGCCAGCGCGCCCGAGTTCAAGCAGTACGCGCAGAACATCGTCAGCAACGCCAAGGTGCTCGCCGAGAGCCTGCTCGGCCACGGCTTTTCCTTGGTGACGGGCGGCACCGACAACCACCTCATCTTGATCGATCTCACCAACAAGAACGTGTCGGGGAAGATCGCGGCCAAGGCGCTCGATCGCGCGGGCATCGTTTGCAACTACAACGCCGTCCCGTTCGATCCGCGAAAGCCGTTCGATCCTTCGGGCATCCGCATCGGCACGCCCTCGATCACCTCGCGCGGCATGGGCACGGACGCGATGAAGAAGCTCGCCGGCTGGATCGACCGCGTCGTGCGCGCGCCGGACAACGAGGCCGAGCTCGACAAGATCGCGGCAGACGTGAAAGAGCTGTGCGCGAGCTTCCCTCCGCCCGGCATCCGCGTCTGAGGCGACCATGAGCGAGCAGCGCTCCTCCGAGCTCTTGGCCCGCGCCGAGGCCCGCTTGCCCGGCGGCGTGAACAGCCCAGTGCGCGCCTTTCGCGCCGTGGGCGGCGGGCCCATCTTCATCGCCAGCGCGCGCGGCAGCAAGGTCGTCTCGAGCGACGGCAACTCGTACGTCGACTATGTCGGCTCGTGGGGCCCGGCGATCTTGGGCCACGCAGAGCCGGACGTCGTGCGCGCGGTGCAGCGCGCCTGCGAAGCGGGGCTCTCCTTCGGCGCGCCCACGGAGCTCGAGGTGCGCTTCGCCGAGCGCATCGCCGAAATCTATCCCAGCATCGAGCTGCTGCGCTGCGTGTCGAGCGGCACCGAAGCGACGATGAGCGCGCTGCGCCTGGCGCGCGGCTTCACGCGCCGCGACGTGATCGTGAAGTTCGACGGCGCTTACCACGGTCACTCGGACGCGCTGCTCGTGAAAGCGGGCAGCGGCGCGGCGACATTTGGGAACCCGGACTCTGCCGGCGTTCCCAGCGCCGTCGTCGCCAACACCGCGACGCTCGCCTACAACGACGTCGGCGCGCTAAAGCAGCTATTCGCCGCGCGCGGTCGCGACATCGCGTGCGTCATCGTAGAGCCCGTCGCGGGCAACATGGGCTGCGTGCCGCCGGAGCCCGGCTTCTTGGAGGCGATCATCGAGCTGTGCCGCGAGCACGACGCGCTCAGCATCTTGGACGAGGTCATGACCGGCTCGCGCGTCGCGCTCGGCGGCGCTCAAGAGCGTTACGGGTTGCGGCCTGATCTGACGTGTCTCGGCAAGGTCGTCGGCGGCGGCATGCCGCTCGCCGCGTACGGCGGCCGCAAGGACGTGATGAGCCTCGTCGCGCCGCTCGGCCCCGTGTACCAAGCGGGGACGCTGAGCGGAAATCCGCTGGCCGTCAGCGCTGGCCTCGCCACGCTGGAGCGCCTGGATCGCAGCGCTTACGCGCGCCTCGAAGCCACGGGCGCCGCGCTCGAGGAGGGCTTCTCACGCGCCGTGCGCGACAGCGGCACGCGAGCGGTAGTGCAGCGCGTGGGCTCCATGCTCACCCTGTTTTTCCATGCGGGTCCGGTGCGCAACTGGAACGACGCGAAGACCAGCGACACGCGCCGCTTCGCCGCGTTCCATGCCTCATTGCTCGCCTCCGGTGTGTATTGGCCGCCCTCGCAGTTCGAGGCGGCGTTCATCTCCCTGGCTCACGACGCAGCCGACGTGGACCTGACGATCGACGCAGTGAAGAAGGCGCTCGCGTAAGGAGCCGCGGATCGATAGCCCAGTCGCGCGCTGGCCGAGACCGCAGCGAGCCTTTGCTCGAGGAGCGAGCACCGCAGCCCGACGCAAGTAGGGCGAGGAGCACAGCGACGAGCGCCTGCCGCGACAAGGGCTTCGCCAGCGCAGCATGACTTGGCCATTTCGCGGGCCCGAGCGTCGCTACCCATCAACGGCGTTGGCGGCGCGTGCGTATTTCTTCCGCGGCGGTCCCCAGATCGTCCATCGCGCGCACCTCATTGCCTTCCAAGTACGCGGCCACGCCCTGCACGGCGATCAGCGCGATGCTCGTATTCACGCAGCGGCGACCGAGCTCGAGCGCGACGCTCGGTTGCTTCATGAGCTGCTCGACTTCAGCGAGCAAGCGGCACAGGGCGTGGACACTTCCGTGATGCTCAGCCATCGCGGATAGCTTAGGGCAGCGCGGGGGCCGACGAAACTGCGGCAAAATTGCCAGCTCAGCCCGCGAATGGATGTGCCAGTCGCGAGGAGGCCGAGAGCGCTCAAGAGGTGAGCAAATTGAGCGCGGCTCGCAATATGGTCTCTGCATCCATGCCGCAATCTCGCCGCTCGATGGCGCGGAGGGTTTGGCGAATGGCGCGCTCGCGAAAGCCGAGGTTCAGCAGCGCGAGTCCCACTTGCGCGTAAACATGGCATTGGGTCAGCGGAGCAGCGTCATCGCGAGCGTGATGGAGTGTGCTCGTGGGAAGCGGCGCCGCCATCGCGTCAGCCGTGCGGCGTTCGAGCTCGATGCCAGCAGCACCGTCGACCGGCGATCGCGGCCGAGCGCGCTCAGCGAGCCCCGCGGCGCGCGCAGCCGCGACGGTCCTTTCGGTGCGCGCACTATTGCTCTCGAGCGGGGCAATCGGCTGACGGTCGAGCGTCTGCTCCAAGCCCTCCCGCACGCTGGGCGCGGTGTCGTGACGATCGAGCGCCTCGTCGCGCTCGCCGCGCGGGCGCCGCGTCGAGCCTTCGGCGCCGCTTGACTCACGCACCGATTGACTCATCGCGGCGGAAAGTCGCCCCTTGGTTCTGGCAGCGCGTGCAGTGGCGATGCGCTCAGCGCCGAACACGGCGACGGCTGCATGCGCGTTGTGCGCGGCGCAGAGGAGCTCCAGGTTCTCGGGCGTCGCCGGGCCGCCCAGCGCATATGGCTGGCGATGCTCGAGGGTCAAGAAGCGGCGCGCCGTACAACGCCGACCTTGCGCGTCGACGAAGACGCAGCGATGCCCATCGCGTTCCCACACTTCTCGCGCGACAGCGACGGGAATGTGTCGCGAGCCGCGCTGTAGCGAGCGGCGCTCTCGCTGTCTGCCTGTGCCGAGCCGGCGCTTCGCTTCGCGCTCGATGAGCGCATCCAGCGCACGTTCGAGGATCGCCGCGAGCTCGCCCCGCGGGTGGGCGTGACTCAAGAGCTCGCGCGCTCGCTCGAGTTTTTCCGCGAATTCAGCGCCAGCCGAGAACTGTACGCACCAGCGCGTCGCGGACAGAGGTCTGACGCGCTCGGGCGGAGCGTCTGGGAGCGGCTGCAATGGCAGCCCTTCGCTGACCGACGGCTTGGCAGCGGTCGCAACTTCCGCCCCGGGGCGGAAGTTTTTGTCCGGCTCCGCCCCGGGGCGGAAGCTCTCGTCCGGGCCCACGCCGATGGCCAGCGAGCTCTGCGCTGGGATTCGGCAGAGACGATCTGGAACGTCCGGTTTCGGAACACGCGCGGCGAGGAAGCGTTCAATGGCGCGCTTGGCTTGTCCGCGAGCTTGCGTGAAGAGCTCGTCGCAGTTTTGTTCGGTCACGTAGGGCGCCAACAGCGCGAGGCCGCTGAGATGGATTGCGCCGGAGCGAAGCTCATCGAGCGCTCGCGGAAAGCGCCGCACGAGCCGCGCTACGCGAGCGCGCTTGCTGGCTTCGTCTTCGCTGTAGCCCAGGCGTTCGATGCAGAACGAGGTCAGCGAGTGGCACGCCTGCTCGAGATGGAGACCACGCGCCTCGACGACCACCAGATGTTCGATGACCTCGGCTGCGCAGGCGCGCTCGGCTCGTACCAGCTTTGGAATGGCAGCGAGTAGTTCCGTATTCGATAGAGTGCTCGCGGACATAGAGTATCCATAACACGCGCTCGAGCGTCGTCTTTATTTGGTCTCAGACGCGTCTTCGGCGCCTAGGATAACGGTGCGAGCAATTTTCGCTCGTTAGAAGCGCGCCGCGCGCCGTGCGTTGAGCAATTGCCACTCTGGTGCGCACCTGTACGGTGTCAACAAGGGTGCGCTGAAATTGTGTCAATGCAAATGTTCGCTCTTCGATCGTTTGAGCGATGGTCTGCTCCTTCTCGGCAGCAGTGCCGGCGATGTTGCTCGACGCGCAGCGTCTCCAACCACGTCGCCGCGCGGCTCACGGACGCCGTGCGCGGCGCAATCGCGCAGGTCAGTCGACGAAGTGGACGGTCAGCGAGTCTCTCGATGCCTTCGCGGCAGAGCCGGACCGGCCCTGCGATTCGACGACGCTTGCCTCCTGAGCAAGACGAGCCGTCGGTTGGCGCTCACTGCGTCAACGACGGCGCCCGCGTCGATGATGTCGACGAAAGAAGGACCCGCTCGAGCCTGCGAATGGCTAAACTAAGTCACTGCGCGCGCCGAGCCGCTTGCGGCGGGCGGCCTCGTCGCTGTGCTCTTCGCCCTGCTTCGGTAGGGCTGCGGTGCTCGCTTCTTAAAGAGCCGGTCCTATAGTCTCTCCCATCGCCCGCCCGCAGATGCACTTCGCATCCCTGCGTTGCTCCTCCTCGGCGTGCTTGAGCACGCCTTCGTCGTCCCGACTTCGCGTCGCGTCTCTTTGCCCGGCTCGGTGAGACGTTATAGGGCGGGCCCTTTAAGCATCCGCCTTCAGGTGAACACTGGCAACTAGTCATTTGTTGGGTGAAGCCGCCGAAGTGCAATGTCGTTCGCTTTGGGGTTCGATTCAATAAATTGCATTTTGAAGATATAGTGTTTAAGCGTTGAGTTCGCGCCGCGCGGCGTGCTATTGGGCCAATGACGTCGAACGGCTGTCCCGGCGTCGGCAGAGTGCCCTGCCGCCTGGGTCGCCAGTAAAGCCAGGGAGTGGAAATGGGAAAGCAAAGTGCGGAGGTCGGGGCCGTGAAGGCGCGCGGTCGTAACAAGTCGCGAGTCTTCGCGGGCGTTGCTCTCGTTCAGGTCGTAGCTGCGGTCTCGGGCTGCGCTGGTGCTGTGGACAGCGAGGACGTGCAGGCGGTCACTGGCGAGCTTAGAGCCGGTCCTAAAAACTCTCCGGTCGCCCGCCCGCAGATGCACTTCGCAGGGATGCTCGCGCCTCTTTGGCGGGCTCAGTCCGAGCTTATAGGACCGGCTCTCAGGGCCACGAAGTTCTACGCGCCACCGCCGCGTGAAGAGGGCGTGGCTCAGGTGAAGGCGCTCGTGAAGGCCCACGATCGCGACGGCGCGGCCGCGCTCAACGCCATGCTGGATACACCACGCGCCGTGTGGCTCGTGGGCGGCACGCCGAAGGAAGTACGAAAATCCGTGCAGCGCACGATGGAGAAGGCCGCGCGTGAACACGCGCTGCCCGTGCTGGTCGCTTACAATCTACCGTTCCGCGATTGCGCTCAATATTCCGCTGGCGGCGCGCTCGACACCGCCGCCTACCAAGCGTGGATCGACGCATTTGCCAAAGGCATCGGTAAAAAACACAAAGCAATTGTCATTTTGGAGCCGGACGGCCTCGGCATCATTCCGAACAACACCACCATTTACGGTGCCGAGGAGTGGTGCAAGGTCTCGCTGACCGACGAAGCCGGCAACGTCGTGTTGGACGAGGACGGCAAGCCCGTGCCGCGACCCGACGCGAACGCTGCAGAGCGCTACGCGCAGCTGAAGTACGCCATCAGCGCGATCCGCGCGGCAGCCCCGAACGCTGCCGTGTACCTCGACGGGACGCACAGCGCGTGGTTGGGCGTCGGCGAGGCCGCTTATCGCCTCGTGCAAGCGGGTGTGCAGGATGCCGCCGGCTTCTTCTTGAACGTCTCCAACTTCGAGCCGACGGACCAGCTGCTCACGTTCGGGACGTGGGTGTCGTCCTGCATTGCGGCGGGCACGGCTGGGCCGGACTGGGCTCGTGGACATTTCGATTGGTGCCCGAGCCAGTACAACGCAGCGCTCGATTACGCCGTCGACTATAGCCCCGAGTACGCCGCGAACGTCACGACGCAGCTGCAAGGCCTCATGGGCTCAGCCGTCGCGAGCACTCATTTCGTGATGGATACGGGCAGAAACGGCCAAGGCCCATGGCAGCCCTCGGCCGCATATCCCGACGCGCAGATCTGGTGCAACCCACCACACCGCGGAGTTGGAGAGCGCCCCAGCACCAACACCGGTAGCGCGCTCGCCGACGCTTTCTTGTGGGTGAAGGTGCCGGGTGAGTCGGACGGCTCGTGCAATCGCGGCGTTTCTGGCTCCACTATCGATCCGGAATGGGGCGGCATGGTCGACCCCGTCGCCGGCGCTTGGTTCCCCGAGCAGGCGCTCGAGCTCGCAGAGCTCGCGGTGCCCAAGCTGCGCGCTTGCCATTAGCGGATTCGGTAACGACGGCGCGTCAGGAAATACCTACGCATCCTGCCAGTGACGTCTTTCCTTATTAGGTAGGGGGACGGCGCGCCGCCTTTTCTTCCCAATTGAAGCGAGGCTCTCGTGAAGTCGGGCCGAATGCGTCAATGCCCGAGTTTTAGCGCCCGGCGTCGTGTTTTGTTGTTCCGCTTGGTCTTAACTAGCGCTCGATGTGAAGGCCGGACAGCTCGTCTGGGAAATAGCGAAGTTGGGTCGATTCGACGTTGTGACTTTCTTCTCATTGCGGCGCGGACGATTTCACAGTTAGAACTTGGCCCTTGCCGGCCGATGCGGGGCTCGGCGCGGAGGACCCATGAATAATCGAATTTCTCTGTTCTGCGGCTTGACGTTGTTGGGCTGCTCAATCGTGGTTGCGTGCGGTGGTGATGACGACGGCGGCGGCCCCGGAAGCGGCGGGAGCGCCGGCAAAGGTGGAAGCAGCGGTGCCAACACCGGCGGCTCGGCTACGGGTGCTACTGGTGGCACTTCGAACGGCGGCGCCTCGAACGGCGGTTCCTCTACGGGCGGTACCAGCGGCACCAGTAATGAAACGGGCGGCAAGGCCAGCGGCGGCGGTGGCACGGGCGGTACGTCCACGGGTGGCACTGAAACTGGCGGCAGCAGCAACGAAACGGGCGGCACGTCCACCGGCGGCTCGGCTACCGGCGGCAAGGCGACCGGCGGCACCACGCACGCCGAGGGCGGCATCGGCGGCGAAGGCGGCGCTGAAACCGGCGGCGCGTCGAGCGAAGGCGGCACTAGCGGTGAGGGTGGAGTCGGCACCGGCGGAACGGACGAAGGCGGTAGCGCCGGCAGCGGCGGAGTCGCCGGCGAAGGTGGCAGCGGCGAAGGCGGCTTTGGTGGAGCGACCGGTGGGACTACGTCGGAAGGCGGCGCTGGAGCGGGCGGCACCGACGGCGGCACTGCCGGTGTCGGCGGCGAAGGCGGCTTCGGCGGTGAGGGCGGTGCAGCAAATCCCGCTGCATGTCCGGCAACCGCACCAGCCGATGCACAACGCTGCTCGCGTCCCCTGACGGACGGATTGACGTGCAGGTACGGAGCGGTCGAGTGCGTCGTAGACAACTCGCCTGAGCCCAACGATTGCGTTTGGGGCTGCCAATAAGGTGCACCAAGGCCTAACAGCGACTTGATTGAGCGCGAACACCAGGTCACGCAACACGGAGCCAAGCTCCGCTCGTGCGGTCGACCCAGGGCCGAGAGTCCTGCCGCGTTTTCTCGAAGCGCGGCGGGCTCCTACGCTGCCGCGCTCACGGCGCCGCGCGCTCGCCAAGCTGGCGGTGACTTCGTTGATCGATGGCGCGCTACACGAAGGCGTGTCCGCGTGCATTGTCAGCGAGCGAGCGCGCGCGAAATCGCAAGCGCGCATCGGCGCGTCGTAGCGGGAGCGTGGTTCGAGCCGCGCGCGCGCTCGGCCGCGCGGAGGTGATGGACAGGGCGGCCGCGGACCTGTGAAGATGGGCGCCGGTCCTTTGGTTCGCCCCTGCACCGCACTAGCTGTGAAATTGAGCGCAGCGTTCGCGCTCCTTGCCGCGAGCTGCGTCAGCACGGTCGCCGCTGCAGAACCGCTCGATGAGCCGATCGTGCTCGACTATCGCGCGCCGAGCGGCTGCCCCGCGCGCGAGCAGTTCTTGTCCGCGCTGCGCGAGGCGTCGCGCGGTGTTCGGGAAGCGCAGCCGGGAGAGACCGCGCGCCAGTTCGCGATCATCATCACCGCGCGTGGCAGCGGCTTCGCCGGCAGTCTGGTGATTCGCGCGGCGCAGGGGGAGACCGCGCGCACGCTGCAGGCAGCGAGCTGCGCCGAAATGGTGCGCGCGCTGGTGCTGGTCGCCAAGCTGGCGCTGGATCCGCACGCTGCGGACGCCGGCTCGGCGTCCGAACCGAGCGAGGGCAATGCGCCGCCGTCTACCGCGAAGCCACCCGAGGCCGCTTCTGGGCGCGCGCCAGCGAGCTCGCCCAGCGCGGAGCTCGCGAGCGAGGACGCCGCTTCGTCCGCGGAAGAGCGCGCGGCGCCGTTGCCACCCCTGCACGCCCGGTTGCGCGGCCATGTCGGCGCCGGACTGCTCGGCGCGATGGCGCCCAGCTCGCTTTGGTCGTTGCGCGCCGGGGGAGAGCTGGAATGGACCGCTGCAGCGCGCACCGCTGCGCCCGCCGTTCGCCTGTCCCTCGAATACGGATTCCCGGCACGCTTCGACGCGGCGGGTGGTTCCGGTCACTTTCGCTACCTCGGCGGAAACTTGGAGCTGTGCCCGCTGGGGCTACGCGCAGAGCCCGTGCTGTTTCGTGTGTGCGCTGCGGCCGATCTGGGGCTGCTGCGCAGCTGGTCGTCGGGGGTTCCGAACCCGGACTCGGCTTCGCGGCCGTGGGTCGATATCGGACCCGGCGCCCGTTTGGCCTCGGGTTTCGGTAGGCTGCGTCTGGAGCTGGGGCTAGGTTGGATATTTCCGTTGGTCCGCGATCGTTATCTGGTGGCCGACGCGGCCTTTTACCGCACTGCGGCGTCCGGGCCGCGCGCAGGGCTCGAGCTCAGCTATCAGTTTTTGTGATCGAACTGCCGGCGAGATTCATCATTCATCCATGGAGCGCTGGGCCCTGCCGTCCGCCGCGGTGATCGCGCCGCCCCGCGCGCGTGCGCCTTCCGTGCTCGATCTGCAGCGTCTGTTCCAGGAGCATTACAACCGAATCTGGCGTCTGTTGCGCAGCGCGCGCGTACCGGACAATCGGTTGGCGGACGCCACTCAGCAGGTGTTCTTGATCTTCGTCGAGCGCAGAGCGGATGTGCTGCCGGGCAGCGAAGGATCGTTTCTGTTCGGTACCGCGCTGCGCGTGGCGCACGGCATTCGGCGGGAGCCGCGTCGTGAGCTGTGCGCGGAGGTCGACTTGGCGGCGCCCGATTTGCCGGGCGTGGACGAGCTCACGGATCAGAAACGAGCACGTCAGGTGCTCGATCGCATTTTGGATCAGCTCGAGCCCGAGCTGCGCGACATCTTCGTGCTGTACGAGCTCGAAGGCTTCACGACGCCGGAGATCGCCGAGATTCAGCAGATCGCGCTCGGGACCGCGGCGTCTCGCTTGCGCCGCGCGCGCGAGCGCTTCCGAGCGCTCGTGAAGCTTTACTCCGCAGCTCGGCAGCGAGCGAAGGGTTCGCAGTGATGACCGATCCCAAACGCCTCCTCGAGGAAGACGGCAATGAGCTCGAACGTCTGTTGTTGAGCGCGGCGCTCCAGGCGCGACCCAAGCCGTGGGTCCGCTGGCGAGCCGCGCTCTTGTTTTTTCTGGCGACGCTGGGCACGAGCGCGAGCGCGAAGGCGAGCGTAGGGTCGTTCGTCAAGCTGCACGCGGGCGTCCTGCGCTGGACGCTCGTCGGGCTCGGCGGCGGCGCCGCGGCGCTGGCGGGTGCGCAGCTGTTGAAGCACCAGGACCCAGCGCTCCCCGCGCAAACAGCCAGCGCGCGCCGACCAGAGGCACCAGCGCTGAACACGGGCTCGCCGCCAGCGGCGGTGCTCGCGCCGACGAGCGCGGACAGCGCGGAGCCCGCGCCTGCTGAGCTGGATTCAGCGTTACCGAGCGTGCCGCTGGGGACGGCGGGATCTGGCGCCGCGTCCGCGAAGCGAGCCGCCAGCAACCCCTCGCTGAGCCGTGAGCTGGAGCTACTCGACGCGGCGAGCAAGGCGCTCGCGTCCGGGCACGCGAGCGGGGCGCTCGAGAAGGTCGGCGTTTATGAGCGTGCGTTCCCGCGCGGCGCGCTGGCGCAGGAAGCGCTGCGCTTGCGCATCGAAGCGACGCAAGCGTCTGGCGATCGCGCCGCCGCGCGGCGCTTGGCCCGCGAGTTTACGCGCCGCTATCCGAAGAGCGCGTACACGCAGCGCTTGCGTTCCCTGTTGAGCTCGGACGCGCCGTAGCCGATACTGAGGAGACGTGGCGTCGCTCCGCTCTCGGCTCCGCCGCTCGGTGGTTCCGCTCTTTGCGCCGCTCGGCTGCGCCTTCTTCACGCTGCTGAGCGCGTGCGGGCGCGACGTTTCATTGGGAGGGCTCGCTGACGCGGACGGCGCGGGCGGCTCAGCCGGAGCCGGCGGGGTGACGAGCTTTTGCCAGAACCAGCCGCCCGTGCCCGCGTCGTTGCGCGAGCTGTTGAAGGACGTCGTCGGCTTCGGCCGCGCCGTGACCGGCGGCAGCGCGGCCTGCGTCTACCACGTGACGAGCCTGGCCGACTCAGGCGCTGGAACGCTGCGAGAAGCCGCGGAGAGCGATGAGCCGCTCTGGATCGTGTTCGACGTCTCCGGCGAGCTGGTGCTCGCGTCGAACATCCAGGTTCGGTCGCACAAGACCATCGACGGACGCGGTGCAGCGGTGGTGGTGCGCGACTACGGCTTCTTACTGCGCGGAGCGTCGAACGTCATCATCGAGAACCTGACGTTTCTGGGCAACCAGCAGGGCAGCAGCAACGACGGGATCGCGCTCAGCGACGCGGCGCGTGCCGTGTGGATCGATCACTGCTCATTGTCGAGCTACGGCGACGGGCTGATCGACATCACGCGCGCGGCGACGGACGTCACCGTGTCGTGGTGCCGGCTCTTTCAGCACGATCACGCGATGCTGATCGGCGCCAGCCGCGAGGACGTCGGCGACGCGGACATTCGCGTCACCCTGCATCACAACTACTGGCAGCGCGTCGGCAGCTACACGCCGCGTCTGCGCTTCGGCAAGGTGCACCTCTTCAACAACCTGATCGAAGAGTGGCGCAACTCCGCGGGGGCCGCGACCATGAGCGGGCAGCTCTATTCGGAGTCCAACGTCTTCGTGGCCGGGGATGACGAGCTCGCGCTCTCCACCAGCGCTGGCGACGATCCCGATTTGGGCTGGATCAAGTCGAGCGACGATCTGCTCGTCAATGACGCGGTGATCGAGCAAAACGAGGCCGAGCGCGTGTTCGTCCCCGCCACGCTGTACGACTACTCGGCCGTCAAAGCCGACTCGGCGTTGCAGAGCGCGATCAGCTCCGGCGCCGGAATCTTACGCTGATAGCGTCAAATGCGGGGCCGCTTCAGCGTAGACGTGATCGATCGCCCTGCGCCGCGCATTATGAAGGAGTGCCGGCGATGATGCTCCCGAACCCTCAGCTCGTCCTGTTTCGTCGCTCCGCGCTGCTCGCGCTGTTGGTCGCGCTATCGAGTTGCGGCTCGGGCGCAGCGAGTGACGACGCGGGCTCTGGCGGCGCGCTCGGCGCCGGAGCGAGCGGGCTCAGCGGCGGCAGCACGGCGACGGGCGGCGCTGGCGGGCTGACGAACAGCTCTGGTGGCAGCGTCGCGAGCGCGAGCGGCGGCGCGGCGCAGAGCAGCGGGGGGATCAGCAGCGGCGGCAGCGCCGTTACTGGCGGGACGGCGAGCGGCGGCAGCACGACGACGGGCGGTGCCGCGGCGATTTCGGGCGGCGCTGGCGGCGTCGCAGGGAGCTCAGCGAGCGGCGGCGCGCTGATGGGCGGCGCGGGCTCGGCGGCTGCCGGCGGCGCCGCGCAAGGCGGCGCGAGCGGCGCGGCGGGCGCGAGCAGCGCGGGCAACGGCGGCGCCGGCACCGCTGGAGCGACGGGCGCCGACAGTTGTGCGCCCGCTGCCGGTCCGCTCATCGGCTGGGCTGCCGTGTCTGGCAACTCCGTGCCCACCACGGTGGGCGGCGAGGGTGGAGGCAAGGTGCTGGTCAAGGATCTCAGCGCGCTGCAAAACGCAGTGAAGGGCAGCGCTGCGCAGATCATCGAGGTTCAGGGCACCATCACCGGCACCATCTCGATTGGCTCGAACAAGACGTTGATCGGTTGTCCGGGAGCGACCTTGAAAGGTCACATTGCCCTGAACGGCAGCGTCAACGTCATCGTGCGCAACCTCAAGATCGTGGGCAACAACTGCAGCGACAGCCCGAGCGATTGCTCGGACGGTGACGACGCCATCTCGGTGCAGAAGGCCGCGCACCACCTGTGGTTCGATCACGACGAGGTGGTCGACGGCTCTGACGGAAACCTGGATCTCACGCACGCCGCCGACTACGTCACCATTTCCTGGACGAAGTTTCACTACAGCGGCAAGCGCGAGCACCAGTTCTCGAATTTGATCGGTCACGACGACGACAACGCCAGCGAAGACACGGGCCACCTGCGCGTCACGTTTCATCACAACTGGTGGGCCGACAACGTGCACGAGCGCATGCCGCGGGTGCGCTTCGGGCAGGTCCACGTGTTCAACAACCTGTACACCGCCAGCGGCAACAACTACTGCATCGGCGTGGGGCATGGCGCCAACATCCTCACGGAGCGCAACGTGTTCGTCGGGGTGAAGACGCCGCTCAACACGACGAGCTACTCCGATGGAGCCAGCGCGATTAAGTCCGTCGCCAACGTGTACATGAACACGAGCGGTGACGCGCCGACCGATCTGCGCGCCGGCAGCGTATTTTCCCCGCCGTACCCGTATACGCTCGACGCGACCTCCGGCTTGGAAGCGGCGATTCGCAGCGGCGCCGGGCCGCGCTGAGCGCCCGCGAGCCGCTGCGCTCGCGTCAGCGCGCGCGTTCCCTGCAGCGGCTCACAGCTTCGTGCCGCGCGCGGACTCGATGGCGCGATCGAGCGCCGTGGGCGAGAAGCCGATCAAGATGCGGCCCATGATGTCGATCACCGGGATCGACGCGCCGCCCATGCCCGCGCGGTCGAGCTTGCGCTTCATCTCGCTGGCGGCAGCTTCGTTCTCTTCGATGTCCTTCTTGATCACGTTGAGCCCGCGCTGACGGAGGTAGGACTCCGCGTCGTGGCACGGCTTGCACCAGCTGGCGCCGTAAATGATGGCCACGACGCTGCCGAGCGCCGCCTTCGCTTGCCCCGGCGCCGGCCCGCCGCTGCCTGCCGCGGACGGCGCTGCCGAAGCGAGCGGCGCCAGCGCCTCCAGGCGCGCCTTGCGGCGAGCGGCGCCGAGCTCGTCCCACGCCGCGCGGCTCAGCGTCTTCACGCGATAGCTGCCGTCGGGCGCGAGCTCGCTCAAATCCGCGACGTAGACCTGCTCGCCGGTGCCGGCTTCTTTGTCGGTGACGACCACGCGCACGGTCTTGCGCGCGTCAGCCGGCACCGCATCTGGCTTGTCGACGACGTGAAAGTCTCCCTTCTCGTCGATCCAGGTCAAGAGCAGGTTAGGGCTGTCCGGCTTGACCGTCAGCTTCGGCAGCTCCGCAGCCTTCGGCGTGGCCGAGTCGTCCTTGTCCTGCTGGTGGGATTTGTAGTGGCAGCCGCTGCCGGCGAGCAACGCCGCGGCGAGCAGCAGCGCGCCGACGCGCCGCGTTCGGCCAGCGAAACGCCCCGCAATCGAAATCCGCTCAACCTGACCAGCCATGTGCTCCGTGCGAACGCTCTGCTCTATAGCACGTTCATGCCGCCGAGCGCCGGCCTCGTGCTCGCGCCGGCCCGCGCGCTGCGCTGCGCAAGCTCGCGGCGAGCTCATGTCGGAGCGTTCCCTCCCGCCGCCTCCAGCGCCTCGCTCAGCGCCAGCCATTCGGCGGTCATGGCTTCGAGCTTTTGGGTCAAGCTGCGCTCCTCCTTCGCGAGCTGGTGCAGCCGCTCCCATTTGCCGTCCGTCGCTGATTTGAGCTCATCGCGGTGCCGCTCCACTTCGACTTCGCCCGCGGCGATCGCCGCATCGAGCTCCTGCAAGCGTTTGCGCTTACGCTCGAGCTCGCGCGCGGCGGCGCGCCGCTCGTGGTGCACGGCTTTGCCGCCTTGCGGCTCCGCGGCTCGCGCGGGGCGCGGCTTCGGCGCCGGCGGCGCTTGCTGCTCGCGGGCGGCGCGCGCCGCGCGAGCCAGGCTGTCCGTGTAGTCTTTGAAGCCGCCCTCGTAGACGTCGACGTCGAGGCCCGGTCGAAACGCGATGGTGCGCGTGGTCACGGTCTCCAGGAAGCGGCGGTCGTGCGACACCAAGATCACGGTGCCCTCGAAGCCTGTCAGCGCCTCCTCCAAGATCTCGGCGGCGGGAATGTCGAGGTGGTTGGTGGGCTCGTCCAGGAACAGCACGTTGCGCGGCTCGAGCAGCAGCTTCGCGAGTGAGAGGCGCGTCCGTTCGCCGCCAGACAAGCTGGCCACGCGACGCAGCGGATCGTCGCCGTAGAAGCGGAAGCGCGCGAGGTACTGGCGCGCGCCGTCGAGGTTCAGGTCGCCGCGCACGCTGCGCACCTCATCGACGCCGGTCTTGGCTTCGTCGAGCGAGCCGAGGTGTTGATCGAAGTAGCCGTCGCGGAGGTTGGTGCCGCGGCGCACCGCGCCGACGTCATCGGGGCCGCCGCGCCCGGCCAGCAATTTCAACAGCGTGGATTTGCCGCAGCCGTTTCGGCCTACGATCCCGATGCGGTCGCCGCGGCGAACGAGCAAGTCGAGGTTCGCGAACAGCTGCGCGCCGCCGCGGCTCGCGCCCAGCTGCTTGGCCTCGAGCACGATGTCACCGCTGCGCGGCGCGTCGGCGAAGCGGAAGCGGACGCGCTCGGCGCGCGCCCACACGTCTTCCGGGCGCTCCACGCGCTCCAGCTTTTCGAGCATCTTGCGCCGGGACTGCGCTTGCTTCGTCTTCTGCCCGGCCATGTTCTTGCGAATGAAATCTTCGGTCTTGGCCACGAACGCCGCTTGCTCTTCGGCCAGGCGCCGCTCGCGCTCGAGATCCGCCTGGCGCTCCTCGTGATACGCCGTGTAGGGCAAGGGATAGACGCGGAACGTCGTGCGCCCAAGCTCCATGGTGCTGGGGCACACCGAGTCCAAGAACGCGCGATCGTGTGACACGATCAGCATGCCGGCGCGCTGCTCGCACAGATAGCTCTCGAGCCAGTCGATGGTCTCCAGATCCAGGTGGTTCGTCGGCTCGTCGAGCAGGAGCAAATCGGGCTCCGTGGCCAGCACGACACCCAGCGCCAGGCGGCCGCGCTCGCCGCCCGAGAGCGTGCGCACGTCCCGCTCGAGATCGGCGGGGCGAAAGCCGAGCCGGGTCGCGATGCTCTCGACGCGCTGCTCCAGGCGATCCGCGCCCGAGTGCTGGTAGCGATCCAGCGCCAGCGCGAGTCGATCGAGGTCGGCCTTGGCGCCGCTCGCGGCGAGCTCCTGCGCGGACGCGAGCTCGTGCCGCAAGCCGACGAGCTCGGAGAAGCCGGACATCAAGACGTCCAGCACGCGGCCTTCGGCCTTAGTCTCGTGGCTCTGCCGGTAATAGCCGACGCTCGCGCCCTTTCTGAGCAAATACGTGCCGTGATCGGGCGCGAGCTCGCCGGTGAGCACGCGCAGCAGGGTGCTCTTTCCGGCGCCGTTCGGCGCGACCAGCGCGGCGCGCTCACCGGGGTCCAGGCGGAAGGTGACCTTGGAGAAGAGCGCCTCGTTGGTGTACCCGAAGCTGAGATCAGCGACGTCTAGCAGCGACACGGCGGCGAGCCTGCCACGCCGCGAGCCGCTTGGCACACCTTGGATTACGCGGTTTGCCGCAAGACCAGATCGGGCCGGCCCGCGCTGGCGAGGAACGCGCGGCACTCCGCCGCCGGCAGCGGCCGGCTCAGCAAGAAGCCCTGCAGCGCGTCGCAGCCCTGCGCTCGCAAAAACTTCGCCTGCGCTACGGACTCTACGCCTTCCGCGACCACGGTCAGGCCCAGGCCGTGCGCCATGGCGATGATGGCCGAGGTGATCGCCGTGTCGTGCGGATCATCGGGGATGCCTTGGATGAAGCCGCGGTCGAGCTTCAGCACGCTGAGCGGGAACAGCTTCAAGTAGCTGAGCGAAGAGTAGCCGGTGCCAAAGTCGTCGATCGCGGTGCGGACGCCCAGCTGGCGTAGATGCGCCAGCACCTGGATCGTGGCTTGCTGGTGCTCGATCAGGCTGCTCTCCACCAGCTCCAGCCCGAGCGCGGCGGGCGGCAGCTTGAAGCGCTCCAGCGTGCTCTGGATCAGGTCGACGAAATTCGGATCTTTGAAATGCTGCGCGGGGACGTTCACGTTCACGTACAGCGGCTCTTCGCGCTCGCGTTGCCAGGTCGCGGCCTCGCGGCAGGCGGTCTCGATCACCCACTTGCTGATCGGGATCGCCAGGCCTACCTCGTCGGCGACGCCCAGGAAGCGCGCCGGCGACAAGCAACCGCGCTCCGGGTGGTTCCAGCGGATCAGCGCCTCTGCGCCGATCGGTCGGTTGCTGCGCAGCGAGAACAAGGGCTGATAGTGGAGCTCGAACTCGTTGCGCTCGAGCGCTTGCCGCAGCCGCGAGTCGAGGCGAAGCTTCTCCACCGCTTGCGCGTGCATGTCGCTGTCGAAGATGGCGGAGCGGTTGCGGCCCTGCAGCTTGGCCTGATACATCGCGGTGTCGGCGTCGCGCAGCAAATCCGCGGCGCACTCGTGGTGCCGCGAGTTGAACACCACGCCGGTGCTGCAGGACGTGAACACCGGGTCGCCGTCGAGCGTGAAGGGGGCGCGCAGCGCGTCATGGATGCGCGCGACGACGTCGAGCACCTCGCGCTCGTGCACCACGCTGGGCACCAGCACCGCGAACTCATCGCCGCCCAGGCGAGCGATGGTGTCCGTCTCGCGCAAGCAAGACTGCAGCCGCTGCGCGATGTCCACCAGCAGGCGATCGCCCGCCAGATGACCCAGGCTGTCGTTGATGTTCTTGAAGTCGTCGAGATCCAGGAACAGCACCGCGAAGCGGCGCTCTTCGCTGCGCCGGGCGGCGGCGATCACGCGCTCTAGCCGCTCCATCAACAGCGCGCGGTTGGGCAAGCCGGTCAGCGAGTCGCGCAGCGCGTGGTGGCGAAGCTGCGCCTCCACGTCCTCGCGCTCCAGTGAGGCGCCGACCAGCGCGGCCCAGTCGTGCACGCTGCCCACGTGATCGATCAGCTCGACCTCCACGGGGCCGATCACAGTGAGCAGCCCGCGGTTTCGCTCGGGGCCGGAGATGGGCACGATCATCAGCAAATTGTCGTCCCCGAAGTGCTCGACGATGTGCTTGGTCTGCGGCGGCGGATACTCGGCCGGCGCGTACGACTCGTTGAGCAGCGTGCGCTCCAGCCCGGCGCTGCCGTACTCGCCGATGATGCGCAGCCGCCGCTGCTGCCCCACGCCGCCCGCGCTCCACAGACCGAGCGCACCGTAGCGCAGCCGCGTCCAGCGCAGCCAAGAGAGGCTCTTCGCGTTCGCGAAGTCCTTACCCGCGAGCGCGACGTTGATCTTGGCGTTCGCCTCGGCCACGAAGTCGTAGTAGCGGCTGCGCACCTGCTCGGCGACGCGCCAGTGACGCATCAGCTCGATGCGCAGGTGGCGCAGCGCGATGTCGAGCTTGGCGCCGCGCGCGGCGCGCTCCGCCTCGTCGCCGAGCCCGCGCCAGGCCTTGGCGAACTCTTCCAGGATCGCGACGACGCTCTCCACGCTCTCCACGTCGCGGCCGGACTCGAGGAAGCCGCTCCACGCGCTGGCCAGCTCGCTCACCGGCAGCCCTGTGCGGCCCTCGGCGACCGCGCGCAGATGCTCCGCAATGCGCTGCGCGCCGGGCCAGGCGGAGAGCGGCAGGGTGCGTAAATTGCGGGTGCCCGCGGCGCTGAGCAGCGCGTCGGTGAGCGCTGCGACCGGGCGCTCGCTGTGCGGATCCACCACCGGCAGCGACAGCGCGAAGTTGGTGACGCAGCCGCACGAGCTGCGGCACACGAACGCGGTCGGCACCCGCACCAGCTCGGGCAGCTCCGCGCCGTCATCGAGGTGCGCCAGCAGCGTCTCGGTGGCGGCCGCGCCCAACAGGTCGAAGCGCTGCCGCACGGTGGAGAGCGGTGGATCGGCGTACTGCGCCTTCTCGATGTCATCGAAGCCGACGATGGCGAGCTCGCCGGGCACCGCGTAGCCGGCCTGCTTCAACACCGGGATCATGCCCAGCGCGATCTTGTCGGTGCCGGCCACCAGCGCGGTACACGGCAGCCGCGCCTCGACGAATTTGCGACCGAGCTCCTGACCGTCCATCTCCAGGTTGTTGTTCGTCCAGAACAACAGCGCGGGATCGGGCTCGATGCCGGCCTCGCGGTGCGCGTCGAGGTAGCCCTCGTAGCGCTCTCGCAGATCGAACTGGCCGAGGAAGCCGGCGAACGCGATGCGGCGGTGCCCGTGCTCGATCAAATGCAGCGTCGAGACGCGCGCGCCGTCGCGGTTGTGCGGCAGCACCGAGCAGCAGCGCAGGCCCTCCGGGCGCTCGCTCAGATAGACCAGCGGCTTACCCGCGGCGACGACGCGCGAGGCAAAGCGCACCGAGTCGAACTCATTGATCGCGATCCAGGCGTCGGCGCTGTTCAGCGCGAGCGGCTCAGTGCCGGGCTCGTCCGGCCAGAGCAGGTCCAAACCCGCCGTTTGCAGCGCGATGATCGATGCGCCGCGGCTTCGCGCTGCGCGGTGGATGGCGGCGAGAATCGCACCGTAATAGAAGCCGCCGGCGTACGGGGTGAGCACACCGATCGTCGTACCGCGGCCGTTCTTGCCCATATAACCCCTGAGTCTGTCACGAATTCGCGAGATCGGCACAATAACCCGAGTGCGTCTCCGCGTTGACTACATCGCTTCACGCGCGCGGCGCGCGCGCCATCCGGGCTTCGGCCTGGGTGCCTGCGCCCCCTCGACAAACGTTGGGTCTGTAAGTTTCTCCGGCGGGCGAACGGCGCGCGGGGCGCGCGGCGCAGAACCGCCGCGCGCGCTTCGATTTGAGATTCTCGCGCCATGAGCTCCGCTCGCGCAAACCGCGTAGGTTCAAGTAGGCGCGCGCGGCGCGCACAAAAACGCCCGCGCCGTGCGCCGCGCGGGCTTTCGCCGTGGCGCGCGCAGGCTGCTTTACGGGCTTGGGCGCGGGTCGTAGGCTGGCGCCCGCGTCGCATGGACATCTTGGTCGTCAACTCGAATCGGGAGCACATGCCGTGGCCGGCGGTCCCGCTCGGCATGTGCGCGGTGGCGAGCGCCGCGACGCGCGCGGGTCACGCCGTGAGGGTGCTGGATCTGGCCTTCGTGCGCGACCCGGCGCGCCAGCTGCGCCGAGAGTTGAGAGCGCGGCCAGCGGTCGTAGTGGCCATCTCGGTGCGCAATATCGATAATTGCAATTTCGAGTTACCGCACTTTTATCTCGAGGCCATACGCGACGACATCGTGCGCGTCGCGCGCGCCGCGGCGCCGGACACCAAGATCGTGATCGGCGGCAGCGCCGTGAACGTCTCGCCCGGCGACTGCTTCGACTACCTCGAGGCGGACTACGCGCTGGTCGGGGAAGGCGAGCAGGTCTTCGTGGAGCTGCTCGACGCGCTCGCGGCAGGGCGACCGCTCGGCGGCATCCGCGGCTTGCTGGAGCGCGGCAAGGTGACCAGTGAGCGCTTGCCGATCTTGGACACCGGGCGCCTCGGCCGCGGCGAGCCCGCGAGCGGCCGCGCGGTGATCCACGACTACCAGAGCATCCCGCGCGCCGAGCCCTGGCGCTGGGTGGATCTGGCGCGCTACAGCGCCGCCGGCGGCCCGTACCCCGTGCAGACCAAGCGCGGCTGCGCGTTGAAGTGTAGCTATTGCGTGTACAACAACATCGAGGGTCACGCCTATCGCCTGCGCTCGCCCAAGGACGTCGCCGACGAGATCGAGGAGGCGGTACGCGAGCACGGCGTGCGGCAAGTCGACTTCGTCGACTCCACCTTCAACTTGCCGCTCTCCCACGCGCGTGCGCTGTGCGAGGAGCTCGCCGCGCGCGCGCTGCCCGTCGCGTACTCGACGATGGGTTTGAACCCAGCCGCCGTGACCGACGAGCTGATCGGCGCGATGAAGCGCGCCGGCTTCAAGAACGTGATGTGCACTCCGGAGAGCGCCTCGGAGGTGACGCTGGAGACGCTGCACAAAGGCTTCAAGAAGCACGCGGTGATCCGCGCGGCGCGCGTGCTGCGCGAGGCCGAAATGCCGACCTACTGGTTCTTCATGCTGGGCGCGCCCAAGGAGACGCTCGACACCGTGGCCGAGACGCTGAGCTTCTGCGAAGAGCACGTGCCGGCGAGCGACATGGTGTTGTTCTCGACCGGCATCCGCGTCTACGCCGGCACTCCGCTGGAGCGCACCTGCAAGGACATGGGCTGGTTCGCGGAGGACGATCCGCTGTTCTTCCCGTCCTGGTTCGTGTCGCCCGAGCTGGATCTGCCGGAGCTCTACGACGTGCTGGTCAAGGCCGCGGTGGCGCATCCGAACTGGATGACCAACGCGGAGACGGTGGTGAGCCCCGCGCTGGCCGGGATATTGAAAGGCGCGCTGCGCGTGATGGGCAAGCGCGGCCCGTTCTGGCAGCACCTGCCGACCGTGTTCCAGTGGGCCAGCAAGGTCGGTGTGCGACAGCGGGGGCTGCGCGAGCACGCCGACACGGTGCGGCGCATCGACGACGTGCGGCACCACCGCTGAGCGCTCTAAGGGCGCGCGGGCTCGCTGCCGTAGTTCTTCTGCGCGATCGGCACGCTCTCGAGCAGCTCGCGCAGCTTTTCCGGATAGGGCAGGTGCAGGTCGTCCAAGATCTCGGCCGCGACGAGCGCACCCGTGCGCGCGGCGCCCTCCATCGTTCCGGGGTAGTCGAGCGAGCAGTGCTCGCCGCAGAAATGCAGGTTGCCATCGCGCTTGCCTGCCGCCTCGCGCAAGCTCCACTGTCCGGGGCGCGGACAAGAGCGGCCGCCGCGCGAAAACTGGGAGGCGTTCCAATCCATACGGATCGCGGTGGCGTCTCGGAACTGCTCCGCGATGCTCGGGAGCATGCTCTCGAGCTCCACGCGCAGCCGGTCCATGCTCTGAGCCACGGTCTGATCTTTACTTTGGGTGGCGCGGTTGCCGCCCATGGTATTGACCAGGATGGTGCTGCCGTAGGCGGCCTCGTACAGCTGCTGAAAGCCGAGGTCACTGATGATCCCCGCGGCTCCTTGCACGCCGGGCGCGGGCTGGCGCCAGAAGCGGCTCGGAAACTGCGCCACGAGCTTGCTGCTGCTGCCGTAGGCGAGCTCCTTGATCACCCTCCACTTCGTCTCGGAGAAGACCGGCACGTTGGGCTCGAGCTGCCGCAGCACGCTGAACGGCAGCGCGAACACGACGCGATCGGCGACCACCTCGAAGGCAGCCACGCCGTCGCTCTGGAAGGTGAGCGTGTACGAGCGCTCTCCGTCGCTGTCCGTGACGCGCACCGCTCGCAGCCGGCTGTCCAGCTTGAGCTGCTCCTGCTCTTTGAGCGCGAGCTCCATCTCCTTCAACAGCGCGTCGTTGCCGTCTGCCGCATAGAAGCTGCGGTTGGCGTCGGCGTAAGGTGAGAACGCCGTCGTCATCTCGATCGAGAGATGATGCAGCAGGTTCAGCACCGACTGCTCCGCCGGCTCTAGACCGAACTCCACGCGACAAGCGACGGCCAGCAAGGTCGCGATCGGCGCGTGAGCGTCGCCGCTCAGGTTGACGCGCAGCCACTCCGCGAGGCTGGTGTTGTCGAGGAGCTGTAGGGCGCCGGCGTCGTGCTTCATCTCCGCGATGGCCTCCCCGAGCACGTCGGCGGCAGCTTCGTACTGCGCCGCGATGAGCTCGGGCGCGCGCTTCTCGCCGAGCAGGTAGAACAGGTTCTCCGGCGTGCCCTGCACCAGGTCGCTGCGCCGGGTGAGCGGCACCATGAACTCTCTGGCCAGCGCGCGCATCACGTCGTGGCCAGCGTCGATGAACTCGGCGCCGAGCTCGCAGGCGACCTCGCCGCTGCCGAACGCGCTGCGCTCGGTGTAAATGCGCCCGCCCACGCGCGCGTTCGCTTCGTAGACGGCGAGGCTGATCGGCGTCGGCGCGTCAGCGATGGCCTTGGCGAGCCGATAGGCGCAGTGCAGCCCCGAGAGCCCAGCTCCGACGACGACGATGCGGTGCGGGCGCGGCTTCTGGCTCGGCGGCGCGATGTTGTCCTCCGGTCCGCAGCCCAGCGCTGCCAGCGCCGCTCCGCCGCTCAGCAGCTGCCGCCGGCTGGCGCGCGTGGTGTTCGGCGGCGCCGCGGCGCGCCGCGCGCTCTCACGCAGGTAGGGGGCCAACGCCCGTTTCAGCTGCCGAAACAGGTGGGTGCGAGCCATGCGCGGGCGGCTCAGCCCGGCTGCGCGGGCGGCAACGAGTCTCGCGCGGGACCCGCGCCGCGCATCACTCGTAGGGCGATCAGGCGCAGCGACTCCACGAAGCCGATGAAGATGTAAAACGAGAGCAGCCACACCAGCACGAACTCCTGGCGGAAGCGCTGCCAGACGAACGCGCTGGAGCCGATGACAAACAGCACGAGCAGGACTGTTCCGGTGTTCAGCTGCAAATCTTTGAAAGAGCGAAAGCGCACACTGGACACCATCAACAGGCCGAGGCCGATGGTGACCGCGAACAAGATGGCCGTGTAGCGCTCGGCGCCCAAAGCCCCGCCCACGCCGTGATTGGCCACGATCAGCGAAATCAGGATGCCCGAGGCTGGCGGCGTGGGTAACCCGATGATGTGTCGTCCCGGCTTGATGGGCGCTCCCGTCGTCGAGGAAGAGATGACGTTGAAGCGCGCCAGCCGCACCGCGGCGCAGGCGACGAACAGAAAGGCCGTCAGAATCCCAGGCACGGGCTCACGGTAGAGCACCCATTTGTACACCAGCAGCGCCGGGGCCACGCCGAAGGAGATCACGTCCGCCAGCGAGTCCAGCTGCAGGCCGAAGGCGCTCTGCGTCTTGGTCATGCGCGCCACGCGACCGTCCATCAAATCGAACAACATGGCGAAAATCAGCAGCACGGCGGCGCGATAGACGTCGTTTTCGCTGGGATTGTCGCGTGCGACCAGGCGGATCGCGTTGAAACCGCAGAAAACGCTGCCCAGCGTGATCAGGTTGGGAAGAACGAACAGAGTCTTCCGGAGATCGACGCGCTTCTTGGGGCGGCGAGAGCGGCGCTGGCGCACTGCCAGAGAGTAACCGCCCTCTTTCGGGCCGTCCAGGCCGGCGGCATTTCGAATTTCCCAGACCGGCGCTCTGCCGGATCTTGGCCAAGCCGGCGGCTCGCACCTAAATTGGCGTAATGCGGGTCGCCGCGTTGTGTGCCATTTCGTTGCTGCTGCCGCTGCTCGGCTGCGCCAGCGACCGACAAGCGGTCGATAGGCGCCTCGCCGGGCTGCGAGACGACATCGCCCGCTTACAGACGGAAAACGACCGTCTCGCTGAACGAGTCGACGCGCTCGAGGGCAAAGGTGTGACTCCGGCTGCGCCCAGCGCCAGCGAGAACAAAATCACGCGTCCGCCGCTGAAGGTCGTGAAGCTGATGCCGGGCGACGCGCAGGTCGCTGGCACCGGCGTCGACTCGCCCGAGCTGTTGCCCGATGAGCGCGTCGACGCGCCGGGGTCGCGCCCGGTGATTCGCGTGCGCGGCAAGGGCGACTCACGCGAGGAGAGCCGCGGCGGCGCGCAATCGGTGCGGCCGAGCGCGGAGGACTCCAAATGAGGAGTGGCCGAGCCGCCGCGCTCGTGTTCGCGCTATGGAGCGGCGTCGCGCGCGCTCAAGCGCCGGGGCCCGATCCGGACTCCGGCGCTTCGCCGCCGCCCAGCGCGCCGGCTGCCGCCGCGACCAGCACGGAGACCAGCGTGCGCTACGTGCCGTTCGGTGTTCCCTCGCCGGGTACGGACATCAACGCGGGCTTGCCCTCGAGCTCTCGCCCGATCAACGGCGATCAGTCGGACAATTTCGACTTCGCGGCGCCCAGCAAGAACGAGGTCGTGTACGGCAGCAAGGGCGCGACCGGCCTGCTCGGCGTCGAACACGTGACGAGCGTCCCCGACGTCCACGTCGTGAAGAAGGGCGATACGCTGTGGGATCTGTGCGACGGCTACTTCCATAACCCTTGGGAGTGGCCCACGGTGTGGAGCTACAACCCGCAGATCCAAAACCCGCACTGGATTTATCCCGGAGATCAAGTGCGGCTGCGCAACCCGAACGAGATCAGCGCGAGTGGGCGGCCGCGCACGCAGCGTCTGAACGGCGACCGCTCCGGCTTCGCCAACCGGCGTCCGCGCGTGCCGCGCGATACGGTGTTCTTGCGCGACCAAGGCTTCATCGGCGACCCTAAGCGCGATATTTGGGGCGAGCTCGTAGGCGCCGTGGAAGAGCAGATGCTGCTGTCGCAGGGCAACCACGTGTATCTGGTGATGCGGCCCGGCGTCGAGCTCCAGGTCGGCCAAGAGCTCACGGTCTTCCGTCAGGTGCGCCAGCCGGAGAACGTGCCCGGCGCGCGCAAGCCGCCTGGTGAGATCGTGGCCGTGAACGGCACGGTCAAGATCGATCGCTGGGACAGCAAGACGCACATCGCGCGCGCGCTCGTCACGGAGTCGGTGGACGTCATCGAGCGCGGCGCGAAGGTGGGCCCCGTCGGGCGCAAGTTCGACGTCGTCGCGTCGAAGCCCAACGCGAAGACGGTCGAAGCGCGCGTGCTGACGAGCCTGTACCCGCACGTCTACTTCGGACAGAACCAGGTGGTGTTCATCGATCGCGGCAGCGACGACGGGCTCGCTCCCGGCAACAACTTGCTCGTCTTGCGCCGGGGCGACAGCTGGCGCAACAGCCTGACCACCAACACGCGCATGACGCGCGAGCGCGTGCGCATGGATTCGCCGGAGCGAGTCGATCTCGAGACCACCCCGCTGCACGGCGAGACCAAGGACTTCCCGGAGGAGGCCGTCGCGGAGCTGAGGGTGCTGCGCGCCGAGCGCTTCAGCTCGGTCGCGCTGGTCGTACAAGCACGCCGTGAGGTCGTACCGGGGGATCGCGCGGTCGCGGTTCAGGGACGCTGACGGAAGCGCTGGCCAGGGCGCTCTTCCTGGTCAAGGCGCAGCGCCGGGGCTAGGCTCCAGCGGACCGGCGCGATGGTGAAAAACCGCACCGGCGCGCACCCCGAGTCGTATGCAGACCATCGCGACCATCGCCTTCTACTTCGGAGTCGTCGCCTACGCGGCCGCGGCGACCCTGTTCTTCCTGGATCTCTGGCGCGTGCCCGCCGAGAAGCGGCACCTCGGCTCACGGCTGCTGGCGGTGGCGGCGCTGTTCCATGCCGGCCACGTGGTGAGCGCGAGCCTGCTCTCGCGCATCTGTCCGGTGGACTCGGTGCATTTTGCGCTGAGCTTCACCGCGCTGATCGCCGTGCTGGCGTTCCTCGCGCTGGGCCGCCGCTTTCAGCTCGACGCGCTGGGCGTGCTGATCGCGCCGCTCGCGCTCACGTTCCTGCTCGCCGCGCAGTTCATCTCGCTCGACAGCGCCACCTCGCTCGACGTGCCGCGCTCCTTCTTGATGTTGCACATCACGGCCAACGTGCTGGGCATGGGGTTGTTCCTGCTCGCCGGCGCCTCGGGCGCCTTCTACGTCGTCGAAGAGCGTCGCTTGAAGCAGAAGCGCCTGGGCCTGGGCTCGCGCTTACCGCCGCTCGCCGCGCTCGACCGCGTCTCGCACCGCCTGCTGCTGGCCGGCTTTCCGTTGCTCACCTTCGGCGTCGTCACGGGTTCCATGTTCGTCGGGCATTTGAGCCAAGGGCACGGCGCGGCCGTGTTGCGCTCGATCCTCGGCTACGCGAGCTGGCTGCTGCTCGCGCTGGTCTTGCTGCTGCGCCGCATCGGCGGCTGGAGCGGCCGGCGCGCCGCTTGGGGGACGCTGGCCGGCGTCGCCGGCGTGCTGCTGGTCCTGCTCGTCTACGTCTTTCGGGAGACCTGAGCGTGATCGTCGTGGTTGGTCTCTCGCACAAGACGGCGGCCATCGAGGTGCGCGAGCGCATCGCCCTCGACAAGGCGCGCATCGGGTCCTTCATCCGACAGCTGACGAGCGACTCAGTCGTGGGTGAGGCGATGGTCATCTCTACTTGCAATCGCTTCGAGCTGGTGGCCGCCGGGCGCGGGGTGAGCAGCGAGCTCGGGCCGGTGGCGGACTGTTGCGTGCGCGCGCTCGAGCGCGAGGTGCCCGGCATCTCCGCGCATCTTTATCGGCGCCTGGGCGGCGACGCCGTGCGCCACCTGTTCCGCGTCGCTTCATCGCTGGACTCGCTCGTGCTCGGTGAGCCGCAGATCTTGGGGCAGGTCAAGGACGCCTTCGATCTGGCGCGCGAGAGCGGCACCGTGCGCTCGATTTTGCATCGCTCGGTGCCGCGCGCGCTGCGCGCCGCCAAGCGCGTCAGGAGCCAAACGGCGATCGGCTCCGGCCAGGTCTCGGTCCCCAGCGTGGCGGTGGATCTCACGCGCCAGATCTTCGGTGAGCTGACTGGACGTTGCGTGTTGCTCGTGGGCTCGGGCGAAATGGCCGAGACGGTCGCGCGGCTGCTGCGCGCGAGCGGCGCGCGCATCCTCGTGCTGGGCCGCAGCAAGGAGCGCGTGGAGCAGCTCGCGCGCGAAGTGGACGGCCAGCCGCGGCTGTGGCCGGACCTGCGCGCCACGTTGGTCGAGGCCGACGTGGTGATCACCAGCACCTCCGCGCCGACCTTCGTGATCGACTACGAGATGGCGCTCGCCGCGCGCAAGAGCCGCCGCGGCCGCGAGCAAACCTTCATCGACCTGGCCGTGCCGCGCGACGTCGAGCCGCGCGTCAACCACGTGGACGGCGTGTTCCTCTACAACATCGATGATTTCTCGCAGCTCGTGGGTCAAGCGTTGTCAGCGCGCGGCAGGGAGGCCGAGCTCGCGGAGAACATCGTCGAGGAAGAGACGCGCGGCTACGAGCGCTGGGCCGACGCGGAGCAAGCCACGCCCACCATCGTCAAGCTGCGCGAGCACGTGCGGCAGGTGCTGGCCATCGAGCTCTCGCGCAGCTTGCGCGGACGGCTGAAGCACCTCGGTCCGGCCGAGCGTGAGGCGCTCGACAAGATGTTGGAGGCCATGGAGAACCGGCTGTTGCACGCGCCCAGCGTGCGGTTGCGTCAAGCCGCGCTGAACCGCGAGGGCTCCGGCTTCTCTTTCGAGGACATCGCGCTGGCGCTCAGCGAGCTCTTCGATCTGGAGCGCGGCCTGCCTCAGGACTCGCTGCCTGCGCTCGAGTCCGTCTCCGACGTGCACGCCAGTGAAGCGCCCGTGCCCGCGCAGGGCGAACAAGCGAGCTCGAAGCAAACCTCCGGCGCCGAAGAGCGCGGCAACGAGAGCAGAACATGGATCGGAACCAGATAGTCTTGGCGACGCGCAAGAGCGCGCTGGCGCTGGCGCAGTCGCGGGCCTTCGCGCGCGCGTTGCAGGCGCAGCACCCCGGCCTGCGCGTCGCGCTGCTGGAGGTCACCACCACCGGCGATCGCGTGCAGGATCGGCTGCTCAACGAGATCGGCGGCAAGGGCCTGTTCGTGAAGGAGATCGAAGAGGCGCTGCTCGACGGGCGCGCCGATCTCGCCGTGCACTCGCTGAAGGACGTGCCGCCGGAGCTGCCGCCCGGTCTCGTGATCGGCTGCATGCCGTCGCGCGAAGATCCGCGCGACGTATTGGTATCGCGCAGCGGTGCGGGGCTCGCCGAGCTGCCGGCGGGCAGCGTGCTCGGCACTTCTTCGTTGCGCCGGCGCGTGCAGGTGCTCGCGTTTCGTCCGGATCTGAAGCTCGTCATGCTGCGCGGCAACGTGGACACCCGGCTCAGGAAATGTCGCGAAGGCGAGGTGGACGCCATCCTCCTGGCCCGCGCCGGGCTCGTGCGCCTGGGGCTGGCCGAGCAAGTCACGGAGACCATCGCGCCGGACGTGCTGCTGCCCGCGGTCGGCCAGGGAACGCTGGGCGTCGAGCAGCGCAGCGGCGACGAGCGCGTCGCCGCGCTGCTCGCCCCGCTCGCGCACGCGGACACCACCATCGCAGCGTTCGCCGAGCGCGGCGTGATGCGCGCGGTGGAGGGCAGCTGCCAATTTCCGGTCGCCGCTTACGCACAGCGCGACGGCGCTGAGCTCCGCTTGGCCGGCTTCTTGGCGGAGCCAGACGGCACGCGCGCGCGGCGCGACGAGCTGCGCGCGCCTTGGCCCGCGTCCAGCGCCGAGGCCGAGGCGGTCGGCGCTGAGCTCGGCCGGCGGCTGCGCGCGAGCTCAGTCGTGTAGCCCGAAGAACTCGCGGATGGACGCCAGGATACGGTTGCCTTCCGACTCCGCGCGCCGCCGCTTGGTCTCCGCGTCCAGGTTGTCGCGCACGGCCTCGAGCTCGACGCGGCGCTGCGCGAGCACCACCGAGATCTGCTGAGCCAGCTCCGGGCGGCGCGCGATGACCTCGCCGAAATCTTCGCGCTCGATGCGCAAACAGCGCGCGTCGGTCAGCGCGACCACCGTGGCTTCGCGCGGCGCGCCGGTCATCAGCGCCATCTCGCCGAAGAAGCTGGGCGCGCTCAGCTGAGCGACCGGGCGCTCGGCGCCGTCGGTGGACACACGCACCTCCACCACGCCTTTGACCAAGATGTAGAGCCAGTTGGCCTGCGCACCCTGACGGGTGATGATCTCGCCGGCGGCGAAGGGCGTGAAGCGCGCGGTCTCCGCCAGCTGCGCGAGCTCTTCGTCGGCGAGGCGGGAGAAGATCTCGACGTGGCGCAGCGCCGCGCGGATCTCGTTCTGGACCTTCTGGACCTTGCGCTCGCTCTTGCCGTCGTCCGGCGACAGGAACAACGTCGCCGCGGGCAGCGCGAGCGGCACCTCCGCGCGGCGCAGCGCGGCGTAGATGCGCTCGCGCACGAGCGAGCTGGTCACATCATTACGCGCGATGTCGCGCAGGAAATAGCGCACAGCGTAGTAGCAGTAGCTGTCCCGGTTCTCGCGCGCGAGGTCGAAGCAGATGGTGTGCGGCCGCGGATCCTTGGCCACGTTCGGGATCGGCGCGGCTTGCAGCGCCTCGTCCACCAGCGAGATCACGTCGCCGGGGGCGAAGCGATGATCGACGTTGAAGTAGACCCACATGCGGTGCTGCACCGGCCAGCCCTCGCGCTTGCCGAGGATCTTGATGGTCTGCGTCAGCAGCTGATTGTTCGGGACGATCAGGGTGTCGAAGTCGCGCGTCTCGAGCACCGTGTGGCGCCAGCGCACCTTTCTTACTTGACCTTGCACCTTGCTCTCGAGCTCGATCCAATCCCCCTCACGCACGGAGTCGTCGAGCTGTAATGCCAGCCCGCCGATCACATTGCCCAGCGTCGATTGCAGCGAGAGGCCGATCACGGCCGTGGCCACGGCGCTGGTGGCCACGATGCCGGCCAAGTTGACGCCCCACAAGTGCATCGACCACACCATGGCCACGAGGTACGCGGCGCCCAGCGCGAGATCGTGCAAGATGTCACTGAGCCGCACGCGGATCAGCGGCAGCAGCCAGTCGAACGCCACCAGCGCGCTCAAGTTGATGATCAGGAACAGCTCGGCGAGCTTGCCGGCGGCGGTGAGGGCGTCTCCGAGCTGGTTGAAGCCGCTGCTGCGCCCCAAAAAGCCGCTCAGCAGCAGCAACAGATAAGCAACGTAGAGGAACACGCTGCTGCGCAGGCGCTTGCGCGGCGCGCGCGGCGAGAGCCGAAACAGCGCCGCCGCGACGATGATGACGACGCCGAGCGGCAGCACGTGGTCCGGGCCGAAAAACCAGCTCATCGCAGCGCAGCACATTCTTGCCCGGGAGGATCCGGCGCGTCACTGTCTTTCGTCGGCGTGGCGAGCGCGCCTCGCCTTGACGGAAGCGCCGCGATGCTCACTTTGCCTCAATGGTACGAACCTGCGCCGCCTGCGGCAGTGACAATCGCGTCCCCGCGCGCCATTTGGCCGATCGCGGACGCTGCGGCCGCTGCAAGGCCGAGCTCCCGCCCTTAGCGGAGCCGCTCGAGGTGGGCGCTGCGGAGTTCGACGACATTACCGCACGAGCGCGGGTACCCGTGCTGGTGGATTTCTGGGCCGCGTGGTGTGGACCGTGCCGGATGGTCGCGCCCGCCGTGAAGCGCGTCGCCGCGGAGCTCTCCGGTCGCGCCATCGTGCTGAAGGTCGATACCGATCGGCACCCCGAGCTCGCGGCGCGCTTCGAGGTGCGCGGCATCCCGAACTTCGCGGTGTTCTCGCAAGGTAAGAAGGTGTTGCAGCAGGCGGGTGCGGTCGACTACCGGATGCTGCGTGGCTGGTTGGAACGAGCCGCCTGAGCACCCGGGGCCCCTTCATCAACCGGTTGTTCGGCTGACGCTCGCGCGCAAAAAGCGGAAATTTCCCCACAAACCGCCGTCATTCCAGCGCGAAATCTTGAGCGCTCCGGCGTTGACAGAGCGGCGCTCCCCTGCCACATTCCGCCGCGGAGAGATGACCGAGCGGCCGAAGGTGCCTGATTCGAAATCAGGTGTGCCCTTACGGGTACCGTGGGTTCGAATCCCACTCTCTCCGCCACGCGTCGCGGCGCTGCTGAGCCCGGTGAGGGGAGGCAACTGCTGAACGACACGTGGGGGCGCTGCCTCGAGTTTCTCGACGCGCGCTCTCCGGAGAGGTGACCGAGTGGCCGAAGGTGCATGACTGGAAATCATGTGTACGGGCAACCGTACCGAGGGTTCGAATCCCTCCCTCTCCGCAAAAACTCCAAAGCCTGACGACGTCGAGCTACTTGCTGCACACACCGGCGAAGCAGATTTCATCGGCGGCGCATTGCGCGCGCGTCGGGCCGCAGGCGTTCGCCATGGTGTTCAAGTTCTCACCGCAGCCCGGGCTCGTGAAGCCTTGCAAGCAACCCACAGCGCTGCACTCGAAGCCGGCTTGGCCGCTGCGCTTGGGAACGCATTCGAATTTCGTGGGGGCGGCGTTGCCCTGGTAACCGCAGGGGTTGCACTCGATGTCTCCGCAGCCGTAGCCGGGATCGTCCAGCTCCGCGCACACGTCGCCGCACAAACGCGTTCCGGGGCGACACGCCGTCTCGGCGATGGAATCAGTGTCGACCAGCAACGAGCAGCCGCTCAGGGCGACGGCGACGGCGAGCAGCGCTCGATAGCCGCGCTGCAGCGTGCGACGGGGCAAGCTCAGCGCGCTCATTGCCCTCTGAGCTGCCGTTGCCACTTCTGCAACACGCCGAAACCGGTGGCGATCGCGCGCACGGCGTCGTCGTCCTCGCGTTCGTCGTCTTCTTGACTGCGGAGCAATAAGTCGGTCAAGCGCAGCGATACTTCCGCGGGGTAGTCGATTGAAATCAAGCCGGAGGTCGCCGTCAAGCGACGCTCGGGCGCAAAATCGGTGAGCTTGGCGCGGCTGCTGTCCGCCACCACGTTGCTCAGCGCCGGGATGGAGCCCTTCCACTGGCTGAAGCGGCGCTGCAGGTCGGCGGACATGATCATGGACAGCAGGTCGCGCGCCTCCTCGGGGTGGGCCGCGTGCTTGGGCAGCGGAAAGACATCCGACGTGAACAGGAAGAGATCCTGCGGCATCGCCAGCGCGGCCACGTCGGGAGCGTCCCTGAACTCGCCCTGCGCCCAGTCCCCGGCCAGCGTGAAGTCGGCTTTGCCGTGCATCACGGCTGCGGCCGCGTGCCACCAATTCTGCGTCTCGCAGATGCGCACGTGGCGCTTCAGGTGCCGCACGCAATGCAGCACGCGCTTCAGCTTGTCCTTGAAGCGCGCTTCGAAGCTGGCAAGGCCCGTGATCGTCGCGAGCTCCGGGCCGGGACGGAAGAGCGCGTTGTAGTCGTCGGCGCCGAGCAGCGCCGGCAGCAGCGCTTCGAACGCGAGGTTCTGCACGATCCACGGCTGGCACGAGCCGATCGCGAGGATGGGCGCCGCCGGATCGCCGCTCGCCAGCGTGGAGCAGTCCGCGTTGCCGCCGTTCGCCGCGTCTTGATCGCAGCGAATGCGCTCCGGCACATTCACTTCGGGCTCGTCGTCGCTCCCTGGCTCGGGACACAGCCGCTCGATGGTGAGCGCGTCCGGCGTGACTCGGCTCTGGTTGCAGTAGAGCATGTTGACGCGGTGAATATCGATGGGCACGCCGTACACGCGCCCCGCGAACATCAAGTTATCGCGCAGCTCGTCGGGAACGACGCCGGGCGGCACTAGATCGGACACGTCTTCGAGCAGTGAGCCGGGCTCGCGCTCGGCTGGGTCGAGCTCCGGCGCGTCGAACGTCGGGTTCACCCAACGCAACAGATCCCTCCCGAAGTTGGCTTGAAAGGTGTCCGGCGGCGCGCCGTGCACGAGGCCCTGCGCCACGTAGTTGCGCGTGCGAACGTTGGTGTCCGTCTTGGAGTCGAAGCTGACGTTCGGGTGCGTCGCCGTGAAGCTGTCGCGCAGCTCTTTGAACGCGAAGCGCTCCGAGTCCGACTGCCACCAGGTGCCCAGCGACAGCTCGACCACCCTCGGCTGTGTGCACGCGGTCAGCACGCCGAGCGCCACGAGCGAGGCGAGGGAACGTCTGGCGTGGCGCTGCACGCGTGTATTGTGACGGCGAGTCCCAGCGTCGGGCACGGTGGCTAGGCTACCGCGCTCTGGTGGCGCCGCGTTCGGCGGCTCGCTGGGTATCGCCGCGCGTGGCGACAGCTCGAGAGCAGCGCCGGCCGCGGGGCCAAGGCTTGCCTTGCTGGTTCGCGGCTTGAAGAACGGCCCTGGCTCGGCTCCCATGCGCGACGATGCAGCGCACGGAACGGTTGTTCGCACTGGCGGAGTATCTGCGCGGGCGAAGGACCGGCGTCACCGCGGAGGCGCTCGCGGAGCGCTTCGAGGTGACCGTGCGCACGATTTACCGCGACCTCGACGCGTTGCGCAGCGCGGCGTTGCCGCTGTCGGCCGAGCGCGGGCGCGGCGGCGGCTACGCGCTGGACCGCAGCTACAGCTTGCCGCCGGTCAACTTCACGGCGCGTGAGGCGGCGCTGATCCTGGCGTTGGGGCGCTACGCGATCGAGATGCGGCTCTTGCCCTTCAACGAGACGCTGCAGTCCGGGCTCGACAAGGTGCGCGCCGCGTTGTCAGCCTCCGCGCAGCGCGATCTGCTCGCGCGCATGCGCGAGCTCTCGTTCTCCGGTGTGCCGGCGTTGCCGAGCAAGAAGGGCGTGCGCGCGGCCGTGGAGCGAGCCTGGTTCGAGCAGCAGCCGCTGAAGATCGTCTACGTGGGCGGCAACTCCATCGAGAGCACTCGCAAGATCCGCATCGAGTCGGTGCACATGGACCGTCACGAGACGCGCATCAACGGGCTCGACCTCGAGAGCGGTGAGCGCCGTCCGTTTCGGCTCGACCGCATCGTGCGCGCCGACGTCCTCGACGAGCTCGAGGACGTGCGCTGAAGCGCGGCTCACGCGGCGGGCGGATGAATCGGCCAGGGCGTGGGCCGCGCGCCGGCGAACCAGTTGTCATGGCGACCATCCCAATGCACGAGCGGGAGCTCGTTCACGTCGATGCCCTCCAGCGCGTTGACGTTCACGGAGACGAAGTCGCCGCCGACGTATTCGAGGAAGCCTTTGCCATAGCAGTGCACGCCGCAGTGCTTGCAGAAGTAGCGCTTGGAAATGCGAGCTCCCCACTCGTAGCTGGCGAGTTGGTCCTGGCCGTGTACGAGCCTGAAGCTCTCGGGTTTAACGATGGTGCCAGTCAGGCCGAGCTTCGTGCAGATGCTGCAGTTACAACGGTTGCCTTGGAAGTCTTGCCCCAGCTCGACCTCGAACTCGACGGCTCCGCAGTGGCAGTTGCCGGTCAAGCGGCGGGAGGTGGCGGCGACAGAGGGCAGCGGCGGGACGTTGTCGGTCATCGGGAACTCCTTGAAAAACCTGGGGTGAACGCGAATATGGCGACCCTTTGTGACAGCCTTATGTCAGTTTTCTGCTAGCGCGCGGACCCCATGCTGCGCTGAGCTCCGAGCTCGTCGAATCCGTCGTTGATTTGTCCATGATTGGCACACTGTGGCGTACTGGATCGCGTTCGCGCACGGCGCCGGGTGCGCAGCGCGGGCGACGACTTTGGCTGAGTGGCATCTGGTATTGTCGAAAGCAATGTCCGAAAGCCGCGTCGAGACGAGCCACGCTCTGACTCCCATTCAGCAGGGGATGTTGCTGCACTTCGTGCAGTCCCCGCATAGCGGCGTCGATGTCGAGCAAATGCTCGTGCGCTTCGCGCCGGGCGTGGCGGCGCAGCTGGACGCAGGGTTGCTCGCGCGCGCGTTCCAAGCGCTGACCGAGGCGCACCCCGCGCTGCGCTCGTGCTTTCGTTGGGAAGGTCTCGCGCAGCCCGAGCAGGTCGTGCTCTCGCGCGTCGATGTCAGCGTAGCGCAGCGCTCCTTCGAGCACCTCGCGCCGAGCGAGCGTGAAGCGGCGTTCGATGCTTGGTTGCTCGAGGATCGCCGCGCCGGCATCGAGCTCTCGCGCGCGCCGCTGTTCCGCATCGCCTTGCTGCGGCTCGACGACGGCGACACGCGGCTGGTGTGGACGTTTCCGCACATTCTGCTCGACGGCGGGAGCTTCAGCAAGGTCGTCGCGGAGTGGTTCACCGCCTACGCCGCGCTGCGTGAGGGCCGAAGCCCGGCGCTGCCTGCGAGCCGACCTTACGCTGAGCACAGCGCGTGGTTGCAGGGCGAGCTCGCGCGCCAGCGTGAGGCCGCACAGCGCTTCTTCGCCGAGCAGCTGCGCGGCTTCAGCGCCAACAACGAGCTCTTGGAGCCGCGCCCCGCCCGCGGCGCCGCCCCGCGCCGTCAGATTCATGGCCAGGAAGGCGCGCGCCTCTCCCGCGAGCTCAGCGAGCGGCTGCGCGCGCTCGCCGCCGAGCGCGGCTTTTCGCTGAACAACCTGCTGCAGTCTGCCTGGGCGCTCGTCGTCGCCGACTTCTCCGCTACTGACGACGTAGTGTTCGGTGTCGTGCGCGGTTGTCGCGGCAGCGGCTTGCTGGAAGCGCGCGAGATGGTGGGCCTGTTCATCAACACGCTGCCGCTGCGCGTCCACTGCGCCGCCGAGCGAGTCGCCGCGGACTTCATCGCCGGCGTGCGCGCGGACTACCGCGCGCTGCGAGAGTTCGAGCACACGCCGCTGGCGGACGTGGCCAGGGCCGCGCAGCAGAAGAGCGCAGCGGCCTTGTTCGACAGCGTCATCGTGTTCAACGAGCGCCGCGTGGGGGCGTTGCTGCGCGAGCGCGAGGGCCTGCTAGCGAACGCTGACATCGAGTTCATCGAGCAGACCAACTTTCCGCTGACCCTCTTCGGATACGCGGAGGCCGAGCTCGAGCTGCTGTTGTCCTTCGACCTGGAGCGCGTCAGCGCAGCGCGTGCGGCGGCCATGCTGGCGCGGCTGAGCTGCACGCTGGAGGCGTTCGCGGCCGGCGTCGATCGCCCGCTCGCCGAGCTCTCGCGCGTGCCCGCGGCCGAGCTCGAGCGGCTCGCGCGCCTGCGCGGTGAGACGGTCTCGCTCGGCGACGCGCAGAGCATCCAGCAAGCCTTCGCGCGGCAGGTGAGCCGCGCTCCGCACGCGCCGGCCCTGCAGTTCCGCGACCAGAGCCTGAGCTATCAGGAGCTGGATCGGCGCGCCAACTCGCTCGCCAACGAGCTGATCCGTCGCGGTGTGGGCCGCGATGTGCTCGTCGGCGTGCACATCGATCGCTCCTTGGATTTGGTCGTCGCTTTGCTCGGCATCTTGAAGGCCGGCGGCGCTTACGTGGCGCTCGATCCGGCGTACCCCAGAGAGCGGCTCGCGATGATGCTGGAAGACGCTCGCGCCAAGGTCGTGCTGAGCACGGCGCGCCGGGCGCCGGAGCTGCCCAGTCACGCCGGGGAGACCTTGGCCTTGGACGAATTTTTGTCGCGTTCGGAGCGCGATGAGAGCGCCCCCGCGCTAGCCGCGGATCCGCACGCGCTGGCGTACGTGATCTTCACGTCAGGCTCCACTGGCAGACCCAAGGGCGTGATGATCGAGCACGGCAACGTGCTCAACTTCTTCGCGGGCATGGACGCGCGCATTGGCAGCGAGCCGGGGGTCTGGCTGGCGGTGACGTCCATCTCCTTCGATATCTCCGTGCTGGAGCTGCTCTGGACGTTGACGCGAGGCTTCAAGGTCATCGTGCAGGAGGAGGGCGACAAGGCGCACCTCGAGCGCCAGCGCGGACCGCGGCGCGGCATGCAAATCAGCCTGTTCTATTTCGCGTCAGAGGCGGGAGCGAAATCCCAGCCTGGGCGCGGCTTGTATCGCTTGTTGCTCGATGGCGCGCGCTTCGCGGATCAGCACGGCTTTGCCGCCGTTTGGACGCCAGAGCGGCATTTCCACGCCTTCGGCGGCTTGTATCCGAATCCCGCGCTCACGTCGGCGATGGTCGCGGCCATCACCGAGCGCGTGCAGATCCGCGCGGGCAGCGTGGTGTTGCCGCTGCACGATCCGGTGCGCGTCGCCGAAGACTGGGCGCTGATCGACAACGTCTCGCAAGGGCGAGTCGGATTGTCCTTCGCCTCCGGCTGGCACGCCAATGACTTCGCGCTGCGTCCAGAGAACTACGAGCGCCGGCGCGAGCTGATGTTCGAACAAATCGAGTTGCTCAAGCGGCTCTGGCGCGGAGCGGCGGTGCGCGTCAAGAACGGCCTGGGCGCCGAGATCGAGATACGAACCCTGCCGCGCCCCGTGCAGCAGGAGCCGCCGATTTGGATCACCGCGGCCGGTAGCGTGGACACCTTCCGAGCCGCGGGCAGCCTGGGCGCGAACCTGCTCACCAACATGCTGGGCCAGAGCGCGGCCGAGCTGCGTGAGAAGATCGCGGCGTATCGCGCCGCGCGCGCCGCGGCCGGCATCGCCGGGCGCGGCCACGTGACGCTGATGTTGCATACCTTCGTGGGCAGCGACGTCGCGCAGGTCAAGCGCCTCGTGCGCCAGCCGTTCATCGAGTATCTGCGCACCTCCACGGATCTCGTGCGCCGTGCGAAGTGGTACTTTCCGGCCTTCGCGCGGCCGGGGCAAGCCGCGCCCACGGAGACGCCGGACACGCTGACGCCCGAGGACGAAGCGGCGTTGTTGGAGCACGCCTTCGAGCGTTACTTCGAGACGCACGGCCTGTTCGGCACGCCCGAGACGTGCTTGCCGAAGCTGACGGCGCTCTCGGAGGTGGGCGTCGACGAGATCGCTTGCTTGATCGATTTCGGGGTGGAGGAAGAGCGGGTGCTCGAGAGCCTCACGCAGCTGGCGCGCTTGCGCGAGCTGTGCAGCGCGGTCGCCGAGCCAGCGGCGCTCAGCGCCTACGCGGACATCGGCGAGCAGGTGGCGCGACACGGCGTCACGCACCTGCAGTGCACTCCTTCGCTGGCGCGCATGTTGTTGGACAGCGGCGATGCCCGGCGCGTCTTCGAGCCGCTGCGCGTGCTGCTGTTGGGCGGTGAGGCGTTGCCGCCCTCACTCGCGGATCGCGCGCTCGCGCTGATGCCGCAGGGGCGGCTCTTGAACATGTATGGCCCGACCGAGACCACGGTCTGGTCGACCACCGCGCAGCTTCGTCACGGTGAGCCCGTGACCATCGGCACGCCCATCGCCAACACCAGCATTTACATCCTTGACGATGCGGGCCGCCCTCGTCCCTTCGGGGTCCCGGGCGAGCTCTGCATTGGCGGACACGGGGTGGCGCGCGGCTACCTCGGCCGTCCGGAGCTCACGGAGCAGCGCTTCAAGCCGGATCCGTTCTGGCCCGCGACGGAACCGGCGCGAGCTTTGGCGCGCTACTACCGCACCGGCGATCTGGCTCGCTATCGCGAGGACGGGGCGCTCGAATTTTTGGGGCGCCTCGATCATCAGGTCAAGCTGCGCGGCTATCGCATCGAGCTCGGGGAGATCGAGGTAGCGTTGGCGTCGCACCCGAGCGTACGCGAGTGCGTCGTGGTGGCGCGTGAGGATACGCCCGGCGATCAGCGGCTCGTCGCGTACTACGTCGCGCGAGCAGCCGACTCGGGAGCTCGCGCCGGCGCCGACAGCTGGCGCGCGCTGTGGGACGATACTTATCGTCGGGGGCAGGCGCGCAACGGTGACGCGACCTTCGACATCTCGGGTTGGGTGTCGAGCTATACGGGGGAGCTCATCGACGCGGACGAGATGCGAGAATGGTTGGGTCACACGGTGGAGCGCATCGCCGAGCTCGGGGGCCGGCGCATTTTGGAGCTCGGGGCGGGCACGGGCTTGCTGTTGTTTCGCCTGGCGCCAGCGTGTGAACGCTACGTCGCGGTGGATTTCGCGGAGTCTGTGCTGGAAAAAGTATCGGCGCTGGCGCGCGAGCGCGGGCTCGCGCAGGTCGAGACGCTGTGTGCCCCGGCCGACGACTTGCCCGCTTCGTTGACGAGCGACTTCGACGTGATCGTCATCAACTCGGTGAGCCAGTACTTTCCCGACGCGGAGTATCTGTGCCGCGTGCTCGAAGGAGCGCTCGCGCACCTGAAGCGGGGGGGAGCCCTGTTCATCGGAGACGTGCGGCCGCCCTCCTTGCTCGAGGCGCTGCACACGTCGGTGGCCTTGTTCCAGGCGGCTCCGGACAGCGACCTCGCTGATTTGCGCAGCCGCGTGCAGGCGCGGCTGGCGCGCGACGCAGAGCTGCTCATCGAGCCCGCGTTCTTCGAGGAGTTCGTGCGCACGCGGCCCGAGCTCTCGCTGCTGTCGCTGAGCCTCAAGCGCGGCAGAGCCGGCAACGAGCTCGTCAAATACCGTTATGACGTGGTGATCCGAAAATCGCCTGCGGAGCAGCGCCCGCTGGTGCCTCAAGAGCTCGAGCTCAAGGGCCCGGACGCGCTGCTGCAGCTCCAGGACGAGCTCTCGCGACTGCCGCACGCCGTTCGCGTGAGCGGGCTGACCAACGCGCGCGTGGCCGGCGATCTCGCGGCGTTCGAGGCGCTGTTCGCTCCGCAGTCGCCCGCGCCGGCCGCCTCCGCGCGCGAGCATCTGCGCAGCCTGGCCGAGCAGGCGGTCGCCGCGGCCGTAGATCCGGAGTCGCTGTTTCAGCTGTCGAGCACCTACGAGATCGAGGTGCGGCAGCGGCCCCAGGCGCCGAGTGAGCTGCTCGCGACCTTCGTACGCCGCGACGCGGGCGGGCTGCGGGCCGTAGCGCGCGCGCCCTCAGCGCCGCAACGTGCGCTGCTCGAGCTCGCCACGCGGCGCGAGCCGACCTCCGCGAACCCCGAGCTGGAGGCTGAGCTGCGCCGCCACCTGCGAGACAAGCTCCCCGATTACATGGTGCCGGGCTTGTTCGTGGGGCTCGCGCGGCTACCGCTGACGCCGAACGGCAAGCTCGATCGCAAGGCGCTGCCCGCGCCGGCGGCCACGCGCACGCTGCCTGCCAAGACCTTCACGCCGCCCACGAACGACGTGGAACGGCGTATCGCGGACGTGTTCCAGCAGCTGCTCAACGTTTCGCCCATCAGCACGCAGGACAATTTCTTCGATCTCGGCGCGAACTCGCTCTTGATGATGCAAGCCAACGCGCGGCTCAGAAGCGTGCTCGACCGCAACATTCCGCTGGTCGACCTGTTCCAGCACCCGAGCATCGCGGCGCTGGCTCGTCATCTGGCCGAGCAGCAACCCGCGGCGGGCGCAGTGAGCGCGGCCGGCTCGGGCGCAGCAGCGCAAGGTGAGGATCGAGCCAAAGCCCGGCTCGCAGCGCTGAACCGGCGGCGCGACGCCGCCGGCCGCTGAGGCCCTCACGCCGCCGGCGAAGAGGCCGCGGCGGCTGAGGCGCCGCGCACCGCCGCGTCCCCCCGGCGCGAGAGATCCACCAGCTCTACGGGAGTCGTGGCCGCTGGATTGGCGCGATCCATCCCTTCTTTCAGCTTCGCCGCCAGCACGCGTACGTTCGGCTCCTCACACATCGTGGCGTGGTTACCGGGACAGACGTCGACGCTGACGCCGCCCAGCGCATAGCGCGACCAGCCGTAGCGTTCGTCGATCTCGAGCGCGGTCCAGAGCGTGAGCGCGCTCTCTTCACGAGCGCGGTACAGGTGCACCGGCCCGTTCCACGGCGTAGGCCGATAGCGCTGCTCCGCTAGCACCCAGGAGTCCGCGAGCTGCTCGTAGCGCAAGTGCTCCGGAAACAGGTTCCCGAATTTACGAGCCATGGCACGGATCACCTTGCGCCGCTCGTACCTGAAACGTCGGTACGCGGTCTCGAGCGCGTACTCCGGGCGATCGAGCACGCGCTGGACGTGCATCTTCGCCCGCTCGGAGAGCGGACGAGCCGGCAGCTGCGGGCTGAACGAGTCGATCAGGCCCACGAACGCCACCTGCTTGCCGCGCGCCTCGAGCTGCTTGGCCATCTCGAACGCCACCACGCCGCCCGCCGAATAGCCGCCCAGCAGGTACGGACCATCCGGATTGACGGTCATGATCTCGGAGATGTAGTGCTCCGCGAGCGCCTCGACCGCGTACAGGATCTTGGTCTTGCCGTCCGCGCCGGGCGGCTGCAGCCCATAAAATGGCCGGCGATCTCCGGCGAGCAGCGCCAGCTTGCGCAGGTTGTTCAGCGTCCCGCCCATGCCCGCGACACAGAAGAAGGGGGCGAGCTCGCCGTGCGGTTGCATCGCCACCAGCGAGCGCCAGCGCGAGCGGCGCGTCGACGCTTGCGGCGGCTCCACGGCGCTCGCGTCGGGCGCAGCATCGACGGCGCGCAGCGGCAGCGTCGTCGTGTCGTGGGAGCTCGCGGCGGGTCGCACCACGCTGAGCGGAGGCGAGCCGGCCGGCGCTGCCAGGGGCGCCGGAGTGAGCCCCAGCTCGGAGGCGATGACCTCGGCGCACTGCTCGACCGTCGGCGCTTCGAACAGCGTCGAGAGCGGCAAATCTACCTGGTATTTTCGGCGGATTTTGTTGAACAGGCGCACCGCGACGAGCGATTGCCCGCCGAGCTCGAAGAAGTCGTCATGCACGCCGACGCGCGCCACGCCGAGCAGCTCGCCGAACAGTCCGCACAGCTCGAGCTCGAGCTCGTTACGGGGCGCGATGTAGTTGGTCTGCAGCGCGCGCGCCGGCTCTCCGCCATCGCTCAGCGCCGACGCGCGCGCGGGCTCCGCGTCGCCGCTCTTGGCCGCCTCCAGCGCCTGCTGCGCTTCGCGCTCCTTGGCGTCGAGTGAGGCCAGCCACTCCAGGATCGGCACCGAGCTCGCCAGCCAACTCCCCGAGCGCGGCTGGCCCAGCAAGCGCTCGAACACCTGCATACCCTCGCTCGGCAAAATTCCGTGCGCCACGATGTGGGAGAGCTGACTGCGCGCGGAGTCGTTGGCCTGCGGCTCACGCGGCGGCTCCGTGGCGCGCGCCGCGAAGCGCTCGCGTTGCACGCGCGTCATGCAGAAGCCCTCGATTTCGACCAGCACTTGGCCGTCCGCGTCGCACAGGGTCACATCGAACGTGGGCAGCGCCGCGCTCGCGCCCGCGCGCAAGCGCACATGGCTGAGCAGGCGCGCGCCGAGCGGGGCGTACAGCCGCACGCGCGCGTACGAGAGCGGCACCAAGAAGTCGCGCTCGCGATCGAAGCCAGGCAGCAGCGCTTGCGCGCCGCCGGTGGCCATGTCGAGCAGCGCCGGGTGCAGCTCGTAGCTCGCGAGATCCGCGCTGAAGCGCTCTGGCAAGCGCAGCTCGATGGCGGCTTCGCCTTCGCCGAAGCGGACGCGCTCCACGTTGGCCCAGCGCGGACCGAAGTCCATGAACGGCTGAGGCAGGAAGCCGTCGACGCGCTGCTCTCGCTTGCCGAGCCGCGCCTTCAGGCTCGCCACGTCCAGGCGCGGGCGCGCGGCGTCGCCGAGCAAGCGCGCGCTGCCGGTGGCGTGCGGCTCCTGCTCCGAGTCGGAGAAGAAGGTGAAGCGCGCGGGCTCACCCGGCCGGCGCGTGATCCGCAGGCGAAGCTCGCGGGTCTGCCCCTCGCTGACCGTGAAGGGCGAGAGGAACGCGATGTTTTCGAGCTCGAGCGTGGAGCGCCCCAGCGCGTACGAGAGGCCGGCTCGAGCGAGCTCCAGGTAACCGGTGCCCGGAATCAGCGCGGCGCCGCCGCGCACGAGGTGCTCGGCGAGCAGCCAATGACGAACCCGCGTCATGCGGGTCGCGAACGTGACCTCCTCCGCGCTGTCTGCGAAGATGCGCTCCAGACAGGGGTGCGGTCCGAAACGGCCGCGCTCGGTGACCCCGCCGGGCCGCGCCGCCTCGCTCACGGTCACGGCCATGCCGACCTCCTGCCATGCGTTCCAGCCGATCGACAGCGTGAAGGGGCCGCGCTCGCTCTGGGCGTTGGCCAGCGCGTCCAAGAACGCATTGGCTGCGGTGTAGTCGATTTGGCCTTCGAGGCCGAGCACGCTGCTCACCGACGAGAAGAGCACGAACCAATCCAAGCCGTCGCGCTCGAACACCTGTTGCAGCACCAGCGCGCTCTTCACCTTGCTGGCCAGGACCCGGCTCGCGCTCTCCTCCGTCTTCAACGAGAGCAGCGCGTCATCCAACGTACCCGCAGCGTGCAAGATGCCGTTGAGCCTGCCGAACCGCGCGTAGATGCGGTCTCGCAGCGCCGTCATCTGCTCGACGTCCGCCGCGTCCTGGTGCACGACCATCACCTCACCTCCCGCCGCCTCGAGCTCCGCGAGCGCGCGCAGCTTGCGGCTGGTCGGATCGTCCAGCGGGTGCTCCGCCAAGTATTCGTCGCGCGCCGCGCCGCTCGGCAGCACCGTGCGCCCCAGCAACACCACGCGCGCGCGCTGCGTGACGAGATATTTGGCGAAGGTGAGCCCGAGCCCGCCCAGGCCGCCCGTGATCAGGTACGTCCCGCCCGCGCGCACGCGCGGCGGCGTCCCTAGCCCAGCGTTGGCCGGCAGCGGCTCGACCGCTTGCACGAAGCGCGAGCCGCCGCGCAGCGCAATCACGCGATCAGCGTTGGCGCGGCCGAGCTCGTCGCGGAGCGCAGCGGCCACGGCATCGAGCTCGGCCTCGCTGCCGCGCTGGCACACGACGTCGATCGCGCGCGTGCGCACGCCGGGCAGCTCGCGCGGCATCACGCGCACCGCGCCGAGCACCAGCGCCTTCTCCGGGTGCAAGGGCGGATCATTGCCGATGCGGTGCAGGTGGCTGGTGACCACGTCCAAGCGCAGCTCCAGCTCTCGCCTGGCGAGCTCCTGTCCGATGAACAGTAAGCTGTTGAAATAGCGCGCCTCGTGCCCGGCGTAGGCGTCTGGTGAGAGCGCGCCGCCGCGCGTCGAGAGCCCGAGCTTGTTCATGCAGGGCGTCACCGCGAACAGGTGCACGATGTGATCGGGCAGCTCCTGTGCGGCTTCCAGCGCGTCGAACAGCAACTCGTAGTCTTCGCGCACGCCGACGCGCACCATGTAGTGCCGCGCGTCGCGCTTCAAAAAGCGCTCGCCGGCCTCCACGCAAATGTCTTGCTCGCCGCGCAGCCGCTGCCACAGGCCGACGCGGTCGCTGAAGAACAAGCGTCGCTGGCTGGTGACGGGCGCGCCCGCGTTCGGCGACTCCTTGAACACGCAGCGCGCGAACCAATGCTCGAGCTGCGGCTGTTTGTAGGGGCGAAACGCCTTGGGCGCCTCGGCGTTGGCCGTGTTGCTCGCGGGGACGAAGTAGCGCTTGAGCTCGAAGGGATAGGTCGGCAGCGGTACGCGGCGGCGCTCACCGCGCATCAGCGCCGCGAAATCCAGCTTCGCGCCGGCCACCCACAGCCGACCCAGGCTCTCCAGCAAAAATACGCGATCGTCGGCGCTCTCTCGCGGGTGGCGTAGCGTCGTCGTCGCGAACGGCGCGCCGGGCTGTTGCCGCGCCAGACTCGACAGCGTGCGGCCGGGCCCCACCTCGAGGAGCAGCGGGTTGCCTTCGCTCAAGATCGCGGCGATGCCTTGGCTGAAGCGCACCGTGCCGCGCAAATGCGAAACCCAATACTCGGGCGTCCTCACGCGCTCCGGCTCGACCCAGGTGCCGGTCAGGTTGGAGACGAAGGGCAGCTTCGGGCTCTGGAAGCGGATGCCGCTGCAATACTCCGCGAACTCACGCAAAATCGGCTCCAGCATGCTGGAGTGCGCGGCCACGGAGATGTGCACTCGCTGCGTCTCGACGCCGAGCTGCTCGAGCCGCCGTTCGAGGCGCTCAATCGCGGCGACGGGGCCGGACGCCACCGATAAATTCGGCGCGTTCTCGGCCGCGACGGACAGCTCCGGCCCCAGGTGGCGGCGCAGCTCAGCCTCCGAGAGCTCCACGCTGAGCATCGCACCTTCCGGCAGCGTCTCGAACAAGCGTCCGCGGCGCGTGACCAGGCCCATACCGTCGGCGGCGGAGAAGACGCCCGAGAGACAAGCCGCGACGTACTCGCCCATGCTGTGACCGATCAGGCTCACGGGCGCGAGGCCAAAGGACATCAAGAGCTTGGCCATGGCGTACTCGGTCGCGAACAACGCGGGCAGCGCCAGGCTCGGGCGCTCGAGCTCCGCGTTGGCAGCGGCCACGCTCTCGAGCAGCAGCCGCAGCACGCGCTTGCGATGTTCGGGGTCGAGCGCCGCGACGCATTCTTCCACGGCCGCGCGGTAAGTCGGCTCGGCGGCGTAAAGCGCCGCGCCCATACCGGCGTATTGAGCGCCGCCACCGGGGAACAGGAAGCTGACCTGCGTGTTACCGCTGCGCGCGCTGCCGCGCTGCGTGCGCTTGAGATCACTGCTGCGCAGCGCCTCGATCGCCTCACCGCGCGAGCTCGCCACGAAGGCGAGGCGCTGGCCGAACTCCTTGCGGCCGCGCGCCAGCGTGTGCGCCACGTCCGCGAGCGGCTGCTCCTGCGCTTGCAAGTGCGCGGCGAGGTTCTCTCTGGCGCGCGCCAGCGCCGCGTCCGTTCGCGCGCTCAACACGAACAGCTCCGGCCCGGTCGCGACGGCGCGCGGCGGCGGCGCGGGCGCCGCTTCCAGCACCACGTGCGCGTTGGTTCCGCCCGCGCCCAGCGCCGTCACGCCCGCGCGCGCCGGAAATCCGGGCGTCGGCAGCGGAAACTCGGTCACGTCGCTGTTGACTCGGAATGGGCTGCGCGCAAAATCGATATCTGGATTCGGCTGCTGGTAATTGATCGTAGGCGCGAGCTGCTCGTGTCGCAGCGATTGAATCGCCTTGATCAAGCCGGCCATGCCCGCGGCCTCGCCGAGGTGGCCGATGTTGGCCTTGATCGAGCCGAGCGCGCAGTAGCCGCGCCGGGAGGTATGCGGCGCGAAGGCCTCGTTCAACGCGCGCACCTCGATGGGATCGCCGACCGCGGTTCCGGTGCCGTGCGCCTCGATGTAACCGATCGTCTCCGGGTGCACGCCCGCGATCGCCAGCGCCTCCGCGATCACGCGCGCTTGGCCCTCCACGCTGGGCGCCAGATAGCCGACCTTCTGCGAGCCGTCGTTGTTGATCGCGGAGCCGCGGATGACGGCCAAGATCGTGTCTCCGTCTTGCACGGCGTCGCTCAAGCGCCGCAGCACGACGCAGCCTACGCCGCTGCCGAACAGCGTGCCGTGTGAGCCGGCGTCGAAGGGCCGGCAATGGCCGTCGGGCGACAAGATCTCTCCGGGTTTGTAGAGATAGCCGCGATCCTGCGGCAAAGACAGCGTGGACGCGCCCGCCAGCGCGTAGTCACACTCTCCAGACAGCAAGCTCTGACAGGCCAGGTGCACGGCCACGAGCGACGACGAGCACGCCGTCTGCACGTTCAAGCTCGGTCCCTTCAGGTTCATCTGATAGGACGTGCGCGTGGCGAGGAAGTTCATGTCGTTGCCGTTGTGGCGCACGAGCCATTCGCCCACCGTCTGCATCACCTCCCGATTCGTGACGAGGTGATACATCATGTAGTGGTTCAAGCCGCACGCGGCGAAGACGCCGACGGGACCGCCGGTGCGCTCTGGGGCGTAGCCGGCGCGCTCCAGCGCTTCCCAAGCGACCATGAGGAAGAGCCGATGTTGCGGATCCATCACCGCCGCGTCGCGCGGGCTCATGCCGAAGAAGGCGGCGTCGAACTGGTCCATGTCGTCGAGCACGGGCCAGGCACGCACGTAGTTCGGGTCCGCCAGCGTCGCGGGAGATTCGCCGTTCGCGAGCAGCTCTTCATCGCTGAAGAAGCGCACCGCCTCGACGCCGCGCTTGAGATTCTCCCAAAGGGCCTCGGGCGTCTTCGCGCCGGGGAAGCGCCCGGACATGCCAACGATAGCGATTTGATAGCCTTCGCTGCGATCCTCGAATGGCTGGCTCACTGGTTTTCCTCCAACCCTCTCGGCGCGAGCTCACGCGAGAAGAACTCGACCAACTTCGTGGCGTAGAGCGGGCTGCGCTCGGAATATCCGCCGTGACCCTTGCCCGGTATCACGAGCAACGTCTTCGGCTCACCAGCTTCGCTGTACAACTTCTGCGCCATGCTCTGCGGGACGAGATCGTCCTGCTCCGACGTGATGATCATGACCGCGCGCGGCGCGATGCGCCCTATGAAGTCCTGCGCGAGATCAGCGTCGGGATCGGTACCAGCGCGAAGGAACGCCATTCTTGCGAACGTCGCGCCAAAACTGCCCCAGCGTTGGTGCGTGTGGCGGATTCGCGCGCTGAGGTCCGAGGGTGTGCTGGCCAACACTGTCGCGCGTATGCGCTGGTCCCGGGCCGCGACGCGCGCGAGCACGTAGCCCCCGAGAGAGAAGCCCAGCGCCCCCACTCGTCCGGCGTCGACGCCCGCTTGGCGCGACAAGAACTCCAGCGCTGCGCTGATCGCGTGCTCCTCGGCGTTGCCCCACGTAATCTGTCCTTCACTGCGGCCATGGCCGGGGAGCTCGGCGAGCAATACGCCGAAGCCTGCCTCGTGAAGCGCGCGTGCCTCCGCGGCCAGCGACGCGCGGTTGCCTCCGGCACCGTGAAAAAGCGCGACAGCGGCGCCGTTTCTGGTCGGCAACAACCAACCGTACAAAACGGCCTCGCTGCTCCGAAATGAGACATCTTGCGCGTCGGGCAGCCCGCTCTCGCGCGCAGAAGCGGCGATGCTGCGCTCGGGAAAGCACATCGCTCGCTCCAGGTGGTAGCTGCGCCAGGCCAGCGCCAGCGCTGGGACGCCGCCGAGCAGCGCGATGCCGAGCGCTAGCCACGTGCGGTTGCGCCGCTTGCGCGCTCGGGCGCGGCCGTTCTCGGCGGCGGCGTGCCGTTCTGGAGGGACTGCCTGTGAATCGGACTGCGACTCGCGCGGAGCGTCGGCTGTCACGCTCGCCATGATGGCAGAGCCGATGTGCCAGCGCGAGCTCCCCCGGGAGGGATTTCCCATGTCGTTGCGCCGACGACATCCCGCCGCGGACGCGTGCTGCGCCAATTTCCATGAGCGCGCGGTTCGTACGGGACGGCGACGCCTCCAGCGTGGCGTGCGCGCACGCAGCGGCGAGCAACACGAGCGCCTGTGACGTCTGCTGCGGACCCTCTAGCGGCTCGAGAGACTCGTTGCCGCAGAGTTGGAGTAGGGCGGCGCGAGGATCACAACTCCATAGCTCGCGAATCTGTGGCGCCGCGCGAGAAATCGACTCTGTGTCGTGGTTGTGTGTCGTGTCGAGTTGGAGATGGCGAGTGACTCGCTGCTTCCTGCGCTTCGAGCCGCGAGCGGTCCCGCCAGCGCGCAGCAGCGAACGGCAGCGCGAGTCACTTCCCCTCGCAGCGTTACGCGCGCCGACGTCGGCGCTGCAAAGTAAGATCGGCTACCTATTTTTCGAGTGTCGAAGCCGCTCGAGCATGCGCTTCGATGGCTTGCGCGCGCCGGGTCACGGCCTCCGCCGGGAGACAGAATTGCCACCCTTCGTCGGGGCCGCGCGGGCTCTTAGCTTCACCCCAAAAAGATGCGTTCTCGTCATCATTTCAGCGAGAAATTAAGCACGCGCATGGTGTTTCCCCTGCCTGCCTAGTCACGTCAGCGGTACAAGTCGTTGTCGTGATCTTTTTCTCGACGCGCTCGAGGCAGCTCGCTCAACGCTGTCGCGAGACGGCTCGCCGCCAGCAGAAAACCACAGCCGAAGGATCCGCCGATGAAACTCTCCCTCTCCGCCGAGCGCTCCGCCCGAAACACCATCGCTGATCAATGTGGCGCCGTGAGCGGACTGGCTTCGTCGCGCACGCGACGCAGCCGTCAGCTGGTCTTGGCCGCAGCGCTGAGCTCGGCGGCGCTCATTGCGTGCAGCAGCAAAGCGCCCGATCCCGGGCTGCCGTTTGGGACCGGGGCGACGGGCGGGGCCAGCGGCCCCAGTGGCGGCTCTGGCGGAGGCAGCAGTGAGGTGAGCGGCGGCCAAACGTTCTCGTCGGGAGGGACGACGCACATTTCGGTGCCGACGTCGAATTCCGGTACAGGTGCTGGCGGCGCCGCGGAGGCTAGCGGAGGCGGCGGCGGCGTACCGCCGAAGATGGTCACCGAGCAGTGCGCGAGCAGCCAGGCAACGTCGACCGACATCACCAGCATTCAGCCCGCGGACATCATCTTCGCGATCGACACCTCGGGCAGCATGACCGAGGAGATTCGCTTCACTCAGGAGTACATGAATGAGTTCTCGCAGCTCATCGTGGACAGCGGAATCGATGTCCGGGTGATCATGATCGCAGGGGCGAGCCCCGGCCGCGGAGGCGGGTTCCCGGGTCGTCCGGCGGGCGGCGCTGCAGGGGCGGGGGGTGCTGGCGGGGCAGCTGGTACGGCAACGGACGGAGGCACCCCGGGCACCGGCACGGCGGGTCCGCAAGGGCAAAGCGTGTGCATTGGGCCGCCGCTCGGGTCGGGCAATTGCCCGGACGACACCAAGCTGCCGAACTACGTGCACATCGACCAGTACGTCGGCAGCAATGACGTGCTCGACGTCATCATCAACTCGTATCCCAAGTACAAAGAGTACCTGCGCCCGAACGCGAGCAAGTCATTCGTCGTGATCAGCGACGACAATGCGACGACAGCGCCGAACAACTCCGCCAAAGCCTTCAGTGACGCGCTGGCAGCGCTCGACCCCACGCTGTTCGCGACCTGGAGCTTCAACGGGGTGTTTTGCTTCACGCGCTGCGCTGGCCTCGCCGCGGCGGTCGGAACGGTGTTCCAGGACCTGGTCACGCAGACGAGCGGCATCGCGGGCGACCTGTGCGAGCAGGATTTCCAGCCCGTGTTCCAGCGCCTCGCGAAGCAGATCGTGATGAACTCGGGCAGCAAGATCTCTTGCGAGTGGGATTTCCCGCCGCCGCCCTCTGGTCAATCATTCTCGACGGAGCTCGTGCGCATCGAGCGTACGGGCAAGGCGGGCATGACGAGCCTCACGCGCGTCAAGTCGCTGGACGCCTGCGTGCCGGGCGGCTGGTACTACGACGACGCGGTGAACCCGAAGAAGATCCTGGCCTGCCCGGACACGTGCATGGACCTGCAGAACGACTCCGGCGGCAAGATCGACATCGCGTTCGACTGCGAGCAGGTCGGCGCCTGCGCCGCCACCAACGTCGGGGTCGGCGTCGGCGCGACAGCATTGTCCTGCGACTGGGAGCTGCCGGTGCCGCCGTCCGGCACGCAGCTCGACTTCGACAACGTCAACGTTCGCTTCACGAACGAGGCCGGCTTCGCGACGACGCTGGGCAAAGTCGGGAGCGCCGCTGATTGCGCCATGTTCGATCTCGGCTGGCACTATGACGACGCGAATAACCCGAAGCGCATCCTCGCTTGTCCGGATACCTGCTCGAAGCTGCAGCAGGGCGGCGCCATGAGCAAAATCGACGTGCTGCTCGGCTGCGAGTCCATTCCAGCGCCACCACGCTGAGCGGTAGGGCGGAGGCGATGCAGCCGTCGGCGGCGCCCGCCGGCGGCTCGTCGCCAGGGTGTGCTTCGTGCGGTTGGGGTGCGCTGTGCGCGCCCGCGCGCTGAGCAGTGCGCGTCAGTCCGAGGCGTTGGTCGCCAATGACGACCACGAGCTCGACAGCTGTGACCCGTACAGCGTCGACAGCTCGTACGCGCCCAATGCCAGCACGCCGGTAAAGAGCAGCGCGAACAGGACCTGAGCCGTGACACGCCGCGGCCGTGAGCCGCGCGGCGACGGTGCCAAGGAGGGCGGCGCCGCCGGCCGCACGCTGGTGTTGGAATAGCGGGGAGCGCTTTCCCAAAATTCTCGCTCGGGTTCCGGAGGCTCTGCCGCTTCGGCGGGCGTAGCCGCCAGGCGCAACAAGCCGGATGGTGCCTGGAAATCTGGCGTCACGCGATCCGGGACGGCCAGGGTGGGCGCTTCGTTTTCGGAGAAGCCTTCTGTGTCGTTCATGGGCGCCCGAGTCGCTCCCCGGCCGCGCGCGCCTGGCGACCGCAACGAACTCCCAATGACGTGCGAACCGAGATCGACAAGTCGTAAACCTCCACGTACGGTAAGTGGCATTGTCGAGCGTCGTTTCTTTGATTGCTCGTGCAAAACGACGGCGAGCAGCGAGAATTGGAGGACGCCGCACGCGCCCTCCGCACTCGTAACGCCAGCTCACCACGTGCAGCGCAACGGCGCGAGCGAGCGCACGGCGGCCTACACTTCGTGCTCAGCGAACGCACGAGCGCAGCTCGGCGCTATCCGGGTAGGCCCTGAGCGTCCGCAGCCGCGGGGAGATGCTCACGAATGACAGCGAGCCAAAACGCGTCGCCCTTGAACTCACTCATTTTCCCGAGGCGCCGCCCGGCCTTGAACAGCAAAAAATGCGGGATGCCAAAGACTCCATACTCGCGAGCGAGCTCCGGATAGGCATACGCGTTCACCTTCACGAGCAGCAACCGCTCGCCCTGTAGCTCGCTCAGCAGCTTGGGCAATCGACTCGCGAAGAAATCGCAGTTCGGGCAATTGGGCCCCCAGAGGTACAGCAGCACCAAGGCTTCCCGCTCGCTCGCGAGCAGCTCGCGGACGGCGTCGGGCGTCGCGTCTACGATTCGAGGCAGTGCGTCGTTGGGCTGTGGCATTCGCCTAGCTTGGCACCAGACGCGCGCGCCGCCGCCGTGACCGGCAGGGGCCGCCCGAGCGCTACGGATTGCTCCGCTATTCGGGGCTGGGCGCTTCAGCGCTCGGCGCGTCGGCGACGGGCGCGGTCGCGGCTACGTTGCTCTCCAGAACCTGGACGACGTAGTTGCCGCGTCGCGCGAACACGTTGCCGCGAAAGTTGAAGCTGACGCCCTCTTCTTTGCCCTTCCAGATCGAGGCGGGCGGATAGGGAATGGACTTGGGTTGGGGGACGGGTGGCGGAGGTTCGATGCGGGGCTTGCGTGAGGTCATGCGGGCGCGCTTCCTTACAGGAGTTACCTGCCGCTGTCGCCTGCTTTACCGAGCGCGCGCACGTATTCGGCAAAATGCCGGAGGTTCTAGCGCCTGGGGCGCAGCGGCGCCCCGCTATGGCGCGGGCCGGCGCGGCACGTGGGGCGCCTCGAAGGAGACGCGCACGCGGTACACGCCGGACTCGAGGTGGCTCTCTACGGGGAAGCCGCTCTTGCCGAAGATGGCCAGCATGCGGCCGTTGTTGACCAGCACGTCAGCGGTGAAGCCGCGCACATCGCTCTTGCGCGCGATCTCGACGAGCCGATTGAACACCGCAGCGCCGAGCCCCTTGCCTTGATAGGAGTCGAGCACGACGAAGGCGACGTCCGCGTATCCCGTCGCAGGATCCAGGTCGTAGCGGCCGAGCGCCACGATCTCCGCGCCCTCTTCCGTCTCCGCCACGAGCGCGGCGCTCATGGCGGGATCGACGTCGACGAGCGCGCGCGTGTCCGCGTCCGAGTGACAGCGTTTGTGGCAGAGAAAGCGGTGATAGATGGTCTCGTCCGAGAGTCGATACAGGAACGCTTGCAGGCGGTCCTCGTCGGCCATGCGCACGGGACGCAAGCGCACCAGCTCGCCGCTGCTGAGCCGCAAGCTCGTCGCGGCCTCGCCCGAGAGCCCGCGCGGCCCGCGGGGCACCGGCTGATCACTGAAAACGTAGTGACGCTCCTTGGCCGAGTTCAAGAGCTCGGCGCGGAAATCCGGGTGCGCGACCTCGATCAGCGCCATGGCTCGTTCGCGAATCGTCTTGCCCCACAGATCCGCGACGCCGTACTCGGTGACCACGTAGTGAACGTCGCCGCGGCTGGTGACCACCCCGGCGCCGGCGTCGAGCGTCGGTTGAATGCGGCTCACGCGGTGACCGTGCGCGGTCGACGGCAAGCAGATGATGGGCTTTCCGCCTTTGCTGCGCGCCGCGCCGCGAATGAAGTCCACCTGGCCGCCGATGCCCGAGAAGAAGCGACCCGCCAAGGTGTCCGACGCGACTTGGCCGGTCAAATCCACGGCGAGCGCCGAGTTGATCGCGACCATGGCATCGTTCTGGGACACCACGAAGGGGTCGTTCGTAAAGTCGCTGGGCCACAGCTCCACGCTGGGGTTGTCGTTGACGAAATCGTAGAGCTCACGCGTGCCCATCACGAACGAGGTCACGATCTTGCCGGGCAGCAGCGTCTTCTTGCGGCCGTTGATGACGCCGGCGCGCACCAGCTCCAAGACAGTGTCCGACAGCATCTCGGTGTGGATGCCGAGATCTCGCCGCTCGCGCAGCGAGCTCAGCACCGCGTGCGGGATCTTGCCGATCCCGGTTTGTAGCGTGGCGCCGTCAGGGATCAAGCTCGCGACGTGGCGGCCGATCGCGAGGCTGACGTCGTCGAGCGGCTCGCAGGCGTGCTCCAGGATCGGCGTCTCCACGGGGACCAACCAGTCGATGTCCTCGACGCGAACGAGCGAATCGCCGAACGTGCGCGGCATCAGCGGGTTCACCTCCGCGATGACGAGATCGGCGGTGTCCACGGCCGCGCGCACGACGTCGACGGAGACGCCGAGGCTCATTTGGCCGTGGCGATCGGGCGGCGTCACCTGCAGCAGCACGACGTCGATGCGAACGCGCCGCGAGCGGATCAGCCGCGGGATCTCCGACAGGAAGATGGGCATGAAATCGGCGCGCCCGTTTTGAACGGCTTCACGCGTGTTCTGTCCGATGAAGAACGCGGTATGGCGAAAGCGCGCGGCGAACTCGGGTCGCACGTACGGCGCCGGGCCGAGCGTCAGCAGGTGGACCACGTCGTTGTCGGCCAAGTGCTCGCCGTGCTCGACCAACGCTTGCACCAGCGTCACCGGTTCGGCCGCGCCGGAGCCGATCAGGATGCGGCGTCCGGCGCCGATTTTTCGGATCGCGGCCGCCGGCGAGAGGACGCGAGCCGCATAGCGTGTGATCCAGTCGTGGTCGTACATGGTCCTGCCCCGAGCGCGAACGCTCACGAAGTGACCTGGAGCAACTCCCGCGCCAGCGCCGAAATCAGCGATATGCGCGGGTTTTCTGGGCGTGCAGCGGCGCGCTGCGCAAAGGTTGCGCCGGCGCGCCGAGCAGGGCGCAATCTTGGCGCCGCGGTTGCTCGATGAGGAGAGTGGTGCTCTGCTGCCGCCCCCGTGAAGCGTCCCCGATTGCTTGCACTGCTGGCGGGCCTTGCCGTGTCCTCTGCGGCCGCCGTCATCGTGTTCGTGAGATCGCGCGGCCTGGGCTGTGAGGACATGATGAGCTTCGAGCTGCAGGCGCCGCTGGTCGGTCCCGGCAAGTTCGAGCTCGAAGTGAGCGGGCAGCGCTATGGGTTCCGTTGTAGCGTCGAGCCCGTCCGGCGCAGCGCTCGCTGCACGGGCGATCGCCGCGACCTGCTGTGGCGCGACGCTGCGCTGGAGGGCTTCTCGCTGCCGCTCTCGGCCGTGCGAGACACTCCGCTGACGGAGCTGACCTCGCGTGACGGTGTTCGCATGAGCGCGCGCCGCTTGCGCGTGACAGAGGGGCGGCCGATCACGTGCGCCGCCGGTCCGTTCTAGTCTAGGAAGTCTCTTTCGACGCCCGAGCGCGGCGGCCGGCGCGGGCGGGCACAGTCAGCCCACCCGCGCAGCATGCGCAAAGCGTCAGCGCTTCGCGTTGCAACCGCACCCGTTGCCGCACTGGCACGTCGGGGTGCAGCGGCACTGCTCGCCGCAGCTGCAGCGCTCGGCCTTGTCGCGGCTGCAGGCGCAAGAGGACTTGTCACAACGGCACGGATTGGGATTGTTGTTTTCCATCGTCATCTCCTGGTGGGAGCGGCGTTCTCGCGCGCTCTGACCGGACGACGCACGGCGGCCCGGCTCATTACACCGCGCTCCACGAAAAATTCGCCGGCCAGTTTCCCTTGCGCAACGGCGAGCTAAGCTTCGATGACACTGAAATGGAAGAACAAGGGACGTCACCAGAGCCCGGGCTCAGCCCTGAAATCGTTTCGGTGCTGGTCGCGAACCACCGCGAGTTTCTGCGCTTCGTCGAGCGCCGTGTGGGCGATCGCGCCTTGGCTGAAGAGATCGTCCAGGATGCGTTCGTGCGCAGCTTGCATCGCGGCGACGAGATACGCGACTCGGTCGTGGGCTGGTTTTACCGCGTGCTGCGCAACGCGGCGATCGATCACCAGCGCCGTCGAAAGACGGAAAATCGGCGCCTGGACGCGTTTGCGGCGGAGCTCGCTGAGCAGCCCGACGCCGAGGGCGAAGCAGCGCGCGTCGCCTGCGCCTGCGTGGCGCGCCTGGCGCGAGCGCTCAAGCCGGAGTACGCGGACGCGCTCGAGCAAATCGAGGTGCGCGGCGTCTCCGTCAAGGACTACGCCGCGGCCGCCGGTATTTCGGCGAGCAACGCCGGCGTGCGCATCTTCCGCGCGCGCGAGGCGTTGCGTAGGACGCTGGCCGTATCCTGCGGCACGTGCGCTGCGCACGGTTGTCTGAATTGCTCGTGCGGCGCGCCTCCGCACCCGCACTGACAGGCCCGTTGGGCCAGCTGCGGTCGACGTTGCCTCGCAGCGCGACGAAATCGTCGCTCCTCGAGCCCTCGCCCGTAACGCTCTGAGCGCGGGGGACGGGTCGTGAATCCGAGGGGCGTGTTGTCCCATTGCTGGACAGCGGACCGCACCCTGCGTCCCCCCTTACGCGGCTCTGGAAGTCGTGACAAGGACGCTACAGGTCGCGGAGCGCCGCAGACGCGCCGCCGTCGTGGGACCGGTTTCCGAAAAACCACCGCGGGCGCGCGCTATCGGGATCTGGTAGCTTCTCGCTTGGCGTCCCTATGTCAGAAACGGACGGCGGTGCGGTCTTAATCATCGACGACGACGACTTGGTTCGTCGCGCGTTTCGCCGCGTCCTTTCTTATGCGGGCTTCGATGTGAGCGAAGCCATCGACGGCGCGAGCGGGCTCGAGGCGGTGCGCGAGCGAAATCCCAGCGTCGTGCTGCTGGATTTGCGCATGCCGGGCATGGATGGCCTGGACGTGTTGAGTCGCTTGGTCGAGAGCCGGCCCGAGATGCCGGTGCTCGTCGTGTCCGGAGAGGGCACGATGCGCGACGTGGTCGAGGCGCTGCGCCGCGGCGCGTGGGACTTCGTCTCCAAGCCCGTGTCGGATTCCGAGCTCTTGGTGCGCGCCGTCGAGCGAGGGCTGGAGAAAGCGGCGCTGCGTCGCAAGAACCGCGAGTACGCCGAGAGCCTCAGGCTGACCAATCAACGGCTCTCCGCTGCGTTGGCGGAGCTGCGCGCCGACCAGCACGCCGCGCGGTTGCTGCAGTTTCAGCTGTTGCCGCCCGATGAATTTCGGCTCGGCAGCCTGTCGTGTGCGCGCCGGCTGTTCCCATCGCAGGTGCTGAGCGGGGATTTCTTGGATTACTTCCCCATCGGCGAGCGCTTCCTCGGCTTCTATCTCGCTGACGTGGCGGGGCACGGCGCCGCCTCCGCCTTCGTGACGGCGATTTTGACGACCTTGGTGGGCAAGTATCGCGAGCTTCATCAAGCGCGCGGGGACGAGACCATTCTCCACCCGCAGCACCTCTTGACGTGCTTGGATGCCGACCTCGTGCCGCACCGGCTCGGCAAACACGTGACCATGTTCTACGGTGTGCTCGACTCCAGCAGCGGCCGGCTCGTGTACGCGAACGCCGGCGCGTATCCGTTTCCGTTCCTGTCGAACGCGGGCAAAGTGCAGGAGCTCGAGTGCCGCGGGCGGCCGTTGAACCTCCCGGTCACGGGCCGCTTCGGCGTCGGTGAGACCGAGCTATCGCCGGGCGGCTGCTTGTTCATCGCATCCGACGGGGTGCTCGAAATCGGCGCCAAGCGCAGTCATCGCGAGCGATGTCAGAGCATCGCCGACGTCATGTCACGAGCGCGCAGCATGGACGCCGTGCTGCGCGGCCTCGGGCTCCAGGAGAACACGGAGTTGACGGATGACGTGGCGTTGCTCCTCGTAAGACGGGAGGAGAGCCATGCCTAATGGTCGGGTCACTCACGCCGAGCGGGATGGCGTGCACGTCCTGCGCTACTTCGGCAAGGTGGACTATATGTCGGCCCCGGCGATCCAGAGCTTCGTCGAGCACTTGATCGAGCGGGGCGAGGTCTCGGGGTTGGTGTTCGATCTCACCGACGCCGAGGGTCTGGACAGCACCAACCTGGGCCTGCTCGCTCGCGTAAATGAGCGGGTGCACGCGCGCTGCGGTGGAGAGAGCGTCATCGTCTCGACGAATGACGATATCAATGGCGTTTTGTACAGTATGGGCTTCGATCAAATCTTCGCTATCGTGACGGACGGTGACGGCAGTCGGGTCGAGAGCGACACCTCGATAGAGCCTGCGGCGCCGTCTCAAGAAGAGCTGCGCTCCACGATGTTGGAGGCGCACCGTGCCCTGGTTCGCCTCAGTGAGGCCGGCCGAGTTCAGTTCGCGGACGTGGTGGCCTGCTTGGAGCGCGACAATGGCGGCAGCCATCGGCCGGGTTGAAGCAGGCTGAGCTCCGGACGCCGTCCCCGTGCGCACCCTCTATCTGCTCTCCGTGTGGATTCACATCCTGGCCGCGGCCGTCTGGTTCGGCGGGATGGCGTTCCTGGTGCTGGTGGTGGTGCCGTGGCTGAAGCGCAGCGGCGCAGCCGGGGCCGGAGCTTTGTTGCGCGACACCGGGCAGCGCTTTCGTACCGTGGGTTGGGTTTGCTTCGCGCTCTTCCTCGCCACGGGCAGCTTCAACTTGTGGGTGCGCGGCGTGCGCCTGGCGGATTTCACGCGCCCAGAGTGGCTGGCCTCGCCGTTCGGCGGTCTCGTGCTGAGCAAGCTCGCGCTGTTCGCGCTGACCGTGCTGCTCAGCGTGATTCACGATTTTCGCCTCGGGCCGCGCGCGGCGCGCGCCATCGCGAGTGACCCGAGCTCGGCCGAGAGCCGCCGCTTGCGCCGCGCCGCCTCCTGGCTCGGGCGCGGCAATTTCTTGCTGGCCATGCTCCTGATCGGCGTAGGCGTGATGATCGTGCGCGGCTTGCCGTGAGCGCCGAGGCCGCGCGCGACGCTCGGGCGCCAGCAGCGGCTCGAGCGCTCGAGCCGCTGCTCCCCGCGCGCGCTCAGCCGCGCTGCTCCGAGAGCAGGGCGTTGAGGGCGTCGTAGCTCTCGGCCGCCCCGTGTTCCATACCGGAGCGGATCACCGCGTCACGCACCTCTTGCGAGGTGTAGCGGCAGGTCGCGATCATCGTCGTCTTGCCGTCCTTCTCCAGCAAGCGAGTGGTGATCTCGGAGTCACCCGGGAAATCATCGAAGGCTTCGGTGTGCACCATGCGTTCGGGCGCGAGGAGCTCCTTGTACTCACCGTACATGCCCATGTCCTTGCCGTTCGGCAGGCGCATCACATAGCGCCACTTGCCGCCCACGCGCAGGTCGACGTCGCACACAATCAAGGAGCCGCGCTGAGCGCCGAACCAGCGCTTGATCAGCTCCGGCTTGGTGAAGGCGTCGTAGACCATGCGCCAGGGAGCGTCGAAGACGCGCGTGAGCACGATCTCGTTGGGGCTCGGGGTGGTGACTTTGAGGCTTCCGTTGTTGGGCATCGTGGGCTCCTTGCGCCTATTGGCGGCGCTTGCTCTTTCTCTTTGCTTGTTTCGCCTTCATCTCGCTCAAGACGCCGTCGAGGGCGTCGAAGCTCTGCTCCCAAAACCTGCGGTAGTCGTCGAGCCAATCCGCGACGAGCGCGAGCGGCTCCGGCTCCAGGCGGCAGGGACGGCGCTGGCCGTCCTTGCCGCGTGAGATCAGCCCGGCGCGCTCGAGCACCTTCAAGTGTTTCGAGATCGCTGGCTGGCTCAGCTCGAAGGGCGCGGCCAGCTCCAGCACCGAGGCCTCGCCGGTGCGCAGGTGCGCGAGAATTTGCCTTCTCGTCGGGTCGGCCAGCGCCGAGAAGGCCGCGTCGAGGCGCGTAGCGGCGGCGGAGTGATGATTTGCCATGTGGTTATATTGCCAAGTGGTTATATGTTCCGCCGCGGCCGCGCTGTCAAGGCCCTGCAGCTTCGCTCACAGCAGCCCGAACTCTTCCAAGCGCTTGTACAACGTGCGGCGGCTAATCCCCAGCAGCCGCGCGGCGAGCGCGCGGTTGTCTCCTGCGCGGGTCAGCGCCTCCTCGATGGCGCGCCGCTCGGTCTGGCGGCGCTGCTCATCGAGCCCCACGGCGCGGATCGCGGCGCCGCGCGCTGCCGGCGCGACGCGTTGTCGCGCGGCGTCTCGCGCGAGCTCGCGCTGAACATCCGATTTACTCAGCAGCGGGCCGTCACTGAAGACGACGAGGCGTTCGACGAAGTTCTCCAGCTGGCGCACGTTGCCGGGCCAGGCCTGCTCGCAGAGCGGCGTCAGCGCCGACGGCTCCAGGCTCAGCGCCTTGCCGTTCGCGCGCGCTGAAGCGGCCAAGAAGTGGCGAGCGAGCAGCGCGATGTCGTCGGGCCGCGCGCGCAGCGGCGGGACGTCGATCGGGATCACGTTCAAGCGGTAGAAGAGATCTTCTCGGAACTTTGCCTCGTTCAGCAGCTGCTCGAGGTCGCGGTGCGTGGCCGCGATGAAGCGGACGTCGACGCGCAACGTGCTGGTGCCGCCGAGCCGCTCGAGCTCGCGCTCCTGCAGCACGCGCAAGAGCTTCACCTGGGTCGCCGCCGGGACGTCCCCGATCTCGTCTAGGAATAGCGTGCCACCTTCAGCCAGCTCCACGCGGCCGGGCTTACGCGAAGCGGCGCCGGTGAAGGCGCCCTTCTCGTGCCCGAACAGCTCGCTCTCGAGCAGCGTCTCGGGCAGCGCGGCGCAGTTGAGCTTAACGAAGGGCCGCGCGCTGCGCGCGCTGGCGTCGTGGATGGCGCGCGCCACGAGCTCTTTGCCGCTGCCGGTCTCGCCGCGGATCAGCACCGTCGCGGCGCTGCCCGCCGCGCGGCGAATGCGATCCTGGACCTCTCGCAGCGCCGGGCTCTGGCCGAGCAGCGCCTGCGTCGCTCCGCCCTCCGACGCGGCGCCCGCGGCGTGTTCGGCGGCGAGCAGCGCCTTGCGCACGACGAACAGCACCTCCTCGCGCTCGAACGGCTTGCTCAAAAAGTCGTGCGCGCCGGCCTTCATCGCCTCCACCGCGAGCGGGATGGTGCCGTGCGCGGTCAGCAGCACGACCGGAATGTCCGGCCAGGTCGCGCTCGAACGGCGCAACAGCGTGAGGCCGTCCATGCCCGGCATGCGCACGTCACTGATGATCACGTCGACGCCGCCGCGCTCGAGCAGCGCGAGCGCCTCGTCGGCCGATTTCGCGCCGATGGCGCGCAGGCCATCTTGTCGCAGCAACGCGACGAGCACCTGCCGGACGGCCGCGTCATCGTCCACCACCAGCGCGCAGCTCTCGCCCTCACTCATGCCGGCGCAGAATACTCCAAGTCGGCGAGCGGGATAGTGAGGACGACCGCGGTGCCGCGGCCAGGCTCGCTCTCCAGCGTGAGCTCGCCGCAGTGAGCGCGGGCCACGCGCCGGGCGAAGCTCAGACCGAGCCCGCTGCCGCCGGGCTTGGTGGTGTAAAACTCCTCCGTCGCGCGCTCGAGCTCTCGGCGATCCATGCCGACGCCCTCGTCCTCCACGCGCACGCGCAGCTCCGCGGGCTCGCGCGAGAGCGCGCTGCGCACGGTGATGGTGCCGCCGCCGGGCATGGCTTCGCAGGCGTTGCGCACCAGGTTCTCCAGGGCCGCGGCCAACAAGTCCGAGTCGATACGGCACAAGGGCAAGTCCCGAGCGAGCTCCGCCCGAATCACGACGCCCGGCAACGCGAATTGCTGCAGCCGCAGCACGCTCTCCAAGACTTGGTTCACGGAGCCCGTGCGCAGCAGCGGCTCGACGCGCGCCATGCGCTGGTAATCGAAGACGCTGCGTTCGACGCGCTCGACCTGCCCCAGCATCAAGTCCAGGTACTCTGCCTGTGCGTCGAGGGAGCGCCCAGCGCGGCGCTCGGCGGCCAGGAATTGCAGCGCGCCCTTGAGCGCGGCGAGGGGGTTGCGCAGGTCGTGCGTCAGCTGATCCGAGAGGCGCCCCAGCAGCGCCAGTCGCTGCGCGCGCTCGCGGCTGACGGCCTTCAGGCGCTCGAGCTCGCGCGTGGCGGCGAACAGCACCACGGCGAGCGAGGTGACGCTGCAGCACAACAAGGCCGACAGCGGGCTGAGCCAGCGCACGATGGCCACGTAAATGAGCGTGCAGAGGGCGCCGAGCGACAGCACGTGCACGGCGAGCGTGGCCGGCACCTCGCTGCCCAGCAGCCGCCAGCGTAACGTGGCCGCAGCGAGCAGCGCCATCGCGCACAGCGTGGCCACGTTGCCCAGCCGAGGGATCGCTACGCCAGAGATTTCGCCGCTCAGCAAGTCCGTCGCGCTCAATGACGTGCCGAGCGCGATCGCGAGCAGGACCAGGTTCGTGCGTGCGCGTTCGCTGGGCTCACGCGCGGCGCGTCGGTGCAACAGCAACAGCGTGAGCGCGAAGGCCATCGCGAGCAGCGAGTCCAGCAACAGCAGCTGCCACCACGGCTCGCTCCAGGAGAGCGCGGCGGTGGCGGCGAAGGTCAAATAGCTTGCCAGCAGCGCGAAGCGCAGTCGCTGCGCGCGGCCGACGAAGACGAGCACCACGTGCAGCGCCAGCGCCGGCATGAAGCTGGCGAACACGCGGTCGATGGCGTGCCACTGCTCGGCTCGCGAGAGCCGATAGGCCACGTCCGCGAAGTTCCAGACGAAGGCGTCCAGGAACAACAGCGAGAGCCATAAGGCGACGCGGCTCGTGCCCCTGCGAAACCACACCAGCGCGGCGAACGCGAGGTTCCCCGAGCAGGCGATCACGCTGAGTGTGACGTGCCGATCCATCGATCTCGTCGCGCAAGGCAGCGTAGCAAGTGCCAGGCCCGCTCGCCTAGCGCCGTTGAAGCCGGCGCTCACTAGGCAGGGTGCGCTCTGGCGTGCACACGTGTGCACGCGGTTTGGCTCGCGCCCAGCGCGGCTGCGCGGAGTTTCGGCGCGATCGCGCTGGTATGGAAGCTGCTGAGCGGCGACCATGCAGTCACGCTCGCTCGCTGACGACGGCGGTGCTTCGGCGCTAGCATCGCGCGCCTCTCCTGCGCTCGACCGGCTCTGGGCGGCCCCGCGGGTGCGGCTCGGACGCTTTCCAACACCTATCGAGTCGCTGACGCCCGAGACGGGCCCGACGGTGCTCGTCAAGCGTGACGACCTGTCGGGCTGGGGTCGCGGTGGCGCCAAGACCCGCAAGCTCGAGCACCTGCTCGGGCACTTGCGCGAGCACGGCCATGGAGAGCTCATAACCGTGGCCGGCAACATCACGAACTTGGCGTTCGATCTGTTGCCCGCGCTCGATGGCGCCAACATCCGCGCTTCGCTCTTCATCATCGATGATCCGCCCTTGTCCGCTCAGCAGCGCGAGCGGCTCTTTGCCGGGATTCGCGGGCGAGTGACGTTGCTCGGCCCCTGCCGTCGCATGGCGGCGCAGCAGGTGGCGCGCCGCTGGCTACAGGCGCGCCGGAGCGGCTCGAGACCGTTCGCGCTGCTCCCGGGCGTGAGCCATCCCGCGGGCGTGCTCGGCAACGCGCGCGGCTTCGTCGAGATGGCCCTGCAGCGTCAGCACGCGGGTCAGCGGTTGCCCAGCACCGTATTCGTGAGCGCCGCGACGGGCACTACCGTCGCCGGATTTTGGCTGGCAGCGCGCGCGCTGCGCGAGGCTGGTCACCCGCAGGTCGCGCTCGTCGCCGTGCAGGTCTATCCCGGCGCGATCGAGCGCGCGGTGCGCGCGCTCGTGCGTTGGTCGACGAGCGCGCTACGCCTCGCGCGGCGCTTGCCGGAGACGCCGTTGCAGGTCGTGCGTTCGGAGCTGCACGGCGGCTTCGGGCGCTACACTGACGCGCTCGCCGCTCGCTGTGCCGCGATCAACGCTCGCGGCGGGATCCAGCTCGATCCGATCTTCGGCGGCAAGACCTGGGCGCACCTCGAGCGCGCTGTCTCGCGCGAGCGAGTGCCGGACGAGCGCGCGTTGTTCTGGCATTGTGGCTTCACGCCCGAGTGGACGGAGCTCGGCCGAGCACGCGCGCCGGGAGAGTGTTCATGAACGCGCCGAGCGCCACCTGGCCGGCCGCGGAGGCCGAGCGTCGTTGGCGCGTCGCCGTGATCGCGGGCACGTACACGCTCGGCTTCTTCGGCGCGCTGCCGTGGCTGGCATGGCAGCTGGGAGCGCGCTTCGACGCGGCGTTGCTGTTGCCGAAGCTGGGCGCTCCCGCGGCCGTGCTGGGCGTCGTCGAAGCGGCGCTCGGCTCCGCCTGGATGCTGCTGGCGATGCTCTCGTTGCTGATTCGCGGCCGAGGGCTGCCCATCTCGCACTTGCCGCCCGTTCGGCTGGTCGCGCGCGGTCCCTACCGCTTCTGCCGGCATCCCATCTACGTCGGTTATACGGCCGCCTTCTCCGGTGCCGGGCTCGTCTCTGGGTCGGCCGGGCGCGGCGTGCTGATGACCGCGCTGCTCGGCGGAATTTGGCTGCTCTACGTGGTCGGTTTCGAGGAGCCGCGGCTGCGCGAGCGGTTCGGGGAGGCGTATCAGCGGTATCGAGCCGGCGCGCCGCTGCTGCCGATGCCCTTCAGCGCGAGCGCGCAACGAGCGGCGCTCCGCGTTTGGCTCTGCCTGCGACCAGCGTGCGAGCGCCTCGCCAATCGCACCGTCTTGTTCGCAGCGGGAGGCGCGCTGTGCGTCACCTATGGCGCGCTGGTCACCGTCGGAGCGGTGCTCGCGGCGGCGCTGCAGGCGGCGCTCTTGGGCGCGCTCGGCGTGTCGTTGCGCGCGGTCGCCGTGCTGCAGCTCGCTTCGTGCGGCGCGATGCTGCTCGGCGGCAGGGTCGCTTGGCTCGCCTACGAGTGGCGCGCTCTATGGCGAGCGCCACGCGCGACGCTGTCGCGCGTCGGCTTCGTCTCGTTCGGAGGCTACGCCGGCTTGCTATTGTGCACGCTCTGCGATGCTCGTCTCCTTGGCGTCGACGTCCTGTCGCTGCTCGATCGCACCGTGCCGGTTGGACTACTGATCTCGACGTTCGGGCGTCTCGGCTGTTTGAGCTATGGCTGCTGCTATGGTCGACCCTGCGCTCACGGTTTGCGTTGGCGCGCGTCGAGCGCGAAGGTCTGCCGCGAGCGGGGTCAGCGCGGCAGCTTGCCGCGCGCTCCGACTCCGCTGCTCTCCGCAGCGAGCGGGCTCGTCGCGGCGCTCGCCGGGTTCGCGGCGCTGGCTCACGGCGCCGTTGCCGGAGCCGCCAGTCTGACGAGCTTGCTCGTGTATTTTCTGCAGCGCTTCGCGGTGGAGTGTCTTCGCGATGAGCCACGCTTCACGGCCTGGCGGCTCACTCGCGGCCAGCTCGTCACGCTGTCGCTAGCTCCGCTGATGCTCGGCTCGTGGTTCGGGTTGCCGAGCACGAGCGCTACGCCCGCAGGGCTGAGCTGGGATTGGGCAGCGCTGGCGCGGCACTGGCCGGTGTTGGCGGCGCTCGGCGCGCTGGTTTTGGCCGTGTGTGGATACCACCGCAAGGAGGTCGGCAAATGGTGAGCTGCGCGTTTCGGAAGCTGTACGCGGATCTCGTCACGGCGGATGGCAGCGTCTGTATCGTGTACGTGGTCTGGAGCGAGCTGCTCGGCTTGCGCCACGGCAGCGCCGGGTACGAGCTCTACACGCCAGATGGCCGACGCGAGGTCGTGCACTCGCGTACGGTGCCGTCGCTGCCGCCCACGGCGACGAATGAGTGGACCCTGCGCCTGGAGGTACCGGGCGGCGCTTTCGAGCTCACGCAGCGCGCGGCGCGCGACGCTGTTCCGACGCAGCTCGAGCTGCCCGGGCTGCGCTGGTGCGTAAGGATGGCTCGCTGCGACGCTGAAGCGCGCTGGCTGGAAGGACCGCGACGTGAAGCGCTGCGCGGCGTCGGTTACGCGGATTGGGTCGAGCTGTCCAAGTCGCCCCGCGCGCTGGGGCTCTCGCGCATCGACTGGGGGCGCGCGCACGTCGGCGCGCGCAGCGTGGTCTGGAATCGCTTGCAACGCGCGCAGGGCAGCGACGCCATGCGCGTGCTGATTTCCGAGCGAGAGCACGAGTTTGTTCACGAGCGCTTCGACCTCGACGCTGGGCGTGTGGCGACGCGCGTCGGAGTAACGGTCCAGCCGCAGCTGAGCCTCGAGCGCTCCCGCGTTCTGCACGAGGGCTCGCCCTTCGACCGGCAACGCCTGCCGTCGGCGCTGCTGCGGATCGCGGCGCGGCTGCTGAGCTCGCCCATGCGCGAGACACGCTGCATTTCACGCGCGGTCGTCGCCGGGAGCGCTGACAGCGGCTGGGCCCTGCATGAATGCGTGCAGTTCGTTCGATAATACATAAGGATTAATAATTCCGCTGTTCAGTGGGTGGTGGTGTGTGCGTTTGTTTGGGGCGAGCGTCGCGCTGGCGCAGGGACGGTGTGCGCGTAATCGAGTGTTGTGCGGGTTGCTTGAAAGCGCGGGTGTCCGCCGTGTTTTGGTTTAAGATGAAGTAATCGTGCGAAGCCTGGGTACTTGGCGTGTGTCGCTGTGCGCGATGTCGGTGGCGGTCTGTTGCTCGCTGCCGGATTACCAGTTTCGAGCGCCAGCGCAGCCGAGCTGCAGCGATTCAGCCTTGAACGGCACGGAGAGCGACGTGGACTGCGGCGGTGACTCCTGTGATCGCTGCGCGGTTGGTCGGCTGTGTCGCGTCGATTCGGACTGTGGCCTGGGCAGCTGCATCGAGCGCGTCTGCCAAGCCGCGCATTGTCGTGACGACCTGCTCGGCGCGGGGGAGTCGGACGTCGATTGTGGTGGGGGCGAGTGTGCGCCGTGCGGTGTGCGTCAGCGCTGTCGCTCGAGCTCGGATTGCACCAGCAACGCCTGCGCAGGTGGTCAATGCGTCGCCACCGGCTGTGACGACCGGGCCATCGACGGCGACGAAACGGATCTGGATTGTGGCGGCGAGACCTGTCCGGCCTGTCGTGTCGGTCAGCGCTGCGTCTCGGGCGGTGACTGCGAGAGCGGGTTGTGCTTGGCCGGCCGTTGCAGCACGGAGAGCTGCGGCAATAGTCGCCGGGATCCCGGAGAGCAGGGCGTCGACTGCGGCGGCGTTTGCCCCATCGCCTGCAACGCCGCGGAGAATTGCTCGAACGGGGCGCAGACGGAGCTCGAGACGGACATCGACTGTGGCGGCGGAAGCTGCGCGCCCTGCGCCGAGACGCGCAAATGCCGCGTGAACGCGGACTGTGAGAGTGACCGCTGCAAGGCCGGCGTTTGCGCCGCCCCCTGCCCTGCGAGCGGCTGCGTCGAGGAGAGCGTGACCGGCGGCGCCGGCTCAGGGGGCAGCGACGGTCGGGGCGGCGGCGGGGTCGGGAACAGCGGAGCGTCGTCTGGCGGCACGCCGAGCGAGCCAGCCGCTGGCAGCTCCGGCATGAGCAGCAGCGGCGGCGTCGCGAGCGGCGGCGCCGGCGGGCGCGTGACCTCGGGCGGCTCGTCTTCGGGCGGTAGCGCGTCGACGAGCGGTGGCACCAGCGGCGGCGTCGCGAGCGGCGGCACCGCGAGCGGTGGTGTCGCGACGGGAGGCAGCACGATGGGAGGCAGCGCGACCGGCGGCAGCCCCACCACCTTTCCCGAGCCGACGTGCTCGGGCTGCGCGAGGCTCTCGGTTCCGCTGGCCGCCCCCGCGGACAAGGGGAATTTCGTGATCGTGCTGCCCTACGTGGTCAGCTTCGGCTCTGCGGTGCTCACGGCGCGCATCTACCGGCAGTCGGGCTCGGGCGGGCAGATCAAGTTCTACGTGCAGCACAGCGGCTCGCCGGACTACGCGCAGCTCTTTCAAGAGAACGCGCTTCAGCTGAGCTCGCTCAGCGGCTGGCAAGACCTCACCTGGGACGTGGGCGCCAACACGGCGCCGTACGACAAGAACATCGTCGGCCGAGTCGGCATCCAAATTACGGCCGGCGGCTCCACTCGCGTCACCAACCCAACCGTCGTGTACGTGGACTCGATCAGGGTGAGTGGAGTCGGCGTCGGCCCTTGGCTGTTCGAAAATGCTGGTTCGGTCTCATCGTCGGCCACGATCTCTGCGCCGCCGAACGTCATGTTCACCAATTACGGGGACTACCCCGTCCCGGGTAGCGCCGTGACCTGGTACGCGCGCTGAGTCCTCAAGCGCGCGCCGGCGTGCCCGTGTATTTGATGACGAGCAGCGTCACGTCGTCGTCGACGCTGGCTCGCCAGGCGCTGACGGCCTCGTTGATCGCGTCGCGAATCGCCGCGGGCGACTTGGTCGCGCAGCCCTCGACGCACTTCACCAGGCGCTCCAGCGAGAATTGCTCGTGATGCACGTTGCGCGCTTCCGTCACGCCATCGGTGTACAGCACGAGGACGTCGCCCGGCGCCAGCGAGAGCTCGCTGTCTTGCGTCAGGCGGCGCACGCTGGGTGTGGCTCCCACCCAAAATCCAGGCGTTGGAATCGTCTCGCAGCGGCCCGTCGCGGCGCGCCAGACGACGAGATCTTCATGGGCGCCGGCGAAGGTGAAGCGGCCGCCGCGCTGATAATGAAACACGGTCAGCGTCGCGTGATCGTCGCGCTTCAGGCGCTGTCGCACGTTGTCCCAGACCGCTTCGCCGAGCGCCGAGACGACCTGGCTGGGCGCCGGAGGCGGCGTCAGCCGGCACAAGCCGGCGACCATGCTTTGAATCATCACCATGATCAAACCCGAGCCCAGGCCGTGCCCGGACACGTCGCCGATGCCGATCCAGGCGCCTTGTGGTGTGGGGATCACGTCGTAGTAATCGCCGCCCGCCTCGGCCGCGGGCTCCATCAACGCCGAGAGCTCGAGGTCGGGGACGTCCATCACCGCGGGCGTCATGCTGGTCTGCAGCTGCGCCGCGAGGCGGGCTTCTTCGGCGACCCGCTCGGCCTCCAGGCGCTCGCGCAAGGTCACCTGCGCGACGATCTCACGGTGCAGCATCGCGCCCTTCACGGCCGAGCCGATCTGCTGGCGCAGGGACTCGTACACGCCGGGCTGGGCTCCTTCGGTGAGCACCGCGACGCCCAGCATCTCAGCCTCGAAGGTGATCGGCAGCACCACGAAATGCTCGCACCGTTCGCTGTCGAAGATCGCGGCGGGCGCGAGCAGCGTCTCCCGATAGGGCTCGCTGTCCAGCGCGAGCTCGCCGCTCTCCGTGCGCGCGGCGAGCAGCTTGAGCTCGCCGGAGCGGCGTCCGGTGTAGAGCGCGACGGCGCCGCGCTGAATTTCCAAGTGCGGCAGCCCTTTCACGAGCTCGTCCTTCAGCAGCGGCAAGCTCAGCGTCGTCGCGAGGCGCTCGCCGACCCAGCCGAGCCAAGAGGCGGCCTGCTGCTGCTCGATCTGTTGCCGCCCGAGCAGGCGGATCGAAGCGGCGCCCACCAGGACGCGCGCGCTGTGCCACAGGCGCTCGACGAGGCGCGTCTCATGGCGATCGGCGACCTCCACGGCGCGAAACTCGGCCCGCAACACCGACACGACGCGCTGAAACTCGTCGAGGCTCGCGCCTTCTTGCTGCGCGCGCTCCAGCAGCGCCTCGAACGCCGCGCTGAAACGGCCTTCTTCACCGGCCAGCTCGCGGTCCAGCGCGCTCAGCAGCTGCGCCGGCCAGTTGCCGAGCGCGTCATTCGGCACCGCGACGGCGTCGCGCATGGCCTTGGTCAAGACCTCGCTGCGCTCGCGGATCACGTCGCGCAAGCTGGCGCGCCGATCGCCGGTGGGGTTGACGGTGGCGGCCACTTGGTAGCCGCAGCCGCAAGATTCGCGGCGCACGAACTCGACAGGACCGGCGCTGAGCAGCGGAACGCGCTCGCCGGCCAGCTGCTCGAGGATGGTATCGACGGCGCGCTGACCCATCCACCACAACGGCTGCCGCAGCGTCGACAGCGAGGGACGCGCGAAATGCGCCGACTTGATGTCATCGAAGCCGCACACCAGCAAATCGCGCGGCACCTGCAGCCCGGCCTCGGCGAGCACGTCCAGGGCGCCGAGCGCCATGTTGTCGTTGGCGCACACGACCGCGTCGAAGGCGGAGCCGCTGGCGAGCAGCTCACGCATCTTCGCGGCGCCGGTGGGCACAGTGAAGGCGCCGTGCAGCACCAGCTGCGGCTCGAGCGCGATGCCGCGCTGCTCGAGCGCCTTGCGATAGCCGCTCAGGCGGAGATTGCTCTCGATGCTGTGCTCCGGCCCCGCGATGAAGGCGATGCGCTTACATTTGTGAGCTTCGATCAGGTGCTCGACGCCGAAGCGCATCCCCGCTTCGTTGTCGATGACCAGGCTCGGCACGCCGGGCAGCTCCACGCCCAGGCTGCACACCGGCAGCGGCGCGTAGCCGCGGCACAGGCCGATCAAGCCCTCCATGCCGCAGTAGTGGCCCATCGTGGAGGCGACCACGATGACGCCGTCGACGCAGTCTTTGCCGATGAGCTCGTAAATCTGATTCTGCGCGACCGCCGCCGCGTCCGGATCACCCAGCGATTGGCCCATCACCACCAGCACGCTCACGTCGCGCAAGCTGGCCGCGCGCTGCACGGCGCGCCGCAGGTGAACCGCATACTCGGAGATCAGGCTGTCGAACAGCAGCGCGATCGTGGGGCGGCGACGCGTCATGTGCGGTCGCTAGCTGCCTTGGGGTACAAGCTGACGCTGACGACCTCGGGCGCCATCCGCGCGAGCGGGGCGATGGTGCGCGCCTGCCAGCTCAGGTTCTTGTCCACCATGAACTTCAGCCTGAGGTCATGACCCGCGCTCTGAATCGAGTAGACCATGCTCACGAAGGCCTTGATGCAGCTGGAGTTCAAGAGATAGAGCGACTGCATGTCGACCTCGAGTCGCTGAATGTGACGTTCGAGCAGCTCGACGCGCAGCTCGTTGAGGCACCGCTTCAGCGGTTCTACAGCTAGCATGTCGCCAGTGCCCGACAGGCGCAGCGTCGCTTTGCCTTCGCCGAGCGTCGCCTCGAGGCCGAAGGACTCGAGGGCTACGTTCTTGAACGGTAACATGATGATACTCCACGCTTAGAGCGTCGTGTCGACAGAGACGGTGAGCTCGTCGCCTTCTATGTTGTAGTTGAGGTTGAAGCCGCCCTCCGCGCGAATTCTGGCGAGACCCAGGCCGGACTCATCGTCCTTCGGCGCCGTCTCGAGGATCAAGCGATCGTAGAGCGCGATCGGGTCTTCGGTGGTGGTCAGCTCGTGTAAGCGAGTCTCCACCGCGCGCAGCTGCTCCGGCGTGCTGCGGTTGCGCGCCTCGAGTCGCAGCGTCGTGTTGCCGGGGGCCGGCACCAGCGTCGCGGAGATGCTCACCTCGGGACCTGACGAGTACTTCATCAGGTTCTCCGCGAGCTCCTGCGCGGCCATGTGGAAGCGCGCGCCCACGTCCGGATCCTCGACCAGGCTGCGGCAAAACTCCGACAGCAGCTTCGATACCGCGCTCACCATGCGAGCGTTCGAGAACGCGGTCATCGTCACCTGCAGCGTCGCGCGCGGGGTCGCCTCGATCATCGAATGTCTCGACCTTTCATGATCTCAAAGCATGTAACGTTGAGATCATGAATAAGTTGAGCGCGCTCGCTGAATTTCCGAGCGACCGCCGCGCAATGGTAGGTGCGCCGCGACCGGGGTGAGCCGTTGGCGGCGCTGCTGCGCGCGCCGCCGAGCGCCGTCAGTGCTTGGCGCGAGTCTTACTGGTCGCGCTGGTGTGGGAGCTACCATGCGCAGCGCTGCCGCTACGCGTTGGTTTCGCGCTGCTGCCGCTGGCCTTGGCCATGGTCCGCGCGGCGTGCTTCGTGACCGCTACGCGGCGGTTCGGCTGCGCCGGACGCTTGGCGGCCGAGCGCGCCGTTGGCTTCGTGACCGCCGCCTTCGCCGCGGAGGCGACGCGGTGCGTGCGCGGCGCCCAGGGCTTCGCGCCTGCTAGCCAACCGAAACAACCGGCGACGAGCGCGATCGCCGCGTGCACGGCCAGCTCGCGCTTGGAGCGCTGCAGCCACTGACGAATCCGACGCGGCTTCTGAAAGGGGTTCACCTCCTCCACCTGCTCCGGATTCGGCGCTGGCAGCGCAGCTTGCGGGGCGGCATCAGCGTTGAAGGCCGCGCCGTGCCCGCCATCCCAGCCCGGCTGAGCTGCTGAGCCGGGCGGCAGCTGCGATGTGGCCGCTTGCAGCGATGCGGTCCCGCCGCGTCGTGAGGGCGGCGGCGGTGGTGTGCGCGGGCGCGCTTCGCCCGCGCCGTTTCTTGGCGGAGCGTCTACGGACGTGAGGTCGTCTGCTTGCGGATTCGTGCGCACCATCTTCGAGCTCCTTCCGTTGTAGGGAAGGCGAGGCCGCTGCGCGAGCTTTACGCAAAGCTCGTGAGCGACACGCCGAGCGACACACAAGCATAATCTCACTTGCGATCACGCGCAGCTCGCGGCACGCGCTAAACCTCGATTTGCGGACTCGGCATCAGCGCAACTCCCGCCCAGCGCACCGTTTTGAGACATGTAGGTGCACGACTCGTGCAATGGCTCAGCGTGCGCGACGTTCCAGCGCCGCGCGCACTGGCGCGAAGGAGGTGCGATGGATCGGGCAAGGGCCGCGCTTGCGCAGCGCGGCGACGTGAGCCCGCACCGGGTAACCCTTGTGCTGCGCGAAGCCGTAGCCGGGAAATTGGCGGTCATACTCGACCATGCGCGCGTCGCGGGCCGTCTTGGCCAGGATCGAGGCGGCGGCGATCGACAAACTGCGCTCGTCGCCCTTGACGATGCGCGTCTGCTCAATCGGCACCTCGCGCAGCGTGCGCGCGTCAATCAACAGATGCTGCGGCGTCAGCGTGAGGGTCTCGACGGCGCGGCGCATCGCCGCGATGCCCGCCCAGTAAATATTCAGTCGATCGATCTCGTCCGGCTCCACGAAGGCCACGGCCCAGGCGCGCGCCTCGCGCTGGATCACGCTGGCCAGCTCGGCGCGCAGCTCCGGGTTGACCTGCTTGGAGTCGTTGATCCCCGGGGAGCGCCAGCCCGGCTCGAGCACGACCGCGGCGGCGGCGACCGGACCCGCGAGCGGGCTCATGCCGGCCTCGTCGACTCCCGCGATGAGCGTCACCTCGCGCTGCCACAGCTGACGCTCGAACTCGAGCATGTGACGCAGGCGCTGGCCTTCCGCGCGGCGCTCTCGCCGGCGGCGCTCCACGCTCTCCAAGAGCGAGCGCGCGCCGGCGCGCTGGTCACGCCGCAGGGCGAGCTCGATCTCGGTCGGCAGGCTGCGGCCGCGGTCCACGTAGCGCGCTCGAATCTCGCTCAGCGTCAGCTTCTGCACGCGCGGATGCTAGCGCGAGAGCGGGCCGTGTTGCAGCGTCGGGTGGCGCGCACAGCGGCGGGTTAGTGCAATCCATGTGCCAGCCATCGCGTGCGAAATGAACGCGGCGCGTGAGGCTCGCAACGCGTCGGAAACGCGCGTTCGCGCGACGAATTTGCTGATTTCTTCTCGACTTGTGACGGGCCGTCGCTATACCCCGCCCTCGTCATAAATGCATAGAAATGGCGCGTTCGCGGCACTCATCGTTCGAAACCCTGTGCTGCGAGCCGCGCTCGTAGTCACTTTACTAGCGTCTGCGCCCGCACGCGCAGAGAGCGCCGCTAAGCCGGCCGAGGACGAGGCGAGCGGAGCCGCAGCTGACGGCGACGCCTCCGACGATGCCGCGGGCGCGGCAGCCGAGCCCGGAGCGACTGAGTCCGGAGCGACTGAGTCCGAAGCGACTGAGTCCGAAGCCGCGGCGTCGAGTGAGGCCGCGCCGAGCGAAGGCGAGGCGAGCAGCGAAGCGGCAGAGCGACTCGACGGCCTCGCCTTACGTGTCGGTTGGCGCGTCGCGCAACGCGCGCTGACCTTTCACGATGCGTTGAACGAGCTCGTGCCCGGTCGCCCGGTGCTGCGTCCGCTGCGCAACCACAAGAGCGATCGCGACATGGCGGTCGTCGCGCGCGCCGAGCTGTATCCGGCAGCGCTCGCCGGCGTCAGCGACTACATCGCTAACTTCGGCCTGGTCGGTGAGCTCCGCTACGGTGTGCCGTCGGAGACGATCTACCGCGGAGCCGCCGGCAGCGTGACGCTCAAGAACGAGGAGCTCGCCTGGTTCGCGGGCGCTCGCCTGCGCGTGCCGCTGAGTGACGATTTCCGGCTGGGCTTCGTGCTGGGTTATGGCCAGCACCGTTATACCCTAAAGGGTGATGAGTCCGACCCTCTCGTGCCGGATGTCCACTATAGCTACGTGCTGCCGGCCGTGGACCTCAGGGCGGCGTTCGGTCGCTTCTTCATCGACGCCAAGGTCGGGGCGCGCGCGCTGCTGGATAGCGGCATGCTCGAGGATTGGTTCGAAAACGTGGGCGCCCACGGCGTGGAAGGTGAGCTCACCGTTGGCTACCAGTTGACCCGCGCGCTCGCCATCGTCGTCGGCGGGCAGGTCGAATATTACGCGTTCAGCTTCAAGCCGCTGGCGCTGCGAGCGACGCGCGTCGCTGGCGGCGCGACCGATCGTTACCTCGGGGGCTTCGCGGCGTTGGAGCTGCGGCTGGGCGGGACGCAACCGTAGCCGCCCGCGCGCGGCGCGCTTCAGGGCTCGTGCAGCTCGAGCTCGACGCGCACCACGTCTTTTAGACGAATGGCGCCGAGCAGCGCCTTGTACTGCGCGATGCCCCACTGGCTCGGCTTCAGCTCGAAGCTCGAGACGTAGTGACCCGCGCGCTGCTGGACGTCGAAGCTCAGCGGAGCTCGCTCGCCCGCGAGCTCCAGCGTGCCGTTCACGTGGAAGCCGTCGCCGCGGGCGCTGGCGCTGCCGCTGAAGGTGGCGCGCGGAAAGCGAGCGGTGTGTAGCACGTCTTGGTGCATGGCCTTCTCGACCTCCGCGCGCTTACCCGCGTCGTAGCCGCCCTCGCGCAGCGCTCCCGCTTCGACGGGGCCGTCGACGACCAGGGACTCGAGCTCGAACTCGGCTTGCACGCTCTCACCGTCGAGCGCTACGCGAAATTTCTCGAAATGCAAGCGTAGATCGTGCGCGACCGCGGACAGGACGCCGTCCTTGAACGTGAAGACGTAGATGTTTCCGCTCGCTGTTCGCATGCGCCGACCGTACTTGGATCTCGCGCCGCTGTCAGCTCGCAGCGGTCGATCAGTAAGAGAGCCAGAGCACCGTCATTAGATAGACGGGTGACAACACCAACAGCGCCGTGAGCGCGTGGCGTGCGAACGACGCAGTCTGATAACCCGAGAGGTCGGCGATGGCCTTGACCATGAAGTTTGGACCATTGCCGATGTAGGTGTTGGCGCCCATCAACACCGCGCCCGCGCTGATCGCCGCCAGAAAGGTGTGCGGAACGCCGGCCACCTGTGGCGTCAGGCCGAGGCTCTGCGCCGCCGACAAGAACGTGAGATACGTCGGAGCGTTGTCGAGCACGCTCGAGAGCGAGCCGGTCACCAGGAAGAATTGCCAGGGTCGTGACAGGCCGAGCTCGGCGCCGTGCTGCTCCAGCAGCGCCAGCGCCGGGACCATGGTGATGAAGATGCCGGCGAAGAGCGTCGCGACCTCGATGATGGGGGCGAAGGAGAAGGCGTTCGCCGTTCGCGCCGTGCGCGCGCCGCCGAGCAGCGAGAGCGCGGACAGCCCGGCCATACACAGCTCACGCCAAGGGCTGGGCAGGAGCACCGCGGCCACCACCGCGAGCAGCAGCGGGATGTTGCGCTTTCCCAGCACCTTGAGCGGTACCGCCTCACGGCGATCGCGCAGCTGGCGCTGCGCGCTCTCGCGGCGATACGCCCGGCGATCCACGAAGTAGAACAGCGCGAGCAGCCAGCCGACGGCGAGCAGCCAAACGGGAAACAGCCGCAGCGTCCAGGTGAACGGGACGCCGCGCAGGTAGCCCAAAAATAGCGGTGGATCGCCGAGCGGCGTGAGCAGCCCGCCGCAGTTGGCGACGATCAAGATGAAGAAGAACGGCAGGTGCTCGCGGTTCTCTCGCTGCGAGTTGGTGCGCAAGAACGTCCGGATCAGCAGCATGCTCGCGCCGGTCGTGCCGAGCAGGTTGGCGAGCACGGCGCCGAGGAGGAGCAGCAGCGTGTTCCTGCCGGGGCTCGCGATCAGGTCGCCTTCGAGGTGGATGCCGCCCGTGACGATGAACAGCGCGGCGAGCAGCGTCAGGAACGAGACGTACTCGAGCGCGCTATGCAGCAGCGCCGTCGGGTGACGAAACGCGAGCCAGGCGGCGACCGGCAGCGAGATCAGCGCGGTGATCGCGGCCTTGTCTCGGTTGTGCTCCCAGCGCGCGGGCGCGAGCAGCGGCAGCAACGCGATGCAGAGGAGCAGTACGCAAAATGGGACGACGCTGAGCGGGTGAGGATCGTGCATCCGGGTGCGCGAGGATGACACACGCCGCGCGACTGCGTGCAGTCGGGTGAGCTCGCGGAGGTTCGCGAGCTCACCCGCACCCGCTCATTTTGTCGCGTTGCTACGGAGCGTCGCCGGCGCCAGCCGCGCTCGAAGCGCTCCCGCCGGCTCCGCCGCCCGCTTCGCTGGTTCCCGTGCCGGCGCTGCCGGCCGTCCCGCCACCGGCTGTTCCGCCAGCTGCGGCGCCGCCACCGGCCGTGCCAGCACCAGCGCTGCCGGCAGCGCCGCCGCCGCCTCTTCCGCCGCCGCCGCCAGGGAAGGACCCGTTGCAGCTCCACATGCCCCGCGACGTGCTGCAGCGACACGATTGGTCGTCGTAGCGACACGAGATGCCCGGCTGCTCGCAGGCCGCGTCGTCCGTGGGCATCGTCGCCGGGCAGTCCGCGGCGGTGTAGCAGGTGAAGGCGTTCGACAAGCAGACGCAGGTGTTGTCGGCCTCTTCACCCATCGTAACCCGTGCTCCGCCGCTATAGGTGCAGGCTTGGTTCGCGGGACGCAGGCAGCTCGCTCCAGCGCTGGGTGGCGCGTCGGGGCACTCGGTCTGACAACTCCAACCGTTCGAGCCACAGCTGCAGCGGCGATCCGTGTACGTGCAGGAGAGCCCCGCCAGATCCGCGCACGCGGAGTCATTCTCGGGGGCCGTCTCGGGACAGTCGGCCTGAGTGACGCAGGCGAACTTCATCTCACGACAGCTGCACGTCGCGTCCGAGCTGCCGCCGGGCGTGCTCACCAGCGCTCCCGCGTCGTAGCGGCACGACGCCTGTTCGGGGCGATCACAAGCCGTGTCGGCGGCCGGCAGCATCTCCGGGCACTCTGTCGTGCAGTCCCAAGTGTTGTCGCTGCCGCACGAGCAACGCGCGCCCTCGAAGGAGCAGCTCAGCGTCGGGAAATCACAGCTCGCGCCGCTCGTCGGTGCGGCCGCCGGGCAGTCCTCCTGCCCAAAGCAGCTGAACTTGCCGTCGTTGCAGGCGCACGTCGTGTCTGCCATCGTGCCGAAGCCCTGGACGATCGCGCCCGCGGCGTAGCGGCAGCTGGCCAGCGCCGGCCGGCGGCACTCGGCGTTGTCTTCCGGTTGCGCCTCGGGACAGGGCTTCTGACAGCTCCAGCCCGAGTCGGTGGAGCACGTGCACGAGAGGTCGTCGTAGCTGCACGCCATCCCCGACAAATCGCAGCTCGCCGCGTCCGCGGGCGCCGCGGCCGGACAGTCCGATTTGGCGTAACAATCCCACGCGCCGTCGCTGCAGACGCAACCGCCGTCGTCGTACGTGCAGGCGCCGCCGAACATGCGCGTGCACTCACCGCCCTCTTCCGGCTTCGTCATTGGACAGCCGAAATTGGCGGGGCCGGTGCTCATGCCACCCGCGTTGCTTCCCGCAGCGCCGCCCTCAGTCGAGGTCATTCCAGAGCCCGCGCTGCCGCCGCTCGTTGTGCTGCTGCTCGAGCCGCCGCTCGCTTCAGTGGTCGATGAGCCACCCGAGGTGACCGCGCTGCCCGCTGAACCGCCGGTCGGCGTACTGGAGCCGCCGCCGCTCTTGTCCGAGCCACACGCGGTGAGCAGAGCCACTGCGCTCAAGAACAAACTCGAACTCAGACGTCGCAATTTCATCGTTCTACTCCTCGGAGTCTCGCTCGACTCGACTACATCCGAGGATGAAGTGTCAGGAGGTCGCAACATCAGGCACTCAACTTTGGCGTTCGCAGATGTCGCTTGCTCAATGCGAACTATTGGCGCGTCGAGCTCAGCGCCGTGGGGCGAAGTGGCGGAGGCGGGCGAAAGTGGCGCGCGCCGTTAACGCAAGAGACTCGTCGGTTAGATCGCTTGTCGAACTCTGCGGCGAGCGGCCGTGAATTCCGCTGCACGGACATTTTTAGGCTCTGCTCGGACTCGCTGTTCGTGGTGCGAGGTAAATGGCTTTAACCTGACCGATATCCAGCCGGCCGGGCATCAGCGTGCTCTGCAACAACGTGGTCTCGAAAAACTTTATGGGTCTCAGCTGCGGATGGCTCGCCGTCGTCATCGCGGCATGCAGCGGCGGCGGCTCCGGAACTGAAGCACAGCGTCAGAACGGGAATGGCGGCTCGGCAGGCTCCGCGCTCAACGCGAGCGGAGGTCTGACGAGCATCGGCACCGGCGGCGCGACCGGATTGGGAGGCCAGCCAACAGGCGGTGTCAGCGCGACCGGCGGCGTGAGCGCGACAGGCGGTGCCAGCGGGATGAGCGGCAATAGCGCGACAGGCGCTGCCAGCGGCACGAGCGGTGCCAGCGGCACGAGCGGCGCGGCTGGTTTTTCCGCGGCGGGAGCGCTGGCGACGACGGGCGGCAGCGGCGTCGGCTCGGGCGGGAGCTTCAACGGTGGTTCGTCCTCCGGCGCAGGACACGCCGGTGCTGGCGCGCCGAGCGGCGGCCTCGGCTCCGCGGGCGCCGGCGCAGGCAAAGCTACCTTCTCCGCGGTGGCCACGATTCTCCAGATGCGCTGCGCGGCGGAGCAGTGCCACGGCGGCTTCAAGACTCCGAATTTGTCGAACCGGGCGACACTCTACAACACGCTGACATCCACCGTGGTCAAGGAGTGTATGAATCATCGACTCGTGACAGCGAGTGATCCGGGTAATAGCGCGTTGCTCCAGCTGCCCAATTGGGAATGCGGAGATCTGGTGATGCCCTCTGGCTGCATCGATATGCCGTGTCTCTCGAGCGAAGAGCTCGGCACCATCAGCGCCTGGATTCAAGCCGGCGCCCCGATGTGATGCGCGCGTCTCGAAGCCGGTAGCGAGCGTTCAACGCCGCTAGCTCACGGGCTGTCGAGCGGCGGGTGGCCGCCCAGCAGTGACAGCGGCAAGCGGTTGCCCGGCGCGACGAAGCGCGCGCGCGTCTCTTGCTCGGCGGCTTCCCGCAGCTGATCACAGACGCTCGGATCGGCCACGCAGGCTTGCGCGAACACCGCGGCTTGCCCGTCGGGGTTGCTGTCGATCAGCCCGAAGCGCAGAAACAGCCGCGCTCGCCGACGACCCTCGGACTCCGGGAGCTGGTCCAGCTCCGCCTTGATCGCGGCCTTGGCGGCGTCCACGTCGGCGAGCGCCCACGCCGCGTTGCTCAGCGTGGTCTCCGTGAGCGTCTGCAGCACGCCTTGCTCGCGCGCAATGGCGGCTGCCATGCCCGGGAACGCAGCATCGCGAGCCCCGCGCGCGGCGTGAGTCAAGCCGGCAGCAGCCACCAGGATCGCGAGCGGCGCGAGCCCCCAGCGTACGAGCTCCTGCAAAAACGGCCGTTTCATGGACGGCTCCGCTGCTGCAGCGCCTCCAGCGCCGCTCGATCGCAGCGCGGCCAGCGCAGCGCGTTGCACAAGCGCACCGCCTCGCTCCACTCGGCGCGACCGTTGCTGTTCAGTCCGCGCACCGCGACGACCAAATCGAACACGTCGCGGTCGTGCGCGTTCAGCTGCGAACGAACCGCTTCGATATCGCCGCGCAGGGAGGCCCAGGCTTCTTCACTGCCCTCCAGGTGCGTGGCGCGCAGCGCGAAGCCCACGCGGGCGAGCGGTGTCCCCGCTGAGCTTGCCGTGCGCATCCCTGGCAATGCTCCCGCGCCGAGCGCGACACCCAGCAGCCCAGCGCCAACATGAACGGCCAGCAATAGGGCGCGTGAGCGCCGAGGTTTTTCAACGGTGTGCTGAGCGCCGGTCACGGCGCGCACTTTAACACGCTCGCCGCGCGAGCTCTCCGCCCTTGACGCTCACCCCGGGTGCAGCGCCGCGATGTCGCGCAGGCTCTCTACCGTGTCGATCAGCTGCTCGGGGGTGACCGGCTTGGCGAGGTAAAGGTCGAAGCCGGCGTCGATCGCGCGGGCCCGATCGACGTCGCGCGCATGGGCGCTGACCGCGCAGGCGGGCGGCGGCTGCTCACCGCGCCTGGCATAGCTGCTCACGACCTGCTCGATCAACTGATAGCCGCTCATGCCGGGCAAGCCGAGGTCGCTGACGATCACCGTGGTCGTCTGCGGCTCTTCCACGCCCGCGGGCGCCTCGAGCGCGGCGCTGTGCCCCGCGGCCGGTCTCAACCTGGCGAGCGCTTCCGGGCCCGACGCGGCAGGAACGACCATTGCGCCGGCGCGTGACAAGGTCAACGCCAGCGCTTCCCGAGTGTTGGCGTCGTCCTCGACGAGCAGCACGGTGACGCCGCTCAAGCGGCGCTCGAGCTCGTCGCCGCGCAGCCCGTCCGCGCTCTCCGCAGCGGCAATGGCGCGTTCACAGGCGACCCAGGGCAGGCGCACTCTGAACAGCGAGCCTTGGTCGCGGCCGGCGCTCTCGGCCTCGATGCTGCCGCCGTGCAGCTCGACCAGCTGCTTGCTCAGCGCGAGCCCGATGCCAAGCCCGCCATAGCGCCGTGTCTCGCGCATGTCCGCCTGGCGAAAGCGCTCGAAGATGTGAGGCATGAAGTCCGGCGTGATGCCCTCTCCTGTATCGGCGACTTCCATCACGAGCTCGCCCGCTTCCTTGCGAGCCCGCAGCGTCACGGAGCCGCCCGGCTGCGTGAATTTCGTCGCGTTGGAGAGCAGGTTCCAGAGCACCTGCTTGAGCCGCGCGCCGTCGAACGACGCCGTGCCGAGGCCCGGCGCGATCTCGGCGCTGAGCGTGATCTGCTTGCTGGCGGCGGCGGGTCGGATGATGTCCGCGGCGCTGGCCACGAGCGCCGCGACGTCCACCGGCGCGGGCGCCAGCAGCAGCTTGCCCGACTTGAGCCGCGAGAGGTCGAGCAGATCTTCGATCAGGCGGGACTGGCTCTCCGCGCTCTGCACGATGGCGTCGATGGCGCGAGCCAGATCGTGCAGCGGCAGGCTGCCGGAGCGGAGCGCGCCCGCCCACAAGAAGATGGCCGCGAGCGGCGTGCGCAGCTCATGGCTCAGCGTCGCCAGGAACTCGTCCTTGGCGCGATTGGCGGCTTCGGCCTCACGCCGCGCCGCGGTGGCATCGGCGAGCAGCGTGCGCGCGCGCGCCTCGCTCTCACGCAGCTCCTCTTCGACGCGCGCGCGGGCAACGGCGGCCCAGGTTCGCTCCGCCGTCTCCCGCACCAGCGCGATCTCTTGCAGGCTGAAGCGGCGCGGCGTGTTCTGAAAGACCGTGAACGAGGCCGCCAGCTCACCGTCCTTGAGCAGCGGAACGGCCGCGACCCCGCAGATGCGCAGCGTCGCGTGCAGCGCGCGTTCCTGCTCGCTCAGCGTGGCGTCCGCTTGACCGTTCTCGACGGCGAAGATGCGCCCCGAGCGCAGCGTGGCCACGATGGTGGGGAAGGTGTCCATGTGATGCTCGCCCACCAGCGCGCGCGCTTGGCGACCCCACGCGCGGCGCACGACCGCGACGCCGCTGGCCTGATCGAACTCGCAATAGCAGCTCAGATCCGCCGCCAAGTGCTCGCCCAAGATGCGCGACGCCGCGGACAAGATCGCGACCGGCTCGCTCAACGGGCTCAGCGCGTCGCCGAGGCGCAACAGAAATGCCTGGCGCGCCTCGCTCTCGCGCAGCGCCCGCTCTGCGCGTTTTCTGGCGGTGATGTCTTGAAACAGCACGGCGAGGCGGCGACTCTCCCCGTCGCCGACCTTACAAACGTGAAAATCCCACCACCTTCCGTCGCGGGAGACATAGCGCTCGGCGCGCTCGGGCCGTCCGCTGCGAGCGACGCGACCGAACAGCTCGAACCAGTGCGACTCATAGTCGACGTCGATCTCGCGTAGCCGGCGGCCGCGCCAATCAGCGCCGAGCAGACGGGCGGCCGCGGCGTTGGCGTCGACGAAGAGGAGATCGTTCGCGCGGCCGTTCGCGTCGAACAGCACCTCCGCGAGGAAATATCCCTGATCGATGGCGTCGAAGAGCGCGCGGTAGCGAGCCTCGCTCTCGCGCAGCTCCGCGTCTGCGCCGGCGCGCGCTGTCGCGGCGCCGGCGCAAGGAGCGGACCCCTTCTCGATATCGACGGAGATGAGACCTCCTGCGCGACCGACGGTTATCGCTCCCGAACGGTGATCACGGGGCAGGACGCGCTGCGCACCACGCTCTCGGCGACGCTGCCCGCGAGCGAGCGAGCTCGACCGGTCCGGCCGTGCGTGCCGAGCACGATGGCGTCGGCGTTGCTCGCCTCCGCCGCGGCCAGGATGCGCTCGCGCGCATCACCGGAGTCCACGCGCTCGCTCACCGGCTCGCCGAGGCCGGCGACCAAGGGCGCCACGAAGCGATGCAGCTCATCGCGAGCCGCTTCGACGCTCGGCGCGCCGGCTTCCGGCTGGCGAACGAACAACACCTCGAGCTTCGCGCCCAACGGACGCGCTAGGTTGCACGCAAACTCGAGCGCGGCTCGAGAACACGACGACAGATCGACAGGCACCAATAGACGTTGAATCGCAGCAGCCATGTTCGCTTTCCCTACGTCGGCGAGACGCCGACGTCCGGCACGCAGCAAAGCACGTGCCGCCCAGAGTTTGACTCGAAAAAGGCGCTTTGCCGGCATTTTCAGCGCGGCACCCCGGGCAGCTGCAGTTTTTACGCAATATCGCCGGGCGAGCGCGCTGGGGCGAATGGCCGCGGCGGGGCCTGCCCGCTCAGCCGCCCTCGAAGTAGGCCTGGAGCAGGCACGACTCGGTCCGCTCGTGTTCGAGATAGAGGCGAATGAGCTGTTGAGTTTGGGTGAAGAGGCGCGCCCGCGGCCCCGGGTCGCTGGCGGCTTCGATGAGCCTGGCCAAGCGCTCGAGCATCGTGGTGTGCTCGGCCCGGAGCTCGGCGATCTTGGAGATCAGCGCCGGGGTTTCGCTCGCCAAGAGTCCGAAATAGGCGTCGCTCTCTTCCGTCGCGAAGTGAGCGCACAAATCGCGGCGCCAACGGGCGAGCAGCTCGGCGGTGTCGAGGCTGTACGTCGCATCGGTGCGGTCGTCGCGCAGCTTCGCCGAGCAGTGCGCTTCGAGCTGACGCACGATATCGCCGAGCTCCCGATGCTGACTCAGAATCAACGTGAATCGCCCGAAGGCGCTCGGTAGTGCGCGTTCTACGCCCAGGGCTTGGGCTGGTGAATGCTTGATCGCAGACATGGGTCACCTCGGGTCAGGAGCGGCTCGATCGGCCAAGCAGCCCCTGTGCCACTACTGTTTCGGCGCTGTCCGTCGTCATACAGCGCGCAAGACGTGCCGCTGGCGCGACCGCGCGCGCACACGCTGCGCGCGCGCGACCCGAGTTTGCGCCGCGCCATGCGCGGGTGCGCTGGTATGCGCTTTGCTGTTCTGCGCAGCGATGAGCTTGGCAGCGTCCCCAAGCGAGCCTTGCCGCGGCCCTAGACCCGCGCCGGCCGTGCTCTCCTGTGAAGGGCTACGGAAGGTATACCGCATGGGAGAGGTCGACGTGCGCGCGCTCGACGGCGTGGACTTCGAGCTGCGCGCCGGCGAGCTGCTGGTGCTGCTGGGCCCTTCGGGCAGCGGCAAGTCCACGCTGCTAAACATCCTGGGCGGGCTCGATGTGCCGACGGACGGCCGCGTATTTTTTCGTGACGAGGAGCTGACACGAGCAGATGAACAACAGCTGACCGCGTATCGCCGCCACCACGTCGGCTTCGTCTTTCAATTCTACAACCTGATCCCGAGCCTCACTGCGCGCGAGAACGTGTCGCTGGTCACGGACATCGCCGACGACCCGCTGGAGGCCGAGGAGGCGCTGGGCTTGGTCGGGCTGGCGTCTCGCCTCGACCACTTTCCGACTCAGCTGTCGGGCGGCGAGCAGCAGCGCGTCGCGATCGCGCGCGCGGTGGCCAAGCGCCCTTCCGTGCTGCTCTGTGACGAGCCGACTGGCGCGCTCGATTTTCGAACCGGAGTCATGGTCCTGGAGGTCCTGGAGCGGATCAACCGCGAGCTCGGCACCGCCACCGCGGTGATCACGCACAACGCGCCAATCGCGGCGATCGCGGATCGTGTGGTGACGCTGGGAGATGGACGCGTGCAGAGCGAGCGCACGAACGTGCCTCGGGCGCGCGCGGCCGACGTCCGTTGGTGAGGCGCACATGTGGACGACCACCCTCGACCGCAAGCTGCTGCGCGAGACCGTGCGCTTGAAAGGGCAGATCGCGACGATCGCGCTGGTGTTGGCGAGCGGTATCGTCTGCTTCATCGCGCTGCGCGGCACGCACGCATCGCTCTCGGACTCCGCGCGCGGCTACTACGACGCTTACCGCTTCGCGCACGTGTTCGCGCGCGCCGAGCGCGTGCCCGAGACGCTGGCGCGGCGCATCGAGGCGCTGCCCGGTGTCTCGGCGCTCGAGACTCGCATCGCCAAGGAGGTCACGGTGCCGATCGAGGGCATGGCTCGGCCCGCCTACGGCATCCTGTTGTCGCTCCCCGCAGGGCGCGAGCCCGCGACGAACGCGCTGTGCCTGCGTCAGGGCCGCTGGCCCGAGCGCGGCCGTGACGACGAGCTCGTGTTGCTCGAGTCCTTCGCCGAGGTGCATGGCATACGGCCGAACCAACGCCTGCCCGTCGTCGTCAACGGTAAGCGACGCGCCTTCCGCGTGGTCGGCGTCGCGCTCTCCCCGGAGTTCGTGTACGCCATTCGTCCCGGCGCGCTCGTCGATGATCCCAAGCGCTACGCCGTGTTGTGGATGGACCGCGCGGCGCTCGCCTCCGCGTTTCAGCTCGGCGGCGCGTTCAACGACGTCACGCTGCGGCTGGCGCCGAGCGCGTCGGAGAAGGCGGTGCTGGCGGCGCTGGATCGACTCTTGGCGCCGTATGGCGGTAACGGCGCGATCGCGCGCAGAGAGCAGCTCTCGGCGCGCGTCGTCGACCAGGAGCTGGATCAGCTCGGCGTGCTGTCGACCATGGTGCCCGCCGTCTTCCTCGGCGTCGCGGCGTTCCTCGTCAACCTGGTGCTCGGACGCATGATTCGCCAGCAGCGGCCGGAGATCGCCACCTTGAAGGCCGTCGGCTACACGAACCGCGAAGTCGGGCGTCACTATCTCGGCCTCGTGCTCGTGGTGCTGTTGCCGGGCAGCTTGCTCGGCATCTTGGGCGGCGTGGCGCTCGGACACACGGTGCTCGGTCTGTACAGTCGCTCGTTCCGCTTCCCAGAGCTGCACTTTCACGTACCGGGCTCGATCGTGGCGCTGGCGGTGCTGGTGAGCGCGGCGGCCGCGTTGCTCGGCGCGCTCGGCGCCGTGCGCGCGGCCATCCGCATGCCGCCAGCGGAGGCCATGCAGCCGCCCGCGCCGGCTGCCTATCGCCGCAGCGCGCTCGAACGGCTGGGCGTCGCGGCGCTCGTCGGCAGCAGCGGCATGATGATCGTGAGAGAGGTCGCGCGCCGCCCCCTGCGCACGCTGCTCTCGTCCCTGGGCATCGCAGGGGCCGTCGCTCTGCTCATCCTCGGCCACTTCGGCATCGACTCGCTGCTCGCCTATTTCGAGAGCACGTTTCGTCGCGAGCAACGCCAAGACTTCTCGGTGCTGTTCGCCGAGCCGGTCGCGCCGCGCGTCGTCGCGCAGCTCAGGCGCATGCCGGGCGTGATCACGGCAGAGGGGGTGCGCGCGGTCCCGGTTCGTATCTCTTACGGGCACCGCGCCAGGGACTCGGTGCTCATGGGACTGCCCCGCGACGGCACCTTGCGGCGCTTGGTGGAGCGCGGGCGCGCAGAGCTGCGCCTGCCGCACGACGGCGTGGTGCTCACCCGCACGTTCGCCGACATCCTGGGCCTGCGCATCGGAGATCGTCCGGAGATTCAGCTCAAGCAGGGGGACCGGCGCACGGTGCGGCCGCTCGTGCTCGGCTTCGTGGACGAGGCGATCGGTCTTACCATCTACGCGCAAGCGGGCCAGCTCGCGGAGCTGGAGGGCGACCTCGGCGCGGTCTCCTCGGTGTTGCTGCGCGTGGATCCGCTGCAGAGCGAGCGCGTGCAGGCGGCGCTGCGGCGCTCGCCGCGCGTCATCGACGTCTCGGAGACGCGCGCGGAGATGCAGCGCTTGCTCGACATGAACGCTTCGATCATGAACGTGTGGACCGCAATTTCCATCGCGCTGTCGGCCAGCATCGTGTTCGGCGTGGTCTACAACAACGCGCGCATCGCCCTTGCCGCGCGCGCCCGCGATCTCGCGAGCCTGCGCGTGTTGGGCTTCACGCGCGGCGAGATCTCGACCATCGCGATCGGCAGCCAAGCGCTCGAAGTGGCGCTCGCGATCCCGCTCGGCCTGTGGCTGGGCACGGCCTGGGCGCGACAGTTCATGAAGTCGGTCGATCAAGAGACGTTTCGTTGGAGCGTCGTCGTGGCGCCCAAGACGTACCTGCTGTCCATCGCGGTGACGTTGCTGGCGGCGGCCGCCAGCGCCTTGTGGGTGCGGCGCAGCCTGGACCGCTTGGATCTGGTGAGCGTGCTGAAGGCACGAGAATGAGGCTTCGATGACGCTGGCGAGCACCCCAGAAAACAGCCCCCCTTCGTCCCTGCGCGCCCCCGCGGACGTGGCGCGCCGAACTTCACGGGAGCGGCGCCGCGCGCTCGCGCGCAACGTGCGCCACGCGCTGCTCGCCGCCTCGATCGTGGCTGCCGCGCTAGCAGCGGTGTTCGCGCTGCGCCCAGCGCCCGTGCCGGTGGACGTGGCGCGCGTGACCCGGGGTCCGCTCTCCGTCGTCATCGAAGAAGACGGCGTCGCGCGCGTGAAGGACCGTTTCCTCGTCTCGGCTCCCGTGACAGGAAGCCTCTCGCGGCTGAAGCTGGAAGCGGGTGACATGGTCAAGGAAGGGGATCCGCTGGCGGAGATCGCACCTGCGCGCTCGCCGCTGTTGGACGAACGCACCCGGGCGGAGGCGGAGGCGCGCTTGGGCGCGGCGCTGTCCGCGCTGGGTCAAGCGCGGGCGACGATCGCGCGCGCCAAAGTAGCGAAGGAGCTCGCCGAGCAGGAGCTCGCGCGGACGCGGCAGCTGTTCGCGGCCGGCTCGTTGCCCGCGCAGGCCTTGGAGCAGGCCGAGTTCGCGGCGCGCATGCGCGCAGAGGAGCTGGCGTCGACGGAGTTTGCGGCCAAGGTGGCGAGCGAAGAGGTGCGCGTCGCTCGCGTCGCCCTGGGCCGCGACGGCTCGAGCGCGCGCGGCGGGCACGTGGACGTCGTCTCTCCCATCTCGGGGCGCGTGCTGCGCGTCCATCAGAAGAGCGCCGCCGTGGTCCAGGCCTCCGCCCCGCTCGTCGAGGTCGGCGACCGCGCCCAGCTGGAAGTCGTCGTGGATTTGCTGACCAGCGACGCGGTTCACGTCGCCGCGGGAACTCCGGTCGTAATCCGTGGTTGGGGAGGCGACGACCTCGCCGGACGCGTGCGGCGCGTCGAGCCTTCGGCCTTCACGCGCCCCTCGGCGCTGGGCGTGGACGAACAGCGCGTGAACGTCATCATCGCGCTCACGGATCCGCAAGAAAAATGGCAGGCGCTCGGGGACGGCTACCGCGTCGAAGCGCGGCTCGTGCTATGGCACGCCGAGCGCGTGCTGAAGGTGCCGCAAGGCGCGATCTTCAGGTACGGCGAGGGTTGGGCCGTATTCAAGATCGCGGACGGCGCGGCGAAATTGACGACGGTGAGCGTCGGGCACCGCGGAGAGACGGAAGCTGAGATCACGGCCGGACTAGAGCAGCACGCGACCGTAGCGGTACACCCGGGCGACCGCGTGAAAGACGGAGCGCGCGTAGAACCGCGCTGATTCGCAAGCGCGCCACGTAAAGAAGAAACGCCCCGCGGCGTTGTGGTGGCGAAGCTCGCTGCTGCTGCCGGAGCGCCCTGAAGTAGAGTACCTCGCAGCGCGAGCACGGGACTTGCTATGCGAGCCCGCGATGTTTCGGAGTAGCGCTCGCGCCGCGAACTCCTTCGCACGCGGTCCGCGAGAACCCGTCCACGAGGTCACGCTGCTCGCGTCGCTCGCGCTGCTCGCGCTGGCCCCCGCCGGCTGCGAAAAGCACGTAAAAGCGAGCCCAAAGCGCGATATTGGGCGGTTGAGCGCGGCCAGCGCGGTGACGCTGCGCGCAGGCAGCGCTCCCGATGATGGCCAATGGACCATGCCGGCGAAGGACTACGAGAACACGCGATATACGTCGCTCAGCGATATAACGCGCGACAATGTAAAGAATTTGAAGCTCGTGTGGCGGCGCGAGACGGGCGTGAAGCGCGGTCACGAGGCCGCGCCGCTCGTCGTCGGCGACACCCTATTCGTGGTGACGCCGTTTCCCAATCACCTGCTGGCGTTCGACTTGAAGCAGCCGGGCGGGGCGTTGAAATGGACCTACGCGCCGGCGACTCAGCCGCAAGCAGAGGGCGTCGCTTGCTGCGACGTGGTCAACCGCGGCGCGTTCTTTTGGCACGGCCGGCTCTACTTCAACACGCTGGACGCGCAGACCGTGGCCGTCGACGCGGCGAGCGGCGAGGAGCTGTGGCGCGTGAAGCTGGGTGACATCACGCGCGGAGAGACCATGACCATGGCGCCGCTCGTGGTGCAGGGCAAGGTGCTGGTCGGTAACAGCGGCGGTGAGATGGGCGTGCGCGGCTGGCTCACCGCGCTGGACGCCGAGAGCGGCAACATCGCCTGGCGCGCGTGGTCCACCGGACCGGACGCGGATGTGCTGATCGGTCCAGAGTTCAAGCCGTTTTATGCCAGCGAGCGCGGGCGCGATCTCGGCGTCAGCACTTGGCCCGTCGAGCAATGGAAGATCGGCGGCGGCAGCGTGTGGGGCTTCGTCTCTTACGATGCCGAGCTGGATCTCATTTACTACGGCACCTCCAACCCGGGTCCCTGGAGCCATGAAGCACGGCCCGGTGACAACAAGTGGAGCGCGGGCGTGTTCGCGCGCCGGCCCAGCGACGGTCACGCCGTGTGGTTCTATCAATGGAACCCGCACGACGTGTTCGACCACGACGGCATCAACGAGAACGTGCTGCTCGATATGACGATCGCTGGCCAGCGCCGCAAGATCTTGGCGCACGCGGATCGCAACGGGTACCTCTACATCCTCGATCGCACGAGCGGCGAGGTGCTCTCCGCGACGCCGTTCGCCACCGTCTCGTCGAGCACGGGGGTGAACCTAGAGAGCGGTCGCTTGCAGCTCGTGCCAGAGAAGATCCCAAAGCTCGGGCGCGTGACGCGCAACATCTGCCCCGCGTCACCAGGCGCGAAGGACTGGCAGCCGATGGCGTTCTCGGCCAACACCGGGCTGCTCTACATTCCGCATCAAAACCTGTGCATGGACGAGGAGGACACGGAGGCGAACTACATCGCGGGGACGCCGTACGTCGGCGCCAACGTGCGCTACCACCCCGGACCTGGCGGCCAGCGCGGTCGCGTCACCGCGTGGGATCCCGTGCACGCGCGCGCTGCCTGGTTCGTCGAGGAGCGCTTCCCGGTCTGGAGCGGGGTCGTCGCGACGGCGGGCGACGTGATCTTTTACGGCACGATGGATGGCTGGTTCAAGGCGCTGGACGCGCGCAGCGGTAAGGAGCTTTGGAAGTACGAGACGCAGTCCGGCATCATTTCGCAGCCGGTCAGCTACCGCGGTCCCGACGGTAAACAGTACGTCGCCGTGCTGGACGGCGTCGGAGGCTGGGCAGGAGCGGTGCTCGCGGGCGCGCTCGATACGCGCGATCAATCCGCGGCGCTGGGCTTCGTCGCGGGCATGGCCGATCTCAAGGATGCTTCCAAGAATGGCGGAGCCGTCTATGTCTTTGCGTTGCCTTGACTCGCGCCGCGGCGCTGAGCTGCTCGTCGCGCTCGTCGCGATGGCCAGCTTGCTCCTCGCGGCCTGTGAGCGGGAGCAGCGCCGCTTCAGCGAAGGTACGCGGGCCAGCCGCTTGCTGGTACACGGCGCCGCGCCCGACGCGCAGCTCGCCGATCAGGCGCAGCTCGAGCTGTACGCGAAGAACGCCTGGGCCATCGCCGAGGGACAGCGCCTGTTCGCGCAGATGAACTGCGTCGGCTGTCACTCGCACGGGGGCGGCGGCATGGGGCCACCGCTGATGGATGCGACGTGGATCTATGGCGCTGGGCTCGCGGACATCGAGCGCTCCATCATGGAGGGACGGCCGCGCGGAATGCCTGCCTTCTCGGCGCGCTTGAGCCCGCAGCAGGTGTGGCAGCTCGTCGCGTTCGTGCGTTCGCTCAGCGGCCACGCGCCCGCGTCCGCGGCGCCCGGGCGCGATGACCACATGGCCGTGCGTCCGCCGCCGGCTCGCACGAAGCCGGAGCCCCTCGTGCCGCGGAGGGTGAACTGATGGCGCCGTACGCAGCTCACACCGCGCTGGAGCCCGCTGGCGTTCGCGCCAGCCGCTCTCTCGACTTGTTCAACGGCTACCTGGACGTGGCTGCGCTGGTGTTCACGCTGGTCATCGCGGCGCTCGGCTTCGCCCTCGGCCGCAAGCCAAATCCCGAGACGGAGAAGCGCGAGCCCTCCGCCGCCAGCGTCGCGGCGAAGCGCGGCGCCGTGACCGCGGCCACGCTCATGACCGTAGCCACGCTGATCGGTCTGCTGGTCGCGAGCGTCTCGACGGGACGCGGCATGGCGCTGCTGCCCGCGTCCGACCCCGTCCGCATCGAGGCGGTCGGTCGCAAGTGGTGGTGGGAGTTCCGCTACACCGTCAATGGTCCCGCTACGCGCTTCCGCACCGCGTACGAGATGCACATTCCCGTGGGGCGCCCGGTGGAGCTGAAGCTGATCGCGAGCGATGTGATTCACAGCTTCTGGGTGCCAAACCTGAGCGGCAAGCGCGATCTCATCCCCGGCAAAGATCGAGGGCTGCTGATTCGCGCCGACAAGCCGGGCGTCTACGAGGGGCAATGCGCCGAGTTTTGCGGCGTGGAGCACGCCAACATGCGCTTCTTGGTCGTCGCCGAGAGCCCGGCCGAGTTCGCGGCTTGGCGCGAGCATCAGCTCGGCAGCCCGCCGCCGCCCACGCAGCCGCAGCGTTTGCGCGGCCAAGAGGTGTTCATGAGCAGTCGCTGCAGCAGCTGCCACGCCATCGCCGGAACCGAGGCGTTCGGCACGGTGGGCCCAGATCTCACGCACGTCGCCAGCCGCAAGCGCATCGCCATGGGGACATTGCCGAATGATCGCGAGCACCTGCGCCGCTGGCTCGCAGATCCGCAGAGCGCGAAGCCGGGCGTGCCCATGCCGAGCACACCCTTGCCGGCGCAGGACGCCGAAGCCTTGTTGGCCTACCTGGGAGGCTTGAAGTGAGCTCGACGGTGGACGTGGCGCTGCCGCCGCCGCGCGCCGCGGAGCGAGCGCGGAAGGGCTCGCGGATCTACGCGTTCATCGCGACCACCGAGCATACCGCCATCGGACGACGCTTCATCGTCACGGCGATGGCGTTCTTCGCGCTGGGGGGCTTGCTGGCGCTGCTGATGCGCTTACAGCTGGCCCGGCCGCTCGCAAAGGTGCTGGGTCCGGACGCCTACAATCAGGTGTTCACGACCCACGGCTCCACCATGATGTTCTTGTTCGCGGTGCCGGTCATGCAGGGTCTGGCCCTGTATTTCGTTCCGCTGATGCTCGGCGCCAGGAACCTGGCCTTCCCGCGGCTCGCGAACTTCGCGTACTGGATTTACCTGTTCGGCGGGATCTTCCTGTTCAGCGCGCTGCTCAGCAACACCGGCCCTGACGCGGGCTGGTTTGCCTACGTGCCGCTCGCGGGTCCGGAGCACTCACCGGGCAAGCGCGTGGATGTCTGGGCGCAGCTCATCACGTTCACGGAGCTCTCGACGTTGTCCGTGGCCGTGAACATCATCGTAACGACGTTCAAGCACAAGGCGCCGGGCATGTCGCTCGATCGCATGCCGGTGTTCGTGTGGGCTAGCCTGGTGAGCGCGTTCATGGTCGTGTTCGCGATGCCCGCCGTCGTCACGGCGAGCAGCTGCCTCGCGCTCGATCGCCTGGTCGGGACGCACTTCTTCAATCCGGCCGAGGGCGGGGATGCGCTGCTCTGGCAGCACATGTTTTGGTTCTTCGGTCACCCGGAGGTCTACATCATCTTCTTGCCCGCGCTGGGCATGGTCTCCGAAATCGTGGTGAGCGCGACCAAGCGAACCTTGTTCGGCTACGTGCCGATCGTGCTCGCCAACGTCGCGACGGCGGTGCTGGCCTTCGGCTTGTGGGTGCATCACATGTTCGCGACGGGCCTGCCGCAGCTCGGCGCCAGCTTCTTCACGGGCGCGAGCATCATCATCGCGATCCCCACGGGCGTGCAATTTTTCTGCTGGATCGCGACGATCTGGGGCTCGCGGCCGCGCGTCGATACGCAGTTCGCCTATGTGCTGGCGTTCTTCGGCACGTTTCTGATCGGCGGGCTCACGGGCGTGATGCTGGCGGCCGTGCCCATCAACGTGCAGGTGCACGACACCTTCTTCGTCGTGGCGCACTTTCACTACGTGTTGATCGGCGGCGCGGTCTTTCCGCTGCTCGGCGGCCTCACGCACTGGTTTCCGAAGCTCACCGGCCGCATGCTCGACGAGCGATTGGGAAGGCTCTCCTGCGCGCTGGTCTTCGTCGGCTTCAACGTCGCGTTCTTTCCCCAGCACGTGCTCGGCTTGCATGGCATGCCGCGCCGCGTCTACACGTACCTGCCGGAGACAGGCTGGGGTACCTGGAACCTGGTGTCCACGCTGGGCGCCTTCGTGCTCGGTCTCGGCGTGCTCGTGTTCTTCGTCAACGCGGCGCGTAGCCTCGCGGCGGGCGAGCCAGCGCCCGCGAACCCCTGGGACGCCGAGAGCTTGGAGTGGGCCTCTCCGTCGCCGCCGCTGCCGGGCGCGGAGCGCGAGCTGTTCGTGGTGCCGAGTCGCTACCCGCTGTGGCTCGGCAAGCTCGGTCGCGTCGTCGGGCTCGCTCAGGACGAACTCCTGGTCACGCGCGTGGTGGATGCAGAGCCCGAAAGCGTGCTGAAGGCGCCGATCCCGAGCGCGATGCCGCTCGTCACGGCGCTGCTCACGGGCGGCATGCTCGTCGCGTGCATCTTCACGCCCTGGGGGCTGCCCGCCGGCACCGTGCTGATCGGGCTGGCCTTGTTCGTGTGGTTCCGTCCGCTCGATCGCGAGCCGTCCTTCGATAGTCGTGAGCGGGTTCGGCGAGAGACGGCCACCGCGGGGGCAGAAGCATGAGCGATTCAGCGCTCGACGCTGGACAGCGGGTGGACGTCTCCGGGTTGCCGCGTCACGCCCTTGGGCCACGGGCGCCGCTGTGGTGGGGCACGGTGCTGCTGATCGCCATCGAGTCCACCTGCTTCGCGATCCTGTTCACGACCTATTTCTACATACGGAACAATTTCGATGAATGGCCGCCCAACGAGCGGCTCGCTCGTCTGCCCGGCGCAGTCTCGGCGCTGCTGTTGCTGCTCACGCTCTGGCCGACGCAGATTTATCGGCGCGCGGCCTGCGCGCAGCGCTTCGCGGCCATGCGGCGTTGGTTCGTGATCGCGTCGCTGCTCTCCTTCGCCGCCATCGCGCTCCGCGTCTGGGAAATGCGAGCCGTTCCCTTCCTGTGGACGGGCAGCGCGTATGCGTCCGTGGTGTGGGTGAGCCTTGGCCTGCACACCCTAGAGATCGTGACGGGCGCCTTCGAGATGGTGTTTCTCTGCGCCGTCTTGTTTCGCGAGCGCATCGAGCTGAAGACGTTCGAAGACGTGGAGGCTAGCGCCCTATTCTGGTTCTTCAGCGTCCTCGTGTGGCTGCCGTTCGCGGCGGTCTTTTACCTGGATGGAGTCCTCCCGTGAACGCTCGCAGTCAGGCGTCTTTGGCGCTCGCCCTCGGCTCCTTCGCGGCGCTCGCCTCGCAATCGTTGAGCTACGCTCTGGTCTATCCGGCGGCGGCTCGGGGCAGCAAGGTCCCGGTGGTGCTCGCGCTGGTTTTCGGGGCGGTTACCGCCGCGCTCGCCGTTGTTCTGGGCTGGCGGGCGCTCGCTCGCTCCCGGCTGCCGTCGGAGCGCTTCCTCTCCTTGCTCGCCGTCGCGCTGAGCGGGTTCTTCCTATTGTTGGTCGTGGTCGGCTTCGGGATCCCCGAGCTCGTCTTGAGCCCGAAGGATTGAGCCGTGTGCATCGAAGCGAAGGAAGCGCTCGGCTGGTGGAGCTTCGATCCGCTGGCGCTCAGCGTGATCGGCACCTCGTCCATCATTTACGCGCGCGGCACGTCGCTGCTGTGGCGGTCGGCGGGTGTCGGCGCAGGTATTCGCGTCCGAGAGGCCGCCGCTTTCGCCGTCGGTCAGCTCACGCTGCTCGTCGCGCTGGTCTCACCCGTGGACCGGCTCAGCGACCTTTTGTTCTCGGCGCACATGACGCAGCACGAAATCCTGCTCATCGTGGCGCCGCCGTTGATAGTCCTGGGTAGACCGATCGTGGCGCTCGGCTGGGCCTTCGGCGCTCGGCGTCGCGCCTCGGTCCTGCGCGGGCTGACGGCGCCGCTCTCACGCGCGCTGTGGAACCGAGTGAGCTCGCCGCTGGTGATCCTCTTGCTCCACGCGCTCGTGCTCTGGCTCTGGCACATCCCTGCGCTGTTCGAGGCGGCGCTCGAGAGCGAAGCCGTTCATGCGCTGCAGCACGCGAGCTTCTTCGCGACCGCGTTCGTCTTTTGGTGGGCCATCGTCCGCGGCCGCTATGGCCGCGGCGGCTACGGCCTGGCCTCGGCTTTCGTGTTCGCCACGGCGATGCACACTAGCGTGCTCGGCGCGTTACTCACGGTGGCGTCACGGCTGTGGTATCCGCTGTACGCAGCACGTGGCGAGGCGTGGGGCGTCGACGTGCTCCAAGATCAGGAGCTCGCCGGGCTCATCATGTGGGTCCCGGCTGGCGTGCTGCTCGCGCTGCTAGCGCTGGCGCTGTTCGCGGCTTGGCTGGGTGAGGCCGGGCGCCGCGTCGCCGACGCCGAGCGACGCCGAGCCCGCTGGAGCCAAGAGACCGAGTGAGATAGCCAGTGAATCTTCGCTCTGCGCGTTGGCCACGTGCCACCAGCCGCCTGGCAGGTACAGCCAGTCTCCCGCTGCCAGCGTACAAGCCATGATCGGCGTCCGCTCCTGTCGGATCGCCGCGAAATCATAGCGAGGCTGCGGCTTGGGCCGCGGGTTGATGGTGTTTTGGCGGAAGAAGTACTCCTTGCTTCCGCTCGTCTGCAGGATGAAGACGTCCTCGGCGTCGTAGTGCCAACCGAAGCCGCGCTCGGATTTTGGCGTGACGAACAGCTGAATCTGCACCGCCCCCGCGAAGCTCGTGGCGAAGCTGCGCGCGAGCTCCGCGAGCCCTGTGTCCCGCTGCTCCGCGCGCCGTACGACGAGGCTAGCGCCGCTCTCCAGCACCGCGCGGGCTTGCGGCAACGAGCGGGGGACGGCGGAGGGCATCAGACGGCCGCCGCGTACGACCAACACGTCGTCCTGCGCTGAAGCGCTCGCGTCGGAGAGGACCCGCCCCAAGGTCTCCCAATCGAACAAGGGGATGAACCCCGCGGCGGCGTTCGGCTGCGCGAACGGTACACGGCGATAGAAGCAGCTGAGAAATTGCTGCTTCGGCATTTGCGTGAAGAGCTCGTCGATCAGCACCGGCGCGCATTGGCCCTACGTCGCAGCCGCGCCCGCTACCAGTCCGGAGTTTACCGGGCCCAGGAGTGGCACATGCGGCGAATTGGCGCGGACCAGGCGTCGTCGATTCAGTGCTCGTCGTGTTCCGGCGCGCCGCTGTCGCCGCGCGCGTTCTTCGGTGCGGCGCTGTACTCTTGCAGCTTGTATTGGATCTTGCGCACGCTGATGCCGAGAATCTCGGCGGCCTTGCCGGTGGAGCCGCCGACCGCTTCCATGGTCTTGGTGATGGCGTAGCGCTCGAGCTCGTCCATCGTGGAGCCCGGGATGGGCGGCGGACCGCCGCGGCGCGCCGCGACGGCGAGCTCCGGTGGCAGGTGAGAGACCTCGATCGTCTCGCCCTCGGCGAGCACCACGGCGCGCTCTATCACGTTCTCGAGCTCGCGCACGTTGCCGGGCCAAGCGTGTTTGACGAGCTGATTGAGCGCGTCGTCGCTGAGGTGCTTCACGCTCTTGCCGTTCTCTGCGGCGTAGTGCTTGAGGAAGTGCATCGCGAGCTGCGGGATGTCCGAGGGGCGGCGCCGCAGCGGGGGCAGCGTGAGGTTGATGACGTTCAGCCGGTAAAACAGATCCTCGCGGAACTTCCCCGCCTGCACCATCTCCTTCAAGTCGCGGTTGGTCGCGGCGACGACGCGCACGTCCACGCGCAGCGTTTGACTGCCGCCGACGCGCTCGAACTCGCGCTCTTGCAGCACGCGCAACAGCTTCACCTGGATGGCGGGCGAAATTTCGCCGATTTCGTCCAGGAACAGCGTGCCGCCGTGGGCTTGCTCGAAGCGCCCTTCGCGCTTGCGATCGGCGCCGGTGAAGGCGCCTTTCTCGTGTCCGAACAGCTCGCTCTCCAGCAAGCTCTCGGCCAGCGCGGCGCAGTGCAGCTTCACGAAGGGGCCGCCCGCGCGCGGTGAGTTGTGGTGAATGGCGGCGGCGACGAGCTCCTTGCCGGTGCCGGACTCTCCGCTCAAGAGCACGGTGGCGCGGCTGGGAGCGACCTGCGCGACCGATTTGAACACGCGTTGCATCTCGGGCGAGGAGCCCACGATGTTGTCGAAGGAATAGCGATCTTTGAGCTGACTGCGAAGGTCGCTGGCCTCGCGCCGCAGCTTCGCGCGCTCCATCGCGCGCTCCAGGACGATGGCGAGCTCATCGGTGTTCAGCGGCTTGGTCAGGTAGTCAGCGGCGCCTTCGCGCATGGCAGCGACCGCGGTCTCGACGCCGCCGTACGCGGTCATCAACACCACCGGCAGCTCAGGGTCGCGTTCCTTCACCTTGCGCAGCAGCTCGACGCCGTCCATGCCCGGCATGTTGAGATCCGTGAGGACGAGATCCGGAGTGGAGTCTTCGAGTTTGCCTAAGGCCTTGAAGCCGTCGCCTGCGGTCTCGACCGAGTAGCCATCGGCCCTCAGGAGCTCGGCGAGCGCGCTACGCGCACCCGAATCATCGTCGACGACGAGGAGTGTTCCTTCAGCCATAGCTCTTCGCTTCCTGATCTCTCTGCGCAGGTGTGCGCGCGCAGGTAGCGTGTAGCCAAAACTATGCCGCGCTGTACTGTTTTGGGTAAGCTATTGAATTTGCTGTTGTAATGGAGATTGGGCGGCGCTGCCTGGGACCTCTTATGCGCAAGAGTTGCGCAGAGAGCCTCATCATCGAATGAATGGCGCAGGAACTGCGCGCTAGCGATGTGGCTCAGGGACGCGCTGGTCGTGGCCTGTAGCGCGGCTCGGCGGCGCGACGCGCTCGGGCAACTCATCAGAGAGAATTCGGACCGCCGGAGTCTCGAGATCATCGAACTGGCCGCGGCTCGTCGCCCAAATGAACGCTGCGCCGGCGACGGCGGACAACAACAGCGCCAGAGGCAGTACCAAGAACAGAACCGTCATCAGGCAAGTCTCCGCGTGGGTGGATCGAAGGTGCGCGCCCTCAACGCCGAGGTGACGACCGTGAGCGAGGACAGCGGCATCAAGAGCGCGGCGAGCAGCGGAGAAATGTAGCCCGCCATGCACAGCGCGACGCCGAGCACGTTGTACGCGAGCGAGAAGGCGATGCCGCGACGGATCACGGAGAGCGTGCGCCGGGCGCCGCGCACCGCTTCCAGCACCTTTGCGACGCCGGGGCGAGTGGTGAACACATCGGCGGCGACGAGGCTGGCCTCCGCGCCGCCGTGCACCGCGATGGCGACGTCGGCCGCGGCCATGGCGGCGGCGTCGTTGATCCCGTCGCCGACCATAACGACGGGACCTTCGCGCCGCGCGTGCTCCACCCAGCTCAGCTTGTCTTCGGGGCTCAGCTTGCCCTGCGCGGTGACGAGGGGGCCGAGCTGGCTCGCGATGCGCTCGACGACGGCGCCCTGATCGCCCGACAAGATGGCGACGCGGTACCCCTGCCCGCGCAGCGCTGACAAGCTGCTCGCGGCGTCGCCGCGCAGCGGATCGCTGAACGAAATGACGGCGCGCACCTCGCCGTCGATGGCGGCCGCGACCGCGGGCCGGCCGAGCGCCGCCTGCTCCGCGAGCGTTCGTTGCCAGGCGGTGTCGCGCGCTGCGCCGCTCGCTGCGACGTGCTCGGCGGAGCCGATTCGCAGCGTATGCCCTGCTACCCGCGCGGTGACGCCCGCGCCGGGCAGCTCGCTCTGGTCTTCGACCGCGAGCGCTTCGCCAGCGGGCCACGCAGTGACGAGCGCGCGCGCGATGGGGTGCGCGGAGCGCTCTTCGGCGGCTCGGATGAAGGGCTTCACCGCGTCGTCCCCGCAGTACTCCGCGAGCGCGAGCTTGCCCTCGGTGAGCGTCCCGGTTTTGTCGAAGGCGATGGTACCGGGACGAGCCAGCGCCTCCAGGAACTCCCCGCCCTTGAAGAAGATGCCCGCGCGCGCGGCGCGGCGCAGCGCGGCGCTCACGGCGAGCGGCGTCGCCATGCCCAGCGCGCAGGGACAGGTCACGACCAGCAGCGCGACCGCGTTGTCCAGCGCGCGGCTCGCGTCGATGAAGCTCCACAGCGCGAAGGTGAGCGCGCTGAGCGCCAGCGCGGCGAGCACGAAGTAGCCCGCGACGCGATCCGCCAGGCGTACGATGGGCGCGCGCTGGGCTTGCGCGCGTTGCACGCTCTGCATCAGTCGCCCGAGGCGCGAGTCTTGGCCGGTGACCTCGGCGCGGACGCGGATCGCGGCGCTGGCGTTCTGGGTCCCGGCGTAGACACGCGCGCCCGGCTTCACCTCTTCGGGCAGCGCCTCGCCGCTGAGCCAAGACGTGTCCACGCTGCTGTGCCCGCTCAGCACGACGCCATCGACGGGCACGCGTTCGCCGGGGCGTACTTCGACCAGCGAGCCCGCGCTCAGCGTCTCCACTGGAACCTCGCGCAGCCCTTCGCCGTCGACCAGGTGCGCCGTGCGCGGCGCCAGCGCGGCGATGAGCTCGAGCGCTTGGCTCGCGCCGCGGTTGTGCCGATGTTGCAGCCAACGCCCGACCAGCAACAGAAAGATCAGGACGGCGATCGAGTCGAAGTACACCTCGCCGCCTGTAAATAGGAGGTTCCACGCGCTGCGCGTGAAGCCGGCCAGGATCCCGATGCTGACCGGCAGATCCATGTGCGGGGTGCGCGTGCGCAGCGCGCCGAGCGCTCCGCGCAAGAAGACGTTGCCGCAATAGAACACGGCGGGCAGCGTGAGCAGCAGGCTGCCCCAGCGAAACAGCGCCGCGTAAGCGGCCTCCGACGCGGCGCCACTATAGAGCGCCAGCGCCATCAGCATCACGTTGCCGGCGAGCGCGCCGGCGATGCCGAGCCGGATCAGGAGGGAGCGCTCGCGCGCCAGCTCCCCTTCGCGCTGCTTCGTGGAGCTCGGGTGCGGCGGGTAGCCCAGGCCATCGAGCGCGCGCGCGATGGCGCTCGGGCGCGTGCGTGCGGGGTCGAACACTACGCTGAGCGCGGAGCGGCCGAGGTCCAGCCGCGCGCTCTGCACACCGGGGACGACGCGCGACAAGCGCTCGACCAACCAGACGCACGCCGTACAGTGAATGCCTGCTAAAAACAGCTCGAGCCGCGCGCAGCTGGCGTCGCTCGTCACGTGCCGCTCGCAGAACGCGGGCTCGTCATATTCTAGGTAGCTGCGGCCGCTGGGGGTACGCGCGCGCGGGGTGGCGCTCGCCGCGCTGTCGCGCTGCGAGTAGTAAGCGTCGAGGCCAGCGCCGTGGATGATCGAATGAGCGAGCTCGCAAGCGGCGCAGCAGAACAGCGCGTCGCCGGCGCTCGCCGCGATGGGCAGCGCGCAATGTGCGCACCGAGCGGCTTCCGAGCTCGGGCTCCAGCGCGGCGCCGCGGCGGGCGTGGAGGGGAGGGGGGACGCCGTGGTCAACTGCCTGGCCTCGGCGCGTCGCTGGGCTGAAACGACGGTTCAGCCGCGCGGGCGCTGCTTGCGTTGCGGTGACAGGGGCAGTCCTTGCTGCTCGGCAGCGTGCTCGCTGGCGTGCTGCGCGCGCTGCTGTGCGCGCCGTGCTCGGCGCCCGCGAAGGCCGGCAGCTGCAAGCGCGACAGCAGCGTGACGACGCCGACGCCTACGATCAGCAGCGCGCGCATCAGCGGCAGCCGCGTCCCGAGCTTGCTCACCAGCGTCTGCGCGGACACGGCGACGCCGAGCATCACCGGCAGCGAGCCGAGCCAGAAGGCGCTCATCAGCGCGACGCCGCCCGCGACGCCGCCCGTAGCCGCGGCCAACGCCACGAAGGCGTAGAGCCAGCCGCACGGCAGTAGCGTGGTGGTCAGGCCGAGCAGGCCCGCGCGCAGCAGCGCCGGTTGGTCGCGGAAGCGGATGAGCAGCGCAGAGAGCCGGCTCGTGAGCGGCCGCAGCGGTCGCAGGCCGAGCCGGATCGGGGCAGCGCGCCGGGAGAGCTCCAGCACGCCGGTGAGCAGCAGCACGACGGCGGTGGCGAGCGCCGCGGCGTGAGCGAAGCCAGCGGCTCTTCCGGCCAGGTCGACGGCGCTGCCGAAGGCGCCCGCGAGGCCGCCGAGCGTGAGGTAGGTGAGCAGCCGGCCGCCGTTGTACGCCAGGTGCCGCGCCGCGCGGCGCGCGGCGCTTTCAGCGGGCTCGCCGCTGTACGCCGCGACGAAGCCGCCGCACATGGCCGCGCAATGGACGCTGCCCAGCAGGCTAGCGACGAACACGGAGAGCCAGGCAGCCGCGCTCATGGTCGCACGACCGGCGCAAGGTCCACCCTTGTGACGTGCGTGAAGCGCTCGTGGTCGCGCAGCACTTCACAGCGAAACTCCCACAGCCCGCCGCGCGCGCGCCCCAGCGCGGCTCGGTAGCTCCCGTCGGCCTGCTCGCGCAGTGAGAGGGTCCGCCGCTCAGCGGCGCGAGCGTTGGCGAAGGCTTCGACGCTGACGCGGGCGCCTCGCAGCGGCGCACCGGCGCGATCCTCGACGTTGACGACGACGTCGCGCCCGCCGCCCGCCGTCTCGGCGATGTCGAGCTGGAGCGAGTAGCCGAGGCGCTCATTTTCCGCCCACTCCGCCTGTTGTCGGTCCCAATGGACGGCGCGCTCGTAGTAGCCCTTCTCGATGGCGAAGCCCGGGTCGCGCGAGGCGATGGTCGCCATCGTCAGCAGACCGGCGAGGCTCGCGCCGAGCAGGCCGACCGGGAGCAGCGCCCAGAACAGGCCGCGTGATTTCGCCCTCGCTGCTGGTTCAGTCGCGTAGGCCAAGGTCATGGTGAAACTCCCGCGGTGGGTCCCAGCAGACGATACGGAATCTCCGCGCTGAAGCCGTGCTGGTCGGCGACGCGCACCCTGATCTCGCGGTGCCCCGCCGAGAACGACGCGCGCTCGGCCACGACGAAGACCGCCGTCGTGCGCTGCGCGCCGGCGCGCACGTCGAGCGGGTTCTCTGGGGCGATCAGCTCGACGGGCGGCGTCGCTGCGATCGAAAGTCGATACCGCTCGTCCTGCGCGCCGCGATTGCGGATCTTGATGCGCAGCTCGCCGGTGACCCGCTCACCCTCGACGACGAAGGGCGCTCCGATGCCTCTCAGCACGGTTATTTCCGCCTCCGCGCGCTTCGAGCCCATTGCGAATAGCGCGGCGAGCAGCGCCGCCAGCAGCAGCGGGTAGAGCACCACGCGCGGCCGCAAGACCTTGGCCGCTTCGTGGCGCTCCAACGTGTCCTGCGAACCATAACGGATCAGCCCGCGCGGCTTGTGGATGCGATCCATGATGGTGTCGCAGGCGTCGGCGCACTGCGCGCAGGCGATGCACTCGAGCTGCAGCCCATCACGAATGTCGATGCCCGTCGGGCACGCCACCACGCATGCCTGACAGTCGATGCAGTCGCCCCTGCCGGGCTGCGGCTTGCCTTTCGAGCGCGGCTCACCGCGCGGGCGATCGTAGCCGACCACGAGCGAACGGCGGTCGAGCAGCACGGATTGAATCCGCGCGTAGGGACACGCGACGGTGCACATCTGCTCGCGGAAGAAGGCGAAGTCGAAGAAGATCAGCGCCGTCGTCGCCGCTACGATGAGGAAGGGCGACCAGTGCTCGAGCGGTGACAGCCGCGCCCAGACGAGCAAGGTCTTCACGCCCACGAAGTAGGAGAGGAAGATGTTGGCGAGCACGAACGCGACCAACAAAAACGCGACGTTCTTCGCGAAGCGCCGCGGGCCGCCGCCCTTCTGATCGAGCCGGATTTGATCCTCGCGGCGGCCTTCGAAGAGCCGCTCGATGGGCCGGAACAGGAACTCCATATAGACGGTCTGGGGACACGCCCAGCCGCACCAGGCGCGGCCGACCAGCGCCGTGGTCCAGATGATGGCCACGAAGATCGAGAGCAACAGCAGCATCAGCAGCACGCCGTCGGTCGGCAGGAACGTGCTGCCGAAGAGCGTGAACTCGCGGCGCGGCAGATCCAGCAGCACCGCCGGTTTGCCGTTGATCTCGAGCCACGGCAGCCCCGCGAACAGCGCCATCAACGCGTACGCCACGCGCGTACGCCACTTGAGCCGGGGGCCCTGGTAGAGCCGCGGCCGAACGCGGCGGCGAGTGCCGTCGGCGTTGAGGGTGGGCAGGACGCGTTCTCTGGCGATCGGAGCTGACATTTACGTGCCTTCACAAGCCGGAGATCGGAGTTCCCTCGGGCGGCTTACCGGGTAAATTCTTGCCGCGCAGTGAGCCGACGAACGCGGCCACCTGCCGCAGCTGCTGCGGCGTCAGCTGCATCTTCCAGGAGGGCATGCCCTTCTCCGGCACGCCTTCTCCGATCGTGCGATAGATCTCCAACAGGGTTCCGCCGTGCAGCCAGGAGCTGTCCGTCAGGTTGGGACCGATCACGCCCTGTCCGTGCTCGCCGTGGCACGGCGTGCAGCGCTGCGAAAATAGGGTGTTGGCCTCGGCTAACGTCGCTGGGTCGAGCATCAGCTGCTTTAGCCCGTCTTCGCTGACGCTCTCCTTCAGGGCGCGCGCGGCTTGCTCCTTTTGCGCGAGCGCCGTCTCTTCGGCGTAAGACTCAGCGACCGACGTACCGTTGCCGGACACGTGATAGTGGAACGCGTAGCCGAGCCCGAACAGGAACGTGCCCCAGAACAGCGCCACCCACCAGCCGGGCAGCGGGTTGTCGTATTCTTTGATGCCGTCGTATTCGTGGTCGAGCACCTCGGCGTCGGCCTTGGCGGAGTGCGGTGCTTGGCTCTGGCTGACGCTCGCCGCCGGGAGCGCCTTGTCGCCCTCTGGAGAGACGCTGAGGGTCACGGCTGCTGCTCCTGCTCTTTGCGCTCACTCATGTCCTCCAGCGGCAGGAAGCGCAGCCCCTCATAGCGACCTCGCGCGAACAGCAGGTGGCAGGCGACGCCCAGGAACACGCCCATGAAGATGACGAGCGCTACCTCCGCGTAGATCGATAGACCAGCGGCGGACATCACATCACTCAGTTTCATTTGTCAGCTCCTCGAGTCTCGAGCGTCGCGAGCGAGCCGGAGCGCGACGCTGGCGGCTCGTTGCTCGTCGTGCGCAGCGTTGACGGGGACGGGCTCGCCGGCACCTTCTTGATGTCCGTGCCCAGTCGTTGCAGGTACGCGACCAGCGCGACGATCTCCTTGGTTTCGAGCCCGCGCGGGCCGCCTTGCTTCACGATCTCGGCAGCCACGGCGTCGGCCTGGGCGCGCGCCAGCTCGCTCGCGTGCAGCACGGCGTCGCCATAGGGCACGCCCAGCATGGCCATGGCGTCGACGCTGCGCTGGATGGTGGAGAAATCGAGCTCGTTCTGCAGCAGCCACGGGTACGCCGGCATGATCGACTGCGGCGTGATCGCGCGCGGATCCTCCATGTGCCGCACGTGCCAGAGGTGCGGGTACTTGCCGCCGACGCGGTGCAGATCGGGGCCGATGCGGCGCGAGCCCCACTGGAACGGGTGATCGTACACGAACTCACCGGGCTTCGAGTACTCGCCGTAGCGCTCCGTCTCGGAGCGGATCGGGCGCACCATCTGCGAGTGACAGTTGTAACAACCTTCGCTCACGTAGATGTCGCGACCCGCGAGCTCGAGCGGGGTGTACGGCTTCACGGAGGCGATGCTCGGCACGTTCGAGCGGATCAAGAACGTCGGCAGGATCTCGAACAGCGACGCCACGGCCACCGCGGCGACGACCCACAGCGTGAAGCGCAGCGCGCGGCGCTCCCACAGCCGATGCCAGCTCGCCTGCGCGAAGTAGCGGATGACGTGGCCGGTGTTCGCCATCGTCGAGTGACGGGGCAGCACCAGCGCCGGAGCCGGCAGCGGATCAGGGGCCAGGGCCGGCGCCTCGATCACCGGCTCTGCGTAGCTCGCCGGCCGCGCGCGCCAGGTCATGAACAGGTTGATACAAGCCAGCACGATGCCGCTCACGAACAGCGAGCCGCCCAGCGCGCGCACCCAATACATCGGGATGATGCGCACGACGGTCTCCACGAAATCCGGGTAGGCGAGGCGCCCCGTCTCGTCGAAGGCGCGCCACATCAAGCCCTGCGTGACGCCGGCGGTGTAGATGGCGACGATGTAGAGGAGGATACCGATGGTGCCGAGCCAGAAATGGAGCTCGGCCAGCTTCTTGGACCACAGCTTGGTCTGGAAGATGCGCGGCGCGAGCCAGTACAGCATGCCGAACGTCATGAAGCCGTTCCAACCCAGCGCGCCGCTGTGCACGTGCGCGATGGTCCAGTCGGTGTAGTGCGAGAGCGCGTTGACGCTCTTGATCGAGAGCATCGGGCCCTCGAAGGTGGCCATGCCGTAGAACGTCACCCCCACCACGAAGAACTTCAGCACCGGATCCTCGGACACGCGGTTCCAGGCGCCGCGCAGCGTGAGCAAGCCGTTCAGCATGCCGCCCCACGACGGCATCCACAGCATGACGCTGAACAACATGCCGAGCGTCGAGGCCCACTCCGGCAGCGCGGTGTAGTGCAGGTGATGCGGCCCGGCCCAGATATATATAAAGACAATCGACCAGAAGTGCAGGATCGAGAGCCGGTACGAGAACACCGGGCGGTTCGCCGCCTTCGGCAAGAAGTAGTACATCAGGCCCAGAAAGGGCGTGGTCAGGAAGAACGCGACGGCGTTGTGCCCGTACCACCACTGCATGAACGCGTCGCTGACGCCGGCGTAGAGGCTGTAGCTCTTGGTAGCGCTGATCGGCAGCACCAGGTTGTTGAAGATGTGCAGGATCGCGACGGTGACGATGGTCGCGATATAGAACCAAATCGCGACGTACAGGTGGCGCTCACGGCGGCGCGCCACGGTGCCGAAGAAGTTGACCGCGAACGCGACCCACACCACCGCGATGGCCACGTCGATGGGCCACTCGAGCTCCGCGTATTCCTTGCTCTGCGTGATGCCCATCGGCAGCGTCAGCGCCGCCGCGACGATGATCGCTTGCCAACCCCAGAAATGGAACTTGCTGAGCGCGTCGTTCCACATGCGCGCCTTCAGCAAGCGCTGGCTCGAGTAGTACACCGCCGCGAACACCGCGTTGCCCGCGAACGCGAAGACGGCGGCGTTGGTGTGCAGCGGGCGCAGTCGGCCGAAGCTGAGCTGCGGTAGGCCGAAGCTGAGCCCGGGCTTCACGAGCATGAGCGCGAGGTAGAGGCCGACGAGGGTGGCCACCAAACCCCACAGGATCGTCGCGAACGCGAACTTTCTCACCGTCGCATCGTCGTACTTGAACGTCTCGACCTTCTCGGACATCGAGCGCGCTGTTCGCAAGAGCCATGCCGCGGGTCACTCCGCGAAATCGCGGTGTTTATTGCGGCAAACGCCGGAGCGCGCGGCCTCGCGCGCAGATCTTGCGCGCGCTCGTCGGCGCCGCGCAGCTTTCGCGAGCGCCCCTTCGAGCGCGCCGAAGATCCAGCGTGTATGCCGCTCTGACGACGTCTGGCACACGTGCTGCACCGGCGGAGCGGTCATGCGCTACATCATCCCTTTTCGTGAGCTGGACATCGCTTCTGTCCCGGAGGTGGGCGGCAAGAACGCGTCGCTCGGCGAGATGATTCGCGCCCTGGAGCCGCACGGGATTCACGTGCCGGACGGCTTCGCGATCAGCGCCAGCGCGTTCCGGCTGCACCTCGAGCGCGCCAGCCTGGCCGAGCAGATCTACCCCGAGCTCGAGCGCCTGGACGTCACTGACGTGCGGGCGCTGTCGCGCGTGGCGGCGCGGGTACGAGAGAGTATCCGCGGCGCGTCGCTGCCGCCCGAGGTGGAGGCCGGCATCGAGGAGGCGTATCGCGCGCTGTCGCGGCGCTACGAAGAAGAAGAGACGGACGTCGCGGTCCGCTCCAGCGCGACCGCAGAGGACTTGCCGACCGCCTCCTTCGCGGGGCAGCAAGAGACCTACCTCAACGTGCGCGGACGCGCGCGGCTGATGCAGGCCGTCAAAGACTGCATGGCGTCGCTGTATACGGATCGCGCCATCGTGTATCGTGTGGAGCGCGGCTTCTCGCATCGCGACGTCGCGTTATCCGTCGGCGTGCAGAAGATGGTGCGCAGCGATCTGGGCTGCGCGGGCGTCATCTTCACGCTGGACACCGAGAGCGGGTTTCGCGACGTCGTCGTGTTGACCGGCGCGTACGGGCTCGGTGAGACCGTGGTGCAAGGCCGGGTGAACCCCGACGAGTTCTGGGTTCACAAGCCCACGCTGGCCGCGGGCTACGCCTCGATCATTCGTCGCGAGCTCGGTGACAAGGCGCTGCGCCTGGTGTACGCCGCGGGCGGGAACCACGCGGTGGCCGAGGAGCGGGTTCCGCTGGAGCTGCGACGCCGCCCGGTGCTCGAGGACGAGGACATCCTCACGCTCGCCCGCTGGGCGACGCGCATCGAAGCGCACTATTCCGAGCGCGCGGGCAGGCCCAGTCCGATGGACATCGAGTGGGCCAAAGACGGCGACACGGGGCGACTCTACATCGTGCAGGCGCGGCCGGAGACGGTGCACGCCCAGCGCGGACCGGGGAGCTTTCAGATTTTTCGCATGCGCGGCAAAGGGCGGCTGCTGGCGCAAGGCAAGAGCGTCGGGGCGCGCGTGGGTACCGGCGTCGCGCGCGTGATCCACTCGCCCGCGGAGCTGTCGAGCTTTCGGCCGGGCGAGGTGCTGGTCGCGACCATGACCGATCCGGATTGGGAGCCCGTGCTCAAGCGCGCCGCGGCCGTCGTCACGGATCATGGTGGTCGCACCTGCCACGCGGCCATCATCTCGCGGGAGCTCGGGATCCCTTGCGTCGTGGGCACCGGCGACGCGACGACGGCCATCACCACGGGTGAAGAGGTCACGGTGTCCTGCGCCGAGGGCGACGAGGGCAAGATCTACGCTGGTCGCGTCAGCTTCGATCGCAAGGACGTGGATCCGCAGCAGCTGCCGGTGCCGCGCGTGCCCGTCATGCTCAACGTGGGCAACCCAGAGAACGCGTTCCTGCTCGGGCAGCTGCCGAGCGCGGGCGTAGGGCTCTTGCGCCTGGAGTTCTTGGTGTCGAGCGCCATCGGTGTTCATCCCATGGCGCTGGTTCACCCCGAGCGTGTCACGGATCCGGCGGTGCTGGCGCAAATTCGTGCGCGCACTGCCGGATACGAGCGGCCCAGTGACTTCTTCGTCGAGCGCCTCGCGGGCGGCGTCGCGCAGATCGCCGCGGCGTTCTATCCGCGCCCGGTGATCGTGCGCTTCTCCGACTTCAAGACCAACGAGTACGCCGGTCTGCTCGGCGGTGACACGTTCGAGCCGCGTGAAGGCAACCCCATGATCGGCTTTCGCGGCGCGTCGCGCTACTACGACGAGCGCTACCGTGAGGGGTTCGCGCTCGAGTGCCAGGCCATCCGGCAGGTGCGTGACGTGCTCGGGCTCAGCAACGTCAAGGTGATGGTGCCCTTTTGCCGCACGCTGGCCGAGGGTCGAAAGGTCATCGCCGAGCTCGAGCAGAACGGCTTGCGTCGCGGGCAGCGTGAGCTCGAGGTCTACGTCATGTGCGAGATCCCCAACAATGTCATCCTGGCCGAGGAGTTCGCCGAAATTTTCGACGGCTTCTCGATCGGCTCAAACGACCTGACGCAGCTCACGCTGGGCATCGATCGCGACTCGGAGATCCTGGCGCCGTTGTTCAGCGAGCGTGACGAAGGTGTCATGCGCTCCATCGCGAGCGTGATTTCGCGCGCTCACGGCAAGCAGCGTAAGGTGGGGCTGTGCGGACAAGCTCCCAGCGATGATCCCGAGTTTGCCCGCTTCCTCGCGGATCAGGGCATCGATTCCATCTCGGTCACGCCGGACGCGCTCCCGGACGTGCTGAGGGTGCTCGCGCGCGGCGCTGTGCCAAGCTGAGCCAAATCGAGCAGCGCGGCGCGCGCCGTGGCGCTCGGTTCGCGCTTTTCTCGCGAAATCGCGGCCGGCACGCGTATTGCTCCTACGCGCGTTCGTTCATGGGTGTCGTTGCGGGCTTGCGCGCACCACGCTGGCGGCGTGCGGCGCGGGCTACTCTCGGATGCGGGCTCCTCCTGCTGGGTTGCTGGTCGTGCGCGGCGCTGGCGAGCGCGTTGGCTCCCGCGCCGTGGCAGACCCGCGCCGGGAGACTCGCCGTCTGCGTGCTCGCGGTGCTGGGCGCGGCCACGTTGTTTCTGGCCGTCACGAGCTCAGCGGAGCAGAGGGATGAAGCGCCCGCAGCGCGCTCGCGCAGAGCGCTTGCTGGGCTGGGGCGGCTGCTGCACGTCGCGGGCGGATTTCGGCCCGAGCTGTGGCTGCTGGTGCTGCTGCCGCTGGCGATGCGACACACGGCGCTCACCACCATGCAGTGGCGGCTCCTGCTCGTCGCGGCGACCCTCGGCGGCGCGCTGCGCGCAGGCCGCGCGCTGACGAGCACGCGCGCGTTCGCGGGCTTCACGTTCGTGCTCGCGCTCGGAATTTGCGTGAGCTATCTCGTCGTGGGCGCGGGGCTGCTCGGCAGCACCAACAACGACGCGGCGTACTACTTCGGCGTCGCGCGCCACATCGCCGAGAGCGGTCGCTTCGAGGAGCCCATCGTATGGAACTTCGTGGTGCGCCCAGCGAGCGTCACGCACACGCCGTTCGATTATTGGCCGGCTTGGCCGTCCTTGGTCTTGGTGCCCGTCTTCGAGCTGTTCGGCTCGTCTGGCAGAGTGCTGGGGCTCACCAGCGCGGCCGTATCCAGCCTGTCGGTGCTGTTGTTCTGGTATTTGATCAGCGTCGCGCGGCCGCTGCGCAGCGCCTGGCTGCAAATCACGAGCCTGCTGCTGTTCGCCTACTCGCCCGCGCTCTGGGCGTATCGCTTCGACGCAGAGACCGTGCCTTGGACGCACGTCTTCATCCTCGCTGCGTCGATCGCGCTCGTCCGACGACGCGCGGCGCTGTGCGCGGTATTCTCGTTCGCGATTTTCCTGGCGCGCCCCGATACGCTGGCGCTAACGATCGTGTTCTGGGCCTGCGCCGGCGTTTGCGCCTTCAAGGATCAGCGTCTGCGCTCCTGGCTATTGGCTTGTACGTTGTCCCTGAGCGCGTACGCCGCGTTCCAGTTTTGCCTGTTCGGGAGCCCAACGCCGCCGGGCGCTCGCCTCGCGCCCTGGCTGCTGGAGCCGCTCGAGCTCTACCGCTATCGCGCAGCGGGGCCGCTGCTCAGCTCACTGGCAGAGCGCATGAGCGCGGCCTACTTCGAGGCGCGTGCGACCGCCGGCTTCGAAGCGCTTCGCAGCGGGCAGTTCGTGCCCTACTATCACCTCTGGTTGTTGTGCGGGCTGGCGGGAGGAGCTTGGGCGCTGCTGCGCTCCGATGCTTGCGCCGTGGCGGCGTGGCTCGCGCTGCCGCTCGGCGTCTTGGTGCCGTCCTGGCTCAGCCCCAGCGTGTTTGCTTTCTGGCGCACCCTGCACCCGCTGCTGCCGATCCTGTTGTTGTCCGGCGTGTTCACGCTGGACGCCGCCTTCGTTGCCGCGGGCGAGCGCTGGCGCGGCCTGCTCGTGGTCCGGCGTCTGACTCCTGCCTTCGCGAGCGCGGCGTCCTGTGCGTTGGCGCTCGAGATGTTGCATGGTGTTCAGCCTTATCTAGCGCCGCCGGCGCCTCCGGCGTACGGCGCGGCGTTCTCCGGGCTGGCCGCACATCTCGATGACGGCGCGGTGATGTCCCAAGCTCCCTGGTTCGTGCTGTCGAGCACGCGCCGTCCGGCGCTGCTCTTGCCGATGAACGGCGCGGACGCCGTGCTGGCCGTGCTCGAGCGCTATCGTCCGCGCTGGCTGATCCTGTCCACGGACGGCAACTGCGGCGAGAGCAGCGCCGAGTTTTGCCGCGAGCTCGTGGCCGGGACGCGCACCAGCCTCGGCGCTTACAGCTTCAGCTCCGAAGCCGTGTTGGAGGGCCAGCAGTTGTTCAAAATCGAGCCTAGCGTCGCGCCGCTGCGCTCGTTGAGCGCGGGCGGCGACGTCGCCGCGAACCAGCGTGCCCGCGAGAGCGCGTCGCGAGGCGCCGCTGCTCGTCCTTCGCGCGCGGCGCTGTGAGCGCGTCGGCGCGCGACGCGCTCGCGCGGGTCGCTTCCAGTTGTGCTAGCGCGACTGATCGGGGCCCTCGCGAACGCAATCTTCCGGCTTTTTATCGCGGCGCAAACCGACATAGCTGGGATGGCGCGCGTTGCCGCCCTCGGTCCACTCCGTGAACTTCACCTCCGCGACCGGGCCGAGCTCGCTGAAGCGCACCAAGCCAGCGAAGCGTGGAACGCCCTGCGCCGGCGACTTCGTGACGTACCGCGCCTCGAGCAGGCGACCGAGCTCGGCGCGCGTGTGCATGTCGAAGCCGGTGCCGACCTTGCCAGCGAACACGAAGTCGCGACCGCGGCGGAGCGCCAAGAGCAGGCTGCCCACCACGCCGCGCTGCGTGCCCTTGTACGGCAGGTAGCCGATGATGGCGAATTCTTGGCGCAGCTGACACTTGAGCTTGATCCAGTCCAGGCCGCGGCCCGGCTGGTACCGCGAGCCGGCGCGCTTGCCGATCAAGCCCTCGAAGCCGGCGCTGCACGCGGCTTTCAAGAGCTGTCGCACGTCACCGCTGATCGCGCTCGACAACGCCAGGGGCGGCTCGGGCTTGACGATGAGCTTTTCGAGCAACGCGCGCCGGCGCTCGAGCGGCTCGCCGCGAACGTCTTTGCCGTCGAGCCACAGCACGTCGAACGCGATGTAGGAGAGCGGTCGCTCGCGCTGTTGTAGGCGCTGAAAGGAGGGCACCCCGCGCGCGTCGGGCGCGACGACCTCACCATCGAGCACGAGATCTGCCGCGGCGAGCTTCGCGACGGCGTCGGCCACCTCGCGAAAGTCCGCGGTCCAGTCCTGCCGGCGGCGGCTCATCAGTCGTACTTGCGAGCCCACCTTGAAAGCGAGGATGCGGTAGCCGTCGTACTTGAGCTCGTAGGCGTAGACCCCCGGCGGCGGAGTTTCGACCAGGGTCGCGTTCTCGACGTCGCCCAACGCGGCGACCAAACGCTCGAACGAAGTGGTCGTGGGCTTCTTCAGCTGGCGCCTCGCTAACGTCGGTTGAGCCGTGCCTGTGAACAGTGCAGTACATGCCACCTTCGTGCCAAGCCCGTTGTGGGCGCCGTGGCGAGTTTGGCGCCGTGGCCCTCAGCGCCAAGCGTAGGGCGGCGCGGGCGTCTGGTCGTTGCCGGGCGCGATACAGGTCGCCTGGTCGACGAAGCCGCTGCAGGTCCCCGATGAACGCGTGAGCCCAGCACCGCGATACTCCACGTCACCCACGAGAGTCGCGCCGGACAGGCCTTGTTCATTCTCGAAGAAGCCCAGCGGATAAAAGGTGGTCTTGGCGGTTCCGGAGCTCATTTTGAAGCCGCTGATCAGCGTCATGGCCGAAACGGTGCCGCCGCTCACGGTTCCGCTCGCGACGATCGCGTGATCTTCGATGCGCGCGTTGCCGCTCACCGTAGCTCCGCTGAGCACCGTCGCGTATGGCCCGACGTAGACGCTGCTCGGAATGTTGCTCGGAGCGCAGCCGCCGCCGTTCGCGACGCGCGTGAGCCCGGCGGGGCAGGGCGCTGGCGCGCCGCCCTGAAAGCCATCCGGCCATGCCTGCTGCAGCTCGATCAGGTACGGATAGCGCGGCACGCTGGCGTACGGCTGATCCCAGACGATCTGCTGTTGCTGGGACGGCGTCGCCGCGACCACTAGCCACAGCGACTCGCCGGCGTTGATGCAGAAGCTGAGCGCAGCGTCGGAGCCCTTCTGTAGCGCGCTGTAGCGCGCGCGGGTGACGGCGGCGTCCGTCGCGACGAGTCCCCAGCGCCAGTCGGGGTTGGGCGCGCTCTGCGTGACGCCGCGGAACGTCACCGTGACTTCACTCGCTCCCGCGTCGGGGAACAAGCGGACCACGTTGTATCCGAAGCGCTGCGGCGCCCAGTAGAACGGCGTGGCGAAGCGGCGGTTTTGGGCATAGTCCGCGTCGAGCGGCTCGAGCTTGGTCGTGCGCAGCCTACGGTACACCTGCGAAGTGTCGCTGATGGAGCCGTATTTGCTGCGAAAATTGGCCGCTGGATCGCTGTTGTCGCCGGGCAGCGTCGGCGCCGGATTCTCATAATCCCAGGTCACGTTGTGCATCGCCCACTCGCCGATGAAGTCGTTCAGCTGCGCGATGGTCCAGCCCATGCCCTTCATGATGTTCGTGAACGGATCATTGGCGGGCGATTGGGTCCAAATCGCGTTCACCGCCGAGTAGCAATATTTATCCTTCAAGAACTCCATGAACTGCCAGTTGCAGTAGCGGTCGCGCGTGGAGCCCAAATAAAGGTGCGGCATGTTGAAGCTCATCTCCGAGCAGTGCACGTCGTCGCGGTACTCGGCGAGCTGATGCGGCATGAAGTTCGCGTGGCTCTCGTAGATCCAGCCGCAGTAGTTGGGCCCGCTGCCGCAGCTCATGCCGCCGCTCACGCTCTGTACCCCGTGCGCGAACTCGTGAGCCAGTCCCCAGTGATCGTTCAGCGCTGCGGGGCCGATCCACATGCCCATACGGGTCGGTGACCAGGCGCCGCCGGTGAGCCCATTGGCGGAGTTTACGTGCACGCTCACTTTGTATTTCGTCGTCTGATCGCAGAGCGGCTCTTTGAGATAAATGGGGTTACCGAAGTAGACCGTCCAGATTCGCTGCTCGAGCGTGTCGAGCGCCGCGCTCGCGGACGCTTCAGACACGTTCTCATCCGAGTAAATCGCGAAATGGGCGGACTCTTTGATGAGCTTGTAGCTCGTGTGGTCCGGGTCGGGTCCGCCTGCCTGCCAGCTGCCGCTGCTGCAGGCGGGCGCGCTGGTCGGGCAGTTCATGGCCCATTGTGTGGTGGTCGTTCCCGGATCGCAGCTCGTCGCGCCGCCGTTGTTCGCGCCCGCGCTCGTGCCGCCGCTGTTCGCGCCTGCGCTCGTCGTTCCGCCGTTCGCCCGCCCGCCGCTTCCACTGCTTCCGCCTGATGGGCTCGCTGCGCTGCCCGCCGCGCCCGCGCTCGTTGCGCCGCCGAGCGCGCTCATTGCGCCGCCGCTCCCTCCGCCCACGCTCGTCGCCGCTGCGCCGCTCTCGCCTGCGCCTCCGCCCCGGCTGCTCGCGCTGCCGCCCTCGTTCGCGCTCGCGCCCGTCGCAGCGCCCGCGCTCGTCGCTCCGCCGTGCGCGCTCGCGTCGCCGCCGCTCGCCGCTGTACCCGCGCCGGAGCCGCTGCCGCATGCGAGCGCGGTGCTCACGAGGGCGCTCAGAATGCCGTGCTTTGCGCGATTTCGCTGCATGGTCCTAAAAAGCTCCGCTGAGCACTCCGTCCTGCTCTTCTTGTAGTGCAGCGCGGCGCCAGGGCTTGCTCAAGAAACGACGCATTGTTTGCTTCTGATTTTGCTCAAGCCAAGACGGCGACGCTCTTCACTTGTGCGTAAACCTGCGACCCCGGCGCGAGCCGCAGCGCCTCGCGAGAACGCCGCGTGACGCGCGAAAGCAGCGCGACGCCGGCCTCGCCGAGCTTCAGCCGCACGTTGACGCGGTCAGGCCCAAGATCGCAGAGCTCGGCGACCTCCGCCGGCAAAATGTTGAGAATGCTGGACGGCCCGGGCGGCCCGAGCGCGATGCTGACGTCGCGCGCCAAGACGTGAGCGCGCAGCGCGGCGCCGAGCGGACGTTCGACGCGACTTACCCAGAGCGCGCCGCCCGTGAAGTCGAGGCGCGAGAGCTGATGCTGCGCGTCGTGCTCTGCGACGCGCGCTTCGATCACGACGCCGGCTTGTTCACCGCCGGCGAGCGGTAAATCCAAGCGGCTCAGGAGCTCGACGCTGGGCCCCGCCGCGACGACGCTTCCGCGCTCGAGCAGGACGAGATGGTCCGCCAAGCGAGCCACCTCGGCCAGCGTGTGGCTCACGTACAGCATGGGAATCGAGAGCTCGTCGCGCAGGCGCTCGAGGTACGGAAATACTTCCGCCTTGCGCGCGTCGTCGAGCGCGGCGAGCGGCTCGTCCAACAACAGCAGCCGCGGCCCGGAGAGCAGCGCGCGCGCCAAAGCGACGCGCTGCCGCTCGCCGCCCGACAGCGTGCCCGGCGTGCGGGAGAGCAGCGGCGTGAGCTCGAGCATCGCGCTCACGGCGGCGAAGCTCTGCGCTCGGGCGGAGGCGCGCCGCCGCTTCTCCGCGTAGGCGAGGTTCTCGCGCACGCTCAGATGCGAGAACAAGCTGGCTTCTTGGAAGACGTAGCCGAGGGCTCGCTCGTGCGGCGGAACGAAGATGCGGCGCGCGTCGTCCTGCCAAAGCTGACCCAACACGCGCAAGCGACCCGCTCCGCGTTCCAGGCCCGAGAGCAGCCGCAGGCACGTGGTCTTACCGGAGCCGGAGCTCCCGAACAGCGCGGTCACGCCTTTTTCGGGCAGCTCGAGCTGGACATCGAAGCGAAAGCCGGGTCGCGCCAGCGACAATGCCAGCTCGATGCCGGAGGCTTCACGAGGGTCGGAGCTTGACACGCAAGGAGTAGAGCGACAGGAGCACCGCGAAGGAGAACGCTACCATGCCGAGAGCCAAACGGTGCGCGTCGGCATACTCCAGCGCCTCCACGTGATCATAAATGGCGACCGAGAGCACACGCGTTCGCTCCGGGATATTGCCGCCGATCATCAGCACCACACCGAACTCACCGATGGTGTGCGAAAAGCCGAGAATCGCCGCTGTGACGAAGCCACGCCGCGACAGCGGCACGGCGACGGTGAAGAAGCGGTCCCAGGGCCCAGCGCCCAGCGTGGCCGCCACCTCCAGCGGCCGCGAGCCCACGGCCTCGAACGCGTTTTGCAGCGGCTGCACCACGAACGGCAAGGAATAAAGCGTCGAAGCGAGCACCAGCCCGCCGAACGTGAACGGCAACGTGCCGAGGCCCAAGGCCGTCGTGACGCGGCCGACGGCGCCGTTCGGACCCAACAGAAACAACAGGTAAAAGCCGAGCACGGTGGGCGGGAGCACCAGCGGCAGCGCGACGCAGGTCGCGACCCAGCCCTTCCAGCGGGAGCGCGTGTGAGCGAGCCACCACGCGAGCGGCGTACCGACGAGCAACAAGAGCAGCGTCGTCGTGGCAGCGAGCTCGAGCGTGAGCCGGATCGCGGAAATGTCTTCGGGGCTCACGCCCGCCTCCCCGCGCGTTCAGGGCTCATGGCGTGGTGCTGCGGCCTTCGCCGGCAGCGCGTAGCCGTAGCTCGCGAGCGAGCGAGCGGCGCTGTCGGATTTGAGAAACTCCAAGAGCGCAGCTGCGGCGCTGCTCTTCGCCGCGCGCCGCAGCAGCACGGCGTCTTGGCGAATCGGCGGATACAGCGCCTCGGGGACGAGCCAGAACGAGCCGGCGCGCGGCTTGCCATTCACGAGGAGCTGCGACCACGCCACGAAGCCGAGCTCCGCGTTGCCGCTCACGACGAACTGCAGCGCTTGAGCGATGTTCTCTCCGTGCACGAGCTTCGGCCGTACCGCGCTGAGCACGCCGAGCTTCGCCAGCGCCGCCAGGGCCGCCGCGCCATAGGGCGCGAGCTTGGGATTGGCGATGGCGAGGTGCTGAAAGCCGCCGGAGCGCAACACCGCGGCCTGCGCGTCGACGTAGCCCGGCTTGGCGCTGAACAGCGCCAGCCTGCCGAGCGCGTACGTAAAGCGCGAGCCGGGCAGCGCCAGGCCGTCTGCTTCGAGCGCCGCTGGCGTCTTCTCGTCAGCGGCGAGGAAGACGTCGAACGGCGCGCCGTTGCTGATCTGCGCGTACAGCTTGCCCGTGGCCGCGCTGGAGAGCAGCGCACGATGTCCGGTCTTTTTTTCGAACTCGCCGGCCAGGGATTGCATGGTGCTCGCGAAATTGGACGCGACGGCGACGTGCACCTCGGCCGCGCGCGCCGTCGAGCCCAGCAGAGCGACGGCCAGCACGAGCGCTGTCTTGAACGAGCGAGGCATCGTCACTCGCTCTAAAATGCGAGCGCTGTCGGCGCAAGTGTCGCGCACGCTCGCGCTGCGCTGCCGGCGTTTGCCGCGATCGAGTATTGCTTCAATGGTCGGCTTGAGGACCGGCTCTGGGGTTTGAAGCGCGTCGCGAGCGCTCGCGTTGCAGCGCCGTCAACGCGCGGTGAGGCCGCAACCCTCGGCGCGCTGCCATTGCCACTCGAGGTCTCGTACCTCCACGTCCTTGCGCGTGGAGCCGTCGGAGAACTGCAGCTGCTGTTGGCGCTCGAAGCGCGTGTGCCGCGGGCGCAAGTTGGCCGGCTGAGTCTCGGCTAGCAACGTAACCTCGATGCGACCGCTCTTCAGTACGATGCCGTGCTCGTCGGGCCCGCCCTCGCGTTGCACCAGATCGTCGAGCAAGGTGGTGATGGCGCGCGTCGCGGCGGCCCCCTCGAGCGTCGTGGTTTGTCGCAGGGTCGCGTAGCCGTCCCGCAAGCTCAAGAACTCGCGGCGTAGCTTGGCCGGCACCTGTCCGCCGCCCGGCAGCGGCTGCACGATTTCACTGCTCCTCGCGCTCTCTGGGGTGAGGTCCCAGTCGATCCAGCTCTCGACCCAGGTGGCCCAGTAGCTGCCGATGCTCGCTTGCATGGCAGCGGCCATGCGCGGTGACGCCATGATCTTCTGCAGCTGCTCGGCGCGGTCTGGAGGGATCTTGAGCTGGCGATTCAAGCGCTGGACCATGTCATCGAGCCCCTCGCAGCTGAGGAAGCGTCCCGCGCGGGACACCTCGAACGACGGCAGCGCTGACGCGAGCTCGAGCGCCGGCTGCAGCTGTTCGCGCAGCGCCGCAGTGATGGGACGCCCTTCGAACTCGACGAACGCCAGATCCTCGAGCGAGACGTTGAGGGTGTCGTGTTGTCCGCTGCGCAGCGCGACGTGGTAGGAGAGCCGCGCGTTCTTACCCTTGCGGGTTACACTCTCCAGCACCGGGACGCGGCACGGCGGCGTCCAGTCGAACACGAAGCCGTGGTCGCTGCGCGGCGATTGCTCGGCGCGCGGCGCGACGGGGTGCGCGGCAGGTTCGGCGCGCGGCGGCGTGGCCGGACGCAGCGGGCTCTGCTCTGCCTTCGCGCAAGCCATGCTCAGCGCGGCGCCGAGCAGCAACGGGGGCAGCGCGCGGGGCGAAATTGTCAAAGCCTGCCCTCGTTTCATCGCGTGATGCGCGGCGAGTGTACTCGCTGGCTGCCAGCGGGCCAGCCGCAGGGCGGCGAACGCCGCTCAGTCAGCGCCAGCGAGGCTCGCCGGAGCGCTGTTTTTGGTCCAGGCGAACTCGACCGCCACCGCTGGGTGATCCGAGAGCGGCTGCCCCGCGTCATCGACGAAGCGAGCGTCGAGCTGCCAGCTGCGCGCTTGCAAGCGCAGCTCGCGCGAGCTCCGGTAAAGGACGCGATCGACGAGTCCCGGCGCGGCACAGCTCAACTCGCTGCACGCATCGCGCAGGCCGCTGCGCGCGAGCAGCCGCTCCAGCACGGCGCGTTGCGAGCTCGGGATGTTGGTGTCGCCCGCGACGAGCACTGCGACGCCTGTCGAGCGCAGCTCGATCGCTCGCGCCAGCTGCTCGAGCTGGGCGTCGCGCGCCTGGCGATCTCCCGGACCATCGCCCGCGTCGAGGTGCACGTCGTAGACGTCGACGCGAGCGCGATTCGGCAGCGTCATACGGGAGTAGGTGAACCCCTTGGGCGCGCGGCAGTCGCACCACGCATCCACGACGCCGTGGCACGTCGCCCAAGTCTCGCGCGTGTAGTTGCTGAACGGGAATTTCGCGAACTGGTTCAGGCCATCGCCGAAGTCCAGGCGCGGCCCCGGCGGCCACGGCGGCGAAGCGAAGCGGGCCTTGATCGCCGCGCGGAGCTCGCGAGCATAGGCGAAGTCTTCCTGCACCAGCACGACGTCGTAGTCCGCGAGCAGGCGTCCGATGCGCGGCATGTTCACTTGCGGGTGAGACGCTGAAATGCCTTCGGGGAGGCCCGCCACGTTATACGTCACGAGCCGGAAGCGCCCGACCTGCGCTGGCGCAGCAGCCGCGGCGCTCGTGAGCAACGTCATCACGAAGAGCAGTGCCCCGCAACGAGCGACCATCTTCTAATCTACCATGCGGCATACGCGCTGGCTTTCCTGGTTGGCTCCCCTGGCTGGAATCCTTCAAAGATGCGCGAAGCCAGGGCGCGCTACGGCGAGCGTTCGCCGGCAAAGCTCGCTAGCCTAGCGCGCCGTGCTCAGAACGCCTCACTCACTCCTCTTTGCTGGACTCGCCTGCGCTGCGCTCACTGGCGCGACAGCGAGCGCCGCTGCGGCCACACGTTATGTGTTCACGACCTTCCTCGGCGACGACGTGGCCAAGGAGAAGCTGTCGGTTTACACGTCCAACGACGGCCTGAATTTCAAGCTGCTCGCCAACACCGGTTACGGTGGCCCCACCGGCGTGCTGCGCGATCCGTCGATCATGAAGCACAAGGACGGCAAGTACTACGTCGCCTATACGCTGCAATCCTGGACGACGAACTCGAGCAGCTTCGGCATCGCGGTGAGCGAAGACCTGCGCGCCTGGAAGTTCTTGAAGGAGGTACCCTCAGGGGTGACGGGCGCGACCTACACTTGGGCGCCGGAGTGGTTTCAGGACGCGGACGGCGTACACCTGATCGTCAGCATCCAAGGCGCCGGCAACGCCGACTTTCGCGCGTATGATTTCAAGGCCAAGGACGACGCGCTGATGGAGTGGGAGGCGCCGGCGCCGCTCGGGATCGGCCCCAACTACATCGACACGTTCATCGTCAAGGTGGCGGACACGTATCACGCCTTCTCCAAGAACGAGACGACCAAGTACATCGAGCACGCCACCGCCTCGGCGCTGCACGGTCCATGGAATTGGATCGGCAAGGGCGACTGGGCCGGCTGGGGCAGCGGCAAGGAAGGCATCTCGCTGTTCCGGTTGGATGACGGTCAGTGGCGCATGTTCTTGGACTGCTACTCGGGCTGCGGGTTCTTGTACGCGGACAGCGACGACTTGACGAATTGGTCGGGCACGATGACGGTGGGGGGCATCTCCGGCGTGCGACACGGCACTGTCTTACGAGAAGAGATGGACGCCGGTGGTGCGAGCTCCGGCGGTAGCGGCGGCGGCGCTGGCGCTGCGGGCCAGAGCGGTGCCGGCGCCGGCGGTAGTAGTAGTAACGGTGGTCGCGCGGGCGCCGCGAACGGCGGCGCCGGCACTGGCGGCGCGATGGGCGGAGCCAGCGCGGGCACGCATTCCAGCGCAGGCGCGAGCGGCAGCGCGGCGGGCGCGCTCACGAGCGGCGGTGCGAGCAGCGCCTCGGGCGGCAGCGCGACGACGAGCAGCGGCGGCGCGCTCGCGAGCGGCGGCGCGTCTGGAGGAGGCAGCGCAACGACCGCTGGCTCGGCGAACGCAGCCGGCGGCGCGAGTCAGTCGACGGCTGGAGCTAAGAACGGAACCGAGCCCTCGGCCTCGGTCGGCTGCGGTTGCTCGCTCGCGGCGGCGAAGCAGCAGCCCGCGCCGCTCGTCGCGCTGGCGCTCTCGTTGCTGGGCATCCGGCGTCGCCTGCGCCGGCGCTCGGGCGAGCTCAGGGCGGCGCCGAGGACGTAGCGGGGATCGGCAGCCGAATGGTGGCGACGGTGCCGCCGCCTTCGCGTTCGCTGAACTCCAGCGTGCCAGCGTGCTTTTGCACGATGGCATAGGTAATCGACAGGCCCAGGCCGGTGCCCTGTCCCACGGCTTTGGTCGTAAAGAACGGCTCCGTGATGCGATCGCGGATCTCCGGCGGAATTCCGGGGCCATTGTCGAGCACCGAAATGAGGAACTGGTCGCCGTCGGCGCCGGTGCGAACGCAGATCTCGCCGCCTTCTCCGACGGCCTCGATGGCGTTGCTCAGCAAATTCATGATCGCTTGGTTCAGCGGGCCGGGGAAGCACTCGAGCATCTCCGGAGCGCCGAACTCAGTGCGCACCTCGATGTGGCCTTTGGTGCGGTGGCTCAGGATGGTCAGCACGGAGTCCACGGACTCGTGCACGTTGACGCGCTTGCGCTCCCCTTCATCGAGGCGCGAGAAGGTCCTCAGCTTGACCACCAGGTCCCGGATGCGATCGAGTCCGAGCTGCATGTCCGCGAGGCGTGACTGCGCGCGGTTCCAGAGCGGCGCGGCGGCGGCGTTCTCCGAATCGCGGCTGGCCTCGCGCAGCTCGGCCAAGCTGCGCTGCGTGGTGCTCAGGTGGCTGAGCACGAAGGCCAGGGGGTTGTTGATCTCGTGCGCCACGCCCGCTACGAGCTGACCGAGCGAGGCCATCTTCGCCGATTGCACCAGCTGCGACTGCGTCGCTTGCAGCTCGCGGTAGGCGTCCTCCAGCTTTTGGTTGCTCTCGCGCAGGCTATCGGCGAGCCGCGTCCGGGCTTCGACCGTGCTGGCGAGCTCCAAATTGGCCGATTCCAAGCGCCGGTTCGTCTGCGCGAGCAAGCGGCGACTCGAGTACAGCTCGAGGAAGACGCGCACCTTGCTGCGCAGAATGTCGGGGTTGACCGGCTTGAACAGAAAGTCCACCGCGCCGGAGCCGTAGCCGCGCAGCGCGTGCTCCTCCGTGTGTTGCCCGGCGGTGAGGAAGATGATCGGGACGTCGACGGTGTTGGGGTTCTGGCGCGCGTAGTGCGCGACCTCGTAGCCGTCCATGTCCGGCATCTGCACGTCCAGCAAGACGAGCGCAAAATCTTGCTTCAGCAGCTGGAGCAACGCCATGCCCCCGGACTCGACGCAGACCGTGCGACAGCCGAGCCCTTCCAGCAAAACTTCCATCGCGATGAGGTTCGCTCGCACATCGTCGACGACGAGCACTGACGGCGGCTCGATCTCCTCGCGGGCGAGCCTCGGCGCCGTTCGCATCCTCCAGAGCCTACACTGAAGCATCTGCGATCCCCAATTCGCCGCGCGCCAGCGCCGCGCGCCGCTCGCTCGTGAATGGGCGGCCGACTAGCAGGTACGTATGCAGAACTGACACACCGTCAATCGGCGAATTTCACCCGGCTTCGCCGCGGCAGATCAGTCCGCGCTGGTTTCCAGGTGCTGCCACACGCGCTCTGCCTCACGGGTGAGCTCGGCATACAGCTGCGCACGATTCGCGGGGCTCGCCTCCAGCGCCGCGGAGAGGCTCGCCATGCGGGGAACGCCGAGCACCAGGCAGCTACCCTTGAGCGTGTGCGCTGCCCGCCGCAGCGCGGCGGCGTCATTGGCGCGGATGGCTGCGCCGACGGCGTCGAGCTGCAGCGGCGCGTGCGTGAGAAAGACGCGGATCACGGCGGCGCTGCGCTGCACGCTGGGATCGAGCGCGGACTCGGGCGCGCTCGACGCGACCGTCGCTGGAGCCGAGCTCGCCGTCGCGGTTCCGACCTTGATCCACCAGCGATCGAGCAGCTCGGAGAAGCTCTCGATGTCGACCGGCTTGGCGACGCAGTCGTCCATTCCGGATGCTTCCACCCGCGCGCGCACCAGCGCCACGGGATAGGCGGTGACCGCGATGATGACGGGGCGCTGCTCGGGGCTCGCGTGCCGGCGAATCTCCAGGGCGGTTTGGTAGCCGTCCAGCACCGGCATCTCACAATCCATCAAAATGAGCGGATAAAACCGGCGCTGGATGGCCTCGAGCGCCGAGCGCCCGTTGTCCGCGACGTCGCCATCCAAGCCGATGCGGTGCAGCGTCTTCAACAAGGCGCGCCGATGGATGGGATCATCCTCGACGACGAGCACGCGGCGCTCGGCGAAGCTGCTAGCAGCCGGCGCGATGGAGAGGTTGCCAGATACGGACACGTGTGGGGCGACGTGTGTGCGGGGGTGGCTCCCATCGAAGAGGACGGCAACCAGACCTCGAAACGGCCGGCGGACGCTCGCAGTTTAGAGCGGCCGCGCGGCGTTGCGAGGCGCGCTCCGCTACCGGCAAAATCAAGACGCGCTTACAGAGCCGCTGTCGCGCGTCGTCGCGCGCCGTGTGCGATGCGGAATCAGCGCGCGAGCTTCAGGCCGCCGTTGTTGTCGCCGTAGCGGGAGGTTAGTCTGAGTGATCGCAACGAATGTCCGCTGAGCTCCATCATTTCGTGGACCCGCCATGGAACTACCCCCTCGACGTCAAGCGCGTCATCGCCGGGATCCCCGCGGACGCGACCATCGCTGGCATGTTCTTCTTGGCCGTGTTGGATGGCGCGGTCCGTCGCGGAATGTCGCTCCCGCAAGCACGGCCTCGCTATCTCCGCTTTGGTTTCTATCCGCTGTCGGAGTTCGCTGAGCTGTTGGTCGCGGCGGCGGAGCGCTTCTATCCTCACCGCCCGATCCGCCAAGCGCTGCGCGAGCTCGGGATGGGCGGACCACGCGCGTTCTCGGGATCGGTGCTCGGTAAAGTGACGCTCGGCAGCGCTGACGACGTGCACGCCGCGATCGCCGCCATCGCCAAGACGTACGCCATCAACGTGCGCCCGAGCAGCTGCACGATCCTCGACACCAGCGAGCGCTCGATGGTGTTGAGCTTGGAGCAGGTCCACCATTTCCTGGACTCGCACCATGTTGGCGTCTTCGAAGGCACCCTCGAACACGCCGGCGTCCGCGGGCGCGTGCGCATCGCGAGCCGCAGCCGGGTTTCGGCCGAGCTCCTGCTCGAGTGGGAGCGCTAGCGGCGTAAGAGCGAAGCTCGCGCTGGCGAGCGGCGCGGGCGCGCGTGTCAGCTCCGCGGCGCGTGAGGCCGTTTGCCGCGCTTTGTGGCGCAAACTTGCGTTTTTTGCCCTCGCTCGCAGCAATGCGAGGCATCCGTGACCATTGAAAGGCGACTCCATCGGCTCGAGCGCGCGCCTGCAGCTTGGCGCGGCCATTGCACCCGAGATGTCCGAATGCCGGCCCGCTCTCCGCGCGTGACGCTCGTTCATGGAGCCGAGCGAGCCCTGCCGCGCCCGGGGTGCTTTGCTGCGGCGTGCTGCCTGGCCCTGTCAGGGCTCGCAGCTTGCGCGCCGATCGCCTCGCTGCGGCCAGCGTCGGGCGTGCTGCCGGAGCGCAGCACGGAGGTCGGTGCGGCCATCGCGCGGCTGGGACCGCGCCCGTACGTCGAAGAATCGTCGCAGCTCGTGGGGCAGCTTTGGCTCAGCCACGAGCCGAGCCGGCACTTCTCGCTCAGCGTCCTGGCGGCGTTCGACGACAGCGCCGCTGCGGGCGGCGTGGCCGCGCGCTGGAACGCCGTGCGCACCGACCGCTTCGCCTTTGGCCCCGAAGCGGAGGCCGGCTACGCCTGGGGCGCGGCGTCGCTCGGCTTCGCGCTGCGTACCGTGGGCCAGAATTGGCTCTATGCGTCGCCGCGCGTCGGCAACCTCGGCTTCGATTGGGCCTTCGGTATTCCCGTAGGAGCCAGCCTCGACCTCACGCACGGCTTCGTGCTGCGGAGCGAGCTGCAGGTGAGCTGGGTCGATCTCAAATATTACAACCGTCGCGTGCACCTCGCCGGCGGGCTCGTCTATCAGTGGTAGCGCTCGCTCACAGATCCGGCGTCGGATTGGCGGTCCACGGCTTCGCGGCCTCGAAGTGCGCGACCACCGGGAGGTGATCCGAGTTGCCACGGTTTAGCACGTACGCGTTGAGCGGCACGACCCACTCGTCGTAAAGCACGTGATCGAGCGCCTCGGTGAACTGGTTGGCGACCGAGGGGTGGCGCCAGGTGAACTGGCCGGGATGAAATTGCGGCAGCACGTCCGTGAAGCCCAGGCTCTCCAGGTAGTGCACCGCGTCCCCGTTCTCACCTTCGTTGAAGTCGCCCATCACCATGCGCGGCAACGCTTCGTGCATCGTCGGGCCGCCCGAGTCCGTGAGCGCGGCTTGGATCTCGGTGAGGTGATCGGAGCCCCAATTCACGTAGTCGCTCACCACGCCTCCGGTGCCGGAGTACAGCGAGCGCAGGTGCACGGTCAGCAGGTTCAGCCAGCCCGCGGGCGTCTCCGCTTGCACGAGCCAGGCGGGGTGCCAGTTGTTGGGGGCGGGGAAGAAGCCGACCTGGCTCACTGGGCGCTTGGACATCACGCCGAGCCCGCCGGCGCCTTCCGCGTGGAACACCATATAAGGGTATTCTTCCGCGTAGCGCGCGCGCAGCACGGCTTCCCACGCTGCATCGACCTCCTGGAGGCAGATGATGTCGGCGTTGGTGGCGCCCACGGTCTCGACGGTCTCGGGATCCGTCGATTTGCCCGCTTCGATGTTGTAGCTCGCGATCAAAAAGTGCGGGACGCCAGGCGTCGGATCGCGCGGCTCGAGCGGCGGTTGTCCGCATCCTGCACACAAGGCGAGGGCGACGGCCCAGTACGAAGCACGGAACGGTAGAGCGCCCAAGCAGCGGAAGCGAGCCACGAGAGGCCCAATGATGACGTTCGCGCTCTGCCCACGCAACGCGCAGAATATGCGTTGCGTGGGCAGAGCGACGCAACACTCGCGTTCGCTGGCGCCGCGCCGCGCCGCAGCGCGCTCGCGTTCGCTGGCGTAGCGCCGCGAATAAAGCGCGGAAAATCAGCCAGAGAGAGCGCGGGAACATGCCTTGCAAAGCTGCTGCGAGAGCTCGATCCGTAGGCGCGTATCGGCGCCGCAGGGAGTCCGCGATGAGCAAGGCAATGCCCACGATCCAAAAGTACATGACCACTTCTCCGCACACGATCGGCGACGACCAGCCGATGAGCGTGGCGCATCGCTCCATGCGGGAGCACCGCATCCGTCACTTGCCGGTGCTGCACGATGGAAAAATCGTGGGTCTCGTCTCGGATCGCGATCTGCACCTGATTGAAACATTGCAGGACGTCGATCCGCGCCAGGTCGAGGTGAGCGAAGCGATGACTCAAGATCCATACGTGGTGCCGCCGGATGCCCCGCTCGATCAGGTGGTGGCTACGATGGCCGAGAAAAAGTACGGCTCTGCAATCGTGGTTCAAAACGGCAAGGTGGTCGGAATCTTCACGACGGTGGACGCATGTCGAGCCTTTGCGGATCTGCTCACCACGCGCTTGCTCAAATAGCGTCGGCGCCGCGGAGCGCCGGCCGACTGAATCGCGAGAAGACGATGTCAACGGAACATGTACAAGTGCTCGTCGTCGGCGCCGGCCCGGTGGGCTTGTTCGCCGGACTGTGCGCCGCCCGGCGCGGCCTCGAGGTCGTGCTGATCGACCACGTCTGGCGCGGCTATGGCCGTGGTCACGCAGCGCTGCTGCATGGCCGCGCGCTGGAGCTCTTCGACGACGAGCGGCTCGTGCGCAAGCTGAAGGCTGAAGGGCAGGCCATCGAGCGCCTGTCGTTTTATGTCGACGGTGAGCCGGTCGCGAGCACGGCCTTGCCGCGGCCGGCGCTGGCCGTCCCTCAATCCGTGCTGGAGGACGCGCTGCTCAGCGAGCTGCGCGCCAGGAACGTGGAGCTGCGGACTCCGCAGCAGGCCGCGACTACGGATCAGTCCGAGCAGCACGTGGACGTGCGCGTGATGCGTCGCGAGCTCGTCACCCTCGGCTCTCCGGCGCACTACAGTGAGTGGGAACCCGTGGAGTCGAGCCTGCTCCGCGCGGACTTCGTCATCGGCGCCGACGGCTACGACTCACGGGTACGTTCGTCGCTGGGTATCGAGGTCGTCGAGGTGGGTCCCAGCGAGAGCTTCGCGATGTTCGAAGTGTCCGCGGGCGATAGTAGGTGGGGCTCCGCTGCGGAGCTCGCTTTCAACGACGAGCTCGGTGGCATCTTCTATCCACTGCGCGGAGCGCGCGCGCGGCTCGGCTTTCAAATCTGCGAGCGCCTCGACGCGCCGCCCGATCTGGAGCGATTGCGCGGTCTGCTCGCTGCGCGCGCGCCCTGGTTATCGGAGCGCGTCGGGAGCGTGGAGTGGGGCACCGTGATGCACTTCGAGCGCCGCATCGCGCGCCGCTTCGGCAAGGGCCGAGTCTGGCTCGCGGGCGACGCGGCGCACGTCACCAGCCCGCTCGGCGCGCAGAGCCTGAACGTCGGGCTCTTCGAGGCCTCGCAGCTGGTCGAGCGTATCGCCGACTGCGCCAAGTTCGGCTCCATGCCGGCTTGTCTCGAACACTATGCGTCGGAGCGCGAGCGCGAATGGCACAAGCTGCTCGGCGTGAACGTCCGCTTCGACGTGTTGCCGCACGCGGCCCCGTGGCTCGCCACCCATGCGCGCCGCCTAGTGCCTGCGCTGCCCGCGTCGGGGCCAGATTTGAGCGCGATCGTCGAGCAGCTCGGCCTGCGCTTGAGCTGAGATTTGCAGCGAGCACGGCGCAAATCAGCGCAGGCAGAGCCCTCCCGACATCTGACTACTCCAATACTCCGTAGTGTCGAGAAGCGCGCTCGTTGCAAGTTGAGAATTAGAAGTAATGAGCTTGTCGGGCGCGGACGAGACCCGTAGTCTGAGAGCTCATGCGTGCGATCCGTCGTTCGAGGTCGCTGGGAGTCGCTGTGTTGGCGTGCGGCCTCGCCGTCGGCGCGTGCACGGGCAAGGTCGGCGAGCCTGCCGTCGACACGCGGCCTTCGCCGAACGGCGGTGTCGGCGCGGGGAGCGCCAGCGGCTCTGCCGCATCCGCCGGAGCACGAGCGGGCGGCGCGGGAGGAGCCAGCGCCGGCGCGAACAGCGCTAGCGGCTCGGTGGCGAGCGCGGGCAGCAACGCCGCGATGGAGGCGCCCGCGGCGCTGGAGAGCGTCGCGCGCCGGCTGTCACGCGCCGAGCTCGACCACGTGCTCGCTGACGTGCTCGGCGACACCACGAACCCAGCGCAGAAGTTTCTGATCGAGGACGAATACGCGCCCTACGACAACGACTACACGCTGCAGAACGCGTCGCAAGCCTTGATCGACGGGCTCAGCGCGCTAGCCGAAGACGTCGCCCAGCGCGCGCTCGCCGACGCCACGCGCAAAACACGCTTGTTGCCGTGCAAGCCGAGCGGCGCGGGGGATACAGCGTGTTTCCGGCGCACCATAGAGACGCTCGGGAAGAAGCTGCTTCGTCGGCCGCTCGCCGCGGACGAGGTGGAGCGCTACCTGACGCTTCAATCGTTCGTCACGGAGGACAACCCGTATGTCACGCCCAGCTTCGACACCGCGGTCGAGCTGTTCCTGCGCTCGGTGCTGCAAGATCCGGAGTTTCTGTACCGCGTGGAGAGCGGGAGCACGAGCGGCGGAGCCGCGCCGATCCCCCTCGACTCCTACGAGATCGCGAGTCGCCTCTCGTTCTTGTTAACGGGCAGCGGCCCGGACGACGCGTTGCTGGCCGCGGCAGACGCCGACGAGCTGGGTGATCCCGCGCGTCGCCGCGAGCAGGCCGTTCGCTTGCTGGGCGCGTCCGCGGCGCGCGAGCAACTCCACCGGTACCACGCGATGTGGCTCGGCTACCGCGCGATCCCACACCCCGCGGAGCTGGTGCGCTCCTTCAATCGCGAGACGACGGCGCTGCTCGATCGAGTCGTGTTCGAGGAACATCGGCCGTATCTCGACGTTTTCACGCTGGACGAGACCTACGTCGATGACAGCCTGGCCGACCACTATGGCCTGCCACGACCGAGCGAGAGCCCGGGGTGGGTGTCGTACGGCGACAGCGGGCGCGCCGGCATCCTGTCACACGGCAGCGTGCTCTCCGCGTTCTCGAAATTTTCAGACACGAGCCCGACACAGCGCGGGATTTTGGTGCGCACTCGCCTGCTGTGCGAGGACGTGGCCTCGCCTCCCGCCAACGTGAACGTGGATCAGCCGCCGGGCGCCGGGCAAAGCGCGTGCAAGACCGAGCGCTACGCCGAGCATCGCGCGAACAGCTCGTGCGCCTCTTGCCACGACAAGTTGGACCCCATCGGCCTGGGCCTGGAGCGGTACGACATGGCCGGGCGCTACCGTGAGCACGATGACGGGGCGCCCAGCTGCTTGCTGGACGGCAAGGGTGAGCTGCCCGGTTACGGCGCGTTCTCCGGGCCAGCGGAGCTCGCGCAAAAGCTCGTAGACAGCCAAATCCTCGACGCTTGTGCCTCGCGCCAATATCTGAGCTTCGCGCTCGGCCGCCGGCTGCACGCCGACGAGCAAGCGTTCCTGGACGCCGCGCTCGCTCGCTTTCGCGACAAGGATTGGGATTTCACCGAGCTCATCGCCGCCTTCGTCGAGAGCTCGCAATTTGCCGTACGGCGGGAGCCTGCACCATGAGCCTGCGTTTGAGCCGTCGAGTGATGCTGCGCGGTCTCGGCGGCGCGGCCGTAGCGCTGCCGCTGCTCGACTGCATGTTGTCGGAGACGACGCGAGCGCGCGCGCAAGCGGCGGGTCCGCCGCGCCGCTACGCGCTGGTCTTCGCCGGACAAGGCATCGGCGGCGACGGCTGGGAGCGGGATCGCTACATGATCAAGGGCGAGCGCTTTCAAAAAGACGGGCACTTCATCGTGCCGAGCGAGACGGGCGCGAGCTACACGCTGACGACGCCGCTGCAGCCGCTGAGCGCGCTGCGCGCTGATTTCAGCATCGTCTCCGGCCTGCGGATCCCGTTCAGTAAGACCTCCACGGAGGCTGCGGACGTGCCGCCCGGCGGCGCCTTCCGCGACTTTCACGGCGGCGGCGCCGGACCGCTGCTGTGCGGGACGCGCTCGCAGAGCGCGTCGTTCACCTGCCGCAGCATCACGTCGGATCAGGTGATCGCGGAGCTGAACGCCGGCGCCACGCAGGTGCCGTCGCTGGTGCTGCGCGCGCAGCCCTCCTGGTATTTGAGCGGCAGCAGCTTCGCCGGTCGTCAGTACATTTCTTACGGCAAAGGTGGCGCCAAGATCGAGGCGCAGACCAGCCCGCAGATCGCGTTCCGCTCGTTGTTCACCGGCTTTACACCGGACGACGCCGCCGAGCGCGCGCGCTTCGATTTCAACCAGCGCGCCGGCAAGAGCGTGCTCGACCTGATCACGGAGAAGCGCCAGCGGCTGATGGCACGCGTGGGCGCCGCGGACCAGATGCGGCTCGGGCGCCATTTCGACGAGCTGCGCGCGCTCGAGCAGCGGCTGCGAGCGGTGGCGCCAGCGAGCGGGAGCTGCCAAGCGCCGGCTGATCCCGGCCCTGACCCGAGCGTCGGCGGAGACAACGCGGGCTCCGGCTCCGACTCCATCGCGACCAACACCGGCTACAGCGACGAGCAGACGCGCGCGCGGCTGATGGCCGATCTTGTGCACATGGCCTTCGTGTGTGACCTGACGCGAGCGGCCACGCTGCAGCTCAGCGTGTTCCAGTCGCACATGAACGTATACGCCTTCACCAGCGCGCTAGGCACGCCCATCCTCGCTGATTTGCATGAGGTGGGGCACAATGGCGATCAGAATAACCGCGGCCAATTGCCGGTGAGCCTGTGCTTGCAATGGCACATCGCTCACTACGCCTACTTGCTGGAGAAGCTGAAGAGCAGCGAGGAAGCCGGAGGCACTCTGCTCGACAACACGGTGGTGGTGTTCATGCCCGAGGGCGGCCACGGAACGCAGCTGAACGACGCCAGCTCGCAATTTCAGACACACTCAGTCGAAGACATGGTGCTGCTCGTGGCCGGCCGCGCGGGCGGCTTGAAGCCAGGCAGGCACATCGCGAGCGCGGCAGCGCACCCCGCGGCGTGTCTGATCAGCGCCATGCAAGCGGCAGGCGCGACCAACACGAGCTTTGGTGAAGTCAGCGGCGGGCTGAGCGAGCTGTTCGCCTAGGAAAGCGCTTTTCGGGCGGATTTTTGCGGACGCGTGGCGTTCCGCGGACGCGCTGCAATAGTGCTTCGTCGTGGGCTCGAACGACGCAGATGTTGGGCTGACACGTGCCGAGGCCGCGCGACGGCTGCTTCAGCATGGCCCGAACGCGCTGCCGCAGCCGGAGCGGGCGAGCTTCTTGCGGCGCTTGCTGCGACAGTTCCAAAACGCGCTGATTTACCTGTTGCTGTTGGCGCTCGCGCTGGATCTCGCGGCCTGGGTGCACGAAGGGGCGAACGGCGCGCCGGTGGAGGCGCTGGCTATCCTGGCCGTGCTGCTCTTGAACGCAGGGCTGGGCGTGCTGCAGGAGTATCGCTCGGAGAGCGCGCTCGATGAGCTTCGCATGTTGGGCTCGCCGCGCGTTTGGGTGACGCGCGACGGCGAGCTCGAGCGCATCGCCGCCAGCGACATCGTGCCGGGCGATCTCGTGCGGCTCGAGGTCGGTGATCGCGTGCCCGCTGACGGCCGCGCTTTGCGAAGTGAGTCGCTGAGCGCCGATGAGTCGCTGCTCACCGGCGAGTCCATCCCCGTCGACAAAGAAGAGGGCAGCGAGCTTTACAGCGGGACGCTCGTCCTGCGCGGCAAGAGCGAGCTGTTAGTCACCCAGACCGGTCCAGCGAGCACGATGGGTCGCCTCGCGGGCTCACTGTCGAGCATCGAGACCGGAAAGACGCCGCTCGAGGCGCGCATCGACGCGCTGGGCGGCCGCATCGCCCGCTATGTGGGCGCGCTCAGCCTAGTGCTCGTCATCGGCGGGCTCGCCGTCGAGGGCCTCTCGCACTTCTCTACCGTGCTCATGTTCGCGGTCGCGTTCGGCGTCGCGGTGGTGCCGGAGAGCATGCCCGCGATGATGACGCTCGCCCTGGCCTTCGGCGTGCAGCGGATGGCGCGCAAGAACGCCATCATCCGGCGCCTCGCCGCTGTCGAGGCGCTCGGCTCCGTAACGGTGATCGCCTCCGACAAGACAGGCACGCTCACCTCCAATCGCATTACCGTCGATTCACTAGATTGTGCTCGCGAGTGCGAGGCGGAAGCGCTGCTCGCGCTGTCACTGGCCAACGACGCCGAGTCGGAGGATCGTGAGGTGGGCGATCCGCTGGAACGAGGGCTCATCGAGTTCGCCGCCAGCCGCGGTAAAGACGTGGCGGCCCTGCGCCGCGCTCACGAGCGCGTCTCCAGCAAGCCGTTCGATAGTGGCTGGAAGTACATGCGCGTGACGGTGACCAGCCAGGACGGCGAGCTGAAGAGCTACGTGAAGGGCGCCCCCGAGGTGTTGCTCGAGCGCTCCACGTTGAGCGCGGACGCCCGCCTCGAGTGGCAGCGACGCGCGGATCGGCAAGCGAGCGACGGGTTCAAGGTCTTGGGCCTCGCCTGCGGTGAGGGTGATGTCGAGTCTGGGCTGAGCTTCCTCGGGCTCGTGAACCTGTGGGACGCGCCGCGCCCGGCGGCCAAGGGCGCGGTGAGCGCGGCCGCTGCGGCCGGTATTCGCGTGCTGATGCTGACCGGCGACCACCCCGAAACCGCGCGCGCCATTGGTGAACGCGTGGGCATCGTCTCGCACCGGGCGCTGACCGGCGCCGCGCTGGACGAGCTCTCGGACACGGAGCTGGCGGACGCGCTGACGGAGGTGAGCATCTTCTCGCGGCTGCTCCCGGAGCACAAAATGCGCATCGTGCAGGCGCTGCAAGCGCGCGGCGAGGTCGTGGCCATGACCGGCGACGGTTTGAACGACGCGCCGGCGCTCAAGCGCGCCGACATCGGCGTGGCCATGGGGCAGCGCGGGAGCGAGGTGGCGCGCGAGGTGGCCGACGTCGTGCTGCTCGACGACGAGCTCTCGACGATCGTGAGCGCGGTGGAAGAGGGGCGCGTGATCTACGAGAACATCATGAACTTCATCCGCTTCACGTTCTCGAGCAACGTGGCGCTGATGCTGCTCGTCCTCGGCGGCGCCATGGGTTCCATGATCTTCGGCTTGAAGACGGCGGACGGCGCGCTGCTCTTGCCGCTGACGGCCTTGCAGGTGCTGTGGATCAATTTTCTGGGCGACGGACCGCCGGCGCTGGCGCTCTCCGTGGATCGCAGCCCCGAGGTGATGCGCCGGCTGCCGCGCTCTCCCAAGAGCGCGCTGCTCGATCGCGAGACGCTCACGTTCATCGTGCTCGACGGCGGCTTCAAAGGCGTCGTGGGCTTGGCGCTCCTCGTCGTGTTACCTCGGCTCGGCGCCAGCGTTACCGCTACCGCCACCGCCGTGTTTCTGTACGAGGCGGTGGCCAAGCTGCTGAGCGCGTATCCCGCGCGCAAGGTCGGGGCCGCCGCGGCGACCAACACGTGGCTGCACGTCTCCATCGCGTCGGGGCTGGCGCTGGCGCTTTTGTGCGTGGCCGTCGAGCCGCTGCGCAAGGCGCTGGGGCTCGGCTGGCTCGAGACCTGGATGCTGGGCCCGCTGGTGCTCGCGTGTTTACTCACGGTCACGAGCGGCGAGCTCGTCGCTCGCGGCCTGCGCAAATCGCGGCGCCGCTCCGCGCCGCACCTGCAATTTTCACGCGGCTGAGTCGCCGCCGCGGTCGTTCACGGGGCCATCAGCGCCAGACAAGAGCCTGGACACGAAGGCCCGAGTTGTTACGTTCCGTGGGTGACCCGCGAGACACCGAGTGCCGCCGTTGGCCCTACGATTCTGGTCGTCGACGACAACGAACAGAATCGGGCCCTGGCGCGCGCGACCCTGGAAGATGAAAACTACGTCGTCGTCATGGCGGAGAACGGGGAGCAGGCGCTGCGCTCGTTCGCGGAGCAGCGACCGGACTGCATCTTGCTCGACGTTCGCATGCCCGGGCTCAGCGGCTTCGAGGTGTGCGCCAAAATCCGCGCGCTGCCGGACGGCGCGGACACGCCCATCGTCTTTCTTACCGCGCTGCGCGACGTGGACACGTTCGACGCGGCGCTGCGCGCCGGCGGTGATGATTTCCTCACCAAGCCGGTGAGGCCGACCGAGCTCGTGATGCGCGTGCAAGCGGCGCTGCGCATCCGGCGCTTGAACGCCTCGAACCGGGAGTACTACGAGCTCGCGCGCCGCCAGCGTGATGATTTGATGCGCCTTCAGCTGCAGAAGGAGCGGCTGATGGCCTTCGTCGTGCACGATCTCAAAAACCCGGTCGGCACCGTGGATCTCCACGCTCAACTCCTGCTCAAGAACAAGGAGCTCTCCGAGCAAGCGCGCTCGAGCGTGGTCAGCATCCGCAGCGAAATTCGCACGCTGTTGCGCCTGATCATGAACTTGCTGGACATCAGCAAGAGCGAGGAGGGCAAGCTCGTGGTCGTGAGCAGCGCCGTTGACCTCGCGGCGCTCGTCAAGGAGGTGACGGAGGCCGCGGACGTCCTCGCGCGCGCCAAGAACGTCCAGCTCCAGACGACGCTGAGCGTGAGCAGCGTGCAGGGCGACCCCGATCTGCTGCGTCGCGTGCTGGAGAACTTGGTCGACAACGCCATCCGCCATGCCCCCGAGGATTCGGTGGTGCGGCTCAGCGCTGCGCTCCGCGAGGGCGCCGTCGAGCTGCGCGTCGCCGATCAGGGACCCGGCGTGCCGGCGGAGCTGCGCGAGCGGATCTTCGATCCTTTCGTACAGGTGGAGAGCAAGGATCGCGCGGTGACGCGCACCGGCCGCGGTCTGGGCCTGGCGTTCTGTCGCTTGGCCGTGGAGGCGCACGCGGGTCGCATTTGGGTGGAGGACGGCGCGCCCGGGGCCGTGATCTGCTTCAGCTTGCCCAGCGTTCAGCCGGCGTCCTGAGCTTCTACGCGTGCGGCGGCGAGCTCGCTCCCGGCGCGTCCCACGATGCCCGCGGTCGCGAAGGTGGCCATGGAGAGCTGCGTGTGCAGCGCCGTGCGCACCATGTCGATCGCCAGCGCCGCCCCCGTGCCTTCTCCGAGCCGCAAGTCGAAGCTCAGCAACGCGCGCTTGCCCAGCGCGGCCAGGGCCAGCGCTGCGCCTTTTTCCGCGGAGAGATGCGACGCGAGCAGGTAGCTGCTCGCGTTGCCGTCCAGCTCGCGCGCGACCAGCGCCGCGGCGAGCGACACGAAGCCGTCGAGCACGAGCGGAAGCCGTCGCCGCGCGGCGGCCAGGATGAAGCCGGTCATGGCGGCGATTTCGAAGCCGCCGAGCGAGGCCAGCAGCCGCAGCGGCTCGCGCTCGGCGCCGTGGCGCACCAGCGCCTGCTCGACGACGAACACCTTGCGCCGCCGCGCACGCTCATCGAGGCCGGTGCCGTTGCCGACGACGTCGTTCGCGATCGCGCCGGTGAGCGCGCAGATCAGCGCAGCCGCCGCCGTCGTGTTGGCGATCCCAATCTCTCCGACCCCGACGATGCGGTGACCCGCTGCGTGCGCGCGCTCGGCCACGCGCTCGCCGACGCGCAGCGCGGCGCGCGCCTCGGCCACGGACATGGCCGGCTCCCAGCGTAGGTTCGCGCTGCCGGCGCGCACCGCCGCGCGCTCGAGCGGGATCAGCGGCGCGCGCGGCACTGCGCTCAGATCACCGGCGACTCCGACGTCGACCAGCGCCACGTCGATGCCGAGCCGCCGAGCCATGCAGGCGATGGCAGCTCCGCCGCTCATCACGTTGGCGACCATGGCCGCGGTCAGCGTCGCCGGATACGCGCTCACCCCCTCACTGGCGACGCCATGATCGGCCGCGAACACCGCGATCAGCGCTGGTTGCGCGCTCGGCGGCGGGAAACGGCCGTGCGCGCCAGCGTACCACGCCGCGAGCTCCTCCAAACGACCCAAGCTGCCCGCCGGCTTCGTGAGCAGCAGTTGATGCTCGAGGGCGGAGCGCGCTGCCGCTTCGTCGAAGGCTGGCGCCGTCTCGCTCGGCGTCACGACCTCGGGCGCAGCGCACGGCGCCGGCGCGCTGGGCCAGCGCTCGGCGTGCACTACCTCGGCGCTCGCGCGCCGCGCTTGCCAGCCGGTCTCCTCCAGCAACGGCCGCTCGCGCAGCTCTTCCGCGTAGCCGATGCACAGATAGGCGACGGGCTCGACGCCCGCCGGCAGCGCCAACAGCCGGCGCAGCACCGCGGGATCTACGATGCTGACCCAGCCCACGCCGACGCCCTCGGCGCGTGCCGCGAGCCATAAATTCTGCACCGCGCAGCACACGCTCGCGCGAATGGACTCGGGCTGCACGGTAGCGCCCAGCACGGCCTCCTCGCGGGGGCGCAGATCGGCGACGACGCAGAGGTTCAGCGCGGCCTCTTCGATGCCCTCGAGCTTGTAGCTGAGATACTGCGCGCGCCGCTCGGGGCTGAAGCGCGCGGCCTCGGCCTCTCGGCAACGCAGAAAGCTCTCGCGCACCGCGCGGCGCGTGGCGCGCTCGCGAATCGTGATGAAGCCCCACGGCTGCGAAAATCCGACGCTGGGCGCGAGCTGCGCCGCCCGCAAAATTCGCGCTAGCACCGCGTCTGCCAGCGGGGCGTCGCGAAAGTGACGGATGTCCCGCCGCAGCTCCATCACGCGATAGAGCGCGGCGCGCGCCGCGTCGGGGAAGCGCTCGGGCACGTCGCTCATCGGCCGACCAGCGCGAAGAGCGCGCGCAGATCCATGTGCTCGCGGAGCATCGCCGCGAGGCGGTCGAGCTCATCGCTGGGCGGCGTCCCGGGCGCGGGCGCGCTGAGCCCGCGGCGCGCACGCAGGTTCGTGAGCAGCGCGCGGCGCAGCGCCGGATTGTCGAACAAACCGTGCAGCATGGTGCCGACGATGTTGCCGCTGGCGGAGACCTCGCCATCGAGGTCGCGCTCGCTGTTTCCGTTGCGGCTCTCGATTTGGAACGCGGCCGTGCTGCCCGCGCCGCGGCGCAGGCGCCCGAGGTGAATTTCGTAGCCGTACAGGCGCCCGCCCTCGGCGTCGCCCAGGAACGAGCGCGCGTGGCGACGAGCCGCGACCTGCGTCGTGCGCTTTTCGCGCGCGAACTCGGTGTCGAAGCTCAACAGGCCGAGCCCCTCGGCCGCGTCGAGCTCCGACTCCAGCCGCAGCGGATCCAGCAGCCTTTTGCCGAGCATTTGGCAGCCGCCGCAGATGCCGAGCAGCGGCTTACCAGCGGCGGCGTGGCGCAGGATGCGCTCGGCGAAGCCGCTCTCGCGCAAAAATAGCAGATCCGCGAGCGTGCTCTTGGTGCCGGGCAGCACCACCAGATCCGCGTCGACCAGCTCTTCGGGGTGCTCCACGAAACGCAGCAGCACGTCGGGCTCGTGCTCCAGCGGCTGGAAATCATCGTAGTTCGAGATGCGCGGCAAGCGCACGACGGCGATCTCGATTTGACTCTCACTGGTTCGCCGTCTGTTTCGGCGCTCGTCGAGCGCGACGGAGTCCTCGTCGGCGACGCGCAAGCGCTGCACGTAGGGCAGCACGCCCAGCACCGGTTTTCCCGTGCGCTCGCGCAAAAAGTCCAGCCCTGGCTCCAACAGGCGCAGATCGCCGCGGAACTTGTTGACGATGAAGCCGGCCACGCGCGCGCGCTCGTCCGGGTCGAGCAGCTCCAGCGTGCCGACGAAGGCCGCGAACACGCCGCCGCGGTCGATGTCGCCGACGAGCAACACCGGCGCTTCCGCCAGCTTCGCGACGAACATGTTGACGATGTCGCGCGCTTTGAGGTTCACCTCCGCGGGGCTGCCGGCGCCCTCGATGATCACGAGATCATGCGCGCTGCGCAGGCGTTCCAGCGCGCCGCGCACCACGGCCTCCAGTCTAGGCTTCTCGGCTTGGTAGTCGACCGCCGTGAGGCTGCCGATGGACTTGCCCAGCACGACGACCTGCGAGCGGGATTCGGCCTCGGGCTTCAAGAGGATCGGGTTCATGTCCACGCTGGGGACCACGCGCGCCGCGTCTGCTTGCACCGCCTGCGCGCGGCCGATTTCGCCGCCGTCGGGGGTGACGTAGGCGTTCAGCGCCATGTTCTGCGACTTGAAGGGCGCGACGCGCAGTCCTTCTTGCTGAAAGAGCCGGCACAGGGCCGCCGTCACGATGCTCTTGCCGACGGAAGATGCGGTCCCCTGGATCATCAACGTGCGCGCTGTCATCGCTCGAGCTCCCGTTCCAATGCCTGTAGCAGACGAGGTAACTGCGCGGCGGGCGGCGCGGCGATGCGCACGTGGTGCGGCAGGCCGAACGACGTCGCGTCGCGCAGCATGACCGCGTGCTGCGCCAGCAGCCGCTGCCGCAGCGCGGTCGCTGTTCGTTGGGGGCCGAGCGCGACGAGCGAGTACACGGTGTCGCTCGGGTGCGCGCGCAGGCCGAGGCGCTGCAACACGCTATCCAGCCGTTCGCGATCGTCGAGCCAGCGCGTCCGCGTCTCCGCGACGAAGGTGCGCGCGGCCGGCGTGGTCGCGAACATGGCGGCGGCCTGCGCGGGTGCGCTCACCGACCAGGGTGGCCGCGTCTGTTCGACGGCGCTGGCGAGCGACGCGGAGAGTATCGCGAAGCCGACGCGCAGCCCGGGCACGGCGAGCTCTTTGGTCAACGAGCGCAGCCACACCAAATTGGGACTCTCGCGAGCAGCGAAGCTCGGCGGCTCACGGCTCAGCTCGGCGAAGGAGAGATCGACGAGCCAGCGCGTCGCCGGATGACGCGCGGCGAGCTCGGCGATGTCGCTCAGCGCGACGCTCCTTCCGCTGGGATTTGCCGGTGTGCAGAGGTACGCGAGCCGGGGTCTCTCGCGAGCGGCGAGCGCGTCGAGCGCCGCGAGATCGAGCTCGAAATCACGCTCTGGGAGCAGCCGATGCTCGACGATGCGCGCGCGCTGCGTGGCCGCCGCGCGGCGCAGCTCCGAGAAGGTCGGCTCCACCACGAGCAAGGTCGCTCCCGGCTCGAGCAAGCAGCGCGCGAGGCACCACAGCAGCTCGACCGCGCCGCTCGCAACGACCACTCGCTCCGGCGCGACACCGTGCGCGTTCGCTAGCGCGAGACGAGCCGGTCGCGCCGTGGGGTCCGGATAGCGATCGAGGCGCGCGCTCCGCACGCTGGCGAGGAGCGCGGGGCAGGGGCCGTACGGATTTACGTTCACGCTCAGATCCAGCACGGCGTCCGCGTGCAGAGCGAGCGCTTCGAGCTCTGCGCTGAGCAGCCCTCCGTGCGACGCCGCGAGGCTAACCACCCGTCGCCTCCAGCGCCGCGAGGAGCGCGGCGGCCGACAGCACGAAGCAGAACGAGGCAGCGGCTACCAGGCGCCACGCCAGCGTGATGTCCGCGGAGGCGAGCGGGCGCGTCGCGTCGCCGAGCGCGTAGTGCCCCGGCTTTTCCAAGCGGACGCCGAGTAACCCCGCCATCGTGGCCATGGGGTGTCCCGCGTTGGGGCTCTCGGTCTCGCGCGCGTCGCGCCGCCATACGGCGAAGCCGCGGCGCGCGTCGCCGCCCGCGAAGGGCGCGACCAGGAGCAGCAGCGCGGCCGTGAGGCGCGCCGGCACTAAATTCAGCGCGTCATCCAGGCGCGCCGAGGCCTTGCCTACCCACTCGAAACGGCCATGATAGCCGATCATGGCGTCGAGCGTGTTGCAAGCGCGATAGAACGCCGCGCCCGGTAGTCCGAGCAGCGTGAAGAACAGCACCGGCGCGACCACCGAGTCCGACGCATTCTCCGCCACCGACTCGATGGTGGCCGCGATGAGCTCTGGGGTTTGCAGCTCTTGCGCCGGGCGGCTGCACAAGCTGCGCAGTCTGTCGCGCGCTTGCTCCAGCTGCCCCGCGTCGAGCGCGTCGCGCACCGCGAACGCCGCCTCACGCAGCGCCCGCACCGCGAACAGGGGCTTGAGCAGCAGGGCCGTTACGAGCAGGAGCAGCAGCGGATGCCCTGCGGCCGCGCGCAAGGCCAACAGCGCGGCCAGCGCGGCGCACGCCGGAACCGCCAGCGCCAGCGCGATGCCGCGCGCGAGCTGACCGTGACGCCGCGCTGCCAGCAACGCCCAATCGCGGCCGCGCGCGATGAGTCGACCGAGCCACGCCACGGGGTGGAGCGCGTTAGGCGGCTCCCCGAACCCGCGATCGAGTGCGTACGCGGCGAGCAGCGCCAGCGCGCCGATCACGGCGAAGACCCTGCTTCCACCAGCCCGAGCGGAGCTGGTTTGAGCCTCAGCACGCAGCCCAGCGCGGCGAGATAAATCTCGCTGGCGCAGAGCGCCAGGCGTTGGTGCGCGCGGCCCGCGACGTCTCGAAACGCGCGGCCGAGCGCCGACTCGGGCACCACGCCCATGCCGACCTCGTTACTGACCACGATGACGGCCGCGTCGCTCGTGCTGACGAGCGCAGCCAGCGCGTCGACGCGCTCGGCGATGCGTGCGCTGCTGTCGCCGCTCAGCAACGCGTTCGAGAGCCACAGCGTGAGACAATCGATAACGATCACGTCGCAGCGCGCCGAGTCGCTCGTGAGCGCCGCGAGCGCCGACTCCAGCGCGCGCGGCGCCTCTACCGTGATGAAGTCGCTCCCGCGTTCGGCGCGATGCGCGTCGATGCGCGCCTGCATCTCCGAGTCGAAGGCCTCCGCGGTCGCGATGAAGGCACGCCGCGCGCCTTGACGCAGCGCCCAGCGCAGCGCGAACGCGCTCTTGCCGGAGCGCACGCCGCCGCCGATCAGCGCGAAGCGTCCCATGTCACGGGCTCCTCTCCGCGAGCCACGCCGCTACGCCGCGACTCACCGCGCGCTCCACCGCGTCACCGACTACGGCGCCCACTGCCGTGTGCTTGCCGGCATAGCGGGCGAGTCGCTGGCCAGCGCGGGCTCGCGGACAAGTAATCACGACGCAGTCCGTGCCCGTTCCGGTCGCGGGGCGGCCGCTGACTCGGCTCGTCACCCCCGACGCGAGCACCGCCGCGGCTTTGGCCTCCGTCGCGATCGCGCTGGCCTCGAGCAGGGCCTCATCGCTGAGCGCGGCAGCGATGAAGACCAGGATGTTGATGGTGCCGATGCGGCCCGCCACGTGCGCCGCGTCGCCGGCGCGCCCGGCGTTGCCGAGCCCTGCGGTGGCGATGCAGCGGCCGTGGAGCGCGCCGTGCTGCGAAGTGACGTCCTCGTAGCGACGCAGGTCACGGCTGGTGAGCAGGCCAACGGCGCCGCCGAGGCGCTGCTCGGTGAGGCGGCGTTCGAGCAAGTGTCGCGGCTGCACCGGCGGGCGAAGCTCGTCATTGACGATTTGGTGCCACGCGACCACCGTGGCGTCATTCAAGCCGCCGCGCACGATGGCCCAGCTGCACGTGCGCACCGGCTCCGAGAACGAGGCCACGAGCCAGCGCTCGTACTGGCGCACGCGCAGCTCCGGACCTGCTGCGAGCGGCGCGCACAGCGCCGAACGTCGTGCTTTGCTAGCGCTCATTGCCCGCGCTCCTCTCGATAGCGGACGCAGCTTGCTACGAGCGCGCGCGCGACGCCGGGGTTCGAAGCCCAGTGCGCGTGCACGTAAGAGGCGAGCACGCGGCCTTTGCTGTAGCCTTCGCGCGCGGTGGTGCTGCCGCGCCGGCGACGCAGCGTGTAGACCAGGCCGAGCTCGGTCAACGACGGGGTCTGCTCGAGCTCGGAATAGCGAAACTGATGGCCCCGGAAGCGCGTCCCGGCGGGTCCCAAGATGCTGTCGATTTGCGTCTCGACTTCCACGTAACCGAGCGCTTGCAGGCGCTCACCCATGCGCGCCGCGGTCGGCAGCAGCCCGACCATCTCGTGGCGCTCGCCGGACAAGGTCTGGATGGCGTTCGTCAGGTACATGAGGCCGCCGCACTCCGCGTAAATGGGACCACCGCCCGTGGCGAACTCGGCGACGCTGTCGCGCATGGCGCGGTTGTTGGCGAGCTCGGCCGCGTGCAGCTCGGGATAGCCTCCGCCGAGATAGAGCCCATCGAGCGAGTCGGGCAAGCGCTGGTCGTGAAGCGGAGAAAATTCGACGAGCTCGGCGCCCAGCGTCGCGAGACGGCGTAGGTTATCGACGTAGTAGAAGTGGAACGCCGCGTCGCGGGCGACGCCGATGCGGCAGCGCGTTTCTTGCGGCCTCTCTTCGCGCGCTGCCGCCGCTGGCAGCTCGAGCGGCGGCGCCGCGCGCGCGGCGCCGAGCAGCGCGTCGAGCGCGAGCCACTCTTCCGCGAGCGCGGCCCAGTGTTGCAGCTCCGCTTCGGGCAGCGTGCTGTCATCAGCGCGCTGCAACCCCAGGTGTCGCTCGGGGAAGGCATGTGCTGCGTCCTTGGGCAAGCCGCCGAACGAGCGCGCAGGTGAGAGCGCTTGCGCGAGCAGGTCGAGGTGTCCACGGCTGCCGACGCGATTGGCGATCACTCCGGCGAGGTCGAGCTCGCGATCGAACGTCGCGAAGCCATGCGCCAGCGCTGCGATGCTGCGCGCCATACCGCTCGCGTCCACGACCAGCGCTGCCGGTGCGTGCAGCCATTTGGCGATCTCGGCGCTCGAGCCGTGCTCTGCGCTGGGGGTCGCGCCGTCGAACAGCCCCATCACGCCCTCGATCAGCGCGAGGTCGCAGCCCCGGGCGGCGTCGGCGAAGGTGCTGAGCACGGCGTCGCGCCCCATCATCCAGCCATCCAGGTTGTGGCTGGGCGCTGACACCGCCCGCGCGTGATAGCTGGGATCCAGGTAATCTGGCCCGCATTTGAAGAGCGCGACGCGCAGCCCGCGCGCGACCAGAGCGCGGGCCAGGGCGACCGTGACGGTGGTCTTTCCCACGCCGCTCGCCACGCCCGCGAGCACGAGCCGCGGAACGTTCAGTCCTTGGGCGCTCAAAAATCGACTCCGCGCTGAGCCTTCACGCCGTGCGCGAAGGGGTGCTTGATGACGCTCATTTCGGTGACGAGATCGGCCGCGGCGAGCAGCGGCTCGGGTGCGTTGCGGCCGGTCACGACGACGTGCACGTGCGGCGGGCGGGCCGCGAGGGCGTTCAGCACCTCCGCGACAGACAAGAAGTCGTAGTGTAGAGCGTAGGTCAGCTCGTCGAGCACGACCAGCTCGCGTTCGCCGCTCGCGAGCTCGCGCGCGGCTTGCTCCCAGCCCGCGCGCGCCGCGGCTTTGTCGCGTGAGAGATCATCGCTCTCCCAGGTAAAGCCGTGGCCCATGACCAGGAAGCGGAGCTGCGGCAGCGTCTCGGCGAACAGCCGCTCTCCGGTCTTCCATTTGCCTTTGATGAACTGCACCACCGTGACGGCCATGCCGCGACCGAGCGCGCGGAATACCATGCCGAGCGCCGCCGTGGTCTTGCCCTTGCCGGCTCCGGTGTACACGATGAGCAGGCCGCGCGCGGCCGGGCGCTCGGCGGGCCGTGCAGCGAGGCTTGGCGCTTCACTCATGACAGGGGCTCGTGTTGCTTGCTGGCGCGGCGATAGCCGTGGCTGAAGCTCGCGTCATACAAGCGGGAATTGGCGAAGTCTTCCGCCGTGAGCACGCGACCGACGAGGATCATGCAGTGAGATTTCAGCCCCGCGGCGCGCGCCTTGTCTCGAATATCCGCGAGCGTGCCGCGCACGATGAGCTGGTCCGGCATGCTCGCGCGCTGCACGATGACCACCGGACAATCCGCGCCATAAGCTGGGATCAAATCTGCCGTCACCGTGCGCAGCAAGGTGATGCTCAAGAACAAGCACAGCGTCGCTTGGTGCTGCGCCAAGAGCGCGAGCTTCTCGCGCGGCGGCATCGGCGTGCGCCCCTCCGCGCGCGTCAAAATCACGGTCTGCGACAGCTCGGGCAGCGTGAGCTCGCGGCCGAGCGCGGCCGCGGCCGCGGTGAATGACGAGACACCCGGCACGAGCTCGTACTCGATGCCGAGCTCGCTCATGCGCCGCATTTGCTCGGCGGTCGAGCCGAACAGCGTTGGATCGCCGGTGTGGACGCGCGCGACGTCCAGATCCGCGCGCCGCGCCTCCTGCAGCACGGCTACGATTTGCTCGAGCGTCATCGCCGACGAGTCGAGCACCTTTGCGTCCGGCGAGGCCGAGGCGATGACCTCGGCGGGCACGAGCGATCCCGTATAGAGCACGATCGGGCAGCGCGCGATCAGCTCCGCGCCGCGCAGCGTGATGAGCTTGGGGTCGCCGGGACCGGCGCCGATGATGTAGACGCGCATGCAGATGTTCCCGTGAGCTCAGCTGCAGCGCAGCACGCTGTCGCGCACGATGCTCCAGACGTTGAGCGGTGTTTCGGCCAGCCAGCGCGCTTCGAGCTCGCGCTGCTCGTCCGTGCTCTCGAGCTCGTCGTCGCTGTCGTCGACGCCGATGATGAGCCGCCACAGTCGTTCACTCACCGAGCCATTGCGGGTGACGAGCAAGCGCTCCGCTAGGGCGCGCGCCGCTGACTCTCCGTTGATTGGCAGCAGCAGCTGCGTCCCTGACAGCTTTGGTGCGCCGGTCGGCCGCAAGCGCACGTACGGCACCTTTCGTGCGTCGCGCGCCTCGGGCGGCGCGAAGCCAGCGGCGGAGAAGTCGCACGGCACTTTGGTGTCTCCCACCAAGAACCAGGCGCACTCTCCGCTCTGCTCGGTCTCGATCAGGATCGCGCCAGCGAGTCGTCCAACCCGTGTCATCACGCTTCTGCCTCCTCTCTATCGGTCAGGGCTTCGTCCGCCAGCACCAGCGAGCGCCCCGGAAGCTGCCCCGGTAGCGCGCTGCCCTGCCAATCGTACTTGTTCGTGTAGCCTCGCGGCGTGACCATGTGCCCCTCGAAGACGAAGGTCTGGCTCGAGCCGACGAGCACGGTCGTCAGCATGCCGATTTCGTAGTCGAGGAAGTGATCGAGATCGCTGTGCACGATGTTCTGCCGGCGGCGATAGGCGCTCTTTACCAGCGCCACCGGCGTCGTGCCCGCGCGGTGCTCGGCGATGAGCTCGCGGGCGCGCACGATCTGGCGCGTGCGGCGACCGCTCGCGGGGTTGTAGAGCGCGATCACGAAGTCGCCCTCGGCCGCCGCGCGCAAGCGGCGCTCGATCAGCGGCCAGGGGGTCAGCAAATCGGACAGCGAGATGGCGCAGAAATCATGGCCCAGCGGGGCTCCGACCAGTGAAGCGCAGGCGTTGAGCGCGGTGATGCCGGGGATCAGCCTGAGCTCCGGTGAGTCTCCCCGTTTCCAGCCGCTCTCCGCCAACACCTGGAACACCAGGCCGCCCATGCCGTACACGCCGGCGTCGCCAGAGGAGATGATCGCCACCCGGGCTCCGGCGCGCGCGCGCTCGACCGCGACGCGCGCGCGGCCGATCTCCTCGGTCATGCCGGTGCGCACGACCTCTTTACCCACGATCAGATCCTGCACCAGACGAATGTAGGTGGTGTAGCCGACGATCACCTCGGCGGCGGCGATGGCGGCGAGCGCGGCGGGCGTGCTGTGCTCGTGCGCGCCCGGGCCAATGCCGACGATGCTGAGGGCTCCGTGCTCAGTCATGGAGCTGCCTCCGCTTGGGGAACGAGAGCTCCGCCACCGCGAGCGTCAAGGAACGCCCGGCGCCCTCCTCGGTGTAACGCTGCTTCGGCACCAGCAAGCGCGTGGCTTTGGCGGCGAGCAGCGCCGCTGGCTCGCTCACGCCGCGGCTGCCCACGAAGCGCTTCACCGTCTCGGACGGGTTCAACACGCCGTCGTGCTCGCCCAGCCTGTCGAGCGCCTCGGCGCTGAAGGTGCGCAGCGGCCAGCCGCGCGCGACGGACAGCGCCAGCAGCGCTGGCTCATCCGCCTTCTTGTCGATCGTGGCGAGCTCGCGCACGCACAGCGGAGAGAGACCATGTGTCTTGAATGTAGACACTATGGCTCGTTCAATCAGGGCGAGCGGCGTGCCGCGATCGCAGCCGATGCCGAGGACGAGGCTGCGCGGCCGATAGACGACGGAGTTCGCGAAGTGCGGCGGATGGCTGGCGGCGACGTCCCGGTGCGAGGCGATGAGCAGCATGTCCCAGGCGTCGGGGTCGACGCCGTCCAGGCTCTCCGCGTAGTGCACGCCTCTCGGCAGCGCGCGGTCGAGCGGCCACCACTCGGCTTCACCGGTCTCTTGCACGAAGAGGACCCGTGCTTCGTTGACGACCGCGGCGCAGGCGCGCGTGACGTTGCGATCGGCGTCATCCAGCGTCCAGCCCAGCTCGCGACCGAGGATGTCTACGGTCAGTGTGCCGACGGCGTCGGACGCCGTCGTGATCACCGGGGTGGCGTCGAGCGCCGCGGCGACGCGCTCGGTGAACACGTTGCCGCGCCCGACGTGCCCGGAGAGCACGCAAATCGCGAAGCGCCCGGCGTCGTCCACGCACACCACGGCTGGATCGACCTTTTTGTTCTTGAGCAAAGGTGCGATCATGCGCACCACGGCGCCCACGCTGATCACGAACACGTGCGCGTCGTAGGCCGTGAAGGTCTCCTCCAAGAGCGGTCCCATCGGCAGCGCGAAGCGACGAGCGGCGTCGGGCGCGAGCGCGGACATCTTTTCGGAGACGAGCAGCTCGGCCCCCGGCAGCGCAGCCGCCAGACGCCGAGCGAGGTCGACGCCGTGGCGCGTGATGGCGTAGAGCGCGAACGGCCGCCGCGCTGGCGTCATGGTGCCTCCTGCACGCTCGCGGCGCGTGCAACACGCTCGCGACCCAGCAGGCGCCCGCTGCGATCCCCGCGTTTTACGATCATCATGGCGAAGCAGCCGCCGTGCTCGTCCGCCAAGGTGCGCACGTCGCGCTCGATGCGTTGCTCCACCATCGTCGCCTTCGACACGTAAAACGCGCGATCCGTGAGTCCGGTCTGCTCGAGCGCTTCCAGGATGGTGGGCAGCGCCGGCCCGAGCTTCATCAACACCACCGTGTCGAAGCGCTGCAGCAGCTCGACCAGGTCCTCCACGCCGTAGGTGGCCGGAACGATGGCGATGCGCTCTTCACCGTCGGCGAGCGGCACACCGCCGACCATCGCGACGGTCGTCACCGAGGTGACGCCGGGCACGACCTCCACGCCCAGCTCCGGCAGGCGTCGCCGCGCGGCGTCGCGGACGTAGCCGAAGGTGCTGAACAGCGATGGATCGCCCTCCGTCAAGAACGCGACGGAGCGCCCGGCCAGCAGCCGCTCGGTGATGGCGTCGGCCGCGCGCTCGACGTGCGAGCGGACGCGGTCGGCGTCTTTGGTCATCGGGAACGTCAGCCACAAGCGCTCCTGCTCCGCGCGTCGCTGCACGCAGGACGCCGCGATGGACCAGGCCACGGAGCTCCCGAAGTCCGAGCTGCGCGGCAGCGCGAGCACGTCCGCGCTCTCGATCACGCGCACCGCGCGCAGGGTGAGCAAGTCGCCCGCTCCGGGCCCTACGCCCACGCCGTAGAGTCGGCCGAGCGCGCTCATCGAGCCTCCGCCGTAGCCGGCGCGCGCCGCGATACCGCGAAGACGTGGATCGGGTTCAAGGCTTCGTAGCGCAGGTAGTGGGCCAGGGGCACGCCGCGGGACGCTTGCAGCAGCGTCACCTCGGGAGTGAGCGCGTGAGCGCGCAAGGCGGCGTACGCTTCCGCCACGTTCTCCAGCGTGACGGCGTTGACGACCAGGCGACCAGCGGGCTTCAAGGCGGCCAACGCCGCGTCGATGATGGCCGCCATGCTGCCCTTGCTGCCGCCGATGAACACCGCGTCCGGAGCCTCGAGCCCGCTGAGCGCGTCCGGCGCCCGCCCGCAAATGACGCGCACGTTGTCCGCGCCGTGCGTCCGCGCGTTGGCTTCACAGTGCCGGCAGCTCTCCGCGTCGAGCTCGACGGCGAAGATCTTGCCAGCCGGCGCCATTAGTCCCGCTTCGATCGCGACGGAGCCCGAGCCCGCCCCGACGTCCCATACGATCGAGTCACGACGGAGCTCGAGCGCGGCGAGTGACAGCAGGCGCACCTCACGCTTGGTGATCAGGCCTTGCTTCGGCATGCGCTTCGCGAACTCATCCTCGTGCAAGCACGGCAGCGACGGCGGCGCGCGCCAGCCCGCGGGACGACACAGCAGCAGCACGTTGAGCGGATCGATGTCGCTCAGCTGAGCCAGCTCCGTCAGTGAGAAGCGGCGCACGCGCTCGCCTGGCCCTGCCAGCCGCTCGCAGACCCAGGCGTCCCACGCACCATCGCCGTACTCCTGCAGGTGCGCCGCGAGGCGAGCAGGATTGTTTTCACCATCCGTCAACACCGCGACCTTGCGCGCGCAGCGCACGCGAGTGACGAAGCCGCTCAGCGCGCGGCCGTGAACGGACACGAGCTCGGCGTCGTCCCAGCACATGCCCGTGCGCGCGAAGGCCCACTGCACGCTGCTCGGCGCCGGCAAGAACTGCACGTGCTCGGCGCCCACCGCCGCGGCGATGCGCGCGCCGATGCCGAAGAACAAGGGGTCACCCGAGGCCAGCACGCAGACGCTGCGCTCGTCGGCGAGCTCCGCGATGCGCGCGAGGGTGCCGTCGAGCCCGCCCTTCAAGACCAGGCGCTCGCCGGAGAATTGCGGGAAAAACGCCAGTTGACGCTCGCCGCCGGCGAGCACCTCGGCGCGCGCGACGGCGCTCGCGGCGCGGCTGCTAAGGCCCGCGCAGCCGTCATCGCCCACGCCGATCACCGTGACCGCCGCTCGCGCGCTCATGCCGACTCCGCTGCAGGGTGTGCGGCGAGGTACAACAGCGCGTGCAGGATCGCGACCGCGATGGCGCTGCCGCCTTTTCTGCCGCTCGCCGCTATATAGGGCAACGAGCTGGCGATGAGCGCCTGTTTGCTCTCCGCCGCGGACACGAAGCCGACCGGAACGCCCACGACCAGCGCCGGCGCGGGGCCGCCGGCCTCGGCCAGACGTAGCAGCTCGAGCAGCGCGGTGGGCGCGTTGCCGATGGCGACCACCGCGCCGCCGAGCAGCCCCAGCGACGCCGCCTTGCGCATCGACTCGATGGCGCGCGTCGAATCGCGCGCGGTCGCGCTCGCGATCACCTCCGCGTCGGAGATGAAGCAATGGACGCGCGAACCGTACGCTGCGAGCCGCTGTTCGTTCAGCCCGGCGGCGATCATCTTCACGTCCACGATGACGGGCGCTCCCGCGCTGAGCGCGCGAATGCCCGAGCGCAGCCCGTCGTTGCCGAAGCGCAGCAGGCTCTTGAACTCGAAATCCGCGGTAGCGTGGATCACGCGGCGTACGACCTGCCACTCTGCCGCGGCGAAGTCGTGCGCGCCGATCTCGGCGTCGATCACCGCGAAGCTTTGATCTTCGATGCCGCGTCCCTGCGAGGTCAGCTGACGCATGTCGTTCACGAGGGCGCTCCTTGTGTGCTGTGCTCGGCTCGACCCAGTGGTTGGCCGTCGAAGTCGACGAGCAGCGCCTCCAACACCATGGGCGCGGCGGCGCCCGCGTGCTGCGCCAAATGTTGCGCCGCGCGGGCGCACACCGCGGAGGGCAAGCCGCTGATGCCGGCGCTCTTGGCGAGCTCCAGCACGTGGCGCGCGGTGTTCGCCGCGCGGATTTCGCTCACGACGGCCGGCGCCGCGCCGAGCTGCTCGGCGATGTCGGCGAGCAGCGCCAGGTTCACGTCCGAGCCGGCGGCGTGCGTCATGGTGCGGCCGTCGGCCATCTTCGACAATTTTCCGATCATGCCCACGACGATGGCGCGCTCTGCGCGCCGTCGCGCCGCATGCCGCACGCCTACCCCGACGAAGTCGCCGACTTGCACGAAGGCGTCTTCGGGCAGCTCAGGATGAAGCTTCATGGCAAAGAGCTCCGATTTGCCGCCGGTGGTGAGCACCAAGGTGCCGAGCCCGCGCTGCCGAGCGACGTCGATGGCTTGCACGACGCTCACCTTGTACGCAGCGGTCGAGTACGGCTTGACGACGCCGGTCGTGCCCAAGATCGAGATGCCGCCGAGCAAGCCGAGCCGCGCGTTGCTGGTTTGCTTCGCGAGCTCTTCGCCGCCGGGCACCGAGATGGTGACGACAGCGCCCTGATGCGGGGAGCCGACGAGCTCCTCCAGCACCATTTCGCCGATATTGCGGCGCGGGACGGGGTTGATGGCGGCGGAGCCCACCTCCAGGCCGAGCCCCGGCTTGGTAACGGTCGCGACGCCGGGCCCGCCGCGCAGCACTATCCCGGGCTGCGACGTCAGCGTCACCTCGGCGACGATCTCCGCGCCGTGCGTGCAGTCGGGATCGTCCCCGCCGTCTTTGACCACGCTGCAGAGCGCGTGCTGGCCCTGAATTTCGCAGCGCTCCAGCTGAAACGTGTGGCGCTGTCCATTCGGCAGCCGCGTCTCGATCTGCGCCAGCGCGGCTCTGCTCAGCAGCGCGCGCGTCGCAGCCTTGGCCGCCGCCGCCGCGCAGGCGCCCGTCGTGAAGCCCTCGCGCCGCCCCTTGGGGTCGCGCGCTGGAACGATGGTGCGTAAGGTGCGCTGGTTCACCGGCTCTCACGCGCTCTTCCTCTCCGGGTTTCGGAAGAAGCACTCGCAGCGCACGTCCTGCACGCTGGCGATGGTCCGCGGCAGCCGCTCCCGCAGTGGGTGCACGATGGCTCCATCGCCCGTGGCGATGACGTGCGTGGGTAACAGCTCGCGCGCGCGGCCCTCGATCAGCGCGAAGGCGGCGTCCACGCGCGCGGGCGAGTCCACGGCCGGGATCGTCGCGGCTGCGAAGCTCGCCCGAGCGGCCTGCACCCGCGCGCGCACCTCATTTATGCCCAAAAAGCGCTCTTCGGGCGCGTGAAGCCACAACACGTCGAGCGACGGCGCTGGCGCGTCGCGCGCGAAGCCTTCCACTACACCGAGCGCAGACGTGATCCCGGTGTCGGTGGCGACGAGCAACGTCCGGGCGGCGAGCCCGCCCTCGCCGATGAGCTTGCCCCAGGGACCGCTGAAGCCGAGCGTGGCGCCCAGCGCGACATCGTGCAGCGCGCGCGAGCCGGCGCCGTGCCACAGCTTGACCGCGATGCGCGCGACGCCGGGACGTTCCGGCACCGGCATCAGCGAATAGGCGCGCTTCACGGCGCGCTCGCCGATGACGAGCCCGGTATGGACGATGATGTACTTGCCGCCCACCGCGCTGAACGGCTCACCCTCGATGCACTCGAGGTCCAGACAGCGTGTGCTCGGCGCGAGCGCGCTCGCCGCGACGACGCGCAATAGCTTGGGATTTTGCGCCATGCTCAGCTCGCCGGGAACACTTCGTGGACGAAGTCGTGCATCTCTTCCAGCTCGCGGTTCAGCCGCTGGAGGCCGTCGAACTGCGCGCGCAGCTCGAGCTCCACCTTCTTGGTCAGCACCAACAAGCTGCGCAGGTAAGAGAGCTTGGGATCGGCCTCGCTCGCGCGCGCGACCTTGTCGTTCAGGTCGACGAGCGCCTGTGAAAACAGCTTGACGAGCGAGTCCAGGTCGCCCGCGTCCATCAACGCGGAGATCGGCCCTGGCGTGTGCGCCGCGGAGCCGAGCTCGGCCAGCTCGTGCGCGCGCTCGGCCTCGTCCACTCTTCCCAACACCCGCATCAGCCCGAGGCGCAGCGCGGCGATTTCGTGACAAGCCATCGAGGAGTTTCGCTTTCGTATTTCAATGCAAAATGTCGCCCACCAGCCGGGCGACGAGTCGATCTTCGAGTAAGTGCTCGCGGACGATGGGCCTCGCGTCACGCGCTGCGACGTGCTGATACCAGACACCATCCGGGTACACGGCCACCGTCGGCCCTTCGCCGCAGCGGCCCATGCAGGCCGTGCGCGTGATCTTGATCTCGGCCGCGCGGCGCGTGTCCTTCACCTCACGGCGCAGCGCTTCCAAGAGCGCGATGCTCCCGCGATCCACGCAGTCCGCGTTGCCGCACACCAGCACGTGCTTCTTCAACGGCTTGTGCAGGTGCGGCGGCAGCAGCGCTTGGCTGTGCGTAAACGTGTGGCGCACGCTGTAGAGCAGGGCTCGCAGCGCCGGCGCTTGTCGCGCCACGTCCGCAGCCGCTTGGCGGTACTGACAATTGTCGCACGGGAGCGTGGCCTGCCCCGCGAGCGCCTGGCGCGCGCGCTCATCGAGCACGGCGCAGAGGCGCTCGTCGACGCCGAGGTGCGGCAACAGCGCGCTGTGAATCCAGGGATATTGCCGCGCGTAGGCGGCGATTTGTTGCTCGAGCTTGCTCAGCAGCCGGCCGCCGAAGAGAAGATACGGCAAGACGAGCAAGCGCTCGGGTCGCAGCCGCGCGAGCTGCTCGAGGGCGGCGTCGACGCGCGGCTCGCTGATGCCGATGAACGCCGTCGCCAGCCGCCGGAGCTCGCAACGTTCGGCGATGAGCCGCGCGACCTTGCAAAACTCGGCGTTGGCGTCGGCATCGCTCGCGCCGCGGCCCACCACCAGCAGCAGCGCCTCTTCGCGCTCCGCGGGGTCGCTGGGCAGCGCGTGCTGCGCGCGGGCGTGCGCGAGCTCCACGAGCTCCCGATGCGCCCCCAGCGCGGGCGCCGCGGCGAAAGAGACATGGGGGAAACGCCTGCGGGCGTGCGCGATGGCCAGCGGGACGTCGTTCTTCACGTGGCCGCTCGCAAACAGGAAAACCGGCACAATGACGAGGCGCTGAACCTGCGGAGCGAGCGCCTCGAGCGCAGCCGCGAGTGAGGGATTAGCGAGCTCGATATATGCAGTTTCGACGCGCAGCTCGGGTCGCGCTGCTCGATACCGTGCAGCGAGCGCTTCGAACTCTGCATTCGCGGTCGGCTCCCGACTGCCATGGCCGAGCAGCAACACGCAATCTCGCGCCATGATTAGCCCACCCGGGGCGCGGCGCGCCGCGGCTCGAGCGACGGCGCGCGCTGCTCACTTGGGCCTCGCGGTGAAGGCGCGGGCTTCGCAAGTGGCGCGGGTTGTGATCGCGGCGCGGAAGCGCTGTTTTTAGCGGTTTTTATGGCGTCGCCGGCGAAATCCGCGCCGGGCCGCCACGGAGTCGAGCGCATGGCTCACCTCGCGTGACAACTTCGGGCAGGTCTCCTGGCTCGTACCTTCAGCAGCTCTGCGCTGCAGCGCCGCGCCTTCCTTCCCAGCTCTCAGAAGTGAGAGCCAGTGGCTATCAGGCGAAGCTTGGCACCTACAGTGGCGGTACCGCGCCGGCTTTGGACCGGCTTCCCTATTCGTGCCCTGCGGGGCACCCGAAGTCTATGTTCGTGCTGACCCCCGCGGAACTACACCTCCCGTTCAAACCTGTCAAGCGCTGTCGCAGAGATCCACTCTACGAGTGTCCGCGCCAGAGCGCGAGGCTCACGAGGATACAGCACTCACTCACTTGTTGACTTGCGCCGAGGAAGTCACCGGTGACGCCGCCCGCTCGCGCCACGAAACGCCATCCCAGCAAGACAGCGCACAGCGCGCTCGACAGCAGGGCGCTCGCAGCTTCCGGCGCTGCGAGGCCGCGCCAAAGTAAACCGAAGACTACGGCCGCGCACCAGAGCACCGCGACGGCGACGTGCGCGATGCCCACGCGCGTGTGCGGCGCGCTCTTGGCGCCCATCGCGCTGACGTAAGGCAACGTCGCCATCAAGCAAACCGGGACCAGACGCGACACCGAGTGCGCGAGCACCAGCGCCAGCGCCGAAAAGTTCTGCAGCGCGACCAGCGCGCTCACGCGTAAGAGCAACGAGGCCGCCAGGGCAGCGGCGCCGAACGTGCCGATCCGGCTGTCTTTCAGGATGATGAAGACCTGCTCGCGCGTCGTCGCGCCACCCAGGGCGTCCGCCGTGTCGGCGAGACCGTCTTCGTGCAGCGCGCCCGTCAGCAATAAGGAGAGGGTGATGACGGCGGTCGCGCCCAAGAAGCTGCCGCCGCGCGCGAGCAACGTCCACGCGAACCCCAAAAAACTACCCAGCAAGGCGCCGACCAGCGGCAAATGCGCTGAAGACCAGGCGAGCTCGCGAGCGGAGTAGGGAAAACCACCCACCGGCAGGCGCGTCAGCAGCGCCACGGCTGCGCGGAATGAACGGAGCAAGCTACGCGCCGTGTAAGCGTCGTTCTGCCCCTTTGCTGCTCCGTCGGCGGCGTCCATGTTCGACGTGCTGCGCCGATACAGGTGTCGTAGACCTCCGTCAACGAGTGGAGGCGTTTTTGCTCTGCCGCCGCTTCCTGAGCGCATAAAGGCTGTACAAATAGGCGGCCATCTCGCGGCGGGCGCTGCTTGGCACGGATCGCGCAATACCGCCGCCATAGCTCGGCTTTTCAACAACGACGCCGGAGCGTAACGATGGCAAAAGCAAACAAGATTCCGACACCCCGAGCCAGTGAGCGAACTTCGGCAACGCAGCGGCGCGGCCGCGCCGTCGACGAGTCGCTCAACGAGCGGCAAGCGCTGCAAGACTCCGACGCGCGCGAGCTCGCTGACGACGCGGAGCTCGCTGACGACGCGCGCGATGACGTGCAAGAGTCCGCGGGTTACGACTCGAACTCCGGACCGCTCGACACCGGCTACGCTGGCGAAGCCGTGTCACTCGCGACAGAAGGCGAAGCAGAGCTGCTCGCCGAGTCGGGTCTGAGCGTCGATCCGGAAGAGCTCGGCACGCGCGTGCTGCGCGACGCGAAGCAGGAGGCGCTACCGGTCGAGGGCAAAGAGGTCGACACCGACGTCGACGCCAACCCCGAGCCGGACCCCGCTACCTTGCGCGAGGTCTTCGACGGAGCTCCCGACGAGGACGCGATCTCGCCCAGTGAGCCGAGCGAGCTCGACCTGACGCAAAACGTGATCAGTGAGGGCTCGCTGTTCGACCAGCCGCGCAACGAGGGAGGCATTCGGCACCCGGCCGTGCGCGTCAACGAAGTCGACGCGACGCTCGATCGGAACGCGCGCGCGGAGCAGTCTCGCCGCGGCCACCGTCGGACGTGACGGCGATGAGCAAGCGGAGGCGCGCGGCGGTGAAGGCGATCGCGTCGCTCCCGCGGCGAGCCGCTCGCCTGCTCAGAGACTCCAAGTCGGCGGCCGACGCTGCCGACCTGGAGTACGTCGACCCCGGGGAGCTCGCCATCCAGCGCTGCAAGCGCGGTCGCGGCTTTTATTACCGGCGCGCCAGCGGCGAGCTGGTGCGCGATGAACGCACGCTCGCGCGCATCCGCAAGCTCGCGATTCCGCCGGCCTGGACACGGGTTTTCATCGCCAGCTCAGCCGGTGCGCACCTGCAAGCTACCGGCTATGACGCGCGCGGCCGCAAGCAATATCGCTATCACGAAGACTGGCGGCGCATCAGAGATGTCGCAAAATTCGATGATTGCTTGTTGTTCGTGCGCGCGCTGCCACGTCTGCGCCAGCGCGTCGCGCGTGATCTGCGCCAGCCCAGGCTCAGCAAGGACAAGGTCGTCGCGGTGGTGCTCTCGCTCATGCAGCGCACGCTCGTGCGCGTCGGCAATGAGCGCTATGCCCAGGAGAACGGCTCGTACGGCCTCACCACGCTGCGGGATCAGCACGCGCGCATCTCCGGAGAGAAGATCCAGCTGCGGTTCCGCGGCAAGGGCGGCAAGCTGATCACCGCGGAGCTGCGTGATCGGCGCTTGGCAGCGGCGGTCAAGCGCTGCCAAGCCATACCAGGACAGGTGCTGTTTCAATATTACGATGCTGACGGTGAACGGCACCGCATCACCTCCACCGACGTGAACAACTACTTGCAACGGACGATGGGTCACCCGTTCACGGCCAAGGAGTTCCGCACCTGGAACGCCACCGTCCTGGCCGCGGAGCACCTGGCCGGTTGCGCGCCGTGCGCCAGCGCGAGCGCGGGGAAACGAACGTTATTGGAGACAGCGCGCGCCGTCGCGGCCGAGCTCGGCAACACCGCCGCGATCTGCCGGAAATCCTACATTCACCCGCACATTTTCGAATGCTATCTGCGCGGCGAGTTACACCACCAGCTGCAGCTGTTCGCGCATGGCCGGCGGAAGCCGCCCAATGGACTCTCGACGCGAGAAGCGGCGGTCTGCGCCCTGCTCGAGTCGCTGGCAGACGCTCAGCTGCAGCTCGAGCGCAGCGCGTGAGGGGGCGACAATGATGACGCTCTGGGGCGGAGCGTCATCGAGGGGGCGCCGAGATCCGCGCCGTCGCGGCGGCGGTCACCTGCGGCGGGGTTGGCGTAACCATTGCAGCCGCGTGCCGCGCAAAGAGGTGCCCATGCTGCATTCGACTGATTCACTGTGGAGTTTGCCAGCCGACGCGCCGAAGTATGCGCCGCTCTCGCGCGACATCCAGGTGGACGTCGCCGTGGTCGGTGCTGGCATCACCGGAGTCACGGCAGCGGTACTGCTGAAGCAAGCAGGCCAGAGCGTGGCGCTGCTGGAGGCGCGGACGCTCGGCTCGGGGGTGACGGGCGGCACTACGGCGCACCTCACGGAGGCGGTCGATGCGCGCTACTACAGCATCGAGAAGGACTTCGGGCGGGAGAGCGCGGCGCTCGTCCGCGAGTCGAGTCGCAAGGCGATCGAAGAGCTCGCGGCGTTGTCGGAGCGCTTCGGGGTGGCTCACGCATTCGAGCGAGTGCCGGGGGTGCTCTTCACGGAGGAGCCGGAGAAGAAGGGCGAGCTCGAGCAAGAGTACGAGGCCGCCCGTCGAGCGGGTGCGGCGGTCGAGCTCGGCGCTGTCGCGCTGCCATTCCCGACGGCAGCGGGGCTGCACTTCGCGAATCAGGCGCAGCTGTCACCCTTGATTTACCTGGAGGCGCTCGCACGCTCCATTCCCGGCGCCGGCTCGGCCGTCTTCGAGCACACGCGGGTGCAAGACGTCGAGCTCGGTGAGCCGCTGAAAGTGTGGACGCAGAGCGGCGCCCTGGTGCACGCGAAGTACGTGATTTACGCGACGCACGCGCCGCCCGTGGTCGGCCCTTTCCAGACCAAGGTGGCGCAGTATCGCTCGTACGTTTGCGCCGGGCCGAGCCCGTCGCCAGTGCGCGGATTGTACTGGGATATGCAAGATCCCTATCACTACGTGCGCTCCGCGGACTGCCGTGGCGTGAGCTATTTGGTGGTCGGCGGCTCCGATCACAAGACTGGTAAGGGGCCGAAGCGCGGGCCTGCGTCTGCCTTCGACGACGTCATCGCCTACGCTGGCCGCTTCGGCGTCACGGCGACGCGGCGCTGGTCCGCGCAGGTGGTGGAACCGGTCGACGGCCTGCCGTACATCGGTCGCTTGAAGGACGATGAGCCCATTTTCGTGGCCACGGGCTTCAGCGGCAACGGTACGACCTTCGGCACGCTCTCGGCGATGATGCTGCGCGACGCGATCCTGGGACGCACGAACCCTTACGCGCAGCTTTATCGCGCGACGCGCTTCAAGCCGCTGGTATCATTGGCGCCCGTGATCGAGGAGAACGCGGCGTTTCCCGCGCGGCTCGTCAAAGACCGGCTCACCGTGGAAGCGCACGCCTTGGCGGAGATCATGCCGGGTGACGGCAAGGTGCTGCGCGCCGGTCACGAGAAGCTCGCGGTGCACCGCGATACCTCGGGAAAACTGCACGCGGTGTCCGCGCGTTGCCCACACATGGGCTGCAACGTCACCTTCAACCGCGTCGAGCTCAGCTGGGACTGCCCCTGCCACGGCTCGCGATTCAAGACGGACGGCAGCTTGTTGGACGGCCCTGCCACGAAGCCGCTGGAGGCGCGCGCGATACCGGAGGAAGACGTCAGCGACCTGAGCGCTCATAGCTAGGTGCGCGCGCGCCGGCGCGGACGACACCGGGGAGCTCGTGTCCCCGGTGTAACGCCCAGCCCCTCACTCTAGTCTTCGTCTTCCTCTTCCTCGTCGGCGCCGCCCTCCTCGTCCTCGAGTCGCTCGAGCAGCAGCGATTTTGCGCGCTCTGCGCGGGCTTGCTCCTCTTCCCGGCACTCCTCGAAGAACTGCACGAGCTCGTCATCGCCGCCGCGCTGCGCGTCCTTGATGTACTGGCGGTACGTCTCGGCGCCCTGGAGCGCGTGATAGAGAACACTGACGACGCCGTACACGCTGTCTTGAGTCGGCTCGCCGCTCATGCTCGCTGAGGTCCCACCGCCACGCTGCATCTGCGCATCGCCGCGTCCCTTTCCGAGCCGGCCTTGTGAAGTCGAGGTCTGTGTTGCCATCTAGGTCTCCTTCTCTGAACCGCAACGCCCGCGCGTTGCTCGTCGGGGAACCGCTGCCGTCTGCAACCGATGTGCCCGCTGGAGCAGCGCGCTCGTGCGTCGCGCGTCGCGCTGCGCGCGTGAGTCCCGCGCCAGGTTGCCTCACCGAGACAGCAATGCGAGCCCCAAGCAAAACAGCGCTCGCGTCGCGCCAGAGAAACTCGAACTAGAACGAAAAGGGTACATCCCTTGCTAGACGACCCGGTTCCATGCGGCTCCTTCCGCACTCGCGGCTCCCGGGCGTCCCTGGTCAGCCCGTAGTGTTACTCTTCGCCCGAGATTTTTCCGGGTTCGAGCCTGCGGCGCTCGTGGCGCTGCAAGCAGAGCTCCGCGGCCTCGGCGCGCTGTTGCTGGTCGTTTTACCCGACGGCGTGCAGCTGTTTCGCCCGGACGACGCGCCCGAGCTCGAGAGCGCGAGCACGCCGGAAAAGCGCGCGCAGCTGGCGCGCTTCATGGCCCAGTACGGAGTCGATGCCAAGTCGCTCGCGCGCGGAGAGCTCAGCGTCTCGATTGTGGATGGCTACGAGCACGAGCGGCTGCGCGCCGTCGGAGGTGATTCGCGCAGCAGCGCGGAGCTGGTGCTCGGTGCCTTGCGGAGCGCTCGTGGCGCGTTCAGCGAGCAGCGCGGCGCTGCAGGGCGCGTCTCTCGGCGCGAGCTGGCCTTGCTCAGCTTGGTCGCGGCCTTTGCGCTGGCGCTCGAGGCCAGCTGCAAAAAATCGCGCCCGGCTCCCACCCCGCACGTCGGCAGCGCGACGGGCACGCCAGCGCGCGGAAAGGAGATGAAAGTGGCGTTGGTCGTCAATGAGCAACGTCACACGCTGTCGCTCGAGCCGCGCGTGTCGCTGCTGGACGCGCTGCGCGAGCACCTCGGCCTGACTGGGACGAAGAAGGGCTGCGATCACGGTCAGTGCGGCGCGTGCACCGTCCTCTTGAATGGCACGCGCGTGAACGCCTGTCTGGTGCTCGCTGTGATGGCGGACGGCGCCGCCATCAGCACTATCGAAGGACTGGCCAGCGGGGACGAGCTGCACCCGCTGCAGCAGGCGTTCATCACTGAGGACGCGCTGCAATGCGGTTACTGCACGCCGGGTCAAATCATGAGCGCGCTGGGCCTCTTGCGCGAGAATCGCGCGCAGAGCGACGCCGACGTCCGCGAGCACATGAGCGGCAACATTTGCCGCTGCGGCGCGTACAACAACATCGTCAGCGCCATTCAGCGCGCGCGCAGCGGGAGCGTGCCGGCATGAAGTCCTTCGATTTCGTGCGCGCGCACACGCCGGCGGAGGCCAACGCTCAGGCGGCCGAGAAGAACGTGCGCGTGATCGCCGGCGGAACGCTGCTCGTCGACCTGCTGCGGCTCGACGTCGAGCGGCCCGACGTCGTGCTGGATATCAGCGGCTTGCCGTGGAAAGACGTGGAGGACGAGGGGGACGCGCTGCGCATCGGCGCGCTCGTGCGAAATAGTGAGCTCGCTCATCATCCGCTCGTCGGCGCCAAGCTCCCGGCGCTGCGCGAAGCGCTGCTCTCTGGGGCCTCCCCGCAGATCCGGAACATGGCGACGACCGCCGGGAACGTGCTGCAGCGCACGCGCTGCGCTTACTTTCGCGACGCGCAGGAGCCGGCCTGCAACAAGCGCAAGCCGGGCAGCGGGTGCGCTGCGCTCAAGGGGTGGTCGCGCATGCACGCCGTCTTGGGGGTGAGCGAGCACTGCATCGCCGTGCACCCGTCGGATTTTGCGGTGGCGCTGGCGGCGCTCGACGCGACGGTGGTGGTGAGCGGCGCGCGCGGAGAGCGCAGCGTTCCGTTCTTGGATTTCCACACGCTGCCCGGAGCTCGTCCCGACATCGAGACGGTGCTGCAAGCGGGCGAGCTCGTGACTCATGTGCGCGTGCCCTTCAGCGCCGCCGCGCGGCGCTCGGTCTACGTCAAGGCGCGCGATCGCGCCTCCTTCGCATTTGCGCTCGCGTCCGCGGCGGCGGGGCTCGAGCTCGAGGCCGACAGGATCCAAAATGCGCGGCTCGCCATCGGTGGCGTGGGCACCAAGCCCTGGCGCTGCCGTGAGAGTGAGGAGCAGCTGCGCGGCAAGCCGGCCATGCGCGAGAGCTTCGAGCAAGCGGCGGCGACGGCGCTCGCTGGCGCCAAGAGCACTCCTTATAACGCTTTCAAGATCAAATTGGCTCAGCGCGTGATCGTCCGCGCGCTGGAGCGAGCAACGGGGCTGACATGAAGGAGTCCGTCCTCGGCAAGGGCGTGGATCGCGCGGATGCGCGGCTGAAGGTGACGGGGCAGGCGCGCTACGCCGCCGAGGTCCCGGTCGCCAATTTGGCGTACGCCGTGATCGTGACCAGCGCGACGACGAAGGGGAAAATCTCCGCGCTCGCCGTACAGGCCGCGGAGAAGGTGCACGGCGTGCTGCGCGTGATCACGCCGGCGAACGCGCCGAAGCTGCCCGGCGCAACGCAGAGAACGGGCACCAACGATCGCATCCTCCAGCTGCTGCAAGACGATGAGGTCGCTTACAACGACCAACCCATCGCGCTAGTCGTGGCGGACTCGCTCGACCGCGCGCGGGAGGGCGCCGCGGCGATCGCGGCGCGCTTTTCCACGGTGAAGGCCCAGACGGAGCTCGTGAACGAGCCCGAGCGCAGCTACAAGCCGAAGTCCGCGGGCCCGCACGGACCCACCGATAGCAAGCGCGGCGATCCCGACGGGGAGCTGCTACGGGCCGAGGTGCGCGTGGACTACACGTACACGACGCCGGTGCAAAACCACAATCCGATGGAGATGCACGGGCTCACCGTGGTGTGGCAGGGCAAGGATCACGTCACTCTGTACGACACCTCGCAGGGCATCTTCGCGGTCAGGCGCAAGGTCGCGACGGTGTTCGGCATTCCCGCCGAGAACGTGCGCGTGATCTCGCACTACGTGGGCGGCGGCTTCGGGTGCAAGGGCACGCCGTGGTCGCACGTGGCGCTCGCCGCGCTCGCCGCGCGCGTCGTCGGCCGCGCCGTGCGCTTGGTGCTCACGCGCCAGCAAATGTTCTCGCTAGTCGGCCATCGCCCGAAGACGATTCAGCGCGTGGCGCTCGGCGCGGACAAGGGCGGCCGGCTGCTGGCGCTGCGCCACGACTCGCTCTCGGAGACATCGCAGCTCGACGAGTTCCTCGAGCCCTGCGCGATCCAGACGCGCATGCTGTACGCCTGCAACAACGTCTCGACGTCCCATCGCGCCATGCGGCTCGACATTCCGACGCCGACGTTTCAGCGCGCGCCCGGTGAGGCGAGCGGCACGTTCGCGCTGGAGTCGGCCATGGATGAGCTCGCTTACGAGCTCGACCTCGATCCCGTCGAGCTTCGCCTGAGAAACTACGCGGAGCGCGATTTCGAGCAAGACAAGCCCTGGTCGAGCAAGTCGCTGCGCGCCTGCTACCAGCAGGCGGCGCGTCGCTTCGAGTGGAGCCATCGCCGGCCCGAGCCGCGCTCCATGCGCGACGGACATTGGCTGATCGGGCTCGGCATGGCGACGGCCACGTACCCGGCGCGGCAGAGCGCGGCGTCCGCGCGCGCGCGGCTGCTGCCCGACGGCAAGGTGCTGGTGCAAGCAGGCTCGCAAGACATCGGCACCGGCACCTACACGATCATGGCGCAGATCGTGGCCGAGGTGCTGGGCCTCCCGCTCGAGCGCGTCCGCTTCGAGCTCGGGGACACCAAGCTGCCGGAGACGCCCGTCTCGGGCGGCTCGCAAACGGCGGCGAGCACCGGCTCGGCCGTGAAGCAAGCCGCGCTCGAGCTCAGAAACGAGATGTTTCGGCGCGCGGTCGCCGATGAGAAGTCGCCGTTCCACGGCTTGCGCGCGGACGAGCTCGAGCTCGAGGCGGGGCGCGTGCGCAGCCGGGCGCGCAAAGGCCAAGAACAGAGCATCGAGCAGCTGGCGGCGAGCCTCGCTGGCGGTGACCTCAGCGTCGAGGTGCACGCCGAGGCGCGCCCCGAGCGCAAGCAGTACTCGACGCACTCGTTCGGCGCGCACTTCGCGGAGGTGCGCGTGGACGAAGACAGCGGTGAGGTGCGCGTGGCGCGCTGGGTAGCGGCCTTCGCGGCCGGCAAAATCCTCAACGAGAAGACCGCGCGCAGCCAGTATCAAGGGGGCATCGTGTGGGGTATCGGCTTTGCGCTGCACGAGCACACCGTGCGGGACCCGCGCAGCGGCCGGGTGGTCACGCGCGATCTCGCAGACTATCACGTGCCCGTCCACGCCGACGTACCCGTCATCGACGTGATCATGGTCGATGAGGTCGACCCCTACGTGAACGACGTTGGCGCCAAAGGCATCGGCGAGATCGGCATCACCGGCGCGGCTGCGGCCGTCGCCAACGCTGTCTATCACGCGACCGGAAAGCGTATCCGTGATCTGCCCATCACCCCCGACAAGCTCATCTGAACGGATCGGTCTTAGGAGCCACATGCACGAGCTCGCCCATCTCTGCCGCGCCGCAAACGCTGCACGCGCCGCGGGGGACGAGGTATTTTTGGCGACGGTCGTGCGCGTGCGCGGCTCGGCGTACCGCCACGCGGGCGCGCGCCTGCTGTTCAGCCCTGGCGCGGTGCTGGCCGGCTCCGTCAGCGGCGGCTGCTTGGAAGCGGACATCGTGCGTTCCGGCGCCTGGGCCGTGCGCGAGGGCCCGGTGCTGCGCAGCTATGAGGCACAGAATGAGGCCGACGCAGAGGTCAAGGGCAGCGGTTGCGGTGGCCAGGTCGACGTGCTGTTGGAAGCCGACCCGCGGGGCACCGGCGACGTCATCGGCTTCATCGCGGGCCGCCTCGCCGCCGAGCGGCGCGGTGTGATCGTGACGGTGTTCGAGTCGCGGACGGCGCAGGTGCCGCTCGCGGCGCGTGTGCTGTTGGCGCCGGGCGCGGAGCCGCAAGTCAGCGGTATTACCAACGACGAGCTCGAGCGCGAGCTCGTTGACGCCGCCAGGACCGCGCTCGCCGAAGGCGGCACCCGCGCCCACACCATGAGGGACGGCGCGCTGAGCGCTCTGATCGAGGTCATCGAGCCAGCGCCGCACCTGTTCGTGTTCGGGAGCGGTCGCGACGTCGTGCCGCTCGCAGAGCTGGCGCGAGCCGTGGGGTGGAGCGTCTCGGTGTGCGCGCCCAGCGCGCGCGTCAGCGTGAGAGAGCGTTTTCACGGCCTGGCACGGCTCGTCACGGGTTCGGCGCGCGCGACCGTTCGTACGCTGCAGAGCTGCGAGCGCGCGCTGGCCGTGGTGATGGCGCATGACTATGAGGCGGATCGCGAAGCGCTGGCGGCGCTGTTGGATTGTCCGCCGCGCTATATCGGCGTGCTCGGGCCCGCCGCGCGCACGCGGCGAATGCTGGCAGAGCTTGGATTCAGTCCGAACGCGTCGCAGTCGGGCGCGCTCGCGCGCGTCCACGCGCCGTGCGGCCTGCACCTCGGCGGCGAGACTCCCGCGGAGATTGCGCTATCGATCATCGCCGAGGGTCAAGCCGTCTTGCGCGCGGCCACGGCGGCGCCGCTGCGTGAGCGGCGAGGCAGTCACGAGCTGCAACGCTCGCGGCCGGCGCTACGCTTGGCCAGCTCGGGAGGCTCATAGGTGAAGCGATGAGCACCACCTGCGCGATCTTGGCAGCGGGAGCCTCTCGCCGGCTGGGCTTCCCGAAGCAGCTCGATTTGGACGTGCCGCGAGCGAGTGAGAACTGAGTGATGCGCCAGCTCGAAACCGAGGTCTGTATCGTCGGCGCGGGAGCCGCGGGGCTCGCGGCAGCCCGCATGCTGACGGCTTACGGCGTCCCGTCGCTCATCCTGGAGGCGAGCCCGCGCGTAGGAGGTCGCATCCGTACGCTGCGCCAGAGCGGCTGGGAGCTGCCCATCGAGCTCGGCGCCGAGTTCGTGCACGGGCGTCCCTCGCCGACGCTGGCCGTGCTCGGCGGGCGACAGCGCCTCGCGAAGGTGCCCGAGAAGCGCGTATGTGTGGGCCGAGACGTGCGCGAGATGCCCGACACCTGGCGACGCTTCGCGGAGCTGCTGGGGCCGGCGAGCGACGGCCCCGACACCGACTCTGTGCTCGATTACCTGCGCAAGCGCGAGCTCGATGAAGCAGACGCCGAGCTCGTGCGCCTGCTCGTCGAAGGCTATCACGCGGCGCCGCTCGCAGACGTCAGCGCGCGGAGCGTGGGAGAGGATGCGCGCGACGCCGGGGTGGCCTTCGAGCAGCACCGCATCGAAGCCGGGCAGGACGCGGTCCTCGCGGCGCTCGAGCACGGTATCCGGCGCGGCTCGGTGCAGCTCGAGCTCGGCGCGCGCGTCACGAGCATCGAGTGGTCCGCCGCAGGCGCGACGCTGACGGCAGCGTGCGGCGAAGACACCTTGCGGGTCAGCGCGCGCCGTTGCCTGGTGACAGTGTCGATCGGCGTGCTTCAGGATGCGCTGAGGAGCGGCAGCATTCGGCTCGAGCCGGCGCCAGCGCGGTTACGAGATGGGCTATCGGCGTTTGCCATGGGCAGCGTCGTGAAGGTGGTGCTGCGCTTCGAGCAGGCGCCCTGGCCCGAAAATCCGCTCGCGGCCGAGGCCAGCTTTCTGCACGCCCCCGAGAGCGCATTTCGAACCATTTGGCGGCAAGCTCAGCGCGGCCAAGAGCAGGTCACGCTGTGGGCGGGCGGGCCGCGCGCGAGCGAGCTCGCGTCGAACGGCTCGGAGCAGCTCGTCGACCTCGCGCTGCGCTCCTTGGCGGAGGTGAGCGGGCGCGCTCTCGAGAGCTGCCGGCGCGCCCTGATCGAGGCGCACCACCACGACTTCATCGAGGATCCGCTGACGCGCGGAGCCTACAGCTACCTGCGGCCGGGCGGCGGCAACGCGGCGCACGAGCTCGCGGAGCCGTTCGAGGGGACGCTGTTCTTCGCGGGAGAAGCGCTCGATATCGAGTATCCGTCGACGGTCGCCGGCGCGCTGGGCAGCGGCGAGCGCGCCGCGCGAAAAATCCTCAGCATCGACAGCGAACGTTGACCATCGTCAGCGAGGGAGGCCACGCGGTCCGGCGCTTGCAACGCGCTTCGCATCATGCCAGGACGCACCAGCCGGGTCTCTCTTCCACCGGATGAAAGCGACGTTTCACGCCCCAAGGAGGCTCAGGGCGTCAAACGCACCGCCAAGCCAGCCCCGGCCGGTAACGCAGAACCGATGACACCGCGCTCGAGCGATGAAGACGCCGAGCGACCGCGCTTCGTCTCACCCAAAGAGGCGAGCGCCAAGCGCTTGCGTCGCAAGCGCATCCAAAGCCAATCCCAAAAATAGAACGGCGCGCCGCGCATACGGCGCGCCGACGCTCGAAGAGCAGCCAATTGCCGCGTCGTGAGGCGTCAACCGAGCTCGCGCGGCAGCGGAGGATCGATGGGCGAGACGGGCGGCTCGTCCTGATACGACGGCAGGTCCGGATCGATCGGCTCCGGAATGGACGGCTCGGGCGTGGGCGGCTCGGGCGCGGGATCGGGGCCGGGGTTGGGGGAAGGTGACGGATGAGTAGGACCCATAGCGAAGTATGGGTGCAATCCGTGCGCCAGCGCGGACACCTCCGCGGCGCGGAGCTTGCTTATGACCGTTGAGTGGGTGCCTTTTGCCTCCCGCTCGATGTTGTCGGCCCGACGCCTTCGTCAACAAGAAGATCACGGTGGGGCGCGCTGCCGCGTCGCAACGGGAACGTCACCGCGAGGCCGCTGAGGCAACGGTATGAATGAGCGACTCGACAGCGGTCCATGCGACGGCGCAAAGCTGATCGACCAACTGCAGAGACAATGCGCGTCGCGCCCGGATGTCTTGGCGCTCGCGGGCGGCCTGCCGGCGCAGGAGCTGTTTCCAAGACGCGCGATCGCTGCTGCCTGTGTAACGGTGCTCGCTCGCGGTGACGGCAGCGCGCTGCAATATGGTTGGCCCGAGGGCGCTCCCGAGCTGCGTGAGTGGGTCGCGCAGCGCTTGCGAGCGCGCGGCGCCGACGTCGTGGCGGATGACGTCGTCATCACCTCGGGGGCGCAGCAAGCCATCGCGCTGGCCGTCGACGCCTTGCTCGCGCCGGGCGACAAGATGGCCGTCGACGCCGAGTCGTACCCCTCGGCGCTCGATCTGTTTCGCTCGCGCGGAGTCGAGCTCACGACCGGCCTCGACGCGGGCGCGGTCTACGTGATGCCGGGCGTCAGCAATCCTCGCGGCCTCGACATAGACGAGCGCAGGGTACGCGCTCTGCTCGCCTCGCAGTTGCCCATCATCGCCGACGAGGCCTACGCCGAGCTGCGCTTCGACGGGCGGCCGGCGCCGCTGCTATTTTCGCGGGCGCCGGAGCGCGTCTATCACATCGGGACGTTCTCGAAGACGCTCTGCCCGGGGCTGCGCATCGGCTGGTTGGTGCCGCCGCGCGCGCAGCGTGAGCGCGTGCTGCAGCTCAAGGCCGACGCGGATCTGCAGGCCAATAGCCTGAGCCAAGCCATCCTGCGCGAGACCCTGGCCAGCTGGGACTATGACGCTCATCTCGCGCGCGTGCGCGTCGAATACGCGCGCCGCGCCCGGCGCCTGCAGCGGGCGGTCGAGAAGTATCTGCCCGGGTTGCGCGCCGCGCCCGTCGAGGGCGGCTTCTCGATCTTCGTCGAAGCGGACCGCGAGGGCGACGACACGCGGCTCTTGGCGCTCGCGCTGGAGCAAGGCGTCTCGTTCGATCCGGGCCTTCGATTTCGCGTCGATCAGGCGACGAGCCCGCTGTCGTTCCGTCTCTGCTTCTCGAACCTGCGTTTGGGCCAAATCGAGGATGCGGTGCGCCGCTTCGCTCGCGCATGGTCCCGCTTCGAGCGCTGAAGCCTCATGAGTTTCCATGGTGGCGAGTTCCATCATGGCAGTGTTCGCGCTCCCGGATAGGCAATTTCGCCTCACACGCCTACGCCCAATACTCTCAGGAGTAGGTGCGTCGCGCACTCCTCGTGTTAGAGTGGCGCCTCGCAGGGCGGGCTTCTGCCAACTCCGAGCGGCACGCAGGGATATTCGTCAGGAGAGGTAGTTTCGATGAGTTCGAGTCGTGAGTTGCACGGATCGCTGAGTAAACAGGCCTGTTGCCGAGCGTTCGAACAGCGCTCGAGGAGACCGCGAAAATGGCCCTGAGGATCGTGTTGGTCGACGACCACGTCGTCGTGCGGAGCGGCATCAAGGTGCTGCTCGAGTCCCACGAAATGTCCGTCGTTGGAGAGGCGGGCGACGGCGTCACGGCCATCGCCGAGGTCGATCGACTGCGCCCCGACGTGGTCGTGATGGACGCCTCGCTGCCGCAGCTGGGCGGCGTGGAAGCGACCGAGCAAATCAAGAAGGCGCACCCCGAGGTGAAGGTGTTGGTCCTCACCGCGCATGAGGAGCGGGCTTATCTCTCGCTGTTCATCGGCGCTGGCGCGTCAGGCTACGTCCTGAAGCGCGCGGCTGTAGAGGAGCTCGCGCGCGCCATCCACGCCGTCGCCGAAGGTGGCATGTACCTGGATCCCACGATGGCCGCGCAGGTGATCCCGAGCTCGGCGAGCCGCACGCGCAGCGGCAACTGGCCCGTCGTGGAGCTCAGTGAACGCGAGAGCGAGGTGTTGCGCTTGATCGCTCATGGTCACGCCACCAAGACGATCGCTTCGCAGCTGGCGGTCAGCGGTCGCACCGTCGAGACCTACAAGACCCGCGCGATGGAGAAGCTGGCGCTCAAGAACCGCGCGGATGTGGTGCGCTACGCGGTGCTGCGCGGCTGGCTCGACGTCGCATGAGCTGAGGCGCGCGCTGGCGAGCATCGGCGCTGCGCGCGGGTGCTCGCGCGGCGCCGTCTATCCGCGCGCGTAGCGCCGCGTCATGCGCGCGCAGAAGTCCGCGTACTCCTGCGGTCGATGCGGCGGGCTGGTGTGATGCGGCTTCAGCCCGCAGGACTCGGGCGTGAAGCAATAGGTCAAGGTCAGCTCGAAGGGGTCGAGCGCGATCATTTGGCGGTCGAACCAGGCGTCGGCGCCGGGGCGCAAGCTGTCCGCCCAAGACAAGCCCGTGCGCAGGTGCCGCACGCCGAGCTGATTGAGCCAGCGCACCGCCTGCTCGAGCCGTGGATCTTCGAAATGGATCCACTGGCACAGGCCGAGCTCGGGGGTGAGCTCGCGAAAGCGACCGAGCGCGCGCTTCGGCGAGCCGTCCTCGCGGATCAGGCCCATGTAGAAGTGTCGATAGTACGAGGAGCCCTCCGCCTCGCGGTGTCGTGTGGTGGCCGGCCAAGCGCGCGGCAGGTCGAAGAGGCTGTACCAGTGCACGCGCTCGACCTGGCCGCGCAGCAGCTCCGCGGTGCGCTGCAACCCGAAGTCCTGCACCTCCTCGGCGCCGAACGTGGAGACGCCCACCTCGGTCACCCAAACGGGCTTGTCCACCACGGCGCGCACCTCCTCGAGGCGCGACGGCCAGTCATTGATTTGCCAGTGGTTCCAATCGAGCGGAAAGCCGTGCACGGCCACCACGTCGACTTTTTCGAGCACGCCTTGCTCGCGCATATTGGTGAGGAAGCCGGGATCGATGGGCGAGATGCCGCCCAGCACGAGCTTCAGCCGCGGGTTCTCCGCGCGCACCGCGTCGGCCGCGAGCTTGACCATCTCCGCGAAGCGCGTCCAGTCAGGGTCTTGCTCGAAGTCCCAGTGCGAGGCGTTGTTCGGCTCGTTCCAGAGCATCACCGCTTCGACGCTCATCGGTACCAGCCCTCGTCGGCGCGGCTCCGGCCGCCGTTGGAGGCGAGCTCGGGTGCCGTCGGCACGGCCACGCGCGGCGCGCGCCGGCCGTGAGCGTCGTCGCTGCTCAGCTCACGGCGCCGGCAGATGTACACCTCGGTCTCGGGGTTGTCGACGATGGCGAAGCCGGCCGAGCGCAGCATCGCCTCGACGCAGGACTTGTTGGGCACCCACCAATTGGTGGGATCGCCCGCATAGCGCTGCTCGACGAAGTGCAGCTTGGGATAGGCGGCGCGGTCGAAGTGGCTCTCTTCGCGAAAGTCGTAGTCGTCTGCCACGGCGCCGAGCTCCTGGCTGCCGCGCAGCATACTCTGGAACACGAGGTAGTCCTTGACCACGTGCTCGTGCAGCAAATCCAACGCCAAGAGCGGATGGCGCAAGTGATACAACACGCCCATGAACAACACGACGTCGAAGCGTTCGCGCAGCTGAGCGACTTGGTATACGTCGAGCTCGGCGAACTCGATATCCATGCCTTGGACCTCCGCCGCCAGCCGAGCCTGCGCCAGGTAGCGCGCGTCGGAGTCCACGCCCAGCACGCGGGCCGCGCCGCGCCGCTTCATCTCCAGCGAATAAAAGCCGGCGTTGCAGCCGATGTCGAGCACCGACTTGCCGGAGAGGTCGTCTGGGATCGCGTGGCGAAAAGACTGCCACTTGCACATCGGATAGTTGCCGAGGAAGTGGTTCGGCGCGGTCTGGACGCCCGCGAGCTCGAGGTTTTGAAACCAATCGCCGAGTGAGCGTATTCTGGCCGACACCTCGGCTTGGGACATCGCTTGTTTCATGACACCGCCCTGACGACGAACTGCTCGTCTTGAAGTAGCCGCAACGCTTCGCGATAGCCGTGCAGCGTGCCCACGTCCACGTAGGTGTGCCCGGCGCGCACGGACGTCGCCGCGCCGCCGCGCGAGAGCCAGGCGTTCACCAGCGTGCCGACGTAGGCGTCGCGCTTGTCACGCTCGCGCCACAGCGACTCGAGCTCTCTCAGGATCTTGCCGGTGAGCTTGAACGCGCCCCAGATCCAACGCGAGTCGGCGCCGGCCTGCTTGACCTGAATCTCACGCACCGCGCCGTCGTCGTCGGCGATCACCGCGTCGAACAGCTCGGGGCGGTTCACCGGGAAGCAGAGGAACGAGAGTCCACCGTTGGGGAGCCGTGCCAGCGCGTCTGCAGGGAACCACACCGTGTCGGGCAGCCCGACCACGACCTCTTCTTCCGGCGGGATCAGCCGCCCGACGCGAAACAGCGCGTCGCACAGCCCGGCCGGCTCCGGCTGCACGACGTAGCAGAGGTCGGCCTTGGAGACGCGTCCGCCATAGTAGTGGATGATGTCGCTCTTTGCCGGCGCGATCACGAACGCGATGCGATCGACGCCGGCCAGGATCATGCGCTCCACGAGGTACTCGCTGACCGCTCGCGGTCGCTCGGCGTCGCCGTCGCGACGGCTGCCGACCGGCAGCAGCTCTTTCGAGAAGGCCAGCGGTTGAATGCGTGAGCCGAGGCCGGCGGCTGGAATGATGCCCCACATGTCAGGACATCCGCGGCGAGGAGCCGAAATTGGCCGGCAGCTTGGCGTCGGTCGTGCGGCGCGCGCTCTTCGCGTCCGAGCTGCGTGATTTTTCCACGTGCTCGAGCAACTCGCGAGCTCGGGCGTTCGCGCTGTGGGCTTCGAGGGCGCGCGCTCGCGCTGCTCGTCCCAAGCGAGCCGCGTCGGACTCCGCGAGCGAGAGCGCGCGCAGCACGTCTTGCGCGTGGCGCACGATGATGATCTCGCGCTCGGGCTCGAAGAAGGAGTCCAGCCCTTCCCAGGAGTCGGAGAGCATCGCCGTGCCGCACGCGGCCGCCTCGAAGAGGCGTCCCGAAGGGCAGAAACCGTAATCTTTCATGGCCTTACGCGTCAGGTTCAGGGTGAACAGCGAGTTGCGGAAGAAGCGCGCGTGCTCGGCCGGCGCGACGTGACCGAGGTAGCGCACGTTGTCGTGCCACGCGAAGTCTTGCGGATAGAGCGAGCCGCCGACGAGGAAGGAGCGCTCCGGCAAGCGGCGCGCCGGCTCGAAGAAGAGCTCGTCCATCGCCGGCGCTCGATCGGCGGCGTATGTTCCCAAATAGGAGAGCGCAGCGCGCTCGCTGCTCGAGCAACGGGCGGGCGCATGCGCGTCGGGATCCACGGAGCCGTAGAGCGGGAGGGCCAGCCGCGCTCCGAGACGGGTGCGCAGCGCGGACAGCGCGCGTCCACCGGTGAACGACAGCACCAAATCGAAATCACACAGGCCGCGCTCGCCGATGTACGGGCAACACCCGTCTTGATCCAGGCAGGCCAAGGTGATCGGCGTATCCAAATCGTAGAAGGCCTTGAGCGCCGCTTTGGAGCCGAGCAACAGATCAGAAGCGGGGGCCGCGTCCGGGCAGTAAGATGTGACCATGCCGACGTCCGCGCTGTCCAGCTCGCGCGCCGCGCGTTGCGCCACGTCCGACCACTGCTCGTAGAGCACGAGCTCGCAATAATCGACGGCGCTAAAATCGCGGTGCTGCGCGTAGTAGGGCAGGTCGCGCTCGAAAAACACGATCCGATGTCCCTGCTCGTGCAGCGCCCGGCACAGGCCGCGCCAGAGCGTGGCGTGGCCGTTGCCCCACGAAGAGCTCATGCTGAGCCCGAACACGACGAAGCGCAGCCTCATGAGCCCCTCGCCGCGGCCGTTCTCGCCGCGCCGCTCGAGACGCATTGGGCGAAGAGCTCGGCCACGTCGGCGCGCAGCTTCACGCCAGCGAGGAGCCGCCGCGCGCCCGCGCTCATACGAGCGAGCGAGTAGGCGATTTTGCGTAGCGTGTGCGCAGGGCCGTAGTAGTCGATGAACCCCGGGCTATTGAGGGCGAAGAAGGACAGCGCGTCCGCGTCAGCCAACAACGAGAGCTCGGGCTCGCGCTGCGCGGCGTGCGGCTGCTCGTGCAGCTCGATCAGCTCAGCGACGCGCTGTGCCAGCCGCGGCTCTGCGCCGGCGCTCGACAGCACCGCGCGCGCGCGGCGCGCTCCGCCGCGCGCGTGCGCGTCTTTGAAGGCCTGATAGTCCGGCGCTTGGTGCTCGATGCGGCGATCGGCTTCGCTGTCGAGCCGCTCGACATCGTGAAACAGCGCCGCGAGCTGCACCGCCAGGCTCGCGTCCGGCACGAGCCGCAGCGTCCACTGCCACACGTCGACGGCGTGGTCGAGGTCGGCGCGGACGAGCGGCTTTCGCACGTCGTGCAGCGCCGCGTGAAGCGTCAGGATGTGATCGAAGCTGTCGCTGTCGGAGGCCGCGTTGCGGCGCGGCAGGTAGCGTTGATAGCGCAGCAGCATCTGCTCCGCGCTGCTCGCCAGCTGCTCTCCGCCGAGCAACGTCAGCCACTCCCTCCTCGCCGCGGCCGACGCGAACAGCTCGTCGATGGCCCGCAGATCGGCATCGGGCGCCAGCCAGTCCGCCTCTCGCAGCAGCGCGTGCGACACATCGGCGGGCGGCAGCGCGACGCCGCGCAGCTCGCGGCAGTACTCCAGGACGTCGAAGGCGCCAGCGCCCGGCAGCCGCGAGAACACCAGCCGCAGGCCAGCGATGGTGCCGGAGCAGGGCCGCTTCGCCCTGAGCTCGAATACGCCAGCGCTGCGCTCCGCATCTGCCAGCGGGGCGCGCTTCATTACCGCGGTCGGCATGGGCTCACCTCGTGTCGGGGGTGGGAAGACCGGTGGCCTTGCTGGTCTGCCGCAGGCGTGACGCGCGCGGCGAGCGCTCCGTCTCCAGCACGTAGCGCTCCAAGGTCTCGGCGCGGTGCGCCGCCGTGTGCTCGACGAGGAAGCGGCGCCGCGCGCGCTCGCCGAGCTCGAGGCGGCGCTCTTCCGGCAGCTGCTCCAGCGCCGCCGATACGTCGCCGCGCCGCTCCACCACGATGATTTCGCGGTTCGGTGTGAAGAATTGCTCCAGTCCGGGCCAGCCGTCGCTGACGATCGGCGTACCGCAGGCGGCGGCCTCGAACAGCCGTACGCTCGGGGCGTGACCGGCGGCGCGCATGTCCGCGCGCGTGATGTTCAACGTGTAACGTTGGGCGTTGTAGAAGGCGCAGTGCTCCGCCGGCGAGAGGTGTTGCACTCGCTCGACGTTCTCGGGAAAGGCGAGCTCGGACGGATACTGCGGGCCGGCGACGACGAAGCGGCCGTCCTGCCAAGCGCGCGCCGGCTCGACGAGGAGCTCGTCGAGCGCGGGCTGGCGGTCGGCGCTATACGTGCCGAGATAGCCGAGATCCCAGCGCGGCTCGTGTTGCTTCGGGAAGTACAGCTCTGGATCTGCCGAGCAATACAGCGGCTTGGCGGCGCGCACGCGAAAATCGCGCGCCATGCGCGCCAAGCTGGGGCCGCCCATGAAGCTCAAGTACAGATCGTAGCGCGCGGCCTGCCACGGCTCGAGGTACTCACAGCCGCCGCGCTCCAGCCCGCGCAGCGTGATCGGCGTATCGATGTCGTAGAAGACGCGCAGGCCCTTGGCGGTCTCGAGCACCCAGCGCGACACCTCGATGCCCTCGGGCACATACGAGCCGACGACGACGACGTCCGCCTCACGCACCGCCTGAGTGAAGCGGTCCTTCAGCTCGACGAGGCTCTGGTAGAGCTCGGTGCGCGCGTAGCCCGGCTCGGGCAGGTCGCGGTTTTGCGCATAAAAGTCGAGGTCCCGCTCCAGGAAGCGAAGCGAGTGACCGCGGCGCGCGAGCTCGCGCAGCAGCCCTCGGTAAGTGGTGGCGTGGCCGTTGCCCCAGGATGACGTAATGGATAAACCGAGAAAGACGAACGATAACGTGGTCACGCGCACACTCCCAGCTGGATGCCGTCGGATCCGTTCAGCGCCGCCTCGACCTGTTCGGCGCGACGCGAGTAGGTGTGAGACGCGAGGATGCGGCTGCGAGCGGCCGTCCCGATCGCGCGCGCGCGGCTCGGTGTCAGCGCCGCGAGCAGCTCGCTGACCTGGGCTCCGTCGGCGGCGACGAGCACCTCAGCTTCCGGCTCCAAGAACTGCTCGATGCCGCGCCACGCGTCCGTGATGAGGCAAGCGCCGGCGCCCGCGGCCTCGAACACGCGAGTGGCCGGTGAAAACCCGACCTTCGACATGCTGTCGCGCGCCACGTTCAGCACCGCCAGCGCCGAGCAGTTGAACAGGTTGTGCTCTCCCGTCGGAAGATGACCGATGTCTTTGACGTTCTCGGGCATGCCGCGCCCGGCCCAGCCGCTGCCGGCGAGCAGAAAGCGCTGCCCGGGGTTCATGGAGGCCGGCTTGAAGAAGAACTCCTCGATGCGTTGCTCGCGATCAGGCAAGCGATTCGCGAGCAGCGAGAGCGCCGCTTCATAGCGGGCGGATGGCTGGCAAGGGAAATGCGTCTCGGGGTCCAGCGCGTTGTAGATCGGGATGCACGCCTTGGCGCCGAAGCTCTCGTAGCCACGCACGACGGGCTCGCCGCCGCCGTAGGTGAAGACCGCGTCGTATCTCGGCACTTGGGCGCGGAAGGGATCGCGCTCGTTCGCGCCGATGCGCTCGAGCGTCGCGGGCGCGTCGACGTCCCAGAACACGGCGAGCTGTCGCGGACGGCGTCCGGCGGGGACCGCGGCCTCGAGCAGCTCGTCGTAGACCCCGATGCCGCTGGCCTTGACCAGCACGTCGGCCTCGTCGATGGCGCGCTCCAGGCAAGCGAGCGCGGCGGTCGGGTCAGCGCCGGGGTACACGACCACCTCGGCCCAGTCCGGGTCGGCCATGTCGCGGTGCTGCTGACGCTCGTAGGCGTCCGGTTCGTAGAAGGTGACGCGGTGGCCGCGGCGAGCGAGCGCCTTCAACAGGCCGCGATAGTAGGTAGCGGCGCCGTTCCAATAGGACGAGACCAAGCTCGAGCCGAAGAAAGCAATGTGAAGTCTAGCGGTCATCTCGCCTCCTGAAACGCGGGCTCGCTGCTGGTGGTCGGCGTCAGCTCGCCGCCGATGGTGCGATAAACGCTCATGAGCTCGTCCGCGCGATGCGCGCAGGTGTGACGGCGGAGCACGGTACTTCGGCCGTGCCGACCGAGCTCCTGCGCGTAAGCGTGGTCGTTCAAGAGCGCGCGCATCGCGCTCTTCATCTGCTGGCCGTTCTCGACCATCAGAAAGTCCTGGCCCGTAGAGAACAAGCCTTCGCTGTCGGTCCAGGGCGCGCTGAGCAGCGGCATGCCGCAAGCCAGCGCCTCGAACACGCGGATGGTCGGGATGCCGCGCAGGGTCTCGGCGTAGGGGCGCCGCGGCACGTGCAGCGTCAGGCGCGAGCGCGCGAAGGCGAACGGGACGCGATAGTTGGGCAACCAGCCGTGGTACTCGATGCCCGCGCTGAACATGGCTTGCTGCCCCTCGGCGGGGTAACGCACGCCGTAGGCTCGCGCGGCGAGCTCGAGCTGTTGCACCGGCTGGAGCAGAAACTCGTGCAGCTCGGCCGTGCGCTCTTCGTCGCCCCAATTGCCGATCCAGATCAAGTCCAGATCCGGCTCGGTGTCTGGGTGCGGGCGGAACACGCGGGTGTCCGCCGCCTCGTGGAACGTGAACGCGCGGCGGCCCCAGCCCTTGCGTTCGTAGAGCTCGCGCAGCACCTCACCGAACGCCAACACGCCGTCGTAGGCGGAGAGATCGTAGCGTTCCATCTCGTGCGCGGCGGTGAGCGCGCGGTGGTGGGTGTCGTGGAACAGCAAGCGAAAGCGAGCACCGCGCGCGCGCTCGCGGCCGAGCCGCTGCACGAGCTCGGGCGGGCTCCACTCGTGGACGAGCACGAGATCCGCGCCGGCGAGCGCTCGCTCGAGATCGAGCGACGCGGCGTCGTAGCGCGTGACCTCGAGCTCGGGATAAACAGTGCGCACCGCGTGCAGCGCGCCGTGGCCGTAGTCCTTCACCAGCTCGCTGACGCTCCAGGCGCCCTCGTCCTCCCAGACCGAGATCGCGTGACCCCGCTCCGCCAGCTCGCTCACCAAGCCGCGTAAGAAATGCGCGTTTCCGTGGTTCCAATCCGATAATATCGAATGACAGAAGATGACGATCTTCACGAGCTGGCCCCCGCCGCGACGAAGGTCCGGCGCACTCGCTCGGCCGTCATGTTCTCGTACGTGCGCAGGTAAGCGCGCGCCATGCGCTCGGCGCTGTAGCGTTGCGCGCGAGCGCGCGCGCCGAGCGCCAGACGCCGGCGCAGCGTCGGCGCAGCGATCAACGAGCGCAGCGCGCAGCTCCATGCCTCGGGATCTCGCGGATCCGCGAACAGGCAAGCGCCGGCCCACAGCTCGCGCAGGCTGGGAATGTCGCTCAGCACCAGCGCGCAGCCGGCCGCGGCGGCCTCCAAAATCGACAGCCCGAACGGTTCGTAGATGCTCGGCGCGGCGTATACGGCGGCCGTCTGCATCCAGAACTTGACCTGATCCAGGCTGAGCTCGCCCAGCAGGTCCAAGCTGCTGACGTCGACGTCGGCGCGCACCCCTTCCTGAGCGGCGCCGCCGGCACAGCGGATGGGCCAGCTGATCGTGGGCGCGGCTTTGGCGAGCAGCGTGACGTTCTTGGCGCGGTCCCACAGCCGGCCCGCGCAGAATACGAACGGCTGCTTCTCTTCCTCGTTGAGGTCGCGGGGGCCGATGCCGTTCTCGATCACCGTCGCGCGTGTCCAGGGCGAGTTTGCCGCCAGCCGGCTCAGCTCGCGCTGCAGCCAGGGCTCGTGCTCGACGAGCGCGCTCAACATCGCTCGTGTCGGCGCCACGATGCGCGCCGCGCCGCGCAGCCCGCGCCGCAGCTCCTGACGATAGCGCTCGTAGCTTTGGGGCGCCGAGCAGCCGTAGACGGCGCGCCACCACGACTCCACGCTCGAGTGCGCCACGCTGACGACCGGCGCTTTGAAGGGTAGGGCGCCGTGCGCGAAGCCGTTCAGGTGAATGACGTCGGGCCGGTGGCGTGCCTCCAGCGCTAGCAGCCATTCTCCGGCCGCGCGCACGTCGTCCCACGGCTCATCCATCCACTCCAGGCGGTAGGTGCTCTCCTCGAGGCGGATATTGCGCGTCGTGAGCGCGCGTCGCTGCTCCGGCTTCAAGCTCGAGCCCATGCTGGCGACCGTGACCTCCACGCCGTGCGAGGTGAGCCAGCCGCCGAGCTCGAGGACGTAAGTCCACACTCCGCCGATGCCATCGGCCGTCATCAAAATGCGCATGCCGTGTTACTCCGGTGAGACCGTGCGCGTCTCGCTCACGGTACGTTCTCTAAACGCGCCAGCGGCTCGGGCCGCTGCTCTTGAATGTCGCTGAACTCCAAGAACTCCCGCAGGTAGTGCTGGTGGGCGCGCTCCCAAGCGCTGTCGTCGGCCTTGCCCCAGCGGAGCTCGTAGTCGGGTGAGCCCGGATATGGAAACATCGGCACCGGCTCGTTCGACCACACGCCGCGCGCCAGCAGGGTGTCCCTGAAGCGCTGCACCTCCGCCGGCGGATCGCCGCGCCCGATCAGGTTCGCTTGCACGAAGGGCACGTGCTCCTTGGCGGAGATCAGCAATGAGCACAGCTCGTCGGTGTCCAATTTGCAGCGCTTCTGCAGCAGCGAGCGGCCCTCGCGCGTCACGCTCTCGACGCCGGCCTCGATCGAGACGCAGCCGGCTTCGCCCAGCAGCTCCAGGAGCTCCTCACTCCAGTTGTCGATACGCAGCTGGACGCCAAACTCGATATCGCGCTCCACGAGCCCTTCGAGCAACTTGCGATCCGGGATGAAGATCTCGTCTACGAAGTAGACGTAGCGGGCGCCGTTGGCGATCAGAGCGTCGATTTCCGCGAATATGGTCTCGAGCGAGCGCTTGCGGTAACGATCGCGAAAGTTCTGCTTCGCGCAGAAGGTGCAGCTGTAGGGACAGCCGCGGGACGCTTCCAGCTCGGCTCCGGGGCCCGACGGCTCGCGTTCGAAGCGGTGGTGATGGTGGCGGTGCCGCTCTAGCGTCTCGCGTTCCCACTCCAGTACGGGCAGCGCGCTCATGTCGGAGGCGTGGGGGCTGCCGCGCACGATGACCTCACGCTCGCCGTCGCTCGGCTCGGCGAAGTAGGCCACCGAGGTGAGCTGGCTGAGCCCGTCGCGACCGGCGTCGGCCAGCGCGAGCAGGATCTCCTCGCACTCACCGAGCACGGCCACGTCCGCGCCGAGCTTGCGCAGCGTGGCGCGCGGCGTCGTCGAGGCGTGCGGTCCGACCGCGACGAGCAGCGGCGAAGAGCCGCGCAGCGCGCGCGCGACCTTGATGGGGACGCGCAGCTCCGGCGGCGCGCAGCGCCAGAACAAGTAGCTCGGCGCGCTGGTGATTACGGTCATGTCCGGCTGAAAATCAGCGACGGCTCGCGCGAGCTCGCGCTCCTCGAGCGGGCCGAGCTGCGCGTCGAAGAGCCGCGCGTCGTGACCGTGCTGAGCCAACAACTTTCGTGCGTAGCCGTACTCGAGCGGGAGGTGCGGCTCACGGCACCCAAAGTACACGCTACCTTGGAAGTCCCACGCTGGATTGACCAGCGCGACTCTCATCGCGCGGCCTCGAGCCAAGGGCGAGGGCCGGTGCTGACGCGGCCGCTCGCCGGCGCTTCGTCCTCCAGCCAACGCACCAGCTTGCGTACACCGTCCGCGGCGCTCGTCGTCGCGCGCCAGCCGGTGGTGCGCTCGAACTTGCTGGTGTCGGACACGTAGTAGCGCTGATCGCCTTGTCGCGGCGCCTCGTAGCTGATGAGCGGGCGCTTGCCGGCGGCCTCCGTCGCCCAGTTGAGCACGCGCAGCAGATCCACGGCGTTGGCGCGGCCGCCGCCCATGTTGAACACCTGTCCGGCGCAGCGATCGATGTGGTGGCGCGCGGCCAGGAAGGCCTCCACGAGATCGCTCACGAACAACAGGTCGCGCACCTGCCGCCCATCGCCGTAGATGGTGAGCGGCTCGCCGCGCAGCGCACGAATCAGGAAATGGGCGACCCAGCCCTGATCCTCGGTTCCGAACTGGCGAGGACCATAGATGCACGACATACGGAAGACGACGGTCTTCAGGCCGAAGGTGCGCGCGTAATCGCGAATGTACTGATCCGCGGCGCCTTTGCTGCAGCCGTACGGGCTGTGCAGGTCCAGCGGGCGGTCCTCGTTCACCGCCGGCAGCGTCTCAGCGGGCGTGCGCGCGCGCTCGGCGGCCATATCCGCCAAATCCGGCAGCTCGCCGTAGACCTTGTTCGTCGACGTGAAGAACAAAGGTGGAGGCGTGTCGCAGTGGCGAACGGCCTCCAGCACGTTGAGCGTGCCGCCCGCGTTCACCGAGAAATCGAGCTCGGGATCCTCGATGCTGGTCGTCACCGCGACCTGCGCGGCGAAGTGAAACACCGCGTCGGCGCGCCGCACCGCGCCGCGCAGGAGCTTCTGATCGCGCACGTCGGCGACGAGCAGCGTGCATTTGCCGGGGAACTGCTGGTGCAGCCACTCGACGTTGCGCTCCACGTTTCCGCGCGAGAGGTTGTCGTACAGGATGACCTGTTCGCCGGCCTTCATTAGCGTGTGCGCCAGGTTGGCGCCGATGAAGCCAGCGCCGCCCGTGATCAGGTTGACGCGGCTCATAGCGTGAGCCCCCTGGCGTCCAGCTCGGCGCGCGCTTCCACCGCGCGATCTTGCGCCAGCATGCCGCGGATCGAGCCCGCCAGCTCCTCGATTCCCTCGCGGAAGCTCACCTGCGGCGCGTAGCCGAGGAGCTCTCTCGCGCGGCTGATGTCCGCGAAGCAGTGTCGGATATCTCCCACACGATATTTCCCGGCGACGTCCGCGGCCGGGGTGCGTCCCAGCGCGACGGCGATCTTCGACGCGACGTCGAGGATGGAGATGGCGGTGCCGCTGCCGATGTTGATGACTCGACCGTTGCTCTTGGGCGCGTCCAGCGCCAGACGGCAGGCGCGGGCGACGTCATGCACGCTCACGAAGTCCCGCTGCTGCAGCCCGTCTTCATAGACCAGCGGCACGCGATCGTTCAGCAAGCGTGAGGAGAAGATGGCGAGCACGCCGGTGTAAGGATTGGAGAGCGCCTGCCGCGGCCCGTACACGTTGAAGAAGCGCAGCGCGGTGGTCGGGATGTCGTAGGCGCGGCCGATCATCAGGCATTGCCGCTCCTGGTCGTACTTGCTGAGCGCGTAGATGGACTCCAGCGCGGGCTCCTTCGTCTCGGGCGTGGGCAGCGGAGACAGCGGCCGGCCCTCGTCGTCGCGGAGCTCCCACTCGCAGCGTCGGAGCTGCTCCGCTGCGGCCTCGCCCGCTCGTGATCTGCCCGTCGACCGTGCGGTACAGCCCTTCGCCGTAGACGCTCATGCTCGAGGCGACGACCAGCTTCTGCACGGGCTTCTTGATCAGCGCCTCGAGCAGGATCGCCGTGCCGTTGGAGTTTACGTCGACGTAATCGTGTACTCGATACATGCTCTGGCCGACGCCGACCATCGCCGCGAAATGATAGACCGCGTCCACGCCTTCGAGCGCGCGGCTGACCGCCCGCGGATCCCGGACATCTCCCACCATCAGCTCGACATCGCGAGATAAATAGCTCGGCCGGCGTTGGCCGCTGCCGTGAACTTGCGGCGACAGGTTGTCGAGCGCTCGAACGACATGTCCCTCCGCGAGCAGCGCGTCGGCCAGATGGGAACCGATGAAACCGGCTCCGCCGGTGATGAGCACACGATACTTCATATGTCCTCCGCCTAGGCAATCACTCATTTCACGAGCGGCATGACTCGACGCTGGCGCGCGCTCGTCTGCTGACAGATGTCGGCGCCAATGCGACACGTGTGCCAACTAGAGCGAGCAGGTACAAACCCGCAAGCGGGCCCGAGCAACAAACGATCGCGCACTTAGCGAACGAGCGAGCTCTGGGGCAGCAATGCCGACTCACAGTTCACAAATGTGCCGCAGTGGAGTTCGCCGGCGGCGCAGCTTTTTTGACGGCGTCGGGCACTCACTCCCGGGAGTTATCATCCGACTAGCGTGCGGCCGCTGGCTGGCAAGCGCAGCCCCGCCGTACGTTGAATCGCGGACCGCGATAGCGGCTGATCCGGCTGAGCAGCTGCGCTGTGGTGAGGCTCGGCTGCGCAGCTCGCGAGCTCGTTCGCTCGTCGGGAGGCGAGGAGCTGCGGGAAATCCGCAGCTCAACGGGTATGTGGCTTGCAGCCGAGCGGCGAGCGCAGCGAGCGCTGCGACGTGCAAATTGGATATCAGCATTGCGGTTTCGAAGAGATGTCCGAGCGCGGCAGCTGGTTCCAGGGCGCTGCGCCTCCGGCGAGGGACGAGCAGCGTGGCGCTTCAGCGGCGTGAGTCATGTTGGTGTATCGCAAAAGTAGCCAGCGCTGGAGCGCATTCGAGCTGCGCAGCGAGCTCCGGCGTCGGCTAGAGCAGTACGAGGAGCGGCCCAGTCGGGCGACGAGCGGCGCGCTGCTGCTGCGCGCCGGGGAGCTCGAGACCGCGCTCGCCGATTCGAGGCATCCGGGGTTGGAGCAGGCCAGCCGATTCACGGATCTCAGCGCCGGAGCGTTCGTCAATGATGACGGCCTCGCCGCGCCGGAGCTGAAGCGCGTTCTCTCGACTATCGACCTTCCAACATCGCTGACCCTGCGGCGCCCGGAGGGGTACGCCTACTACGCGCTCGACCCGCTCCGCTACGCCGAGCTGGCACGCGCAGCGAGGTTGCGCACGCTGAAGCTGACCGTGCTCGGCATTCGCAGCATCGGCGTCAGCCTCTCGGCCGTCGTGTGCGCCGCGCTGCGCGCTCGCGGTGTGCGCGTGGCGCGCGCGAGCGTCAGGCCGCAAGGCCACCCCTTCGATCGCGTCATCGTACCCGAGCCTGCCGTGCTCGAGCTGATCCGCGCCGGACAGGGCGGTGAGTTCATGGTCGTCGACGAGGGCCCGGGCCTGAGCGGCTCGAGCTTCCTAGCCGCTGGAGAGCTCTTGAGGGCGCAGGGCGTCCCCTCTGAGGACATCACCTTTTGGTGCAGCCACGCGCCGGATACGAGCCGGTTGGTCGCGCGCGACGCCGCGCGCCGTTGGGCGAGCTTTCGCGTGGCGAGCGCGTCGGGCACGGCGGCTCCGCCGGGCGCCGTGGACGTATCAGCCGGAGAATGGCGCAAATATACGCACGCGGACGAGCGCGCGTATCCGCCGAGCTGGCCGCGAGGTGAGCGGGTGAAGTTTCTTTTTCCGGAGCAGCGCGAGCTGCAGCGCTTCGTCGGGTTCCCGCCCTATGGTGAGCGCGCGGTCGCGTGCGCGACGCTGCTCGGTGAAGCGGGCTTCTCGCCGCGCGTATTGGGGCGCGAGCGCGGCTTCATGACGCAGCGTTGGGCGCGGGGCCGCTATTTCTCGGCGCGTGACACGCCGCCGCTGGCGCGCATGGCCGAGTATTTGGCGTTTCGTGCGGCTCACCTCGCCGTGCCGGAGGCGGATACCGCTGAGCTCGAGCAAATGCTGCGCAACAACGTGCAAGAGGCGCTCGGCAGGGACTTGGCGAGTGACCTAAAGCTCGAGCTGGTGCGGCCGGTCCACGCCGACGGACGGCTCGCGCCCCACGAATGGCTCACGACGGCTGATGGTGAAATCTTGAAGACGGACTCTGCTGATCACGGCGACGATCACCTGTATCCGGGGAGCTGTGACATCGCCTGGGATTTGGCGGGTGCGTTCGTCGAGTGGCGTCTGGACTCCGCGCAACGCGAGTTCTTGTCGAGCCGCTACCAGGCGCTCAGCGGCGATGATCCGCGCGCGCGAATCGGCGCCTATTTGATGGCCTATTTGGCGTTTCGATTGGGAGCGGTGCGCGTGGCGCTGATGTCCGCTCCAGCGCCTGAAACAGCGCGCTTCGCGCCGCTGGAGGCGCTCTACTCGCGCGATTTGGCGCGCGCTTTCGCGAGCTAGCGACGTCGTCGACGGCCCGACTCGAGTGGCGACAATGGTGACGCGCGTGGGGCGCGTCCGTGGTGAATTCGCGCTGAGTGGCGCTTCTGCGCCGGCAAGCCACGCGAGACTCCATGTCTCTCTGTGCTTCGGCGAAGTGGGCTCGTCGTGTACCTTGGTTCGCCCCTTGCACTTGACCGCGCACCCGGCAAACGCCGGCTGGTCAGGGCGCGGCCTAAGCGCCGGAGCGGAGACAAAATGCAGACTCAGCTAGCACTGGCGGATCGCAGTAGGAGTGGTGACGAGAGCGGCGGCGCGGGGCGCGCTGCCGGGCTCGGTTGGTTCAGCGTTGGCTTGGGCGTGGCGCAGCTCGTCGCCCCGCGCAGCATGGGCCGGCTGATCGGCGCAGGTGACGATACGCGCACCTGCAGCACGATGCGCGCGCTCGGCTTGCGCGAGCTCACCAGCGGTCTCGGCATTCTGACGGGCAAGCAGCCCGGCCCTTGGCTGTGGGCGCGTCTCGCCGGCGATTTGATGGATCTGGCGCTGCTCGGCCGCTCATCGACCAAACGGCGCAGTGAGCGCTCGCGCTTGCTCGGCGCCACCGCAGCGGTCGTGGGCGTCGCGGTGCTGGACGGCATGGCTGCGCTGGGGGCGACGAAGCAGACCAACGGCGCCACGGAAAAAGAGAAGCGCCTTCACGTCAACTTCGCGCTCACCATCAATCGACCGGTCGAGGAAGTGTATCGGTTCTGGCACGATTTCGGCAATTTTCCCCGCTTCATGGCGCACCTCGAGTCGGTACAGGGCGGCGGCCGACGCTCTCGCTGGAAGGCCAAGGGTCCGCTCGGCCTCGACGTGAGCTGGGAGGCCGAGCTCGTCGAAGATCGCTTGAACGAGAGCATCAGCTGGAGAGCCGTCGAGGGCTCCATGGTCGAGAACAGCGGTGTAGTGACCTTCCGTCGCGCACCCGGTGATCGCGGCACGGAGATCCACGTCGAGCTGCAGTACGAGCCACCGCTCGGCTTGGCCGGCTTCACCTTGGCCAAGCTGTTCGGAGGGGTCCCCGAGCAGCAGATTCACAATGATCTGATGCGCTTGAAGCAAATCCTGGAGACCGGCGAGGTGGTGCACTCGGACGCCAGCATCCACCGCGGTATGCACGCGGCGCGGCCGGCCACTGAAGAAGAGGTGAAGCTATGAAAGCGACCTGCTGGCTGGGGAAGAAGCACGTCGACGTGCAGAAGGTGCCGGATCCGCAGATCCTCAACTCGCGGGACGCGATCATCAAGGTGACGAGCACCGCGATCTGCGGCTCGGATCTGCATCTCTACAACGGCTTCATCCCGAGCATGGAGAAGGGTGACGTGCTCGGGCACGAGTTCATGGGTGAGGTCGTTGAGGTCGGCGCGGGCGTTCGCAACCTGAACGTAGGTGACCGCGTCGTGGTGCCGTTCCCGATCTCGTGCGGCAACTGTCACATGTGCACGCACGGGCACTTCTCGCTCTGCGAGAACTCGAACCCCAACGCCTGGATGGCGGAGAAGCTGTGGGGTCACTCGCCGTGCGGCATCTTCGGCTATTCACACTTACTGGGTGGTTTCGCCGGCGGACAGGCGGAGTACGTGCGGGTGCCCTTCGCGGATGTCGGACCGCTCAAGGTGCCGCCGGAGCTGACCGATGAGCAGGTCCTGTTCCTCTCGGACATCTTCCCGACCGGCTACATGGGCGCGGAGATGTGTAACATCAACCCCGGTGACGTGGTGGCCGTCTGGGGCGCGGGACCCGTGGGCCTCTTGGCCATGGCCAGCGCGCGCTTGCTCGGGGCGGAGCGCATCATCGCGATCGACCGCTTCCCGCAGCGCCTCTCCCGCGCGCTCGAGAAGGCGGGCGCGACGGACGCCCTCAATTACGAGCAGGTCGACGTATTGCCTGCGTTGAAGGAGCTCACTGCGGGGCGCGGTCCTGACGGCTGCATCGACGCGGTCGGCCTCGAAGCGCACGCACACGGTCCGCTCTACGCGATCGATCGCGCGAAGCAGGCCGTGATGTTGGAGACGGATCGCCCGCTCGCGCTGCGTGAAGCGATCCAAGCTTGCCGCAACGGCGGCACCGTCTCCGTCATCGGTGTCTACGGTGGCTTCATCGACCATTTCCCGATGGGCGCCATCGTGAACCGCTCGCTGACGCTGCGCTCCGGGCAGTGCCACGTACAGCGTTACATGAAGCCGCTGCTGGAGCGCATTCAGCGGGGAGAGATCGACCCTAGCTTCGTGATCACGCACCGCATGTCGCTGGACGACGCCGCGAAAGGCTATGACACCTTCCTGAACCAGCGCGACGAGTGCGAGAAGGTCGTGCTGAAGGCCGCCTGAGCCAAGCGCTCAGGAGAGCGGAGCGCTGCCGCTCCGCTCTCCTTTTTTCTGATCACTCCAGAGCGTCGCGCGTGCTCACCGCCAGCGTGTGGTGCGCCTGTACATGAGTCTGCAGCGTGGTGATGAAGTCCTTCAGCTCTACCGCATCCGCCGCGGGCTCCATCGTCTGCAGCAGCGCGAGCGCCTCCGCGTGCGCCGCTACCTGGGCGTCGATGTACAGCTGGTCGATGGTCGCGTCGCTGGCGTCCATCAACTCCCGTCGCTCCTCCATCGCCGCGCGCTCGAGCTGGCGCTGCACCTCGCTCGGCTTGGGGTTGAGATTGAGCGTCGTAGCGAGCATCGCAGTATCGAGGCGCGCCTGGCCATGCTCGCTGATCATGGTGCGGGCGAAATCCTCGACAGCGGCGTTGCCCAGCCGCGGTAGCGCGGCGTACGCCTCCTCCACCTCGCCGGCGTTGAGCGTATCCAGCACGAGCAACAGCTGCGCGTCGCTCAGGCCCTGTACTTCTACCGCGCTGAACGCGCCGCCCTGTCCGCCATCCCCGGCTGCGCCTGCCGCCGCGCCAGCTCCGCCGTCGCCGCCTGCGCCACCGAGACCCGCCATGCCGGCGTTGCCGGCGCTGCCGCCGTCGTCCGCCGCGCCTGCGCCTGCCGCGCCTGCGCCTGCCGCGCCGGAAGCGCCGCCCGCCCCGCCGCCGGCTTCACCGCCGCTGATCGCGCCGCCGGTTGCGTTGCGCCCGCCCGTGTCAGCGCGGCTGCCGCCGGTGCCGCCCGTGGTGCTGCCGCCCGTCTCCGCGCCCGTCGTGCCGCCGGTTCCTCCGCGAGCGCTGGCGCCGCTGTGTCCGCCCTGCGCGGACGGGTTGTCGTCGTCGTCGTCACCGCACGCAACGACGGTCGCGAGCGCACAGGCGACCATCACGCTTCGTAGTCCAAATAGTTTGCTCATGATAATTATTCCCTCGCGCGACTGCTCGCGCGCTGATCGGACCGTAGACTACGGTCTATTGGGAGCCTGCTCCGGTGCACCGTGCGTGCCATTGTCCCCTGTAGCAACGTCGCCACTGTGTCTATCGGCCAATGTTAATCGCAGCTTCTCCACACCATGGGGAGAGAGACAGAGAGACATCGTCGAGCGTGCACAACCCTTGCTTGTAATGAGTACAAGTCGTCCGCTCCGCCACGTCCTGACCCTCAGAGAGGCACCATGCATATCATAGACGACATGTTGATTACTCACCCGCGCGGGGCGGATGCGCTGCTCGAGCTGCGCAGCCTCGTCCGCGCCTGCTTCGAGTGCGTATTCGCGTGCACGGCCTGCGCGGACGCGTGTCTGGCCGAGAACCAGCCGCACATGCTCAATCGCTGCATTCGGCTGAACCAGGACTGCGCAGACATGTGCGCTGCCGTCGCGCGCCTGCTGTCGCGTCAGACCGAGCCAGATTGGGACGTGCTGCGCGCCGGTCTCGGCGCGTGCGCCACGTTTTGTGAGGCCTGCGCGCGCGAGTGCGAACGCCACGCGCCCATGCACAAGCACTGCGCCGCCTGCGCGGCCGCCTGTCGCAAGTGCATGGAGCTGTGTACGGGCTTGACCGGACGCGCAGGGGCTGCCTGACATAACTCCCACGTTATGTGGCGCGCAGATAGATCCCAGAGGGGCGCCAGCGTGGTGTCTGTTGCCTCACCCCTGGTGGGGCCGCTGGTCGCGTGCATTGCGCTTTCATCCTGTCAAACGCCGAGCGTCGCCGACGCTCGGCCATCGCCCGCTGCGAAGGTCTCAACCACGCCGCCAACGCCCCTTGCTGCGCCCGCCGAGCGCTCTCCAGCGACGCTGACGGTGCTCCGCGTGTGCGCGGATCCAAACAATCTGCCGTTCTCGCACCGCTCGGGCGAGGGCTTCGAGAATCGCCTCGCGGAGCTGTTCGCGAAGGCGCTGAAGCTCGAGCTCTCATACACGTGGTGGCCCCAGCGGCGCGGCTTCTTGCGCAACACCCTGAACGCGGGGCGCTGTGATGTCGTGATGAGCTTGCCAGTGGGCTTCGAGCGCGTGCTGACCAGCGAGCCCGTGTACCGCTCGAGCTACGTGCTCGTGCTCGGCGCGGGCGCGCCGCGTATCCGCTCGCTGGACGACGCGCGTCTTGCGTCTCAGCGCATCGGCGTGCCGCTGGTGGGCGACGACGGCGCAAACCCCGCGCCCGTGTTGGCGCTCGCAGCGCGACGGCTGACCGACAATCTGCGCGGCTATCCCGTGTACGATCGCGGCTCGGCCGATGGTCGCGCGGTTCCGTTGCTGCAGGCCGTCGAGCGCGGCGACGTGGACCTCGCCGTCGCCTGGGGTCCTCTCGCCGGCTACTATGCGAGCCGCGCGTCATCGCCGCTCGAGCTCGTCCCGCTGTCCCGCGCGGAGGCTCCGCCGAACGCTCCCTTCACCTTCGAGATGGCGCTGGCCGTGCGAAAGAGCGATCGCGCGCTCCTCGACCGGCTCAACGGTGTCCTCGAGCAGCGCCGCGCGGAGGTGAACGCGCTGCTCGACAGCTTCCATTTTCCGCGCAACGCCGAGCAAGCTGGCGGGCGCATTGCCGGGCAGCGGCCCGCGCCGGGATAGGCTGGGGGAACGGAGGAGCACTTCCGGTCGGGCCGCTCGTGCCTCATGCTCCGCGCGTCGTGAGCCAGCGCCGCCTCGGAGTCATTTACGCCCTGTTCGCGTACGCGGTTTGGGGGCTCCTACCGCTCTACCTCCACGCGATGGGCTCCGTCCCGCCGCTCGAGCTGCTCTCGCACCGCATCGTGTGGTCCTTCGTGCTGCTGAGCCTGGTGTTGCTCGTACAGCGTGACTTTGCCTGGCTCGTGCGGTTACGCAAGGAGCCGCGCATCCTCTGGAGCTTCGCCTTCAGCTCCGTAGCGCTCTCCATCAATTGGTTCGTCTACATCTGGTCCGTCGACGCCCATCGCGTGGTGGACGCGAGCCTCGGCTATTACATCAACCCGCTCGTTAGCGTGTCGCTCGCGGTCGTCGTGCTGAAAGAGCGGCTGCGCTCGCTACAATGGCTCGCTATTTCGATCGCCGCGCTGGGCGTGCTGTGGCTCACGCTCCTGGCCGGGCAGCTGCCATGGATAGGGCTCCTGCTCGCCTTCTCCTTCGGGAGCTACGGATTGTTGCGCAAGGTCGCGGCGCTCGACGCGCTCGCTGGGCTCACGCTCGAGACCACCTTGCTCTTGCCACCCGCCGCGGGCTTCCTACTCTTCGAAGCCCTGAACGGGACGAGCGCGTGGGCCGCTGGCGACGCTCGCCAGCGGCTGCTGCTCGTGGCCGCGGGGCCGCTCACCGCCATTCCGCTCGTCAGCTTCGCCGCCGGCGCGCGTCGCATCCCGCTCTCGCTCACCGGCGTTCTGCAATACCTGGCGCCCTCGCTCCAGCTCTTGCTCGGTGTGTTGGCCTTTGGCGAGCCATTCGACCAGGCTAAGCTGGCCGGCTTTGCGCTGATATGGCTCTCCGTGCTGCTCTACTCGATCGAGGGAGTGCAGTTTGCTCGCGCGCGAGCGACCCCGCAGACCGAGGTTTAGGACCGTGCCACAGCTGCGTCGTTCGGGTTCGTCGACCATTCCCGCATCGCCTGCTTGCCGGGTCTATCGATATGCACTTTGTCGTCCACGCTCGTGACCCATCCGAGCGGGATGTAGTGGTGTTGACCTTGCTCGTCTCGCTTGAGCTTGATGCTGTCTTGCCCTTCCATGTGATCCACGACCGCGAACTGGCCGTTCTCACTGCACACTACGGGCATATGGGGCTTGATTTGGGTGGGACTGACGTTGTTCATTGCGACCTCGCTCCTCTGGCTGTCGTTGCCGCGCCGTTCAGATGCGCGCCTCCTCGAGCCAGTGTGGATTTTCGATCGTCCCGTCGTGATCGTGGCTCGTCTTGAAGCTCTCGAGCTTACCGTCGGCGGCGATTTTTGCGGTACGTCTCAGGATGTCGTCACGCTCGGCGGGGCTGAGCGGCTCGAAGTGCCGCGCGATGCGCACGTTTTGCTCCAAGAGCTCGCGCTCATCCATGCCGGAGATGACCACGGACGTCGGCAGGCTCAGCGCATAGCGTAGACACTCTTCGACGCTCACCAAGCCTGATTTCAGGATCGTGCCGTCACCCAGCGATTTCATGCCGAGCACGCCGATGTCGTTCTTGACCAACAGCGGCAACACCTCGCGTTCGAAGCTGCGGTAGTGCGCGTCCAGCACGTTGAGCGGCATCTGCACGGTGTCGAAGCGGAAGCCATGCTCGTCCGCGGCGCGCAGCATGGCCAGGTGGATGCGCGGATCCTTATGGCCGGTGAAGCCGATGAAGCGCAGCTTGCCGGCCTTCTGCGCCTTCGTCAAAGCGTGGATGGCGCCGCCCTGGTCGAACGCGCGCCGCGGATCCGTGTCGCGGATCACCTCGTGAATCTGCACCAGATCGATGACGTCGGTCTGCAAACGCTTGAGTGATTGCTCGAGCTGACCGTTCGCCGCGGCCTCCGTTCGGCCATCGAGCTTGGTCATCAAGAAGACGCGCTGCCGGTAGCCGTCGCGCAGCGCTCGGCCCATGCGAAGCTCGCTCTCACCCTCGTTGTAGTCCCAACAATTGTCGAGGAAGGTGACGCCCGCGTCCACCGCGCGGCGGATCAAAGCGATGCTCTCGGCGGCGTCTTTTTGCTTGCCGATGTGGAAGCCCCCGAGTCCCAGCAGCGAGACTTTCTCACCCGTGCGGCCCAAGCGCCGCAGCGGGATCGGCGCCGCGCTGGGCCTCGCCGCCTGAATCGAAGGGGCGGCGACGCTCGCGGCGGGTCGCCGCTCAGCCGTCGCGCTCGCGGCGTCGCGTGCGACCTCCGGCGCCGGCGCCGGTTCTTGCTTTCGCTTGCAGGCGGCGCTCACGAGCGAGCCCGCGAGGCCTGCCACCAGCTGCCGGCGCGAGGGCGCGATCATCCCCGCGTCCCGCTCTTTCGCCGAGAGCTCTTCTTCGAGCGCGCCGACGTGCTGCTCTTCTTACGCGCAGACTTCTTGCTGCTGGACTTCTTACTCGTGGACTTCTTGCGTGAAGTCTTCTTGCTCGAAGGGCGGCTCGGCACGTCTTCGCCGGCGCGCCGCGCTTCCGAGAGCCCGATGGCGATGGCTTGCTTTCGGCTCTTCACCCGCTTCTTCGAACGGCCCGAGCGCAGCGTGCCCGCCTTGCGCTCGTGCATCACCTTCTTCACTTTTTTCTGCGCCCCTGCGCTGTACTTCTTGCGAGATTTTTTTCTGGTCGCCATTCGCGCGTATCTCCTCAGCCAGCAATCGGAATCGCGCGCGTCCACGCGGACGCCGTGGCGCGAAGCGAACGCAATTCTGGTGCCAGCGCCATGCGCGCTGCTCGCTGGTGGTCACGCACGCCGGAGCTCGCAGCCGAAAACACCGAGTCCCGCCGCGGTCTCGCCAGCGCGGGGCACGTCGGCAACGGCGCAAGCAATGGCTGGGTTTCGCGTGCGGGAGCGCCACACTGAGGCGACGTTTCCGGAACGCGGCCGCCCCGTGACGACGGCGCGTCAGTGCGGGCAGCGTGCGCCGCTATCTAGTTTCACTCGTTCACGCTGAGCGCCTAGTCGAAGCGCCCGATCAGCGTCAGGTTGAGGCTCTCATCGACGTCGCTCGTGCCTTCGCGCGCGTGACGGCGCCAGCTGGCGTACTCCGCGAGAAAGCTGACCTGCTCGTTCAAGGTCAGCGCGACGCTCGGCAGATGCAGGAGCTCGTCGACCGCGACGTCTCGATAGCGCGCGAGGCTCAGGTTGTAACGTAACGTGAGCGCCCCCACGCTGTATTCGCTGCCCGCCAACAAATAGAGATTGTCGGCCGAGGCGCGGCCTGGGAGCGCCGGCGTAGCCCGCTCCTCGCCGGGATAGGGAAAGTCCGTCACGTTCGCGCCATTTTGCTGCAGCACCTCGCCCCATAGCCCGAAGCCGCCCCAAGTGAGCTTCACGTCGGCGGCCAAGCGCCGCACGCGCTGGGTCGCAGCCGGCAGCTCCGCGCGAAAGGTCTCCGCGGACAAGCCGAGCTCGAGCCGGGCGTTGGGCGCGAGCTCGGCGAAGGGCTGCAGTCGCCCGGCGAACGTATCGCGCCGCCGAGCTCCGGGAATGGAGATCGTATCGCGCCCGCTGAGCGAGGCGTTGGTGTGGCCGTCGATGACGAAGTACTGCGCCCACGCTTCGACGCCCAGCCGCTCGCCGAGCTTGCCCTCTAGCGACAGGCCGGAGTTGGGGTCGAACTTCAAGCCCTCGTACACTTGGATGTTGCCGTAGAACGAGTTGTCCCAAAATAGCCCGACCCGCTTGTAGGTCTTGCCCGCTTTGAGCATGAAGGCTCCAGGGGCCCAGAACACGTAGGCCTCCTGGATCCAAGCCAAGCCGTCGAAGTACGGCCGCAGCTTCTCATTGCTCAGCCGCGGCTCGAAGTGCACGCCCAGCGTTTGCCAGCGCGCGTCGAAGCGCAGATTGGAATAGATGAGGAACTGATTCTTCCAGCCATTCGTCGGCTGATAGAAATACAGCGCGATGCCTCCAGCCAGGCGAAAGTGGTCGCTCCAGCGCTCGCTGACGCGCGCTGGCTCGATGTTCTCGTCCGCTGCGTTGCCGGGCGCCACGGTCGGAGCGCTCATCGGACCAGGCCCCGGCGCCGCGAGCGAAGCGCCGTGCACGAGCGCGAAGGCGAGGACGGCCCCGCGCTGCGCCGGCCTCAGCCGAGACCGACACGCGCTGCTGAGCGCGGCCTCCGCCGAGGTTCTCCGAGTCTTCGGAGTAGTGGTGAGCACGAGCCGGGTGCTAGCATGATCTCGCGTGAGTCCGATCGATTCCGAGACGCTCGAGGACGAGCGCGTGCTCCCTGGCGGCCAGCCGCTGCAGCTGCTCTTCGAGCAGCCCGGGCTGCCGGTGTCACTGTTGTCCCCCGCGCTGGCCGCGGTTTATGGCAGCGGGCTAAGGCTGCTGCCCGGCAGCGCCGTCGCCAATTTCGTGAGCTCCGTCGACGGTGTCGTCGCGTTGCCCGCGGAGCAGGAGTCAGGCGCCATCGTCAGCGGCAAGAACCCGGCGGATCGCTTCGTGATGGGCCTGCTCCGCGCCTGCGCGGGGATGCTCGTCGTCGGCGCCGGGACCTTTCGCAAGGCGGCGCGCGCACAGTTCGACGCCGCGGCCATCTACCCACCTGCTGCGGCGCTGTTCGCCCAACTCCGAGCGCGGCTCGGGCTCGCTGCGCGGCCCCAGCTCGTGCTCGTCAGCGGCTCGGGGGAGCTCGATGTCAGCGGCCCCGCGATCCCCGAGGCCTGGATCGTTACAACTCCAGAGGGTGAAGCTCGCTTGCGTCCGCGGGTGCCAGGCTCCACTCGCTTGCTCGCGCTGCCCACGGCGAGGCTGGCGCTCGCGGAGGTGCTCGGCGCGCTAGGTAGACCGCGCTCGGGGCTCTTGCTCAGCGAAGGCGGGCCCGCGCTCTTCGCTCAGTTGCTCGCCGACCAAGTCGTGGACGAGCTGTTTCTCACCGTGGCCCCGACGCTGTTCGGTCGCTTTCCGGGCGACGGCCGCAAGTCGCTCGCGGAAGGGCTCGACCTGGGGCGCGCCGCAGTCACGTTGCGCAGCGTCCATCAGCACGCGTCGTACTTGTTCGTTCGCTATGCGCTCGGCGGCAGCGAGCGACAATCGCGCTAGCGCGCGCTGAACGCCGGTCACGGACCTTGCCGCACCATTTCACAGCGCTGCTATGGCTGTAACGGCATACGGCTTGCAGCCCGAATCATAACGTGAGTGACCGCTCGATTCGTACGGCTAAAAGGGTCGCGGAAGTGGCCCGCGACGCGGAGGAGAGCGGTCAGCACCGCAGCGCCGCGCGGCTGTACATGCGTGCTGTTTTGATACTCGCCGGCGTGATCCCGGACAGCGGAGAGCGGCTCCCGGAGGAGCCGCCCTCGTCGCAGCGGGTCGAAAACGAAGACGGCAAGTCTGAGCCCCGCCGCTGAGCAGCGGGGCATTTGCGTTGTGTCACTCCCGCGAAGCGGGGCGGCGCTGTCAGCTTGGTGGAGCGCAGCGCGTCGGCAATTCAGAGCGTCGTGCCGGCGTTGACGATGCCCTTGCACTTCTCTTGGAACGTCGTGCAGGCGGGGGCGTCCGGCGGCGAGGGATCGAGAGCTTCGAGCTTATCGCGCGTGAGATCCTTACACGCGGGCAACGCCGAGTTCACCGCGCTGATGACACTCGGCAACTCGGCGAGACATGCGCGCGCCTCACCGACCGTCGCGGTGCAGTCCGGACGCGGTTCCGTACACTCCGCCGTGCTCGTGCTCGGCGTGGCCACGCACTGATCGTAGGCGCCCTGACAGGCTGCTCGCGCTTGCTCGTCGGTGCTGGTGAAAGCGGCCGTAAAAAGAGCCGTGTAGCGGCACAAGAAGTCGTTCAATTGCGCCTGGACTTCGGCGGGCGCCAGCTCTTTGCAGAAAGCGTCCAGCTGATCGGGGGGCAGCGCGCCGATGACCGCCGAGTCCGGCAGACCCGAGCTCACCGAGCCGCCCGTGTTGCCTTGGCTCGAGCCCCCGGTGCCCGCGCTCGCGCCTCCCGTAGCGCCGCTGCCCTTGTCACTGTCGCCATCGTCCCCGCCGCATCCAGCTGCGGCTGCAAGGGTGAGCAACGAGATTGCTGAGACGAACCAAAGTGAACGCATGGCGATATCCTCCAAAGGTGTCCCAGAATATACGGAAACGCGAAGGGAGTATTCTCCCTCCGCGTGCTCCGCGTGCACGAATTCCTCCCTGACGGTACGCCTTGAGGGAACAGCGCTACGGGTCGTGGCTACTGTTGGACGGGCTCGCTGCTCTCTACCGTACGCTCCGCGCTCCAGCGGAGTCGCGGTTTGCGGGCCGCGCGCGCCTCATCCAAGCGACCGAGCTGGGTCAGCAGCGGCGCCTTCTTGAGCAGCCCTGGATCTTGCTCCGCTTCCACCAGAATCGCGGCGACGGCGTCGACGAACGCATCCAGCGTTTGCTTGCTCTCGGTTTCGGTGGGCTCGACCATCAACGCGCCGCGAACGACCAACGGGAAGTACACCGTCGGCGGATGAAAGCCGTAGTCGATCAGGCGCTTGGCGAGATCGAGTGTCTTTACTCCGGTGCGCGCCTCGAGATCTTTATCGGTGAACACGGCTTCGTGCAGCGGCGGGGTCTCGTACGCGAGCGGTAGGTGCTGGCGCAGCCGCGTCGCGACGTAATTGGCGTTCAACACCGCCATTTCGCTCACGCGCTTCAAGCCTTCCGGACCGAGCTCGCGGATGTAGGTGTACGCGCGCACCATCATCCCGAAGTTGCCGAAGAAGGAGCGCACGCGGCCCACGCTGCCCGCCCGTTCCCGGCGCAAGCGATACTGCTCGCCGTCACGCTCGACGATGGGCACCGGCCGGAAGGGCTCGAGGCGCCGCTTGAACGCGACCGGGCCGGAGCCGGGGCCGCCACCGCCGTGCGGCGTCGTGAAGGTCTTGTGCAGGTTGAACTGCATCACGTCCACGCCGGCGTCCCCCGGCCGAGCGCGGCCGAGCACGGCGTTGAGGTTCGCGCCGTCTCCGTAAACGAGCCCGCCGCGCGCGTGCACCAGCTCCGCCAAGAGCGGCATCGATTGCTCGTACAACCCGAGCGTGTTCGGGTTCGTCATCATCAAGGCGGCGACTTGGCCGGGGGCGGCGTCCAGCGCGCGCGCCAACGTCTCGGGCTCGACGACGCCGGCGGAGCCAGCGGGGAAGGCGACGGCCTCGAAGCCGTTGAGCGCGCAGCTCGCCGGATTGGTGCCGTGCGCGCTGTCCGGGATGAACACCTTCATCGGCGCGCGACCCTCGGCGTGATGACAGGCGCGGATCATCATCAGCCCGGTGAGCTCGCCTTGCGCGCCGGCGGCCGGCTGCATGCTCACCGCGTCCATCCCCACGATTTCGGCGAGCAGCTTCTCGAGCCGGAACATCAGCTCGAGCGCGCCCTGCATGAGGTGATCGGGCAGCTCGGGGTGAAGCGAGGCGAAGCCGTCGAGCCGCGCTGCCCACTCGTTCACCTTCGGGTTGTGCTTCATGGTGCACGAGCCCAGCGGATAGAACTGAGTGTCGATGCTGAAGTTCTTCCGGCTCAAACGCACGAAGTGACGAACGACCTCGGGCTCGCTGCACTCCGGCAAACCCGCGGGCGAGCGTCGAGCCAGCGCGCCGAGCTCCGCGCGCGCGTCCAGCGCGGGAACATCCAGCGGACCTATGGAGAGCGCGGTGCGTCCGGGCGCGCCTTGCTCGAAGATCGGAGATTCTCGGAACTCGAGGCCCCGATCGGCTTCAGCCGGCATGAGTCTAATCCTTCAGTAGGCTGCTTATTGGCGGGCGGAGGGCGGCGCGCTCAATTCTCTTCGGAGTCTTTCTTGTCGCTATCGCCGCTGTCGCCGCTGTCGCCGCTGTCACCGCTGTCCCAGGCGTCGACGCCCTGCACGCGGCCCTCGATCTCGTCGGGCTTCACGGACTTGGGATCGGGCTGCATGTTCTTCTGCTTCACCGCGCGCCAGGCGTTGCCGGCGTCGCTGTCGCCCAGGCCCCACTCGCCGACGATCTCGTGGGCTTCGCCCTCCTTCGGGATCGTGTAGCGGAAGTAGCCTTTCCCTTTGCGCTCCGTGTCCGCGCCGACCGCACCGATCTTGCGCTCCACCCAGTCGTAGCGGAAGAGATCACCGTCGGTCTCACCGTGCATCTCACCGTACGCATCGCCCGCCGCGGTGCGCCAAGCGCCGCTAGCGTTGCTCCCGTCCGTGATGAGGTGGAGGTAGCCGTAGAGCTGGCTGAAGTAGACGCCGGGCCATTCGCCGCCCGCCGGCATCTCGCCGGGCTTCACGTTCGCGTGTTTGACTTCATTCTGGTTGCCGGCGCAAGCGGTGGAGGCCAGCGGCAAAGCGAGGACCACGAGAGTGCTGAGATGAGCGAGTCGGGAACGCCACATGGCGCGGACTCTACCACGCTCCGCCCGGCTCGCTTCAAGCGGCGGCTGCTCGAAATCGCGCGAAAAAAACGCGCCGCGGCGTCGACGCGCTGCGCTGCCGAGACCGAAATTTTCGGCCGCGAGCCGGTTCCGGCGAGGTGAGCGCCCAGCGCTTTGCCGCCGCTGAGCTCGCCCGCGCGAACGCGCTGATCCGGAATCGAGGCAAGTTGTGTTATCAACTAGCCACGCTCGGAGCGCCGTCTCTCGAGTAAACCGATGCGTGTGCGCGCGGGCGGTCTCGGCCGAGCGTTCGCGCCGCTTCGGCGCCTTCTTCTCGTGGGGATTTGGCTTATCCATGAACTTCAATCGTTGGCTTGGCGTCGCTTCCCTGTTTCTTTCTGCCTGCGGCGGCGTGCCGGAGGTCTCGCGCCAGAACGGTCCCAATGACGCCGGCGCCGGCAATGGCTCGACGGCTGGCAACGCCAACGCTGGCGGCCGGCCGACGGTCGACGTGGGGACGGGCGCCGCGACAGGTGAGGGCGCAGCCTCCAACGATGATCCGTGCGACGTGGCTGAGCCTCCCCCCGACTGCTTCGAGCTGAAGCCGTCGGGCCCGGCCTGCGGCGACGGAGAGCTGAACCAGGCCGAAGAAGAGTGCGACGACGGCAACAGCCTGCCGGGCGACGGCTGCTCCGGCCTGTGCCTGGTCGAGCCGTTCTTCGAGTGTCCAGAGCCGGGTCTGCGCTGCGAGAGCACGATCGCCTGCGGCGACGGACGGCTCGATCCCGGCGAGTTCTGCGACGATGGCAACAGCGTCGCGGGGGACGGCTGCAGCGCGGACTGCGTGACGCAAGAGCCCGGCTATGTCTGTCGCGAGGCGGGCCAGCCGTGCGTGCTCCTCTATCGCTGCGGCGACGGGCGGGTCAACGGCAGCGAGCAGTGCGATGACGGTAACGCCGACGACGGCGACGGCTGCGATAGCAGCTGCGCCATCGAGAGCGGCTATGTTTGCCGCAGGCCGGGCAGCGCTTGCGTCGTCGATGAGTATTGCGGCGACGGCGTGTTGCAGAGTGATCGCGGTGAAGAGTGTGACGACGGCGATCTGATCAACTCCGGCAAGCACGTGTGGGGCGATGGGTGCTCCGGAGTGTGCACGCTGGATCCGCTGTTCGAGTGCCCGACGCCGGGCCAGCCGTGCATCTCCACCGTGCGCTGCGGCGACGGCGTGCGCGTGCAGGGGCTCGAAGAGTGCGACGACGGCAACACCGTGGACGGCGACGGCTGCAACAGCCAGTGTCAGCAAAACCCTGGCTACAACTGCCCGGTCGACGGCGGCGCGTGCTCCGCCAAGTTCGACTGCGGAGACGGTCGCCGCAGCGAAGGCGAGGAGTGCGACGACGGTAACACGAAGAACGACGACGGCTGCAGCGCGCAATGCAAGCTCGAGTCAGGCTGGATTTGCCGGCAACCCGGCGCCGTGTGCGCGCGCGACGAGCGCTGCGGCGACGGCAACGTGCAGGTCGCACGCGGGGAAGACTGTGACGACGGCAACAGCGCCTGGGGCGACGGCTGCGGCGGCGACTGCAAGCGCGAGCCCTACTACAGCTGCCCAGCGACGGGCGGCGCGTGCGTCTCCACCATCGTCTGCGGCGACGGGCGGCGCGATCCCGGTGAAGGCTGCGACGATCACAACGGGCGCTCGGGCGATGGTTGCAGCAGTGACTGCCACGTCGAGCCCAATTTCGTGTGTCCCACGCCGGGCGCGGCGTGTATCCAGCTCGTAAAGTGCGGTGACGGCCGCGTCAACGGCGCGGAGACGTGCGACGACGGCAACACGCGGGCGGGTGACGGCTGCAGCGAAAGCTGCCAAATCGAGTCCGGTCACATTTGCCCGAAGCCCGGCGCGCCCTGCTCGCTCCCGATCCGCTGCGGCGACGGCAAGCGTCAAACCGGCGAAGCGTGCGACGACGGCAACACCGCCGGAGGGGACGGCTGCTCGCCGACGTGCAAAGTCGAAGCCGACTGGACCTGTGAGGATCGCAACGGCGGCAGCTCGTGTCGCTACACGGTCGTGTGCGGCGACGGCCAGCTGCGCGGCAACGAGGTGTGCGACGACGGCAATACGCTGGACGGCGACGGCTGCAGCCGAGACTGCAAGACGATCGAGAGCGGCTACTACTGCGCGCGCGCCGGCAAGCCCTGCTTCACCGTGTGCGGCGACGGCGTCACGCGCGGCAGCGAGCAGTGCGACGACGGCAATACCAGCAACGGCGACGGCTGCAGCAACCGCTGCCGCATCGAGGAGGACACCGTGTGCAGCGGCGGTGCGGACGGGCCGTCGCAGTGCACCCCCGCGACTTGCGGTAAGAACGGCAAAGAGGGAACGGAGCCGTGCGACGACGGCAACAACGACTGGTGGGACGGCTGCACGCCAGACTGCAGCATCGAGCCCGACTGCAAGACCGGCGCTTGCAAGACGCGCTGCGGCGACGGCTTCCGGCTACCGGGGGACAGCAGCGAGGAGTGCGATGACGGCAACACCGTGTCGGGGGACGGCTGCAGCGCGAGCTGCAAGCTCGAGAACATCCCGGGCATCCACTGCGACGCCGACGTGCCCATCGACGCTGGCAACCTCACGAAGCTCACGGTGGTGTATCGGGATTTCAATCACCGTCCGACGCAGGGCAACAGCAAGCACGCCGACTTCGAGTCCTTCGTTCGGCAAAACATGATCAACGCGACGAAGCAGCTGGTCGGTCCAGCGCTGGACGCCAGCGTCGGGCCGAATTTCGGCAAGCCGACGTACACCGGCGTGTGTCAGGGGACGGCCATCAGCGCGGCCTGTCCTTACGGTCAGATGACCACGTCCGACGCGAATTTCAAGCAGTGGTATCGCGACGTGGCCGGCGTGAATATGGCGCTGCGCAGCACCATCGAGCTGACCCGTCAGAGTGACGGCTCGTATCTCTTCGATCGCGACGGCTCGTTCTATCCGCTCGATGGGCTCGGCTTGGTCGCGGCGGGTCGCGAGCTGACGTCGAACGATCAGAGCGGCGCCGCGCACAACTACGGCTTTACCACCGAGACTCGCTATTGGTTTCAGTACAAGGGCGGTGAGAACCTCAGCTTCCGCGGCGATGACGACGTTTGGGTCTTCATCGGCGGCAAGCTGGCGGTGGACATCGGCGGCGTGCATGAGCGCGTGAGCGGCTCCGTCACGTTGAGCGACGCGGACAGCGACGGCGACGGGAAGAAGGACGACGCGCGCTTTGGTCTCGTGGAGGGCAGCGTCTACGAGATCGCGCTGTTCCACGCCGAGCGTCACACCACGTACTCGAATTTCAAGCTCACCATCAAAGGCTTCGGCGCGACCAAGACCGTGTGCGGTCCGGAGTGCGGCGACGGCGTGGTGACCACCGACGAGCAGTGCGACGACGGCGCGAGCAACACCACCAACCCGGAGTACGACGGCTGCACCAAAGGCAGCTGCACGCTGGGCCCGTACTGCGGTGACGGCCGCAAGGACGCGAACGAAGCGTGCGACAACGGCATCAACGCCGACGGCTGGGGCGTCGTCGGCGCGAACGCCTGCGCGCCGGGCTGCGTGCTGCCCCCGCGCTGCGGCGACGGCAAGGTGGACGCCGGCTACGAAGAGTGTGATCTCGGGGCCGCGAACAGCGCCGACGGCTACGGCGGCTGCACCACCTCCTGCCGCAAAGGGCCGTCGTGCGGCGACGGCGTGCCGCAGCCTGACAAGGGTGAGCAATGCGACGACGGCACGAACGATGGCTCTTACGGAACTTGCGCTCCGGGGTGCAAGGCGGCGCCTCGCTGCGGCGACGGCAGCGTGCAGGAGAGCTGGGGTGAGCAGTGCGACGGCGGCGCCAACTGTGACGCGAATTGCCAGCTGAAGTGCGGCAACGGCGTGCTCGACGCGGGCGAGCAGTGCGACGACGGCATCAACGCCGGCGGTTACGGGCACTGCAAGGCCGGCTGCGTGTGGGACGACCGCTGCGGCGACGGCGTGCGCAACGGACCGGAGCAGTGCGATGACGGGCCGAACGCCACGGGCGCCTACGGCAAATGCAAGGCGGACTGCAGCTGGGGCCCGCGCTGCGGGGATGGGCAGCTCGACGCCGGCGAAGCCTGCGACGACGGCAAGAACGACGGCACCTACGGCACCTGCGGCACGGGCTGCACGCTGCCACCGCGTTGCGGCGACGGCATCACTCAGCGGGAGTGGGGCGAAGACTGTGACGGCGGCGCGAACTGCAGCAGCACTTGCCGGACCATCGGGCAGTGCGGAGATGCTCGCGTGCAGAGCCCGCCCGAGCAGTGCGACGACGGCAAGAACACCGGCGAGTACGGCAAGTGCGGGCCCGGCTGCTTGAACGGCCCGCGCTGCGGCGATCACGTGATTCAGCCCGCGCACGAGCAGTGCGACGAGGGCCCCGACGGCAACAAGGGCGGCTACAACGAGTGCAATCCGCGGTGCCAGTTCGGCCCGCATTGTGGCGACGGCGTCGTCGACGACCCCGACGAGGTGTGCGACGACGGCATCAACGACGACTACTACGAGGGCTGCGCGCCGGACTGCAAAGGCTTCGGCCCGCGCTGCGGCGACGGCGTCGTGCAGCCGGAGTGGGGCGAAGAATGCGACGACCCGAGCGATCCCAATTGCGGCAACTGCCGGCTCGGCGCGCAGTGCGGTGACAAGGTCGTGCAGCCGCCCGGCGAAGAGTGTGACGACGGCGTGAACGACGGGGGCTACGGCGAGTGCGGGCCCTCGTGCAAGCTCGGTCCGCGCTGCGGCGACGGCGTGACGCAGAGCGCGTTCCGCGAGCAATGCGACGACGGTGACGGCAAGAACACCGGCGGCTACGGCAAGTGCGCGCCGGGCTGCGTGTACGGCCCGTACTGCGGCGACGGCCGCCTGCAGAGCCAGTACGAACAGTGCGACGACGGCAACAACAAGAACGGAGACGGCTGCAGCTCCGCCTGCAAGACCGAAGAGCAGATCCCCAAGTAGCGCCGCGCGCCGCTTTGAAGGCGCGCGGCGTGCCGAAAATCGCCGCAGTGGTTGACGCCGGCCGAAAGGAGCCTATTATCCGTTAATCGCGATAAAAGGATGGCTCTCGCGCGCTACGTCGACACGCTCAACGTCCTCGGAGACGAGAGCCGGATCCGTTTGTGCGCGCTGCTGCGCGAGCGCGAGCTCTGCGTGACGGACCTGGTGCGTGTGACCGGTATCGCGCAGTCCCGGGTCTCGACCCACCTCGGCCGCTTACGGGAGGCCGGCTTCGTCCACGATCGCCGCCAGGGCGCGCAGTCCTTCTACACGCTGGCGCTCGACGGCTTACCCGCGACCGCAAAGGCGTTTCTGGACGAGGTGGCCGCCTCGGGTGATCCAACCCTCGAGGGTGATCAGGCACGGCTTTTGGAGCTCGAGGCGGAGCGGCGTGGCGGGCTGCCGGAGTCGGCGGCGGACGCGCTCGAGCGCGACTATTCGCCGGGCCGCACCTGGCACTCGCTGGCCGTCGGTGTGGCGGGCTTGCTGCGCCTCGGTGACGTGCTCGACGTGGGCTCCGGTGATGGCGCGGCAGCGAGCACCATCGCGCCGTACTGTCGCTCGCTCACCTGCGTCGACAAGAACCCGAAGATGATCGCGCTCGCCGAAGAGCTATTAAAGAAGCAGCGCCACGTGCAAACTCGCTTGGCCGACGTGCACGAGCTGCCCTTCGCTCCCGCTTCTTTCGACTCGGTGTTGGTGTTTCACACGCTGACCTACGCCGAGCAGCCCGCGCGCGCGCTGGCCGAGTGCGCGCGCGTGCTGCGCCCCTCGGGGCGGCTCGTGCTGCTCTGCTTGGACGAGCACAAGCAGCTCGAGGTGACGCAGCGCTACGGCGAGCGCCACCCTGGATTCTCGCCGCGCGCCGTGCGCTCCTTGCTCACGCGCGCGGGCCTGGACGTCGTGACCGCCGAAGTGGCGTGCCGCGAAATCAAGAAACCGCACCTCGCGGTGGTGCTCGCCATAGCAGAGAAACCACCCGCCAAACTCGTCGCGCAGCGCGACGATCAACGCCGAACGGACAGCTGATGACCCACCTCCATCCTCTGCAAAAGCTGCTTCAGAACCGCATCGCGATCATCGACGGCGCGATGGGGACCACCATCCGCACCTACGGCATGAAGGAGGCAGACATCCGCGGCGAGCGCTTCAAGAACGCCGGCAAGGATTTGCTGAACAACGGCGATCTGTTCTCGCTGACGCAGCCGAAGATGATCTGCGACATCCACAGGCGCTTCTTGGAGGCCGGCGCCGACATCATCGAGACCAACACCTTCGGCGCCACCACCATCACGCAGAGCGAGTTCTTCGTCGACGATCCGCGCGAGCACGGCGGGCGCAAAGATCCGGAATTTTATCAGAAGATCATCGAGGACCGCACGCTCGGCGAGCTCGCCTGGGAGATCAACGAGCAGTCCGCGCGGCAGTGCCGCGAGTGGGCCGATCGCGTCGCGAACAGCGACGACCGCCAGCGCTTCGTCGCCGGCGCCATCGGGCCGCTCACGGTGTCGCTCTCGAACTCACCGGACGCGGACGATCCCGGCTTTCGCGTCATCACGTTCGATCAGGTCAAGGCCGCCTACGTACAGCAAATTCGCGCGCTGCTCGCCGGCGGCGTGGACCTGCTGTTGGTGGAGACCATCTTCGATTCGCTGAACGCGAAGGCCGCGCTGATCGCCGTGCAAGAGGTGCTCGCCGAGCAGAAGAAGCAGCTGCCGATCATGATCTCGGCCGCGGTCGGCCGCGGCGGCGAGACGATGATTTCGGCGCAGACGGTGGAGGCGTTCTGGAACGCCGTCGAGCACGTCCAGCCGCTGTCCGTGGGCTTGAACTGCTCGCTGGGCCCGGATCTGATGTATCCGTTCTTGGAGGAGCTCTCGGCAAAATCCGGCGCCGCCATCTCTTGTTACCCGAACGCCGGTCTGCCCAACCCGCTGTCAGTGACGGGCTTCGATCTCGAGCCGCCCGACATGGCGCGCTTCCTCTCGGACTTCGCGGCGCGCGGCGTGATCAATATCGCCGGCGGGTGTTGCGGCAACACGCCGGAGCACATCGCCGCCATCGCCAAGGCGCTGGTCGGCAAGCCGCCGCGTCCGCTGCCCGAGCGCCCCGCGGGTCGAGCCGCCAGCGCCCGCGCCGAGGAGCGCCCGTTGCGGCTGTCCGGCTCGCAGCCCTTCACGCAGCAACCCGGCGTCTACATGATGATCGGCGAGCGCACCAACGTCGCCGGCTCGCCGAAGTTCGCGAAGCTGATCAAAGAGGGCAAGTATCAAGAGGCCGTGAGCATCGCGCGGCAGCAGGTCGAGAACGGCGCGAACGTGATCGATATCTGCATGGACGAGGGCATGATCGACGGCGTCGCCGCCATGTCGCGCTTTCTGTCGCTGCTCGCCAGCGAGCCGGAGGTGGCCAAGGTCCCCTTCATGGTCGACTCCTCCAAATGGGAGGTGATCGAGGCTGGGCTGAAGTGCTTGCAGGGCAAGGGCATCGTGAACTCGATCTCGCTCAAAGAGGGAGAGGACAAGTTCCGCGAGAACGCCGCCACCGTGCGCCGCTACGGCGCCGCCGTGGTGGTGATGGCCTTCGACGAGCAAGGGCAGGCCGCGACTTACGAGGACAAGATCCGCATCTGCGAGCGCGCCTACCGCATCCTCGTGGACGACATCGGCTTCCCGCCGGAAGACATCATCTTCGACCCCAACATCCTCACCGTTGCCACGGGCATGGAGGAGCACAACAACTACGCCGTCGATTTCATCCGCGCTACGCGCTGGATCAAGGAGAACCTACCTCACGCCAAGGTGAGCGGCGGCGTCTCCAACATCTCGTTCAGCTTCCGCGGCAACAACCCCGTGCGCGAGGCGATGCACTCGGCGTTCTTGTTCCACGCCATCAAGGCCGGCATGGACATGGGCATCGTGAACGCCGGCATGCTCGAGGTGTACGAGGAGATCGAGCCCGAGCTGAAGGAGCTGGTCGAGGACGTGCTGCTCAACCGACGCCCCGACGCCACCGAGCGCCTCGTGGATTTCGGCGAGAAGCTGAAGCAGGCCGGCGGCGGGCAGCAAGTCAGCGAGAAGAAGGAAGAGGAGTGGCGCAAGGGCAGCGTGCGGGAGCGGCTCTCTCACGCGTTGGTGAAGGGCATCGACGCCTACATCGACGCGGACACCGAGGAGGCGCGCCAGGAGCTCGGCCGCCCGCTGGCCGTGATCGAAGGCCCGTTGATGGACGGCATGAGCATCGTGGGCGATCTGTTCGGCGCCGGGAAAATGTTCCTACCACAGGTCGTCAAGTCGGCGCGCGTCATGAAGAAAGCGGTCGCCTACCTCACGCCCTTCATGGAGGCCGAGAAGGCCGAGCGCGCGGCCGCCGGCGAGGTCGTGCGCACGCAAGGCAAAATCGTGCTGGCCACCGTCAAGGGCGACGTCCACGACATCGGCAAGAACATCGTCGGCGTCGTGCTGGCTTGCAACAACTACGAGGTCATCGACATGGGCGTGATGGTGCCCTGTGAGAAGATCTTGGAGCGCGCCAAGCAAGAGCAAGCAGACGTGATCGGCTTGAGCGGCCTCATCACGCCCTCGCTCGACGAGATGGCGCACGTCGCGCGCGAGATGGAGCGCCAAGGCTTCAAGCTGCCGCTCTTGATCGGCGGCGCCACGACCAGCAAGGCGCACACGGCCGTGAAGATCGCGCCGCACTACAGCCAGCCGGTGGTGCACGTGCTCGACGCCAGCCGCGCGGTGCCGGTTACCACGAGCTTGCTCAGCGACGAGCAGCGGGCGGGCTTCATCGAGCAGCACCGCCTCGAGTACGAGAAGCTCCGCAGCATGCACCGGGGCCCGAAGCACAAGCTCCGCTCCCTGGAAGACGCCCGCAAGCACCGCACGCCCATCACCTGGAAACAGGAGGACATCGCCAAGCCGGAGTTCACCGGCGTCCGCGTGCTGAATGAGTTTTCGCTCGCGACGCTGCGCGAGTTCATCGACTGGTCGCCGTTCTTTCACACCTGGGAGCTCAAGGGCGTCTATCCGCGCATTTTCGAGCACGAGAAGTACGGCCAGCAGGCGCGCCAGCTGTTCGCCGAGGCCAACGCGCTGCTCGACCGCATCGTGGAGCAGAAGCTGCTCACGGCCAGGGCCGTCTACGGCTTCTTCCCCGCCAACGCGCAGGGGGACGACGTCGAGCTGTACAGCGACGAGGCGCGCAGTAGCGTGGTCGAGCGGCTGCACTTCTTACGTCAGCAGCTGGATCGCGGCAGCGAGCCGAACTTCTGCCTCGCCGATTTCGTCGCGCCGCGTGAGAGCGGGCTGCTCGACTATGTCGGCGGGTTCGCCGTGACCAGCGGCATTGGCTTGAAAGAGCTGTGCGAGAAGTTCCGCGCCGAGCACGACGACTACAACGCGATCATGGCCGAGGCGCTGGCCGATCGCCTGGCGGAGGCGTTCGCCGAGTGCTTGCACAAGCGAGCGCGCATCGAGTGGGGCTACGGTCGCGACGAAGGGCTCGACAACGAGCAGCTGATCCAAGAAAAGTACCGCGGCATTCGCCCGGCCGCCGGCTACCCCGCCTGCCCCGATCACACCGAGAAGGCCACGTTGTGGAAGCTGCTCGACGTGGAGAAGAACACCGGCATCAAGCTCACCGAGTCGTTCGCGATGTGGCCGGGCTCGAGCGTGAGCGGCCTCTACTTCGCGCACCCCCGTTCGCAATACTTCGGCCTCGGGAAGATCGACCGCGATCAGGTGCTCGACTACCAGGCGCGCAAGGGCATGACGCTAGCCGAAGTCGAGCGCTGGCTCGGGCCGAACCTGAACTACGAGCCTGCTAGCTCCAGCTAGCGCTTCTCGCGCCGGGCGAACGCGCCGGCGGTCGCTGGGCCGCCGGCAGCGTTGAGCGCGAAGACGGACCAAAGCGCCACGGTCCCGCTGTCGCGAAGGTTCACGCCCCTCGATATTACGTAACGTTAGTCGGCCCGAGCGGGTGGCGTCGCGCGTTCGCGCTTACGTTTCGGTGCGCGGCGGAGTAGCCTCGCCCGTGGCCGATGACCACACGCGCGTCTGCTGCTGAGTGGCGGAATATGCCGAATATATGCGGGTTTCTAGGGGCGTTTGCGCCAGTGAAGGAGGGCCGGCGTGGAGCGTGATACGGCGCGAGCGGTGCGGCGCGGGGTGCTGGCAACCGCAATCCTGGGTGGTTTGATCTTGGTCGGTTCCCGCCGGCTCGAGCATTTCGACGCGGCGCTCGTCGCTTACACGTTTTCGGTGCTGTTCGCGACGTTCGGGCTGACGTACCGCTACTCGATGTGGCTGTCGCGGCCGCCGACGGCGCTGTACTGGCGGCGGGGCTGGCAGGCGTTCCTGCGGCCAGGCCTGCTGCGCTCCGCGGCGGCGTGGCTGTCGCGCTTCAGCCTGGACGTGCTGGCGAACCGCTTCATCGTGAAGCGCGCTCGGCTGCGCGGGCTGACGCACCTGTTGATCATGTGGGGGTGCGTTTTGGCGGTGGCGATCACGTTCCCGCTCGTCTTCGGCTGGCTGCACTTCAGCCCGGTGCCGGGCGACCTCAGCCAGTACGAGGCGGTGGTCTTCGGGTTCTCCACGTTCCGCTTTCCGCACGAGTCGGCGCTGGCTTTCTTCCTATTTCACGGCCTGGTGTGGGCCTCGTTCTTGGTCATCGCCGGCGTGCTGCTGGCGATGCGCCGGCGCATGCGCGACGAGGGCGCCGGAGCCGTCCAGCGCTTCGCGGAAGATTTCATGCCCCTCATCCTGCTGTTCGCGGTGAGCCTGACCGGGCTGATGCTGACAGCGAGCTACACTTGGATGAAGGGCTATGGCTTCACCTTCATTTCCATCCTGCACGCGCTGACGGTGATCGGCACCTTCATCTGGCTGCCGTTCGGGAAGTTTTTTCATATTTTTCAGCGGCCCGCGCAGCTCGGCGTCAGCTTTTACAAGGACATGGGGCGCTCCGGCGAGCCGGCGCTCTGTCGGCGCTGCGGGCACGCCTTCAGCTCCCGCATGCACGTGCTGGATCTGATTCAGGTCGAGCGCGAGCTCGGCTATCGCTATGACATTCCGCATAGCGAGGCCGAGCACTACCAATGGGTGTGCCCGCCTTGCCGGCGCGTATCGTATGGCATCGCGCAGAGCCTACTCTGGCGTGGAGTCCGAGGTGGCGCGCCGTTGCCAGGCGGCAACGGTCCGCTGCCCGCTCCCCGCTACGTCAACGCCGGGCGCGGCGAGGGCCCGCTCGACACGGAAGACGCGGAGAATTTTCACCCATGACGACGTTGCCCACTCCTGGCTTGGAGCTCGACACCATCCGCGAGTTCGGGCCGACTCGCGCCTACGCTGACGACCTCCGCACCGACAGCGGAGTGGTGCCCGACAAGCTCGTGAAGACGCACTGCTGCTTCTGCGGCCAGCAATGCGGGATGCAGCTGAAGGTGAAGGAGAACACGATCATCGGCGTCGAGCCCTGGTACGAGTTCCCGTTCAACCGCGGCATGCTCTGCCCCAAAGGGGTGAAACGCTACTTGCAGCAAGCGCACCCGGATCGCTTGCTGCACGCCTATGAGCGAGACAAGGCCTCTGCCTCCGGCTTCCGCCGGCTCGGGTACGAGGACGCGGTGCGCCGACTCGCCGAGGCCATCGAGCGCATCCAGCGCGAACACGGGCCGAACGCCTTCGCGCTGCTCTCGGGCGCCAGCCTGACCACCGAGAAGACGTACCTGATGGGCAAGTTCGCCCATATGTGTCTGCGTACTTCCAACATCGATTACAACGGCCGTCTTTGCATGGTGAGCGCCGGCGCCGGCAACAAGAAGGCGTTCGGCGTGGACCGCGCCGCGAACCCTTGGAGTGACATCCTGGGCGCCGAGGTGCTCTGGGTGGCCGGCGCTAACGTGGCCGAGTGCGCTCCCATCACCACGAACTATATCTGGCAAGCGCGCGAGCACGGCGCGAAGGTCATCGTGGTCGATCCCAGGATCACGCCCCTCGCGCGCACCTGCGACTTGTTCTTGCCGGTGAAGCCCGGCCGCGACGTCGCCCTGTTCAACGGCGTTTTGAAGCTGATGATCGACAACGACTGGCTCGATCACGACTTCATCGCACGGCACACCGTCGGCTTCGACGCCTTGGCAGAGCTGGTGCGGGAGTGGACGCCGCGCAAGACCGCGGAGGTGACCGGCATCGCCGAGAAGGCGATCGTCCGAGCCGCGGAGCTCTGGGGTCAGGCCAAGACCAGCTTTCTTTTACACGCGCGCGGCATCGAGCATCACAGCCACGGCGTTCAGAACGTGCTCGGGGCGATCAACATCGTGCTGGCTTCGGGCCGCATCGGAAAGCCGAGCTCGGGCTACGCGACGATCACCGGCCAGGCCAACGGCCAGGGCGGGCGCGAGCACGGGCAAAAGTGTGATCAGCTGCCTGGTGGGCGAGAGCTCGGCAACCCGGAGCATCGCGCGTACGTCGCGAAAGTCTGGGGCATGAACCCGGAGGATTTGCCGCAACCGGGGGTCGATGCCTACGAGATCATGCGCAAGGCGCACGCGGGTGAAATCCGCGGCTTGCTCTCGATCTGTTTCAACCCGGTCGTGTCCTTGCCCGACAACAACTTCGTGCGCGCCGCGCTGGAGAAGCTGGACTTCTTCGCCGCGATCGATTTCTTCATGAGCGAGACCGCTCGCTACGCGCACGTGGTTCTCCCCGGGTCGCTACAGGAGGAAGACGAGGGCACGGTGACCCAGGTCGAAGGGCGCATCATCCGCATCCAGCGCGCCGTCGAGTGCCCGGGCGAGGCGCGCCAGGATTGGCGCATCATCCAAGACATCGCCAAGGCGCTCGGTCGCGAACGCGGCCTCACCTTCGAGAGTCCCAAGGAGATGTTCGAGGAGCTTCGCGTCGCGTCGAAGGGCGGCGTGATCGACTACTCCGGCGTGACCTACGAAGGCATCGAAGAGCACATGGGCGTGTTCTGGCCGTGCCGGGCGGGAGACGCAGACGTGCCCGAAACGGGCCCGCAGGGTACCGTGCGGCTCTTCGAGCCCGGCTCGTGGAACCCCGTGGCCAAGGGCGCGGGTCCCTTCTATTTCCCGGACGGCAAGGCACGCTTCAATTTGACGCCCTACGTTGGACCGGCGGAGGACGTCGACAGCGCGTATCCCATCATTTTGACCTCGGGTCGCGTGGTGAGTCAGTTTCTGACCGGCAACCAGACGCGGCGCATCGGTCCGTTGGTGGATCACTACCCGGAGCCGCGCGTCGAGCTGCATCCGCAGCTCGCCCAGCGTCTCGGCATCCGCGACGGAGATTGGACCACGGTGGAGAGCCGTCGCGGTACTTGCACGCTGCGGGCAGCGGTCGTCACCACCATCCGCCCTGATACCGTGTTCATCCCGTACCACTGGGGCGGCCGCAAGAGCGTCAACCAGCTGACCATCTCCGCGCAGGACGCGATTTCCAAGATCCCCGAGTACAAGGTGTGTGCGGTGCGAGTGAACAAGGCGGACGCCGCACCCGAATACGCTGCCAGCCTCGAGGCTCAGCAGTAGGAGCAACGCATGCCCGTCCCGGAAATGCTCGAGTTCTTCGTCGATGCCGCGCGCTGCATCGGCTGCCAGTCGTGCATTCAAGCTTGCGCCGAGTGCGACACGCACAAGGGGCAATCCATGATCCAGCTCGACTTCGTCGATCGCTCGCGCTCCACGCAGACGCTGCCGGTGATTTGCATGCACTGCGACTCGCCCACGTGCGCCGAGGTGTGCCCGGCCGACGCCATCAAGCGGACGGCCGACGGCGTGGTGCAGAGCGCGCGAAAGCCTCGCTGCATCGCCTGCAACAACTGCGTCTTGGCCTGCCCGTTCGGCGTGCCGAAGATGAACACCCGCATGAATCTGATGATGAAATGCGACATGTGTTACGACCGCACGTCCATCGGGCTCAAGCCGATGTGCGCCTCCGTCTGCCCTAGCCAGGCGCTGGCGTTCGGGACGCGCGCGGAGATGGCGAAGCTGCGTCCGCGCGCGAAGCCGGTGAACACCTTCCAGTTCGGCCGCCAGACGATTCGCACCAAGGTCAACGTGATGGTCCCCAGCGACGCTCGCAGTGAGGTCGTGGACGTGACCGCCGCGATGTACGAGTCATCCACCGGGCACGACGTGCTCGATGCGGTATTCGAGAGCGAGGGTTGAAGCATGCGCGAGCCCGTGAGCGAAGACTACGCAACGCTGAGCCGGCGCTCGGTCGCGCCGGATCGAGCCCACTTTTCCAAGCAGCCACGCTGGCGGCGCGACTTCCCCATCGACTCGGACGAGGACGACTACGTCTCTCGTCGCGATCTGGTGAAGTTCATCGTGCTGACGAGCGGCGCGTTCGCCGTCGGACAGCTCTGGCTCGTCTACGAGAAGCTGTTCGGGCGTCGCGCGCCGCGAACGGAGCGCGTGCCGGTGGCGACGGTGGACGAGCTGCCGGTCGGCGGCGCCAAGACGTTCAACTATCCGGCGGACAGCCCGCCGCGGCTCTTGGTCCGCATGGGCGAGCGTGATTTCGTGGCCTACGATCAGCAGTGCACCCACCTGCAGTGCCCCGTGGTGCCCGTCGTCGCGCAAGGCAAGCTGCACTGCCCGTGTCACAACGGTTGGTTCGATCTCAGGACGGGCATGCCCATCGCTGGGCCCCCGCAGCGCCGGCTGCCGCGCGTGTTGCTGGAGGTGCAGCAGGACACGGTGTACGCGGCGGGCACCGAAGAAGGCGCGGGATGACGCGAAAGCCGAAGCTCGGCCGCGGCCAACGCCTCGGCATCGTCAACGCGATGCTGGTGTTCGCGGTGCTCATCGTGACGCTTCAGCTGTGGCTGCTGACGGCGTCGGTCAACGCGTTCCTCGGCGGCGACCGAGCCATCGCGGTGCCGGCGGCGGTCGTCAGCTTGCTCTGCCTCGGGCTCAACATCGGGCTGCTGAGATACCTGTATCGGATCGAGTGATGCGCGACGGCGAGGCAGCCACCGCGTCGCGGCCCCTCGCGCAGGCCGTGGAGCGGCTTTTCCCCGGCTACTTCGCGTTGGTGATGGCCACCGGCATCGTGTCCATCGCGGCCCAGCTCGCGGGCCAGCGTTGGATCGCCGCGACGCTGCTCTGGATCAACGTCCTCGCGTACGTAACGTTGGTCGGCCTGCTCCTCGCGCGCGTCGTGCTGTATCCCCGGAGCGTCCTGGAGGATTTGCGCGATCACGCGCGGGGGCCCGGTTTTTTCACGCTCGTCGCTGCGACCTGCGTGCTCGGCACACAGCTGCTCGTCGTGGCGCAGCAGCGCTCGCTGGCGCACGCGCTCTGGCTGGTCGGGATCGGCTCCTGGATCCTGATCATGTATGCCTTCTTTACTGCCGTCGTGGTTCGCGAGCGCAAGCCGTCCCTGGAGGACGGCATCAATGGGGCGTGGCTGCTCGCCATCGTGGCGACTCAGTCGCTCTCTGTGCTCGGCGCGTTGCTGTCGCTACAGGAGGCGACCAGCGAGGTCGTGCTGTTCTTCGCGCTCTGCATGTACTTGCTCGGCGCCATGCTGTACCTCACCATCATCACGCTCATCTTCTACCGCTTCACGTTCGTGCCGATGACGATGGCGCTGCTCACTCCGCCGTACTGGATCAACATGGGCGCGGTCGCGATCACCACCCTGGCAGGCTCGGCGCTGCTGCTGGCCAGCCACGGCTCCGACCTGCTCACGCTGCTGCGACCGTTCCTCACCGGTTTTACGCTCTTCTTCTGGGCGACGGCCACCTGGTGGATCCCGTTGCTCGTCATCCTGGGGCTCTGGAGGCACGCGGTCCGCCGCTACCCCGTGCGCTATGACCCGCAATACTGGGGTATGGTCTTTCCCCTCGGCATGTATACGGTGTGCACCGCGCGCCTCGCTGAAGCGGCCAGGCTTCCGTTCTTGGCCGTCATTCCGGCATACTTCATCTATGCTGCGCTAGCCGCCTGGCTCGCGGTCTTCATCGCCATGCTTCACTCGTTGCTGCTGCGCGCGCGGGCTTGACGCGCCGCATCCGTGACGGTCGCTCGCCTTCGACACAACTCGAGGTCCAATGAACGAATCGCTAGAACAGCTGTACCGCGCCATGCTTCGCATCCGGCGTTTGGAGGAAGAATCGGCGCGCGCGTACTCGCAGGGCAAGATAGGCGGCTTTCTGCACCTCTACATCGGGCAGGAGGCCGTCGCCGTCGGCGCGGAGGCGGCGATCGAAAAGACCGATTACGTGATCACGACCTATCGCGACCACGGCGTGGCGGCGGCACGCGGGGCCACGCTCGGCTCGATCATGGCCGAGCTGTTCGGCAAAGATACGGGGCTCGTGCGCGGCCTGGGCGGCTCCATGCACCTGTTCGACGCGAAGAATCGCTTCTTCGGAGGGCACGGCATCGTGGGCGGGCATGTGCCGCTGGCCGCCGGCATCGGGTTCCGCATCCGATACATGCAAGAGGCCGCCGTGGTGCTGTGCTTTCTGGGCGACGGAGCCACCAACATCGGAGGCTTTCACGAAGGGCTCTCGCTGGCCGGGCTGTGGCGGCTGCCGGTGGTGTTCATCGTCGAGAACAACCGCTACTCGATGGGCACGCCGCTCAGCCGAACCACGCCGCTCAGCGACATGACGTTGAAGGCGCCCGGCTATGGCATGGCGAGCGATCGCTTCGATGGCCACGACGTCCTCGTCGTGCGCGATCGTCTGCGCGCGGCGGTGGACCGCGCGCGCGGGGGAGGGGGACCGACGCTGGTAGAGATCATGACGTATCGCTTTCGCGGCCACTCGATGTCCGATCCGGGCACGTATCGCAAAGCCGAGGAGCTGGAGGAGTTCAAGCGCAGCGCGGATCCCTGCCAGATCACGCGCAAGCAACTGCTCGAGTCCGGCGTCGACGCGCAGCGACTCGCGACGCTCGAGGCGGAGGTCGACGCCGAGGTCGCCGAGGCGGTGAAGTTCGCCGAGCAGAGCCCCCCGGCGCAGCGCAGCAGCATCACTGAGTTCGTCTATGCGTCGTCGCCAGCCGCTGAGGAGCGAGCACAATGAGGCAAATCCGATATCGAGACGCGCTGCGGGAAGCCATGATCGAGGAGATGGAGCGCGATGAGCGCGTGTTCATCATCGGCGAGGAGGTCGGGCATTACCAGGGCGCCTACAAGGTTACGCAGGGGCTGCTGGAGCGCTTCGGCGAGCGCCGCGTGGTCGACGCGCCGATCGCGGAGGCGGGCTTTGCCGGGCTGGCCGTGGGTGCGGCGATGGCCGGCCTGCGACCCATCGTCGAGTTCATGACCTTCAACTTTTCACTGGTGGCCTTCGACCAAATCGTGAACGGCGCCGCCAAGATTCATCAAATGAGCGCCGGCCAGTTCCGGGTGCCGGCGGTGTTTCGCGGACCCAACGCCTCGGCGCGGCAAGTCGGCGCGCAACATAGCCACGCAGTGGATCCGTTCTACTGCAACGTTCCGGGCCTGTACGTCGTCTACCCGTCCACGCCGCGCGACGCGAAGGGTCTGCTGAAGACCGCGATCCGCGACGATAACCCGGTCGTGTTCCTGGAGGGCGAGACGCTCTACGGGCTCAAGGGCGAGGTGCCGGATGAGGGCGTCGAGGAGCTCATTCCGTTCGGTCGCGCCGCGCTCGTGCGCGAGGGCAGGCACGCGACCGTGGTGACGTACGGACGCCCCCTGCGCACCGTCATGACGGTCGCCGAAGAGCTCGCGAAGGAAGGCATCGAAATCGAGGTCATCGATCCGCGAACGTTGCGACCGTTGGACAGTGACACGATCGTCGCGAGCGTGCGCAAGACCAACCGCTGCGTGGTGGTGCACGAGCACTGGTCGTACGGAGGTCCCGGCGCAGAGCTCGTCGACCGCATCCAGCGTGAGGCGTTCGACTACTTGGACGCGCCCGTGCTGCGGGTATCGAACCTGGACGTGCCGATGCCCTACGCCGCCAACCTGGAAGACGAGGTGCTCGTGACCGCGGAGCGTGTGCGCTCGGCGCTGCACGAGGTGCTGTATCTGAACCGCCCGCAGGCATCGCAGGAGCAACGCTGATGGCGAAAATCGTAGGAATGCCGAAGCTGTCGCCGACGATGGAGGAAGGTACCGTCTCGCGCTGGGTCAAGCGCGAAGGCGAGGACATCGCCGTCGACGACCTGATCGCGGAGATCGAGACCGACAAAGCCACGATGGAGTGGCGCTCCTTCGACGCCGGTGTGCTGCTGAAGATCTTGGCGCCGGAGGGCACCACGTTGTCGCCAGACGCGCCCGTCGCGATCATCGGTGCTCGCGGGGACGACATCAGCGCGCTGCTCCAGCCGAGCGCGCCGACCGATCAACGAGCGCCGGCTGCTGCCGCAAAGACGGAGACGGTGACGCAGCCGGCCGCCGCGCCGGCCGCCGCCGCGCCACCCGCCGCCGCGCCGCCCGCCGCAGACGCGCCGCGCCCGTCGAACGTCGGCGCAGAGCAGCCCGCCAGCGGCCCCGCCGAGCAGGGGCGAATCCTCGCGTCGCCCGCCATGCGCCGCATGGCGCGCGAGCACGCCATGGATCTTCGCGGCAAGCACGGCTCCGGCCCCGGCGGGCGCATCATCCTGCGCGATTTCGACGAGCTGCTCGCGGCACAAAACGCCGGGCAAGCACCGCAGCGCGCGGCCACGACGGCGCCGCCCGACGCGGCGCTGACGGGCAGACCGCCGCCGCGCGTCGTCCCGCTCACGCCCATGCGCCGCACCATCGCGCGGCGGCTGCTGGAGTCGAAGCAGACGATCCCGCATTTTTATCTGAGCATCGAGGTCGACGCCGAGCCGCTGATGCAAGCGCGGCAGGAGCTGAATCGAAGCCTGGAGAAGCAGGGCGACAAGGTCTCGCTGAACGACCTTTTGATCTGCGCGTGCGCGCGCGCGCTGCGCCGCTCGCCGGCGGTGAACGCCTCGTTTCAGAACGACTCCATCTGGTATCACCAGGTGGTGGATGTCTCCGTCGCGGTGGCGGTCCCGGACGGCCTCGTCACCCCCGTCGTGCGCGACGCCGATCACAAAGGTGTGCTGGAAATCGCCTCGGAGGTGAAGGAGCTCGCGGCGCGAGCCCGCGCGCGCAAGCTGAAGCCCGAAGAGATGAGCGGCGGGACCTTCTCTGTCTCGAACCTCGGCATGTACGGCATCACGGAGTTCGCGGCCGTGATCAACCCGCCGGAGGGCGCCATCTTGGCGATCGGCGCGGTGAGGGAGGAGCCCGTGGTCCGCGCTGGAGCGGTTGTCCCCGGCCGCACGCTGAAGCTGACGCTCTCCTGCGATCACCGCGTCGTCGACGGCGCCGTGGGCGCGGAGTGGCTGGCGCTCTTGCGCACGCTGATCGAGAACCCTTTGCAGCTTTTGTTATAGTTTTAGCGCCGGCTCAGCCGCTTTTTGGCCTCTACCGCTGGGGCCGGGTGGATGAGACCGCGAGCGAGCAGCGCGGCGCCGAGTGAGCAGAAGTAAAGGTAGCCGCGCTGCTCTCCGCAGCGCTCGGCAACCCGCAGCAGTGATGCTTCGGAGCGCAGACGCAGCAGCGCGCCGAGCCCGCGCAGGACGCCGACGTCGCCGGCAGGAAACACCTCCAGCCGGCCGAGGCCGCGCAGCAGGATCAGCGCCGCGCTCCACGGCCCGATGCCCGGAAGCTCGCAAAGGAGCTCGATCGCCTCGTCACTGCTCACGCGAGCCAGCCGACTCTCAGTGAGCTCGCCCGCGGCGATGGCGCGGGCGGCGCGGCGAATCGTCTCCGCCTTGCGACGACTCATTCCGCAACGGGCGACGCTGTCGACGCGCGCGTCCGCGATGACCTCCGCGCTGGGGAAGGCGTACCACGTGCGCCCTTCGTGCTGGAGCGAGCGACCGAAGCGCTCGACGAGCCGATTGACGGTGGCGACGCCGGCGTCCAAGCTCACCTGCTGAAACGGCACCACGCTGGCGAAGGCGTCGAACAGCGCGGCGAAGCGTGGCGGCCGCATGCCGCGCAGCGCGAGCGCGGTGGGCGCGAGCCGGGCTTCGGCTTGCGTCGCGCGCTCGAGGAGGCGCGGGTCGACGTCGAGGCCGAGCACTCTCCGCAGCGTCGCTTCGAGCGTTGGCCGCTCGTCCGTGGGGAGCTCGCCGTGGAGCAGCTCGAAGCTCAGCTCGGGACGGTCTAGCGTCCCACGGTTTGTCACCTGCACGAGGCCGAGGCCGGCGCCCAGCCTGAGCACTCGCCGGTATTTCTCTGATTCCCACACGTCTACCAGGTTCGTCGGACGGCGCTGCAGCGCGCGCACCGTGGCCTCGAAATGAAACGGGCCTCGCGTCGCGAGCCGCCCAGCGCTGTCGCTCGGATACGTGACGCGGGCGCCGTCCACGCGGGCAAAGCGCGTGATGCGGTGCGGGCTCGCTCGCTGGGTGCTACCGGTGATGTGCTCGACCCGCGCTCCGCGAACGGTCAGCGCGTCCGCGACGAGCGAGCGGTGACAGCGCCACGGGACGGCCTCCGCGCACATCAGGGCCAGCCGGCGCTGTGCGGCGAGCGCGCGCAACTTCGCGAGCCCAGCCTCGAACTCTTTCGTCTGCATGTAGTCGGCGTAGCCGCGAAAGCTCGCGTTGTGCCAGCCGGCGTTGAGCGAGTCTTTGCGCGGGCGGCGCAGACCTCCGAGCTCGGGTAAGTGGAGATAGCGAATCTTTCGCGCGCGCAGCGCCGAGCGCAGCGCGTCGGCGTTGAACTGCGGATTTTGGCGCGAGCGCGGGATGGTGCGGATGTCGGCCAGCAGCGTGACGTCGAAGGCGCGAAGCAGCGCGACGAGCTCGTCGACGGAGCGCGTGGAGTGACCGATGGTATAGATTCGAAGCTTGCTCCAGCTCACCCCCGCGTCTCCGAGCGCTCGAGCAGCTGCGCGAGCACGTAGGGGAGGATGCCACCGGCGGTGAAATAGGCGGCTTCGATCGCCGTGTCGATGCGCATCAGCAGCGGCACCGTCTCCGTGCGGCCGTCGCGACGTTCAATGCCGAGAACCGCGGATTGACGAGGTCCGAGCGGACCGTTCAACGTGATGCTGTAGCGCTCCGTGCCGTCGAGCGCGAGCGTTTGCGCGGAGATACCCTGCGGCAGCTCGCACGGCAAGACGCCCATGCCGACCAAGTTCGAGCGATGGATGCGCTCGAAGCCGCGCGCGACGACCGCACGCACACCGAGCAGGCGCGTCCCCTTCGCGGCCCAGTCGCGCGAGCTCCCCGCACCATAGTCCGCGCCAGCGACCACGATCAGCGGCACCCCCTCGGAGCGGTAGCGCTCCGCAGCCTCGTAGATCGTCATGCGTTCGCCGTCGGGCTGATGACTCGTCATCCCACCCTCCACGCCGGGGACCATCAGGTTGCGGATGCGGACGTTGGCGAAGGTGCCGCGCACCATCACCTCATGATTCCCGCGACGCGCGCCGTAGCTGTTGAAGTCTTCCTCGGCCACGCCCTGCGCGCGAAGATAGGCGCCGGCCGCCGAGCTCGCTCGGATCGCGCCCGCGGGGCTGATGTGGTCCGTCGTGATCGAGTCACCGAAGATGGCGAGCGCGCGCGCCCCGCTGAGGTTCGCGGACGACGGCGGCGAGAGCGAGTCAGCGAAGTAGGGGGGTTCGCGGATGTAGAGCGACGTGGGCTCCCACTCGTAGTTTTGCCCCGCCGCGCTCGGGATCTCGTTCCATAGCGGATTTTGGCTCGCAAACTCCGCGTAGACGCGCTGATACTCCGCCGCATCGAAGGCGCTGGCCATCACCTCGGCGACCTCTTGCATCGAGGGCCACAGCTCACGCAGGTAAATCTCGCGGCCGTCGACGATGCCCAGCGGCTCGCGCGTGAGGTCGACGTCGACGCGGCCGGCGATGGCGAACGCCACGACGAGGGGAGGGCTCATGAGGAAATTCGCCTTCACGCTCTGATGAATGCGCGCCTCGAAGTTGCGGTTGCCCGAGAGCACGCTGGCGACGATCAGATCGTTGTTCGTGATCCCCTCCTCGAGCCCGGGATCGAGCGGACCCGAGTTACCGATGCACGTCGTGCACCCGAAGCCGACCAGCTGGAAGCCCAAGCGGTCGAGGAAAGGCTGCAACCCGGTCTTCTTCAGGTACTCGCTCACGACGCGTGAGCCAGGCGCGAGTGAGGTCTTGACCCACGGCTTGGTGACCAGCCCGCGCTCGCACGCCTTCTTGGCGAGGAGCCCCGCGGCCAGCATCACCGCCGGGTTCGACGTATTGGTGCAGGAGGTGATGGCGGCGATGACGACGTCGCCATGAGTCAGCTCGTTGGTCTGGACGCCCTCGCCTGCCGCCGCAGTCAGCCGGTTCGGCGTGGGCCGGTTGTTCATCATCTCGGTTTCGGTGAGCGCGTTGGTGTTCGTGGCGCGAGCGTCCGGGAAGCTGTCTTCGGACTGCGCGCCGCCGCCCGGGCGCGGCGCTTTCCCGCCGCCCGAGCGTACCTTCACCTGGCGAGTGACCTCCTCGCGCGGCTTGGCATAGCCGTCTTTGGAGGTGAGCAGGCCGAGGAAACGCTCCTTGAGACTGGCGAGGGCGATGCGATCTTGAGGGCGCTTGGGGCCGGCCACCGCGGGCTCCACCTCGGCGAGATCCAGATCGATGACAGTGGTGTAGTCGCATTGCCCGCGTGCGGGCATGCCGAACAGGCCTTGAGCTTGAAAGTAGCGACGCACGGTCTCGACGTGCGCCGCGCTGCGGCCAGTCGCGAGCAGATAGCGGCAGGTGTGCTCGTCGACGGGGAAGTAGCCGATGGTAGCGCCGTACTCGGGGGCCATGTTCCCCAGCGTCGCGCGGTCCGGCACGGAGAGGCTGGCAGCGCCGTCGCCGTGAAACTCGACGAACTTGCCGACCACCCCGGCTCGCCGGAGCACCTCGGTGACGCGCAGGACCAAGTCCGTCGCGGTCACGCCCTCACGCAGCTGGCCATGAAGGTGCACGCCGACCACGTCCGGGACGAGCAGATACACGGGCTGGCCGAGCATCGCCGCTTCGGCCTCGATACCGCCGACGCCCCAGCCGACCACACCAGCGCCGTTGACCATCGGCGTGTGCGAGTCCGTGCCAACGAGCGTATCGGCGTAGAGGAGGCCGTCTTTCTCCAGCACGCCGCGCGCGAGAAACTCCAAGTTTACCTGATGGCAAATGCCGAACCCGGGCGGCACGATGCGCACGCCGTCGAAGGCACCAGCGCCCCACTTCAAGAAGCGGTAGCGCTCGGCGTTGCGCTTGAACTCGAGCTCCATGTTGAGCTGGAAGGCATCGTCTCGCGCGAAGTAGTCGACCTGGACGGAGTGATCGATCACGAGATCCACGGGCACACGGGGCTGCACGACGCCGACGTCATGACCGCGCCGGGCCACCGCTGAACGCATCGCCGCTAGGTCGACGAGCAGCGGCACTCCCGTAAAGTCCTGAAGCAGCACGCGCCCCACGGTGAACGGGACCTCCGCGTCGCGCGCGGCGTTGGGCGCCCACATCGCCAAGCGCAGCGCGTCCTCGTCGCGGATGCGTCGCCCGTCGAGGTTGCGCAGCACGGACTCGAGCAAGATGCGGATACTCACCGGCAGGCGCGAGATGGTCGCGATGCCCTTCTTCTCGAGGAGCGGGAGAGACACGTAGTCCCGGGAGGCCGCCGAAGGCAGCTCGAGCCGTTGCCGTACGTCGATCATCTGAAGCTCCTTCTCGCGGTGCCCGCAGGAGCGATGCGCCCGTGCGCGCACTCACGTTTGTTGAAATTAGGCGCTACCACGTACGCCGTGCAGCGCTAGCCCGCGAACACCAAGCACGGTGTGCGCGCAGCTGCGGCCGGCGGTTCGAGTGTTGCATGGGTGTGGCGAGACATTCATAGCGGCGCGCTGCTCGCCGCGGGACTCGTGACGGGGACGTTGTCGTCGCCGAGCGCGTGCAGGACACCCGCCTTGGGGAGCTCGAACCAGAAGGTGCTGCCTTTACCCAGCGCGGAGCTGACTCCTACGCTGCCGTGATGACCGTCGACCAACTTCTTCACGGTGGCCAAGCCCAGGCCGAAGCCCTGCGCGCGCTGTTGATGTCCGCGAAAGTAGAGCTCGAACAGCGAGGCTTGGTCCGCCTCGTGGATCCCGGGGCCGGTATCACGAACCTCCGTGCGCACCATGGACTGTCGCTCACTCACCGTGACCACTACGCGCCGGACGGCCGAGTCGCCCATGTATTTGATGGCGTTGCGCACGAGGTTGCTGACCAGGCTCAGATACACGCCCACGCTACAGGCCACGAAGACCGGCGGCGCTGGCTCGAAGCTGACGGCGATGCGGGCGCGCTCGGCTTCGGTCGTCATCGCGCCGTACAGATCCGCGAGCGCCGCGCGGACGTCGGTGCGCGCTCCGGGATCGGGGCGGGCGCCGGCGCGCGCGAACTCGAGCAGCCCCGTGGTGATCGCGTCCGCGCGCGACAGGCTGCGGATGATGCGCGAGACCAGCTCGCGGACGCCGTCGTCTGCGCTCCGCATCAAGCAGAGCTCGCCGGCCATGCGCGCGGTGGAGAGCGGTCCGCGGATGTCGTGCGCGACCCGCCCGGCGAACTGCTCGAGCTCGGCGGAGCGCACCTCGAGCAGCTCCGAGTTCGCGCGATCCGCGGCGCGCTGGCTGCGGGCGCGCAGGTGCACCAGCAGGCTGCCAGCCAAGCCGAGGAAGACGCAGGAGGAAGCGAGGCAGTACGTCAGAAACGTGATGTGGCGCCGCGCCTCCTTTATTTTGGAAGCCAGCGCGGTTCCCTTCTCGGCGTTGAACTCGATCGCTCGCATCGTGGCGTCGAGCAGATGCGCTGCGTTCGGCTGAACGACGCCGGTGAACCACACCCGCGCGTAGCGCTCGTCTCCGGCCTCGACCAGCTCGCGAGTGCGCTTCGATGACTCGTCGAAGCGGGCCCAAGCTTGCTGGACTTCGTTCCAATGTCGCTGCTCATCCGGGAACACGGGCAGCCGCAAATAGTCTTCGATTTCCTTCTTCAGCGCCGCGTGCGTGCGCGTGAGCGCGGTTCGCAGCTGGGGAGCCGTCGCCTCATTCGCGGTCACGTAACGGCTCAGCGCGAGCTCGACCTCCACGGTCGAGCCGCGCAGCGCCGCCAAGCGCTCGATGCTGGGCGACGAGTTGTGCACGATGCCATTCGAGAACGAGTCGACTTCACTCGAGGCTCGCTGAACCGCGATGGCGAGCACGAAGAAGGCCGCGGTGATGCTGACGAGCAAGAAGACCAGGAGCCTCGAGAAATGGCTCTTTGCCACGGAGGAGCCGCCTTTCTTGATGATGCCGCTCGATCGGCGCTACCACAGGACGGTCGCTCGCGCTGCTCAGCCGGTCGTGCGCTCCTTCTCGCTCCCGGCGAGCTCGTTCAGGGCGATCACGGAGTGGGCATAGGCGCCTCCGGCGCGCATTTCTGCGGCCACCCAGATGGCTTCCATGAGCTCCTCGGGCGTCGCTCCGTGCTTTTGTGCGCTCCGCGTGTGACCGCGAATGCAGTAGGGGCATTGTGTCACGTGTGCAACGGCGACGGCGATCAGCTGCTTGGTCTTCGCCGAGAGCGCACCTTCGCTGAAAACACTCTGGCTGAAGGCGTGAAAGGCAGCCGCTGGACCGGGGGCCAGCTGGGTTCTGAGCTCGGCGAGCTCTCTCGTCACGGGCGGATGAAGCGAGTCGCTGTCGGCCATGTGTCCTCCTTTGCTAGGTCGATTCAGAGCTCGGCCGGCTCGCCGAAGACTCCGCAGTTGCACTAGTCGATCGCGGAGAAGCCCAGCTCTTTGGCTCGCTCGGCGGCGCTGGCGAGCGGCTTCTGTTGCACGTTGATGACGGGCAGCTTTGGGGCGCGCTCGGCGTTGATCGCGAGCCAATGCGCCAGATCGTCAGGAACGGTGCCCTCTTCATAGATGGCCTCGACCGGGCACTCCGGGATGCAGGCGCCACAATCGATGCAGACGCCTGGATCGATATACAACATCTCAGCATCACCGTGAAAGCAGTCGACCGGGCAGACCGCGACGCAGTCCGTGTAGCGGCAGCGATGGCAGTTCTCCGTGACGACGAATGTCATGTGTGGCGCGCTCCCTTCTCGTTGGCGATTTCCGACTTGCGCACGTGGTATTGGTGCGCGGCATCCACGAACAGCGTAGCTTCCTCGATCAGCTGGTGCGCCGCCGAACGACTCGCCGCGTGTAAGTCGGTTTCATGAGCTCTGAACAAGAAATGCGCGAATCGCCCGCCCGTTGCGGGGTTGTCGAAGCGGCCGGTTTCTTGCAGGTGCTGCTTGAATCCGCGCAGCACTTCGTCCGTGTCCGCGCTCAAGTCGGGCTCGAACTCGCGCGTGAGCGTCCTGGCCGCTTCCAGCATCGCGTCCCGCGCTCGCTGAGCCGCTTCGGGGCATTTGCCGTCGTCGAGCAGCAGCTGCGCCTCGAAGACTTGGCGTTCACTGGCGGCCAGGCCGAACTCGAGCGGTGACACGATTTCACCGGCGCACTCGCCGACACCCATGTCGTCGATGGTGTACACGCGCGGATCGCCCCAGTCTCGGTAGTAGTCCGGCTCCTGCTCGAAGCTGGGTACGTCCGAGAGGTCGTTGACGAGCGCCTTGACCTGCTTACGACCGACGCGCCGCACCCAGTCTTGAAAGCTCTCGTCCGGCAGACGCTCGGACGAGTACGCGCGCGTGAGCCGTGCCACGGCCTCCGGCACGCGCTTGGAAGGGATGGCGCCGATCGCGAGGCCGAACGCGCCCGCGTTGTTCGTCCACTCGCCCCCGACGACCAGCTGAAAATGCGGAACGCGCCGGCCGCTCACGTTGCGGCTGACGCCCAAGAAGCCGATGTCGGCCACGTGGTGTTGCCCGCACGAGTTGAAGCAACCGCTGCATTTGATGTGGAGCTTGCGCGCGTCCGGGGCGAGGCTCTCCTGATAAGTAGTGAGCTGCGCGCGCAGCTCGCGCGCCAAGCCGCGAGACGAGGAAATGCCCAGCTTACACGTATCAGTCCCCGGACAGGACGTGACGTCGCGGATCTGCCCCGCTCCCGCCTCGCCCAGCCCGACGGCCGTGAGCGCCTGGTGCAACGCGGGAAGATCCTCGTTTCTGACCCAGCGCAGCAGCAGGTTTTGCTCCACCGTCGTGCGCAACGTGTCACCCGTGTACTGCCGCATCAGATCAGCCACGGCGCGCCCCTGCGTGGGCGTGAAATCCCCGAGCGGCAGCTGGATCGTAGCCGCGGAGTAGCCCGTCTGGCGTTGGGGATAGACGTTGCTCTGCAGCCATCGCTCATAGGCAGAGTCCGCCGCGACCGCACCCGTTGCCGCCGCCGGCGCTGGCAGCGGCTCCTCGTCTGCCGCGCGGATCTCTGCGATGAACGCGGTCCAGCGCGGATCGGGGCGCAACGCGGCGCGCTCCTCGAGCACCAGCCGCCGGAGCTCCTCGATGCCCAGCTTCTTCAGGAGAAACTTGAGCCGCGCGCGCGAGCGATTGGTCCGTTCTCCCAGCTTGGAAAAGACGCGGCACACGGCTTGCGCCATGGGCAGGAGCTCGCCCTCGGGCACGAAGGGAGAGAGCAGCTCCGCCGCGTGTGGGACCGGACCGAGCCCGCCGCCCACGTAGAACTCGAAGCCGCGCTGCGCGGGCTCACCCGGGCGGATCCGCGCGATGCAGCCGATGTCGTGGAAGCTCGTGAGCCCGCAGGAGTGCTGCGCGCAACCGGAGAACGCCACCTTGAATTTTCGCCCCATGTCTTGGGTGTCTTCATGACCCAAGAGGAAGAAGGCCAGGGCGCGCGCGTACGGCGTCACATCGAAGGATTCGTCGCGGCACACGCCGGCGAGCGGGCAGGCCGTGACGTTGCGCACGGAGTTGCCGCAAGCCTCACGGGTCGTGATCCCCACGGCCGCCAGTCGGCGCATCAAATCGGGCGTGTCCTCGAGGTGCACGAAGTGCAGCTGAATATCTTGGCGCGTCGTGACGTGGAGAATATTGTCCGAATATTCCTCGGCCAGATCGCACAATAGCTCCAGCTGCACAGCGCTCAGCTTGCCGAACGGCACTTTGATACGCTGCATCCCGGGCGCGTCGAAGAGCGTCCCCGGTCCCTTCGTCAGCTCTCGGCGCGGGTACTCGAGCGGCTGCGCGGTCACGCCGTCGTGACGCTTGCCGTTGTCATAGCGCTGGCCGTACGCGCCGCGACGCAAGCGAGTCTCGGCGAACAGCTTGTCGTCGACCTTGCCGCGCTTCTTCAGCTCGAGCTGGGTCTCGTAGACGTCGATCTCCTGCTCCCACGACGCGCGCGCGCGTCCAGCGAGACGCTCCTTCCAATTCCGATGAGGCAAGGCGTTCTCCTGATCTTGGACGCGCCTCCGCGTACGACCGCGGGGTGGCCGTCCGAATCGTTAAAGAAGTATTTCGGATGCATGTTTACTCCTCGTCGAAAGGCGAAGCAAGGGCGAACCTCCCGTGACGGCGCGGCCGTTCACCGTACGCCGAGCACTGCCTTTGCGGCCGCTTCCAGCGTGCTCACGCGCGCACGACACGAGCGCTCACTCATGCGAGACGAGCGTTCACGCAACGCGAGCACGCGCGCGTGCTCACGTTGCGACGGCTGCGCGTCGCGCTCTCATTCGCGAAGCACCAGGCTTTGTCGACGTACGCTCTCGTCGCTGGATGACGGCCGCGGCGAGGGTGCTGCGCCGTCCGTAGCGGCGCTCTGCGGCGAGCTCGGTCGGCATGTGGGCGGCCGCGCACCGCTCGGCAACTCGACACCTGGCGAAGATGGCCAGTTTGCTGCAGCTGCAGCACCGCGCAGAAATCCTCGCGATTTGCGCTGAGTGGTTGTCTCACTCCCGCCGCGTTACACCGGAGTTTTCTCGAATCGAGATGAGCGGACAACGCCCGGTCGCGGCTGAAACGCCGAATTTCTCGGACTATCAAGAAGCGCCGCGCGCGGCCGTGTGCTGCACTAACGAATATGCCGATCGCACGCATCAACACGCCGTTGGTCCCGCCGCCCAACAACGTCGACTCGCGCGTTCGTGGCGAGACGGCGGAGCTGCAGTCGCCGATCGTCCTGGTCTCTCCGCTCGGCGATCTCGAGCTCGAGCACGGCGAGGTCAGCATCGGCCGTTCGCCGAGCTCGGATCTCTGCTTCGATGATCCGCTGATCTCGCGCCACCACGCGCGCATCGTGATCTTGGTCGACGGCGGCGTGGTCGTGGACGATCTGGGCAGCACCAATGGCGTATTCGTCAACGGCGTGCGCGTGTGCGGGCGCTCGGAGCGGCTCAGCGCGGGCGATCGCCTGCTCGTGGGCACTACCGAGGTCGGCTTGTTCAGCGCGTCGCGCTCCGGCAAATTACGCATACGCGCGCAGCCCGGCCGTGAGTCGAAGCCGGTCGCGCGCGTGGGCGCCTTGCGCTCGTTGCAGGTGAGCGCCGCGGCGGCGCCGCCCGTGGCGCGCGCGGCCAAGGAGGTCGCGCGCGCGCCGCAAGAGGTCACGCCGCAAGCGACGAAGCTCCGCAGTGACGCGTTCGACATCGTCTCACAGCTCGCCGAGCGCCTGCTCGAGGGCGGTCGCAAAGAAGAGGCCATGCGCCTGCTGGGCGAGAACTTGCGCGCCGTCGCGCTGAACGCCACGGTCGAGCACAAGCTGCCCCAGAAGGTCGTGGAGCGCGCCAGCGAACAGGCCTTCAAGTTGTTCGCCTGGTCGGGCGCCCAAGAGTGGATCGAGTACGTGATCGAGCTGCACCTGCGCGCCCAGCGCCTGCTCAGCGCCGACCATTTCGAAGCGCTGTCGGCCGCCATGCGCAGCTTGGGTGGCCACGTCGACCCCAAGCTCATCGATCAGTACATCGAGAGCTTGTGCTCGCAGTGGTCGAGCATGTCGAGCCAGGAGCGGCAGCTGTTTACGCGGCTCGCCATGCTCGGTGTACCCGGCTAAACGGCGCTCGAGGCCGCTTAGCCTGCCGCGCTGCGCCGCTCTTTGCGCCGACGTGTCGCGCGCTATTGCCTTCTCTCACGCACCGGCGCGTTGATGAGCCGGTTCCAGAACTGGTACGGCACCTCCGCCTTCGGTACCGCGTAATAGCCCTCCTGCACCACCGCTCCGCCCTGGGCTCTCAACACGTGCAGGTCGGAATTTCCGATGAGCGCATAGGTGGCGCCTTGCTTGAGCCGAGCACCTTGGAGCAAAACGGGGATCTCCCGGAGCTCGGACAGGTCGAAGCCCTGCCAGCGCTGGCGGAGCTCTTTCAGCTCGGAAGCGTAGCGAACGGGCTCGGTCTCTTCCGCGAGCGTGCCGACGTTCTGCCCCTTCATGAAATCGGGGTTCAAATCCGCGCTCCATTCGGGCGGGTGCTTGAGCTCCGTCTGGGGCGCGGGTCGATCCATGTGGCTGTTTTTTGCGACCATAGCGGCTCCTCCAAGCGCAAAAAACAAGCAAGCCGCATGCCCTATTCCGCAGCCCCGACGCCGCGAAGGGTGGCGGAACTGGCGCGCTCTCGAGCATCCAGTAAAGAGCTCGCCGTGTACTTGTTTCTTGCAGCGGCAGACTCCAGGGACGCCCTGCGCCGGGAGCTGTCCGCTGCCTGCGCAGGTCAGCAGCGTGAGCTCTGCGCCGGAATGTTCGCTTGCGAGGCGCCGTCGAGCAGCGCCGGCTCGCTGCCGCAGCTGGCGTTCGCGCGCCAAGTGTTACCTCACGCACGAGCGGTGAAGGCGGCGTCGATTCGGAGCTGGGCCGCGCTGCTCGCCGAGGCCGTCATTGGTGTTTTGCCGGATCAACAGCCGTGGTCGTTACACATTCACGTGCTGAGAGAGGTGAACTCTGACACTCGCGTCGGGGCGCGAGCCTGGCATACGCACACGCGTGGTGGTGAGCGGCCTCGCCCGCCGCTGGCAATGCGAGCCGCGCCGCGCGTGGGGTCGAGCCGCTGCCAGTTGATTCGCGAGACGCTGATCGAGCTGCTAGAGCGCCGCCGCCGCCACCTCGGGCGCTGGCTGCGGCATCGGGACGCGAGCTTCTTTCCGGACGAGAGCTTGGTGCAATTGCTCCTCGTCTCGCCCGACGAAGGCTTCCTCTCCATCGCGCCAGCGCCGGCGCCGTTCCAGCTGCGTCACGTCATCTCCTGCTTCAGCGGCGGTGAGGTGCCGCTGGCCACCGACAAAGAGGCGCCGAGCCGCGCCTTCGCCAAGCTGGTCGAGGCAGAGGCGCGCATGGGGCGCCGTATCGCGCGCGGCGAGACGTGCGTGGATCTCGGCGCGAGCCCCGGCAGCTGGACCTACGTCGCCGCGCGACGCGGCGCGCACGTGACCGCGGTCGATCGCGCGGAGCTGCGCGGCGATCTGATGCAACGAGCCAACGTCTCGTTCCAGCGCGGCGACGCCTTTCGCTTTCGGCCCGCCGCGCCCGTGGACTGGCTGCTGTGCGATGTCATCGCGGCGGCCGAGCGCTCGGCGGAGCTCTTGCTCCGCTGGCTCCGCGAGCGCTGCTGCCAGCGCTTCATCGTCACTCTGAAGCTCGACGACGCGCACAGCGGCGAGGTGCTCGCGCAGCTCAAGAGAGAGTTGCCGCCGCTCACCAGCGAGCTGTGGCTGTCGCGGCTGTGCGCGAACAAGAAGGAGGTCTGCGCGTTCGGCGCGCTCGCGCAAGGTGGGTCATGAATGCGCGGCGAGGGTCGAGCTTGCGGGCGCGCGAGCTGGCGCGGCGCTTGCTCGCGCTGCGGGCATGAGACCTCTCGCTCCGGACATTACGCCGTACATCGCTCACCAAACCACCCCAGCCGGGGCGTTGACGCACGGCTCAACGGCGACAACGCGCGCCGGCTCGCTGCGCTCCCTGACGACGCTGTTGGCGTTGGGCGGACTCTCGCTGCTCACGGCCGTCACCGGCGCGGCCGTGAACGCGAAGCTCAAGAACCGCATCTGGTATCGCCTGCTGCGAAAGTCCAAGCTCACGCCGCCCGATGGGGTCTTCGGCGTCGTCTGGCCCGCGCTCTATACGCTATCGGCCATTTCGGGCTGGCGCGTGGCTCGGGCCGCGACCTCGCGCTCGCGCAACGCCGCGCTCGGGCTGTGGGGCGCGCAGCTGGGCTTGAACGCGGCGTGGACGCCCATCTTCTTCGGCGCGCACCGCCCGCGCTTGGCGCTGGCGGACCTGGCGGCCAACACGGCTACCCTAGCGGGTTATACGTATTGCGCTACACGCGTGGACCGCAGCGCGGCCCGGCTGATGTTCCCTTACCTGGGCTGGCTCGGCTTCGCCGCCATCCTGAACAGCGAAGCCATCCGCAAGAACCGCGGAGTCACGCGCGTGCTGGTGCGCGACTGACGCGTGAGGGCAGGGCGGCCTACAGCAGCAGCGGCTGCGGGCGGAACTCTTGTGCGGCGAGCCGCAGGCGCTGCGCGACCTCGGCCGCCAGCGTGTCGAACAGGAACGCGACCGCGGGCGGCGCGTTCTCGTCGAGGTGGCGCAGCGGCACGCCCTGCGCCGTGGCGTCCAGGATCGCGGGGTGGCGCGGGATGGAGGTCTCGAACAGCCAATCCGGCGGCAGATCCACGCACACGCTCTGCAACACGGAGAGCGACGCGCCCTGACGCATCTGCAGCATGTTGAGCACCACGCCGAGCACGCGCGGCCGCTCCGCCTCCGGGATGCTGGCGATCCCCTCTCGAAAGCGCTCGAACGAGCGGTGCGCGACCACCTCCGCCTGCAACACGGCCACGACGTGCGTGCTGGCGGTCAGCACGTGCCGCGTGATGCCGAACATGCCCGCGGGCGTGTCGACGATCACGTTCGCGTCCTTCGCTAGCGTGCGTAGCAGCTCGCGAAAGCGGCCGCCGAGGTCGCTGGCCATCGTGCGCGCGTCCGGTAAGCGCGCGCCCACGGCCGGCAAGATCTTGAAATGCGGGACGATGGTCGGCAAGAGCCCCTGCTCGGGCTTCGCTCGGCCTTCGAGCACGTCGAAGGTGCCGATCTGCGCGCGTCCGCGTGAGTTGATCGCGGACAGGATGTCACCGTTGACGTCCGCGTCGACGAGCGTCACCGGGTGGCCTTGCCGCGCGAGGGCGATGGCCGCGTTCAAGGCGACGGTGGTCTTACCGCAGCCGCCCTTGGGGCTCGCCACGGCGATGATGCGCCCGTCACCAGGGCTGGTGGCGGGCGCCGCGGTGCGCGGCCGCGCAGCGCTGTCCACGGCGTTGGGCTTGGGCGCGCTGGTGTGGACCTGCGCGTTGGCCTGCGCCGCGTTGTTCACGTGCGCAGCCGCGGCCGCTTGCGCGGAGCCGTTGACGTAGGCGTGGGCCGCGGCTTGGGCGTTGGCGTTGTTGCTCTTGCCGTTGCTGCTCTTGGCGGCGCCCGCCGCGCTCGCCGGCGGTTGCGGCGGCGCTTCGCTGCGCTGCAACGATTTGAGCGGCGGCGCGCTGGAGGCGCGCGCTTCCTTCGGAAGCGCGCTGGCGCGCAGCGCGGCGTTGGTCGCGACTTCCATGTCGGCGAACGGCAGCACGCTCGGATTTTGCTGCGGGCGCTCGCTGCCCACGGTGATCTCTGGTGATGACGGTCGTTTCGCGCCGCGAGACGGCGGCGGGCTGGTCGCTGCTTCCATCAGCAAGCGGTGCATGGGGCCGAGCGGCTCCGGCAGCTGCTGCGGCGTCTCCGTGCGGAACACGAAGAAGCGCCCCTGGGTGTCGGCGAACATCTCGAAGAAGGCTTCCTTGCCTTGCGCCGGCGGCGCCTCCACGCTGACGACGACGCCCGACTTGACGAAGATCGTGCCGGCGCGGCCGTCTTCTCGATAGACCTCCACCCCAGTGTACTGACGCCCAAGTCCGACCACTTGCAGCACCGCAGCGAGATCGAACTCACTGAGGTGGCCCTGCATTACTCCGATCTTCACGGGACTACCTCCAAATATTGGGATTCATCATCGCTGCCGAGGCCGCCGTTCACGGTTTGTGAAAACAGCGCCTCCTCGCCGAGCTTCTGTGCAAATTCTTTAGAGCGCATGGCCGCGTCGCGATCCACGACCGCCGAGCCCATGCGCATGGCCTTGGCGACCAACGTGTAGACCAGCGACCAGGCCTGCTTCACCTCTTCGGTGAACGCTTCGCCGAGCGCGTAGTCGAAGGTCCACAGCAACGCCTCTCCGACGGCCGCGTAGGAGGCGTCCGGGATCTTGTAGATGTCGCTGTGACGGCGGCCCATGGCCACGACCACCAACATCAAGTCGCGATCGGGCGGCACCTCTTCGCGCCACTGCGCGTCGGCCCAGTCCAGCGCCTTCACGATGAAAGCCAGCATGCGCACGAGCTTCTTCTTCTGCGCGGTGAGATCGCCCGGAAACAGCGGGCGATACTGCGGATAGAGCTCGAACAGCCGACGATAGAAGAGATCCGCGGCGGTGTCCGCCATCGGGACGACGAGTCTCCAACTGTTTTGGATGAGCTGCTTCTGAACGTCGTTGACCATCTTTTCCTCTCGATTGTTCTTCGGCCGCGGAGGAGCTTATCAGCGTCTCTCCGGCGCGGGTGGCGTAATCCGTTTGGTTGATCCCTCGTGGTCCCGACTGAGGAGCTGATCGGCTGGATCCTCTCGCCACTTAACGCCCCTGAGCGATGTGTCGCTTGCTCTCTCGCGAGGGATCATGCCCGGCTACCTCGCGATGGGGCCAAAAACTAGACGGTGAGAGGAGCGCTCGCTGCTTGTCGACTCGACACAAAAAAAACTGGATCGCTGACTGGAATCCAGAAAATCGAGAATTCTGGGAGAGTCGCGGCAAGCGTGTCGCTTGGCGGAATCTGTTCTGGTCCATCCTCGCCGAGAACGTGGGTTTCTCAGTTTGGCTGGTCTGGAGTATCGTCGCAACCAAGCTGCCGGCGGCGGGATTCGCCTACTCCACGGAGCAGCTGTTTCAGCTCGTGGCGCTGCCGGGCCTGGTCGGCGCCGTGATGCGCCTTCCGTACACGCTGGCGGTGCCGAAATTCGGCGGCCGCAACTGGACGGTGATCAGCGCGCTGCTGCTGCTGATCCCGAGCTTCTCTCTGATCGCGCTGGTGCAAGACCCCGCGACTCCGTTCTGGTTGATGGCCCTGGCGGCAGCTAGCGCGGGCTTCGGCGGCGGAAATTTCGCCTCCAGCATGGCCAACATTTCTTACTTCTTCCCGGATCGTAACAAGGGATTTGCTCTCGGCTTGAACGCAGCCGGCGGCAACATCGGAGTTAGTAGCGTCCAACTCGTGGTCCCGATCGTGATCGGGTATTCGCTGCTGCCGGGGGCCGCGCCGGGCGAGCTGCACCTAGAGAACGCCGGCCTGATTTGGCTGCCGTTAATCGCCATGGCGGTTCTCGGGGCCTGGTTCGCGATGGACAATCTGAGCTCCGCGAGGGCCAACGTCAGAGAGCAATTCGCGGTGGCGCGACACAGCCACACTTGGATTATCGCGTTCCTCTATATTGGGACTTTCGGCTCTTTCGTGGGCTTCTCCGCGGCCTTCCCGCTGCTGCTCGAGACGCAATTCCCGGAGTTGAACGCGAACCTCGCGTTCATCGGCGCGCTGCTGGGCGCCGTCGCGCGCCCGCTCGGCGGCAAGCTCGCGGATCGTGTGGGCGGCGCGCGGCTGACCTTCAGCACCTTCGTGGCCATGGCGCTGACCAGCATCGGGCTGTTGTGGGCGCTGGAGCAGCACAGCTTGCCCTTCTTCTTGCTGGCTTTCCTTACCCTGTTTTTGACCACCGGCATCGGCAACGGCGCCACTTTCCGCATGATCCCGGCGGTGTTCCGCGCGCTGCACGAACGCCGAGCCGCCGGGCAAGACGAGGCCGGGCTGGCGCGAGCGCTGGCGAGCGCTCGCCGTGAAACCGCGGCAGTGATCGGGCTCGCCTCCGCTGTGGGCGCGCTGGGCGGTTATTTCGTACCGCGTAGCCTAGGTGCTTCAATCAAGTCGACAGGTGGACCGACCTTGGCCGTGTCGTACTTTCTCGCCTTCTACGTGGTGTGTCTATTGACTACTTGGTGGTGTTATCTGCGCAGCTCCTTCATGATCAAGAGCGCGCCCAACCTGGCCAAGGCCGAGGCGTGAGAGAGGACCTTCGATGATGAAGCGTTTGATTCAGTGGGGTGGCAAACATCGGATTCTCGTCGCCGACGACGAGCCGGACATCCAAACGGTGACCAAGCTCAGCCTCAAGGCGCTGAGCCGCAAATGTGGTCCAGTGGAGTTCCTCTGCGCGTCCAGCGGTAAGGAGACCCTCAAGCTCATGGAGCAGTACCCCGACATCGGGGTGATCCTGCTCGACGTCGTCATGGAAAGCGACACCGCGGGACTCGACGTGTGCGCGGCCATCCGCGGCGAGCTCGCGAATCCGCTGGTGCGCATCCTGCTCCGGACGGGGCAGCCCGGTATCGCTCCCGAGCAGCAGACCATCGACACCTACGATATCGACGGCTACCTGGCGAAGACCGAGACCTCGTCCGGGCGGCTCTACACGGCCGTGCGCTGCGCGCTGAAGTCGTACCAAGAGCTGATCACGCTCGAGCGCCACCGCGCGTACCTCACGGCCGTGCACGACTGCGCCGTGGCGATGAACGCCGAGCTCAACGTCGAGCGCATGATGCGCCTGATCCTGGAGACCGTGCTCGCCATCTGTCCGGCGCCGCTGGTGGCGCTCGAGCTCGAGACCTTCGAGCACACGCTGGGGCCGCGGCACATCTTCCTGCACCTCACCTCGGACACGGGCAACGGCACGCCGCTGGCCGTGGAGGCCGCGCGCGGACGCGTGCAGCAAGCCTACGCCGCGACGCGCGTGAGCGGACCCACCTTGCTCGAAAATGGTTTTTTGATCCCCATTTCATTGCACCGCGAGCTCGGCCGCGGCTGGATCTTCGTCGATGGTTTCAGCCCGGACGAGCTCGCGCGCAAGACGCTGACGTTGCTCGCCGGTCACGCGCAAAACGCGATTTACGCGGGGATCGCCCTGGGCGCTTCGCGTGAGCGCAAGGCTTTCGTGTTCGAAGAAGCGAGCATCTGAGGGACTCGCTGAGGGAGCTGGATGACATGGCAATCAACGCATCGCCCGAGGTCTCGGCAGTGACGGTGCCGCTAGGCTTGCACCGCGCGAAGATCCTGGATTTCATGAACGAGAGCGAGGTGGAGGGCCTCGCGCTGCTCGGCGAGGAGCGCAGCCTGGCGCGCGCGGAGTCGGCGTTTCGCGATCATGAGGCCGCGGACAGCCTGTACATCGTCTTGGAGGGACGGGTGCAGACGTCGCTGCGCGAGCGCGGCCAGCGCATCGAGCTCGCCACGCACAACGCCGGCGATCACTTCGCGCGCGTCGCGCTGATCCAGGGGCAGCTCTGCTACACCTCGGCGACGGCGGTGACGCCGTCCAAGATCTTCGTGCTCTCGAGCATGGGCTGCGCCGCGCTGCTCGTGCGCATGGCGCGCGGGCGCCCGTTGGTGCCCAACATCACGCCCATGCCGAGCCGGCGCGAGCCTGCCGTGATCGACGTGGACGCGAGCGCGCCGCCCTCTTCACAGGGCCAGGCGCACATCCGCTCGCTGTCGAGCGCGGTGGCCGGCGTCGCGCACGAAATCAACACGCCGCTCGGCGTGATCGGTAACGCGGCGAGCTTCGTCGCCGAGCAGCTGTCGAGCCCGGACCTGCAGGCGCTGGCGCAGCAGCCAGAGACGATGGAAGCCTTGATCGACGTCGTGCAGGCGTGTCAGCTGATTCAAAAGAACGTCGCGCACGCCGCGCGGCTCGTGCAGTCGTTCAAGAAGCTGTCGGTGGGTCAGCTCGCGGAGCCGCGCCAGCAGGTGGATCTCGTGCGCGTCATTCACGAGGTGCTCAACATCTTCCGCGCCAAGACGCTGTCGGCGCTGCCGCCCGGGCCGAACTACCGCGGCCCGCGCGGCCAGTCCGGTCAGCACCGCTTGATCTTGGCGTCCTCGCGGCTCGACATCGCCGTGGTCTGCCAGCTGGCGGAGGGTGAGCGCATCTGGGACGGCTTCCCCGGGCTGTTTTCGCGCGTGCTGCTCAACCTGCTCACCAACATCGACCGCTACGCCTACCCCGACGACGAGCCCGGGCGCGTCGAGATCGAGCTCGCGCGCAAGGACACGCAGCCTGGCGAGCCAGGCTTTCAGCTGAAGGTGCGTGATTTCGGGCGCGGCATCGCGCCCAACGATCTGCCGCACATCTTCGATCCCTTCTTCACCACGGGTCGCGATCGCGGCGGCACCGGCCTGGGGCTCTCGATGGTGCACAACCTGGTCTCGCAAGGCTTCAACGGCAACGTGCGCGCCACCTCCGTGCTGGGCGAAGGCACCACCTTCGAGCTGGAGTTTCCCGAGCGCGCGCCCGATCACGCGCCCGACACCGTCCCCGATCACGGGAACCCCGAAGCGCATTCCTTCTGAAACGAAACCTCATGACGATATCCGAGCTTGCGATCGAGCGGCCCGCGCTCACTCCCGTTTCGCAGTCGACGGCCCCTGACTCGGGCACCGAGCTCGTGGTCCCCACCATCGAGCACGCGGGCGTCCTCGAGGATCTCCACGAGACGCCGCGCTACCTCATGCCTGAGCACGAAGCCGGCGTACCTCAGGTAGGCCGGCTCTCGTGCTCGTTCTGCGGCGTGGGTGACGGCGGCACGGTGGAGCGCGTGCCCGAAGCGCCGAGCGCAGAGGAGCCCGCGTTTCCGGTCGACAGCACGCTGACGTTCACGGCCGTGCTTGGCTCACTGGAGAAGCTGGTCGAGGCCAAGATGCTGGAAGGCGGCGCGGTCCAGGTGGCGTCCAGCGTGCCGCTGGTCGCGCCCGGCGCGGTGATCCGCGGCGAGCTCAGCGGGCCCGACAAGAAGGTGCCCTTCGTGGGACGGGAGGTCGAGCGCGTGCGCGGCGCGGACGGCTTGCTCAAGGCACACGTGTTCAAGCCCTTTCACGCGAGCCTCAGCGTCTACCGCGAGTCGCTGCAGAACCTGAAGCCCACGACGGGCTGCATCAAGCTGCGTCACTCCATGATGCGGCAGCGACCGGCTTACCCCATCCACGTCGCGCCGAGCGTGCTCGATCCTGCCAGCGGGCGTCGCCGGCCGATCACGTACGAGGAGGCCATTCGGCGCTTCGCCGAGCTGCTGCTCGCGCATCGCCAGCCCGAGGCGCGCACGCTGCTCTACGCCAGCGGCCAATGTGACTACTTCTCGGTGTTCGCGGTGCAAGAGGTGTTTCGCATGCTGGGCGTGCGCAACATGACGGGTAACGCGGAGCACTGCCTGAACGCCGGCGCGGTGCACAACGAGATCCTGACCGGGCAGGAAGGCCCGTTCGTCACCATCGATCACGCGCTGAACGGCCCGAATCGTTTCTATATCTTCAACGGCTGGAACGGCTTCATCTCGCACCCCCCTGTGTTTCGTCAGCTGATGGCTCGCTCCGGGCTCGACTGTTACTTGGTCGAGGTGATGGTCACGGAGTCGGCCAAGGCCGTCGCTGAGGCGCTCGGTAAGGACCGCGTGCTGTTGATCCGGCCGCGCTCGGATCCGCACCTGGCGCTGGCCATCGCGCACGAGATCTTGCTGCGCTACCCCGAGGCCGTCTCCAAGCCCTTCATCAGCCGCTTCGCGGACGAGGCGAGCTACGCGGCCTACGTCGAGCTGGCGCGCTCGGAGCGCTTCGCGCCCGAGCGCGTCGCCGAGCGCATCGCGCCGGAGCCGGAGTACGTGGAGCGGCTGCTCAATGGCATCCGCCGCATCGCGCTCAAGCTGGCGCAGGGCGGGGTGGTGCCCGTCAACATTCCCTCTATGGGCTTGTCTCAGACCAGCGGCGCGGTGGCGCACTGTTTGTGGGGCAGCGTGCTCGGTATGCTCGGGAAATACGGCCTCAACGCGGACGGCACGCTGGCCGGCGGCACCCTGCGGTTGCCGGGGCAGATCAACGCGGAGACCGAGGTTCAGGGGCTGTCACGCAAGTATTTCATGGGCCGCATCCCCATGAGCCACGCTGCCGACGCCGCGAAGCGCATGGGCTTGCCCGAAGACGCCTATGAGCCGGTGCTGAAGGATCCTGGCCGCGCGGCGCTCGACTACTCGGAGCCCACGCCGGGCGTGCGCGAGCTGTTCGTCTGCATGGGCACGCAGTTCGAAGCCAACATGATGAGCCGCAAGCGCTGGCTCGATAAGCTCACGGATCCGCAGAACACGCTGGTCGTGATCGACCCCATCCCGGACAGCTGGACTGAGAAACACGCGGCGCTGATCCTGCCCTCGCCGCCGCACCCGGCGACCACCAAGCTCTACCAAAACGGCGAGTGGAAGTTCACGCTGTCCATGCCGCAAAAGCGCGCCGCGAAAGAGACGCGCTCGGACGCGACCATCCTCTACGACGTGATGGCGGAGATCACCCAGCGGGTAGAGACCGATCCCGAGGTGTCGGCCAAGAACGGGGATCTCGCGCGCCACGCGCGCTCGGGCTACCTGCGCTCGCGCTTTTGTTCGAGCGAGCACGGCGGCGGCCTCACGCGCATCGACGGTGAGGTGAGCCGGCCCGAGCTGTGGCGGCGCATCCTCGAGTACATGAGCTCTGGCTCGGGTCCGCTGTATTGCCGCCCGGAGCACGCGGACGGCCGCGCGATCGAGTGGACCGAGCTGGTGGAGCGCGGCTCGGTCTACTACGGCGGCATCGGTACGCGCCGCTACCTGCTCGACTACGAGAACCCGAGCGCCGCGCCGTTTGGCGACGTGTTCAGGAACCCCACGCGCTTCCGCTTCTTCGTGCCCAGCGACGCGGATCTGGAGCTGCCCAGCGGCGTGCTGCTGAACAGCGGTCGCTCGTCCTTGTCCGACGAGCGCCAGCGCATCAACTTCGCGGTGAACACCTTCAACTCCGGCAAGGCGACGCCCATCGTCGGCATGCCGGACGAGAACCCGCTGTTCATCTCGCCAGCGCTCGCGCAAAAGCACGGCGTGAAGGACGGCCAGCGGGTGCGCATGCGCAACCCGGACAACGGACAGTCGCTGGAGTTTCCCGTCGTGGTCAGCGATCGCGTGAAGGGGGAGCTCGTCTACACTAGCTTTCACAAGTCGCGCGCGCAGATGGAGCGCGGCTTTTACATCAACGAGCTCACCTCGCACGAAGGGCGCTGCGCCTACACCGCGCAGACCAACATGAAGGCTACGCGCGTGGTGCTGGAGCAAGCGGCGGTCACGTTGCCGTCACCGCGCCCGCGGCTCAGGACCACGCACATCGATCCCAAGGTCGATCTCCCGATTTGGTCCGGGCGCGACACGCCACTTTACATCACCGAAATCATCCAAGATACGCACAACGTCTACACCTTCCGGCTGCAGGGCGACCCGTTGTGTCGCTTCGTGTATTGGCCCGGGCAGTTCTGCACGCTGGTGCTGCCCATCAACGGCAAGCGCGTGGTCCGCTCCTACTCGATCTCGTCCTCTCCCACGCGACCGTACGTGCTCGAGATCACGGTGAAGCGCGTGCCCGGCGGCTTGGTCTCCAACTGGATGCCGGACAACCTGCGCGTGGGCGATCGCGTGGAGATCTCGGGGCCGAAGGGCAAGTTTTGTCTCGTGCCCGGCAAGGTGCCGGACAAGATCCTGTTTTTGGCCGCGGGGAGCGGCATCACCCCGCTGATGAGCATGGCGCGCTGGCTGTGCGACGTGTCGGCCGACGTCGACATGAAGTTCTTCAACTCGATTCAGACGCCGAGCGACATCGTCTTTCATCGCGAGCTCGAGATGCTCGCGCAGCGTTACCGCTCCTTCGACCCGGTGCTCATCACCACCTCGCGTGGCGACGGGCACAGCTGGACCGGCTTGCGCGGCCGCATCAGCCGCTCGATGCTCGAGCTCGTCGCGCCGGACCTGCACGAGCGGCAGGTCTACATGTGCGGACCGGAAGGCTTCATGACCGCGGCGCGCGCCCTGCTCACGGACATGGGCTTCAACCTGGCGTACCTGCACGCGGAGAGCTTCGCGACCGCGCGCAGCTCGAACGATGAGAGCGTGCGCAGCAGCGACACCGTGCCGCCGGCCGAGGCCGTCACCGTCGAGTTCGCGCGCACGGGCAAGCGCGTGACCGGCAGCAAACAGCTGCCGCTGCTCGAGATCGCGGAGGCGCACGGCGTGGAGCTCGACTACGGCTGCCGGACGGGGAACTGCGGCGAGTGCAAGGTGCGTCTGCTGGGCGGGCAAGTGCACTCGACGACGGACGACGGGCTCACGAAGGACGAGCGCAACGCTGGCTACGTGCTCTCGTGCGTGGCTTCGCCGCGCGGTGACTGCGTCGTGGACGCTTGATCGGCGGGTGACGGGCCCCGGGGCCGGGGCGCGGCTCGCAAAGGGGGATCGTCTCTGGTACGTTCCGCGCCAAAGGTCGAGCTTCGACTTTTCGCGTGCCCATGTTTTGGATCTACAAGAAAGTGCTGACCCAGGCCGTTCAGCGCACCGTGACGAGCTGGTACGGGGTGCTGGCGTTGATCGTTTACGCACTGATTTTGGTGCCCACCTACATGCTCGCCATGCGGCTCGGCATCGTGGGCGGGTTTTTAATTGGCTTGGTGCTCGCCGCCTGCTGGTCGAGCTACCTGGAGATCATCTCGCAAGCCGTTTCCGGCGCCCGCCTGCGGCTCGATTGGGATGATTTCAAGGCCACCTTCGGCGCGCGCTTCTGGGACGTGATCAGCGTGATGTTCGCGTTCTGGTTGATTTCGATGCTCACGCTGCCGTTGCTGGCCAGCTCTCACGGGCCGGCGCTCTCGGCCATCCTGGGGTTTGCCATGGCGTTCTTCTTCAACGCCGTGCCGGAGCTTTTATACCAGGGCAACAACCGCTCTTTCGGCCTGCTGCTGGATTCGGCGCGCTTCGTGATGGAGCACCCGCTGTCCTGGATGGCGCCGAACGTCTTGTTCGCTGCGCTCGCGCTCGGGGCGCGCGGTGAGCTCAACGTGGCACACCCGGTGGAGCTCTTGATCGTGTTCGGGAACACGTTCTCTTCACCGGAGGGGGTAGCGCGGTTGTTGTTCGGTCCGCTGTGGACCATCCCGCCAGCGCTGCTGTTCCTGCACTTCGCGATGATCTTTCGCGGGCTTTTGTTTCAGGAGCTCGCGAGCGGCAGGGCCAACCCGCGCCTGCGCGAGTTCCAGCGCCGCATGCGCGGCTGAGTCGCGCGTCGCTCAGCGCTCCAAAACGCGCGACATTTCGCGGCGCTGTTCCGGGGTGGCCCCCTTCGCCGCGTCGACCAGCGCGCGATGGAGCTCTTCTTGTCCGCGCGCCGTCTCGGCGCGGATGGCCGCCAGTGAGCGCGCGAGCGCGGCCGCGTCGAAATCTTTCTTGGCCAGCGCTTCCCGCGCGTCACGGCGCGCCGCGCGCAGCGCACCCTGACGTGCGCGGAGCTCGTCACGATGGCCTTGCACGAAGCCACGCCACGGCCCGCGCTCGCGAGCTCGCATCGCGCTCGGCCCCGGCCGCATCGCGAGGTGATGCTCCTCGCTCGGGTGCATGCCGCGTCCGAGCAGGAAGCCGCCGAGTAGCAGGTTCACGGCCACGGAGATGGCGAGCGCCACGGCCATGCGCTTGGTCCACGGTGTCATGGCGCCTCCAGCTCGAATTGGAGCTGCGCGCCGTACAGGTCGCCGGCGGCCAGCGCGACCAGCGCGTCGTCTTCCGCGTTCACGCTCGCCTCGCTGCTCATCGCCACCGGCTGCGCTCTGCCAGGCTCCTCGTACGAGAAGCGAGCGCCTGCCCACAGCCCAATGACGGCGGCCGCAGCCCAACCGAGCGCGGGCATCAACAGCGAGCGGCGTCGGAACGGGAAGCCTTGCGCGGTCCGCTCCGGGATGCGCGCGAGCGAGGCAAGGAGCTCGCTCGGCAGCTCGGGTGGCGGCGCTGCGGCGTCCAGCAACGCATCCAGCGACTTCTCGGCGTCGAACGCCGCGCGCGCTTCACGGCTGCTCAAGAGCAGCTCGCGAGCCGCAGCGGCGTCTTGCGCCGACCAGCGCTCGAGATGGGTGCCATACGCTGCGAGCAGCGCCTGGAAGCGATCGAGGGTCATACTAGGACGCGTCATCGGGGTTTTCCTTGCCGGCGATCGAGGACGAGAGCAGGGCTTTCAGGCGCCGTCGCCCGCGGGCCAAGAGCGATTCCAGCGCCTCCGAGCTGACGCCGAGTATCTCTCTTGCTTCCGCGGGCGCGAGACCGTTCAAGTGCACCAGCGTGAGCGCCGCCGCTTGTCGCTCCGGCAGCTCGCCGAGCGCGCGCTGCAACGCCTGCGCGTCGCGCTTGGCCTCGAGCAGCGCCGTCGGGCGATGGGAGGGGGGAGCGTCGAGCTCCGCTTCGCTCCCGTCGTCCCAGCGGCCCCGCGTGCGCAGCCGATCGACCGCCAAGTTGTGCGCGATGCGATGCAGCCACGTCGTCACACGGGCGCTGGGTTCATAGTCACGAGCGCGGAGCCAAACGCGCAGCCAAGTCTCTTGCACGACGTCCTCGGCTTCGCTCGCGTTGCGCAGTAGGCGCAGCGCGTACTGGTGCAGGCGCGGCGCGTGGCGAGTCAGGAGCTCACGGTACGCCGCGCTGTCTCCTTCCCCGATGCGCGCCACGAGCAGAACGTCTGGATCGTTCTGCTCGTTTTGCCGTTGGGGGGCCACTGTCCCGGTCTAGCCGAACTGCGGTCAGATGGATCACTTTTGCGCCTAGGCCCGCTTTTCACCCTTACGGCCGTGCCGCATCTCGTCTCGGGTGAGCACGCCGTCCTTGTTGGCGTCCTTCTTGGCGAACACGTCGCGCACTAGCGCCTCAGCTTCGGCCCGCGTGACTTTACCGTCGTTGTTGCTGTCGGCGCGCTTCAAGAGGCGCTGGCCGCGGCCCTTCACCTCGTCCGCGGCGATGACGCCGTCCTTGTTCACGTCGTGCTTGTCGAAGCGTTGCTTGGCCGCCGCCTGGGCCTCCGCCAAGGTGAGCTTGCCGTCCTTGTCGGCGTCCGCGCCGAACATCGCGCCGTGTCCCTTGCCGCCGTGATCGCACTGGCCCTTGCCATCGGCGAGCGCGGCGCCACTCAAAGCCATCAGCGAAATGAAACCGAGCGCAGCAGATACTTTCTTCATCGTCGTCTCCTCTTTTTCGAGCCGTTGTTTCGAGGCTCGTGAGGTTCAACGCGGGCCCCCGGGGCTTCCGTCGCGCGCTCGAAAAAAATTGTTTGGCGATGCTGGTTTTGCTCTAGCTGTAACGGTCGCTACTCATGCTCGCAGATCGCGGGCAGCTCCTGGCTGCAGCCGTTATCGGCCCATTTCAGGTCTGCCGCCTGAATGCGCACGCAGGCTCCCGTGTAGTTCGGCTCCTTGTCGAGCGCGCTGTGCATCGCCCAATCGCTGAACTCGAGCGGCTCTGCGGTGACCCAGCGGAACGGGCACGAGGCCGGGTTGTTCTTGCAGCTCCTCGGCGGCTCCGAGCTGGTGTTCGCGAGCGCGAGGCCGATCCAGTGATCGCCCGCGGCGGATAAGAACTGCTCGACGACGAGCTGTGCCTCCGCCGCGCTCGTCAGCGTGACGAGGTGCGCGTCGGCGCTCTCGCAGGCGCTCTTCGCGGCTTGCCAGGAGAGGGGAGCATCGCGGCCAATGGGAAAGTAACAGTGCGCATTGGCCAGCTTGCCCCCGCGCGCGTCGCAATCGAAGCCGGCTGCGCCACCCGAGCCCGAGCCACCATTCATCGTCACGCTGCCGCCAGCGGCCGTCGCGCCGCCAGTGGCCGTCGTGCCACCCGCGCTCGCCGCCCCACCGCTCGCGCCGCCGGCGTTTTCCCCGCCGCCGTCCGCGCCGCCTTCGGTGCTCGTGGTTCCAGCGTCGTTCGCGGCGCCCGCGCTGCCCGCATCGGCGCCGCCGCTGGTCGTTCCCCCGCGCTCGGCAGACGTCCCGCCCCGCTCGCTGCTTCCGCCGCTGCCGCTCGCGCCGCCGGCTTCGCCGGCGTGCCGCGCCGCGAAGTGATCGAAATCGTAGGCGCAGGCGTGCAGCGCGAGGGACACAGCGCCGGCCGCAAACAGCGGCGCCGACAGCGCAAAGCGGGAGTGTTGGCGCGAGTGCAACGCTATCGCTCCGTGATGAGCTAGGAACGATAACATCGATGCTTCGCGCCGCGCGCGGCAGCGGCGCAACAAAGGTGCGCGCAGAGCGCTAGGTCACGCCCCTTTGCCGAGAGCTCACGCGGATGTCGGTGTCCGGCGCTCGGCGCGGCGTCCAGCGCCGCTTACTTGGCGTTTCGCACGGTAAAATGCGGCTCTTCTGCGAGCCGCGCGAAGACCTCGACGATGCCCATCGTGCCCGCGCGCAGATCCTCGGCGTGGGACGGGGCGAGGCAGGAATCCCGAGTGCCGTAGCCGAACGTGGCGAGGTAGGCGACGAAGCACTGCGAGGAGACGGCCTCCTTGGCCAGCTGCTGCATCAGCTCTTCTTCACCGTCGAACTTTACGGGCGCCGAGCCGTCGGTGGTCGGCAGCCAGGTCGAGGCGTCGATGTTCACGCCGTTCTCTTGCGCGCGGTAGCGGCCGCCTTCGTCGAAGTGCTCGAAGCCGAAGCCGATGGGATCGAAGTACTGGTGGCAGCCGTTGCAGGTCGTGCCGCGCGTGAGGTGTGCGCGCTCGTAGCGCTCGCGCGTCGTCGTGGTCAGCTCCGCGGTGTCGATGGTGGGGACGTTCTTCGGCGGCGTCAGCTTCGGCTGGCAGAGCAGCTTGTAGTACGCGAACAGTCCGCGCTTGGTGGGCGAGGTGGCGTCGGAGTTGGCGTGGCTCGCCAGGAACGCTCCCTGCGAGAGGATGCCCACGCCGTGGTTGCTGGGCCGCTCCACGCTGGCAAAGTCAGCCGCGGGCGCGGGGAAGCCATAATAGTTGGCGAGCGCCACGGTGGGGTTGGTGGTGTTCGCGGTCAACAGCGCGGTCAGACCCTGACCTTTCTTGATCACGATCTCGTCGATGAAGGCGCGCGTTTCGCGGATCATGTCGAGCGCGACCGGATTGAAGTTCTGAATTTTCGCTTTCGAAGCGGCGGCGACGTTGGTGTACGACAGGTACCCTTCGAAGAAGCGCTGCACCTGCTGCTTGCCCGCGTCGGTCGCCAGCATGGCCCTCGCTTGCGCCACCAGATCACCGAGCTCGCCTTGCTCGGCCTTGGCCAGCAGCTCCTCGCTCGGTGCGGTCGCGGTGAAGGTGTAGCTGAGCTCGCTCGCGACTTCGAAGGGCGTGAGCGTGCGCTGGCCGTTGCCCATGTCCGTGCCGAGCTCGCTACGGTAGACAGCGTTCGGCGATTGAATCAAGCCGGCGGTGAGCCATTTGATCGCGGTCTTGAAGTCGCCGCTCGCCTTGGCGGTGTCGAACAGCGTGAGATAGCGCTCGCGCTCTTTTTGCGTGAGCGGGCGGCGAAACAGCCGGCGACCATATTGGTTGACGAACGTCTCGGCGCAGGCGCGATCGGCGGCCGTGGTCGAGCAGGGCAGCAGCGTCGCCAGCGCGTCACCGCTCACGGCGGCGCCCACTGATTTGCCGAGCTCGAGCAGGCTGGTCGCGAACTGCGTTCCGACCGTGGTCGACGCGTCGTTGTCGAAGCCGGCCTCGGACAGCACGCTGGCCGGCAGCGAATCCGACCACTGCCCCTTGAGCATCGGGAACACGTCGTTCAACGTGTTTTCGAGCTCGAGGCGGGTGAGCAGCCGTAGCGTCGGGCGGCCGTTGTTCGGCGCCTGACAGTCGAGCGAGAACCCCGAGGAGCCACCGGAGCTCGTGCCCGCCGAGCTGGTCCCCGCGCTCGACGAGCCGCCGGAGCTCGCTTGGCTGCCGCCGGCGCCCTGCCCAGCGTTCGCGCCGGCGTTGTTGCCAGCGCCGCTGCCCGCTTCATTTCCTGGACCGTTGACGCTGCTCGAGCAAGCGGCGCCGACGAACGCCAGCGTCAAGGCTCCGACGAGCGCGAAATCGCGGATCATGCCAGCACCCCTTCCACGATGCCGGTGCTACCGGGGAAGGTGGCGTCGCTCACGCCCATGGCCTTCGCGAAGGTGAGGTACAGATCCACGGCGGGGCGCGACTTCGCGCCGTCCGTCGTGATCGGCAAGCTCAGCACCTGGCCGGCCTTGATCGCTCCAGCGCAGCCCCCGATGCTGACCATCGGCAGATACTCCGGCGCCTGGTACCACTCCACCTGGCTGACGCGCGTGTGCCAATTGCCGTCACCGATCTCACTCATCACGTAGATGAGCGAGTTATCCAGCACCATGCTGCCGTCGGAGGCGAGCGGATCCGGAGTGGTGGCGAGCACGCTCACCAGGTTGTCGGCGAGCTGCTGGTAAAACCAGCGCTGAGCCTTGGCGAACGAAGCTCTAATCGCGGGATCGCCTTCGTTCGCGATCGAGAGGGGCGACATGGTGTTGCCCGTCGGCTGCGGCGGCGTGTGCGAAAGACCGTTGTGATGACTCCAGCCGCCAGCGGGTTGGGTGCCACCCACGAAGCTGAAATCGAAGTCGCACGTCGCGTACATCGGCATCAAGCCGACGACCTGCGCCGCGCCGCACACGAACGCCTGGGCGGTCACCTCGAGCTGCGCCTGCAACAGCAGCTTGAAGTTCGCCTCCTGGTAAAAGTAGTCATTGCCCCCGCTGGGATCGACGACCTGGCCGGCGCTCGCGGCGCGCACTTTTTCTACGGTCGGTAGGTTGGGCTTGCTGGTACAGCTGTTCGTGCCGCCGCCGCTGCCTTGCGCCTTGATCGTCTGCACCGCATTGAGGTGCGCTTGCAGCTTGGTCTGCTCCGCGGTGAGGCCCGCGGCGGCGGTCTGCAGATCGGAGATCTCCGCGGCGGTCAGATCGAGCAGCGCGGACTGCAGCGCGGCGTCAGCGTTGTTGGTCGGCGTCGGGCCACTGCCACCGCCGAACAGGGAATCGGCGACCTTCACCGGGCTCTTCTCGGGATCGATCGGCGTCCCGTCCCAGAACAGCATGCCGTGGAGGTCGATGCCGTAGGGCAGGTGAGAGCACGCGCCCAGGATCAGCGCCTGCTTGCCGATGCCCTTGGCGATCACTTGGTCGAGCGTCGTGCGCGGCGTGTTGATGTCGGTGGTGTTCGCGCCCGAGAGGCAGTTCACGATGCCTTCGTGCGTGCCGTTCAGATCGGGGTACTTGAAACCCTGATAGACGTTGACCCACTTCTTGTACGCTTGCAGCGGGCCGAGGATGCTCTCGTTCGTCTTGTCGAGATCGAACGACGTGGGGTTGCCCTGCGCGACCTGTGGATTGAAGTGCTCCGGCGCGATGCCGTGCGGCACGTACATGATCATGAACCGCTTCGGCGCCGCGCCCGGCGCCGCCGTCGCGTAGCGTGCAAGCTTGGCCGCGAGGGGCGTCGCGAGACCCAGGCCCAAGGCCTTCAAAAATAAGCGTCTTTCCAATCGGCTCTGCGCTCGAATCAGTCTCGTGTTGGTCTTCATCTAAAGGGGCTCCCAAACTCAGCTGGGGTTCCGGTGGCGGCGCCTTACACGCTTCGAAGCATGGCCACGTTTCGCGCTCGAGTCGACGGAACGGCGCCATTTCCCGCAATCATTCCGCGCAGAAGAGCCGCACGCTCAGGGTGGAATGCATGCGCTATCGGTTCAAAATTTCGACTGAAGCGGTGCTCTGCGACGCACGTCTCGCGCTGAGATGCCCGCCCTTTTTCTGCTTGCCGGCGCGCGTGGCCGGGGTGGAGTCGCGGTCGCTAAAAGCCGCGCGTCGCCTGGCAGGTGGAGAACGTGTCTCCCGCGCGCTCGCAAGTGGTGCCCTTGGGACAACTGGGCTTTTCGGGATCGCAGACGATCTGACCCTTGAGGTCGCCGCACGCGGTCGTGGTCGCAACGCAGCCGAGGCCAGGATCCGCCGCGCAGCACACGGGCGTGCGCGTGTCGCAGTCTGCCGGCCCATCGCACGCGATGCGTACTGCGTCCGTGGGGCACGTCTTCAGCTCTTGGCAGACCGATTTGCCCTTGGGAAGGTGGCAGCAAGCGACCTCTTTACAAGTCAAACCGGATACGGCGTCGCAACCGACCACGCCCGCGTCGGCTGCGGGGTTGATGCAGCGGCCCTTCAAGCAGAAGTCCGCGCACTCGGCGTCGCCCTTCCAGGCGCCTTCGGGCGTACAGCGCTCCACGACGTGGCCGTCGCTGCTGCAGCGCAAGCTGTCGGGCGAGCACTCCGCGCAGCGGCCGCCCACGCAGACCGGCGTCGAGCCGGAGCAGGTCGATTCTTCCCACTTGCCGTTGGTGCAGCGGCGCGGCGTCGTCGACGAGCGGCACTCCTGGGCCCCTTCCTGGCAGCGGCAGCTGCCGTCCTGGCATATGGGGGTGTCCGTCGCGCAGTCCGGCTGGGTTACCCAGCTGCCCGTCGCTGAACAGAGCTTCGGCGTGTTGGCGTCTTCACAGCCGGTCGTGTTTTCTTCGCAGCCGCACGTGCCGGTCGCCGCGATGCAGCGCGGGGTAGCTCCCGCGCAGGCGGGCTGCGCCTCCCAGTGACCGTCGGCGTTGCACAGCGAGGGCGTCGCGCCATCGCAGCGGCGGTCGTTGGGACGACACTCGACGCACGCGCCGTCCAGACACACCGGAGCGTCGCCGGCGCAATCCGTGTCGTCCTTCCAGCGCCCGCCTTCGCAGACTTGCGGCGTGTCGCCATCGCCGCATTGGCGATCTCCGGCGCGGCAGGTGCCGCATTCACCGGTGCTGGCCACGCACGCGGGCGTGGGATCGCTGCACTCTTCCTGATCGATCCATTCGCTGCCGTCACTGCTGCACTGCTGCGGCCGACCCGCCAAGCAGCGCCGCGTGTCGGGCGCGCACGCGAGACAGGCTCCTTCGACACAAGCAGGGGTCTCGTCAGCGCACGGCGCCTGATCTTCCCAGCTGCCGAACTCCGTGCAGCGCTGCGGCAGGCCTTGCGGCGAGCAGCGGAGCGTGTCCGGCGTGCACGCGACGCAACGGCCATCCAAGCAGACGCTCGACTCCGGGCACTCGCCGTCGACCCAAGTTGCCTGCGCCGAGCACACCTGCGGCACCGTCGTCGAGTCAGGGCGGCAACGCAGAGCGTCCGGCTTGCACTCTCCGAGACAGGTATCGCCGCTGCAGACGCCCTCGCACTCTTCGTCGTCGACGAACTCACCATCGCGACAGATTTGGATCTTCGTGAGGCCCTCGCACTGGCGCGTGTCGTCGGTGCAAGCGTCGACGCATTGCCCCTGCTCGCACAGCACCTCGCAGGGCGTGTATTGCCATTTACCGTCGACGCACAGCTTGGCTTCGCCGTTCTCACAGCCGGTGCTCGCCTCTTCGCAGTCGCGGCAGACGCCTTTGTTGCAGCCGAAGGCGCAGGCGGCGTGATTGGGCTGCCAGGTGCCATCCTCACCGCACGCCTCCGGAACATCGCCGTTACAGCGCAGCGTGTCCGCTTCGCAGCTCGAGTCGTCCCCGCCCGCGCCGGCGCCGCCGTCATCGGCGCCCGCGCTGTTGGCGCGACCGCCGCGGCCCGAGCCGCCGTGATTCGCGCCACCCGCGCCGGCGTCGTCGCCGCCGGCTCCGGCGGAGTCCGGCGCGAAGTCGCGCTTGACGCTGCGACAGCTGGCAAAAAGGAATAGCGCTGCGGTCACCCAGAGGACGGGCCAATGCACCTTCACGGTCGTAAGGCTACGGCGCTGTCGCTCTGCGAGTCAATTGCACGGATTCGCCGCTCCGGCGCATCCGCCGCGAGACAGCGGTGCGCCGAAGTAGGTGTAAAGGCGACGCGCGCGCCCTGCTCAGGCCGCTGCTCGCGCGAAGTCCGGCGCGCGACAGCGCGCTGAGATGAGAGCTTCGGCTTCCGACAGAGACAAGCTCTGCTGTCCGTCGCGCCCGCGCAGCGCGAGCGTACCGTTTCGAACCTCGCGCTCGCCGAGCACAACGGCCAGCGGGACGGCATAGTGGTGGCATTCTGCGATGCGGCGGGCGAGCGACTCTTCGCGCGCGTCGAGCAGCGAACGCACGCCGCGCGACGAGAGCGCGCTCTGCACGCGCTGCGCGTAGTCGATTTGTGCCGCGCTCAGCGGGAGGACGCTGACTTGCACGGGCGCGAGCCAGATGGGCAGCGCGCCTGCGTAGTGCTCGAGCAGCACCGCGAGGAAGCGCTCGAGGCTGCCGAACAGCGCGCGGTGCAACATGAGCAGAGGCCGCTGAGCGCCGCTCGCGCTCGCGTAGCGCAGGCCGAAGCGCTCTGGCATGACCAGATCGAGCTGGATCGTGCCGCACTGCCAGTGCCGGCCGAGTCGATCCGTCAGCGCGAACTCGAGCTTGGGCCCGTAGAACGCGCCGCCGCCCTGCGCGAGCGACGGGCTCACTCCGGCGTGCTCCGCGGCGGCTGCCAGCGCGGCTTCGGCGAAGTCCCAGGCCGCATCGTCACCGGCGCGCTCGGGCGGGCGCGTGGCGAGCGCGACGGCGAGCTCGTCGAAGCCGAAGGCGCGGTAAAAGGCCGAGATCGAGCGGACGAAGCGCTCGATCTCGGCGGCGACCTGCGCCTCTTCGCAAAATACGTGGCCGTCGTCTTGCGTGAACTGGCGCAGCCGCAAAAGTCCATGCAACGTGCCGCTCGGCTCATCGCGATGCACCACACCGAACTCCGCGAGCCGCAGCGGCAGGTCGCGGTACGACGGCGCGCGACGCTTGACGAGCTGAATGTGACCGGGGCAGCTGACCGGCTTGATCGCCGCCTCCTGAGCGTCGGCCAGCACGTGGAACATGCCGTCGTTGAAGTGCCGCCAGTGACCGCTGCGCTCCCACATCGGCCGTCGCAGGATCTGCGGCGTGCGCACCTCTTCGTAGCCGTCGGCGAGCACGCGGTCGCGCGCTGCCTGCTCGAGCAAGCGGTACAGGCAATAGCCGCGCGGGTGCCAGAAGACCATGCCCGGCGCTTCTTCCTCGAAGTGCCAGAGATCTAGGCGCTGGCCCAAGCTGCGGTGATCATTCTCGTCCAACATGATTTCGCTCGTTTCCTTTCAGGCCCGAAGGGCGAGCGAGTCCACGTCGCGACGCGCCGCCCTGCGGGCGGGTCGTCGGTGGCGGCGAGAGCTTTTCAGCGCGCAGACACGAGCGACGGCCCGCCATCGCGGGTCGTAGTGGTCGTGGTGGTGCGCGGACGTGAGCTCATCGAGAGCGACAGGATAACGTCCGCGCGCGCCGCTCGCAAGCGCTGCCTCAGAAGCGCGCGCTCAGCTGGGCTCCAAAGGGCGTGACGAAGCCGCTCACGCTCTGCCGCGCCTTGGGCTTGAAATCCACCCACAATAAGCCCATCAGCGTGCTCGTCGCTGCGCCCACTGCGGTGGCCGCGAGCAGCACGTTGGTCCGCAGCTCACGGTCGTGGCCGTCCTCGACGCGAGCGTTGGCTTGCTCTTGGCTCAAGCGCGGGAGATCCGCTTTGTAGTCGTCGTAGGCGCTGCGCACGTCCAGGCCGCTCCAGATGGTGGCCGCGCCGAGCAGCACGGTCACGCCGGCGGTCGCGTAGAACACCACGGGTGACAGCGGCTTTTGCGCCGCCGCTCCGGGCTCCGGCGCTGGCCGCGACGGGGGCGACGGAGCCGCGGCTTGGGGCACCACGACGACATCGATCGCGCGCGCGCTGCTGGTCACGCGCAGGCGCAAGCGCTCGCCCGGCTGCAGCGTGACGTCCTGCTCGAAGACTGGCGTGTCACCGCTCGCGATGAGGATGTGATGCGGGCCAGGATCGATGGCGCGTTCACCGCTGTCGAGATCGGCGCGCTCGCCGTCGATGGTCACGCTGTACGTGCCGGAGGCGGGCGCGTCCACGCCCACGTAGGCGATTTGGCGCAGGGCCTCGCTGCGGGCCGCCTCTGCGCGTACGCGCAGGGAGGCGTCCAAGTTGGCGTCCGCGAGCAGGCGGCTGAGCTCCGCCTCTGCGGCCGTCGGTTTGCCGAGGCGAGCATAGCTGAGCGCGATGTTGAAGCTGATGACGGGGTGCGGCTCGGCTGCCGCCGCGGCGCGGAAGTATTCGAGCGCGCTGGCGTACTCACCGCGATCGAAATCAGTGGTGCCGGCGCTGAACGCCGCGCGGCCGCAGGGACGATCACCCGGCGCGCAGCTCGGGGCGGCGGCGGCGATCGGCGCCGAAAACAGCACGCAGCTCGCCGCCAGCAGCGTCGCCATGCACTTCAGAGCCGAGCCCAGCACGACGCTTACGCTAATACAGCCGCCCACGCCCGAGGAGCGTCAATTTCCGGCGAACGGATTGTCGCGGATTACGCCCTGCGCAGGGATCGCCGGCGCCTGCGGCGGCTGTGGCGGCGCGCTGGCTTCGGGCTTCGGCGTAGGTACGACGCCCTTGTTCACGTCAGGCTTGGCGCTGGTCGTTCGCGCGACCTTGCCAAGGGGCGGCGCGCTCTTTGGCTCAGGGCTCAAAGCGACCACCAGGGATTGGTCGCGATCGGGGATCACGCTCAAGTGCGAGGTCACGTAGCCGTCGGCGGACAACTCCACGCTCAGCGGGCTCGTGCCGCGTGGCAGCTCGATGCGCGGCGGCCGCTCGCTCACCACGCGATCACCCACACGAATCCTGGCCGCCACGTCCGCCGGCTGGAGCGCGAACTTGAGCGTGATGTGCGCCGGCTGCGGCGGGCTGCTCGCTGGCTGCGCCTGCAGCTCGACCGTGGGCGCTGCAACGGGTGAGGCTTCAGTCGGCTCATTCTGGCCCGTGCCCAGCATGACCAGCCACAGTCCGAGCGCCGCCGCGCCCGCGCCGACGACGACCGGCAACAGCCAATGCGGCAGTCGCGAGCGCGCGCGCGCGATGCGCACCTCGTGGTGCAGCGGCGTGGGCTCCTCCGTGGTCGGCGCCTCCAAGGCGCGCAGCTCGGCGCGGTTTCGCGTCTCCAGCGAGCGCTCCTGCTCGAACAGCTGCTCCATCGTGCGCGCGAGCTTCGTGCGCGTGTCGGCGGAGCTCAGCGGGACGAGCTCGTCGAGCGCCGCGGCCAGCTCATTGCCGCTCTCGAAGCGCTGCGAGCGCTCCGGGCTCATGGCTCGCGCGAGAATCTCCGCCAGCGCCGGCGGAAAATCGCCGCGGATGCTGCGCGGATCGCTGAAATTTCCGAGCATCAGGCGCTCGACGGTCTGCACCTCGTCGGCGCCGTCGAAGGCGATGGTGCCGAGCGCCGCCTCGTACAGCGTCGCGCCGAGCGCGAACAGATCCAGCGTGTGATCGAAGCTGCGCCCGAGCGCATACTCCGGAGACATGTATCTGAATTTGCCTTTGACCTGACCCCACGCGGTCTTGGTCAGGCGGCCCTCGGCGCGCGCCACGCCGAAATCGATGAGCTTGACCTGCCCGTCGTAGGTGACGAACAGGTTGTCGGGGCTGATGTCGCGGTGCACCACGTGAAGCGGCTGGCCTTGCTCATCCGTCACGTTGTGCGCGTAGTGCAGCGCCTCTGCCGCGCGCGCGCCGAGCCAAGCGATCAGATCGTAGCTGAGCGGCGTGCCGCGACGAAAAGCGCGCTCATACACCTGCGAGAGCGGTTTGCCGGCCAGGTACTCCATGGCGATGAACGACTCACCGCCGTGGTGTCCGAGCTCGTAGGTGTGGACGATGTTCGGGTGCGACAGCCGCACCGTCAGCTTCGCCTCGTCCAGGAACATGCTCACGAACTCGCTGTCGTCCAGCAAGTGCTGATGCACGATCTTGAGCGCCAGGAAACGCTCGAAGCCGTGCGGCCCCTCCAGGCGCGCGAGGTAGACGCTCGCTGCGCCGCCCGCGCCGAGGGCCGGACCTAGCACGTAGCGTCCGAAGCGCTCGCCCACGCGGCGGCGCTTGAAATCGGGTACGGCTGCCGTCTCGGACATCGAACCCGATCAGCGTATCACGCGCCGACGAGCCTGCCCGCGGCGTAGAGGTAGTTCTGCCGCGCACCCGCGGCGCCGTGTCACGGGCAGGTCTCGACCTCGAGCGTTGGACTCTGCCCCGGCGCTGTCAGCTCTCGCGCGCCGAGCTCGAGGGAGACATCGCTGGGAGCGACGCTGATCAGCCAACCGTGGTTCGACGAGCCTGAAAGCACGGCCGCGACGTCCTTCGTGATATCGAACGTCAGGTGGTCGCCGGGGCCCGCGGCGCCGAGCGCGACGGTGCTCGAAGCCGACAGCGCCACGTCGCCGCCCGGCGTGCTCCATTTGGCGTTGCCCGTCGCGGCGATCGTCCAGTTGGCGCGCGCCTCATCGAAGCCCTGGGTCAGCGCGAAGATGGAGACGTCAGCGTCATCGGCGCCGCTGCGACTGTTCACGAGGACGCTGAGCGTAGCGCGAGCGACGCGCCCGGACGGTACGGGGGCGAAGTTGAAGCCGAGGGCGGCGTTGGCTCGAGCTCCGGAGACACCGCTCACGAACAGACTGGTGGTGCTCCCAAAATTCTTCTTCGGCTCGCTCTCTGAAAGGGAGGCGTCGTGATCGGGGATGAGCTGCGTCGTCGCGCAGTTGCTGCCGCCGCCCTCGCCGCTGTTCCCGCTTCCCGCGTCGCTCGTGGTGCCGCCCTGCGCCTCTCCGCCGCTTCCGCCTTCGCCGGTGGTGCCACCCAGCGCTTCTCCGCCGCTTCCACCGTTGCCCGCATCGCTGGAGCCACCGCTCATAGCGCCGCTCGCGCCCGTGCCCCCGTCGGTCGGCGAACCGCCGCCGCCCTCGCCAGCCCATACTTCGCCGCCGGAGGAGCTGCCCGAGGTGGACCCGCTCGCGCCGCCCTGCTGACGGCCGCTGCTGCCCCCGTCTTCGCCCGCGTGGCCGCCTCGTTGCTCGGGATTTCCACCGTCGCCTCCGCGCCCGGCGCCGCCGCCGCTCGCGAGCTCGGCGTGGTCCGGAAAGACCGAGCACGCGCCGAGGAGGACGATGCCGGCGAGCGCGGCCGTGGAGGCGCGCTTCGCAAACAGGCGGGATGAGCGCGATAATTGAGAGCTCAAGCGAGGAACCTAGGCTAGCACGGCTCGACTCCAGCTCAGCCGTTCCGAGCTGGCCAGCGTGCCAGCGCCGCGCAGCGCGGAGCGGCAGCGCGGCGCTTGTGGTAGGAGGCCGCCGTGACCCAGGTTGGAGATCGTTATGCGTCCTCGGGCGTCGATTATCGGCTGGTGGACCCTGGCAAGCTGAGCGCGCAGCGCGCAGCGGCGAGCACCGCCGCTCAGCTGCGGGCGCGTGGCGCAGACGAAGTCGTCGAGAGTCGCGGCGAGAGCGCGTACGTCGTCGACGTCGGTGAGCGCTATTTGGCGACGGTGACGGAGGCGCTCGGAACCAAGAACCTCGTGGCCGACGCGGTGCGCGCGTACACCAAGCGCAGCTTCTACGAAGCCGTGGCTCGCGACGCGATCGCTACGATCCTCAACGATCTCTGCACGGTGGGCGCTCGCCCGCTGTGCCTGACCGCTTATTGGGGCGCAGGCAGCTCGGCCTGGTTCGAGGATGAAGAGCGCATGCGCGATCTCATCGTGGGCTGGACCCAGGCTTGCAACGATGCGCGCTGCGCGTGGGGCGGCGGTGAGACGCAGGTGCTAAAGGGCATGATCGAGCCGAACGTGGTCGTGCTCGGCGGCTCCGCGACGGGCTTCATCGCTCCGAAGTCTCAGCTGTTGCTCGGCTCGCGCGTCGTCGCTGGCGACGTCATCCTCGTCGCGCCCGCGACCGGCATTCACACCAACGGGCTCACGCTGGCGCGCGAAGTCGCCGCGACGCTGCCCGCTGGCTATGAAACTCCGGTGCCCGGTGACGCCGCCGGTCGCAGCTTCGGTGAAGCGCTGCTCGATGCTACGCCGCTCTATGGCGTGCTGCTCGAAGCCCTGCTCGACGCTGGGGTGCCATTGCACTACGCGGTCCACGTCACCGGGCACGGGCTGCGCAAGTTGATGCGCGCGACCCAGCCGTTGACATACGTCGTGGAGGCGTTGCCGGAGGTGCCAGCGGTGCTGACGCAGCTCGTCGCCGCGGCGGGGATGCCGGCCGCAGAAGCGTACGGCACCTTCAACATGGGCTTCGGTTTCGCGTTCTTCGTCCCCGAGTCGGGCGTGGCGGCGGCGCTGGCGGCCGCTGCGGCGCAGGGGCAGCCGCTGCTGCGCGCGGGCTTCGTCGAAGCCGGGCCGCGCCGCGTCGTGCTGCGCCCGCTGGGCGTGAGCTACGACTCCGAGTCGCTCAGCATCCGCTGATCAGGCGCAGAGCTCGTCTTCGTTCCCGAGGGGCGCGACAGCCTCCACCGCTTCACACGCGCGCAGGCGCGTGGAGCTCCGCAGCATCGAGCGCGGGGCGGCGACGTCGCGCGCAGCGAGCGGTCGCAGCGCGAGCAGCACGGAGCTCTCTCCGCGGTGGCGGCCGCGCACGGCGACCGTATCGCAGCGCAGCGCCAGGCTGCCAGCGCCGGGCTGCAGCAACGACAGCTCCACGTCCTCCAGGCCTTCGCTGCGGCGAGTCTCGGTGAGCAGCGTGTCCACCACGTCGCGCTCGGCGAAGAGCGCATTCAAGCGGGTGATGCCCGGCAGCAGCAGCCGTTGAGCCCTGGCGCTCGCGCGCAGGAGCTCACCCGAGGCGTCGGCGAGCAGCAGCAGCGCGACGCTGGTATCGAGCAATGGCGCGCGGGCGGCCCGCGACGTGAGCAGATCTTCCTCGATGCGGCGCTGCGCGCTGAGGTCGCGGCAAAGCGCGATCAGGTCGCGCGCGCGTCCGCTGTGGTCACGCCGCAACAGCAAGGTCACGTGCGTGAACAGCGCGCTGCCGTCGCGCGTGGCGTGCAGGGCATGTCCCTCCCATTTGCCGCTGAGGACCGCGCGTTCGAGCGCTAGCGCTGGCTCATTCTTATTTTGCCAGAGCAGCGCAGCGTGCTGACCGACGCACTCGCTCGCGCGATAGCCGTACAGCGGCTCGGCGGCGTCGCCGCACCACTGGATGTGACCAGCCAGATCCAGCCCGAATACGGCCGTGAGCGCCGTGCGATCGCTCAGTCGCTCGAGGAACTCCGCCTGGCGCTCGAGGGCCGGCAATACGCAGACTGCGCTGTGAAAGGGCATCGCTTCATTACCTCGCGCGCAACGCCCGGAGGGCCATTGCGGGCCGTTCAACGGCAGCTAATGAATCCACATAATAGAGCCATTCGTCGAGCTTTGAGCATTTCTCGCGCGCGCTTTTTTTGAGCGACTGCGTTCGAGTTTCGCCATGCTCGCCGACAAGAGAACCCGCGTTGCGGCGGCGCGAGCCGTTTCAGTGTTCGCGCTCTCCGCGCTGAGCTATCGCGCGAGGCGCGCGTCTGGGCACGGGTGGTTTCAGGTCGCGCGCTGTGGGCGGTATGCAGGGCGATGTCGTCAGACGGAATCCCCTTGCCGCGTTTGGCATTATAAGGAGAGCCATGCGTCGCCTTGGCTCGCCTCTCCTCATCGTTGCGATTCTTGCCGCCGCTTGCGCTGAGCGCGGCCATCCGGGCGCGTCCTCCGTGAGCTCCAACGCGGCGCCGTCGAGCAGCGCGCCCGCTCCCAGCGTCGCCGCGGCGGTTCCCGCCGCGATCCCCGCGCCAACGGCGAGCGCGGCAACGGAGCGCGGCGCGCCGGCGCTATCGTCGGCGGCGCCCCCTGCGGTCAGCGCAGCGGCAGGCGGCGCCAGCGGTGTTACGGCTGAGGACGACGCGCTCGCGGAGCGGAACCTGCTCGCGCCCGACGGCACGCCGCTGCCTCAGACGGAGGCTCGACCGGCGGCGAGCAGCGCCCTATTCCAGCGCCGCATGCAGCTCCTCGCCGAAGCCATCACCAAAGACGACCCTAGCATCGCGCACGCGGCTTTCTTCCCGGTGGTCGCCTACGCGCAGGTGAAAGCCGTGGCCAAGCCGGAGCGCGACTGGAGGTTCCGGCTCATGAAGCACTTCGAGCGCGACATCCACGAGTACCACCGCTTGCTCGGCGCGGACGCCGAGCAAGCGAAGCTCAGCGGCGTCGACGTGAACGAAGCGCAGGCGCGCTGGATGAAGCCGGGCTCGGAGGGCAACCGGCTCGGCTATTATCGCGTGCTGCGCTCACGGCTGCGCTTCACCACGGCCGCGGGAAAGAACCGAGACTTCGAGCTCACGTCGCTGATTTCTTGGCGCGGCGAATGGTACGTGGTCCACCTGCACGGGTTCGAATGAACTTCGACGTCAATTCGCTGCTCGCCTCGCTGCTGGTCTCCTCGGTCGGCTTCGTGCTGTTCATGTACGGCAAGCGCATGCGCCGCTGGCCGCAGCTCGGCGTCGGCATGGTGCTGCTGCTGTTCCCCTATTTCGTCTCCGGCGTGGGCTGGATGTTCGCCATCGCCGTCGTGTTGCTGTTCCTGTTGTGGGTCGCGCTGCGCCTGGGATACTAGAGGTTGCTGCGCGATAGGGTCCAGCCGTAGCATTGGACCATGAAGTATCGGCTCGGCGCGGTGCTCGGCGTGCTCGGCCTCGCGCCCCCCGCGTTCGCGCAGCCGAGCGCCGCTGCAGAGCCGAGCGCGGCAGCGGGCTCAATGAGCGACTCCGCAGCGACCAGCGCTGCGCCGGCCGCCACAGCGAGCGCGCCGTCCGCGGCGGAGCCCGCGCCAGAAGCGCCGAGCGCTGCGCCGGCTCCCGCCGAGCAGCCGCCGTCGCCGCCGCCCGCCACTACGCTGTCGCCGCCGCCTGCACCGCAGCAGCTCTCGCCAGTGTTGCTGCCACCCCAGCGACCCAAGGGCGCGGAGGCCGAGGCGAGCGTTGTGACGCCGCGGCCGCGCGGACCGCATGATCTGTCGCTACAGCTGGGGCTTGGCATCAATGGCCGCTTTGGGGACGCCAGCGGTTACGCGCGCGACAGCGGGCTCGGCCCGAGCTACGCGCTCGGACTGTGGTTCGGCGCGAGCCCGGCGTTGGCGCTCGGCCTCGAGCTCAGCCACGCGCGCCTCGGTCACGCCAGCGCAGACAACGGTGTGAACCTGCTGGACGCCGACTTTTCCAGCAGCGCAGCGTGGCTGGCTGGGCGCCTGTTCCCGTTCCGCACCTCGGATTTCGCGCTGTATCTCGGGCTGCGCGTGGGCTTGGCGGTCGAGCACGTCGCGGCCACGGGGACAGCGCAAGACGGCGCGGCTGGGTTGCTGCGCGCCTCGGTGTTCGAATGTAGCGGCACGCGCGGCCCAGCGCTGGGGCTGGGCGGCGGCGTCGGCAGCGTTCTTTCGCTGAGCTCGCGCTTGGAGTTGATCAGCGAGCTGGGCGTCCGCGCCGAGCAGCTCACGTCCGAGCGCGTCGGTGATTGCGCCAACGGCGTAGGTTCGGCGACGAGCCTCGGCTTCGGCTTCGCGCTCGGCTACGGCTTCGAGCTCGCCGGCGGGGGCAGCGCGCAAGCGCGTACCCCCGCGCGCGCGGCTCACACGTGGTAGTTCGGCGCCTCTTCGGTGATGATCACGTCATGGACGTGGCTCTCGCGCAGCCCGGAGCCCGTGATGCGGATGAACTTCGCGTTCTTGCGCAGGTCGGCGACGGTGCGTGAGCCAGCGTAGCCCATGCCCGCGCGCAGACCGCCGACGAGCTGCAGGATGATCGACGCCAGCGAGCCGCGGTGCGGGACGCGGCCCTCGATGCCTTCGGGCACGAGCTTCTCATCCGCTGTGCCGCCCTGCCCGTAGCGATCTTTGCTGCCCTTCTTCATCGCGCCGATGGAGCCCATGCCGCGGTAAACTTTGTAGCTGCGGCCTTGGTACAGCACGAGCTCGCCCGGCGCTTCATCCGTGCCGGCGAACAATGAGCCGATCATTACGCACGAGGCGCCGGCGGCGAGCGCCTTGGTGACGTCGCCGGAGAACTTGATGCCGCCGTCTGAGATCACGGGCACGTCGTGCGCGTCGGCGACCTCGACGCAGTCCGAGATGGCCGTGATTTGCGGCACGCCGACGCCCGCGACGATGCGCGTGGTGCAGATGCTGCCAGGGCCGATGCCGACCTTGACCGCGTCCACGCCCGCGTCGATCAGCGCGCGCGTCGCCTCGGCCGTAGCGATGTTGCCGGCGACCAGCTGCACGTTGGGGTAGCGCTTCTTGGTGTCGCGCGCGGCGTCGAGCACGCCCTTGGTGTGGCCGTGCGCGGTGTCGATCACGAGCAAATCCACGCCCACCTCGACCAGCGCTTCGGTGCGCGCCACGCGATCCGCGCCGGGGCCGATCGCCGCGCCGACGCGCAGCCGCCCGCGCTCGTCCTTGACGGCCAGCGGATTGCGCTCGGCTTGCAGCAGATCCTTGATCGTGATGAGCCCCACCAGCCGCCCTTGCTCCACGACCAGCAGCTTCTCGATGCGGTGTTTGTGCAGCAGCTCGCGCGCGTGCTCGGCGGCGACGCCGGGCGTGACCGTGACGAGCTCGGTCGTCATCAGCGCGCTGACCGGCTGATCCAAGTTCTTTTCGAAACGAATGTCGCGCGCGGTGAGGATGCCGACGGGGTGATCGCCTTCGACGACGGGCACGCCAGAGACGTCGTGCGCGCGCATCACGGCGAGCGCCTCGCGCAGGGACTGCGAGGGGCGCACCGTAACCGGGTTCAAGATGATGCCGCTCTCGGCGCGCTTCACGCGATCGACTTCTTGAGCTTGCTCGCGCGGCGGCAGGTTCTTGTGGATGATGCCGATGCCACCCTGGCGTGCCATCGCGATCGCCGTTCGCGACTCGGTCACGGAATCCATGGCGGCGCTGACGATGGGGACGTTCAGGTCGATGCCGCGCGTGATGCGGCTCTTGACGTCGACCTCGGCCGGGAGGACTTCGCTGTACGCGGGTACGAGCATGACGTCGTCGAACGTCAGGCACTCGCGTGCATTTCGATCAAACATGGCGAAGCCTACTTAGGCCGCCCCGCAGCGCAAGGCCCCTCGCGCTCGCCGCTCGATTTCCAGCCATTCAGGGCTATTTGACGCGCTCGCGCGCTGCGGCCGAGGGTAGCCGAGCCGGTTCGAGTCGCGCCAGACGGCCCCGCGGGGGCCCGCATTGATTTAGACTGGGCGGGTGAGTTCGCACGACGAGCATCACGGTCAGCGCTCGCTGCCGGGTGGTCACGGCCAGCACGGCGGTCATGGCCGAGCCCGGCCGCGGCGCGAGCACCATGACCACGAGCATGCTGACGAGCAGGAGCACGCGGAGCGGGGCGGTCACGGCCACCACCACCACGGCCATCACCACCACCACGATACGTCCGGCTTGGCGCTGAAGAGCCTGGTGCTCGCGCTGGTGATCACCGGGCTGTTCATGTTCGTGGAAGCGGGCGTGGGCTTGGCGACGGGGAGTCTGGCGCTGCTCGCGGACGCCGGACACATGCTGGCCGACGCCGGCGCGCTCGCGCTCGCCCTCGCGGCGCAGCGCTTCGCCAGCCGGCCGCGGACGGAGCGCAGCACGTTCGGCTTCCGCCGCGCGGAGGTGCTCGCCGCGTTCGTGAACGGCATGGCGCTCGCCGGCGTCTCGGTGCTGATCTTGAAGGAGGCCGTCGAGCGTTGGCTCGCGCCGCGCGCGATCGACGGTCAGGCGATCCTAGTGACCGCCAGCGTCGGTCTGGGCGTCAACCTGCTCGTCGCGGCCATCTTGATGCGCGGTCAGAAGCACAGCATCAACGTGCGCGCCGCCTTCGCGCACGTGCTGTCCGACGCGCTCGGCTCCGTCGCCGCGATCTTGGCCGGCCTGGCCGTGGCGCTCTGGGGGCTGTACCGTGCCGACCCGCTGCTGTCCGGCGGCATCGCCGTGCTGGTGGCCGTGAGCGGCTTTCGTATCTTGAAAGAGACCACGGGCATCCTGCTCGAAGCCGCGCCCGCGCACCTGGACGTCGCCGCCATTGAGCGCACCATCGCGGACTGCCCCGGCGTCGCCGAAGTCCACGATCTGCACGTGTGGCGCATTTCCGAGCGCTTCGACGCGCTCACCGCGCACGTGGTCATCGAGCGGGGTCAGCATGGTACGGACGTGTGCCGCTTGGTCGCCGAGCGGCTGAAGGCGGTCCACGGCCTGGAGCACGTGACGATCCAGCCGGAGCCGCCGCCGCCGGAGGACGTAGTTCGCCTGCGCCGCAGCCGCGACGGTGGCCCGCTGCGCTCGACCGCCGAGAGCGGTTAGGATCGGGTAGCGACCGTGGTTAAATGATACGCTCTGCCGCGATGATTCAAACCAGCGAGGATCTCGAAGGGTACTTATCGCGGCTGGAGCGCAGCTTCGAGCGCGTCGACGAGGGCACCTACGTATTGACGATGGGCGCAGGGCGTCCGCTCGTCGCGCTGCGCCTCTCGCCGCCCGTGCTGGTCGTGCGCGCGGAGATCGGCGCGGTGCCGCCGGCGCCGGAAGCGAGCCGCGCGCTGTACAAGAAGCTGCTGGAGCTGAACGCGAGTCAGCTGCTGCACGCCGCCTACGGCTTGGAGCAGGATCGCATCGTGCTCTCCGCCGCGCTCTCACTCGAGAACTTGGATTTGAACGAGATCGAGGCCGCGCTCGCGGACGTCGATTTAGCCTTGTCGGAGCATGTGCCGACGCTCCATGAAATGCTGAAGAGCTGATTACGCGCTGGGTTCTGACATGGGAATTTTCTCGAGACTCGCCACGCTCCTCAAGTCCAACATCAATGATCTGATCAGCCGCTCTGAAGATCCGGAGAAGATGCTGAATCAGATCGTCATAGAAATGAACGAGCAGCTGGTGGCGGCGCGACGCCAGGTCGCGGCCAGCATTGCCGACGAGAAGCGCCTCGAGAGGCAGGTCCAGGAGGAGGGCGGCAAGGCAGCGGAGTGGGAGCGGCGCGCCATGCTGGCCCTGCGCGCCAACGACGAGAACCTCGCGAAGGAGGCGCTCGCGCGCAAAAAGGAGCACGAGACGCTGCGCGACCAATTCCAAGAGCAGTGGCAGAAGCAGCACCACGCCGTGGAGCAGCTGAAGCTCGCCTTGCGCGCGCTGAACGGCAAAATCGAGGAGGCCAAGCGCAAGAAGAACCTGCTGATCGCGCGTAAGAAGCGCGCGGAGGCGCAGCGCGCGATCTCGGAGACCATGAGCGGGCTGCGCAACGCCAGCGCGTTCGAGGCCTTCGATCGCATGGCCGGCAACATCGAGCGCATGGAGGCCGAGGCGGAGGCCGCCAGCGAGCTGCACGAGCAGTACACGGGTGACACGCTGGCGCACAAATTCAGCGAGCTCGAGGCGACGCACGGCGTCGACGACGAGCTCGTCGCGCTCAAGCGTAAGATGGGCCTGCTGCCTCCGGAGGAGCCGCCGCGCGCGCAGCCGCTGCGCGTCGAGGCCCCGGCCGGTGAAGCGCTAGACGCCGCCGAGCAAGAGGAGCTGTCACGCGCGCTCGCGGAGCTCGACGCCGAGCACAACCAACCGGTGCGCGCCAAGCGCTGAGCTCACTCGACGAGCACGTAGCCGCTGCCGTTGAAGCGGTAGCTGCGCTTGCCGCCGGTCCAGGGCAAGAGCAGCGGCTCCAGGCCCCCCGCGGTCGTGGTGTCTTGCGGGAACGGGTAGGTCGCCTGCGTCCAACCCACCGCGCGCCCGGGGCGCAGCTCGATGCGTTGCGCGCGGCCGCTGCCCTCGAAGCTGACGTTGCCGACGATCTGCTTTTTACCGAGGCTGCGGGCGGTCTCGGCGCCGAACATGCGCTGCAAGCGGTCTTCGTGGATGCCATAGATGAGCAGCGCGTGGCGGTCGATGGTGTCGCCGCCCAGCGCCTTGCTGGTCTTGGTGCGGATGATGGCGCGGATGATGATCTCCGCCTTGCCGTCGCCGGTGAGGTCGCGCGCGGTCGCGTCGAGGATGTCCTTGGGCTCGCTGACTCCAACGCTGATGAAGGCGTAGCTGGTGCCGGAGCGGAAACCCTTGCCGAACACGACGATGTCCTTCTCGTGAATCACGATGCGCTCGGGACGCGCGTCGCCAGCGACGTCGCTCACGAAGTCGAAGCGCGGGCGCGCGCTGCGCACGCCGCGCTCTTTGCGGTACAGGGCGTAGACGCGATCGAGCAGCTCGTCGGCGCTCGGCGCGCGCGGCGGCGGCGCCTCTGCCGCGGCGCCGCCGCGCGCCGCCGTGGCCGGCTTGCGCGTGAACTCCTTGCTCGGCGTCTGGCGCTCTTCACCGCTCTTGACGAAGCTCGCGCCTTGCCATTTGTAGCTGCGGCTCTTGACCGACTCCCAGGGCAGCAGCGCCGAGTGCACGTTCCCGCCGGGTAGCGGCTCGTTGTAGCTGTCCGGCTCGAAGCCCTCCGCGTCGCCCTGCATCACCTCGATGCCGCTCTCGCTGATCCTGACCTTGTTCGCGATGGTGCCGTCCGGAGTCTTGATGCCAACCTCGTGGCTGAACGCGACGAAGGGCGTGTCGTCTCGCCCGATGCGCATCACCTCCAGCACTTCGCGATATTTGTCGCTCGCGCCGTAGCGCTTGGTGAGCACCAGCTCTTGGCGACCGTCGCTGTCGAAATCCACGAGCTTCATGCCGCGCACCATGGCCGAGCTGCTCACGCCCAGATCGGTGAAATAGAACTCCTTACCGCCGCGGAAGCGCGGGCCGCTGATGGTGAGGAAGCGCCCGAACACGGCCACGCGTTCCAGCATGCCGTCGCCGCTCAAATTGCCGTAGGCCTCGCGCGCTGGCACGTCGTTGAGGCCTTTGTCGCGCAGCAGATCGGCGAGGCCTTGCTCCGCCTCCAGCAAGAGCGGCCCCAGCCCTCTTCCGGACTTGCCGCTCGCCGTCGACACCACCGATCTCACGGCGCCGGGCGTGTCCGCGTTCGCGTAGCTCACGCTGGCTCTGAGGCCCACCCGCGTGCGCGCCGCCTCCGGAAACGCCGACCAGGGAATTTGCGCTTCCAGCAGCAGCTCCTTGCCGCTCGGATTCTCGACGGCCTTCGCGCCGCTCACGGCCTTGCCCGCGAGCTTCACTGCGGCCGGCAATTTGCCGGGCTGGCCGGGGAAGACCTCGACCTGGTGGGTGGTGTATTCGCCGCGCCCGCGCGGGAAGGCGAGCGACAGCGTGGCGTGATCTTCGTTGCTCTTCGCGGCCGCGGTGCGCGCGATGCGCGAGTCGGCGACGCGCAGCGCCAAGTACACGTTGGCGTCGTCGTAGCCGACCACCGCGCGCGCCTGCGTCGCCGAGCCCTCGAGCGTCTCGGAAAGGGGCGTCATCTTCGCGGGCCACTCGCGCAGATCGCCGTCGATGCGGATCTTTTCGCCTTGAACCGGTTCGGCCAGCAACAGACGCCCGCCCGCGTGGGCGAGCCCAGCGGTGGACACCGCCGCGGCCAGCAGCGCCGCCGTCAGCACGCCAGAATGAAACTTCGCCGTCTCACGAGCCCGTAAGTCCGTCATGCGCTTGATTCGCCTATATCATGGCGCCTGCCGGAGCTTGAGCCCGCCGCGCGCGACGATTCCGAGCGGAGTCCCGCGCCCACAGAGGAGCGCCCACAGGTTCGTGGCGCGGCGCGCGTGTCGTCAGCGCGTGCCCGGTGTGCGCTGCACTATGAGTGTGCCGCGACGCTCTCGCTGAAATCGCGCGTGGCGCGTCGCTGCGCTCAGAACAACACGGTGTGCGCGAGCACCGCGAAACCGCCCGGCTTGAGCGAGATGCGCTCCTTGCGGCGCACACCGCGCGCGACGAGCTCCACGCTGTGCGTGCCGGCGCTGACGCGCATCCGCGCGAACGCGAGTCGCGCCGGCAGCGTCTGCCAGCTGCGCGTGTCCGGCGTGTCCACCGCTGTCAGCGTGGCTTGCACGCCGAGGCTCAGCAGCGCGCCGACGACTCCGCCTTTGCTGCCGGCGCGCACCGCCTCGCCCGCGACGACGCGGCTCAGCATGCGCGTGATCGCGGCGGCCACGACCGCTCCCTTGGCGTCTTCCCACGCGCGGCGCGCTTCGGCGTCGATGGCGATCGCCGCCTCCATGCTCGCTGGGCGACCGTCGAGTATCACCGCTGGCCGCTCGTAGACGGGCCGCGCCGGCGCGAGCTCCGGGAAGTTCACCCAGGTGACGAGCCCTTGCGCCGCCAAGTAGTTGGCGCGCGCTACATCGTCCGGGCTGAGCGCGCCGGACGCGTAGGTGAGCGCGAGGCCGATCGGGATGCGGCGCGCGATCTTCTCCGGTACGCGCCCGAAGCCGATCACGACCAGGATCTCGGCGTCACCTTCGGCGGCGGGCGCTGCGTCACCCGCGGCCGCGGCCGAGCGCAAGCGCGGTGAAGAATAGCTGCCCTGCGCCAGCAAGCGCCGGATCGGCTCGGCGAGCGACGTGTACGACGCGTAGCCGAGCGCGTCGTCGTAGTAGCGCAGCGCCTCGTCCGCGCGCCCGCTCTTCTCGAAGGTGAAGCCGGCGAGGTAGCTGCCGGGGCCGAGCAGCACCTCACCGCTCTTCTGCTCGCTGAGATACTTCTGCATCACCGCGAGCCGCCGAGCCTCGATGCGCGCGCCGTTCAGATCGCCGCGCACCAGGTAGTTCAGCATGTTCTCGGTGTTGATCAGCAGCTTCTCGTAGGCCGGCGCCTTGTACGGGCCCGTGTCGTCGGAGAAGATGTACCTGCCGATGTCGTGCACCGCGTTGCGCGACAGATCCAAGAGATCGATCTGTTTGTCGGCGAGCTCCAGATCGCGGCTGGAGAAGCCGTACTGTCGCAGCTCTTGCAGGATCATGGCGCGGTCGAGCAGCAGCAGCGCCGTGTCGCTCTTGTGCTCGGAGGGGACGTCCTTCTCGCTGTCGACGTCCAGCGCCTCGTTCACGTGCTCGAGCGCCCGCTGCGGCTGGTTCGCGTCGAGCGCTGTGCGGATGTCTCGAGTCTTGTCGGAGTGGCTGGCGCAGCCGGCGGCCGTGACCGCGAGGGTTACGGCCAGCAGCGCCCTGTACGAGCGAGTACGGAGCCTCATGTGCTCACGCCCCGAGCCGCGCTCCCGCGCGGCTCTTCGCGTCAGATGATGGCTTTGGTGACCGACGTCTTGTGCTGGAACAGCACCTCGCCGGTCTCCACGTCGAGCACTTGGATGAACATGAAGTACTGCACGCGACGCTCCCCCGACTGTCGCTCGTCGGTGCTGTAGACCTTGCCGGTCACGATGTAGCGCGCGCCCACCTGCTTGCCCCAGCGCGCGACCTGCGTCGGATCGAAGGCGCCGGAGTACTGGCGCTTGATCTCCTCCACCAGCTTGGGCTGCTCTTCCATGCTGATGACGCGCACGTGCCCGGCGTTGACCAGCGTGGTCTCTACGTCGCTGATCAGCGCGTCGAGCGCGCTGTCGATGTGCTCACTCGTCTCATTGCGCAGCGGGATGGCGGCCACCGCCGGGCGATCCTCCTTCTCCCAACGCTGGACGACGGCCGAGGTCTGCAGCGCTTGCATGTTCTCATGCAGCATCTTCTCCAGGTCGCGCTTGTCCAGGCCGGTGCTCATGGCCTTGTCGTCCAGACCAGCGACGTCTTCGCCCCGCACCGCTTTGGGGCCGCAGAAGGTGAGGAGAGGCGTGAGGGCAATCAGCAGCGTTCTGGAAGACAAGGAACGGGGCAGCGCGGCCATCGATCGTCCTTTCGACAGGAGTGAAGAGAAGCAGTCCGCCCGTTTGACGGAGCGAGTGCCTCGGATCTTTTAGTCCCCAGCGTGTTTTCACGCCATAGCCGGCACCGTACGCCCCAAGCTCTCGACCGGCCCGTCGGCGTTGGGAGGCGCTCGCCGCGCCCTGCAGGGTGAGAACCGCTCAGCTCGGTTCGGCGGCGGCGGGGCGCCGCACCGGGATGATCTGGACGCGCCGCTGATCGCCCTCGCCGTCGCTCTTGGTGATGACACCGTCGAACTTGGCGAGCGCCAGGTGCACCACGCGCCGATCGCGCGGGTTCATGGGCTCGAAAGTGATGATCTTGCCCTCGTCTACGGCCTGCTTGCCCAAGCGCCGGGCCATGTTGGCCAGCGACATGTCACGTCGGCTGCGATAGCCCTCGGCGTCGACCAGGATGTGGCGTCGCTCGAGGCCCGGCCGGTTGATCACGCGGTGGACCAGGAACTGCAACGCCTGCAGCACCTGACCCTTCTTACCGATGATGCGACCGGCGTCGCGGCCCAAGATTTCGAGGTTGATCTCGTCGGGCGAGTCTCCTTCGCGCGGGCGGCGCAGCCGCACCCGACAGTCCATGCCCATCTTCTGAACCACGGTGTCGACGAAGGTCTGCGCCTGGCGCGCGCGCTCGTCGAAGACCTCGGAATCGAAGTTGTCGCGCCCGCCCCGCCGGCGACGCCGACGACGGCCCCCGTCCACGTCCGAGCTCGCGCCCTCGGCGTCGGGGCTCGCGCCCTCTACACCATTGCTCTCGCCGTTGGCTTCGGAAGCGGCCGCCTCGGAGTCCTCGTCGTCTCCGGCCCAGTCCTCATCCGAGAAATCTTGCGTATCGGTCATTGGTTCTACGCTTTACCTTCCCCGAGGAGTCTTCCATCACGCGCACCGTTGGCGCCGGCGCCGCCCTTGTCGTTCGCCGCCTGGCCCTTCTTTTTGCCCTTGGTCGCGCTGGAGTCCTCAATCACTTTGACTTTGATATCACCGGAGCCGGACCCACCACCGGGCCGAACACTGCGCCGGACATGTCGCTCGACGATCTGTTGCTGAACGATGCCGAGCACGCCGTTGGTGAACATGTATACCCCGAGGCCGGCGGGCAAAAACAGCATGAAAACTGTGAACATCGCCGGCATGAAATAAAGCATCATCTTTTGCTGCGCCGGGTCGCCCTGGAGCGGCATTAGCCGCTGCTGCAAAAATGAAGTCCCGCCAATAATAAAAGGCAGGATGTAGTGCGGATCCGCCGCCGAGAGGTCGGGGAACCACAGGAACGGGATGTTGTAGAGCTCGACGGCGGTCTGCAGCGTCGTGTACAGCGCGAACCACACCGGCATGGACGCGAGCTGAGGCAAGCAGCCCTTTACCGGGTTTACGTTGTGCTTCCGCCAGAGCTCCATTTGCGCGAGCCCCTTCGCCTGCGGATCGTCTTTGAACTTCTCGTTCAGCGCGTCGAGCTCCGGCTTGAGCTCGCGCATCTTGATCATGCCCTTGATGCCGGGGACGGCGAGCGGGAAGAGCAGGAGCCGCGCGGTAACGGTCAGCACGATGATGGCGACGCCCCAGTTCGGGACGACGCTGTGCACCGCGAGCAGGAACGCGACCAGGATCTTGGCGATCGCGGAGAAGAAGCCGAGATCGATCAGCTCGTTCAAGCCATGCTCGCCGCCCGCGGCCGCGTTGAGCGCGCTGCGCTCTTTCGGGCCGACGTAGGTCAGCACCGAGTAGGTCATGGACTGCTGGGGTTCGAGCCGCTGAGGGGGGTACGCCAGACGTGCGCGATACATCGAGCCGCCGTTCGGATCGTCGCTCTTGCTCGCGTGGTGGCGGCTGTCCCAGCGGTCCTCGATTTGTAGCTGGCACGTGGGGCTCGGCCCTTTCAGCGGCACCAGCGCGTGCGTGAAATAAGCGTTCGATACCGCCGCGACCGCCGTCTGACCCGATACCTGATACCAATCTCCGGCGCTGAGCTCGCTGCGTGGGAAGTGCTCCGCCTTCTCGAAATCCGACGGCTCGAAGTCCGTCGGGAGAAGCCGAGTGGCCGCGCCATCCTTCTGGATGCACTCCACCTTCGTCATGAACGGGCTCTGGCGGAACATGCCGCCATGCACCTCTTTTTCCGTGCGCCAGGCGTCGGTGAAGACGCTGAGCGCGTGCCGGCGTGGCGTGGCGCTCAGGTTCGTCAGCGTGGCTTCGCTGACGAGCTCATAGGGGCGACCGGTGCTCTTGACGACCTGGCGCAGCTCGCTGTTCGCGTCGCGATAGACGAACTCGCAGCTCTTGCCGTCCGAGCGCTCTAGCCGATAATCGAGCAGATCGAGCTTCAGCTGCGACTCATCGTCGGCGATCTTGGCAGCCGGATTTCGGAAGTGGAAACGCAGCTGGCGGCGGAGCTCCACGTCGGGCGTCGTGGAGATATCGATGGGGTGCCCGTCTCGCTGGTACTTGGCGCCGAGTAACGCGAACTTGGCGATGCTCGCGCCGCGGCTCGACAGAACCGCGCGAAACCCAGGACCCCAGATGTCGCAGCGCTGCTCGGGCGGGCGCTCGGCGGCCGGTAAGGCGCGATCGCCCTCGGGATGCAGGGGTTGGTGAGCGCTGCTGCCGTGGCTGCCACCGCCGAGCAGCTTGGGGGCAAACTGCATCAGCAAGAAAAAGCCGGCGACGATGAGTAGCAGGCGCCCGAAATTGCCTCGATCCATGGGGAGCTTATGTGCGAGAGGGCCCGGAAAAAGGGCCGCCTTCGCCTAGCACCTTTCAGCGCTGGCTTCGATCGGCATTTCGCCGTTCGTCAGCGGTTCAGCCGCGGGGGCGGTGGCGGGTCGTAGCCACCGGGATGAAACGGATGACAGCGTGAAATCCGGCGCACGCCGAGCCAGGTGCCGCGCAGCGCGCCGTGATGCAACAAGCACTCGGCCGTGTAACGCGAGCAGCTCGGATGAAAGCGGCACACCTGCCCGAAGAACGGCGAGATGAGCAGCTGATACACACGAATCAGCTGCATTAAGAGCCAGGCGACTGGGCCCGGGCGAGGGCGCACTACTTCGTCCACGACGACTCAGGGTAGCGCTCCCGGCTGGCGCCGCCCAGGTTTGCCGCCGGCCGCGACGCGCCGGCGAATCAGCGGCTCCGCTTGGCGCCACTCGCCGACCACGTCTGCCAGCCCGAGGGCGCCCGGCGCAGGCTTCACGATCACGAGCACGTCGATGTCGCCGGAGAACAGCTCGCGCGTCGCGCGAAACGCCTCGCGCACGATCCGGCGCATGCGATTGCGGATGACGGCGTTCCCCACTTTGCGTGACGTGGTGATGCCCAGGCGCGGACCGATGCCGTCAGGCTCGCGCGCCAAAAACACGAGCACGAAGTGGCCGAGCGAAACGCGGCCACCCGCGGCCTGGATACGCTGGTACTCCCGGCGCTTTCGCACCCGCGACGTGCGCGGAAGGCGCCCCACGGGCTGCACCGCGACACCAGGAGTCATCGCTCAGACCTGGCTCTCGCGCTGCTGAATGAACGCGGGAGCAAGGCTCCGATCGCGCAGCGCGCTTACTTCTTGTACGCGGTCACCGTCAGGCGCCAGCGGCCCTTGCGGCGACGGTTCGAGAGGATCTTGCGGCCGCCCTTGGTGCTCATGCGCAGGCGGAAACCGTGCGTGCGGAGGCGGCTAGTGTTGTGGGGCTGATACGTGCGCTTCATGATGCACCGGCGATTGGGGGCGGGACTTCGCCACGGAAGACCTTCCGCGTCAAGGTCTCCGGGAGGCTTTTCAGGAGCCCAGCGCGAAAATGGGCCCCGTGGCCGGTTGCGGGGGCTTGGGGTTCATGTTAAACGCGGCGCCGTCATGCGCGAAAACATTCGCCTTCTTTCCTCGGCTGGCACCGGGTTCACCTACTACACGACCAAGAACAAGCGGACCCAGACCGCGAAGCTCGAGATCAAGAAGTACGATCCGGTCGCGCGCAAGCACGTCGTGTTCAAGGAGGCGAAGATGCCTCCGCACTCCAAGTAGAGGTCAGCGCTCCCGCGAGGACGTCCGCGTGTCGCTGCGCTCAGCGGCGTGAGCGGAGCTGCGCGCGTCTAGCGGCGCGCCGCGCGCAGCCGTTCGCTCGAGGCGAGCCCCGAGCGAACGCGCGGGATTTTCGAGAGCCGCTCAGGGCGTCTCGTTGGCAGCGCCGGGCTCGTCAGCGGGCTTCTCTTCCGAGCCGTCCAGCACCTTGAACTCGACGCGGCGGTTGCGCGCACGGCCCGCTTCCGTCGCGTTGTCGTCGATGGGCTTGCTGGGGCCGAAGCCGTCCGACTCGAGCCGCGACGGCGCGATGCCCTTGTCGACCAGATACTTCATGCACGCTGCCGCGCGCTCCTTGCTGAGCCGCGTGTTGAGCGCCAAGGAACCGCGGTTGTCGGTGTGTCCGTACACGCCGATGCGCAGGTCGTCGCGCGCCTTCAACAGCGTGACGACCTCATCCAGGATCGGATAGCTCGCCGGCTTGATCACGGCGCGCCCGGTCTCGAACTGGATGGCCTGCAGCAGCTCGACCTCGCCGCTCTCGGACAGGCGCGTCAGCGTCGGGCAGCCGGACTTCTCCGGGTCGTCGTTGCGCGGGCCGGGCTCCGAGGGACAGCGGTCTTCCACGTCCGGCACGCCGTCGCGATCCGCGTCCTCTTCGGGGCAACCGTCGTCGTCCTGAATCTGATCTTTGTCCTCGGCCTGGTCGGGACAACGATCGAGCTGATCGGCGATGCCGTCGCCGTCACGATCGCTCGTGGGGCAGCCGTCCGTGCGATCGGGGAGCTTGCCGTCTTCTTTTTGATTCGGACATTTGTCGATCGCGTCCGGATAGCCGTCGCCGTCGCTGTCGAGATCGACGTGCTCGGCGACGGAGACGCGCACGCGCGGCGGCGGCGCGCTGGCGTTCGACTTGGTCAGCTCGATCGTCTTACCGACGGAGACGAGCAAGCGAAAGTCCGGCGCGCCGTAGCCGATGGACAGCCGCGTTCCGCCGCCTGCGTTCACGTACACGCCGGGTAGCTCCGTGATTTGAAAGCGCGCTTGCGCCAGCCACTCGAGCGCGGTGTTGCGACCGGAGAAGATGGTGTTGGTGTCGTTGTGCCCGACGGAGCCGTCGAGCCCCGTGCTGCCGAACAGCTCGCCGCCGACGCGCAGCGTGCCTTCGCGCATGGGCACGTAAGCGCCGAACGCCCAGCGCAGCTCCGTGCCGACGAACAGCGCGCCGTTCTCACCGCCGATGCTGCGTTCAGGCCGAAAATGCGGGCCGATCTGGCCAGAGAGCTGCAAACCCTCGAGGTTGAACTCCGCGGAGCCGAAGAGCCAGCCGGTGACCTGATCGTCGCTGGCGAACGCGAACGGGTTGCCGCTCGGCGCAAACAGCGCGAAGCCGCCGCCGAAGCGCGCGGCGCCGTCGTCCGTCTCGAAGGTCTTCACGCGCGCGTCGATGCGGGTATCGTGGAGCGCGGTCTTCTGATCGTCGATGCCGCCGGCGCCGACCCCATACGCTCCGGGATCGCCGCCGGTGATGTTGTAGATGGAGATGGGCAACGTCACCGACACGCCCACGCGACCGAGCAGCTGCACGCCCGCGCTGCCGTACGCGATGAACTGTCCACGCATCGGATTGTCGATCGTGTTCTGCAGTTGTGGGTTCGCGGTCACGGTGTCCGCGCGCAGCGGTCCTTGCGCGTAACCGAGCGCGAGGTTTCCGTACAAGCGAGTGCCCTTGCCCGCGTACGGCCGGAACACCATGAAGCCGTCGTCCGGCGCGCCAGATATCTGTGCTCGGTCCAGGTAGAAGTAACCGGACTGCGCCGCCGCCTGTCGCGGCATGAACAGCATCGAAGCCGCCGCCAAGAGCCCGCCGTGAAGCAAGCGAAGAGCGCCGCGCGCGGCGAGACCTCGAATGATGTTCGGTGCTTGCACGGCGGCAAGGTAGCTCGATGGACGCGCTATTTGAAGCGGCTCAATCTGCTCGGCGCCCGAACAGCTCACTGACCCAGACGCTGCCGTCCAGGTCGCTGGCGACGCCAATTCCAATACTGTCGAAATGCGGGCTCAGGATGTTGGCGCGGTGCGAGGGGCTGAACCACAGCCCGCGGTGCGCCAGGCGAGCGCTCGGCGCCCGGCAATAGTTCTCTCCGACGTCGCTGATTGGGAGTTGCTCGTTCGCGACACGCTGGTCGGGAGGGCCGTCCCCCAGATCGTGACCGCCGCGCCGCAGCTTCTGCATCAACTCGGCGTGCTCGCGCGCGAGCCGGGTCAGGCCGGAATCGGGCCGTAATGGCTGGAGTCGTTCGCTGCGGCGCTCGGCGTTCAGCAGGGCCAACAGCTCGTCGGCGGCGGACGGCGCTGCGCGGACGAGCGCCTCGGCCGGCGCTGGCTCCGCAAAGGCTCGCCGCTCGCCAGCTCCGGCGATGAGCCACGCTTCCAGGACCGGGCGCGGTCCGGTCGCGACCTCGCTCAGCACCTGCACGAGCCAGCGGCCCGGCGCATCGACGGGAAAGCGCGCGAAGACGTGCGAGCCGTGCACTTCCGTAAGCAGCGGCCGCGGCGCTCCTCGCGGGCCGAGCAGGACGACCTTGGCCCCGGAGAAGGGCACGAGCATCGTGGCGCGGACATCCACGTAGCTCATCGGCCGTACCCTCGCGGGTAACGGCTCGAGATCGGCCAGCGCGTCCGCGGCCACGGCAGCGAACGCCGTTCGCCCGGCGCGGCTTCGCTCGGCGACGCCGCAACGCCGCTCGCCGGCACCTTCGAAGCTCGAGAGCCACGCTGCGAGCCGCTGGCGCACCAGCGGCTCCGTCAGCGTCGCGCTGGCCAGCGCGAACGAATGCGGCCAAACGTAGGGCGCGCCCTCCGCGCGCAGGCGCGCGTCGAGCTCGAACGCGTCGAAGGCCGGCTCTCCCGCCGCGACACGCGCTGCCAGCGCCCCGGCGACGCGCTCCAGCGCAGCGTCCATGCGAGCGCACTCGGGCACCTCGGCGGTCGCGTCGGCAGCCTGTGGGGACCACGTGTCCGGCTCAGCGGAGGGTTCCGTCATGTCCGGCGCTGCGACGGGCTCCGGCGCCCGCGGCGACTGAGCGACGACGCTCGCTTCGTGCGCGTTGCAGCCGGCGAGGAGCAACGCCGCGAGGATGGCTGGAGAGCGCCTGCGATGAGCCACGCGCGCTGCACGAGTACCATGGGGCGGCTTCTTTGCCCCAACCTTCGGGCCGTACGCCATTCTGTCGCGCAAAAGCCGCCGTTCGGGCGAGCCGAAGACGTGTCCAACGCTCCCGCTCCTGATATAGGAGGGGAGCGGCCTTCCTTTCCATGGAACCGACGCCTCGATGAGCAGCTCCGCTCGGTTTACTACCGCGGCCAAGGTTGGCGCTTTCGCGCTCGCGACCGTCGTAGCGGCGCTGTTCATTTACCGCTTCGCTAGCAAATCCGCGGGGGGCTCCGGCTATCGCGTGTACGCGATCATGTCCGACGCCACCGGGGTCGCGCCGCGCTCGCAGGTGCGCATCGCCGGCATCCCGGTGGGCAGCGTGGACAGCGTGCGGCTCGACCACGCGCGGGCGCGCATCGATATTCGCGTCAATCCGGACGTGCCGCTCTACGAAGACGCGATGGTCGCCAAGGTGAGCTCCAGCCTGCTCGGCGAGTACTACCTGAGCATCGCGCCGGGCACGGAGGGTCGGCGCAAGCTCAAGGACGGGGATCGCATCGGCTCGGTCGTGGAGGCAACGACCACCGACCAGATCATGAAGGACGTCGCCTCGATCTCTCAGGACGTCAAGAAGGTGACCGCTGCTCTGGCGGAGAGCGTAGGCACCAATCAGGGCAGAGAGAACATCAAGGCTATCCTCGACAACTTGGCGCAGGTCACGGACGCGCTGAACAAGACGGTGCGCGAGAATCGCGAAGCGATCCGCAACATCACGCTGAACGTCGAGCGCATCACGGCCGAGGGTCGCCCCGAGATCCAAAATATTTTGGAGAACGTGCGCGTGACCACCGCCCAGGTGCGGGAGCTCATGCAGAAGGCGGAAGATCCGCGCGCGCAGGGCAAGGATGGAGACATCCGTCAAATCGTGGAGAAGGTGAACCGCGCCAGCTCCAGCTTGGAGAACGCGCTCAAGAACATCGACGAAGTCACGGGTCGGCTGGAGCGCGGTGAAGGCACGCTGGGCCGCCTCAGCAAGGACGAGAAGCTCATCAACGAGGTGCAGGGCGTCGCCGAAGACGTGGGCGACTTCGTCGGCGGCATCTCGCGCCTGCAGACGATCCTGGTGCTGCGCACGGATTATCAGTTCTTGACCAGCGCGGTGAAGAGCTACGTGGAGATCCGGCTGCAGCCGCGCGAAGACAAGTACTACCTGATCGAGGTGATCAACGACCCGCACGGCAACACGCGCCTGGAGGACGTGCTCGTCACCACCACGAACCCCAACCAGCCGCAGACGTACCAAGAGACTCGGCGCGTCACCACCAACAACTTCCGCTTCTCGCTGCAGTTCGCGCAGCGCTTCGGCCCCTTCACGGGCCGCTTCGGCATCAAGGAGTCCACGGGTGGCATCGGCCTCGACACCTCGCTGTTCGAGGACCGCTTCGAGCTGCGCCAGGATCTTTTCGGCTTCGGCGAGGTGGTGCTGCCGCGCTGGCGCATCTCGCTCGGCTACGAGTTCGTGCATCGGCTGTGGCTGCTCGGCGGCGTCGACAACATCCTGAGCGACACCAACCGCGACTACTTCGTCGGCGCGCAGCTCAAGTTCAACGACGAAGATCTGAAGACGATCCTACCGTTCGCGCCCAAGCCGTAGGCGCGCTCGCCGGCTCAACGCGCCCACTTGATCCAGCCCAACGTCTGGGCGGCGACCAGCGCGGCGCACGCTTCTTTGGTCGTGATGATGCGCGCGTCGTTGCGCGGGTGATACGCCACCAGCCTCTCCAGCGCCGCGTCGATCGTCAGCTGCTCGTTGACGAAGCCGGCGACCAGGTGCAGCGACGCAGGCGCGGTGCCGCGCTCGTGGCTGCTGCTCGCGGCTTCGGCGCGCGGCCCGGGCTTCAGGATCGTGGAGCCGAGCGGCAGCAGCGAGCGCGGCTCGCCCTTGGCGGCCAGGATGCAGCCCGCCATCATCGGGCTGGCGAGATCCAGATCGAGCGGGAAGTCGGCGGGCGTCGGCACGGTGCCGCGATAAAACGAGACCAAGCCCTCTTCCCAAGTGCACAGCGCGGCGACGCGGTCACGCCCCTGATCGCGGATCGCGCGGAAGACGTCGACGGCGTCGACGAGCGTGAGGCCGATCAGCGTGTCGCCCAGACGGCCGCCGAAGGTCGCGAGCTGCTGCAGCGCGGTCTCGAGCTGTTCGCGGCTGAGCTTACCGCGGCGCACCAGATATTCGCCCAGCAGCTCCTCGCGCTCGGAGGAGGCGACGTGGTGCAGACGACCATTTTGCAGATACATCTCCTTGCGGCTCGAGCGGCCACCGCCGAGCGAGCGCTGTACGAACAGCGCGCCGCTCTCTTGCCGCGTGCGCAAATGGCCGAGCACGTGCAGCATACCGGTGTCGCGCAGCAGCACGGAGTAGTCGGGCGCGCCCGGCTCGAACACGCGGCTGGTGGTGGCCGTGGTGGAGGGCAGCAAGTGCCGCGCGAGCTCGTGCACGTCGCGAATCTTGCGAAACTCGGCGCCCATCAGCGCCACCTCGTCGTCGCCGCCGAGCTCGCCGGTGGCGACCATCTCGATGAGCTTCGCGAACGCCACGCCCTCGTGGATCACGCCGTTCGCGCGCCGCACGCGTGACAGCGTCTCACTGGGCGCGTCGGTGTCGGCCAGCGCGACGCTGCGCACCTGGCTGCTCGACGATTTCGCCGCGTTCATGCGGTTCACCGACTCGCGGATCTGGCCCTCGAGCTTGCGCGCGAACTGCGACGAGTCGCGCGCCCAGACCACCCACTCGGCGAGCTTGGCGAGCAGATCCGTCTCTGACGGCCGCTCGAACGGTAAGAGCGCGCGCGACAGCTCTTCGGCGCTGCCGTAGCGCGCGTCGGGCTCGCGGGCGAGCGCCTTTTCACACACCGCGAACAGCCCCGGCGGGAACGTCGGCGCGGCGCTGCGCAGCGGCTCGATGTTGGCGTCGCGAATGGCGAGGAGCACCGCGAGCTGTCCCGAGCCAGGGAACACTCGCTCCCCGATCAGCATCTCTCCCAACAGCGCGGCCAGCGAGAAGAGATCCGCGCGGTGATCGAAGGGCTCGCCAGCGACCTGCTCGGGCGCAAGGTAGCCGAACTTGCCCTTCAAGCCTCCCGCCGGCGCGGCGGGCTTGGTGCGCTGCTCGACGCGGGCGATGCCGAAATCCCCAAGCTTTACCTGCCCCTCGATGGACAAGTAGACGTTCGAGGGCGTGACGTCGCGGTGCACGATGGCGAGCGGCGTGCCGTCGGCGGCGCACGCCGAGTGCACGGCGGAGAGCGCGAACAGCACGCGGCGCGCGATGAACACCGCGAGCCCCGGCGGGACGCGCCGCTGCTCGGCCTCGGCGCGCCGCAGCAGGCGGTACAGGTCGACGCCGTCGACGTACTCGATGGCGAGGTACGGCTCGTCGCCCACCATGCCAGCGCCGAAAACCGTAACGACGTTCGGGTGCACGACGCAGCGGTGCAGCTCTGCTTCGCGCTCGAGCAGGTCGAATCCGCTCTCGCGGGCATTCGGTAACAACCTTTTGACTACCAGCCGCGGCGCAGGAATCGTGCCCACCTTGGGCCGCGCCAGGAACACCTCCGCGCTGCCTCCGACCGCGATGCGCCGCTCGAGAACGAATGGCCCGAAGGGCCGCTGAGCGTCGGGTCGTAAGCCCTGCTCGGAGTTCACGCAGGGCATTATGCCGCTAATTTCCGCGTCGGAGCGAGATTCCTGGGGTTCTGCACAATGCCGTGCGAACGCGACGCAGGATGTGGGTGCGACGCGCAGTGCTCGCGCGAGCGGGGGCGCAGCGTCGCCGCGTGCTAAATCAGCGCCGCCTCGTCGAGCCTCAGCGAGGGTGCCGGTGTCACCGGCGTCGGAGTCGGATGAAGAGCCGCGAACTCGGTCAGCTTGCAGTGAACAGTAGTCTCCCCGCTTCGAAGAGCGCTCGTCTGCTCAGAGCGCTGGGGCTCGTGCTGTTGTTGGTCGGTGGTTGGGTAGGGTGCCGCTGCCGCCCGTCGCGACCCGCGGCGGAACCCGACCCAACGCCGTCACTCCGGCTCGTCTTCGCGTCGACGGTGGCGGGCGCCGCTGAGCCGTGCGGCTGCGTGAAGGACATGCTCGGCGGCGTGGATCACGCGGCCGCATACCTGCGCGCACAGGGCAACACACCGACGCTCTTCTTGGCTGCCGGTCCGCTGTTGTTCATGGACCCGACGCTCGAGCCCGGCCGCGGCAAGCAGGATTTGTGGAAAGCCGAGGCGTTGTTCAAGAGCTTGCAGCGCATGGGGCTGCGCGCGTGGGCGCCGGGCGCCAATGACTACGCCGCCGGTCGTGAGGAGCTCGAGCGGCTGAGCAGCGGCGGCCCGCTGAGGCTGGCCGCGAACCTGGCCGGCGATAGCGGCGCTCGCGCGAGCAGCGTGTTCAGCGTGGCTGGCGTCGACGTCGGTGTCGTTGGGGTCAGCGCGCCGAAGTTCATGGGGCGTCTACCGGAAGGGGTGACCAGCGCGGATCCCCTGACGCGCGCGCGCGACGAGGCGCAGGCGCTGTCCGCCAAGGGCGTCAAGCTCAAGATCCTGCTCGCGGCGCTGCCACGCGGCGAAGCGCTGCGCATCGTCGAGGCCGTACCCGCGTACCAGATCGCGCTGATCGGCAAGGCGGCGGACAAGGGTGAAGCCAACGACGCGCCGATCGCGCCCATCGTCGTCGGTAAGACGCTGGTAGTGGAGGCACAGAACCATTTGCAGTCGCTGGCCGTGGTCGATCTGTTCGTGAAGAACGGCAGCTTCGAGCTCGAGAACGGCGACCGCCGCGCGGAGGCGCGCGCGGAGCTGCGCGGTCGCATCGCGGAGCTCGAGCAGCGCATCAAGGCAGCCGAAGCCCACGGCGGCGTCAGCCGCCAGGATCTCGACGCGCGGCGCCGCGATCTGGAGCGCCTCCGCGGCGAGCTCAGCGGCCTCGGCGCCGAGCAAGGCAAGCCGAAGGGCAGCTACTTCCGCGCGCAGCGCGTGGAGGTGCGTGAGAGCCTCGGAAAAGACGCGGCCGTCGCGGCGGAGCTCGCGCGCTACTATCAGCGCGTCAACGCGCACAACCGCGAGGCCTTCAAGGACAAGAAGCCGCCCGCGCCCGCCGCGGGCCAAGCCTCCTACGTCGGCGTCGAGCAGTGCGCCTTGTGTCACCAGGAGGAGCACGCGTTCTGGAAGAAGACGCGGCACGCCGGCGCGTACGCGACCTTGGCTCGCGATTTCAAAGAATTCAACTTGGACTGCGTGGGCTGTCACGTCACCGGCTACGAGCAGCCGGGCGGCTCCACCGTCACGCACGTGGAGAACCTGACCAACGTGCAGTGTGAGGTGTGTCACGGGCCTGGCTCTCGTCACATGGCCAGCCCGACGACCGCGGGGCTGATCGACGCCAAGCCGGAGCGCAGCCTGTGCGCGTCGAAATGCCACCACCCGCCGCACGTGAAAGAGGATTGGAGCGCGGACCGCGCCTTCGAGCTCATCGTCGGACCCGGACACGGACGCTGACGCGCAGCGGCCGCGCAGCGCGCGCCGCTCAGGCCGGCAGCGCGTGCAAGAAGCGGCCGCGGCGATAGCTGTAAACGTGCACCAGCGCGAACGCGAGGTAGGTCAGCGCCACGGTCTGCCAGAGCCCGACCAGCGTGGTGTTTTCGTGCGTCACCACGATGATGCTGAGCGGCAGTTGGAAGAACAGCACCACGGAGGCGTCGAGCAGCAGCGCCTGGCGCGTCGCGCCTGCGCCCTGGATCGCGGAGCCCAGCACGACGCCGATGCCCAGCGCGATGTAGCTGATGCCCACCCAGCGGAAATACTCCACCGCGACCGCGACCACGTCGTGCCCGTCGTCGAACAAGCCGACGATCTCCGCGCCGAAGCTGCGGTAGATGAGCGCGATGGCGGCCATCATCGCGGCGTTGAACAGCGCCGCGTACCAGCCGCTCGTCTTGGCGCGCAGCGTGTTGGTGGCGCCCAGGTTCTGTCCCACGAAGGTCTGCGCCGCGCTGCCCCAGCCGAGCCCCACGAACAACGCCATCGTCTCGAGGCGGAACACGATGCCGAGCGCGGTGGTCGCGGATTGCTCTTGCTCGGTGGTGAAGTAGCGCGCCACCAGCGCTTGCGTGAACAGCATGGCCAGGATGCGCACGACCAGCTGAGCGCTCGAAGGCCAGCCGAGGCTGGCGATTTGCCGCAGCATGGCCAAATCAGGCTTGGCCCAGGAGCTCGGCAGCAACAGCTGGTGGCGGCGCACCAGGATCAGCAGCAACGGCACTAGCGCGACGGCGCGCGCGATGATCGTCGCCCAGGCCGCGCCCAGCAGTTCCAAGCGCGGCAAATGCAGCGCGGCCGCGATGGGCGGTCCCCAGCTGAAGAGCGCCGGCGCGGGGCCGGAGCCGTACACGAGCAGCACGGCCAACACCAGGTTCAGCACGTTGGCGCCCACCATCAACGCCACCGGCGTCTTGCTGCTGCCGAGCGCGCGCAAGGAGCTGGTCAGGTGCAGCAACAGAAAGATGCTGAAGCTGCCGCCCATCATGATGCGCAGGTACGGCGCGCCCAGGACCGCCACCGGACCTTTGGCGCCGACGGCGTAGGTCAGCAGCCACTCCGAGCCGAACAGCCCCAGGCCGCCGCAGAACAAAGAGAGCGCGCCGATCATCAGCAGCGACTGCCACGCGACGCTGGCTACCGCCGAGCGATCCCGGCTGCCGCTGTAGCGGCTGAGCAGCGCGCCGGCGGCGACGGTCAAGCCGTAGCTGATGATGGTGCCGAGCGCGGCCAGCTGATCGCAGATCCCGATCGCACCCAGCGCGGGCTCGGCCACCTCGTGCGGCAATTGCCCGATGATGTAGGCGTCGACCAGGTTGAACGCCGTCTGTAGGCCCATGCCGATCGCGAGCGGCGTGCCGAAGCGGGCGAGCTCGAGCGCCAGGCGCCCGGTGAGAATGCGGCGGGAGGGCAAATCGACGGGCGTCATGCGTCGTAGCCGCTGGCGCTAGCGGGCGTTCGGCGGCGCTCGTCGAGCGCGCCTTCGGCGGCGTCTCGCTCGCGTTCGAAGCAGCTGTCCGGCACGCGCTTCTCGCGACGAAACAGCGCCGTCTTCGCGACGAAGCCGTCTGTGATGGGATCGTGATAGCCGCTCGGCGGTGTTTCGCCGCGCGCGCTCTCCGGGTGATAGCGGACGATGCGCGCCATGAGCAGCTCTCGCAAATATTTCCCGACCAGCGACGCCAGCATCACGAGCGGGTGCGCGGCGTCGGCGTCGCGCACGAACGCGAGCTCGCCGAGACCGGGGAAGTAATACGCGCTGCGCTTCTGACCCTCCTCCAGCGCCGTGCGCAGCCGCCCCGAGAGCGGACCGAAGAAGCGCTCGTATTGTCCGATGCCGCCGACCTTGCCGCAGGTCGCGAGCACGCTGGTACCGGCGAGCTCGCGCAACGCCAGCACGATGGACTCCATCGCGTGCAGGTCGGCGACGAAGCGGTTGATTTTGCGCTGGCGTGCGTCGTTCAGCTGCTTGGTGCACAGCACGCGCGCGCGCACGGCCACGATTTCGATGCCGCGCTGCGCCAGCGTCGCGCGATGGCGCCGTATGCGCGCGGTGAGCTTCGCGTCGGCGGAGAAGCTCTCGCTGGTGGCGCTCCAACACTGCGGGCGTACGTGCGCGGGGCAGGGCGCGGTCAGCGTCGCGCGCGAGTCGAGCAGCAGCGCGTCGAGCAGCGCGTCCGGCGTGTCCGCCGGCTCCTCGATCAGCGCGCGCGCCCAGGCCTCGCCGAGGCCGTAGTCTGCGTGCGACACCAAGCGCTTGGAGTCGTCCAAATCAGCGCGCAGCGAGCGCGGCAGCGCGCGGCGCAGCGCCTTCGCGCCGTTTTCGTCCACCTTCGCGAGCACGCCGGTCACGATGAGCGGTCCCAAGCGCGCGCCGAGGCCGTTCTCGTCAACGCCGATGCAGAAGGTCGAACCCACGTGCGCGCGCATTGTAACGCGAGCTCCGACATTTCGCGATGCCGGTCGCGTGGCCGATGGCCAGGCCGCAGGCCCAGGGTTTGTACAGAACGCGCCTCAGCCGCCCGCTACCGGCGGGATCAGCGCGATGACGTCGCCGGGCTCGGGTCGCTCGTGAAGGTCCGCGAACGCTTCGTTGCGCGCCACGCGCATGCGCTCGACGTTGCCGGCCAGGGGCGGATGCCGCTCGCACAGCACGGCGAGCAGCTCACGCAGTGAGCCGAGCGTGTCGGAGACGTCGATGTCCTCTTCTGAGACTCCGGCGAGATCACGAGCTTTCGCGAAGTAGAGCACGGTGAGGGTCACGGCGTCCGGCCTCGACTATCTCACGCGGCCGCCAGCGCCGCTACTTCATGCGAGCACGCCAGGGATTTCCAGCGCCTGCGGCTACGCTATGAAGCACGAGGCGCTGATGCCCTCCGCTCCCTCTCCGTTCCGGCACCTGCTCGGCCGCTTCGCAACGCTCCGCATTCGTCGTTTCTCCAGCGCGGGCGCGTTCTTGCGCGAGGACGGCGCGCGCTCCGACGCGGAGCTGCTGCTGCTGGGCCCTGAAATCCCGCGAGGGGCGCGCGAGGGAGACGAGCTCTCCGTGTTCGTGTACCTGGACTCGCGAGCTCGACCGCTGGCGACGACGACGAGACCGAAGCTCGAGCTCGAGGAGGTGACCTTCCTGGAGGTGACGGCGCGCAGCGAGTTCGGCGCCTTCGTCGACTGGGGTTTGCCCAAAGAGCTGCTGGTGCCCTTCGCTCAGCAGACGCGGGAGCTTACGCTGGGCACTATTCACCCTATAGGCTTATATGTCGACGACACGGGGCGGCTCGCCGGCACGATGCGAGTGAGCGAGCTGCTCGCGAGCGGGAGTGACGAGTTCGAGCTCGATGAATGGGTGCGGGGTGAGGCGTGGCGCAATGAGCCCGACATCGGCCTGTTCGTGATCGTGGAGCGGCGCTTCGTCGGTCTGCTGCCGAAGTACGAGCCGCACTCGCTCTCACGCGGTGAGGCGGCGCGCTTTCGAGTGGCGCACATCAAGCCCGACGGAAAGCTCGAGCTGTCGCTGAGGCGCCACGCTCACGAAGAGCTCGACGATGACACGCGCAAGATCCTGAGCGTGCTGCGCGCGTCCGCGGCCGCAAAGTTCGGTGATCGCTCGCCGCCCGAGCAGATCCAGCGTCAGTTCGGCATGAGCAAGAAGGCGTTCAAGCGCGCGCTCGGGAGCCTGCTGAAGCAGGACCTGATCGAGCTGGACGCTGACGGCTACGCGCGCGTGTCGCGCAAGCCCGCTCGGCCGTGACGGCGGCGCTCACGCCAACAACTCGGTCTTGGAGACCGGGAACCCCTCGGGTCGGCGCACCGCGTAGGACAAGGCCAGGATCTCCACGAGCACCACGCGATACACGGAGTGGACGTCGTCCACGTCAATCTCTTCCGCGTGCGCGTCGAGCGTACCGTCGATGTGTTCGTGCACGAAGGCCAGAATGTGCGGCTGCTCCATGGCGATCACGTCATCGCTGTCGAGCGACTCCGCGGGATCGGCGCGGCGGAGCTCTTCATCGAGCGTGAGCAGCTCGTCGGTGGCCACGAGCTCGTCCTCCGTCACCTCGTTCATGTGGCTGCCGTGCGCGCGATCGAACGCCAGCCACACGGTGAGCGCGAGAAAATAGCCCAACGCCAGCGCCGTCTCGTCCAGCGGGCGGCCGAGCGTCTCGGCGACGTGCGCGGCCAGCGCCGGCTGCGCGCGCTCGAAGCGCTCGAACGCATCATCCAGCTGCGCGCGCGCCTCTTCATCGTCGTCCGCTAGTTCGTCACGCACGGCCTCGAGCGCCTGGGCTGACACCGAAGCATATGAGGGAACCGGGCGAATGGCCGAACGACGGACCCACACGATTGCCAACATGTAGCACGGCCACCACCATGTGGGCGCCCTTTATTTGCGCTCGCATTTCGAGTACCGAGGTCTCTTGTTCTCCGGTGTTCGTTCGTTAGTAGATGTCGGCCGAGGTCGCAGGATGCGCGCCCGCGCGACCTCGCTATTTCGCAAATTCTGCCACGACTTCACCGCTCTCGAGTTCTCGATTCATCTCGGTTGGGGGCCGGATGTGCTGGTCGCGCGCTGCGACCAACTCTCAGTTGTCTGATTCGTCTGAACGCCCTGCAGCCGTCGCTGACGCGGCATCGGACGCAGCCACTCGCGGACGGGCGCTGCTCCGCGCCGCGCGTTCTCTCGCGCTTCCTGGGCTCCTCGCGTTCTTCGTCGGCAGCGTAGTTGGCCAGTTTCTGGTCGAAGACCAGGCGCGCGAGCGCTTGCCGCGTGACGTGTTCGTGCTCGGTAGAGATCTCTCCGGTTGGGAGCGCGAGCGCGCTCGTGAGCAGCTGCGCGCGCTCTCCGCGGCGGCCGCCGAGCGCGAGCTCACGCTCGACATCGATCAGCAGTCCGTGCCATCGCGAGCGGCCGAGCTGGGGATCGCGATTGACGCAGACAAGACGCTGGCCGCCGTGCTGGCGCGTCGCGAAAAGCCAATTGTCTCGCGCTTCGGCGGCTGGGTCGCGAGCATACTGACCACGTTGCCGGCGCTCGAGCCCGTGCTCACGGTGGACGCGCAGCGTCTGGAAGCGGCGCTCTCCCAGCTCGAACGCGCGCACGTCGCGCTGCCGTTCGCCGGCGGCTTCCGCATCGAAGCGCGCCGCGTGGTGCCGGACTATCCGCGCGCTGGCAGGAAGCTGGAGCGGACGCGTGCGCGCGCGGAGCTGCTTCGCGTGGTGCGCGCCGGGGAGCGCCGGGCCGTGCTGCCGACGCAAGCGGTGCCGGCGCCGAGCGAGCGCGACGCCATCGATCGCTTGGTGAAGCAAGCCGAGCGCGTCGCCGCTGGCGACGTCGTGCTCGAGTCATCCGAGCTGCACCGCTCGCTGCGCATCCCGGGGGCGGCGCTGCTCTCGGCGCTGCGCGTCGTGCGCGCCGCCGGCGCTGAGCCGACGCTGAGCCTGGATCCGGAGGCGCTCGCGCCCGCGCTGGCCACGGCGCGCAAAGAGGTGGAGAACGAGGCGCGCTCGGCGCGCTTCGTCGTGGAGGCCAACGACAAGGTGAGCATCACTGCGGGTGAGCCCGAGCGCCGCTTGGATCTCGCCGAGCTGGTTCACGTGGCGCTGCTCGCGGCCTCGGGGCTCGAGCGCCGCGGGCCGCTGCCGCTGGTGGAGACCGCGTCGCCCGCGCTCAGCACGGAGGAGGCGGCCAGGCTCTCTATCCGCGGTCTGGTCAGTCAATTCACCACGCGGCATCCCTGCTGCGAGCGTCGCGTGGAGAACATCCATCGCATCGCGGATCTGCTGCAAGGCTTGCTGGTGAAGCCGGGTGAGACGGTCTCGGTCAACGCGATCGTCGGGCCGCGCACGCTGAAGAACGGCTTCGTCCCCGCGCCCACCATCGAAGAGGGCGAGATGGTGGAGACGGTCGGCGGCGGCATCAGCCAGTTCGCGACCACGCTGTACAATGCCTTGTTCTATGGCGGCTATGACATCATCGAGCGGCAGCCGCACAGCTATTGGTTCCCGCGCTACCCGATGGGTCACGAAGCCACCCTGAGCTACCCGAAGCCAGATCTGATTTTTCGCAACGACACCGACGCGGGCATGCTGCTCGACCTGCGTTATACGCGCACCAGCATCACCGTGCGCATCTTCGGTGACAATGGCGGGCGGCGCGTGGAGGCCAAGGTCTCACCGCGTCAAGACATCGTCGAGGTGCCCGTCGAAATCCTACCCAACGCCGAGATCGCGCCGGACGAGGAGCACGTGCTGCAGAGCGGGATGATCGGCTGGTCCGTAGTGGTCGCGCGGATTTTGCACTTTCCGGACGGCACGCGGCGCGAGGAGAAGCGCAAGGTCACGTACCGGCCGAAGGCGCGGCGCGTGGAGGTGCACCCCTGCCGCGTGCCGCGCGGAGAAAAAGGCTACACCGGTGAGCCCTGTCCGGATCCGCCCGCCGAAGAAGAGTCGGAGTCTCCGCCAGAGCAGTAGGCGTTGCGGCGCTCCCTCCGCGCGGTGCACTAGATACGGAACAGCGGCCGCCCGTATTTCAAGCCGGGCCAGGGGATGCCGGCGAGCACGAGCAGCAGCGCGAGGCCGAGGCCCCAGGCCGCGCTGCGAAAGCGCGCGCGATCCTCCGTCGCGCGCTTGGCGCGCCCGCCCAGGGCGTGCGCGGCGATGGCGGCCAACACCATCATCATGACGTGCTCCACCGCGAAGAAGCGCAGCATGGCATCGCTCATGCGCGCGCCCAGATCCGAGAACGAGCTCGGGGTAATCGGGCTCAGCACGAAGTAGAGCAGCAGGCCGAGCATCATCTGCAGATCGAACAGCCCCGTCGTGATGGCGAGCCAGCGCTTGTCGGTCGCCGTCCAGGCTCGCCCGGCGCGCAGCCCGCCCGCGAAGCGCACGACGCTGGCGATCAGGGCGAGCAGTACGAACCAGCGGAGCCAGGAGTGGAGGATCAGGACCAGCGCGTACATGGTCGAGCCCTCATAGCGCCATTTGCCGCGGGCGACGAGTCGCGCCGGCGCCACGGCAAGCGCCGGCTAGGGCACGCTGGCGCGAAACACGATGCCGCCACCGGATAAGCGGTAGCTCGCTGTGGCGGCGCTGATGAAGGCGGCTGCGCCGCGCTCGAGCTGCAACGTCCCGCCCTCGGCGCTGAGCTCCACGGCGCCGGAGGTGACGAGGAGGATCTCTGGGCCTCCGCGCGTGGGCACCGCGACGGGCTCGGAGACATCGAAGTAGGAGAGACGAAATTCGTCGGCGGGAGCGGGGTACACCTGCTCGCCCTCAGCGCTGGCGAGCGCGCGCAGCGGCTGCGGCTCGAGCTCACGAAAGTCGAGGATGCGCAGCAGCTCGGTGGAGTCGACGTGCTTCTTGGTGATACCGCCGCGCAGCACGTTGTCCGAGCTGGCCATGATCTCGACCCCCGCGCCGTCGAGATACGCGTGGAGATTGCCGGCGGGCAAGTACAAGCCTTCGTACGGCGCGAGCTCGAGCAGGTTCAGCATCAACGCGGCGACGAGCCCTGGGTCACCGGGGTAGAGCCGCCCGATGCGCTCGGCCCAGGCGAGCTCCTTCGTGAACTCGACCGCAGCGGGCGCGCGCGCGCACACCGCGGCGTGCGTCGCCGCTGACAGCGCTCGCTGCTCGCTCGGCGACGCCGACATCAGCATTTCGAAGACACTGCGCAGGGCGAGCGCGGAGTCGTCGAGCTCGAGTCTCTTGGCGTAGGGCTGAAGCTCCGGCGCGCCGAGCTCCAGGAACAGCCGCGCGGTGCTGCGCGCCGCGCGAAACCCGCACAGCGCCGTGAACGGGGTGAGCGCCACGATGAGCTCAGGCTTGTGCCGCGTGTCTTTGTAGCTGCGCGTTTCGGCGCTCAGCGGTACGCCGAGCGCTTGCTCACGCGTGAAGCCCTGCTGCGCCTGCTCCGCGCTGGGATGCGCTTGCAGCGAGAGCGGCTCCGCCGCGGCCAGTACTTTGAGCAGAAATGGCAGCTCCCCGCCGAAGCGCGCGCTGACGGCGTCGCCCAGCCGCTCGCTGGGCGACTCTGCGATGAAGTCGAGCAGGGACGGACCGCTCTCTGCCCCGAGCCGTGACGGCGCCGCCGGATGCGCGCCGAGCCAGAGCTCGGCTTCCGGTGCGCTGCTCGGCGCCGGGCGATGCTGCAGCTCAGCGATGAAGTGGCGTGAGCCCCAGGCATACGGCCGCACCTGGCCGAACAGCGCGAACGCCGTCATGGGCCGCTCCGCGGGAAGATCAGCGCGTACGAAGCCGGCCCCGTACGATAGAGCAGCGTGTCACGGTTCGGCGGCCGCGCGCTGAAATCCGCGTACCACGAGAAAGCGCGCCAGCTCTCCGTGTCTCTCACGTATTCGGGCACGATCAGATCGAGCTCCACGTAGCCCGGCGTCCGCGCAGCGAGGGCAGGGCCGAACGACCATTTTTCGCGGCCGGGCCGCGGCGCGACATCGTTGTGGAGGGCCCCGCCGTAGGCCAGCAGCAACGTCGGCGCGCCTGGGCTCGCTGCGCGATCGAGCAGCGCGCTGAGGGTGCGCAGAGAAACGTCGGCGACGGTGGTGAGCATGCGCTCGATGTCGCTCGCGCCAGCGCTGCTGATGGCCTCGAGCTCGGCGCAGGTCGGCACCAGTGGGTGCGGCTGAATGCCCAGCGCTTTGGCGTGCTTGGCGAGCTCTAGAAATTCATTCTGGTTGCCCGCTGCTTGTGGCTCCGTGACCGGGCGCTGCTGTTCGGCCACATGCTCGACGGTCTTGCGCCGGCATTTCGGGTCGGGCACCAAGAGCTCGACCACCAGATCTCGCGCGCGTCCGTGCAAGCGGGGCAGCAGCTGCTCAGTGAAGCGGCGTGTCGTAGAGGTGATGGCTTCAGTGCCTTTTTGCGCGTGCGCTTCGCCGATGGCCAAGACTCGCGGCTTCGTGGCGAGGACGCTCTCGAACGCTGCCTCGGGGGAGGGGAATGACGTCGGCGCGCTACCCGCGCTCGCGGCCGGCGCTGCGCTCGGCGCCGCAGCGGGAGACGCAGCTGCACGACTCGCTGGCGGCGCTGCGCGCCGCGGCGTCACGGCGGCGCTGGCGCTCGCGGCAGGAGTAGGGCGGGGCGCTGGAGCGTAGGCAGGCGTAGCGGTGCTGCACGCCCCGAGGCCGAGGACGACGCCGCAGTAACGCGCGATCACGAGTGCTGACCTCTGGCGTCGCTGATAAAGCGCAGCTGAGCGCTGTCCACCCAGCCGCTGATGGTGCCCCACTCCACCTTGGCGCGCCCCTCGCGTTGCTCGTGGACGTGGACGAGCTCTCCTTCGGGTACCGCGCTGGGGTTCGGCGCGCGCACGGAGAGGGCACGTCCGCTCTCATCGAGCAGCCGCGCTTCGGGTACGACGACGACCGCGGGACGCGAGGAGCTACGGTAGTGGCGCGCGGCGAGCGTGAGCGCGCCGCCGATGAGACCGAACACCAGCCCCGCCGCCACCGCGGTCGCGCCCGCGATTTCGGCGGTGCGGCGCCGCATCCAGAGATAGAGCGCGAGACCCACGCTCACCAACGTGGAGCCGAGCAGCGTCGTCACGGCCCACACGTTCTCCGGCAAGAGCTCGGCGACGGCGCGGCCGAGCGCGGGGCGCTCCACGACGGGCGTGCTGCCTTCGCGCGCTCGCCGGCGTGAAATTTCCGAGCGCAGCACCTCCAGCGCGTGATCGACGTCGGCCTCACCTGGTCGCAGGCGGCGATACTCCTCCAGGGCCGCGGCGGCGCGGCCGAGATCACCCGGGTGCGCGGCGCGCGAGCGCGCGCGCTGAATGTAAGCGTAGGCTCGCGCGTAGCTCGCGTCCGGATGGACGAAGCCGCGATCCGCGAGCAGCTCGAGGCGATCCACCGCTTCATCGAAGGCGCCGCGCTGCGCCGCCTGCACGGCCTCGGCGACGGTCTTCTGCGGTGGCTCGGCGCCGTCGGCGCGCGCCGTAGCCGCGCCGCTCAGCGCTGCCAGCGCCAGCAACAGAGCACAGCAAAGGCTCGGGATGCGCGGCTTCATGCGCGGCCCTTGCGCTTGAGCGCCTGCACTACGCTCTCGCCGCGCTTTACGAGCTCGGCGAGCTGGGCGCCGGCCTCACCCTGGACGAAGCGAATCGTCTCCGCCAGCTGCAAGACTTGCACGGTCTCCTGCGCGGTAGCGGCGGTCACGCCTTGCTCTATGAGCGCGTCACCGAGCTCACTGCGCAGCAGGCCGCGGCCTTTGAGCCCGGTCGACCCCTCGATCGCGTGGTGCACTGCGCGCTCTACGGCGCCGCCAGTGGCGGCGACGTCCGCGCTCTGCGCCGCCGCGCGCGCGAGCTCCAGCTCGCGCAGCGCGCGCCGCTCGGGCGTGTCGTGGCGCGCGGCCCACGCCTTCTGCCAGCGCCGCCCGGCGCGCAACAGCCCCGTGCTCATCAGCACGGCGAGCGGCGGCAACAACGCCGCGGCCAAGAACCCCGGCCGGTCGCTGAGCTCGAGGCGCGGCTTTGCCGCAGGGCCGAGCTCCGTGCGCGGCGTCAGCAGGTCCTTCAAGCGATCGGCGACCTCGTTCTTCGCGTTGGCGGCGGCTGCGGCGCCGGCCGGGTCCGGCGTGACCTCGACGCGGCCGAGCGCGGCGCGCGCGATTTCGTAGCGGCGCGCGTCCGGATCGTAATACGGCAGGGTGAGCTCGCCGAGGTCCACGCTGCCGCTCTTGTCGAGGCGCACGACGTAGGTGAAGGTTCGCGAGCCGCGCACCCTGCCGCTCTGTGCCTCGAGCTTCTCGATGATGCTGGGCTCCAGCCACTCGACGCCGTTCTGCTGCGGAATATTGAGCTTGGCCGGCACGTTGCCCTCGCCTTCGAGCTTGGCGATCACTGAGACCGCTTCACCCTGGCGCACCTTGGCCGGATCCACGCTCACCTTGAGCGAATAGTGCCCGACGTCGCCCAGCCGATAGCCGCTCGGGCGCCCGGCGAGCGGCGGCTCCACCACCACGATATCGAGCGGCTGGCTCTCGCGCATCAGCGCCAGCGCTCCCCGCGTCGCTGGATAGGCGCGGCCGCGAAAGCCGAAGCGCATGGAGCCGATGCGTAAGGTGCCCGTGCGGATCGGGAACAGCACCTGCTCGCGAATCTTCGCGGCGAACCAGGTGGTCTCACCGATGGGTACGGGAACGAGCCGCACCGTCCCCGTGAGATCGACGTCGTAGGCCAAAAAGCCGTCGCGGCTCGCCTCCGTCGACGGCATCGCGTCGTAAGCGCCACGACCGCCGTAAGCGTAAACCTTGAAGCTGACGGCTTGCCCGAGCACGACCTTTCTGGGCGTGGCCCGGGCGTTCAGGAACGCGATGGGATCCGGAGCGCGCTCCAGCTGATATTCGGGCGGCGCGGCGGGGACGCGCGGCTCCTCTTCCTCTTCGAAATCGTTGCCGAAGGGAAAACCCGGCGGAAAGCCCGGGAAACCGGGGAAGCCACGGCCGCCCAGGCCGCCGAAGGGATCGATGCCAAACGGCGAGCCGCGCCCGCGCGGCGAGCCCTGACCTTCGGGCACCACTTCGACGGTCGCGGGCTGGCCGACTTGTTTGTGGCCGTCCACGTCGGCGCTAGGCGGGCCGATGCGATAGACGCCGGGCTTGCTGGCCACCACCGTCCAGCTCAGCGTGACGCCGATCTGACGCTCCATGCGTCCGTTGGTGATGCTGACGCGCTGCTGCGTGCTGAGCTGCGGTCCGCGCGCCTGAACGTTGGGCGGCACGGGCAGCTTGGCGTTCTCCGGCTGCACGTCGCTGTCCGACATCAGGCTGAGCTGAATCGTGAAGGGCTCTCCCACCTCCACGCGGCGCCCGCTGATTTGCGTCTGCACCTGCACCTGAGCGAGCGCGGGGCGCGGCAGCAGCGAGCCCGAGAAAGCGAGCGCCACGCAGCACGCACGAAGCACGCTCATTTGTCCTCCATGCCGATGGCGCGTGACTTCAGCGCCCGGTTCTTGGCCTCCTGCTCTTGCACTGTCGGTGCCTGCTCGAGTTGATCGAGGATCGCCTCGTCCTGATTGCTGTTGGACTTGTTCTCTTTGGGTTCGGGCTGCTTGTCGTCGCCGGCGTCCGGCGCGCCCGCGTCGGGAGTCGAGTTGTTGGAGCCGCCGTCTTTCTGATCGTCCGCGCCGGCGTCGGGCTGGTTCTGCTGATCGTTCTTGCCGCCGTCGCTGTCGTTCTGGCCGGCGTCGGGCGGGCCGGAATCAGGCGGGCCGGAGTCGGGTCCGGCGTCAGGGGGGCCGGCGTCCGGCTTCTTCTTTTCCTCGTCTTCGATGCGGCGCAGCGCGATCGCGCGGTTGTGCGCGGCGTCGCGACCGATGGCGTCGCCGGCGTCCGGCTGCAGCCCGGGCATGATCTTGAGCGCCGCGTCGTAGCTCTTCACGGCGGTGCGGTAGTCGCCGCGCAAAAACTCGAGGTTGCCGGCGAGGTACAGCGCGCGCGCGCGAAACTCGGCGGGCTGCTTGGGGTCCGGGCCGACGATGCGCACGATGCGCAGCGCGCAGTCCACCTCCGCGCTGCGCTTGGTCGCGAGCGCCTTCTCTTCTTCGCTCGGCCCGCCGTCGAGCGGCGGCAGCTCTTCCCCGAAGCGCAGGCCGTAGCGCTCTGCGATGCGAAACAGCGCGATGCCGAGATCGAAGCTCGCGTTCGGCCGCTCGCCGACGCGCTCCGGCGCGCCGATCTCACCCTTTTCGCATTTGCCGGTGGACAGGTACTGCTCGAGCACATTCGCCGCGGCGCCGGCGTCGCCCGCTTCCAGCGCGGCGATGGCGTGATCGACCTCCGGCGCGTTGCGCTCGAACAGTGGCCGTCGCTCGCGCGAGCAGGCTACGGCGGCGAGCACGGCCAGCAGCGCGCCGGTGGCGACGCCGGCGATGCCCGGGATGCGCTTGCGCCGGCGCTTGCGCGGCTCCGGGGGCGGCAGCTTCGCCGGGCGCGCGCGCGGCTTGGTCTCGTTGACGCACACCTCGAGCACCAGCAGCAGCACGAGCAGCACGAGCGGGTAATGGTACACGTCCGCGTACACCGTCTCGATGCGCTCGGACAGCTCTTCGGACATCAACTTGCGCAGCTGGGCGGCGACGACATCGATGCCCGTCTTGCCCGAGGCGCTGCGCACGATGCGGCCGCCGCTGACCTCCGCGATCTTGGCGAGCTGCGCTTCGCCTTCAGCGGAGAGCGCGGTCGTGAGCGGCTTGCCCTCTGCGTCTTGGCGCCAGCCGACGACCTGCCCCGCTTCGTTCACGTCCGGGATCGGCTCCGGCGTGCGGCCGCCCACTTGTACGACGTCGATGGTGATTTCTTCTGCGCGCGCGGCTTGCGCGACGGCGACCGGATCGCCCTCCAGGTCTTCGCCATCGGTGACCAACACGATCACCTTCTTGTGCTTCGCCGCGACCGGATCGCGCGAAATCAGGTCACGCGCCGCCTCCAGCGCGCGGCCGATGGCGGTGCCGCCGACGGGCAGATCGTTGGGCGTCATTTGGCGGAAGAACTGCGCGATGGCGCCCCCGTCGCTGGTCAGCGGGAAGGCCATCGGCTGTCCGGCGAAGGCCACCGCGCCGAAGCGCGCGCCGGGCAGATCCGCGATCAGCCGCGCGACCTCGCTCTTCGCGCGAAGCGTGCGCGAGGGCGAGATGTCGCGCGCGAACATGCTCTTCGAGTAGTCGAGCACGATCACCACGTCGAGGTTCGTGGCCGGTACCAGCCGCGAGCCGCGCCCGTACTGCGGCTCCGCCAGCGCCAAGAACGCCAGCGCCACCGCGGCCACGAGCAGCCCGCCTTTCAGCGCGCGCCGTCCGCCGGGGCGGCCCGTGACCAGGCCGAGCACGAGCTTCTCGTCCCCGAATTTCCGCGTGGCGCGCAGCAGTAAGAAGCCGCCCAGCACCAGCACCGTCGCCACGACCAACGACAACGCCGTGCCGAACAACCAGAGCGGAGCAGCGAACCTCACGGGAACCTCCGCAGCAGCAGCGCGCGCAGCAACACTTCCAGGCTCAGCAGCAGCACGCCAGGGAGCAGGAAGTAGCCGAACAAATCTTCGTAGTGCGCCACGGTGCCCTCGAGCTTGGTCTTTTCGAGGCGGTTCAAGACATCGTGGAAGCTCGCCTGCAGGGTCTTGACGTCCGTGGCCACGTAGGCGGCTCCGCCCGTCTTGCTGGCGAGCTCCTTGAGCAGCTTGGGATTGACTGGGTAGACCGCCGACACGTAGCGCGGATGCCCGAACAGGTCGACGCCGTCTTGCACCTCGGCGGCGTCGCCCTGGCCGATTTGCACGGTGAACAGCTTCGCCCCGATGACGTTGGCGAGGTGCGCGGCGTACTCCGGGGACAGCTTGCCGCCTTTGTTGTCGCCGTCCGTCAGTAAGATCACGGCCTTGCTCTTGGCCGAGCTCTTGCGCAGCCGCGCCACGGCCACGCCCACGGCGTCGCCGATGGCGGTGCCGTTGGGGTCGATCAGCCCGAGCTCCATCTTGGCGACCGCGGCGTCGAGCAAGTGATAGTCGAGCGTGGGCGGGGAGAGCACGTACGCGCTGAGCCCGAACACCACCACCCCGATGCGGTCGCTCTTGCGGCGCGAGATGAAGTCGCGCACCACCGCCTTGGCGCCATCGAGCCGCGTCGGCCGCAGCCCGGCGACCTTCGGCGCGCTCATGTAGCGCGCCAGATCCTCCGGCACGTTGCTGAGCACGGCTTGCATCGAGCCCGACATATCGAGCGCGATGATGATGTCGATGCCCTCTTCGTCCGTCGTTTGCGGGCGCAGGGTGTCGACCGGGCGCGCCAACGCCAAGACGAACAGCGAGAGCGCTACGGCGCGCAGGATGCCGGGCAGATCGCGCAGCCAGACGCGCGCGCCCGAGGGTCCCACCGCGAGCGGGGCCAGCGTGCCCAGCTTCAGCCGCGGGATGCGCCGATCTTCACCCCAGATGCCGCGCCAGAACACGAACGGCACCAGCAACAAGCCGAGCAAGAACCAGCGGCGCTCGTAGTTCGCCGAGAACAGCTCCTGTCCGCGGCTCGCCAGCGGATACGCGAACGCCGCCAGCGTGACTAGCACGGTGTACGCGGCGACGAGCAGCGCGCGCACCAAGCGGGGACGCCGCTTCACGCCGGACCTCCAGGAGGCGGCTGAGCCGGAGCGGGCGCGGTCGTCGCGCTGGGCGGCGGCGGCTCGTGGGGGCGCGTGCGGGCGACGATACGCTCGGCCCGCTCGAGCACGCCGAGGCACTCGGCCTCGGTGGGCGTGCGGCGCGCGAATTTCACGAGATCCGCCTCTTGCATGAACTCCTGGATTTGCACCCACTCTTCGACGGGCAGCGCGACGCGCCGCAGCGACGCGAGCGCCTCGCGCGTGGTGCTCTCGAGGCCGTCGTAGCCGAAGCGATCACCGAGGTAGCGCCGCACGATATCGGAGACGCGGTCGTAGAACTCGGCGAAGCGCTGCTCGCTGAGCAGGCCCGAGTGCCGCGTGTCGTACAGCGCTTCGATGGCGACGTCCCAGGCCGGGCGGGGCGGAGGCGGCGGCGGGCCTTTGCGCCGGCTCTTCAGCCATGGGCCGAGCTTCCACGCCAACAGGCCGCCGAGGGCGAGCGCGGCGAGCGCGATGGCGGCGATGATCGCGGCGTTCCGCGCCGCGACCCACTCTTCGCGCTGCACGCGCGGCGGCGGGTTCGGCTTCGGCTTGGGGTTGGGCTCGTTCGCGATGGGATCTTCGATCAGCACGCGGTGCGGCCGCGTACACAGCGTCATCACCTCGCCGCTGGCGCGCGACAGCGCGATCGGCAGCGGCGGCAGCTCGAGCTCGTTACGCCCGGGCTTGTCCGGCAGGGGCACGAACCAGAGCTTCACGGTGGTGAGCGCCTTGCCGTTGCCGAGATCCTTGCGCTCGATGCTCGGCTTGGCGTCGCCGCTCGCGTCCGGCAAGAAGAAGCGCGACGACTCCAGCGCCTTCGACTCACCCGCGCCTTCTAGGCGGAAGCCGCCGGGCAGCACCGTCTCCCCTGGGCCGTGCTGGATCTCGAGCTCGAGCAGCTGCGCGTGGCCGCTGACGCCGCGCGCGGCGATCTTCTCCTTGAGCTCGGGGCGCGCTTTCCCCTCCGGCACGTGCTCGCTGCACGTCGCCGAAGTGGGCCCGGCGCTGCTGGCAGCGGCGCTCGTCGCGGGGCTGGCCGCCGACGACGCCGTTGCGCTCGCGGGCGCTTGGGCGAGCGCCGGCGTCGCGGCGCCGAGCACGAGCGCGAAGCCGAGCGCTCGGCTCATCGACGGACCCTCCGCGCGCGCCGCGCGAAGAGATCGCGCAGCGGCCCGATGTACGGCTGATCGGTGCGCACCACCACGTGATCCAGACCCAGCTTGCGAAACAGCCGCACCTGCGCCTCGCGCTGGCTACGCATCTGTTTTTTGTAATGCGCGCGCACCAACGCGCTGGAGGTGTCGACCAGCACGCTCTCGCCGCTCTCTAGATCTTCGAACGCGGCCAGCCCCACGTCGGGCAGCTCTTCGTCGCGCGGATCCGCGAGCAGCACCGGGATCACGTCGTGGCGCGCGGCCGCGAGCGACAGCGCGCGGTCGTAGCCGGACGCAAAGAAGTCGCTGAGCACGAAGGCGACGCTGCGCCGCCGCGCCACGCGGTACAAAGTCTCCAGCGCGACCTTGAGATCCGTCCCGGGCCGCTCGGGCTGCGCGCCCAAGATCTCTCGCACGACGCGCATCACGTGCTTTTGCCCCTTCATCGGGGCCACGATCTTCTCGACCTGATCCGTCGACAGGATCAGCCCCACGCGGTCGTTGTGCTTGATGGCGCTGAACGCGCACAGCGCCGCGACCTCCGCGGCGAGCGCCGCCTTGCTGCCGCGCCGCGTGCCGAAGGTCTGACTCTGGCTGAGATCGACCACCAGCATCACGGTCATCTCGCGCTCTTCGACGAACACCTTGACGTAGGTGTTGTTCATGCGCGCGCTGACGTTCCAGTCGATGGTGCGCACGTCGTCGCCGGGCTGGTATTCGCGCACCTCGCGGAAGGCCAGGCCCTGGCCCTTGAAGCCGGAGGTGTAGTTGCCGGACAGCTGCTCGGTCGCGAGCCGGTTGGTCGTGATCTCGATCTTGCGCAGGGCTTTGAGAAGTTCTTTCGGGATCAATGGCCCTCCTCGTCAGCGATGCGCGGTCAGCCGAGCGCTCAGGGCACTTCCACCACTTCGAACACGCGGCGCACGATCTCTTCCGCGGTCACCTCTTCGGCCTCGGCCTCGTAAGAGAGCACGATGCGGTGGCGCAGCACGTCCGGGCCTACGGCCTTCACGTCTTCCGGCGTCACGTAGCCGCGGTGCCGCAAGAAGGCGTGCGCGCGCGCGGCCAGGTTCAGCGCGATGCTGGCGCGCGGGCTGGCGCCGTACTCGAGCAGCGGCCCGAGCTCCTTCATGCCCTTGGCGCTGGGTTCGCGCGTGGCGAACACCACGTCGACGATGTAGTCCTTCACGCGGTTGTCGAGGTAAACGTCGCGCACCACCTTGCGCACCTCGAGCAGGCGCTCCGGGCTCGTGCGCGGGGTCGCGCTGGCGCTCACGGTGGAGGTCATGCGATCCATCACCGCGCGCTCTTCCTCGCGGCTCGGATAGTTGACCTTGATCATCAACATGAAGCGATCGATCTGCGCCTCGGGCAGCGGGTAGGTGCCCTCTTGCTCGATGGGATTTTGCGTGGCCATCACCACGAACGGATCGGGCAGCGGATAGGTGCGATCGCCGATCGTCACCTGCCGCTCCTGCATCGCCTCGAGCAGCGCGCTCTGCACCTTGGCCGGCGCGCGGTTGATCTCGTCGGCGAGCACCAGGTTCGCGAAGATGGGGCCCAGCTTGCTGGTGAACTCGGCCGTCTTCTGATCGTAAATCACGGTGCCGATCAGGTCGGCCGGCAACAGATCGGGCGTGAACTGGATGCGCGAGAACTTCGCGCTGATGGCGTCACAGATGGTGCGCACGGTCAGCGTCTTGGCCAGCCCCGGCACGCCTTCCAGCAGCACGTGTCCCCCCGCCAGGAGCCCGACGAGGACGCGCTCGATCATGTACGTCTGCCCGACGATGACCTTGCCGATCTCGGCCATCAGATCATCGATGAAGGCGCTCTCCTTGGCGACGATCTCGTTCAGCGCTCGAACGTCTTGCATGCTCTCACCGCTTTCTCGGGCGTCCCTCGCGCCAGCGAGCCGGGCAGCGGCCAATGAGCGCGAGTCGGCCGCGTATAGCGCGACCGGCCCGCCTCAGACAATCCAAGCGCCACCGCTATTCCCCCCAGCGGGTCGACGAGCGCGGACGGCCGTTCGACCGGTGACGGCGGAGGGCGTCGCTAATGGACGATCGACTGGACGAACTCTTTGAAGGCGGTGTCCTCGCCCGGCTGCGGGCGTTGCGCGCGTCCGTAGCTGCTGGAGTGCCCGTGGCTCACTTCGCACTGGACGGTGTCCGTGTAGTGCTTGGACGCCTCCTCGTAGCTGCGGTTGGCGATCACTTCTTTGGCCAAATCGCGCAGCGAGTCCGCGAGCGAGGTGCAGTCTTTGCCTGGCTCCGGCGTGATGAGCGGCTTGGGCTCTTCGCAACAGCCGGCGCGCACGACCGCGTAGGCGGCCATGTCGTACCAGCCCAGCTTGGAGAACAGCTTCATCGCGTCCGTGACCGCGCCCTTGGGCGCGCTGCCGACCACGGCGACGCGCAGCTGCGTGGCCCCCTTGTTGGGATCCGTCTCGGTGCACAACCACGAGAGATCCGGCGCCTTACCGAACGCGCCCTTCGGCAGGTAGCTCGCGACGCACGACGCGGTCTTGTCGAGCTCGACGGTTTGCTTCTGCTCTTCCCCGGTGACCGGCACCTCGGACAGGTCGATGGCGTGCGCGGAGGGCGGCGGCGCCGGCGCCGCGGGGGCGGGCGGCGGAGGGGGCGGAGCGGGCGGCGACGTCCGCATCGAAGCGATGGCCCAGGCCGCGGCGAGGCCGACCAGCGTCCCGACCGCGGCCATCAGCGTGAACGGGGAGCGACGCCGCGGCGCCGGGAGCTCCTTGGCCGCGACGACGTTGAGCTGTGTCCGCTCCGCGCTGCGCGCGCCGCCCGGCAACGGAGGCGGCAGCGTAGAATGCGAGCCAGCGATCGGCGCTTCATCGCCGGCGTGCTCGACGAACCAGCGCGCGAGCTCGCGCTTGAGCGGACGCACGTCCTTGCCGCGATCTTCCGCGTTGCGATTCAAACCGTGCAGCAGCGCTTCACGCAGCGCGGGGTGCTCGACGCCTGCCTCCGCGAGCTCTTCGAGCGAGCCGTAGCCGGCTTGCGGCGGCGGCGACCCCGTCAACATCATGTGCAGCAACCCGGCCGCGGCCCAGGCATCGTCCGCTACCGATGGTTTGCCGGTCTCACCGCGCTCTGGGCTGTGAAACGTGCGCTCGTCAGAGGGGATGGGCGCGAACGTGAGGATGGGTCCGAGCCGATCCGGCGGATCGACCAGCACGCTGTCCGTATGGAGGAAGCCGTGCACGCCGCCCGCTTCGTGCAGATTCGAGAGCGCGTCCGAGACACGCAGCGCGGTGCCCACCGCCTCGATTTCCGACTTCTTTCCGATCTCCGCGAGCCGCTCGGTCAACGTCGTGCCGCTGGCGCTCTCGAACACCAGCAGCGCCACGCCATCCAGCGTCAAAACCTCCAGAACTTGCGCCAGGTGCGCGTGCTCGGGGTTGTGCGCGGCCGCGGCGGCGTAGGCCTCCACCTCGTCGCCGCGCAGCTCCATCAGGTTTACCTGACGCTGTCCGTCCGCGGTCTCAGCCGCGAAATAAGCCCGCTCGTCTCCTCCGAGCCGAGCCACCACCCGGTAATTGCCGAGCGTGGCGCCTTGATCGATGCCCTCTAATGAAGCCACGAGCGATAGGATCAGAGTTACACTCAGGGCGCCGCAGCGTCTAGAGGAGCTTCCGGGATGCGCGTAACCGCGCTGAAGTCGCTTGGCCTTCCGCCCGGAACAGGTTGGCTCCGCTCCGGCGACCATGTGGGATACCCTCTTCCCGGCAACATGATCCTTCGCACCGGCACGAGCGGCTTCTCCTACAAAGAATGGCGCGGCACCTTCTACGAGCCCGACCTACCCGAAGCGCGGATGCTGTCCGCCTACTCCACGCGGCTGCCCACCGTCGAGATCAACAACACCTTCTATCGGATGCCGCAGCCGACCATGCTGGCGAACTGGGCGAAGAACACCGGCGCGGCGTTCACCTTCGCGATCAAGGCGCCGCGCCGCATCACGCACATCGCGCGGCTCCGCAACGTGGAGACCGCCTTGCGTGAGCTGTTTGCAGCCACGTCGGCGCTGGGCGAAAAGCTCGGTCCGGTGCTGTTTCAGCTGCCGCCGTTCCTGCGCAAAGACGTGCAGCTGCTCAAAGACTTCGCGCCGTTGCTCCCGGCGGGCGTCGAGGCAGCGCTCGAGTTCCGCCACGAGTCCTGGTTCTGCGACGACGTCTACGCCGCGCTCAGCGACGCGGGCATCGCCCTGTGCGCGAGCGAAGTCGACGCCGACGAAGGCAGCGGAGCGCCCTTCGTAAAGACGGCGCCGTTCAGCTATGTGCGGTTGCGGCGCCAGAGCTACAGCGAGCCCGAGCTCGAGCGCGCGTTCGGCGCCATCGACGCGCTCGGCGTCGAGCGCGCCTACGTCTACTTCAAGCACGAAGTGCTCGGCCCCTCGTACGCGCTGGCGCTACAAGCGCGCGCCAGCGCGCGCTGAGCGCACGCGCGCCGTGCTAAACCTAGAGCTCCGAACGGTTCGAGGGCGGCACGCGCCGCTCCCTCCCCACGCGGTGGCCCTTGTTGCACGGAGACTTCCGCTCTTTCTCGGTACCCAACGCCGTTCGTCGCGTGAGCGCGACGCGGATCGGTCGCGCCCTTCGTCCCTGCATCGCACTCTGCATCACATTGGCGTTCGCTTGCGGCGGCCGCGCCGACGCTGATTCGCCCGTGGCTGAATCCGGCGGTGCGCACAGCAACGGGGGTACGGCCGCCGCGCAGGGCGGCGCGGGCAACGCCGCGTTCGGCGGAGCGTCTACAGCGCAGGGCGGCGCGGGCAACGCCGCGTTCGGCGGAGCGCCGACAGCGCAGGGCGGCGCGGGCAACGCCGCGAACGGTGGCGGCCAAGCCGCGTGCGAATGCGCGGAGGGCGGCGCGCCGCATTCCTTGCTCGTGCGCGGTGACGGCGGAGACTCGATTCTGTCCTACAGCGCGGAGCCGGCGCCCGAAGAGCTCATGAGCTGCGGTGTCTCGCCGCTGCGCGGCGTGATCCTGAATGCGTGCGGCCTGCGCCTGAGCGTCGCTGCCTGCGCCGGCTCCGACGGCAGCCCGCCGTGTCTCATCGTCAGCCGCAACGACGTCACCTACATCGATCGCGAGCGCCGAAAGTGGCTCGGCCGCATCGACGTCGTGACCCCAGCGACGGGGCCCAGCATCGTCGATCCACACCGCCTGGAGGGCAGCTTCAGCGCCCTCGTCCGAGCGGCGGGCGCAGAGCTCATGCTCTCCGGCGCCTACGTCCTCTGCGGCTACGAAGACAGCCGGCCCATCCCCTGTTGAGCGCAGCACACAAAAGCGAAGAGCGGGCGCGCCGTCGCCGGCGGGCCCGCTCTCCGCTTTACGCTGAGCTGCTCGAGCTACTCGGCCGCCGGCGCCGGCGCGGGGGTGCCCTCGTTGGCTGCGCCGATGCGCATGCCGTAGAAGGAGCGCCACACGAAGAAGAGCGTCGCCAGGCCGAACACGATGGCCAAGATCGAGCTCACCTCGGGCTCGAGCTGAATCGCGAGCTCCACCGCGAGCAAGCCGAACAGGGTCGTAAACTTGATGATCGGGTTCATGGCCACGCTGGACGTGTCCTTGAAAGGATCGCCCACGGTGTCGCCGACCACGCTCGCCGCGTGGAGGTCGGAGCCCTTCTCCTTGAGATCGACCTCCACCACCTTCTTGGCGTTGTCCCAAGCGCCGCCCGCGTTGGCCAGGAAGATGGCCTGGAACAAGCCGAACAGCGCCAGCGAGATCAGATAGCCGATGAAGAAGAACGGCTCCACGCAGGCCAGCGACAGCGTGCCGCAGAAGATGGTCATGAAGATGTTGACCATGCCCTTCTGCGCATAGCGGGTGCAGATCTCGACGACCTTCTTGCTGTCCTCGATCGATGCCTTGGTGGCGCCCTCGAGCTTCATGTTGCGCTTGATGAACTCCACCGCGCGGTACGCGCCGGCCACCACCGCCTGCGTCGAAGCGCCGGTGAACCAGAAGATCACGGCGCCGCCCATCAGCATGCCGAGCAAGAACGGCGGGTGCAGGATGCTGAGCTGATCCAGGTTCTGAGACAGACCCTCGGTCAACATCACGATGATCGAGAAGATCATGGTCGTGGCGCCCACGACCGCGGTGCCGATCAACACGGGCTTGGCGGTGGCCTTGAAGGTGTTGCCCGCGCCGTCGTTCTCCTCGAGCAGCTCCTTGGCGCGCTCGAAGTCGACCTTGAAGCCGTGCTTCTTCTCGATCTCGTCCGCGGCGCCCTCGATCTCCGTGATGGTCGAGAGCTCGAACACGCTCTGCGCGTTGTCCGTCACGGGCCCGTAGGAGTCCACCGCGATGGTCACCGGGCCCATGCCCAAGAAGCCGAACGCGACCAAGCCGAAGGCGAAGACGGCCGGAGCCATCATCAAGTCATCCAGGCCCATGCCGCTGAAGACGTAGGCGATGGCCATCAGCGCCGCGATGATGAGCCCCATCCAGAACGCGCTGAAGTTACCGGCGGTGAGCCCGGACAGCACGTTGAGCGACGGCCCGCCTTCACGCGAGGCCGTGACGACCTCCGCGACGTGCCCCGACTCCGTGGAGGTGAACACCTTGATCACCTCGGGGATGATCGCGCCCGCCAGCGTGCCGCAGCTGATGATGGCCGAGAGCTTCCACCACAACGTGCCGTCGCCGAGCTCCGGGATCAGCACCGCCGAGACGGCGAAGGTGAGGCCGACGGAGGCCAGCGACGTGATCCACACCAGCCAGGTGAGCGGCGCCTCGAAGTTGATCTTCTTGGCGTTGGAGAGCACCTGCTTCTGAATCACCTCGTTGACGAGGTAGGAGACCGCGCTCGCGACCATCATGATCACGCGCATGGCGAAGATCCAGACCAGCAGCAGCACCTGGATCGACGGCTCGCGCACGGCGAGCAGGATGAACGAGATCAGGGCCACGCCCGTCACGCCGTAGGTCTCGAAGCCGTCCGCGCTCGGGCCCACGGAGTCGCCGGCGTTGTCGCCGGTGCAGTCCGCGATCACGCCGGGGTTGCGCGCGTCGTCTTCCTTGACCTTGAACACGATCTTCATGAGATCCGAGCCGATGTCGGCGATCTTCGTGAAGATGCCGCCAGCGATGCGCAGCGCGGAGGCGCCGAGCGACTCACCGATGGCGAAGCCGATGAAGCAGGGACCCGCGTAGTCGCCCGGAATGAACAGCAGAATCGCGAGCATCAGCACCAGCTCGACGCTGATCAGGAGCATGCCGATGCTCATGCCGGCGCGCAGCGGGATGGCGTACACCGCGTGCGGCTTGCCGCTCAGGCTGGCGAAGGCCGTACGTGAGTTGGCGTACGTGTTGATGCGGATTCCGAACCAGGCGACACCGTAGCTGCCCAAAATCCCGATCACGCTGAAGGCCAGAATGATGAGGACGCGGATGGGCTCGTTGTGCTGTAGAAATCCGAAGTAGAGCACGATGATCGCCCCGATCATCAGCTCCAGGATCATGAGGAATTTGCCCTGCGTGATCAGGTACGTCTTGCAGGTCTCCCAGATGATGTCGGAGACCTCCGCCATCGAGCGGTGCGTCGGCAGGTTCTTGACCTGCAGCAGCGCGACGACGCCGAAGACGAGACCGCCGAGCGCGACCAGCATCCCAATCAGAAGGAGCGAGTGACCGCTCATTCCCAGTACTTGGACGCTCGAGAGGTCGGGCAGGATCAGGTTCGCTTCGCCGCCGTGATGCTGCGGCTCATCGGCGAGAGCCGAGCTAGGTGCGAACAAAGCCAGCCAGCCAATGGCGAACGCGAGGAACGAACGGAGGGCTAGTGCGGGGCGATGCAAGGGTGTACTCCTCTAACTCCGGCTCTCTCTCCCAAGAGAAAGCCCTTTTCGTGGCGCGCCTGATTAACCCAGTCCCACCACGGCTGCTAGCCGCAATACTCCCTCCCGCGTTTCACAGGGAAGTTATTGGACAATCCCTCTGGCCAAATTGCCTCGCCGGCTGTGACGACGCGCAGCCGGGGCGCAAAATGGCAACCACCGCTTGGTGAACGAGCGCGAATTGCTAATTACGGAGACCGGGATCGTTCGCGCGGCGCTCCGCTTGCTCTTCCGAGGTCAGCACCGAAAACGCGATGATGGCGCCGAGCACGGGCAACAGCCAAATCAGCTTGGCCTGCGCAGATTTCTGCGTCGATTCATATAGCCGCGAGCGGCATACGCGCACAGTAACCCACACCTGAAACAGCAACGCCCCCGCAATCAAGACCATACCGATCGTTCCAGCTCGTTCCATTTTGCCGGCGTAGTCTGAGTTTTCCGCTATCCCCCCGCAAGGGCGAAACAGCGATCCTAACCGATTGGACAGTGCGCGGGAACCGTTCGCCCGCGGCGGAAATCGGTACAAACGCTGCGAATTAGGGCGCGACCGTCGGCCACCCCAGGGCCGCCGCGGGCTCGCCGGCGAGCGACGCCAGCGCGAAAGTGGCTCGTTCGCCGAGCCCGCGAGCAGGCCTAGATAGAGCGTGATTCAGGTGGGGCTGCCCCGCAGCAGCTCGCGTGCAAAGGAGGGTCGCGGCGGCAGGTCTCAGCTTTCGGCTGCTCGTCCCTGACAGCTCACAACCGGCTGAGGAAGGCGCGAATGGCGTCGATGACGGCGCTGTCGATGGCGGCTTGCGTCGTCTGCTGCGCCTTGAGCGCGCCCTTCAACAGCAGCAGCGAGTGGTCACCGCCCTCGACGACGTGCAGCTCACTCGGCGCGCGCATTTCGGCGCGGACCGCCGCGAGCTCGGGCAGCGGGCACATGGCGTCGCGCGTCCCTTGCACGAACAGCGTCGGGGTACGAAGCTCGCGCAACACCGCGTCGCGCCGCGCGCCATTCTGACCGATGAGCGGATAGCCCAGGCAAACGAGCGCGCGCGGCGCTTGCTCGCCGAGCTCGACGGCGAGGTGACAGCCCATGCGGCCGCCCATGCTCTTGCCGACCAGCACCACGGGCTCGCCGCGCTCCGCGCGCAAGCGGACGAGCGCTTCGAGGTGCGCCGCGAGCAACACCGCTTGCCGGTCGGGGCTGCGCCGGCCAGCGATTTGATACGGATAGTCGAAGGTCGAGACCGGGCCGAGCGCGGCGAGGCGCTCGGCGAATTGTCGCATCCGGGGTGATGAAGAGGGCGCTCCCGCACCCGGCGCGAGTAGGAACGAGACGCCCACCGCGCCCTCACTGTCTGCGATCGAGCGGCTCATCCGGCGCTCGACACGGTACGGGGCAGCCGCCGCGCGCGCAAGCGGCGGCGGCTTTTGGCTCTCCTCGCTGCTCGCGCCGCGATCAGTACGGCAGCTCGCTGCGCGCCCCGCCTAGCTCGAGCTCCGCGCTGAGCGGCGCCTGCCCGGTCAGCGCGACGCTGCGCGCATCCGGCTGCGAGCCGCCGACGCTGATGCGGAAGCGTCCGGGCTCGAGCACGCGGCGACCCTCCTCGTCGATGAGCGAGAGATCGCGCGGCGAGAGCGTGAAGCTGACGCGCTTGGTTTCGCCGGGCGCGAGGCTGACGCGCCGGAAGCCGCGCAGATCGTGGATCGGCACGCGCACGGAGGCCTCCAGATCTTTGACGTAGAGCTCCACCACTTCATCGCCCAAGAGGCTGCCGACGTTGCTCACGTCGACCGTCACTTGGACGGAGTCACCCACCGCCGCCTTGCTGGGCGAGAGCTGCAGGTTCGAGTACGAAAAGCTCGTGTAGCTGAGGCCGTAGCCGAACGGATACAGCGGCTCCTTGTGCGAGTAGCGGTACGTGCGCCCGACCATGCTGTAGTTCGTGAACTCGGGTACGTCCGCCAGGCTCTTGGGGAACGTGATCGGCAGGCGCCCGCCGGGGTTGTATTTCCCGAACAGCACGTCCGCGATGGCGGTGCCGCCCTCTTCGCCGGGGTACCAGGCCTGCACGATCGCGTCGACGTGCTCCTCCGCGAAGTTCACCGACAGCGCGCTGCCCGAGAGCAGCACCAACACCGTCGGCTTGCCGAGCGCCACGACGGCCTCGAGCAGCGGCTGCTGCAGACCCGTGAGATCGAGGTGCGCTTTGTCGCCCGCCGCTTCGGAGTTGCTGGCGTCGCCCTGCTCGCCTTCGATCTCGGCGGAGAGCCCCAGGCACAGCACGACCACGTCAGCGCGCTCGGCCATGGTGAGCGCCTCCGACAGGATGCCGTCGCGAGCGAGCCCCTCGCGCTTGGTGCCGAGCAGCTTGCAGCCGGGCGCGTAGAGGACCTTCGTGCTCTTGGAGACCGCGGCGCGGATCCCTTCCAGCGGGGTGACCGAGCGTGACGGCACGCCGAAGTAGTTGCCCACCAAGATCGCGTGATCGTGCGCGTTGGGCCCGATCACGGCGATGCTCTTCACGTCGCTCGAGAGCGGCAGCAGGCCGCCCTTGTTCTTGAGCAAGACGATCGATTCGCGCGCCGCGGTCAGCGCCAGCTGACGATGCTCCTCGCAGTCGTTGACCTCGTAGGGGATCTGGGCGAACGGCACGCGATCCTCCGGGTCGAACATGCCGAGCAGCATGCGCGCGCGCATCAAGCGCTTCACGCAGACGTCGAGATCGGCCTCGCTGAGCAGGCCGCGCTCCACGGCGCTGGGGATGTGCTGGTAGCTGCAGCCGCAGTTCAGGTCACAGCCGGCCTTCACGCACACCGCCGCGGACTCCTCCCACGTGCTCGTCACCTTGTGATTTTCGTGCAGGTCCTTGATGGCCCAACAGTCGCTCACGACGTAGCCATCGAAGCCCCACTCGCGGCGCAGGATCTTCTCGAGCAGCGTCGGGCTGCCGCTGCACGGCTCGCCGTTCGTGCGGTTGTACGCCGACATCACGCTGTGCGCTTTGGCTTCGGTGACGCACGCGAAGAAGGCCGGTAGGTACGTCTCGCGCAGATCTTTGGGGCTCGCGATGGCGTCGAAGCTGTGGCGCAGCCCCTCGGGCCCGCTGTGCACCGCGTAGTGCTTGGGCGTGGCGACCAGCTTCAGGTACTTGGGATCTTCGCCCTGCAGCCCTTTGCACATGGCCACGCCGAGGCGCGCGGTCAGATACGGACACTCGCCGTAGGTTTCGTGACCGCGACCCCAGCGCGGATCGCGGAAAATGTTGATGTTCGGCGTCCAGAAGGTGAGGCCTTTGTAGAAGCCGCGGTCGTCGTGGCGCGCGAACTCGTGGTGCTTGGCGCGTGCCTCGTCGCTGATCGCCTCCGCGATCTCGAGCAGCCGCTCCGCGCTCCACATCGCGGCGAGGCCGATCGCCTGCGGGAACACGGTGGCGATCCCCGCTCGCGCCACGCCGTGCAGGCACTCGTTCCACCAGTTGTAGGCCGGCACCGAGAGCCGCGGGATGGCCGGCGACTCATGCAGCATCTGCGCCGCCTTCTCCTCCACGGTCATACGCCCGACGAGATCGTTCACCCGCACTTCGAGGGGTAGGTCGGGATCGAGAAACGGGAAGCGCTCCGGAGTGGGGTTCGCCATATTGGGACCCGCGGCTTAGCGAGCAGGACCAGTGGGGTCAACAGCGCGCTGAGGCGCGACGCCGGACCTTTTGCGGCGCTCCATGCGCCGTTGGTGGGCCCGACCCACGCCGCTGAGCTCGCGGTCTGAAGCTCGATTCGTTAGTCATCTTGCATTCTGGCGTTGGAACGAGCCGACGCGCACCCTGTGTGTTCTGCGTAAATATATAGAAATTAACAGTAATTCCGGTGCTGTGAGCTGCGGCTCAGGCCCTCGGCGGGCCCCGGTCGCAAAAATGACCATGTACAAACACGCCCCAACACGGATTTTAGGGGGGGTTGCGCTGCGCGCAGCGCTCCAGCCGGGGTAGCAGTGCTGACGCGCGGCGAGTGGTTCGAGACGAGCTGCTCGTCTATAAGCGAGGCATGTGGCGGTTTCTGACCATCGGGCTCTTCGCGCTGACCAGCTGTGGAGGGGACCATAAGCCGGTGCAGGCTCCGTCTCCTGAAGCGTCTCCCGGCGCGCGCTGTCTCGCTGAGGCCGAGGTGCCGCGCACGCCGCCAGCGGACGCGCCGGCGCGCGCCGACTTCGCGCAAATCCTGGTGCGGCACGCGGGCGTTCGTAACGCGGGTGGCGTCCAGCGCACGCGCGAAGAGGCCTGCTTGCGGGCGCTGGAGGCCCGCAATCGATTGCTCAACGGCGCCGATTGGGACGAGATCTTCAAGGAATACTCGGACTCGCAAGGCGCGACGCAGGGCGTCCTTTACGACGTCACGCAGGGCAGCCTCGATCCCGTGTTCGCCGGCGCGGCGTTCTCGCTCGCGATCGACGAGCTCAGCTACGTCCTCGAGACGCCGCGCGGCTTTCACGTGATCTGGCGCAAGAAGTAGCGGCGGCGCTGGCGGCGCCGCTAACTAATCGACGCGCACGAGGCGCGTCGTCACGCGCTGTTGCAGCGGGTCCACGCTCACCGCCAAGTAGTGCCGGCCGATGCCGTCGAAGCGCTCGGGGATGGCGCCGCCGCCGCCGCTGATGAACGCCGGGATGCCGCCGTTCTCGAACGCGTAATAGCTGTGGATGTGGCCGTAGAAGGTCGTGTCCACGCCGCCATGGCCGAGGCGCGCGATGAGCTTCGCCGCTTCGGCGCGGCTCGAGAACGCGCCGTTGCGCAGCCCGATGGGATCGAGCGGCGGCACGTGCATGAACAGCAAGTGCACGCCGTCTCTGCCGCGCGCGAGCCAGTCATCGAGCCAGTCGTAGACGAGCGGGTCGATGGTGGCGCTGGCGTCGTCGAGCAGCGTGAAGCGCGCGCCGTGAAAGCTGAAGCTCTGGCTGCCGCGCCCGAAATAGCGGTGATACGCCACCTCGCCGCTGCCCAGCTCGTGATTGCCCAGCGTCACGAAGATGGGCAGCGTCAGCGCGGCTTGCTCGTATTGAAAGCGCTCGAGCTCGGCCGCGCTGCCGCGTCGCGTGAGATCGCCGGCCATCACCACGAAGCGCGCCGCGCTCTCTTGGTTCATCTTGGCGTAGATGTCGGCGACGCGATCGATCGCCTCCTGCACGTCGGCGAACTCCAAGAACTCGAACGGCTCGACGGCGTCGAGGTCGGGCGGACGCAGCTCGATTTCAGCGCTGTCGCCGGGGCGGATCGCCAGCGTGAAGCGCCGCTCGGTGGAGAACGTCGTGGGCTCGCCCAGGACGCTGAGCGGCTCGCCGGTGGCGCTCTGCGCGCTGAGCGTCGCGCTCGGCATCACGTTCCTCAGCACGAAGGTCCACTGGCTCGGCGCGAGCTCGCTCGTCACTAGCCGCGCGCGCAGGCTGGGCGCGTTGCCCCACAGCTCGACCCAGCCCTGCTCGAAGCGACGCACGGCAGCGAAGCCATTCTCGACCTCGATGCGGTTGCCGTCCGCGCTCGCCTGGCCAACGGCGAGGTCCGCGCGCGCGCGCTCCTCCGCCACGTCCAGGCAACCTGCGGCGGCCAGAGCAAGAACGAGCAGCGTGACGTAGGGGCGAGGCATGGGCGTGGCGCTCAGCGCGGGAGCTTCAACAGCAGCGACGCGCCGGCGATGAACGCGGAGCCGTACTTTAGCTCGCTGCGCACGCCGACGCGGCCGAAGAACAGCTCCGTGCGTTGTTCCAAGAAACCAAGATAGCCGGCGGCGATGCCGGGAGGGTGCAGGCCGCCCGCGAACGTATCGCGGCGGTGGTCGTAGGCGATCAGCGCCTCTCCGGCGATTGGGCCGCGGCCGAGGTAGACGCCGAACGAGCTGCGCAACAAGAGCTCGTCGTTGCCGTCACTAGCCAGGCCGTCGATGCGCGTCCATTGGCGCGCGTAGCCTATGCTCGCCTCGGCGAAAGAGCCGGCGAGGGTCGGCGCCAGGCGCTCCAGATCGAGCCGCGCCGCGAGCTGCGCTTCGACGCTGCTGAGCGAGAAGCCGTCCTCGACGTAGGCGTGATCCGTCCCCGCGAGCTCCAGATCCAAGCGGCTACCGTCGTCGCTCGTGCGCCCCGCGCGGGTGCCGAGCAGGCGGTGCCCGGCGCGCAGCTCCAGGCGTTGATTGCGTGCGTCGAGCGCCGCGTCGAAGCGCGGCGCTAGCCACAGCCAGCGCGTGTCGAGCCGAAAGCCTTGGCTCACGAGCGCGCGGTAGCCAAACTGCGGGTCGTAGATGTAGCTCGCGCCGGCGTGCAGCAACAATATGGGGACGCTGCGCGGCGCACGGCCGGACACGGCGCTCAGCCCCGCAGCGCCGTAGATGTCCGCGAGCAGGGTGACCCCGAAGAGCGTGACGCCCGCGAAGGCGCCGACGGCCAGCGGCGCGACGAAGTAGCGCGAGGCGCCGGTGAGCGCGAGCCCAGCGCCGGACGCGCCTGTCGCGACGACGCCGATGGCTTCTAGCCCCAACAAGCGCCGCGCGGTCAGCGCGTCGCAGCGCACGAAGTGGCCCGCGCCGTGCGCGATGACGCCGGGGACGATCGCCGCGGCGACGGCGAGCGCGCGGCGCTGCTCGCTCGCGCACGGATTGGCCGCTGGCTTCTGCGCGGGTTCGGCGCTGCTGCTGCGTGGGCACATCAGCAGCGCGCTCGCGAGCGTCAACGCGGCGCTCGTCGCGCGCGCCAGCGCGACACAGCGATGGACCGCGGCGCGGCGATCACGGCGCAAACACTTCCCGCGTTTCGGCGACGGTGCGGGCGAGGAGCGGGCGATTGGCAACGTTAAATTCGTCCGTGAGGAGTGGAGCCGCGAGCTTAGCTCTTATTGAAAATCGACTGCCTCACGATAAATCGCGAAAAGTTTGTCTGGGAACGGTCCCAGCGGCCTTGAATTAGAGCCGAAGCGAGGCAACCTGAGCCACCCGTCGTGCAAGGAGTAGGCGCTTAGAATGAGGATCTCGAGCCGCGGTTCGCTTGGCGTTCTTGGTTTTTCAGGGTTGTGGCTCGGCTTGATCGTCGCGGTAGCCTGCAGTCACACGACTCAGCCGGGTGACAATGCGGCGGACTGGAGCGGTGGCAACGCCAATCTCGCCGGCGTCGGCGCGAGCACGGCCGCGGGAAGCTCGGCGGGCGGTGGCAGCGCGCCGCTCGCGACGGGCGGCGTCGGCAGCGGCGCCACAGCGCCCAGCTCCGGCGGCGCCGGTGCGGTGCTGGGCAGCTCTGGAGCCGCGAACGGCGGCAGCGCCGGAAGCGCAGCGAGCGGCGGCGCGTCGGCGCAGAGCGGCGGCGGCGCTGCTGGGCTAGCGGCGGGCGGCGCCACGGCGGGAGCAGGCGGCAGCGGCGCGTGCGGGCCAGGCGGGCCCGCGCCGGCCGCGGACGGCTCGAATTTCCCCTTCCCGCAGCGTCGCTTCAGCAGCTCCTGCTTCTATCCGCCGACGTGCGCCGATGCGGACGTCGCCAAGGGCTGGGAAAACTACAAGGCGCGCATGATCGTCGATGGTGGCGACGGCACGTTGCGCGTGCAGCGGCCCGAGTTCGACAATGACACGGTCTCCGAAGGTATCGCCTACGGCATGTTGTTCGCCGCGTATATGAACGACAAAACCATCTTCGACAAAATCTGGGGCTACGCGCAGAAGCACTTCGACGGCAACGGCTTGATGAACTGGAAAATCAGCGCCGACGGCGGCAGCGTCAACGCCGACTCCGCCACTGACGCCGACGAAGACATGGCCTTCGCGCTGGTGATGGCGGACAAGCAGTGGGGCGGCTACACAGAGACGGCCAAGGATTTCATCGGTCGCGTCGCGAGCAAAGACTTCACCGGCGACGGGACGGTGCGCGGCGGCGACAACTACGGCGACGTGAACCCGTCTTATCTGGCGCCCGCGTTCTATCGCGTGTTCCAGAGCTACACCGGCGACTCGCGCTGGAGCACGATCATCGAGAAATCCTACGCGATTTTGGAGGGCGCAGCGAACGCCGACACCGGCCTGGTGCCGGATTGGACCAACGGCCGCGGCAACAATTACTCCTATGACGCCGCGCGCACGCCGTATCGCATCGCGCTCGACGCGTGCTGGAACGGCGAGCCGCGCGCCAAGGCTTACGCCGAGAAGGTCGGCAAGTTCTTCGCCGGGATCGGCGTCGACAACATTCGCGACGGGTACTCGCTCGATGGCAACCTGCTCGGCGAGCACAAGAACGCGACCTTCATCGGTCCGGCTGGCGTGGCTGGTATGGTCGCCAATGAGGCGCAGCTCGTCACCGACGCCTACAAGCAAGTCTCGACCGACCTGCAGGAAGGTACCGAGAACTACTACAACATGTCGTGGGCGCTGTTCTCGGCCATGATGATGACCGGCAACTTCGTGAACCTCGCCGCGAGCCCGTAGGGCGCTGCGCCGCTCCCGGCGCGGCTGGCGCACGGGCATTTCAGGGCCAAGCGCGGCGAGGCTCGCTGTAAACTGCTCGCGCTCATGCCACAGGCCGGGTCAGCGCTCAGCAGCGAAGCAACGCCGATGCTGGAGCTGCGCGGCGTGAGCAAGGCGTTCGGCGCCACGCGCGCGCTCTCGAACGTCTCGCTCAGCGTGCGCGCTTCGGAGGTGCACGTGCTCGCGGGCGAGAACGGCGCCGGCAAGAGCACGCTGATCCGCATCCTGAGCGGCGTGTATCAGGACTACGCGGGCGAGCTGCGCCTCGCGGGACGCCCGGTGCGTTTCGCGAACCCGGCTGCCGCGCGCGCCGCGGGGGTGGCGACCATACACCAAGAGCTGTCCTTGATTCCGGCGCTGAGCATCGCGGACAACGTGCTCCTCGCGCAGGGCGGAGCGACCCTGGCGCCGCTGAAGCGAACGCGCGCGCGCGCCGCGGCGCAGGCGCTGCTCGCGCGCGTGGGGCTCGAGCTCGACGTCGACCGGCGCGTGGAGACGCTGTCGCTCAGCGAACGCCAGCTGCTCGAGATCGCGCGCTGCCTCGGCGAGCGCGCGCGCGTGTTCATCATGGACGAGCCGACCAGCGCGCTGTCCGAGCCGGAGGCGCGGCGGCTGTTCGCGCTGATCGCGCGCATCGTCGAGGACGGCGCCAGCGTCATCTACATCTCGCACCGCATGGACGAGATCTATCGCATCGGTCAGCGCATCAGCGTGCTGCGCGATGGCGAGCTGGTCTTGAGCGCGGAGCTGGCGCGGCTCTCCGAGCGTGAGCTGGTGTCCGCCATGGTCGGCGGCGCGCTGCTGAGCCGTGACCCGGCGGCGAGCGCCGCGGCGTCGTCCGCGGCGTTGCTGCGCGTGAGCGAGCTCGGGCGGCGCGGCACGCCGGGCTTCACGGGGCTCAGCTTCGAGCTCGCTCCCGGCGAAATCCTGGGCTTGGCGGGGTTGCGCGACTCGGGCGCCAGTCAGGTGCTGCCGCTGCTCGTGGGCGCAGAGCCGCCGCTGCAGGGCGCGCTGCAGCTCGAGGGCAAGGACTACGTCGCGAGCAGCCCCGAGCTCGCGTTGCGTCGCGGGCTCGCCTTCGTGCCGGCGGATCGCAATTGCAGCATCTTCGCCGAGCTCAGCGTCAGCGAGAACGCGACGCTCACCAGCCTGGCGCGCTTCTCGCGCTGGGGCTGGGTGCAACGCGCGCGAGAGCGGGAAGCGCTGGAGCAGCGCCGGCGCGAGGTGAAGCTGAAGGCGCCGTCCTTCGACGCGCCGGCATCCGCGCTGTCCGGCGGTAACCAGCAAAAGCTCGCGCTGTTGCGCGCGCTCTTGAGCGGCGCCAAGGTGCTGCTGCTCGATGATCCGACGCGCGGCGTGGACATCGCCGCCAAGGCGGACATTCACGAGCTGCTGCGAAGCCTCGCGCGGGAGGGCTTCGCGCTGCTGCTGCACAGCACCGATCTGGACGAGCTGACGGCGCTGTGCAGCCGCGTGATGGTGCTGTTCCGCGGCCAGCTTCGGCGCACGTTGTCGGGCCCGACGCTGACGCGCGACGCGCTGCTCGGCGCGATGATGGGGGCGGCCGAATGAAACTGCCGCGCGCGCTCAGCGTGACGCCGCTGCGCGGCTTCATCCCGCTGCTCGCGGTGCTCGCCATCGGCTGCGTCTTCAACGCGGACGGAGCCTTCTTCGGCTGGCAAACGCACCGCGCGTTGTTACGCGAGGTGTCGGTGCACGGAATTTTGGCGTGCGCGATGACGCTGGTGGTCATCAGCGGCGGGATCGACCTGGCCGTCGGCAGCGTGCTCGCGCTCTCCGCGGTGAGCTTCTCGCTGTTGACGCTGCATCACGCGCTCTCACCGTGGCTGGCGTTGCCGGCGGTCGTGCTGCTCGGCGCGGGCGCCGGGCTGCTCTCGGGCTGCTTGGTCGCCTTCAGCAAGATGCAGTCGTTCATCGTCACCTTGGCGATGATGGTGTTCGCGCGCGGGCTGGCCAAGCAGCTGTCCGGCGGTGAGAAGGTGTCGAGCTATTTGAAGCTGGCCGACGGCAGCTTCCAGACGCTGCCGGAGCCGGCGATCTTCTCGGCCATCGACGCCAAGGTGTTGGCCGGCAATGTGTCCGCGGTGACCGTGATCTTCCTCGGCTGCGCGCTGCTCGCTTGGCTGCTGCTCGCGCGCTTGCGCCTGGGACGCTATGTGCACGCCGTAGGCAGCAACGCGGAAGCGGCGCGACTCACCGGTGTGCCCGTGAGCAAGACGCTGCTCGCCGTCTACGCGCTCTCGGGCGCCTTCGCGGCGGTAGCCGGGGTGTGTCAGGCGGCGCAGGAGCGCCAGGGCGACCCCGAGACCGGCCTCGGCTACGAGCTCGACGCCATCGCCATGGTCGTGTTAGGCGGGACCACGTTGGCTGGCGGTCGCGGCGGCGTCGGCGCGACGCTCATCGGTGTACTGACGCTCGGCTACCTGCAAAAGATCCTGAGCCTCAACGCATACAGCAGCGAGCTTCGCCTGATGTTGACGGGAGTGATCCTGGTCGCGGCCGTGCTCTTTCAGCGGCGGCTCGGGCGGGGTACTGTATAGTGCCGCGCATGCAGAGAGCGGGACGTCGAGCTGGCTTCGCGATCGCGTTCTTGTGCCTCACCGCGGCCGCTTGCAGCCGTGAGAAGAAGTCGGCGCCCGAGGCCAGCGCCGAGAGCAGCAAGCCGAAGCAGTTTCTGATCGGCATGAGCCAGTGCAACCTCGGCGAGCCCTGGCGCGTGCAGATGAACGCGGACATCGCGCGCGCTGCGGCCGCGCTGCAGAACGTCAAGGTCATCTACAAGGACGCGCAGAACGACTCGCTGACCCAGCGCGCGCAGGTGGAAGAGCTCGGCGCGCAGGGCATCGATTTATTGATCATCTCGCCCAAGGAGTCCGCGCCGCTGACCCGGCCCGTCGCCGAGCTGTTCGAGAGAGGCACGCCGGTGATCGTGCTCGATCGCGCGGTGGAGGGCGACGCCTACACGACCTTCATCGGGGCGGACAACCAGCGCATCGGGCGCGCGGCGGGGGAGTGGATCCGTAAGACGCTCGGCGGCAAGGGCAACATCGTGGAGCTCAAGGGCTTGATGACGTCCAGCCCGGCTCAGGGCCGTCATCAGGGCTTCTTGGACGGGCTGGCCGCCAAAGAGAACCCGGGCCTGAAAGTCGTGTTCGAGGCCGACATGCAGTGGCTGGAGCCGAACGCGCGCAAGGAGATGGAGTCCGCGCTGGCGGCGCAGCGTTCCATTCAGCTCGTCTACGCGCACAATGACCCGGGCGCGCACGGCGCCTACCTCGCCGCCAAGGCCGCCGGGCGCGAAAAAGAGATCAAGTTCGTGGGCATCGACGCGCTGCCGCACGAGGGGGTGCGCTACGTCCGCGAGGGCGTCCTGGACGCGACGTTCGCGTACCCCACGGGCGGCGCCGAGGCGGTGGATACGGCGATGCGCATTTTCGCCGGCGAGAAGCCGCCGAAGCGGGTGACGCTGCCCACGCGGCTGTTCACCAAAGACAACGTCGAACGCGGCGGCGAAGAGGTAAAGTGAGCGCAGCGCGGCGGCGTGCCGCCGGCGGGCGCCGGCCCGCGCAATGAAGGAGGCGTGCGATGCAGAAGAAGGTTGCCGTTTATTGGCCGGGCGATGCTCGACAAAAGCCCAACGAGCTCGCGCTCCCCAACGTGGAGGCGGCGACCGCGGAGCTCGAGCGCGCGTTGAAGAAGCTCGGCCGCGAGCCGTACCGGGTCGGCGGTTTCCTGAGCAAGCCGCACGAGGCGCGCGACGCGCTGGGCCCCATCGACGACCCTACGGTGGGCGTGTTCGCGCACTGGGTGTACGCGCCGCACACGACCGAGGGCGTCGTGGGCAAGGACAACCCGTTGCTGCTGGCCAGCAATTTCTCCGGGCAGTGGCCGGGGCTCGTGGGGCTGTTGAACACGGGTGCGTCGCTGGTGAGCCTGAAGCGCGCGCACTCGCGCATTTGGACGACCGCCGCGGACTGGAGTCAGGATCCAGTGTTCATGGAGCGCCTCGACGAGTGGTGCTCCTCCGGCAAGATTCGCTACGAAGAGCGCGGCATTCGCTATCACGCGAGCGTGTCGCCCGAAGCCGCGCAGCGCGCGAGCCGCGTCGCGCGGGAGATCCGCCGCCGGCGGCCGCTGCTTTTGATGTTGGGCGACACGTCCATGGGCATGATCAATGGCTACTTCGGCCCGCGTCTGCTCGCGCCCTACGGCTTCTCCGAGCACAAGATCGATCAGGCCTGGATCATCGATCGCGGCCAGCGCATCGCGCCGAGTCGTATCAAGGACGCGCTCGCGTTCGTGCAAGACCGCGGCATGAAGTTTCACTGGCGCGCCGCGAACGCCGCCGATTTCGATGAGCGCGCCACCAGCGAGCAGCTCCGCGACTACCTGGCCGTGCTGGACATGACACAGGAGTTTGGCGCCGATTTCCTGGGCTGGCAGTACCAGCTCGGCTTGATCCCGCTGCGCCCGCCGTCGGATCTAGCGGAGGGTCTGTTCAACTCGACCTGCCGCCCCGAGTCCAACGGCGACACCATCGCCTGCGCCACCGAGGCGGATCAGGGCAACGCCTTGCCCATGGAGATGTTGAAGCGGCTGCTGAAGGACAAGCAGCTGCACCAAGCCGTGATGTTTCACGATGTGCGCTGGGGCGGCGAGCACGACGGACGCTTTCTGTGGGTGCTGTTGAACTCCGGCTCGTGCGGCGTCTACGCCTTCAATCACGACCCGGACACGCTGCAGGGCGCGCACAGCTACCGCCAACCCTCGCTCTATTTCCCGACGCCCGGCGGCACCGTGGCGGGTGAGAGTCTACCCGGGAAGATGACCTGGGCGCGGGCCTACATCAAAGACGACGTGCTGTGGATGGACGTCGGTCGCGGTGAGGTCGTCAAGCTTCCGCCCGAGAAGCGCGATGCCTGGTGGGAGGGGACGACGCGACAATGGCCGTTCATGGCCGCGGACTTGGGCGTCGATCGCGACACGCTGATGGCCCACTATCAGTCGAACCACGTCGCTGTCGCGTACGGCGACGTCTTCGGCGAGATGGTCGCGCTCAGTCAGGAGCTCGGCTTCCGCGTGCGCATCATGGGAGATCTCAGCAGCTAACACGGCCCGCGAACGGCCAAGCGCGTGCCCGCGAACGGCTAAGCGCGTGGGCGCCGCAAGCGATCGATGGCCACGGCCACGACGATGATGGCGCCCGTCACGATCTCCTGTACCCAGTTGGGGAGTCCGACGTGGGTGCAGCCGGTCTTGATCTCGGTCATCAAGAGCGCGCCCACCATCGCCCCGATGATCGAGCCCTGGCCGCCGGAGAGCGACGCGCCGCCGATCACGACCGCGGCGATCACCTCTAGCTCGAGCCCGATAGAGTCAGTGGGATCGCCGACGGTGAGCGTCGCGTATTCGAGCACGCCCGCGAGCCCGGCCAGCGCGCCCGCGAGGCCGTATACCAGGAGCCGGATGCGCGTGACGGGGACGCCGCACAGCCTCGCGGTGTGCTCGTTCGAGCCGGTCGCCACGACGTGACGGCCGAACACGGTGGAGCGCAGCGCGACGGCCGCGACCAGCGCCACGACGAGCGCGAGCCAGACTCCAGCCGGCACCGCGAAGCTGGCCGAGGGGGTCATCCAGCCGTCGATGCCGCGCGGATCGGCGTCGATTTTCTGCTCTCCAGAGAGGCCCTTGGCCGCTCCGCGCAGCAGGCTCATGGTGCCCAACGTGACGATGAAGGGGGGGATGCCGAGCCCGGCGACGAGCCCGCCGTTGACGAGCCCGGCCAGCGCCGGCACCGCGACGCCGAGCGCGGCCGCGGCGAGCGGGTGCACGTTGGCTTGCAGCGCGCGCGCTACGACGACGGTGGTGAGCGCCACGGCCGAGCCGATGGACAAATCGATGCCGCCGAGGACGATGACGTAGGTCATGCCCACGGCGCCGATGGCCACGACGACCGTCTGGCGCGTCATCGTCGTCAGGTTTGCGAGACCCGGAAATGTCTCCGGCGCCAGCGCCGCGAACAGCGCATACAAGAGCAGCAGCGCCGCGAGCGGCCCGAACCAGGGACGGCGCAGCAGCTGCTTCATGCGCCCGCCGCCTCCGCGAGCAGCGCGTGCTCATCCAGCTCTGCGCTGGGTCGCGCTCGGCCGAGCACGCCGCGGTGCATGACCGCGATACGGTCGCACACCGCCAGGAGCTCGGACAGCTGGCTCGAGACCAGCAACACTGCCTTGCCGCGCGCAGTGAGCGCGTCGATCAGCGCGTGGATGTCGTTGCGGCTGCGCACGTCGATGCCGCGCGTCGGCTCGTCGAGCAAGAGCACGTCGACGTCGTGGTAGAGCAGCCGCGCGAGCGCGACCTTCTGCTGATTGCCGCCGGAGAGCTCGTCCACGCGCTGCTCGGCGTCGCGGCAGCGCACGCCGAGCTCGTCCACCCAACGCTGCGCTGCCGCGAGCTCGGCGCGGCGCGAGAGCAGCCCGCGCCGCCGCAGCGGCGCCAGCTTGGACAGCGTGATGTTGTCGGCCACCGAGAGCGAGAGCGCGAGGCCCTCGCGCTTGCGATCTTCGCTCAGCAGGCCGACCCCTTGCCGCAGGCGCGCCGTTGGCCCGAACACCCCGGAGAGCTGCGCGACGCGGATCGACCCGCTGCGCACCGGCTCCAGCCCGAAGACGCTACGCAGCAGCTCGCTGCGCCCGGAGCCGACCAGGCCGGCGATGCCCAGCACCTCGCCGCGGTGCAGCTCCAGGCTCGCGCGGCGCGGCAATCGCTCGCCGGCCAGGTGTTCTAGCGTGAGCAGGCGCTCGCCCGGTGAACGCCGGCTGCGCGCGGCGGCCGTGATCTCTCTGCCGGCCATGTCCGCGATGAGCGCGTCGTTCGTGCGCGAGCTGACGGGGCCGGCGCTGATGCTGCGCCCGTCGCGCAGCACGACGTAGTCGTCCGCGATGCGCCGCACCTCCTCGATGAAGTGCGAGATGTACAGCACCGAGAGACCGCGCGCCTTGAGCGCCGCGAGCGCCGCGAACAGCCGCTCGACGTCATCCGCTGCGAGGCTGCTGGTCGGCTCGTCCAAGATCAAGAGCCGCACGTCGTCTTGGGCGAGCGCACGCGCGATTTCGACTAACTGGCGATCAGCCGTGGAGAGCTCGGCCAACGGCTGATCCGGATCCGGAGCGCGCTCGGGCGGCAGCAACGGCGCGAACGCGCGCAGCACCCGCTCGCGCCCGGCGGCGCGAGCGAGCCAACCCCAGCGCGCCGATTCCATGCCGAGCAGGACATTTTCGGCCACGCTCAGGTGCGGGCACACGGAGAGCTCCTGATACACGATCGCGACGCCGCTGCGCCGCGCCGCCAGCGGGCTCACTGGCGCATACGGCGCGCCGCAGAGCTCCACGCTGCCGGCGTCCGGCGTCTCCGCGCCGGAGAGGATCTTCATCAGCGTGCTCTTGCCGGCGCCGTTCTCACCCAGCACCGCGCAGATGCTGCCGTCCGCCACGTCGAGATCGACGCCGTCGAGCGCCTTGGTGACGCCGAACGCCTTCTTTACGCCGCGCGCTCGCAGTCGCATGGAGTCGTTCAGCGGCCGAGCCACTTCGCCAGATCGGGCGCGAGCAGCTCGCGCACCTCGGGCTTGTCGAGGTTCGCTCTATCCGCCAGCAGCGCGCCGGTGTCCGCGCGCGGCGCGACCTTCTTTCCCCGCAGGTGCTCGACCAGCGACTTTAGCGCCAGATAACCCATGTTGAACGGATTTTGCAGCACGAGCGCGTCGATGCTGCCGCTCTTTATCCCCTGCACGAGCTTGTCAGAGGCGTCGAAGCCGACGAACTTGAGCTTGCCCGCGAGCTTGGCCTTCTCCAGCGCCAGCAGCATGCCGAAGCTCGTCGACTCATTGGGGGTGAACACGGCGTCGATGCCGTGGTTCGCCGCGTTCTTCGCGAGCAGCAGGCTCTCCGCGGCGGAGAACGCCGACTCCGTGGTGGGGCCGGCGTATTGGTTGTCGCTGACAACGTCCAGGCCCCGCTTGCGCACCGCCTCCAGGAAGCCCTCTTCGCGCTCATGAGTGCTGGCTGAGCCTTCCTGGTAGCGCAGCAGCGCGACCTTGCCTTTGCCGCCGAGCAGCTCGGCGACGCGCTCACCGCCGAGCCGGCCCGCCGCGCGATTATCGGTGGCCACGAAGCTCACCACGTCGCCGCCCGCGAGCGCTGAATCGAAGATCACCACGGGGATCTTGGCCGCCGCTGCGCCATTCACTGAGGCGATCAGCGCCTTGTCGTTGAGCGGCGCGAGCACGATGCCGGAGACGCGCTGCGCGGTGAACGACTGCACCAGATCGACCTGGCTCTTCAGGTCGTCCTCTTTGAGCGGTCCTTTCCAGACGATGTCTACGTCGAGCTCGCGGCTGGCCTTGACCGCGCCGGCGTGCACGCTCTTCCAGAACTCGTGCGTCGTGCCCTTGGGGATCACCGCGATGCGCAAGCGAGCGGGCTTGTTGCCGCCAGCGTCCGAGTGTTTGGAGCAGGCGGAGCCCAGTAGCAGCCCGCCGCTCACGCCCAGCACGAGTTCGAGGAATCGTCTTCGCACGGCACTCTTCTAACATGAAGAGTCCCGGGCTGTATCGGCCCGGCGGCGCGCGCTCAGCGCGGCGGTATGCTGTTTTTGTCGTCGAACAACACCACGCGGTCGCGGCCCAGCCGCTTGGCCTCGTACAGCGCGAAATCCGCGGCGCGGACCAAGTCCTCCGGATCGCCGGAGACCACGTCGATATTGCCGGACACGCCGATGCTGGCGGTGAGGTTCAGCTTTTGGTCGTCGAACACGAACTCGGCCTTGCGGATCACGCCGCGCACCCGCTCGGCGGCGATCAGCGCCTCGCGCTTGCCGGTGTGCGGCAGCAACACGGCGAACTCTTCGCCGCCGAAACGCGCGGTGAGGTCCACCTCGCGCAGCGTCTCGAGCAGCCGCCGCGCGACCTCCTTCAAGACTTGATCGCCCGCGTCGTGGCCATAGTGATCGTTGACGCGCTTGAAGTGATCGAGATCGATCATCAAGCAGCTCAACGTATTTTTGTAACGCTTGGTCACGGCGAACTCGCGCTTCAGCACGTCCGCGAAGCGCCGGCGGTTGAACAAGCCGGTCAGCGGATCCGTGATGGCCAGCGCCTCCACGTGATGCAGCATCGACTCGAGCTGCTGGTTGCGCTCGCGCAGCTCCGTGTGAGCCGCCTTCACGCGCAGCGCGGCGAAGATGCGCGCCTCGAGCTCCTCGTCTTGGAAGGGCTTGGCGAGGTAGTCATCAGCGCCGATGTTGAGCCCCTCCACGCGATCCACGAGCGCGGTGCGCACCGTCAGCATGATCACGGGGATGTCGCGGGTCTCGGCGTTTACTTTCAACCAGCGGCACACCGCGAAGCCGTCGATGTCCGCCATCACGACGTCGAGCAGCACCAGATCGGGTCGCTTGGCGCGCGCCAGCTTGAGCCCCTCGACGCCGGAGTGGGCGCACTCGACGGCGTAGCCCAAGCGCTCCAGCGCGAGCTTGATCTGCTGGCTCTGCGCCTCGCTGTCGTCGATGAGGAGCAAACGCGCTTTCATGCTCGCCGCCGATTCTGAAAGGAGAGCTCGACGACAGACGAAAGGGTCCGAAGAGTGCGGGACATGGCGTGGTCGACAGAGCTCATCACGACAGAGATGTCGTAGAGCTAAACGGACGAATCACGCCAAAACGTAGCCGTCTCTAAATATATGCGCGTGAGGTGGGGCCGCGGGCGCTGCTATCCCACCTCTGTCGCGGCTGATTTCATCCGGGTTCGATGTCGACGACGCAGAAATCGAAGGTGCGCGCGCCGGACGCGCTGCCCGGCATCGAGACTTGGATCGATTTGACGTCTTCGCCTTTGTACGCAACGGCTTTCTCCGTGTCGTAGCAGGCTTGCTTGAAGTCTGAGGCTTTGAGCGTCAGCCCGGCGGCGGTGTTCGCGGCGGCGACGTCGGCCGCGGTGAGGTTATAGCAGTAGTCATCACCAGTCGGCGGCCCCAGCGCGACGCGCATGTTCGCGCTGGCGCCCTTCAGCACGAAGGTGACGCCGGTCGTGATCGTCGTCGTGGATGCGGCGGAGCCGGATTGGTTGATATTCCAACCGATGCCGGCGCCGGAGCCATCATCAGCGGTGATGGTTCCGTTGGCGCACAGCGCCTTGCCTTTGATGCAGCTGGTGGCCGCGCTGGTGACGGGCTTGATCACCGCGCCCTTCCCGTACGTGTACGTGTACGCATAACCCTTCCACATTCCCTTGGTGGAGGTGCCCTGGCCGTCGCTGAAGATGAGGCTGTCAGCCTTCACGGTGCCGTCATAAGGCATGCAGGCCGACGCGGCGCCACCTGAGGCGGTCGCCACGCCGCCGGTGCTGACGGGGGCGCCACCGGTGTTGACCGTCGCGCCACCGCTGCTGACGGTCGCGCCGCCGGACGAGGTGGGGCTACCCCCGCTGCCGACCCCCGTCGAGCCGCCTTTTGGCATGTTGCTGAGCCCGCCGCTCGCCGTCAGTCCGCCCGTCGAGACGAAGCCACCGAACGATGACGGCGCGCCGCCGAGCCCGCTCATGGAGGCACCTCCGGAACCGTTTGCACTTCCGCCTTGTCCGGTGCTCATGCCGTCGTCATTGCCTCGCGGCGCAGGTTCGGAGACGGGCGCGCACGACGCCAACAGCAGGAGCGTGGCGACGCCGAAGCGCAAAGCCACTGGATCGGACAGATGGGAGTCACGGCGAATCATCTTCGGCCTCCGAAAGATCGGTTTGCTCAGGTAAGTGCTGCGCCTCGCGTATCTCGGCTCGGGCAGAAATAGCATGCCAGAAGCTCGGTTCGAGGGGCCGCAGCGGTTACGGACACGAGAGGAACGTCACGTCGTCGATCCACAGGTCAAAGTTCGCGCCGGGGCCGATCGACCAATCCAAATTGGCGAGCTCGGCGGCGTTGAGCGCTGGCGGGCGCGGATCACCCCAACCATCGACCTGCTTGGTCTCGGCAAAGAGAACCCTGTACTCCTGCCACTCGTTGGTCAGGCTGAGATCCTTGCCGAAGTGATTCCAGCACGATTTGCAGGTTCCGAGCTGCCCGTGCGTGTTGGAGTCCCCAATTTTGAAGCGCACGTTCGGCGTGGAGTTTGGCCCGACCTTGGCTCGGAACGAGACGCCGACATACTGCGAAGCGTCATACAGACCGCTGCTCGCGAAGTTGACGCCCACTGAGGAGCCGTACGCGCCCGCTTGCGATGCAGTGGTGCCCGTGACGTGCAGTGCCTTTTGCGAGCCGCCCGCGCCGCCGCTATCCGGAGTGAATTTTTCCGGTGCTATCGTGGACCCGCTCGGATCGTGGTGTTGCCACCAATAACCATCGCGGCCGGCGAGCAGCGTGAGCTGTCCGTTACCGTCCTCGAAGTCGTCGAGCAGACCATCTGCCGCTGGCGACGGCGCCGCGCACGTCTTGAGCGTGCTCGCGGTCGCGGTCGCGGCCGGCGGCGCGGCAGCAGCCGCGGCGCTCTGCGGCTCGACGCAGGGCTTCTGAGAGGCGTCGATGCAGGCTTGGCCGAAGCACGCGCTCACCACGGCGCTCGAAAGCAGAGGCAAATGTCTGAGCATCGCTGGCTCCTTCATGGCTCGCTCCTCCGATCGGCGCGGGAGCGGGAGATGGCGAGCTCACCCCTACCAATCTGCGCGGCCAGCATCCACAACAAATGCGCGCCAGAAGCCGCCGCATCGTTCGCGGCTTCGCGCGCGCTCGGCGAGCGGGGTCCGGCGCGCCAAAGACTCGCCACGGCGCTGCGCGTTCGCGCCCGTAGAGACTCGAGCCGGCGTTCGGCCATGCGGTCGAGGCGCGCGAGCTCGCGCCGGCGCAGCGCGCTAAGAAGCGTGCGGCCGAGCGACGCGCCTGCGCCGCCGTGAGCCGAATCGAGTAACGCGTAGCACCATGGAAGCGAAGGCATGACCTCCCTGCGATCCATCTCTCTTCGCGTGGCCGTCGCGGTCGCGCTGCTCTTCTCGTTGCGCGCTCGAGCTGCCGCCGCCCAGCCGCTCACGGCTACCCCCGAGGCGGACGAGGCGGCCGAGCTGCCGCCGCTCGAGGTCGACAAGAGCGCGCAGCTCGATCCCGCGCCGGGCATCTCCTTCGGGCTCGGCGCGTACGGCGGCTTCGCCGTGCACACCACGCGCGATAGCAGCCGCTCTCACGGCATCGCCGGCGCGCTAGCTCGCTTGCGCGCGAGTTATTTCCAGCTCGGCGCCGTGCTCGAGCTGAGCGACACCGCCGAAGATCGCTGGCGCTCGCTCGGCGGCTTCGCCGGCGTGTGGTTGCCGTTCCGAAACTGGGTGGATTTAGAGTTCGACGTCGGCGCCGCGTCGCGACGCTACCTGACGTCGAACCGCCGCTATGGCCCCGGCGGCTACGACATCGGCCTGCCCGCGCTGACGTTTCGCGCTGGCGTTTCGGATCGCAGCTCGGAGGGCATCCTAGGCGCGCGTCTCGGCTGTGACTTGCTGGCGTCGTTCGACTTGGACCGCAAGCGCGCGTCCTGGAACTACGTCGTCGAAGCCGAAGACGGCCCGCGCGCGTACAGCGGGCGCTCCCGGCTCGGCGGCTTCACGTGGGGCCTGGTGCTCACCGCCGCCTTCGACGTCGGGATCAAGCCGCGTCGCGTCACTCAGCGCGCGGAAGCGAGCCGCGCCGCGCTGCCGACGGGCGCGCAGTAGCCGTCAGGCGACGGACTTGGCTTCGCCGGTGCGCAACACGGCAGAGTCCGCTTCGTCGCGGTCGCTGTCGTCGTTCCACACTTTCCATGGCGCACGGCCCGCCTCCCACAGCTCGTTCAACTCGCGATACTCGCGCGGCGTATCCATCGGCTGCCAGAAGCCCTCGTGACGGAACGCAGCGAGCTCGCCCGCTTCTGCCAGGCGCTGCAGCGGCAGGCGTTCGAGCACGACGTCGGCGCCCTCCGGCACATGGTCCCAGATGCGGCTGGCATCGAACACGAAGAAGCCGCCGTTCACCGAGCCCTCGCTGACCTGCGGCTTCTCCGTGAAGCACGCGACGCTATCGTTCGCGAGCATCATTTCGCCGAAGCGGCTCGGCGGGCGCACCGCGGTGACGGTCGCCACTTTGCCGTGGCTTTGGTGGAACGCGAGCAGCGCGCGAATATCCACGTTGGCGACGCCATCCCCGTAGGTCAGCAAGAAGTGGCCCTGCGCTCCCAAGTGCCGCCGCACCCGCGTCAGGCGACCGCCGGTCATCGTCTCCATGCCGGTCTCGGCCAACGTGACGCGCCAGCGTTCCGGCGCCGGACCGCCGTGAAACATCGGCGCGCCCGGCTGGCGCAGATCCAACGTCACGTCGGCGAGCATCGAGCGGTAGTTCATGAACCACTCCTTGAACAACCAGCTCTTATAGCCCAGGCACAGCACGAAATCGTCGATGCCGTAGTGCGCATAGAGCTTCATGATGTGCCAGACGATGGGGCGGTCGCCGATGTTCAAGAGCGGCTTCGGCAGCAGCTCGTCTACGCTGCGGATGCGCGTGCCCTGGCCGCCGCACAGAATCACGGCCTTCACGCCGCGCCCCCGCTCGCGCTCAGCGTCACGCTGCTGCCGGCCGCGTCGTTCACGCGTTGCGTGGCCTCTTTCAAGAACTCCGCGCGGCGCACGCGCGCTTCGTAGAGCTCGCGTCCGCGTTGCGCGGCGCTCACGATATCCGTAAAGCCGTATTCGTCGCCGCGCATCCACTCATCGGGACCGACGGCCAGCCGCTCCCAGGCGCGGAGCTCTACCATCGTGACGAGCTGCAGCAGCGGCCCCTTCAGCGTCGCCAGGACTTGCGTCTTTTGCGGCTCGCCGAGCGCACGGATGTAACGGATGTAGGCTTCGGCGTCCTTCGTTACGTCGCGCCACGTGCTCTCCATCAGCAGCTCGCGGCCATACAGCGAGAGGAACGCGATGCCGTCGATGTCGATCGTCGCGAGCTCCGGCATCGCCTCTTGTACGCGCAGCATCGTCTCGAGTCGCCCGTTGCTGAAGGTGTAGCCGCCCACCGGCGAGTGCCGAAACACGCGCTCTTCGCCGGCGGGAGCCGGCCAGGCGATGTTCTTACGCGGGTAGCAGTAGTGCTCACCCAGCGACTCCACCGCGTAGCCGTGGATCAACGTCGGCTCGCGCATGCCCGCCGCGCTCTTCGCCACCGCGAGCGCCATGGCCTGCAACGAATAGTCGGGGAACAAAGGCAGAAACAGCGGCAGGCCGCGCGCGCGGATGCGCTCGCGCACGCCGTCCGAGACCAACATGTACGTCGGAGAGAAGAACGGACGCCCGAACGCGAAATGCTCGCGCAGCGCGCGCTCCGGGCTCTCCAGCCCCTCGCGCTGCCACGTCTCGTCGAAGCGGACGGTGTTTTGCGGCGCGCGCTTGAAGCCAGGGCGCGCATACCAGCCCACGCTCAGTCCCAACACGTCGGGCATCGACCAGCGCTGCAGCGCGGCTGCGATGCGCGCCAGGCCGTCGCTCAGAAAGGCGTCGTCGTCGGCGAACAAGAACGTATAGCGGCCTTGCGCGCGCTCGATGGCGAAGTTCCAGCTCGCGTACACATCCAGATCTGCGCCGGTGTTCACGTAGCGAATGCGATGGTCGTCGAAGCGACGGGTCACCGCTTCGGCGCAGCCGTCGGCGCTGTTGTCCGAGACGACGACCTCGAAGTCGTCGAAGCCGACCTGCGCCACGACGCTCGCCAGCGCCGTCTCGAGCAGATGTGCGCGGCGGTGGGTGGGCAGCACGATGGAAATCAAGGGCATGCCTCGCGCGAGGCAAGCCACATGCCGCGCAGCGCGGCGCGCCTCGGACGTCGAATCGACGACTTGTCGCTACTCGGCGTCAGCGCGCTGGCAGCGGAGCGTCCGGATTCCGGCGTTCGCCTGCGCTTCGCGCAGGCCGAGCCGCGAACAGCGCGAAATCGCCGGCTGGCGCGCGCGTTGCAACGCGTGCGCGGCCGATGAGCACTGAAGCGGCGGAGCTGCGCCAACGGATCCTCGAGCTGGTGGAGGCCTATTGCGGCGCTGCCTTCCGCGACCAGCCCTTCTTACCGGGGGCGACGGCGGTGCCGGTGTCGGGCCGTGTCTTCGACGCGCGCGAGGTCACGTCGCTGGTCTCGTCAGCGCTCGATTTTTGGCTCACCGCCGGTCCGTACGCGGCCACGTTCGAGCGTGAGCTGGCGCGCAGGGCCGGCTTGCGCTCCGCGCTGCTCGTCAACTCCGGCTCCTCGGCGAACTTGTTGGCGCTGAGCTGCCTGACCTCGAAGAGCCTGGGCGCGGACCGGCTGCAGCCCGGCGACGAGGTGTTGACGGTGGCGTGTGGCTTTCCGACCACCGTCAATCCCATCATTCAAAATCAGCTGCTGCCCGTCTTCGTCGACGTCGAGCTGCCGACCTACAACGTCAACGTGGCAGAGCTCGAGGCCGCGGTGGGCCCGCGCACCCGCGCGATCATGCTCGCGCACACGCTGGGTAACCCCTTCAATCTCGAGGCCGTCACGCGCATCGCCGCCAAACACGATCTGTATTTGCTCGAGGATTGTTGCGACGCGCTGGGCGCGACGTATCGCGGCAAGCCGGTCGGGACCTTCGGCGAGCTGGCGACGACCAGCTTTTACCCGGCCCATCACATCACCATGGGCGAGGGTGGCGCGGTGCTGACGAGCTCGCCGAAGCTCAAGCGCTTGCTGGAGTCGTTTCGCGACTGGGGGCGCGACTGCTGGTGCGAGCCGGGCAAGGACGACACCTGCGGCAAGCGCTTCGATTGGCAGCTCGGCAGCTTGCCCTGCGGTTATGATCACAAGTACACGTACTCGCACATCGGCTACAATTTGAAGGCTACGGACCTGCAAGCCGCTATCGGCGTCGCGCAGCTCTCCAAGCTCGACGGCTTCATCGCCGCGCGCCGCAAGAACTTCGCCTGTTTGCGCGAAGGGCTCGCGGAGCTCGAGGAGTTCTTCATTTTGCCCGAGCCGACGCCCGGCTCGGAGCCCAGCTGGTTCGGCTTCCCGCTGTGCGTGCGCGCTGACGCGCCGTTCTCGCGCGACGACCTCACGCGGGCGCTGGATCAGCGGCGCATCGGCACGCGCCTGCTCTTCGGCGGCAATTTGCTGCGTCAGCCAGCGTACGAGGACCTCGAGCACCGGCGCGTGGGCGCGCTCGAGGTCGCGGATTTCGTGGCGAACGGCGCGTTTTGGCTGGGCGTCTTCCCCGGGCTCAGCGAGGCCATGCTGCGCTACGAGCTCGAGACGATCCATGGCTTCGTCCGCGAGCGGAGCGCGTCGCGGCGCTCGCGAGTGGCGCTGGCAGGAGGCGCCGAGTGAAGCACGCAGCGGACTTCCCCGCGGTGATCCGCGAGGATCTCCCGCGCATCGCGGAGCGGCTGGCGCCGCACGCGGCGGCGCTCTCCGGACGCAGCGTGCTCATCACCGGCGCGAGCGGCATGCTGCCGGCGTACCTCGCGGATGTGCTCGCTCATTTGAACGACGCGGGCGCCTGGCGCGCTCCCTGCCGCCTGTTGTTGCTCGTGCGCTCCGCCGAGGCGTTGCGGCGCCGGCTCGCGCACCTCGCGTCGCGCGCGGACGTCACCGTGCTTTGCCAAGACGTTCGTGCGCCGCTGCCGGAGGGGCTGGCCGCCGACTACGTGGTGCACGCCGCCTCGCCGGCGACGCCGAAGCACTTCCTGAGTGATCCGCTGGGCTGCTTGGACGCGAACACGCTGGGGCTGAAGCAGCTGCTCGAGCGAGCGCGGGAGCGCGACGCGGCGAGCATCTTGTACGTCAGCAGCAGCGAAGTGTACGGCACGCCCGACGCTGACGCGATCCCGACTCCGGAGAGCTACGTCGGCCGCGTGGATCCGCTGAGCCGGCGCGCGTACTACGCGGAGGCCAAGCGCGCGGGCGAGACTTATTGCCGCGCCTACCACGAGGTGCACCGCTTGCCGGTGAAGATCGCGCGCCCCTTTCACGTGCACGGCCCCGGCCTGCGGCCGGACGATGGTCGAGTCGTGGCCGCCCTCATCGCCATGGGCTTGCGCGGTGAGCGCCTGGCGCTCGACAGCGATGGCAAGGCCACGCGCACGTACGGCTACGTGGCGGATGCTGCGGTGGCGCTGCTGCGCATCTTGCTCAGCGATCGCGACGGCGAAGCGTTCAACGTGGGCAGTGATCGGCCTGAGACTAGCGTGCTGGAGCTCGCTAGCGTCGTCGCCGAGCTGTTCCGGCAACGCGAGCCGGTGCTCGTCAATCGCGCGCCCGACGCTGGCAGCTCACGTGGCGCTCCCGCGCGGGCCTGCCCCGACATCGGCAAGCTGCGACAGGCATTTCAGTTCGAGCCCGAGGTGGCTCTGCGTGACGGGCTCGAGCGCACCATCCGCTGGTGTTTGGCGTCATGACGCGCGAAGCGAGCTCGGCGCGCGAGCTCGCGCTGGCGTTCCAGCGCGGCGAGCTCGCGCGCGACGAATTCTGGGCCAAGATGCGCGAGCAGCACCAGGCCCTGGAGCAGTACTGTGAGCTGGTCGGCCGCGGTGACGTGAGCAGCGTCGAGATACACCGCGACGGACTGCGCGTGGTGTTCGCGGACGGCATCAAGATGCAGTGGCGCCCGGATGACACGCGCAGCGTGCCCAGCGTCAGCATCAATCACGGCGCGTACGAAGCCGAGGAGCTCGGCGCGCTGTGCGCGCTGGCCGAGGGAGCCCAGGTCGTGCTCGATATCGGCGCCAACGCGGGCTTCATGGCCCTGCGCATGGCCAGGCGCTTGGCCGCGGGGGGCGTCATTCACGCCTTCGAGCCGGTGCCCAGCACGTACGCGGAGCTGGTGCGCAACGTCGAGCTCAACGGGCTCGCCGCGCAGATCAGCGCGCACGCGCTCGCGCTGGGAGAGCGTCCGGGGCGCGTGAGCTTCTTCGTGCCGGCGTTCCACGGTAGCGTGGCCGCCTCGGCTCGGCCGTTGTTCGCCGCGGACGAGAACCGCGAGGTGCCGGTCGAAATGACGACGTTGGACGCCTTCGCCGCCGCAGCGCAGCTGTCGCGTATCGATCTCGTCAAATGCGACGTCGAGGGCGCGGAGCTGTTCGCGCTGCGCGGCGGTCTCGCGACCATCGAGCGGACGCGGCCGGTGTTGATGCTGGAGATGTTGCGCAAATGGGCGCGCGTGCACGGCTATCACCCGAACGACATCATCGCGCTGCTCGCGCCGCTCGGCTACCGCTGCTACTCGCTCGCGGACGGCGCGCTCCACGAGCACGAGCGCATCGACGACGACACCAGCGCGACGAACTTCTTCTTCTTGGATCCCGAGCGGCACGGCGCCGCGCGGGCACGGCTGGCGCCCGCGCGCGAGGTGAGCGCCCCGGGCAGCGCCGCGCGCCGCCGCGCGCCGGAGTCGCGCGAGCTGGCGCGGCGGATTCGCTGCCACGCGTTGCGCATGGTGCACCGCGCGCGCGCGTCGCACATCGGCAGTTGCCTGAGCTGCGCGGATATCCTGGCCGTGCTGTACGCCGAGGTGCTGCGCGTCGACCCCGCGTGCGCGAGCGCCGCCGGGCGCGATCGCTTCGTGCTCAGCAAGGGGCACGCCGCCGCGGCGCTGTACGCCGTGCTCGCGGAGCGCGGCTTCTTCCCGCTGGAATGGCTGGAGCGCTACGGCGAGGACGGCACCAAGCTCGCGGGCCACGTCGTCCACAGGGGCGTGCCCGGGGTGGAGCTCTCCACCGGCTCACTCGGTCATGGCCTATCGGTGGCGGCGGGGATGGCGCTCGCCGGCGCGCGCGCGCGCGCGCGCTACCGCGCCTTCGCGCTGCTGAGCGACGGGGAATGCGACGAGGGCTCCGTGTGGGAAGCCGCGCTGTTCGCGGGCCACCACCGGCTCGACAACCTCACGGCCATCGTCGATCAGAACGCGCTGCAGAGCTTCGGTCGCGTGAGCGACGTGCTCGCGCTCGAGCCGTTCGCCGACAAGTGGCGCGCCTTCGGCTGGGACGTAGAGGAGCTGGACGGCCATGATCATCAGGCGCTGTCGCGGGCGCTCGGCGCCGCGGCGCGCGGCCGTCCGCGGGTGCTGTTGGCGCGCACGAGCAAGGGCAAAGGCGTAAGCTTCATGGAAGATCAGCTGCTCTGGCACTATCGCTCGCCCAACGCGGACGAGCTCGCGCGCGCGATCCAGGAAGTCGAGCAGGCGCCATGAGAGGTGCTTTCGTGCGCACGCTGCTCGAGCTGGCGGATGCCGACCCGCGCGTCTGGCTGCTCACCGGGGATCTCGGCTTCTCGGTGCTGGAGCCGTTCGCCGAGCGCTTCCCGGAGCGCTACGTCAACGTGGGCGTCGCCGAGCAAAACATGCTCGGCGTTGCCGCCGGTCTGGCGCACGGCGGCAACATCGTGTTCGTGTATTCGATCGCTAATTTTCCCACGCTGCGCTGCCTCGAGCAAATTCGCAACGACGTCTGCTACCACGCTCTGCCGGTGCGCATCGTCTCCGTGGGCGGCGGGCTCAGCTACGGCGCGGCCGGCTACACGCACCACGGCGTCGAAGATCTGGCCATCTTGCGCGCGCTGCCCGGGCTCGCCGTGCTCGCGCCCGGCGATCCGCACGAGACCGTGGCGCTCACGCGCGCGCTCGGCGCGCTGCCGGGACCGGCTTACCTACGTCTCGGCAAGGCAGGGGAGCCGGAGGTTCACCGCGAGCCGCCGCGGCTCGAGCTCGGAAGAGCGCTGCGCGTGCGCGAGGGCAGCGACGTCACGCTGATCGCTACTGGCGGACAGCTGCACGCCAGCGTGCAGGCCGCCGAAGCGCTCGCCGCGGAGGGCGTGTCGGCGCGCGTGCTGAGCATGCACACCGTGAAGCCGCTAGATGAGGCCGCGATCCGTGAGGCGGCGCTGGAGACCCGCGCGATTTTGAGCGTGGAGGAGCACTCCGAGCTCGGCGGGCTCGGCTCCGCGATCGCGGACGTGCTGGCGACGATGCGCGAGCGGCGCGCGGTGTTCGGCAAATTCGCGCTGCCCGACCAGCACCTCGACGTGATCGGCAGTCAGCGCCACCTGCTGGCCAGCCTGGGCACCATCGCGGCGCGCGCACGCGCGCTGCTCGCCGCAGCCTGAGCGCTCACTCGCCGATCACTGGCGTGTCGCCGTGCGCGGCCGTCGCGAAGAAGCGGACCACGTCGGCGTTGGCGTCGTCTGAAGCGAACGCCACGAAATTGCCGTCGATCCCGTTCTTCTGCGGGTATTGGCGCACGCCAGCGGTGATGTCGTCCGCGTTTCCGGCGAGCGGCGCCGCGGCGCGGGGCAGCTCCGGAAGCTCCTCGAGCCCGCGGCCCTCGTCGTCGACGAGCGTCAGGCCAGCCGCGATCGCGAAGTTCTTCAGCGCCGCCGATGGCCCGTAGTTGTCACCGACGCCGTAGGTCTGGAACACGTGCCGCGGCGGCATCTCCGGCAACGGCTCGCTGACGAGCGCGCTCGCGAAGTTGAGCGGATCGACAGGAGCCATCCAGGCCGCGATCAGGCTCAGCGCCGGGTGCATACGGCCGAGCGGATCTTGCGCGATGCTGGCGTCGCCCAACAGCGCGGGCAGCGCCGCGCGCGGCTGAAACGGTCGCTGCTGGCCGAGCAAGATGTCGCGCACGCCAGCGGCGCTGCCCGACAAAACCGCGGCCTTGTAGGCGCTGCTGAACGGCAGCATCAAGCTGCCCGCGCTCGAGCCCTGCGCGTGCCCGAAGAAGAACAGCTTCTCGGCGTCGATCGCGATGCGCTCGTCCCCGACCTCGACGCTGAAATCGCTCAGCAAGCGCGCGAGGCTGAGCTGGTCGGCGGCGGCTTGCAAGGCGTTGCCCCGCGCGGCCTTGGGGTTCAGGAAATTGAAGAACAAGTAGTTGGGATCCTGCGTCGACGAACCGCGTCGCGGGCCATGTTGCACCTGGTCGATGCCGAGCACCGCGATGGGCACCGCGTCGCCATCGGGCAAGCTGGCTGCAGCGAGCCGTGCCGCGATTTGCGGCGTCACGTGCTCACGATAGCTGCCGCCGGTGCCGTGCGCGAAGACGACCAGCGGCCAACCTGCTTCGGGCATCTCGCCTCTGGGCACGGTCAGCGACAAGCACACCGCCTCGCTGCGCTGTGGACCCTCGAAGTCGATGTCCCCGCCGTCCTCCGGCGTGAGGTACGGCGGCTCACCGCGTTGGAAAATCGGCAGGTCGACCAGCGCCTGGAACTCATCGAAGCTCTCATCCTGGCCGCCGCACGCGCGTCCGCGCTCGGCGTCGTGGTCTGGGCACGGCGACTCCACGTCGACGTCGCATTTGACCCAGTCGTGCGTGGGCGGGGGCTCGAGCTCTGCGATGACGCTCGCCAGCTGCGCCATCGGCTCGCGCGCGGGCGCTGCGGTGATCAGCGCCACGTTCACGACGCTGCTCGCCTCGATGTCGTTGCTCTGCAAGTACTCGCGAAACTGCGCATAGCGCTCGTGGACGGCGCTGAGCGCTTCGTCGCTCGGCGCGTCGTCGGCGAGCACCGCTTGGAGGTTGTTGGAAGGTTCGATGGCGGCGCCTGATTCGTCCAGCAGCCCTTCGCTCAAATAGGCGGCGTACACGTGGCCGGCCTTCAGCGGACGCCCGGCGGGGCGAGTGACGGCGAGCCAGTTGGCGCACACGTAGGCGGTGCGCTGCGCCGAGTACTCGAAGCTGCCGACTTCGTCGCGCTCGTCCTCATCGAGCTCTGGGTCGAGGTCGACGAAATGAACGCGGCTGGGCTCGAGCGAGTCCGGGTCGAGCGCCGCAGAGAAGCGGAAGATGACCACCGGATCAGTGCCCCAGCCGCTGTTCTCGGCCGCGACCTCTGCGATGAAGGGCGCGAGCGGATCACTCTGCAGCGGCCCGCGCCCCGGGCTCGGAAAGTCAGTGAGATCGAGCGCGCCGTCGCTCGTGCGGCGAGCGTCGTTCGGGAACGGCAGGCGGAAGAAATCTTTCTCGTCGGCATCTTCAGCGCCTGGCACCTCGAAATAGGCGCGCGGCGGGCCGCTCTCGTCGTCGCTGCACGCGACCCCCGCGAACGCCGTGCCCCCGAAGGGCGCCTCCTTGCTCGGTTTCGAGCAGGCGCCGTCGATGCAGTACAAGCCGGCGAAGCAGTCTCGGTTGTCCTCGCACGAGGCCCCGACGTCTCGCGTGCCCGCCTCGACGCAGAGAGAGGTGAGGCCGGCGAGCTGGCAGCGCAGCCCCACGGCACAGTCCGCGTCGGTCTCACAGCCGCTGTCCTCTGCGCTGAGCGCGCCGACTTGGCACGAGCCGGCGACGCACTGGGCTTGCTCACACTCCGGAGAGATGACGCAGCTGGCGCCGAGCTTCAGCGTTCCAGCCGGCTCACATACATCGTCCTCGCACGCCAGGCCCGGCCTGCACGGTGCGTCGGACGAGCAGCTCTCGCCGACGGCGGCGGTGCCCTCGGGCATCGGCGCAGGCGCGTGCGGCGAGCTGTCATCGCCGCAGCTCATGAGCGCGAAGCTCAAGCTGAGCGAGGCAGCGCCGAGCGCCGTAAAGAGAGGATTGGCCGGGCCACGACGGGAAATGACGCTGCGCATCGACCGGTGAGCATAGCCGCCTCGGCGCGGGCTGTCGCGGGCTGCGCGCCGGCGCGCTAATTCCGTGCACCGACAGCGGGTTCCGCGCGCTGGCCCTCGACATGGGCAGCCGCGGACGCTAATTCCGGGCTCGATGTTCCCATACTGGATCAGCTCGCGTCGCGCGCGCTGCGCCGTGTTGCTGGGTGCGCTGTGCGGGTGCGCCCGGCCGCAGCGACCGACGGCGCGCTTCGAGGCGCGCGGCCCAGCGTGCGAAGCCAACAAGAAGGAGCTGCTGACGTTCACCGAGCGGTTACCCGAGCGCACGCTGAGCCGCTCGCTCAAGGTGAGCCTGCCCGAGAGCAGCGTTGGCGCGCTGCCTGGTCCGGGGCGCGTGCTGCAAGTTTCGGAGCTCGAAGCCGCGCTCGATGAGCAGCCGTTGCCTGGCGCGACGCTCGACGAGCGCGTAGCACGCCTGCGGGAGCAGCTCGCTGACGGAGCGACCGCTACGTCAGCCGGCTCGGCTCCAGGCGCGACGCTGTACGTCGCGGCGGCAGCCGACGTCGACGTGCAGACGGTGCGCGCTTATCTAGAGGCTGTACCGGAGCGCCTCGCTCTGCGCTGGCTCGTGCGCATGCCGGCGCCGCCCGCGAGTCGCAAGACCTCGGGCGCTGCGGGTCACGAGCTCGCGCTGCGCATACTGGCCGAGCGCGACGCGAGCTCGCGGCGCGAGCTCGCGCGCGAAGGCTACGCCACGTTCTCACGCTGTCAGGCCGTCACGGACGCGGTGAGCGCCGTGGCGGCGAGCGGACCCGAGCAGCGCTGGCCGGCGCTGCGCGGCGCGCTGCTCGCCGCGTTTCCGCGCTGCGACTGCACGGAGCTCGACTCGCACAACCTCGAGCAGCTGCTGCTCGCCGAGCAACGCGCCGGCAACGCCACCCTGGCCGCGCTGCCGCTCGGCTTCTTGCGCGACGCGCGCTGCGGCGCCAGCATGCCGCTGCGCTCGATGCAGAAGTTGAGCACGCAGATCGAGGAGTTCGATCGCGAATTTTCCGGACAAATTCAGGAAGACGCCATCCGCTTCGAGCAGGTGATCAGCGATGAGCGCTTGCTCAACACGTTCTGCAACGCGCTGCCCGGGGAGACGCTGGCCGCGTTCGCCAAGGCGCGCGCGGCGCTCTATTGGCGGCTGCCGGGCGGTGTCTGCGAAGCCTGGCGCTTCGAGCCGCTGTCACCCGGCGCGCCGATGGGCACCTGGCGGCGGCAGGGCGACGCGCCGCTGGCGTACCACTACTGGCAAGCCGCGGAGGAGGTGAGGCTGTTCGGCCCGCTCAGCGCCGAAGACAAGACGCTGCCCACCGATCGCCGCGAGTGGTCGTGTGATCACGAGCAGCGGCTGATCGGCGTCGACGCGCGCTCCATTCAGCTGGAGCAGGGACGCTGGTTCTTCAGCGAGGCCGCCTGTCGGGCCGCCCCCGAGTCCGACGCGCTCACTGGCTGCAGCAGCGAGCGTCAGGCCAAGTAGCGGCGCTTCACAGCTCGATTTGCGCGCCGAGCTCCATCACACGATCCGGTGGGATATTGAAGAAGCGCGTGGCCGGCTGTGAGTTGCGCGACAAGAACGAGAACACGTGCACGCGCCAGCGCGCCATGCCCGGCCGCTTCGTCGCGATCATCGTCTCTCGGCCGAGGAAGAAGGTGATGCCCTCCATGCTGGCGCCCACGATGCCGGCGCGGCCGAGCAGCTTCGGCACGTCGGGCTGCTCCATGAAGCCATAGTGCGCCACGATGCGCACGAAGCCTTCGATCAGCTCTTCGCGCGTGAAGCGCTCGCGCTCCGAGATCTTGGCCGCTTCTTCCGTGACGATCGTCAGCAGCACGACGTGCTGATGCACGACGCGGTTGTGCAAGAAATTGTGCAGCAGCGCGGGCGGGGTCCCGTCGCGGCTGCCGGTCATGAACACCGCGGTGCCCGGCACGCGCGCCGGGATCTCGACCTTGATCAGATCGAAGAAATCGTCGAGCGGCAACATCTGCTCGCGGAAGCGCCGCGCTAGGATCTCGCGCCCGCGCTTCCAGGTCGTCATCATCGTGAACAGCGCCGCGCCGATGACCAACGGCACGAAGCCGCCGTGCTCGATTTTGACCGCGTTCGCCCCCGCGAACGCCAGCTCGGGCAGCAGGAACAAGGTCGAAATCGCCAGGCCCTGCCACACGGACCAGCCCCAGCGCCGCGTGACCACGAAGTACGCGAGCAGGGTGGTGATCAGCATCGTGAGCGTGACGGCGATGCCGTACGCGGCGGCGAGGTTCGTGGACGACTGGAACCAAATCACCAGCCCGATGGTCGCCAGCATCAGCATCCAATTGATCGTGGGCACGTAGATTTGCCCGCGCTCGGCCTCGGACGTGTGACGGATGGTCGTGCGCGGCAAGAAGCCGAGCATGGTGCCTTGTTGCGTCAAGGAGTAGACGCCGGAGATCAACGCCTGGGAGGCGATCACCGTAGCCGCCGTCGAGAGCGCGATCAGCGGATACAGCGAGAGGGTCGGCGCCATGCGAAAGAACGGGTTCTCGACGGCGCTCTTGTCGCTGAGCACGAGCGCGCCTTGTCCCAAATAGTTCAGCACCAGCGCGGGGAACACCAGCCCGAACCAGGCCATGCGGATCGGCTTGCGGCCGAAATGGCCGAGATCCGCGTACAGCGCCTCTCCGCCGGTGACGACCAGGAACACGGCGCCGAGCACGGTGAAGCCGTTCGCGCGGTTCTCGGAGATGAAGGAGATGGCGTGCGTCGGAGAGAACGCCCCCACGACGGCGGTGTTCTTCACCAAATTCGCGACGCCGAGCAGCGCCAGCACTGAGAACCACAGCACCATCACCGGCCCGAACAGCGCGCCGATGCGCGCCGAGCCACGCCGCTGGATCGCGAACAAGACGATCAGGATCGCGATCGTGAGCGGGATTACGGCGGACTCCAAGCGCGGCGCCGCGACCTCCAAGCCCTCCACGGCGCTCAGCACCGAGATGGCGGGCGTGATCACGCCGTCGCCGTACAGCAGCGCGGCGCCGAACACGCCCAGCGTCAGCAGCACGGTGTGCAGCCGCGAGCTCTTCATGGTGGAGCTGGCCAGCGCCATCAACGCCAAAATGCCGCCTTCGCCCTTGTTGTCGGCGCGCAGCACGTAGGCCACGTACTTCACCGAGACGATCAGCGTCAGCGACCAGATGATGAGCGACAGCACGCCGAGCACGTTGTCCTGGTTCACCGCGATGGCGTGCTCGCCGTGAAAGCACTCGCGCATGGCGTACAGCGGGCTGGTGCCGATGTCGCCGAAGACGACGCCCAGCGCGGCGAGCAGCAGCTTGTTTCCATGGGAGCCGTGCGTCGAGGGATGCTCGTCGCGGCGGGCGTTGCTCGGGCCCGCGGGGGCGCTGTGCGCGCTGGCGTCTGCCGACAAGCCGCCTCGGAGCTCCGAATGTTGGGGGTCCGTCGATCCGGGCCGGGATACTGGACCGGAGGCTGGCTCCGTCATTCTGGCGACGAGACTAGCATCTTCGCGCTGAGCGCAATACGGAGCGGCTACTTGACCCAGAATACGGTGAAGGCGTCGCCGCCTTCGTCCGCCTCGGCGGCCCGCACGTGTTCGACGTAGCTGCACTCGGCGAGGTGTTCTCTGACGCGCGCGCGCAGCGCGCCGGTCCCGTGGCCATGCAGCACGAAGCCTACGGGCACTCCTTCGCCGAGCATGTGGTCGATGAAGGCGTCCAGCCGTTCGGGTGCATCTTCGACCCGCAGGCCGCGAATATCCAGCGTATTGTCGCGCGTGCGCTGAGCTGCGGCGCGAGCCGTCGCTGAAGTGATGGTGCGCCGCGGCTTCGCCGCCGCGACCGGCTTCGCAGCGGCGGGTGCCGCGTCGAGCGCGTCGACGCGCTCGCGCACTCGCAGCGCGCCGAGTCGCAGCGCGACCTCACCGCGCGAGGGCCGCTCCAACACGGTGGCGACGGCGCCGTTCGCGCGGATGATCACGCGCGCGCCGGGCACTAATTGCGCCGGATCCAGCGCGCGCGCGAGTGGCATCCGCGCCGGCTCCGGGCGAAGGAACGCCGTGGCGGCGTTCACCTCGCGAGCCGCGCGGCTGGCGCTGGCCTCGGCTTCGCGCAGCTCCTTCGCGCTGACGCGCGCGCTCTTGACGCGCGCCCGCGCGTCGGCGAGCTCACCGCGCGCGGCGCGCAGCTCCTTCAAGAGCTCGCGCGCCTCGCGCTCGATGCTCGCGCGCGCCTCCGCCTGCTGCTCTTCGCGCGCTTCACGCAGCGCGACGGTGTGCGCCTCCAGCTGTTGCGCTCGTTCGGCGAGCGCGCGCCGCTCGGCGTCGAGGTGCTCGCGCTCCCGCGTCAGCTCGTGGATCACGCGCTCTCGCTCGAGCGCGTCGCGCGGCAGCAGCTCATGGGCGCGCGCAAGGAGCGCTCTCGAGAGTCCGTGTCGCGCCGCCACGAGCAGCGCGCTGGAAGCACCCGGCACACCCAGCGTCAGACGAAAGGTCGGCGCCATGTTCGCGAAATCGAAGCCCACCGAGGCGTTGACCAGCGCTCCCGGCTGCGTGGCGAGCTCTTTGAGTCGCTCGTAGTGGGTCGTCACCGCCACGGCGGCGCCGCGGCTCGCCAGCGCCTCCAGCAAGGCGGCCGCCAAGGCCGCGCCTTCGTCGGGATCGGTGCCCGCGGCCAGCTCGTCGAGCAGCACCAGCACTCCGGGCTTCGCGTGGTCCAAGATGCGCGCCAGGGTCTGCACGTGAGCGCTGAACGTGGAGAGCGAGCGCACGAGCGACTGCTCGTCGCCGATGTCCGCGAAGACCTGCTCGAACCAACCAACGTGCGACTCCTCCGCCGCGGGGATGGGGATGCCGGCGCGCACCATCCAGACGAACAAGCCGAGACACTTCAGCGTGACGGTCTTGCCGCCAGCGTTCGGACCGGAAACGACCAGGGCTCGTCCGCCGCGCAGCGCGAGGTCGTTCGCGACGACGTCGGCGCGGGACAGCGCGAGCAGCGGGTGCCGCGCGTTGCGCAGCTCGAGCCGATCATCGTCGGCGACGGCGACGGGGCGCGAGCGCGTCTCGGCCGCGAAGCGCGCCAGCGCGCTCAGCGTGTCGGCGGCGACGCAGGCTTCCAGCGCGTCGCGCACGGCGTCCAGCCGCTCAGCGACGGCGCTGGCGAGCTCGCGCAGCACGCGCGCGAGCTCGCGCTCTACCTGCGCCTCGCGTAGGCGCAGCTGGTTGCCCAGCTCCGTCACTTCGCGTGGCTCCACGAAGAGGGTGCTGCCGGAGCCGCTGGAGCCGAGCACGATGCCTTCCACGCGGTAGTGCGCGTCGGCGCGCACGGGCAGCACATAGCGGCCGTCGCGCTCCGTGTAATAGCTGCCCTGGATCACGTCCGCGTAACGCTGCACCAGATCCTGCAAGCGGCGTTTGAGCTCCTCGCGCACTTGGCGCGCGCGCTGCCGCGCCTGCTGTAGCTCCGGCGACGCCGCGTCCGAGACCGTGCCGTCGCGCTCTAGGCAGGCCAGCAGCCGCTCGTGCAAGCGCTCGAGCCGCGCGTCGCTCGTGAGCAGCGCGCTGAGCTCCGGCGCGCTCGCCGCGTGCTCGCCGAGCAAATCACGCAGCAGCCGCGCGTGGCCGAGCACGCGCGCGACCGCGAACAGCTCAGCACCGCTGAGCTGCGCTCGCAGCGCGACGCGGCCGAGCGTCTCGGAGATGTCCGGGAACTCTATGCTCGGCAGCTCGACACCGCGCTCGGCCAGGCGCAGCGTGGCGTGGACGCGCGCCGTGCGCTCGCGCGCTTCTGCGACGGTGAGGGCGGGCGTGAGCGTCCGTAGGCGCGCCTTGCCGAGGGCGCTCTGCGCGCGCTCGGCGAGCTGCTCGAGCAGCGCGGGCCACTCGAGCGTGGCCCGCGCGTGCGCTTCGAGCTCGGCTAAGTGCGACGCTGGCTCGCTGCTGTCCATCCTGGACGCGATGCTTAGCACTCTGCGATGACGCGCACCCGCAGGCGTTGGCCAACGCCGGCAGGGGCGGCGCGCGTCGCGGCGGGCGACATTACGCGCTGCGAGCGACGCGGCCGCTGCGGCTCCGCAGCGGCTCGCGCGTATCGACGTACACCGATAGCTCCACGCCGCTCGCGAGGGCGCTGCCGCGCAGCGCGCTCTCGAGCGCGTTCAGCGCGTGGACGGCGCGTGCGCCGAGCTCCGCCGTCACCGAGAACGTCAGGCTCGCCCCGCCGTCTTGCTTCAGCTTCCTGAGCAACGCGCGCGCGAGCAACGCGCGCGCCGCGAGCGCGTCGACATCGCCGCGCCCGTTCGACACCAGCACGATCTCGTTGATGCGCCAGCCCATGGCCAAGAGTCGCTGCGTGCGGCTCTCGACCTGCGTGAGGAGAGAGCCGGGCTCGCCCTCGTAGTGCTGCGCAACGACGGCGGTGTTCCCGGCCTGGCCAGGGTCCTGCCAACTCGGCCAGCTGGCACCGAACTCGATCACGACGAGCGTGGCGTTTCGCCTGTGCATGGGCAATCCTCCGGGCGGTATCGACCCATAAGCCGCTCCCAGCGGCCTGGCCAAGAAAGGCGGTTCGTGCGGCGGGGAAGTGCCTGGTTGGACCGCGAGCGTCGAAAGCGTTAACTTGTTGCAATCGCATGCGGATGCCGGCTTCGCTCTTGGGTTTGCTCGCCTTCGGCATTCAACTGGGCACGGCGCAAGCGCAGTCAGTGGGCGGCTTCCCGGAGCCACCCGCGCCGGCGCGCGGCGCACCGCCGCCTGCCTCCGCTGCGCCGGTCTCGCCCGCGGCGGCGCCTCCCGCTGCGCCGCCGTCAGCAGCACCGGCAGCACCGGCACCGGCAGCGCCGACCGCTCCGGCAGACAGCGTCGCCCCAGTGAGCGCACCACCAGCGGCGGAGCCGGCGCCGCCCGCGCCTGCAGCAGCGCCGACGTCGCCGCCTCCGCTCGGACCCGTGTCGTCTGCGCAGGTCGAGCCGTTACCTCCGCCGGTACCCGCTCCCGATCCGACCGTCCATCGCCATGACGGTTTTTACCTGCGCATGGGACTTGGTGTCGGTTACGTCTGGTCGGACGTCTCCGACGTGGATCGCTTCGGTAGTTTGTCGGGCAAAGGCGCGGGCATCGCGGCCGAGCTGGCCCTGGGCGGCACGGTGGCGGAGGGTCTGGTGATCGGCGGCGGCATTTACACGACCTCCATCGCCCGAGTGCGCTGGAAGGGCGATGCGCTCGAGAGCATCGACCAAGATCGCTCGATCAAGGGCAAGCAAGCGTCGCTCGGGCTGCTGGGCGTGTTCATCGACTACTATCCGAAGCCGACGGAGGGCTTTCACGTGCAGGGCGCGCTCGGCGTCGGCACGCTCAGCTACGAGCGCGACAGCTCCAGCGGGGTTCCGCCCGAGACGTGGGGCGGCGGAGGCGGCGGCGCGATGCTCGGCGTGGGCTACGAAGGCTGGGTCGGCTCGCAATGGAGCCTCGGCGGCGTCGCGCGCGTCATTGGCGTGAGCGCTGCGATGCGCGGTGAGGACAGCGACATCAACTTCGACGGCCGAGGCCTCGGCGGGGCGCTGTTGTTCGTCGCCACGCATCATTGAAGGGCGCGGCGGAGCAACCCGCCCCCTCAGCCGCTCTGGTCGCCGGCTTTCTTCGCGCGCTTGCTGCGCTCTTCCGCCTTCTTGGGCGGCTTGGCCGCGGGGGCAGGCTCTGGCTTCTTCGTGCTCTCGAGGCTCTTCTTCAGCGCCTCGAACAAGTCGATGATCTGTGCTTTGGGCGCCTCGGGCGCGACCGTGACTTCCTGACCCTGCACCTTTTGTTCGACCGCCGCGAGCACGCGCTCGCTGTAGGAGTCGTGATAATTCTCGGGGTGGAAGGCCTCGCTCGAGAGCTGCTCGATGAGCTTGTCCGCGAGCTCACGCTCTTTATCGCTGAAGGCGAGCTTGGCGCCGGTGTCGATCTCGGAGAACGAGCGCACCTCGTTGGCGTGATAGAGCTGGTGCAAGATGAGCCCGTCCTGATGTGGACGCACCAGCACGAGCTGCTCCTTGCCGCGCGTCGACCAGCGGCCCACGGCCACGCGATCCTTGCCGCGCATGGCGTCGCTCAATAGCCGATACGCCTTGTCGCCGCCTTTGTCCGCGCCGAGATAGTAAGACTTCTCGACCTGCACCAGGTCCACGGTCGAGAGCGGCACGAACTCGGTGATCTCGATGCTGTTGTCGCGCGCTGCCTCCAGCGCCTTCAGCTCCTCGTCACTGAACAGCACGTACTGACCGCGAGTGTGCTCGTAGCCCTTGACAGTGTCGGCTCGCTCGACGACTTCGTTGTCGGTCGGGCAGTAGTACTGCATCTTGACCCGCGTGTTGCACTTCTTGTGCAGCATATTGAAGCTCACCTGCTCGGACGAGGCAGCGGTGTAGAGCTTCACCGGGATCGAGACGAGACCGAAGGAAATGGTGCCGGAAGAGATGGCGCGCGCAGCCACCTGCGTATCGTACGGCATGCGCTGGGAATGGCGAAATTCCGAGCGAGAGTCGGCGAGCGCGCCTGCTATATTTCGTGGGTCGCCATGAGCCCCGCCAAAGGTCGCCGGGAGCCGAGCGCCGGCGCGCCGACGGCCGAGGCAGACAATCTCGAAGACTATCGCCGCAAGCGCGACCCGCTGCGCACCAACGAGCCGTTCGCAACTGAACGCGGGTTTAGCGGCGGGAGCAGCGGCGGGACGCGCGCGGGCCGCTTCGTGGTGCACCTGCACGCCGCCCGGCGCCGCCACTATGACCTGCGCCTGCAGGTCGGCCGCACGCTGAAGAGCTTCGCGGTGCCGCGCGGGCCCAGCCTGGATCCGCGCGAGAGGCGGCTGGCGGTGCACACCGAAGATCACCCGCTGGAGTACGCGGACTTCGAGGACGTGATCCCCGAGGGGAACTACGGCGCGGGCGCCATGATCGCGTGGGACATCGGGCGCGTCGTGTACCTGGAGAACGGCGCGGAGCGCGGCCTCGAGAGCGGCAAGATCGACTTCGTGCTCGCGGGCTACAAACTGAACGGTCGCTTCGCGCTGGTGCACACCCGCCGGGGTGAAGGCAACGAGTGGCTGCTGATCAAGAAGCAGGACGCGCACTCGCGTGAGCAGGGCGATATCCTGGAGGAGGCGCGGTACAGCGTGCTCTCCGGCCTGAGCGTGGAGGAGCTGCCGCGCCGCGCGCAGCTCGCCGCGGAGCTCGCCGCGCAGGCGCACGAGCTGGGAGCGCGCGAGCAGCCGCTGGGCAGCTTCGAGCCGATGCTGTGCGCGGATGACGGCGCGCGCTTGGACGATCCCGAGCGGCTGTACGAGCTCAAGCTCGACGGCGTGCGCATCGTCGCGCACAAGCGGGGCCGCAAGGTCACGCTCTCGTACCGCAACGGGCGCAACTGCACGCACAGCTACCCCGAAGTGGCGCGCGCGGTGGAGACCTTGGTCGGAGAAGAGCTGGTGCTGGACGGCGAAATCGTGGCCTTCGACGAGCAAGGCCGGCCGCGCTTTCAGCGCCTGGGGCCGCGTATCCAAGCGCGCTCGGCGCTCGATGTGCAGCGCGTCGCCAGCGAGACGCCGGTCTCGTTCTTGGCCTTCGATCTGGTCGGCTTCGAAGGGCTCGATCTCAGCGAGCTTCCGCTGCTGGAGCGTAAGCGGCTGCTGTTTCAGCTGCTGCGCGGGCGCGGCGTAGTGCGCGCGCTCGATCACATCGAGGCGCGCGGCAAGGAGCTGTTCGAGCTCTGCAAGCAGACGGGGCTCGAAGGCGTCGTCGCCAAGAAGAAGCGCTCACGCTACTACTTCGGCCCGCGCCGCGGCGATGAGTGGGTCAAGCTCAAATGCGAGCGCGATGACGAGTTCGTGGTCGTCGGTGTGCTGCCGGGCAAGGGCTCGCGCGCGCGGCTCGGCGCGTTGATCGTCGCCAGCTTCGAGCCTAGCGGCGAGCTGCTCTTTCGCGGCCGGGTCGGCAGCGGCTTCGACGAGAAGACGCTGCGCGAGCTGGAGCAGCGCTTCGAGCGGCGTTACGTCACGAGCCCCACGGTGGCGCCGCCGCTCCCCGAAGAAGCGCCGAAGATTCGCTGGCTGCCGCCGGAGCTCGTGGCTGCCGTGCGACACATGGGCTTCACGGACGACGGCCGCTTGCGCGCCCCGGTGTTCCGCGGGTTGCGCCCCGACGTCGCGCTGGAAGCCTGCACCGCGCGACCGCAGCGCACACCAGAGTCCGTCGCGGCCGCGGCCGCTACGCCCGCGCTCGCGACGCCCGCGCTCGCGACGCCCGCGGCGAAGCCGGCGCCCGCGGCGAAGCCGGCGCACGCAGAGCTCGTGCTCAGCAACCGCGACAAAGTCTTTTGGCCCGAAGAGGGCTACACCAAGGGGGATCTGCTCGACTATTACGCCGCCATCGCGCCGGTGCTGTTGCCGTTTTTGCGCGAGCGCCCCGTCGTGCTGGTGCGGCACCCGGACGGCATCTACCCCGGCAAGAGCTTCTATCAATGGAACGTGCCGCGCGGAACTCCGGAGTGGGTGCGCACGCTCACCTTGCACAACCCGGAGGAGCCCGAGCACGAGAAGACGGAGGTGTTCCTCGTGGCGGACGTCGACACGCTCCTTTACATCATCAATCTCGGCGCGATCCCCATCCACGTGCTGGCGTGCCGCGCGGCTACGCGGCAGCACGCCGACTTCTTGACCTTCGATCTGGATCTCAACGAGCAGCCGTTCTCCGTCGCGGTCGAGCTGGCCTTGAGCTTGCGCGAGATCCTCAGCGACGCGGGGCTGGTCGGCTTCCCGAAGACCTCGGGGCAGGGCGGGCTGCACGTGCTGGTGCCGCTGGGCCCGGGCGTGCCGTTCGCCGCGGCCAAGCTGCTCGTGGAGTTACTCGGGCGCCTGCTCGTCGCTCGTCACCCCAAGGTCGCCACCATGGAGCGTCGCGTAGATAAGCGCGGCGGCCGGCTGTACGTCGATACCGGGCAGACCGGCAGCTCGCGCACCATCGTCGCGCCGTACTCGGTGCGCGCGCAGGCGGGCGCTGGCGTGTCGACCCCGCTGTTTTGGGACGAGCTCTCCGGCGCGCTCGACCCCGCGCGCTTCAACTTGATGACCGTGCCCGCGCGCGTCGCTGAGCTCGGCGATCCGTTCGCCGACTTTTTGAGCGAGGCGCCGGACATCCCGGCTGCGCTCGCGCGTCTGGAGCGGCTCGTCAAATAGCCGCGCAACGTCACTTGAACGGGTTATCTTCGGACAAGCCGTACGACTTGGCGCGCGAGCGGGGTGGCGGGGTGCTCGCTGCGCTCGCCGACGGGCGCGGCGCTGCCACGCGTCGCGCGGCGCTCACGGTCGTGGCCGGCTCCGCGCTGGGGGCGACGTCCGGCAGCAGCGTGACGGCGCTCGGGCTCGGCGCCGCTGGAGGTGCGGTCGCAGCTGACGCGCGCGGCGCCGCGGAGACGGGACCCGCAGAGGCTTCGGCCGCGAAGGACGGGTCGTTCTTCAGCTTCTTCGACAAGCCAATGGCCAGCGCGATACCCACTAGCGTCAGCGCCGCGGCGCCGATCAGCCACGCCTTGCCCGAGCGGCGCGGCAGCGGCGTCGGCTGACTCGTGAACACGCCGGGCGTGAGCGCGGGTGCGGGGCGCGGCGCGCGCGGGATATTGGGCGTCACGAGCTGGGTGCTCTCGATCGCGCCGGGACGTATCGAGTTGCGCAAGATCGTGACGGCGGAGGCGAGCTCGTTCGCCGAGGCGTAGCGCTGCGTCCGGTCGCCGGCCATCGCGCGCGAGATCACGGTGTCCGCGACGCCGGGCAGCTCCGGGCGGAGCTCACGCGGCGTGTCGTACTTGCCTTGGTGGATCAACACGGCAAGGTGTGGCAGCGTCTCCGCCACGAAGGGCTTACGCCCCGTGAGACACTCGTAGAAGAGCACACCCAGCGCGTACACGTCCGAGCGCGCGTCGATGCTCTTCTCGCCGCGCACTTGCTCGGGCGACATGTAATACGGTGTGCCGATGGGCGAGCCCTCGAGCGTGAGGCCTTGCTCACCCGTCGCGGCCTCGAATTTCGAAACACCGAAGTCCAAGATTTTGACGAACTTCTCGGGCCCGACCAAGAACAGGTTCTCCGGCTTGAGATCGCGGTGCACGATGCCCGCGGCGTGCGCGGCGCTCACCGCGTTACAAGCCTGAGTCAGGATCTCGCACGCGAGCTCGGTCGGCAGCGGCCCTTTCTCTTCCAGGAGCTCGGCCAGGGTCTGGCCTTGAAGCAGCTCCATCACGATGTAGGGCTCGCCCGTCTCGAGCCGTCCGGCGTCGAAGGTCTCCACGATGTGCGGGTTGCCGATGCGTCCCGCCGCCGAGGCTTCACGCAGGAAGCGCTCGACCACGGAGGGCACCTGCGCCATCTGCGCGTGCAGCAGCTTCAGCGCGCGCCGGTGACGGGTCAGCTCGTGCTCCACCTCGTACACCGCACCCATGCCGCCCGCGCCGAGCTGGCGGATGATCCGAAGCTTGCCGGCGACGATCTTACCGGGCACGAAGCGGCTCTCGCTGTCCATAGGCGTGGAACCTTTTCATACTACCACGCCTCGAGCCGCTTCTCCCTCGGCCCCCCTCGGCTTTTCCCGCTCACAGCAGCGGCTGACGCGAGCTTCTTACTACGAGCTCACTTGGCACTTTCACCCGCCGGAGGCGCGTGCGGCGCTGACAGCGCTTTGCCGGCACCGGGGTGGGCCGCAGGCGATGAAGGGAAAGGCGGGCGGCCGGCGCTGCCGAGCGCCTTGGCTTCCTGGCGTTGAATGGTGCGGCGCGCGGTCTCGGCCAGCGCGCCTTGCCCTTTTTCCAAGCGCTTCGCCAGCTTGAGCGTCTCCGCGTCGGCGAATTGGTACGCCAGCGCCGTGAACGCCGAGTTTCGGATCGGCTCGTCGAGGGTCTTCGTGTCCACGACCTTTTCGAGCAACTTGCGGGTGCGGCTGCACTGCGCTTCGCTCGGCGGGTTTGGCCGCCGCTTGCGCCCAGGCGAGCACAGATCGCGCAGCCCGCTCAGGTCTGCGGAGGTGAAGCTGCCCGCCTTCAAGGTCTTTTCCCGCGCCTCGATCAGTTTGTCCACGAAGGTGCCGCCACAGCTGCTCATCAACGAAGACGACTTGGAGACGATCGCGGGGCGCGAATCTCCGAGCAGCTCGCCTGCCCAGGGGCAGATCTTGTTCTGCTCGTCCTCCGTCCAGTGTTGCATGTTCTGCGGACTCTCTAGCGCCGCCATGGCCACGCCTGGGTTCGCGTCCTTCACGAACTCCTGCACTTTCGGAAACGCATCCATGCGTCCGTGCGTCATCAAATGCCGCACGGCCACGGCGCGCAGCGGCGGCTCGGAGATCTTCGCGATCGCCGCGTACAGGTTGTCGGCGCGGCCCGCCAGCATCTCGGCGTGCACGGCGGCGGGCAGCGCTTGCCGGCCCTGCGTCTTCGGTAGCGCGAGCACGGCGGTGAGCAGCTCATCGGCGTCCTTGGCCTGCACCGTACCGGGCTTGGCGTCGGGGCCCCAGGACGTGCGGAACGCCGAGTAGAGCAGGTTCGCCGCCACCGTCGGCATGCCCGCCGTCTTGTCATTGAGCGCCACGGCGAGCGTGCCGACCGCCTTGGTGCGCGAGCGCTTGTTCGTCATGAAGTCGCCGCTCAACTTGCGCTGCTCTCCCTGCGTGCAGACGACCAACGCTTGCTTGTCATCCACCTTGCAGGTGCTCGCGATGTGCAGCAGCTCCTTGTACAGATCGGCGTCGACGTTGGCTGGAATCTTTGGCGCTGCCGCGCTGGCCGACGGCGCCGCGCTCGGCGCGGGGGTCTTCGATTTACAGCCCGATGCGCCCACCGCCGCGGCGGCCATTCCCATGCAAGCCCAGAGTAGAGCGCCTGTTTTACGGTCGAACTTCATCGCTACCTCTTCACAGCCATCAGCGCCGAAGGCCGAAGCCCTCGAGGCGCGGGGCGACGGTACACTCAATCCGGCCTCGCGCGCCAACTCCTATGCCGCTACGTTCTGAGGCGTCCGTGTGGCTGCCGGCGCGAGGAAACGCCCGGCACGGCGATGTATCGCCGGCCGGGCGTTCAGTGCCACGCGGAGTGATGATGATGCGGCGCGGGAACGGGCGAGGGGGCTCGGCTCAGTGAGATAGTGTGTTGCCCAGGCAGGCCATGTACGTGATCGAGCCCCTGCGGGGTGTGTCCGCGCCGACGAAGCGCAGCACCCGACGTCCCGTGCTCGGGCAAGCTGCGACCAGCGCAGGATCCCCGAGCCCTTTCTCAGGATCCACGTAGCAGTAGCCCGGCGGCTGGGTGCCGGGGTCTTTCGTGCTGCGGCAGTCGCTGAGCGGCGTTCCCGCCGCTGCTTCCTGCAGCTCGCAGGCGCAGGCTTGCGCGCAGTCGGGCTGGTTCGGCCCACCGCAAAGCGAATCCTTCCGTAGGTCGTCGCGCACGCTGGCGAGCACCTCGGCGGGCGGCGCTCGGCGACCTGTGCTGCCGCAGTTGCAGGAGCCCGACAACGAGACTTCGAGCACGACACAGGAAGGGTGGCCCTCGCTGTCGAGATCGGGAGCGCGAGCGAGGCAGCGCCCCGCAAGCGTGTCCACGAAGCGGTCGACCAACGCCGCCATCGCCGGGTTGTAGCCGAAGTTCGCGTCCGCCTCCGGCTGACTCGAGCGCACCACCTTCGGGCAGATCGAGGCGACGATGGCTTGATCGCCCATGCCCTTCAAGACTTCGAGCTGGCGCAGCCCGGGATAAGCCTTGCCGTAGTACTGCGTGCGACCGAAGCTGCCGCCGCTCGGCGCTTGGCAGAGCGGTCGCTTATTGCGCTCCGGGTCGTCACAGTCGCAGCCTTTGCTGCAGGCGACCGGCGTCTCCAGCTCGAAGATGCAGGCGTACTGCAGGTCGTCCGCGCTGGTTTGCTCATGGCCGCTGATGACGTCGGCGGTTGGCGGGACGGCGGCGTCAGCGGGCGCGATGGCGGCCTGCGCGACGAATGGATGCGCACCGCTGCGCGGCGCGCGCGACTCGATCATGTGCGGATCGAGCGCTGCGACGTTGTGTGCGGGATCGCCCAGGATCACGTCCCAGCGATTCTTGGCCTTCAGCTCGGCGGCGGTGAGATAGCGCAACCCTGGGCCGCTCAGCGATTCGTCGCTCGCGATGTCTTGCCAGGGCACGCCGATGATGCCCGCCAAGTATACCAGTTGCGGATCGCGCGGCGCTTTACCCGGCGCAGCGACGAACAGCGGATTCGGCTGCGGTACTCCGTTGCGATCCGGCACGAGCGGCTGCGTCAGACCAGCGACGTATTTCCCGGTCGGCTCCAAGAAGTCCACGCCGAAGCGCCGCTTCTGCGCCCAGCAGCGCAGGTTCGGGGGATCCGCGTCGGGCTCCTTTTCGAGATCGAACACCTCACCCTTGCGGCACTCTGGATCGTCGCTCAACGCGACGCAGCCCGGCGGCGGTGTCACTTCGGTCGAGTGGCACGGACGGCAGCAAGGATCGTTGCTGTCCGTCGCACACGCGGCCGACGCGCGCACCATCGGCGCTCGCTGCATGGCGAGGAAGCCTTGGCCCTGACGCAGCAGCGAGCAGTCGTTCTCGTCGCTGAGCATCACGACCGCCACCAGCGAGTCAGGGCGCAAGAACGCTCTGCGCTGAGCCAAGAGCTCGCTATCGAGCCCCACGGGCACGGTGTGAGCCGGAGGATCGCTCGGCTGCAGCGGCGCTTGCACGCTGAGCGACAGCGGCGGGTCCGGCTCGATCAGAAAGCGATACCAGGCTTCGAGCGAAGCCTCATAGCCGCAGCCGGACTCGCCGACGGCCATGACCATGTCCTTGAAGTTCGCGACGAGCAGCTGATCGTCGCTGGCGCCGGGCGGAGTGTTCTGGGTGCCGAGCGGATCCCAGGCCAAGAACCCCGAGCCGTTCCAGCTGGGCAGAGCCAGGCCCGGTCGCACCTTCGGCAGCAGCCACGCCTTGTCATCGTTGTCCGGGGTGCAGTTCTGGGTGTCCGTGCCCAGGCTCAAGGTCGAGCTCACGACCGCGATGTGGATGTCCCGAACGGCGCTAAACTCCGGCACCCCGCTGGCGCAGCGCCCGTCCTCGACGCGCAGGCCATTGGGCTTGCGCTCCTCGTCGACGCACAGGGGGTGCACGAAGCGGGAGAGCAGCGAGGGCACCGCGCGGCTCAACAACGCTTGTTTGTCCGACATCGATATCGAATTATCGATCATGAACAGCAGATCGATCTTGTCGACACCGCCGGTGACTACCCTGAGCACGAATTGACTGCTCGTCTGCGGCTGACAATCACTGCAAAGCGGGCGGTCGAGACACGACAGCGCGCCGAGCGCAGCCGTCAGCAGCGCCGCGGATGCGCCGCCGCGCCAAAACGACTTGTGCATGAGCTCACTCCTGTTGCTGAGTTGCCGCGCACACGGTGCAAGGCACATGCCGCTGAGGGCCCACGCGGCGCGCGCGCCGCGCAGCGCGCGAATCAGCGCTTCACGACGCACGTGCGCGCGCGCTCACCGTCAACTCACTTGGCGTTCGGCGTTGACGACGACAACCACTCGGCGTCCGCGCGCCGCTTCACAAGAGACACTGCTCGAGTCGGTCGGCGCTGGTCGCCTGCATCGCGCACTCGAACTCCTTGCGCGAGACCTCGCTCGGGCAGCGGCGAAACGCGGGATCGCCAGCGGCCTTTTGCCGCGCCTCCGCTTGCAGGCGCAGCAGCTCGCTCTCGCTGGTGCCCGGGCGGTCCGAGGCGGTGAGCAAGCTCACGTAGTGATCGAGCAAGCTGCCGCACTCTTCGGCGGACAGCGGCTCGGCGCAGCCCAGCACGAGGAGCGGCGCAGCCAGCGCGAGGCCGTGCGCGAGGCGCGTCAGAAGCATTCGTTGACGATTTGCTGAGCCGTCTTCGCGCTGCGCACGCACGTCAGGGCTTTGTCGCTGATGCGGCGGCCCACGCAGTCGCGCAGCGTGTCCTTACGCAGCGCGGCTTTGGTGTCTTTGATCTCGGCCGCGTTGTTGCCGGCGATGCCGCGCGCCTCGAGCTCGAGCTCGGCAATGCGCCCCACGATTTCGTCGCATTCCTTCTCCGTGGCGGGCCGACCGCAGCCCACCAGGGTGACGAGCAACAAGACTCCGTAGCCGAGCGAACGCATGCCGCTGCTTAGCACGCGCATACCGCAAGCGACCGCTTCCGGCGCCGGAGCGGAGTCCACATCCCACCTCATCGCCGCGCGCGCTCGGCCGGCGACGCCGGCCTGCCGTTTCGCAGAAATCTGGACGTGTGTGCAGGTCTTGCTAGGCTGTGTTGAATGACGCGGGCTCGATCGGCCGTCGCGCAGGCAGTCCCTCCGGAGGTCTTTCTCCAGAAGGCGACGCTCGCGCGGACGTCGGGCGCGCGGGCAAAATACGCCCAGCGCGGGCTGGCCCAGAGCGCTCTGGACGCCACCACGCGCACGATGTTGCTGCGACAGCTCTACCTCTCTCACATGGAAGGCCGCTGCTTCGAGGACGCGCTCGCGGTGGCGCAGCAAATGATCGCCGGCGACGTCATGCCCGACGTAGCCCGGCAGGACGCGGCGCGTGCCTGCTTGGGGCTGGCGCAGCCGGATGCCGCCGTCGAGCACCTGCGCATCGCGAGCCGCGTCGGGCCCGCCGCTCGGCGAGCTTTTCATCTGTGGACGCTGGGCACGGTGCTGTACTTGAACGGGCGGCCGCGGGACGCGGTGGGCGCGCTGGAGCGCGCGCTGCGCTGGGGCACCACGGACAAACCCCTGTACGCTGCGCAAGCCGCCTTGGCGCGTCTCGCCGCGGGCGAGCGCGTGCACGGCCTCGGAGAGCTGCGTGAAGCGCTGGCAGACGCGCCCTGCGGACAAGGCTACGGTCAGTTCGTGCTGGGCGAGCTGGCGTTCGCGCAGGGCGAGTTCGCGGAAGCAGCGCGTTACTTGAGCGCCTTCGTCGCGCGCACCAAGAACGGTCGCATCGCGCTCGCCGTGGCCCTCGAAGGCGAGATCCGGCGCGCGGAACGGCTCTTGCGCGGCTTACGTGGTAAGCGCAAGACGCAGACCCCCTGAAACCATCACCTTCGAGCATGACGCGACCTCGCCGCCTCCTGCTGCTGCCCCTCGTCGTTGGCTTGTTGCTGTTCGTCGCTGCGCCCGCGCAGGCCAGCACGCCCGATGCGTTCACGGCCGCGCTACAAAAGGGCCCGCTGTACGCGGCGTTGGCGGCTTTGGCCGGCGGCTTCCTGGTCAGCCTCACTCCCTGCGTCTATCCGATGATCGCGGTGACGGTGAGCGTGTTCGGCGCGCGCCAGGCCAAAGGCCGCGCCGAGGGCGCGCTGCTGTCGTTGGCGTTCGTGCTCGGCATCGTCGCCATGTTCGTTCCGCTTGGCGTGCTGGCCGGGCTGTCGGGCTCGATGTTCGGCTCGGTGTTGCAGAGCCGCTGGGTGCTGGTCGGCATCGCGGCGCTGTTCCTCGCGCTGGCAGCCTCGCTGTTCGGCGCGTTCGAGTTCGCGCTGCCCTCCGCGCTGACCAACCGACTCGCGACGATCGGGGGCATCGGTTACAAAGGCGCGTTCGCGCTGGGCCTTGCCTGCGGCTTGATCGCGTCGCCTTGCACGGGGCCCGTGCTCACCGGCATTTTGACCTTCATCGCGCAGACGCGCAGCGCGGGCCTGGGCGCTCTGGCCATGGCCGCCTTCGCGCTCGGCCTGGGCGCGCCGTTCTTCGTGGTGGGCACCTTCGCGATTCAGCTGCCGAAGAGCGGGCGCTGGATGGTGCACGTCAAGTCGCTGCTCGGCATCGTGCTGATCGTGGTCGCGCTCTACTTCTTGGCGTCAGCGTTCCCGGCGCTTTCGAGCTGGGCGCGGCCTGGTTCTTGGCTATTCGCTTTGGCCGCACTCGGGCTCGTCGCTGGCGCGTTGCTGGGCGGCGTGCACCGAGACTTCGCGGAGCTCGGGGTTGGCGTGAAGCTCGCGAAGGGCAGCGGCGTGCTCCTGATCAGCGTCGCGGCGTTCGCCCTGATCAGCGCGTGGGCTCGGCCGAAGCAGAGCTTTGCTTGGCACGAGGGGGACGTGCACACGGCGCGAGCGCGCGCGCTGAACGAGCGACGCCCGCTGCTCGTCGACTTCACGGCTGCTTGGTGCGGCGCCTGCAAGCAGCTCGATCGCGTCACTTTCTCGGCGCCGGAGGTGCGCCCCGAAATGGCCCGCTTCGTCGCCGTGAAGGTGGACGCGACGAATGATGACGATCCGCGGGTCAGCGCGACGCTGGAGCGTTTTCACGTCATCGGCCTACCCACGGTCGTGATCTTCGATTCCTCGGGCCGCGAGGCGCTGCGCTACACGGACTTCGTGGAGCCCAGCGTCTTTTTGGCGGCGGTTCAGCGCATCAATTAGCGCCCTGCGGGGGGCGCTTCAGCCGCGTCCGTCAGTGTCCCGTTCGCGCGAGCGCGCAGACGCCGAGCACGCGGACGCCGGCGCTGGTGAGCGCGGCAGCGCACGCCAGCGCGGTCGCGCCCGTCGTGATCACGTCGTCGACGATGAACGCGGCTGCCGTTGCTGGAGCCGCGCGGTTCACGCGAAACGCGGCGGCCATGTTCAGCGCGCGCTCGGCGCGGTTGAGCTCCGCTTGGCGGCTCGTGTCGCGCACGCGCGCGAGCAATCGCGGTGCGACGCGGGCGCCCGTTGCGCGAGCGAGCTCACGCGCGATCAGCGCGGACTGATTGAAGCCGCGCTCGACGAGGCGATTGAAGTGCAAGGGCACCGGCACGAACAGCGCGCGCGGCGCGACGCAGAGCTCGTCACGAGCGCGCGCGAGCAGCAGCGCGCTGAGCGGCCGCGCCAAATCAGACCGTGACTCGTACTTGAAGCGCTGGATGGCGCGTGCCAGCGCGCCTTCGTAAGCGCCCCCAGCGAAGACGGCGAGCGCGCCGAGCGGCGACGTCGCGGCGCACTTCGGCGGCCCGCACTCCGCGCAGAACCCCACCGCTCTGCGATCACAGGCCGGGCAGAGCCGCGGCGCGACGATGTCCAACACGGCCTCGGCCCAGCGCTGCATGCTGCCCCCATCGGCAGCCCGCGCCGCGAGTTGCGGCCGTTCGCGGCGCGGCTACTCGCCGAGCAACGTGTTCATCGACGCTTCGTCGGCGGGCGTGAAATTGAGCTGATCGAACTCCGCGCTCGTCGCCCAGCGGAAGGCGTGCACGTTGATGGGCTCGGGATCTCCCTCCGCGAGCTCACACTCGTAGAGGTAGAGGTCCACCGTGTAGCGCTCGTACGGGTGGCTCACGAAGCTGACCAGCTTGCCCGGCGTCACGCCGACGCCGATGCGATACAGCACCTCGCGGCGCAGGGCGTCGCGGTCGCTCTCGCCCTCCTCCACGCGCCCGCCGGGAAACTCCCAGAGCAGCGGTAGCACCGCGGTCGGCCGTCGCTGAGTGACGAGGTAACGGCCGCCACGCTCGATGATGGCGGCCACCACACGGATGGTACGCGCGGCGGCCACGTCGCCGCTCAGAAGTCGACGCGGAACAGTTGCTGGCCCATCAGCAAGATGTCCCCGGAGATCACGGTGCGTTCGTTGCGCAGGCGGATGAAGGTGCCGTTCGAGCTGCCGATGTCCGTCAGGTAAACGCGACCGTCCGGACCCTTCGCGATGCGGCAGTGCAGCCCCGAGACGTACCCGTCCTCCGAGAACAAGATGTCTCCGCGCTCGCGACCGCAATGCACGCCGCGTTCCGGGATCGGGAACGCGTTGCCCGTGGTGTCTCGCCCGATGACGAGCGCTAGGCGTCCGATGTAGCCCTTTGCGGGGCTGCCGAAGCGCTCGACGCCGTCAGGCGTGCGGCTCTGTGATTTCAGCTCTTCGAAGCGGATGATCTCTTGCCCGATGCGGAAGGAGTCTCCGAACTCCAGCAGCTGCGGCTCGTTGGGGCGCAGCTTGAGGTACACACCGTTGAGCGAGCCCTCGTCGCGCACGCTGATTTGATTTCCGCGGCGCGTGAAGGTGGCGTGCCGCGGCGAGAGATAGCTATCACCCGCGAAGATGCCGCCGGTGTCGCGTCCGACGGTGATTTGCGGCGAGTCGGGCAGACGATGATGGCCGGCTTCCGAGCCATCGGCGCGCAGCGCGGTGAGACCCAAGCTGGGGCCGCCGGCAGCCGGCGCGACAGCGGGCGCAGCGGGTGCCGGCGCTGGACCCGACATCGCGCTCAGGTTGTAACCGCAGGAGGCGCAGAAGCGATTGCCGCCGACGTTGTTGTGACCGCACTGCGGACAGGTGACGACGTTCCCGCTCGGCCGTTGCGCAACTGCCGCGGGTTGCTGCACGGCGGGCGGTGCCGCCGACGGATTGGCGACCGGCGCTGGCGCAGCTTGCGGCGGCGCGGCAGGAGCCGTCGAGCCTAGGGATGACGAGGATGTAGCGGGACGCGGCGCAACCGCAGCGGTCTGCGCGGCGACACCACGAGAAGGCGTTTGCGGGGCGAACGGCTTCGCCGCCGCACCTCGCGGCAACTCGGCTCCACAGCCGAGACAGAACTTATAGTGGTCCTGGTTCTCCTTGCCGCACTTGGAACAGGTGATCACAATTAGGCTCCCTAGGTGCGCAGGCGATCGTTCCGCAGCCTCGCTGCGGGCAGAAATCCGCGCAACTTCGCGATTATCCACGACCCCCATTCGTGGTCAAGGACCATCCTCAGCGCGCTCGACGCCCGGCGCTACGACGACAGCAGCGCCAGCGCCTCCCTCAATAAGGTGCTGAGCGGTTCGTTGCCAACCCGCGGGCCGAGCGCGCTGATGGCTCGCTCCGCTTCTGCAGGGCGGTATCCCATGTTCGTGAGCGCCGAAACCAGGCGCGTCTTCACGTCGCTCGGCGCTGGAGCCGCGGCCGCCGCGGACTTCACGCCGAGCCCGACCTCTTCACTCGGTAGCTTGCCGCGCAGCTCGAGGATGAGCCGCTCGGCGGTCTTCTTGCCCACACCGGGCACCCGGACGAGCCGCGCGAGATCCCCGGCTTGGACCGCGCCGACGAGCTCAGCGGCCGGGAGCGCGCTGAAGACGCCGAGCGCCGTCTTCGGGCCGACGTTCGGCACGGAAATGAGCTGGCGGAAAATGCGTCGCTCGAGCTCACTGGCGAACGCAAACAGCTCCAGCGCGTCTTCACGCACCACCGTGTGGATCCAGAAATTCACTTTGCCGTCGGGCGTTCGCGCGCGCTCGGTCATACCAATGGGGCACGCGACCTCGTAGCCCACGCCTCCGACATCGATCGTCAGATAGGGTGGATCCTCGGCCACGATCACGCCGCACAGCTTGCCGATCATTGCTTGCGCGGCGGTTCTAGCACTGACCGTCGCCGGGGCGCGTGGTATCACGCCGCGCAATGACCGCGCGGGCCAGCACTTCGCTCTTTTTGCTCGTTACCAGCGCTGCGCTTGCGGCTTGCGGCGGCTCGTCCAGTGAGACGCCGCCTCCGCTGCCGCCGCACCCGCTCAACGAGCCTTATCGCGTGCGCGAGGCGAGCCAGGGTCGGCTGCCGCAGACAGCAGAGCCTGCTCCAGCAAAAGCGTCGGAGTCATTCGCGCCGAGCCCGTCGGCGCCGGCTCAGGCTACTTGGGGCAGCACCACCCCCGAGCCGTTACCAGAGCTCTCGCCGCGTTAGAGGGGGCGCAGCGCAGCCACCGCGCTGAGGCGCGGCTAGAATTTACCGCCGTAGCTCAGGCCCAAAAACCCGGGAGCAGCGACGGGCGCGAGCCGGCGAACGCTCGTGGCTGGCTTTGCGGCGTGCGGCCGCTGGAGGAAGTACCAGGTGAGGCCGGCTCCGGCGGTGACCACGCCGGCGATCGTGAGCGCCGTGCCAGCGTTCACGCGCTGCCGCGCGGCGTTGCCCGCGTTTCGGTCCACGTCGTTCGTGCAGAAGTGATCGGGGCAGCTGTCTTCGGCGACGTTCAGATCGTGCTTGCCCGCGGCGAACACGACGATGCCGACGGCGGCGAGCCCGCCGCCAGCCGCGCCCACGATCAGCGGCGCGATGGGGCGCTTACCCGTCGGCTTCGTCTCCGCTGGTGGCGGCGCTGGCGGCGCTGGCGGTGTCACGACCGGCGCGGGCGCTGGCGGAGCCGGCGGCGCGGCGGCTTTCTCCGCGTCGAGCTGCTTTTGCAGCACCTCGATGCGGCGCTGGATCTTGTCTTTGTCGGGCGTGGCCGGCACGCGATCGAGGTAGGCCTGCAGCGAGACGATGGCCTGCGGTTTGTTGCCGTTGAGCTCGTAGGCGCGCGCCAGGTTCAAGAGCAGCGCGTGCGCCGTGCAGTCGCGTCGATAAGCGTCCTCCCAATAGACGATCGCCCGCGGATAGTCGGCTTCATCGAAAGAGGCGTTGCCGGCCTGGAAAGCACCCTTGGCGGCGGTGAGATCGGTTTCACTCGGTTCGTGGGTGCACTCCGGGTACTGTTTGACGTCTTCGGCGCGGGCAGCACCGGCGGCGACTAGGCCGGCGGCCATCACGCAGCAAGCAAGCGACTTTCGCATTCGCGGCACGGGGTCCCTCCAAGAGGTCGGGAGCTTCAGTCGATTACCATAGCCAAACGGCTCGCCCAAAGCCGACATTCGCGGGGTGCCCGCAGCGCCGGCAGTTTGGCCGTTTGGCCGAGCTCCCGCTCGCGTGCTGCTCGCGCCGGCGTGTCGACGCCGATGTGGGCGCTCGGTTCACCTGGTGCATGTCGAGGGTCGACAGCGGCCGGGAACGCGTTCAAAAGGTGGGAGGCCGAGAAGAGACGCGCATGCAGCGCGCAGTTCACGCGCCAACGCGAGAGGCTGCTGAGAAGCGATGTTCCCTGAGCGCAAGCAGATCCTGGTCGTCGACGACGAGCCGAACCTGCGTCGGGTGCTCTCCGCGCAGCTCGAGCGCGACGGGTACGACGTTCACACCGCGGACGACGGCGAGCAAGCGCTGGCCGTGCTGCGCGAGCATCACATCGATCTGGTGATCACCGATCTGCGCATGCCGAAGCTCGACGGCATGGAGCTCCTGCGCCGCGTAACGGCCATGGAGGAGGAGCCGCCGGTCGTGATGCTGACCGCGCACGGCACGGTGGACAACGCGGTGGAGGCGCTGAAAACCGGCGCCTTCGACTACATCACCAAGCCGTTCGATCAGGTCGAGGTGCGCACCATCGTGCGCAAGGCGCTGCGCACGCGTGATCTCTCCGCCGCGGAGGCCACGCGCGCCGCGCGCGGCCCCAAGGAAGAAGCGCGCTACGGCATCATCGGACAGAGCGCGGGCATCCTCGAGCTCTACGCGGTGCTGGAGCGCGTCGCCGACACCCCCACGACCGTGCTGATCACGGGTGAGAGCGGCACCGGGAAAGAGCTCGTCGCGCGCGCGCTGCACGAAAACTCTTCACGCCGCGACAAACCCTTCATCAAGGTAAACTGCGCGGCGATCCCGAAGGATCTGATGGAAAGCGAGCTCTTCGGCTACGAGCGCGGCGCCTTCACCGGCGCTGTCGGCTCGAAGCCCGGCCGCTTCGAGCTGGCCAGCGCCGGCACCTTGTTCCTCGACGAGATCGGCTCCATCCCCGTGGAGATGCAGGTCAAGCTCTTGCGCGCGCTGCAGGAGAGCGAGTTCGAGCGCGTCGGTGGCATCAAGACCATCCGCGTCGACGTGCGGCTGGTGGCGGCGACCAACAGCGACCTGAAGAAAGAGATCGCCGCCGGCAGCTTCCGCGAGGATCTCTATTATCGCCTCAACGTCGTCCCCATCCGCTTGCCAGCCCTGCGCGAGCGCGCGCAGGACATCCCGCTGCTCGCCGCGCATTTCATCGAGAAGTTCAACGCGCGCTTGAAGAAGAACGTCACGGGCCTGGACTCCGCCGCGCTGGCGCTGCTGCTCAGCTATCCCTGGCCCGGCAATATCCGTGAGCTGGAGAACGTCATCGAGCGCGCGGTGCTCTTCTGTGACAAGAGCGAGATCGGCGTCAACGACGTCCCGGCCGAGATTCGCAGAGACTCTCCGGCGCAGCCGAACACGCCGCAGCCGCCGGTCGCCGCCCCAGCGTTGAGCGACGGCTTGAAGGAGCAAGTGAAGGCGGCGATGAGCCGGCTCGAGCGCGAGCTCATCGTGCGCGCGCTGGAGCAGACGCACAGCAACGTGACGCACGCAGCGCGCTTGCTGAAGATTTCACGCAAGGGTTTGCAGCTCAAGATGAAGGAGCTCGGGCTGCGCGAGCGAGACGATCCGCGAGAGTCGTGACCGCGCAGGGTGTGCTCGTGTTGCTGCTCGGGCTGTCCGTTGCGGGCGCCGCGTGCCACAGCTCGAAGGACGGGGCGTCCACGCGCGCGGCGGCTTCGGCGTCGCCTTCCGCCTCGGCGGCGCCGTCGTCCAGCGCTCCGCGGCCGAAGGGCTCGATCGGGCCACCCGAGCCCGAGCCGGTCCCGCGCCAAGGCATGGTCTGGATCCCGGGCGGCGCGCTGGTGGCGGGCACGCCCAAAGACTGGCTGCCGCGCAAGGCCGAAGCGGAGATGCTCGGCGAGCAAGTCATCCTGCACGGTTACTACATCGACGTCTTCCCGTACCCCAACGAGGAAGGGGCGATCCCGCTGACCAACGTGACGCAGAGCGAGGCCTCGGCCTTGTGCATCGCGCGCGGGAAGCGCCTGTGCACCGAGCTCGAGTGGGAGCGCGCGTGCAAGGGCCCCAACAACCTGCCGTACGAATACGGCGAGCGGCATCGCGCCGATCGCTGTGGCACCGGCGTACAACCGAGCCTGCGTCCGAGCGGGATCAAGGTCGGCTGCCGCAGTGATTTCGGCGTGCGCGATTTACATGGCGGCGGCTTCGAGTGGACGGCGAGCCCGTGGGGCCGCGGAACGAGCGGCGGAGCCTTCACCGTGCGCGGCGGCAACGGGAACGCCGGAGAGGTCGTCGCGCGCTGCGCCAACGCCGAGCCGCGGCCGCTCGACACCAAGTCCGGCGTGGTCGGCTTCCGCTGCTGCGCCGGGCCCGCCAATGAGGCCGAGGTCACGCTCAGGCCGCGCACCGGCAAGCACCTCGAAGAGTTCGAGCGCATCGAGCGGCAGCGCTCCGCGCGGCTGATCGCCGCGCTACCGGAGGAGGCGCGCAGCGCGCTGCGCGGCACGCCGCGCGTCGAGCGGCTCTGGGTGTGGCGACCGGTCGCCAACGAAGAGCTGGAGACCGCCGCGATTTGCACAGGCGTCGGCGTGCACCCCATTTGCGGCGTCTTGGTGGCGCGCGTGGAGCTCGGCAGCGCGAAGGCGGTGGCGTGGGCGCGCAGCGGGCTGTTCATCGCGTCGCTGCACATGGAGGCCGATCCCAAGGACCTGTGGCTGCTCGGCGGCGACGAGGTCGGCCGCTTCAAGCGCCTGATCAGCTACGCCTGGGGGCGCGTGACGCTCCACGCCGAGGACCGTCACGTGGCCAAGGTCGACAAGAAGAAGAAGAAGAAGAACAGAAAGCGCCACAAATAGCGCGTCACTCGCGCTCGACGCGCACGTCCAGCGCTTGACGCACGGCGAGCAGCACCTGATCCGGATCGAACGGCTTTCGCAGCAGCTCGAGGCCGGTGCGCTGCGCGAGCGCGCTGATGTTGGAGCCCGAGCTGTAACCGCTGGTGAGCAGAACGCGCAGGCTCGGCCGCAGCGCTTGCACGCGCTCGATCACTTCCCGCGACTGCATGCCCGGCATCACCATATCCAAGATCAACAAATCGAACGCTTCGTTGTTGACGGCGCGCCACGCGGCGTCGCCGTCTTCCACGACGGTCACCGCGTAGCCCGCGCGCTCCAGGATTCTGGTTATCACCCCGCGCACTTGCTCGTCGTCTTCGGCCACCAGGATGCGCTCGCTGCCGCGCTCCGGCGGGCTCTGCAGCTTGGTCCCGACCGCGCTCGCCAGCCGCGTCAACGCCGGCAGGTACACCTTGAACGACGTGCCGACGCCCACCTCGCTGTAGCAGTGCAGCATGCCGCCGTGCTGGCGCACGATGCCATAGGCGACGGCCAAGCCGAGCCCAGTGCCCGCGCGCTGCGCCTTGGTGGTGAAGAACGGCTCGAACACCCGATCCGCGACCTCACGCGGCATGCCCATGCCGGTGTCCGTCACCGTGGCGAGCACGTAGCGCCCCGGCTTGGCCCAGGGATGCGTCTGCGTGTAGTGGCTGTTGACGACGACCTGCTCCGTCTCGATCGTCAAGCGGCCCCCGCTGGGCATCGCATCGCGCGCGTTCAGGAACAGGTTCATGAACACCTGATCGATCTGCGAAGCGTCACCCTCCACCAGGGGCAGCGCGCGGCCGGGGATCAAATCGATGCTGATGTTCTCCGGGATCACCCGCCGCGCGAGCTCCACGAGCTGGCCGAGCTGACCGTTCATGTCCAGCGGCCGCAGCGTGAGCTCCTGCTCGCGGCTCATGGCGAGCAGCTGACGTGTCAGATCCGAGGCGCGCTTCGTGGCGGCGAGGATCGCGCGCAGCTCCTGCTGCGATTGAGCGTCCGGGCTGTTCTCGCCCGCGAGCGACGCGCTGGCCGTGATGACCGTGAGCAGGTTATTGAAGTCGTGCGCGATGCCGCCCGCCAGCATGCCCAAGCTCTCTAACTTTTGAATCTGCAGGATGCGGCGCTCGAGCTCTTGCCGCTCGTTCAGCGCGTTCGCGCGCTCCTCCAGGAAGCGAATGCGGCTCGCCGCCACCGAGAGCTGGCTGGCCATGCCCACCAGGTAGCTCACCTCGCTGTCGTTGACGTCGCGGCAACCCTCATCACCGAACGTGCCGAGGCCGAAGATACCGAACGGTTTGTCGACCAAGCGCAGCGGGATGTTGATCAGCGTGCGGTTCTGCAGGCGCTCTACGATCTCCTTGTTCGTGCGCGGATCGCTGCGAGCGTCGGGGATGATGACGGGCTCGTCGCTCGACATCAACGTCTCGAGGAAGCGGTCACCCTTCACCTTCAGCGTGGGGGCGACTTGCCAGACCACCTCGCGCTGGTCGCCGGCGATGTCGATCAACTTCAGCTCCTCGGCGTCTTCGTCGTCCGCGACCATCAACCAGACGTGCTCGTAGCCGAGCGTCGCGCTGGCCTCCTCACGGGCGGCGACGAGCAGCTCCGTAAAGGAGGACGCATGCTGCAGCTTGCGCGCGAATTGCAAGAGGCGGGCGGTAGCGAGCTCGGTCATGGCTCCGTGCGGTCGTGGACGGCTCGGCGCTCAGCGCGGCGCGTTACAGAAGGCGTCGACCCGTGTGGCGGTGGCGTGCTCGGTCCGCTTCAGCCGAGCCAATGCGCGGCGCGCCTCCGCGACACGCTGCGCGTCGCCGCTCTGCAGCGACTCCGCGTAGCTCGTGACCGCGGGCGCGATTTGCTCGAGGACTCCGGCATACTCCTCCGTCAGCGCGCGGCCGACGTCGCCCGAATAGGGGCGCTCGCGCACGGCCTTGGCCAGCGCCTTGTACGCGACCGCCGCCGAAGCGAAGCTCGCCGGAGTGCCCTTGCTCACTTGCGCGCTGACCTCGTCGAAGCGCGCGTTGACCAGCTGGGCGACGCGCCGGCATTCTCGCACGCGCCCGACCCGATCACATGCCAACACCGCAGTCAGCAGCAGCATCAGGGGAAACAATCCTCGCACGACCGCGTTCTAGCTCGAAAATCGGACGCTGTGAACGAAGGTCCAACCCCTCGGATGACCTGGACCCTGGCGCGCCGCTTTGGGCTAAGAATTCAGCCGTGCGGTCCTGGTCCTGCTCAGGAGTGCTGCTCGGAATTTCATTCCTCGCTAGTGCATGCGAGCGCCATCCGGCGCGCGGTGATGGTCCCGTAGCGGCGGGTTCCGTCGCCGCGCTGGCTCGGCCGGCGACTTCGATCGAGCGGGCTCGGCTGGCGGCGAGCGCGCTCGTCGAGATCCGCTCTCGTTCGCTGTCGCTCGGCGCGCCCGGCGAAACCAACCGCCACATCGCGTTCGGTAAAGGCTTCATCCTTCAACTCGGTCGTTCACGAGCGACGGCGCTCGACGGCAAGAATGGTAATATCATTGCTTCGCTGTCGTTGAGCTCGCCGCGCGCGGCGCTGTCGGTGCCCGGCGGCAGCGTACTGGCCATCGCGGGGGACACCGCGTATCGCTTCGACCCTGGCGAGCAGCGCCCTCATCCACTCGGCCGCTTGTTGCTGCTACCGGGCACGCTGCTGGTGCCAAGTCGTGAGAGCATGGCTCGCGTCTGGGCCTTTCCGGCGTTGGGCGGCAGGGTGGAGCGCTACGAGTTCGGCGCCGACGCTGGTATCGGCCCGGCGTTGACGCGCCCGTTGCCGGATTGCGACGGGCGCGTCGTGACCGCTCTCAGCGGGGGCGATCTCCTCTGCGTCGCTGACCGCAAGTTGTTGCGCCTGAGCGGCGGAGTTCGGCTGAGCGAGCTCTCGCTGCCGAACGAGGTCGCTGCCGCGTGGCGCGTGACCCCAGCCGATCACATCGATCGGACTTGGCTCGCCACGCGCAACGGCGACCTGCATCTGCTCGATCTCACCACGCGCGTGCGTGTGCTGCGAACGCATCGGACCGGTCTCGTGCCGGTGGACTTTGCGGCCACTGCCAAGCGGTTGGCGCTGCTGACGGTCGTCGAGCGCAGCGGCCAGCCGCGGCAGTTCCGGCTCCACGTTTTGCGCTACGACGGTAGCGAGCTCTTCTCGCGGGACGTCGCGCAGGAGAAGGTCACGGCGGACAAGGATTGGGCCGCGGCGGCGCTTCGAAACCGTGAGCTGATCGTGCGTGAACAGCCGCCGCGCGCGGCGGTCGGCGGACCCGACGCCGTGCAGCTCTTCGATGCCGAGAAGGGCGAAGCGATCTTCTCGCACTGAACACGAGGGACTGGCGCGCGCGGCGGCGCCTGCAGCGACAGCACGGTTGAGGCCTATTTGAGCGCTCAGTCGCCCTGGCAGCGCAGCGTGCATGTGAGCGTCACAGCGACGACGTCGCTCGTTGTCGCACCTCAGCGACGCCGCGCGACGGCGACGACTCCTCGCATGCATGTGTCGTGGCGCGTGCAGAGAACGGTGCGACTCAGCACTCGTGTTCCTCCTCATGGGTTACTAATGAGGAATTGCGACGACGAAATTTCATGCAGTTGTTCGTGATCTCGGCAATAATTCGGGCTGGTAGAGTCGGGGGCGCGGGCGACCGAGCGGCGGTCGCCCGCCTACATGGCCTCGTGTTCGCACTTAAACGTTGAAATCGCCTGCCGTTCTCGAACGAACTGGCAAGAAACCAAAAGGAGACTGTCTCGATGCTGCGCTCAACGGTACTTGCTGTAGCTCTGGCGCTGCCAGTGCTGTCCACTGGCACGCTCTTGGCTAACCCAGCTCAACGAGATCCCATCGGGCTGAGCCTTTTTTTTCGGGACGGCTCCATTCGTCCGATCGACCTGGTCGGTGATGCCCCGCGCTTCTTACAAGAGATCGACATTACAGCCTCCGTGACATCCATCACTGATGAAGGGATCGAGCCGCTAATTCATGCGAGCGAGCTCTCCAACCTGGATTGGAGAGGGATTCATTTCGTCGAAGAGGACTGGAGGAGCCCTGGCGATGGTACCTACACACGACAGCGCTTTTATCGCGGCGCGCGCTGGATGGAGCGAACCAGCGCGTTCGTAGCGATCCCCAAAGACCGGCGCGGACATGTTGCTGGTGAGCCGATGCTCTTCTTCGCAGGAGAGGACGACAAGATGCGAGCGCCGGACGACGGGTTCGTGCGGCGCTTCGAGGTTCGACAAATCACCACTGGCTGTCAAGCCATTGGCGACTGCAGCGGCGCGACGGCCTTCATCGCGCAAGGCTTGGTGCAAGTGCGACAAGCTCGGCACCCCAAGCAGCGTGCGGCAAAGATTCCTCCTAAAGCCACCCAGCTGCAGCTGTTATGGTCGGAAGACGTTCTGGCGCAGCGCACCGTGCAGTTGACGCACTCTGCGCCGCGCGACTTTCCGTTCGGTTATGGCTTCGAGCCTTCGGTGCAGGTCCTCACGCCGCCGGCGAATGGTCGTTATTACCTGCCCGGAGATGCCGTCTCGTTCAGATTGGTATTCAAGGATGGCGCGGGACATCAGTTGACGCCGCAAGGGCAGCTCCCCACGTATGCAGAGTTCATGGCCGGCACCGCGCCGTCAGGCCTGCACTACCTCGATCTGACGCTCAATCCGACCCTTTACTATGCGCTGAAGCACCGCGAAGGGAACATGCTGTTCGCGTTGAGCGGGCCGACGGACAAGCTCAAGAACCCGCTCGATACCATAGATATTTCCGAATTTTTTCAGCCGCAGGTCACGGTGGCTTCCGTGGCGTCCGACGGCTGGAGCGGCGTCGCGGAGGTGATCCCGCCGTTGCCCGAAATCATCGGCGGCTTTCAGGACCCCGCGTTGTGGGAGGCGCCCAACTCTGACGTTCGCACGTTGACGATCCCGAGCGACGCGAAACCAGGAACCTACATCGCCGCCATTAAGGCGCGCCGCGAGTGGGGTGGAGAGGCATTGAATCGAGGCGCGACGGTGACAATCCAGGTGGGTTCGTCGCGGCCGACCATGTTTCAAGCGAAGACAGGGCACTGCAACGATTGTCACACGGAGCGCTCTTCGCTTGCGGTGATCAACCACGGGCTTGGAGACCGCACGGCGTGTTTCGGTTGTCACGCGCCGCTCTCCTTCGAGCCCGACAACGGTCTCGATTTTCGTGTTCACTTCGTTCACAGTCGCTCGGATCGTTTCCCGGGCAACGTGAATGATTGTTCAACCTGTCACCTGAGCGCGCCCGGCGGGCCGCCGCGTGGCTTTCCCGGCGTCGGTTTGTGAACGAAGCGACACCGACCATACATTCGACAGAGCATCAAAATGAGGAGGTTTCATGCACGCAGCTGCGTTCAAAGCTAATGGATTGACTCACGCCGAGCGCGGGTCGCGACAGCTGGGGGCGCTGTGCAGGGCTGCGGGCCTGGCTCGTAAGGAGGCTGAGATCATCGATCTATTCCGCGAGCTCACCGCGCCGTGGAGCAATGAGGTGATTCGCACACGCCCGGCCTGGCCATCGGACGTGTGCGACGATCACACGCCGTACGAGTTCTCGGTCGTGTTCGGCAGCAAGCCCGAGCTCCGCATTTTGATCGAGGCTCAGGCCGACGCGCCGTCCATCGAACGATACTGGGCTGCCGGTAAGAGCCTTTCCGAACGCATCGCCGCGAAGTACCCCATCTCGCTCGAGCGCTTTCAGCGCATCGAAGATCTGTTCGTGCCCGGCCCTTCCTCGCGCTTCGCGATCTGGCACGCGGTGTCGTTCTGGCCGGATCGCGAGCCGGAGTTCAAGCTCTATCTCGACGCGCAAGCGCGCGGCAAAGGCCGCGCCGCCGCGTTGCTGGAGGAAGCGCTCTCGCGCCTCGGCCTCGGCAACGCGTGGCCTCACGCCACCGCCGCGACGCGCCGGGGCATGGAGCTCGATGAGCTCAAGTACCTCTCGCTCGATCTAGCGCCCAGCGCGCAGAGCCGCGTCAAGGTGTATGCGCGCCATCACGCGGCCACGCTGGAGGACATGGAGCGGGTGATGCAAGCCGAGGGCGGCCTGCCTCCCGGTGAGGCGAGCGCGTTCATTCGAAACATCACGGACTCAGAAGGTCCCTACTTCGCGCGGCCGCTCTTCACCTGCACGGCCTTGATTGCGACCGAGTCGAGCCCGCTCGTGCGTCGCACGCTGTATGTGCCGATCACCGCGTACGCGGACGACGACGCGGTGGCGGCGCAGCGCATCCAGGGCTACCTCGAGTCCCAGCAGCTGCCGGTGGCGCGCTACACGGACAGCGTGAACGCGTTGGGCGGCGCGCTGGCCAACGCCGCGCCGCCGTCGGTTGGCATGCACAGCTATGCGGCGCTGCGTCGAGAGGGCGGACAGCCGCGCGTCACCGTGTATCTCTCGCCGCAAGCGTACACGGCCAAGACAGCGAATCTCGCGAGCGAGCCCGGCGCCGGCGCGGACCAGCGCGGCTCCGGGGAGGTGCGCGTGCCGTTCCCGCTGCCGGTCAGCGGCCGCGAGCCGGCGGAGGAGATCGTGCAGCGCTACGAGCACGAGATCACGCTGAACGATCACCCCTTCTTCCGCCGCCTCGGCCGTGAGCCGGTGAACCTTTCGCACCTCTGGCTCGTGATCGCGAACTTCTGGGAAGCGATCGTGAAAGAGTTTCCGTCACGGCTGTCCAAGGTCGTCGCCAAGCTCGACGATGACGCCGCACGTTGCTTGATCGTCAAGCAGCTGAACGACGAGATGGGGGAGGGCGACTTCTCGCGCGCGCACAAGGCGCTCTATCGCAAGCTAGTCGAGGCGCTCGAGCCTCATCGCATGAAGGGTGACGACGCCGAGCTCTTGGCGCCCGGCCGCGAATTCGGGCGTCGTCTCGGCGAGCACCTCTTCACCCCCGGGGACGAGGAGACCATCGGCGCCATGATGATGATCGAAATCTACGGCAGTCAGACCGACACGCGCTTGGGCATGGAGTTCCGGCGCCAGAACCAGCTCGACCCCAAAGCCTTGAAATGGCTGAACCTCCACGAGTCACTGGAGGTCGATCACGCGGGCGACTCTTTGAAGCTCGCGCGCTTGCTGCCCGCGGAGGGTCCCGGCCTAGCAGCGGCCTGGCGCGGCGCAGCGGGCGTCGTCGCCGCATCACAAAAATACTTCGACGACCTCTACACCCTGTGCTTCCGATGACCGCCGTCGACTTCTCCAAGCACCGCGAGCGCTTCCCCATCTTCGCGGAGCGCGTTTACTTCGCGACCCAATGTATGGGACCCTTCCCAGCCGAGGGCTATCGCGATATCGAGGAGTACCTCGCTAGCAGGCGCCTCCACAACCGTGCGCTCGGCTCCTGGCTCGACAAGATAGAAGAGATTACCGAATTGGTGGAGCGCTTACTCAGCGCACCGGCCGGCTCGGTCGCGCTGCGCGATAGCAACACGGCCTGTCAGGCCGCGATCGCTGGCGCGCTGCAGCCGAGCCCGCGCCGGAACCGAATCATCGTCTCCGAGCTCGATTTCCACTCCGCGCTCCATCTTTGGCGTGCGCAGGAGCGGCGCGGCTTCGAAGTCGTGGTGGTTCCGTCACGAGACGACTGCTCGATAACCGAGCAGGACATCTTGCAGCACCTGGACGAGCGAGTCGTGGCCGTGGCGGTGGCCCTGGTTTCGCGCAACAGCGCGCTTCTGAACGCCGCGCCCGTCATCGCTGCTGCTCATGAAGTAGGCGCAATCGTCATACTCGACGCTTACCAAGCGGTCGGCGTCGTTCCGCTCGACGTAAGTAGTCTTGGAGCGGACGTGGTGGTCGGCGGGACGCACAAATGGCTGTGCGGAGAGACGGGGCTGGCCTTCATGTATGTCGCCCGAGCCCTCTCCGAGCGCCTCTCTCCTGCGTATCCCGGCTGGTTCGGTCACGCGGACCTGCACGCATTCGTACACACGCACGAGTTCGTCGATAGCTACGTGCCGGTCGCCGGGGCGCGCCGCTTTCAACAGGGCACTCCAGCGATGGAGGCGATCTACGGCGCGCGCGCGGGGCTTCGTTTCGTCTTGGAGGTAGGCGTCAAGGCCATCGCCGAACGCAACTCGGCGCTGCTCGATTATCTGATTCGCGGCTGTGAGCGTCGCGGCTTCGTCGTGCGCACACCTGCCGCGGCGACGGCTCATGCCGGCGGCATTTGCCTCGGGCCATCCGATCCGGAGCGTGTCGTACAAGCGCTGGCCGCGCAGGGCATCGACGTCGATCAGCGCAGAAAGCTGCTCGTGAGGCTGGCGCCGCACCCCTGCGTTACGGAAGACGAATGCGAGCGCGTTCTAACGGCGCTTGAGAACTGCATGAACTAGCCGTTAGACTCGCTCCAGCATGACGTTTGCGTTCGACGGCGAGTACTCGGTCGAGGACCGGGCATTGAGCGAGGCCGCCACTGACTTCGGCAACCTCGTCTCGATGCGTCCCCGCGCGGTGATCCGAGCGCGATCCGTGCAAGACGTAGTACGCGCCGTCAGCCTTGCTCGTCAGCAGAAGGTGCCGCTCGTCGCGCGCGGGCAGGGCCACACCACGCGCGGCCAGTCTCTGGTCACGGATGGCATCGTGCTGGACACGCGAGGCCTCGATCATCTCGAACTGGGGAGCGGATGGGCGCGCGTTGGCGCAGGGCTACGTTGGGACGTGCTTCTAGAACGGACCCTAGCGAACGGTCAGGCGCCGCCGACGCTGACGGACTACTTGGGGTTGAGCGTGGGAGGTACGCTCTCCGTGGGAGGTGTCGGCGGGCAGTCCTTTCGGCACGGGCTGCAGACGGACAACGTCACGGAACTTTCGGTGGTTACGGGTGCCGGAGAGGTACTGAACTGCTCGCGTCAGGAGCACCGGGAGTTGTTCGATGCCTGCCGGGCGGGACTGGGGCAATTCGGGATCATCGTCGCTGCGCGCCTGAAGCTAGAGCCGGCAGCAGAAGAGGTCACCGTCTACAACGTTGCCTACCCTGATCTTCATGCGTTTTTGTCCGCGCAAGAGCAGCTTACTACGTCGAACGACTTCGATTATGTGCTCGGGTCAGTTCGGCCAGCGGTCGATCATTGGGAGTTCGACATCGAGCTACTCCGCTATTCCAACCGCACGGATTCCGAAGCGGAAGCCATGGCTCGCCTTGGGGTTCCTGCGCAGCGTATCAAGCGAGAGCAGCGACCCTTCTTCGGGTACGCCACTCGCCTGCGCCAAATGGTCCTCGAAATGCAGCAGGCTGGCACCTGGTCCTCCTACCATCCATGGATGGACCTGTTCGTCCTCGCGTCGAGCGCCGAGCAAATCATCTCTGCGGCGCTCGAGCTGTTCTCGCCGCGAGATCTGGCCGATGGGTACGTCATGACGTACCCGCTGCGGCGTTCCGTATTGGACACGCCATGCCTTGGCTTGCCAGCAGAGGAGAAGCTGTATCTCTTTGACCTGCTGCCGAATATTCCGATCGACGGTGCGCCAGATCTCGCAAGGTTCGAAGCGCAATGTAAGTCTCTGTACGAGCTTGCCGCGACGCTCGATGCTCGCGTTTACCCGATCGGTTACCCGATCGGAGCAATGTCCTCGCTGGACTGGCAGCGGCAACTCGGGCAAGACTTCCCGCGCCTGCAATTGGCCAAAAGGAAGTTCGATCCCGATGGGATCCTCGGAGCGGATCTAGAAATCTTTCCTCGACACGAGGGGATTGCTATGTAGAGATACTCCCCTCGGTATTGGCTTGATGACACGGTAGGAAAGTAACGTACAGTTCACGACGTCCTGACGGAGCGCGCTGGATTGTGTCGGGAGGATAACGAGAATGAAGACTGTGAGCGGAATCGGTGTGTCGACGCAGGGTGACCTCGTCGAGGCATCTTGCGAAGCGCTGGACATCGCGCTGCAGGAGTGCCCCCAGCCGGTGGTCGTTCTCTTGTTCGTCACGCACAACTATCCCGTCGACCAGCTTCAGGCGGCGAGTCGTGCGGTTGGCGCGCGCGTACCCGCCGGCGTTCAGGTCGTGGGTGGCACCGTCAACGGTCTGACGTTCGGCAACGAACGTTACGATGCACTGTTCGCCAACAAGCGAGCTGTGGCGGCCATCCTCTTTGGAGGCGCTGGATTGCGGGTCGGAGTCGGCTTCGTGCCCAGTCCGCTCAATGGCCCGCTGGAAGCTGGTCGCAGCTTGGCAAAGCAGGCTCAGGAGGCCTTGGGTAGCCGCGGTAGCGGTGGCATCCTGCTGAGCACCGGCTTGGCATCCGGGCTCGTGGCCGTCGATCAGCCGATGCTGGACGGAATTCGCTCCGTAAACCCCAGACTTAGGCTAGCGGGTACAGGGTTGAGTGGAGGTATGCTCGTGACCGGCATGGTCGAACCGGGGCACGCCTTCATTGGCGATCGAGTAGAGAAGCTCGGCTGCATACTTCTCACCTTCGGCGCGGACGTGGAGATGGGCTTCGCGACGGCAAATGGTATGCAACCGGTCGGCCCAGGCGGCTTCATCACGGACGCGGAAGGTCTGCTCATCAAGGAGATCGATCGCCGCCCAGCCCGGGACGCAGTCCTCGACCTCCTGGTCGGCGATGCGGATGCAGAGACCCGGGCGCTGTTCACCAAGAACCCCATGGTGATGAGCATCGAGCGCGGCATAACACTCGCGGCGCCGGACCCCGAGGGCGACTTCTACTGGTGCCACATGCCCGTCGTGTTTACGCCCGAAGGCTACGCGATCGATTACTTCGGCGCTCGAAAAGGCACGGCGCTCTCCGTCGTAAAGATCGATCGGCCGAGCTGTATGCGCGCTATCGAAGAGGCTGCCAGCATGCTGAAAGAGGACGCCGGCTGCGAGGAGCTCGAAGCGGTGATCGCGTTTTCCTGCTCGCTGCGCGGTTTTACGCTGGGAACTGAGGTCGCTCATGAAGACAACGAGCTCCGCCGTCACTTGAAGTCGCGCCGGCAGCTCGGCATCGTCGCCAACGGTGAGATTGGCAGCTATCGTCACGGTCGCCCCTTCTATACGGGCTGGGTCTACGCCCTCTTCGGTATCGCCTGAGCCGAGCGTGTCATGGGTCGAAGACTAGACGGCCTCATAGCTGCGATTCGCGAGGAGAAGGGTCCGTTCTTCATGGCGCGGCTATGTCTGCGGCTCAGCTTCTCTGTCAATCCCGGTGACGTTCCGGATTCACCGGAACGCGAACGTGAGTTGGTGACGGCGTGTCGCGCGCTCGGGTACGAGCCGAACATCGCGGAGCGCAGCCGCGAGTCGAAGTAGGCTACGAATCGGTCATCGCCAGCGGACCTAGATTTTGCGCGATCTGGCGACGTCTGTGCTGAGCGTTGCCGGTCCGTTCGCGCCAGATGTTCGCGTAGTCACCCGGTGTGACTCCGGTCAGCTTCTTGAAGTGTCGCCCGAAGTGGCTTTGGTCAGCGAACCCGCAGTCTGCAGCGACGCGGGTCAGCGAGTGCCCCTCCTTCAACAACCGGCGGGCAGCCGCCACTTTGGCGCAGAGCTGATAGGCCAACGGCGACAGACCATACTGGGCCCTGAAGGTGCGGAGCACTTGGTATCGGCTCATTCCGAGCTTCAGCGCCAGTGTCTGCAAATCCACACTGACTCCCTCCTGCGAGTGTAGATACTCGCGGATTCTCCTCGCGGCCTGCCGTCCCAGAGTAGGTTGCGGGGCGCTGCAGCGGATGAGCTCCGGAACGGCGCGCTCGAAGAAGCTCACCACTCGGGACTGGCTTTCCATCGCCGTGCGTGCGCACGCAGGCAAGCGAACGAGTGCCATCAGTCGCTCCTTGAGAGACGAGGACATCGTCGTCGCGTTCTCCGGCCAGCCAGTCGCCGCGCGCACGTCGTGCTCGACGACGTAGTCTACGAACACGGTTGGCTCGAACATCACGAGATTGAAATCTCCGCGCTTGCGCACGACGGGCGTCGTAACGATCTCTCCCGGAACCGCGCAGAGCGCGATGTCTGGGCTGACCGGCCGCTGACGACCACCGTGGAAGATTTCGCCGCACCAGCCGGTGGATGCGCCAACCCCGAACTCCAGGTTCAAACAACGCCAGTTTCGCGCCGTGTCTCTAATGTACGTAACCTCTATTCCTGCAAGGCCCGGCACCGAGCAAGTAGTGGCAAGATCCTGATTCCTATCCTTCACGATCCCAGTTTGGATTGAGCGCCACTCTAGCGCTGGCGTCAAGAGCAACTCGCATGGGTAGAGTGTCGTCCGTGGTTACGACCGCGAGACGACGGCGCCGCAACACCGCGCACTTATACTTCATCGTTCCCGATGCCACCGACCAACGGCGGCGCGACGAAGCACGCCGCTGGCGGCATTCGCCGGTGTCGAGCGCAGGGTCCACCAAACCCGGAAGCTCGCCGCTGAGCTAAAGCGGGCATTGATGAGGCGGCTGGGAGTTTCGAGTGGGTGTCGCTCGTCGATTTCTGCAAGAACGTTCTATACCGCTCTCCGGTTCTGCGGATATTGAGTGAACGCGCGCATTCGGCTCGAACGCGGGTTGCACCGAGGCCAAGCCCAAGCAATGCGCGTAGCCGAGCTCGAACCTCGGTGGGCGGCGGGCGTTCTTGGAGCCTACAGGCGCCGAACGCGGAGTAAAGAAAAGTGGCGGACCTAGCCGAAGCATCGACCAAGCCCCCGCTCGAACGGCGAGGGGCAATCTCCAAGAGCTTCGCTCCGCAACTCTCTGGGGTCCCGGCCGATGGGGAACTATGAAGGTTGGTGCAGGGTCGGACCAAGTCATGAGGGGACGCTTCGTTTGGGGGAGGGAGCGGTGGTGAGGCGCGTCGACACGATGCGCGCCGTCGTTGCGTGGCTCCAGCTTGCCGACGCGGAGGCGCTCGGGGACCTGCGCGCCCTCGAGACCGCCGTCAACGAAATATGCGCGCAGCTCCGCGGGGTTTGTGAGGACGCGCGACGACTCCAGCAAGAGGTCGAACTGCTGCTCGCTGCGATGGGTCACTCGCGCCCACTCGCCGGACTGGAGCTCGCGCCGAACGTGACGGAACATGTCGCGGCGCTGTGGCGCGTCGCCGCGGCGTGCGGCGAAATCCAACGCGGCATACAGAGCTGGGGCCTCGGAGGACTCGAGGCCATCCGCGGAGAAGACGTGGAACTCGAAGCCATCTCCGCATGGAGGAAGAAGCTGTCATAGCTACGCGGCGTAAAGGCTCACGCAAGGCTCTCATTGCGCGCTGTTCAAGCAGGTGCGCTGTTGGGTCATTAACAGCGTTGTTTCCGGAGCGTGATGCTCTCGTTCGAGTCTTAAGTTTCGCAGAAGAGTAGTGGTCGTGCTTTTGGTCTGAAGGCGGGTTGCTTCTCGATGATCGAATTGATGTTGCCGGGAAGGACCTGGTTGGAGTCTGCAATGGTGTTGCGTCGATTATGGGGCGTAGTCGCCTGTGGGAGCGCGTTTTTTTCCGTAGCAGCGTGCACCCGAACGGAGACTGGGCACAGCGCGCCCCCGCAGCCCCGTATAACAACCGTTAGCTCACGGCAGGCGTTGAGCAGCGAGGGGCTGGTGGCGGCTTACAACTTCGATGAAGGTTCTGGGTTGTACGCGGCGGACAGCTCGGGTCAGTTCAATGATGGCACGCTGCTTGACGAGATGTGGAGTGCATCTGGCAAGCACGGCGGCGCCGCGGCTTTCGACGGCATGGGGCAGTGGATCACCGTGGCCCGAGCGCGTCTCTCGATCTCACTACGGCGATGACGCTCGAGGCGTGGGTGCGCCCGGCGGCGACCATGGACATTTTCGCCCGCGCGTTCATCAACACAGGCGTCCGGCATCGCTTTTCGCGGCTGCGATTGACGCCGGCAATCAGGCCTTCCTGTTTCAAGGTTTCGAGAGATCCTTCGATCAGAGTCCGCCGGATACCGTCCGCCTGATCGGGACCGGGAGCATCGGATACAGCGGCGATGGCGGCCCCGCTGTCGACGCCACGTTCTTCGATCCTGTGGGCGTTGCGGTGGATGGAGAGGGAAACGTGTTCGTGGCGGATCGCTCGAACCACGTTGTCCGACGCATCGCGCTGAATGGCACTATCCAAACCGTCGTGGGCAACGCGTTCCCCGGGTTCGGCGGTGACGGCGGGCCCGCAACTCAGGCGCAGCTGAATCGTCCGTCGAGCATTGCGATCGCGGCGGATGGCAGCCTGTTGATTGGAGACGCTTTCAATCATCGTATTCGGCAGGTTCGCGGGGGCATCATCCAGACGTTTGCCGGCTCTGGAATCGACGCGGATGCGGGGGACGGTGGCCAGGCTGTCGCGGCTCAGTTGGTGTTCCCCCAAGCGCTCGCGGTCGCGCCTGATCAGGCGCTGCTGGTTGCGGACAGCGGCGCGCGCCGCGTCCGAAAGGTTACTAGCTCGCTGCCTGGCATTGGGGCCACAGACCTGGTCATTCCAAACCGGGGACTGAACCAAGTCGATGTGTTCGACGCGCGCGGTCGCCATTTGCGCACGGTGAACACGCTCACGAACGCGGTGGTTTACGATTTTGGTTATGACGAAGCGGGTCGTCTATCAGCCATTACGGACTTTGACGGCAGCGTGACGCAAGTTGAGCGGGATGCGGCGGGCGTGCCGACGGCTATCGTTGGTCCGCACGGACAAAGAACACAACTGTCCCTAAACAACAACGGCTACCTCGCTACTGTCAGCAATCCCCTCGGCGAGTACGTCGAGCTCGGCTATGGCGTTGATGGCCTGCTCACGAGCGAGCAGGACGCGCGAGGGAACCTCTACCAGTTCGAGTATGAATCGGATGGCCGCCTCAAGAAGGACTCGGATCCCGCAGGAGGCTCCAAGTTGCTCTCGCGCGTCGAGACCGGCAATGGTGGCCACGTGGTCAGCAAGACCACGGCGCTGGGCCACACCACGAGCTACACCATGTCCTTCGCGAATGGCGCGATTGAACGACGGGTCACTCAACCGAGCGGGCTTTTCAGCACTGAAGTGACCGCGCCGGATGGCAGCATCATCAGAACCGGCGCCGACGGGACGCGGACCGTCATCACGCTCAAGCCGGATCCGCGCTTCGGTCTCCTCGACCCGAGCCGCTCGGTTCAGAGTGTGACGCCGTTGGGCCTGACCTCGAACGCAACGCGGTCGAGCACGGTGGTCGTCTCGGATCCCAACGACCCTCTGTCGCTGGTGAGCCAAACGGAAATGATGACGGAGAATGGCCAAGGCCAACGTGCAGAAATCTCGGTCCAAGCTGTGCTCGGACGCTGCTCATCCGGTACGCAAACCCGTTGCATTCGATCCGCCCAAGGCCCTGCTAGATCAGGCCGTCGGCAGAAAACCCGCCGTCGAAGACGAGGTGTTCTGATGAGCGCCTTCCTCGATCATTTCGGCCTCAGGAGCGACCCCTTCTCGAAGGAAATCGA